>JBEYJY010000031.1:0-105807 GCA_040631425.1 Streptomyces sp. NPDC020096
ACCGACCGGCCTGGCCAGGGGTGTAGCAGCACCAGCCGACGACGGAGACCTTGGGCCGCTTTCCCATCCGCATGCCGATGGTCGGAGTGCGGCCGGCAGGCGCCCACGTCCGTCGTACCGGCGGCAGCAGCGACAGGCCGGACTCGTCCGAGAAGACGATCACTGCTCCGGTGCGCTCGGCTGTGGTTTTACCTGGGGCCACACTTCGCTCCGCCAGGTCATCACCGCCTCTTCGTCACGTTCGTAAGCCCGCCGAGCGGGGACCTGCCGCGACCAACCGTGCCGCTTCAGCAGCCGCCACACCCCCGACGGGTCGGCGTACACCGCGCCGGTCACCTCCCGGATCACCCGGCTGATCCGGGCCAGCGTCCACACCTGCCCGGTGAAACCATGCACCGGAGGCCCCTGTTGCAACGCCTCCGCGACCTGCGCGAACTCGGCATCCAAGACCAGCGGACGCCGCCCCGACGGTCCGATCGACCGCAGAGCTCGGCTACCGCCGTACTTCCACTTCTCATGCCAGACGTGCACCGCCTGCCGCGAAGCCCCCAACCGCCGCGCGATCTCGGCCTGGGATACGCCTTCTTCGAACCACTCGGCCGCCTGCAGCCGCAGTCTCTCGCGCTGCAGACGCCCCTCCCGCGTCAGACCCGTCTCCTCCATATCCACGGGATAGCACAACCAACTCCCCGGTCAACCCCAAAATCAAGCCTCAGTAGAGGGGGGCACGGAACGCGGCATCGCGTGGGGCGTGCGCTGCCGCCACCAGCTCCTGGCCGCCGCCTACACCGCCCTCATCCTCGAAGGCGACACCAGCGAGGACGAATGGGAGGAGATCGAGAACGCGGCACGCACCATCACCCGGGCAGGATGGTGGATCGACCAACGCTCCTCCGAGCCAGACGAGTTGAGCGAACTTCTTCAGGCGGCCACCGACTCCGACCGGCCAACCGAGAACCCGCACTTCTGACCACCCGGTGCCCCGCCACGGCGGGGCACCGGCTCCTGCCCCCGGCCTACCACTGATGCGGATACCCCATGCCCACGTACCCTCTGCGCTGCGACATACGGCGCACCGAGAGCACCACCGACCTGCTCGCCAACTTGCACAACCACGAAGCCGGGTTCGCCCCCTATCTACTCACCGCCTGGTCACCCGAACTGATCGACCGGGACTCCGTCTCACCCTGACCCATCTGGCGCTGTTGCTCAACGAGCCCTTGGCCCTGCGGAACCCGCGGAACGGACACACGTCCCCGCGTCTCACCTGGCACTGCGCCATCCGCAACACCACCGCCATCAACATTGGGTAGTTCACGTAACTGCCCAGGTCACGGGGCCTCCGGCCATCGTGCCCGCTCGTCCTCTCCAGTGATTACTGTGGCGACACCATGAAGATGCGATCTACCCAGGCCGAGGAGCCGCCGGGGTTGGACTGTTTGACGCTGATCTCGTACGAGCTGTTGATGGGCAGGTCCCGGTTGCATTGCACTGACCACATATCGCCACCCGTCACACGCGTTTCGGCTAGCACGGTATTCGGGTCGCCCTTCTTGCAGACGGTGATAATTGCCCCCGGCTGTCCGTTGGTGCCTCTGAAGGTCGGGCGCCGTGATGCCGATGCCAGATGTCCTGGTTCGACAATTACCGGAGGCTGAGGGGGCGGAGGCACCTGCTCTCGTACATGGAAGGTGCGGTTCGGCGCCCAGTCCGATTGCCCGTATCCGTTCGACTGTCGTGCGCTGATTGAGTACGGGCCTTCTGGCAGCTCCCGGTTGCACGGGACTGACCACTTCCGGTCGCGGTCTACAGTGGTGGTGCCCAGCACTGTGCCGGGTTCCCCGGTTTTGACCACCGTGATGGTTTCCCCCGGCTCTCCTCCGGTGCCACTGAACACGGGTATTGTTTCGGTGTATTGGCTCTGCACCGGAACGGTGATCTGCGGTGTCCACGGCCGTATGCGGTTCATGTTGATGACTGCCGTCATCATGTTGGTGTATCCGCCGGAGGTTGAGTTGTTGGGGCGGTCGCAGTAGTTCAGCAGGACCACGCCCACGGATTTCGTGCGGTCCTGTAGGCGAGTCAGTTCCTGAAGAGTGTATGGATTAATGCTCTGGGCGTAACCCCAGGGGGTATGAGGATAACCTGTCGCACTAGTGTAGTTCAGGAACATCTTTGACTTGGATGATCCGGCGTCTATCGCCTTGATCAAGTGATCGCGAACGTAGGATTTCTTGGCGTCTATCCCCGGCTTGTCCCACCGGTCCTGAATGTCGAACAGGCTAGAGCCGAGGTCCAGTCCACCAATATAGGGGCCCTTGGTTGCCAGCACGATCTTTCCGCGAACATCACCGAGTTTCGGTAATCTATTTTCGATGTGGAACAGGGGTCGCCATCCATCTTCGTCGAGATAGACATCTTCGAAGGTGCGCTTGAAATCCTCGGCCGACACCTCGGTCTTGGTCTGCGAGAGTCGCATGAAGATCGCCTCGGTGGGGCGCGCCTTGAGGAATTCATGGCACATCTGCACAACGCCGCCGAAATATAAGTGCTGGTCTATGTCGCCATGGAATACTTCGAAATACCGCGAGCTGCGACGGGCGCAGCGGATGTCGATGAATCGGATACCGTTGTTGAGCTGCCACTCCAGGCTCTGGGCCTGACATCGTCCATACCCGAAAGCTGTGTCGTCGTAGACGGCGCAGCTCTCGTGGGTGCCCGGGATCGAGATGTTGGCCACGTTGGTTTCGTCCGGTATACCGGACATCCAGTTGTTCAGCTGTGACAGTACTGGCATCGAGTCGCCGAACGCGGCGGCCTCGTCGCCCTGGTACTCGGGAGCCGTTTCCAGTGTCACGTCGGACAGGAACGCTGCCATGTCCGCAGCGGACGGGACCTGTTCCGACGACAGCTCATCGCTGCCGCCGTCGGTAGTTGTGTGAGGCATGACGTGGCTCCTTTTGCGGTCAGTCACGAAAGCTGTATAGGGCAGAGCTGGTCAGCGGCCTGGAGCACTTCTGTGGCCACGAGATGGGGATGCCGGGCCCCGTCAGTCACCGGTCCCCGGCCGACAGGGACAGTTCGCCAGGACGCTACAGCTGACGCCTGATTCCACTTCGGCGAACCAACATGAACGGCCGGAACATGTCCCAGCACGGCCAAAAGCCCGCACTCGCCCAAGCCCCACGACCTGCATTGCGAGCGGGCACCGGAACCCGGATCCCGGTCCAACGCCTGGTCCACACACACTGGTCAACGCAGTGACAGAAGAGCCGGGCCACAGGCGCCGGCGCGGAGTCCACACAGTCAAGGGCCCTCACGGGACGCGACTAAGTCGTGCCCGGTGAGCACGTCATAGCAGCTCACAAGGCACCCGGCACCCGCCCACTCCCGGGGCACGGTAACGACACGGAAGTGGCCGACACGCGCTGTTGCGGCGAACGGGTTCGCGAGTCCCGCGGTTCCCTCGCCGGGATCCGGCCTAGCCTCCTCCTGCGTGCCTGCACCACGCGGGCACACCACGACAAAGGGAGCACGGTGCCATCCTTCGAAACCTTCGGCGACATCGACATCCGTTACTCGACGGCCCGCAAGCTCGTGTGGAGCAGCTTCTCGGCACGCGGCCGGAGGGACGTCAACGTCTGGCTTCCGACGATGCCGTTCTTTTCGACAGCCCCGTTCCGCCCGTTGGGGACCTACGTCTTCGCCGGGAGTGCTCAAGAGGTCAAAGACGAAGCTTGGTCGGAGACCGGTCGGCCGTTACCGCTGCTTCGTAACCGGGGCGGGGGGCAGGGTCCGCTAACCAACCCGGTGCGCTACGAGCGGCTGTGGCATGACCGGAACAGCGGCGCGGGCCTGTACGGCTCGGCGTGGAGGCCGATTCCGCCGAGCGGCTACGTGGCGTTGGCAGATCTGTGGTGGCCGGGATGGGACGAGGCGCCACCGCTGAACGCCATCTGGTGCGTGAAGCAGGAGTACGCCAGCCAGGTCTACGCCCAAGGCGCGAGGATCACTCCGCAACTGTGGGACGACCGGGGCACCGGAGCCCATGAGGATGTGGCGGTGTGGGGGCTGGATGCCCCGCCCACCTCGGTGACCGATACCACGGAGCGGCTCTTCCTTCCCGCGCAGTACACGACCACGGTGAACCACTACAACGTGGCGGACCCGACCCCCACCTCGTGGGTGCTGGAAGTACCCGCCGACGTCGAAACGCGCGAGGTGCCCGGGCCACCAAGGATGACGTCAACCGCTAAGCCTGAAGCGCCCGCCTCGGTTACCGACCGCATCGTGCGCGTGCCCTGCACCGCGGTGAACGACCCCGACCGCAGCGAAGAATGGAAGACCGAGAACAGCCCCTTTTACACCATTCGGCGGCAAGTTGGCTACGAGGTGGCTATCTACGGCTACAACCGCGACGGATCGAGGCCCGTCATCGCGGGTGAGGACATCAAAACCGGGTTCAGCAAGGAGGAAGAGGAGACGTTCGCCGAGAAAACCACCATCTCGGTCAACGTCAGTGCCGGGGTCTCGTTCAAGGCAATTTCCTTGGGGGCCGATGTCAACATCACCCGGGAGATCGGCTACGAACGCAGGTCCAACATCGCCGAGTTCGAGGAGCGGTCCTACCCCAAGCAGATCAGCATCCCGCCGCAGGCAGCAGGCGTGTTGTGGGTGGAGGTCCACGACCTGGAGGTCTACCGCGCGGACAACACCCTCGTCGCTGACGCGACGCTGTCCTTCAGGATCAACAACTCGTTCGTCGTGGGCGAGTACCCGCCCGGCTCCGGCGTCATCGAGGTCCCGACCCCCGCCGCTACCGAGCCCGAGTTCGCCCAGGCCCCGGACATCAGCTGGGAGACGGGAGAAGGGCTGCCCCAGATCGACACCGCCGCGCTGGCCAAGCAGGCCGAGCAGAACAGCGGAGACCAACAGCCCAGCTAGGACTTGTCCGTCCGATCATGTGACTACTGCTTGTCCGGGTCGTTGATGTGGACATGGGGCGGGGTGATCTGACGGATGCCGAGTGGGAACGGCTGCGGCCGTTCCTGCCGGTTAGTAACGGGCGTTGTGGCCAGTGGCGGGATCACCGGCAGGTGATCAACGGGATTCTGCGTCCCGAGATCCGGCGCGGGAAGGCCACGCGTGAAGCCGGACAGCCTCGCGGCCGACAAGGCATACAGCAATGGCCCTATTCGCGAGTTCCTAACTCCCACCGAACCCGGATTTGCTCTCAGAACCCGTTCTCACTCAAAAGCGGGACGGGTCCCCTTATCGAACGCGACCAGAACAGACCGGACCGATCACAGCCGCCCGGCCGACAAGACCAGGCCCGACCATAAGGAACAAGCTGACACCCGCGCGGAGAAGTCTCTAGCCGGGCTCGGCCAGAAGTGGTGCGGGCACCCGGAAGGCGTTGAGCAGGGCCGAAGCCGCGAGGTATGCGCCGATCAGGTTGACCATGTCCAGGACACCGGTCTGCCCCACCGCCTCGACCGCGAGGCGGTACGTGTCGTCGCAGACGGACCGCGTGCGTGCCAGTTCGTCGGTGAAGCGATGGACGGCTGCCTCGGCAGACGAGAAGTCGACACTCGAGCGCCCGGCGAGGACGGCCTCGATCACCGGCTCCGCGACGCCGGTGTGCCGGGCCATCGCGGTGTGGACGTAGATCTCGTACTCGCAGTTCCACACCGCCCCGACGGTGAGGATGACGATCTCACGCAGGGGCGCGGCCAGGGAGGACTGGGCCTGGTCGGCGAGCACCCAGGCCAGGAAGGCCATGCCGACGGCGGGACGGTGTACGAACGCGTTGAACGGGCCGATCAGATCTCCTTCGGCCGTGGCCGCGGCGGCCCCCACCTCCCGGGCCCACGGCACCACCTCGGCACGTATTCGCCGCTGCGCGGCGAGCTGGTCCTCGGTGAGCGGACCGCGGGAGGCCAGGGGCAGTCGCCCGCCCCAATCCCGGTCTCTGGTCGACGGCTCAGCGGCGCCGGTCATGACGCGGCGAAGGCGGTGATGAGATCGGACAGGGCCTGCGGCGCCTCCAGCGGCACCTGGTGGCCGGAGTCCACCGATGCGATCGTGACGTTGGACAGATGGGGCACCGTCAGCTTCTTCTGCATCTCCAGGCCCCAGACCGGGTCGCTGTCTGCGACGATCAGCAGGGTCTCGAGGTCGATCGGCGCGGCGCGCTCGGTCCAGTCCTCGTTGACCCCCTCGGTCAGCCATGCGTCCCATGCCTTGCGGTTCATCCGCGCGTAGTCCTCGCAGGTGCGGTCGAACACCTCCGGCGCCAGCGGCACCGCGGTGCGGTCCAGCACGAACTTCTCCGCGTCCGCGCGGTCCCTGCGGCTCTGGAACAGCGAGCGCCGCAGGTCTTGGCCGCCGACCTCCTCTCCGAGCGGCGTGGGCGTGATCAGCACGAGCTTCGTCGGCGGATGCTCGAGCCCCAGCTCGGTGCCGACCCGGCTGGCGAGGATCTGCATGACCTTGCCGGTCATGGAGTGGCCGACCAGCACGTAGTCGGTCAGGCCGAGTTCGTTGATCGTGGCGGCGAACGCGGCGGCCATCTCGGCCATCGTGTAGCCGGGGATCGCGTGCGCCTCGCCGTGGCCGGGCGCGTCCACGGCGACGACCCGGAACTGCTCCGACAGCGGAGCGCTGGCCTCGATCCATTCGCGGCGGGCGAAACTGAACGAGTGCGAGGCCACGAGGGTGCGCCCGGGGCGCTTCGCATTGGGCTGCTGAGGAGTGTCGGTGATGGGAAGCATGGTTCTAACCTCCGGTTGCCTTTGGTGGGAGGGACGGGGTGGTCGGTCGGGTGAGGATCAAGCCCTGTAGGGCGGTGCGGGCCAGGTGCACGCAGGAGTCCACGTCGATGGGCTGGTGGCCGAGCAGCAGGCGGAACGCTGCCGGGCCGAACAGCAGATCGATCGCCGCATCGGGCTCGACGTGCGGGTCGAGCTCGCCGCGCGCGACCCCGCGTTCCCACAACTCGCGCAGCGCCGCGCGGCGCGGCGCGAAGAACCGGGAGTTGAGCAGGTCGGCGGTGCCGGGTTCCAGCGCGGCGGCGGCGACCAGCTGGGCGAAGACGATGCCGTCGCGACCTTGGTAGTACTCGGCCAAACTGGCGACGGCCTGGACCAGGTCGTGCGCGCTGTCCCCGGTCTCGACCAGCGGCACCAGGCGGCCGATGTGCGCGGCGAAGGCCTCGATCGCCAGCGCGGTGCGGTGCGGCCAGCGCCGGTAGATCGTGGGCTTGCTCACACCGCTGCGGCGGCTTACCGCCTCGACCGTGCATGCGGCGACGCCGCCTTCCAGGAGCAGTTGCGTGGCGGCGGTGAGCACGAGCTCCTCGTGCGCGGGCTCGCGAGGCCGTCCCCGGCCGCGGGTTTGCGGGCCGGTCACGGCTGAGCCGGGGGTCGGACGGCCTGCAGCGGGCCGTGCCGCTCGCCGGACACTTCCCGGGCGAGCGGATCGAGCCGCGCCAGCACCGCGTCGTCCAGCGAGATCGTGAGCGCGGCCACGTTCTCGGCCACGTGCCGCGGGCTGCTGGTGCCGGGGATGGGCGCCACGGAGATCCCGAGCTGCCGACCGCGGGCGTGCACCCAGGCCAGTGCGAGCTGCGCGCCGGTGACACCCAGCTGCGCCGCCAGCGCGCCCACCGTCTCGGCCAGCCGCCGATTGGCGGCGGCGTGATCGCCCTGGAACCGGGGATGGGCGCGTCGGGAGTCGTTCTCTCCCAGCGAGCCCGGATCCACCTTTCCGGTCAGGAAACCGCGCCCCAGCGGCGCGTACGGCACCAGGCCGACGCCGAGCTCGGCCATGGCCGGTACGACGGCTTCGACCTCCCGGCTCCACAGGGAGTACTCGCTCTGCACTGCGGCGATCGGGTGCACGGCGTGCGCCTGCCGCAACTGGTCCGCGTCGACCTCGCACAGCCCGAGGTGGCGCACCTTGCCCGCGGCCACCAGCCCCGACATCGCCTGAACGGTCTCGGCGAGCTCGACATCCTGCGGTGGCTGGTGCAGGTAGTACAGGTCGATGTGCTCGACGCCCAGGCGCAGCAGCGAGGCGTCGCAGCAGCGGCGCACGTAGTCCGGCTCCCCGCGCACACGGCGACGGTGATCGCCCGCCGAGCGGTCGATGCCGAACTTGGTGGCTACCACGACGCCCTCGCGCCGGTCCGCGATCGCGCGGCCGAGCAGGACCTCATTGTGCCCGGCACCGTAGATGTCGGCGGTATCCAGCAGGGTGACACCCAGATCCAGTGCACGGTGGACAGCCGAGAGGGCCCGATCCCAGTCGGACCGGCCGTAGTACTCGCTCATGCTCATACAGCCCAGTCCCTGCGCCGAGACTTGAAGTGATCCGAGCGTGGTGTGGCTGCCCTTGCCGAAAACTCATCCGCCCTGGTGGGAGCCGGTGTGCGGTGTGTACGGGAGGTCGAGCGCGGTCGCTTGAGTTGGCCCCCTCGCGCGGCTGTCGTTCACCGCGGCATGATGGTCGGCCGTGCTGCTGCGACTGGCTTACCTGGGTGTGACGAACGCGTTCGCGATGCTGCGCCTTCTGCCGATGAGCGACCGGGAGAAGGACGCGGAAATCCTGGCTCTGCGCCATCAGATCACGGTTCTGGAGCGCCAACTCTCCAAGGAGCGGGTGAGGTTTACCCCGAGCGATCGGGCATTTCTGGCAGCCCTGCTCCATCGGTTGCCACGGGACGTGCTCCGCAGAGTGCAGTTGCTCGTACGCCCGGACACGGTACTGCGCTGGCACCGCAACCTGGCCGCCCGCCGGCACGCCGTCGCCTCCCGGCCGAAGTGGCCGGGACGACCGCGGACCGTGCACTCAATCCGGGCCCTGGTCCTGCGCCTGGCGCAGGAGAACCCCAACTGGGGATACCGGCGATTGCACGGCGAACTCCTCGTCCTGGGCGTGGAGGTGGCCGCCGCCACAGTCTGGGAGATCTTGCAGCAGGCTGGCATCGACCCCGCGCCTGAGCGGGCCTCGAGCACGTGGGCCGATTTCCTGCGTTCCCAGGCCGATGCCCTGCTGGCGTGCGACTTCTTCGAGACGGTCACTCTGTCCGGGGCGCGGATGTATGTGTTCGCCGTTATTGAGCACGCCAACCGACGGGTCCGGATCCTGGGCGCGACCGCGCACCTGACCGCCTCCTGGGTGAGCCAGGCCGCCAAGAACCTGGTCATGGACCTCGAAGACGTTGGCTGCCGGGCGCGGTTCTTGATCCGGGACCGGGACGGCAAGTTCCCCGCCCTGTTCGACGCCGTCCTGGCGGATGCGGGAATCGAGGTCGTGTTCAGCGGCGTCCAGATGCCGAGAATGAACTCGATCATGGAACGGTGGGTGCAGACCTGCCGGCGCGAGCTGCTGGACCGCACCTTGATCTGGAACCAATGGCACCTGCTCCACGCCCTACGCGAGTTCGAACAGTTCTACAACGGGCACCGCCCGCACCAGGGCATCGCCAACGCCCGTCCGCTGAACCCGTTGCCCGCGCCGATCGCCGATCCGGACAAAGTAGCCCGCCTCGATATACGACGACGTGATCGCCTCGGAGGCATCCTTCACGAGTACGCACACGCCGCGTGACCAGGGCGGACGGGGTTATCGGCAAGGGCAGGGTCGCGTGGCGGGACTCATGCTGGCCTTGGTGTGTCCCGCACCGGCTATCGGGACGCACGGCTGTGCCCGGGACGTGGTCTCGGGCGTGCCAGGACCAGCGCTTTGCGGTGCACGTCGCTCGTTCGGGTGGTTGATGTGCCGAGTGGATCTGCGGGGCTCGCACTTGGCTCTTAGCTGGCTGGGACTGAGTGAACTGGCCTACAGAACGAGGTAGTTGGTCTTGATTCGTCATGTGCTTCGAACCTTGCTCGTCGCGCCCTTGATGGCGGGCACTCTGTGCACCGTGTCGCCGCCCGCTCAGGCGGACAGTACGACGTGCGGGGAGAGGACCTGCCGTGCGGAGTTCACAAACGACTGGGGGTACGCCGAGTTCACCGTGCCAGCCGGTGTCGAGTCCATCACCATGTACGTGTGGGGTGCGGGCGCCGGTGGCGCCGGTGGTTCCACCGGCGGTGGTGGCGGCGGTGGCGGCGGCACCTCTGTGAGCCTCGCCACCAACGCCCGCCATCCCGGTGGCGGTGGCGGTGGCGGTGGTGGCGGCGGTGCAGGCGGCAACGGCGGCTCCAGCGGCGGCTACGCCTTCGGCAGGGTCAAGGTGCACCCCGGGCAGAAGCTGAAGGTGTCTGTTGGCACGGGCGGAGAGGCCGGCACCGCCGCCCGGGTGGGCAGCCATGGCGGGGCGGGCTCCAAGGACGAGGACGGGAAGGCCGGGCAGGACGCCTACCGCCCCGGCGCGGGCGGCATCGGCGGCGGCTCCAAGATCACCGACATCAAGTCCCGCCGCTGGCTGCTCGCCGTCAACGGCGGCTCCGCTGGCCATCCCGGCGCCGGCGGACACGGCGGCAAGGGCGGCTGCGCCGGCCATACCTTGCCCAACTGCGTCTGGGAGCCCCCTTACCGCTACCGCGGTGGTGACGCCGGTGCGCCCGGCGGTGGTGGTGCAGCCCAGCCCGTAGGTGACGGAGGGGCCTGCGGGACCGTCGGCGAGGGAGTCACGGGCGCCTGCTACGACTCCAGGGTCGGCGGTCAGGGCCAGAACGGCAGCCAGGGCACGGTCGGCACACGCGGCGGCGACGGCAGCATCGGCCTGCAGGGCCAGCCGGGCGGAGAGGCCGGTGAACCGGGCAAGGGTGCCGCCGGCGGCACGGGCGGCCAGGGTGGCAAGCCTCAATACACCGACATCGCACCTCCGGGGAACGTGGGTCTGGGCGGCGCCGGCGGTACGGGCGGTACGGGCGGCGACGGCGGCAAGGGTGGGCGCGGCGGGGTCGGGATCAACCGCCGCCCCGAGGGTAGTGGGCAGGCCGGGCGCGGCGGACTGTTCGGCACAGACGGGCAGCCCGGCGGCAATGGCTACGTCCTGATCATCTGGGACAAGCCCGCTTCCTGACGCAACAGTTTCTCCCGGTCCACTGCCTATATTCCGGGATATCGCGAGTGATGGCCTCAACTCCCTGTGACGTCGAGGCCATCACCGCCGGAGGGTCCGCACAGACACGTGGGTCCTTGCTGGGGACGAGGATTCGCTTGAAGACTCGCTACGGTCTGTCCGGCGGGTCATGAGCGAAGCCAGAGGCGCAGGGCAGCGACGGTCACGGTGCCGTGGAAGATGTACGCCCTTTTGTCGAATCGGGTGGCTACGGTGCGGAAGCCCTTGAGGGCATTGATCGTTCGCTCGACTTCGTTGCGGTGCTTGTAGATCGTCTTATCGAAGCCCGTGGGCCGGCTGCCCGCGCTGCCGCGGCGCTGGCGGTTGGCCCGCTGGTCCTTGCGCTCGGGGATGGTGTGCTTGATCTGCCGACGCCGCAGATGCCGGCGGTTCCCGCGGGACGAGTACGCTTTGTCGCCGCCCAGGTGATCGGGGCGTGTACGCGGGTGGCCGCCGCCCGGGCGCGGGACACGGATGCGTTCGAGGAGCGGGATCAGTTGCGGGGCATCGCCCCACTGGCCTGGTGTGATGACGAACGCGAGTGGACGTCGGCCGCCTTCACCGGCCAGGTGGATCTTGCAGGTGAGTCCGCCCCGGGAGCGGCCCAGGGCTTCATCTGAACGATGCTGGACAGGCTGGCCGCGTCGTCGAGGAATACGTGGCGCGTCGGTGCGGGCGCCCGCAGCGTGCTGATGGGCACGGCAGGAAGTCGAGTCCACGCTGACTACGCTCCAGTCAATCCGGCCTTCGGTATCGGCGTCGGCCTGGACGGCTCGCAGGATCTTCTCCCACGTGCCGTCCGCCGACCACCTGCGATGCCTGTCGTGCACGGTCTTCCACTTCCCGAACCGTGCTGGCAGATCACGCCACGGCACACCGGTCCGCTGCCGGAAGAGGATGCCGTTGATCACCCTCCGATGGCTCTTCCAGCGCCCGCCTCGTCCCACGTTCTTCGGCAAGTGCGGCTCCAGCCGAGCCCACTCCTGATCCGACAGATCGCCCCGCCCCACACCGGCCGGAACGATGTGAAAGCTGGTCTGGTCACGCGCCCCATCGGACAGTGCCTAGAGCCGAGTGCCGGGGACGAGGCCAGCGCTGCATCCGGAGCTGACTCACATGGGCCGGACTCCCACCCGCGGGACGGTGAACCCGTGTGAGCAGGGCGTACCGCGCAGAGCGTGACGGGGGGCTAGCTCCAGTTCCCCCTATGACTCGAACCTGCGGCGGTTGCAGGAGGGCGGATCTACCGCTGCTATGCCCGCCTACCTGCGGTAATGAACCCCGACGCGGATCGATCCCAACATCGCACCATGCCGTTCATCGCGCCTATCGGTAGGGGCACCGGTAGGCCAGATGGCCGTCCTGACCTGCGGAAACACGATCATTGATCAAAGTGCCCCTGGCGGGGCGCGATACAGATGGGAACGGGCGTGACCTGCGGTTTTATGGTGGATGGGCCGCGATCGAAGCGACCTACGCTCTGCCGTGAGAGGTAGGCCGTAGGTGCGAGTCGTTAGCGGGGTTCAACACAGATGGGAACCGGAGCCGCCCGCGGTCTTCTGGGACGCAATTAGCCGTGGAGGCAACGGTTTGACGATCACCCCGTCGACATGGGCCGGTTCATCACCGCTGTGAGCTCGGGGGGCATTGCCTCCGCCCTCGCGATGGTTCCCTACAGGCTTGAGGACATGGCCGACGACGGTCTCGATCTGCTCACGGCGCTTGGAATCGAAGAAGCTCACGTGGTCGAGTCCTCGATGAGCGGGATGATCGCCAGGCGATGGCCAGCGCCCAGCTGGCGCGGGTGCTGACACTGACGTCGATGATGTCCTCGACCGGCGAGCCCGAATACGGCCAGTCCAGCCCCGAGGTCCGCGTGGTTCTGTTCAGCCCGAAGCTAACAGACCGCGAGGGGTACATCGCAGCGGCGGAGAGGGAAATGGTGTGGGCCTCCAAGCGCTACGCCGACCCCGCGGTCCTTCGTGAGCTGGCTGCCAATAGCTATGACCGCGCGTACTACCCAGCCGGAGTCGGACGTCACTCGGAGCGGTCTCGGTCTTGCCAGAGGGAGCTCAGGACGCGCTGTCGGTGTATTGCACGAACTGGTCCAGGCCCAGCTGGTGGAGCCTTGAGCGGATCGCGGGCTCGGCTTGGTGGATGGCGAGGCGCTCGTGGTGTGCCGTGGCTGCGGCGACCAGTCGGACGATGACCGCCACGCCCTGGCCTCTGACGGAGGCGACCTGCGAGAGGTCCAACTCAACGAGTCGGGCGTCCTTCACGACGGGGAGCAGGACTTGGCTGAGCTCGGCGGCGTTGTGCTCATCAAGGTCACCTTGCATGTGCAGAGTCAGGTGGCCAGACCCCTGGTCGTGCACTTGGGCGGTGGCATTGGGGACGTGGATGTCTTGGATGTGCACGTCTTGCTGCATGTCAGGTTCCCTCCGGGGGCCAGAAGGAGATGAGCGGACTCGTCGCTGCTGCCGCGGGGGCTTAGCAGAGAGGGAGCGCGGCGCGACGATGTCCGGTACCGCTCGAGGGACAGGTGGTCGGTCATGTGCACCACTGCTTCCGAGGGTCGGCGCTGTGTTCCCCTCCTGATCTGTTCGTATCCGCTGGAGAAGCCTCGCAACCTTTGCCGATGGCAAAAAAGTATGTTGACCGCGATCCTCATGGCCAGTGCCCACTACGAGGTCCGGGTACCGGCCATGCGTCACGCTGTTTGGGGCTTCGGCGCAGTGCTTTGGTGGAGGGCGGTCAGAACGGTCTGGTGGGTGATCCAGCCGAGCAGTCGGATGCGGTTGTCGTCGAGGACGGGAAGTCCGGCGCTGTCGGCGGACACCAGGGCGTCCAGGGCGGCCGACAGGTCTGAACCGATGGTGATCGGTGCGGGGAGGTGGGCGATGGCGGCGACGGTGGTGGTGTCGTGGGCGCCGTCGGCCAGGGTTTCGGCGGCGGTACGTGCGGTGGCGGCACCGAGGTAGGTGCCGTCGATGGCGGTCACAGGCAGTACGCCGTGCGGTGAGCGGGCGAGGGCGTCGGCGGCCTTGGCGAGTGGCATGGTCTCGTCGAGGGCTTCGGGGACGGGTTCCATGACGGTGCCGACGGGGATTCCGGCGAGGGGTGCGGTGGCCGGGGTGTGGTCGAGGTCGATGCCGCGGCGGCGCAGCTTGAGCGTGTAGATGGTGTCGTGGGACAGCATCCTGCTGACGCCGGTGGCCAGGACGATTGCGGTCATCAGGGGCAGGATGATCGAGTACTCGCCGGTGAGTTCGAACATGATGATCACGGCGGTGATCGGTGCTCGGGCGGCGCCGGCGAAGACCGCGCCCATGCCGATCAGGCCGTAGGCCCCGACCGGTCCGGTGATGTTGGGGAGGAGGTGGTGGGCGGTGGCTCCGTAGGCGGCGCCGAGCA
Organism: Streptomyces sp. NPDC020096; assembly: GCA_040631425.1. Lineage (GTDB taxonomy): Bacteria > Actinomycetota > Actinomycetes > Streptomycetales > Streptomycetaceae > Streptantibioticus_A. The sequence continues at coordinate 14,489 of JBEYJY010000031.1, forward strand.
TGGCGCCCATGAACAGTGAGGGGGCGAAGACCCCGCCGGAGCCGCCGATGCCGATGGTCAGGCTGGTGGCGACGATCTTCCCGATGAGTAGCAGGAGGAGGAAGCCGATGACGTATTTGCCGCTGACGGCGTTCTCCAGGACGGGGTAGCCGACCCCGTACATCTGCGGCAGCACCAGCAGCAGGGCACCGAGGAGCAGGCCGCCGACGGCGGGGCGGGCCCATTCCGGGCCGCGCCAGGCGAAGTCGCAGGCGTCCTCGATCCAGTACAGGATTCGGGTGAAGGCGACGCCGACGGCCCCGGCCAGCACGCCCAACGCGGCGAACAGCAGGTACTCGGACAGGTGGTGGACGGAGAAGGCGGGCAGGTGCAGGAACGGGGTGTTGCCAAAGGCGGCCCGGCCGATGACGCTGGCGGTGACCGAGGCGAGGACCACCATGCCGAAGGACTCGGCGGTGAAGTCCCGCAGGATCAGCTCCATCGCGAAAAACACCCCAGCCAGCGGTGCGTTGAACGTCGCCGCGATGCCGCCCGCCGCGCCGCAGGCGACCAGTACCTTCATCCGGTCCTCGGCCACCTTCACCGCACGACCCAGCGTCGAGCCGAGCGCGGAGCCGATCTGCACGATCGGTCCTTCGCGGCCGACCGAGCCGCCTCCGCCGATGCACAGCGCGGACGCCAGTGACTTCACGACCGCCACCTGTGGTGCGATCCGGCCGCCGCGGCGGGCGACGGCGTACATCACCTCGGGCACCCCGTGCCCGCGGGCCTCGCGGGCGAACCGCTGTACCAGCGGCCCGTACGCCAGCCCGGCGAGCACCGGTGCGAGCAGCACGAACCACGGCCCCAGCCACGGTACGTGCGGGTTGGCGGCGTGCCCGGCCGCCGAGTAGTCGGAGTGGGCGGAGAGCAGCGAGGTGAACGTCTTGATCAGCCAGCGGAAGGCGATCGCTCCGAGCCCGGCACCAGCGCCCACTATCAGCGCCAGGACCAGCAGGCCACCTTTGGCCTCCCGTAGGGCGACCAGTGCGGCCGGTAGACCGCGGCGCACGGTGGGGGTGGTGTGGGGCAGTGGTTGGGAGGGGTCGGCTGTCATCTCCGGTCCGGTCATCATATTTGCATTATGCAATACGGCGTGTTGCCCTGTGCAAGGGTTGCCCACTCTGTGAGACGCGGGTGATCCGGAATCGTGGTGAAGGAGGTAGAAAGGAGCACATGCCGAAGCGTGCGCCCGCTACCGACTCCCGCCCGCCCTCCGTCGACGTCGGCCATGGCGATGTCGAGAGCGCCGATGAGGTCGTGACCGCCGTGCTGACCGCCTCGCGGCTGCTTGTGGCGGTCTCCGCGCGATCCCTGGCATCCGCCGGGGAGACCTTGACGCTTCCTCAGTTCCGCATGCTGGTGGTCCTCGACAGTCGTGGCGCGATGAATATCTCCCGCCTCGGCGAGCACCTTGACGTCATCCCTTCCACGGCCATGCGCATGGTGGACCGCCTGGTGGCGGCTGGGATGCTGGAGCGGGAGCCCAACCCCTCCAACCGGCGCGAGATCTTCATCAGCCTCACCGAGGCCGGGCGGAACGTCGTCCACCAGGCCACTGAACGACGCAGGGCGGAGATCGCGCACATCGTCGCCGCCATGCCACCAGGCCAGCGCACCGGACTGATCGAGGCGCTACGCGCCTTCGCCCAAGCCGGGGACGAGCCCCAGGCGCACGCCAAGCCTGCACTCGACCTCGGCTGGTAGCCGACCGGTCCGGGTTGGATGTGGTCGACCGGTCTGAGCGCGTGACCATGGGGCCCGGCCGACGCTCTACCTCACTCGTGCAGGAACCCGACAAATCTGGCACACTGCAAATGTGATGCGCAAAGGCATCTGCTCCGGGATCTGTCGCGCGGGCCGCGTGCGCGTGCAGGGTCCCCACCGGCCGGCGATCCTCCGCCCTGTATCCATGACCGACCCGGCCTGGCCGACCCCATCATCGCTCGGCGAACAACGCCCCGCCACGGCATCTGAACGCAGGTGCTACCGGCGTCGAACAACCCCTCCGACCCGGAATCGAGGCAGAGCGACGTCCCGCTCCCAGCCAAGACGCCAGTAGCGCTAGCTAGCGCGTCCACAGCAGCTACTGCGCCTGATCTCCGAGAGAGAACAATGTTCCGCTTCGGTACTCGTCAGCAGTACAGCGAACGCGCGACCCGCCGCACCTTGCGTGTCCTCCCCAGCACCCCCGGCAAGGTCCGTGTGAGTGTGCGCGAGCAGATCGATGACGACAACGCCGACCCTGTCGGTCTGGCTTTGGCGGCGTTGGTGGAGCATTCGCCGACGGTCATCGAACTGGACCTCTCCCAGCTTACCCACGTCACCGGTCCCGGCGCTGGCGCCTTCTGCCGACTGCTCGCGGCAGCCAACGCTCACCACGCCACCGTGACCGTCAGCGGTCCCAACGCCCAGGTTCGGCGCGACCTGCACCGGACGGCGCTGAATCGTTTTATCGTCAACACCGATACGTCCCCTGACAGCGTCCTGGCTCGTAAGCTGACGCCGGTCCACAAGGCAAGCAGCCAGCTCCGCACACTCCACGGAACAAACTACAGCCGCAAGGAAGTTCGCCGCGTGGAGCCATTGGGCCTTTAAAGCGAGAGCGAGAGCCATCTCTTCGGCAACGGGATCGAGAGCCACCCCGTGTTTCGGGTGAGACATACCGCTGCTGGAGATACGAGCTGAGGCCGGGCCAATTGGCTGCGTCGTGATGGGCTCATGCGCACGGCTCCTGGGGACGCTGGGACGTTCCGTGCGACCGTTTTATAGGCTGCTGATGAGGCTACGAGTAGCCCATACCTCGACAAATACGTCCTGGTCAACGTGGTCGACTTCGAACCCGGCATCGGCGACGGCGTCAGCGAACGTCTCGGCGTCCCAGACCGTGTACCAGCGGCGCCCATCAGGCTCATCGAGCCAGTCAGTGCGGCCGACCGACTTCAGGCACGCGTACAGCTTGCCGCCAGGGCGCAGCAGCCCGGCGAACTGGGCGAGCACGTCCACGGTCTCCGACTCACGGAGGTGCACCAGTGATGCGCAGGCCCAGATCCCGTCGAACGTCCCAGGCGGGAACTGGGATCCGACCTGGCGCAGGTCGCACTGTGAGGTGGGTGCGTGGGCGTTGGCCATGGTGACGAACACCGGGTTAAGGTCGACGCCCCGGGCGCTGTGACCATGGGCGGTGAATCGCGCGAGGTCGCGGCCGGGGCCACATCCGGCGTCCAGGATCAGCGAGGGCGTCGGCAGCGAGCCAGCGAACCGCTCGACCTGGTCAGCCATCTTGGGCTCGTGGTTGACCGCGTAGTCGTCGGCGTGGTCGCTGTAGACCGCGACAGACTCAGCGGCCGAGTCGAACAGTGAGTCCCTACCGCTGGTCGTGGTGGGTGAAGTGGCTCGCAAGGGGCTCTCGTTTCCGTTGTCGATCATGGAACTGCCTTAAGTGTCCATCGCGTCCACAGACGGAGCAACGTGGCTCTCGTTCACCCTGCGGGAAAACCGTTCCACGGCTCGCCGCTCGTGGCTGAGGTGCTGTTAGCCGATGCCATGCAGTGGACGGACGTTCATGTGTGTGCCTCCACTGTCGGCGTCTGTCCGTGTCGAAGTCGGGGTCAGCCTGACGAAGGGGACGTAGTCGCGCCCGGCAAGGTAGAAGTCGTCTTTGGTGCCGTCGACTTCCAGGCCGCAGATCCGCATCAGCTTGGCGGCGATGCGGGGGTGTTGGGTGGCGTATTGGGCCATGGCGCGGCCGGATGCCTCGGGGGTGAGTCGGGAGGCGACGGCAGGGCTGCGGCTGCGTCCCACCTGGATGGTGACGGCCGGATTCCGGCAGATGTTGCGGTACCACTGGGCGCGGGGGCCGAAGCCGGAGGCCACCAGGTAGGTGTCGGATCGCGGGTCGTACCCGGCGACTTCGAGGACGACCTGGCGCGGCTGTCCCGTCGTCCGTCCGGTGTGCGTGAGGAGCAGGAAACGCTTTCCGAGCAGCCACCCCAGGCGCCAGCGGTAGAGGCGGATCGGGGCGCGCACCAGATGCCGTCGCAGCCCGGCCGGTGATGGAACGTCCTTCAACTTACGAGGCATGGAACTCCCTTTCTTCACCAAGGCCACGACAGCCTCTGACGGTCCGCACCCATAGCGGACGCTTCCGATCTCCCAAAGCAGCCGCATGACATGGCCGGGCTTCAGCGACGCCCCATCCAGCGCCCGACGACCCGCCACCCGCACTTGACGCATTGGGGTGCACCGGTCGGCGTGTAGGGCGGTAGCACCCAGAAGCCCCCGATCTGGAAGTACTCCCGCACTTCCCCGCTCGGCGTCTCGCAGTGACGGACGTCGTAGTGCCGCTCCCACTGGTGGCCGCACTTCGGGCAGATGAACTCGACGAGGTCAACACCCTTCTCGACATCCATGCGTCCCCCTCCGGTGGCTTCGAGCCCCACACGGCGTCCATTCCGATAACCTCATTATTGCCATAAGCAAAATTGGCACAAGACAAAACGTGTGCTGATCGCCCGGCTGAGCCGATCCCCCCTTCGCTGGCGGTCTCCGTGGCCCCGCACCGCGGGTGCTCAGGTCGCTTGGTCCGCTGACAGTGCTTGTTGGCGATTTCGCGGTCCGACTGTCGAGGTCAGAGCGTCCAAGCGCTCGATGGTCACCGATGAGCGGTAGGAAGGAAGGGTGACCGATAGCGGTGAACCGGACGAGGGCGAGGTCCTGCCGGAACTATGTGACCTGTGCGGGACAGAGGTCTCCGACGAGGCAGAGGTCCATGCGCTGGTGCCGGATTCGTCGGTGATCCATTCCCATGACCCGAAGCTGGACGGGAAACGGCGGCTGGCCGCGTGTTCGCACGAACATATGGCAGCGCTGGTCGAAGTGTACGAACAGTGGCCCTTCGTGGACGCCGAACTGTGGGCAGGCAAGATCGGACGTGCGATCGAGGCTCACCGCGGAAGGATCAGCCCGGAAGAGCTGGCCGAGGAGACCGGGCTCACTGAGGCCCAGATCGAGCTCGGGGTGTTGTGGCAGAACCTAGACGCCCTGCGCTGGCACCAACGGTTCGGGAAAGGCGACGGCCCGGAGTCCGCTGGGTGGTCACGCTGCCCGCGTGGGCGAGGGCGTCATCGTCGCCCGACGTGTGGATCAACAGGTCTTGTGGCGGGTGAACACCAGCAACGGGTTGGAGTGCTCCTCCACGATCTCGTTCGGACCGTACCGTTCAAGACGGGAACCCGCTTCGCTGCCGGCCAACCCCTTACGGAGGTGTCGTGTTTGGCCAGCACGACGTCGATCGGCATGCTAGCCAAGCCCCTCCGCCGATCATGCCGTCGCCGCTTCCTCCCGGGATGGAAGCCGTCAGTGCTTTCCGCCAAGCGGGGAAGCCTGGACGCTAGCCGCGATCATCCGGTGCCTGGCAACCCGCCCCTGCGACGTCGCCCCGGCTAAGCCGCGTGGGCTATCGACACGCCGTCCCAACTTGCGAACGCCGGAGAACGATGGTCGGGTTGTTAGCTTTTATGGCGATTCGTCATGACCTTGGGCCGCCGTGTGGAGGTAGCGAACGATGAAGTACCGGCCGAGCCCCAAGGTACGCAAAGCGTTGGTGGGGTCTGCGGCTGTCGCGGTGCTCGGCGGGATGAACGCTCCGGCCGCGATCGGTTTCGCGCAGCGCGAGTACCACCAGTACGAGATCAACCGCCCGGAGTACAAGGCGAGGTACGGCCACTGGGACCTGCTCGCCATGCCGACCAAGTACCGCGTGAACTCCATCCACGCCACACTGCTGCCGACCGGCAAGGTGCTGCTGATCGCCGGATCGGGCAACAGCGTCAAGCACTTCAACGGCGGCAGGTTCGACAGCACCCTGTGGGATCCCGCCACCAATACGTTCAAGAAGATCCCCACCCCGAAAGACCTGTTCTGCGGTGGCCATACCCCACTCCCCGACGGGCGGCTGCTGATCGCAGGCGGCACCGCCCGATACGAGGTGCTGCAAGGCGATGTGGAGCGGGCCGGCGGCGCCATGCTCGTCAAGAGCGAGGACCCCGACCACTCCCGCACCTTCCCCAAGGGCACCCTCTTCAGATCACCCACGGGCAAGGTGTACGCCTCCCAACTCCCGGTCTCCGTACCGCGCGCGACCAAGACCGTGGATTCGGTGACCGGTCGGGTCACGGTCACCGCCAACCAAGCCAGGGTCTACGTGGAGGCGATCCAGGACGGCCCGGCGGGCATCACCAACACCTCCGAGCAGTACGAGATCGCCGGCCTGCGAGGTAGGGACGCCGACAACTTCTACGGCATGGCCAACAAGCTGGGTATGGACAAAAAGGACTTCCAAGGGATCAGGGAAGCCTACGAGTTCGACCCGTTCACCGAGAAGTACCTACCGGTGCGCTCGATGAGCGAGGCCCGCTGGTACCCCACCCTGGTCAGCCTCGCCGACGGCAAAGTCCTCACCGTCTCCGGCCTGGACGACATCGGCCAGATCATCCCCGGCAAGAACGAGATCTTCGACCCGGAAACCAGAACGTGGTCTCCCGGGCCACTGCGGTACTTCCCCACCTACCCCTCCCTGTTCCTGATGCGGGGCGGGAGGCTCTTCTACTCCGGCTCGAACGCCGGATACGGCCCGGCCAACCAGGGCCGCACACCCGGGATCTGGGACCCGAAGTCAAACTCCTTCACCCCCGTGAGGGGGTTGAAGGACGCCGACACCCTGGAGACCTCCTCCTCCCTCCTGCTACCGCCCGCACAACGCCAGAAGGCCATGGTCCTGGGCGGAGGCGGCGTGGGCGAGTCACCGAAGTCCACCGCCCGCACCGCGATCATCGACCTCACCGCCGCCCATCCGAAGTACGTATCCGGTCCGGACCTGCCAGCACCGACCCGCTACCTCAACAGCGTGATCCTGCCGGACGACACGGTGTTCACCACCGGCGGCTCCAAGGGCTACCGCGGACGCAGCGCCAGTAACCTCCTGCAGGCGCAGTTCTACGACCCCACGCGCAACGCCTTCATCCCGGCCGCCGCCCCGACCATCGGCCGCAACTACCACACCGAGGCCCTGCTGCTGCCCGACGGCCGGGTCGCCGTCTTCGGCTCCGACTCCCTGTTCGCCGACAAGGCCAACACCACCCCCGGTACCTTCGAGCAGCGCGTCGAGATCTACACACCGCCCTACCTCTACCGCACCCACCAGCCCCAACTCGGCAGCGGTCCAACAGAGTTGGTGCGCGGAGTCAGTGGCTCGTTCCCTGTCACCGACGCGGCGCATATCACCACCGCCCGGCTCATCCACCCCGGCTCCTCCACCCACGTCACCGACGTCGACCAACGCTCCGTCGCACTCGACATCCAACGCGGCAAGAACGCGGTCACCGTCACCGTCCCACGCGAACCGTCCCTGGTGCCTTCGGGCTGGTACATGCTCTTCGTCACCGACAACCACCACACACCATCGAAGGCACGCTGGATCCACATCAGCTAGGCAACTACGCCCCCCTGCGTGGTGGAGGCCGTCCACCAATCCTTGCCTCTTCCAGGCCCAAGACCCGTTGGAGGGGCCCCGGGCGGCACCGCTGGTGTTCTTTCGCCTCCCTGCAGTTCGGCGGGCTCCGCCGCGATCAGGACGCGACGCAGGCAGGAGTACGCGTTCGCGGGGATCTGCGCCATCCGGCGGCCGCGAAAGCCGCACCATCGACATGAGCCATTGAGGCCCGTCTCGGCCAGAGGTAAGGGCTTCGGTTACGTGGTGGATGAGGGATTGGATGATCTCGTGGCGTTGGACTGCTGTCACCCGGCCAGCGGGTTGTCGACCGTGTGCACGCGCAGATCCGCGCACTCGTCGAGCAAGCCATGGGCACACTGAAAAAACCTGGCGACCCTGCGCAAGATGCGATGCTCTTCAAAGTGAGATCTGCATGGGGGGCGTTTATTCGACTTCTGCTTCATCCGCGGCATCACGGATGCTGCGGGGTTGTGCCGCCCCAGCCCGCACCCGCACCCGCAGCCCGCATACACGCCAGCGATGAGACGCACCGCGAGGGAGGCGATTGGTTCACCATGGGCCAGGTTGATCGCGAGGCCGAACGTGCCGCGACCGCGCCAACGTGTTCGCGGCGAGATGGTCATGGCCGCCCTCGCAGGTCGAGAAGCGAGTCATGGGGATCAATCCGGCAAGGAGGTGCATGAACACGGACGCGGCATAGAACAGCGCCAGCCACTGGTCTCGTCTGTGGCCCGCGCGGATGACTGCACCCGAGACGGCCGGAAAGGTCAACGAGCCCCAGTAGGGAGCGTGATGGCGACTGGTGGTACCTCCAACGTAGGTGGGAGGCTGGTGCCGCCACCGGATCGGTGATGGTGCCACTGCCTTGAGCGGTGCTGACCCCGCCTGGCCCGAGGACAACGCGGCAGGCAATCGGGAAGGGCAGAGCACCAGCACGCCGCATCTTTTGGGGCCGCCCGTGCCAACCGTCGGGGCGCCATGGACGAACTTCGGTGCAATGTGCAACTAGCCACTAGATGCTTTCACTACACAATCCGAACAATGCAAACGACTTGCGTTGCCCCTTTGTTCGTGCCATCGTCAATTGACGTCCAATCGGTGGCGACCGTAAAAGTTGTAGCTATCTGTAAACGTTGGTCCGGCTTTGTTGTTTAGCAGCTACGGGCAAGCGGGCGGACGTCAGTATTCTGTCGAACGCCCCGAGTCTGGCCTACTCGCTCAGGTTCTACCCTGACGTCCTCATGGGCTGGCGCATGGGCCGTAATGGTGTTTTGGAACAAGGCTATGCGACTGTCCGGAATACCCCCTGCCTCTCCGTTGTGAATCTAACCGCATTGTCTGCAGAGTGCGTTTGGGTGAGATCCTCGGGGCCCATTGCGCCTGGTGATGCCGGTGCACTTTGGCGAAGCGCCCTCTGCGTGGCGACCTTCAAAAATATGCGCTTCACGGGGAAACGTCCGGTCCTCGTGTTCCGGACCCTGCGGCTTCGCGGCTCGCCGCCTCGGATGTGCCCAGATAGGAGGGACTGTCGGATGAGCGTCGCCAGGAGCACCACGCGGCGCGCGAGGAGCGCGTGGAGACGTGTACAAGCAGTGCTACCCCATCGTCACGATCTCCTGGAAATGCGACGCTGCCCGGGGAAGGGCATCCTGGCCGGGATGACAGTGGCTGTTACCGCGCTTCCTCTTGCCCTCGGCTTGGGTGCCGCGTCCGGCCTGGGGGCTCGAGCGGGGCTGACCAGCGCCTTGGTGGCTGGTGCTCTTGCGGCGCTGCTGGGCGGCTCCAATTTGCAGGTCTCCGGCCCGACGGGGGCGTTGACGGTGGTCATCGCACCCGTGGTGCACGACTTCGGCGCGTCCGGCGCGCTGACAGTGGGGCTGCTGGCCGGTGCGATGGTGGTGGGTTTGGCTCTCCTGCGAACTGGCCGACACGTGCGCCACGTGCCCGTACTGGTGGTTCGGGGTTTCGCTGCCGGCAGTGCCATCGTGATCGCCCTGCAGCAGATCCCCCCAGCGGTAGGAGCGCCGGTGCGTCCTGAAGCTACGGTCATCGGCTTCGCGGTCCAGGCGGTCACCGAAGCCACATCACGGATCAACTGGGCGGCTGTCGCTGTCTGTTCGGCGGTGTTGCTCGTGCGGTTGATCGGACCACGCCTCTATCCGGACGTACCGTTCGCACTACTGGCAGTGGCAGGTGCCACTGTGGTTGCGCAGCTCGTGCATCTTCCGCTGCCGCGCATAGGCTTGGTGCGGGCGGACCTACCCCACCCGAGCCTGGATTTCCTGGCCTTATCGGCAGTGCCGAGCTTGTTGCCGTCGGCGATGGCGGTTACGGCGGTGGTGGTCTCGGAGGACCTGATGACGGCTGCGACCGCGGATGTCATAAGCGGTGCTGAACCGCACGACGGAGATAGGGAGTTGTTCGGACAAGGCGTGGCCAATCTGGTCGCGCCGTTGTTCGGCGGGCTGGCTGCGGCCGGAACCGTGGTTAGGACGGCCAGCAATGTCGGGGCCGGGGCGTCCTCCCGTCTGGCTGCCCTCGCGCATGCCGTGACGTTGGCGTTGCTCGCCTTCGTCGTCGCTCCGCTCATGGCGATGGTCCCGCTCTCGGCGTTGTCTGGAGTGCTGATCGCCACAGCGGTGCGGCTGGTCGATGTCCGAACCCTGCGTGCCCTGGCCCGCGCAGACCGCGGCCAAGCGGCGGTTGCCGCGATCACCGCCATGGCCACCCTCGTCTTCGGCCTGGTCACGGCGGTCGCCGTGGGAGTCGCCGTGGCCGCGTCCCTGGCCCTGCGCACCATGGTCCGCACCGCTCGAGTCGAGTCCGCGTCCTTGTGCGCACCCGGCATGGAAACACGCGGGGGATCAACCCGTGGCCCCATCGCGGTGTACACCGTCGACGGGCCACTGTTGTTCGCCTCGGCGGAGCGGCTGCTGCGTCCCCTTGCTGACTCCCGGGCGCTCATCGTCATCCTGCGCATGGCGCGCGTAACAGACGTCGACGCCACCGGCATCATCAAGCTGCGGGACGCCGCCTGTTCGCTGGCCAATCGCGGGTCCCTGGTTCTCATCTGCGGCGTCCGCGACCAGCATCGCGAGCTCATGAAAGCCCTCGGCGTGCTGAACGAGCTCCAAGCTGCAGGGCGCGTGTTCGCTACAGATGTGGAAGCTGAGGACTACGCCCAGGCAAGACTGCGGCGCGGCGGTCGCTTGCCACAGCAAAGCTCAGGCGACCAAGGCTGGCGAACCACGCTGAACTGAGCGGTGGCGGCGGTCCGTTCCCGCTCCGCACAGTGTCGAACCGGTATCGCTGGACGGTCATAACCCACTCCGCGCCTTCGACCGCGGCATCATTTAGCGTAATGCAAAGGTGCTACGAAGCGGATCAGCTTGCCTTCGGCGCCCATGCCGTCGCTTCGCGTCCCGCCCGTCGCACGCCACAGATCAGCTCCGCTGAACTCTCCCTTCGCGGAGGAACCCAATGGTCAACGCCAGCACGCGGTATCGACACAACATCCTGCCGCACGCCGCGCCTGCCGTCCGTCGCTCGCGGTCGAGGGAGCGCCAGCGGCCCGCGTCGGCGCGACGTACGCCCGTTGCCGTGCTGGTCAGAGCGGGGCAGCTACTCGCCCTCGTGATCATCAGCCTGCTGATCATCCTCGCTGCAACCGGAGTGGTCGGGGCAGCGGCACTGCTGGTCTACGGCGCCACCCAGTAGTCAGCGACCCGCTTCTCGGCCAGAGCTCGGCGCGCCCGTTTTGCCTCGGTGGCGGCTCTCACTGATGCGGCGACTACCGTGACCAGGCGCTGGAGTGGCTGAGGTGCCCATCCCCTCGACGTGGAGGTCAAATGTTGACTTGCGGGACATGGTCTGCGGGAGACCACCAATGAGGGCCACTACTGGAAGGTGGATGGGCACCGCCCGGCGGCCGTCGAGGCTTGCTCTCATGGCGGCGGCGTTGGGGTCTTCTTCGTCGACGACCACGGCAACGAGTGTTTCATCCTCAACGGCGCGGCACACGTGGCTCCCGGCACCACACTGCCCGCGACCATGCGCAAGTTTCTGGACGCGGACGGCCTGCGCAACCTCCAGTCACCGCAGGACGGCTCCTGGACCGTGCCAGACGCTATGCAAACGCTCAGCTGGCTACTGCAACACAAGCTCAAGCCGGTGCCGGGCACGGCCTGACCACCACGCAGTCGTCGTGTCGCCTGCGGCGTGGAGGGCGGCAAAGGTGACGGAGCGGAGGGCCTATTACCTGCTCCGGTCCTTGAAGGTCTGGCGGGTGTGCTGGCGCAGCCATGGAATCTTGGCGAGCAGCGCCGCCGCGGTGATCACGATGGCGAGGCCGACGAGCATGCCGTACAGCGGTGGTCCCGGCCGGGTGATACCCGAGGTGATGAGCAGCGCGGTAGCGGCGGCTGGCGGGTGGTCCGCGTTGAGCACGAGGAGCGCCAGCAACGTCAAGCCGACGGCGAGGGCCTGGGCGCCGATCTGCTGCAGGGAATCGCCGTGCTGTTCGATGACAGAAGGATTGCTCCACAAGCCGAACACGGCGAGGCACGCCAGCCCCCAGATCGTCGCGGCCGTGTGCCCCAAGACCGCGTTCCGCACCTGCGCGGCCTCACTGTCCGGGTGCGCCAGTAGGAGATACGCCGTGGGGCCCAGCGTCGTCGTGAGCAATACCCAGCCGAACACCCGGCCCAACACGCCGACCACAGCCAGCAAGACGACGGACAGCACGAACAGCCGAACCCCGGCCAAGCGCCGGGCACTTGGTCCCGGTAGACGGGACGCATCGGCATCACGGACGCCTGTCCGTGGCGTCGCCCGACCTTCGGCTTCGACCGCTTCTCGCCTGCGGGATGCCCGGCGGTGACGTCTGCGCCACGTGTGTGTCATCAGCCGACCCCAACTCAGCGTTCTCGACGTCCCGGGGCGGGAAGCAGGCGAGATCGGGGCCTGCGGGGCCCGCAGGGTATCGAAGGGAGTCGGCCGACGGCTGGCCGCCACGCCGTTCAGCCAGCGATGGCTTTGCCGCCGCCGATCATCGAGGGCAACGGTGCTGGCTTCTGGCCCGCTGCCCGCAGTATGACGCGGCAGCCGTACTGGTTGGTCAGTTGGTCTGTGACGCGGCGCAGGTCGTCCAGGAAGAGTTGGGCCAGTTCGCCGCTGAATCCGTGCCGGACCACCACACGTAGGACGGCCAGGTCCGTACGGTTGCGTGGAAGGGTGTACGCGGGGACCTGCCAGCCCCGTTCGCGCAGGGTGCGGGAGACGTCGAAGACGGTGAAACCGTCCGTCTCCGGCGTCAGGTGGAAGGTGACCACCGGAAGTTGGGATCCGTCGCTGAGCAGCCGGTACGGGCCGATCGCGGCGATCTCCTCGGCCAGTGCCCGCGCGATGCTGCGGCAGCGCTCTTGAATCCGGCGCAGCCCACTGCGGCCGTAGCGCAGGAAGCTGTAGTACTGGGCCACCACCTGGGAGGCGGGACGGGAGAAGCTCAGCCCGAGGGTCGGCATGTGGCCGCCGAGGTAGTTGACCTGGAAGATCAGCTCCTCCGGGACGGTCTCGGCGTCACGCCAGACCGCCCAGCCGATGCTGGGGTAGACCAGGCCGAACTTGTGGCCGGAGGCGTTGATGGACACCACCCGGTGCAGCCGGAAGTCCCAGTCGAGGTCAGGATCCACGAAGGGGGCGACCATCGCCCCGGAGGCACCGTCCACGTGGACCGGGATGTCGATGCCGGTCCTTTGTTGGAGGACATCCAGTGCGGCGCAGATCCGGTCGACCGGTTCGTAGGAGCCATCGAGAGTAGACCCGAGGACAGAGACGACACCGATGGTGTTCTGGTCGCAGTACTGGTCGAGGAGTTCCTGGGTGAGGTGGTACCGCCCGTTCTCCAGCGGAACGAGCCGTGGCTCCACGTCGAAGTACCGGGCGAACTTCTTCCAGCAGACCTGTACGTTGGCGCCCATCACCAGGTTGGGCCGACCGGAATCAAGGCCACTTGCGCGGCGACGCTCCCGCCAGCGGTGTTTGAGCACCAGTCCGGCGAGCATCGCGGCCTCGCTGGAGCCCGTGGTGGAGCAACCAACACAGGCGTCCGGAAAAGGCGCGTTCCACAACCGTGCGAGCATGCGCACGCAGCGTTCCTCCATGGCCGCAGTCTGCGGGTACTCCTCGCGGTCGACAGCGTTCTTCGCCAACGACTCGTCCATCAGCGCCCGAGCCTGCGGCTCCATCCAACTGGTCGCGAACGTGGCTAGGTTGAGCCGTGCGTTGCCGTCCAGCATCAACTCGTCATGGACCAACCGATAGGCGGCCTCGGGCTCCATCTCCTCCTCAGGCAGCTCCATACGAGCAGGACGCAACGGCGCACTGGACGACAGGCGATCATCACAGGTACAGCTTGGTGGGCAGGCAGCATGCTGCAATGCCACAACGGGCTCCTTCCAGGAAGTCGGAGGACCTCCCTCCGCAGGTACGGACACGGACGCTACGCCGGTGATCACAACGGTTCTTGACAGTTCCGTCCAGCTTTGCTGGCATATTGCCGAGACGAGAACGTGGCTTTCCGGACATACGACAACTCGTGCGACACCCGCACGACAGGCCGCTGCAGCGGGAAGTCAGTCGCCGAGGCTGGTTTCTTCCAGGTCGAGTGCGCGTTGGAGGCGGCGGCGGGTGGTGTTGCTGATCTTGTTCGCCTCGTATATGCGCTGGAGTTCGGCCGTCTCCACGGCGATCAGGGCGCGGCGTATCTCACGGTAGGCGTCGGCGGGCCGGCTGGCGGCGTCGTGCGTCTCGCTGTCGGTGCTGCTGTCGTCGTTGGCTTGTTGGATGCGGGTTTCGAGGTGGCGGCGGAGTTGTTTGAGGGCCATCTGCGGGGCGGCGTCGGCGGATTCGATCTGTTCCAGCTCCGCGAGAGCGGCTTGGGCGAGGCGGTGGCGGGCCCGGGCCTCTTCCCGAGCGGTGTGTCGGGGCTCCAGGGCGATGCCGGATCGGCGGACCACGGGGGCAAGGGTGAAGCCCTGGACGACAAGGGTGAGCGCGATGGTGCCGGTGGTCAGGGTCAGGATCAGCGCCCGGTGCGGCAGCGGGGCGCCGGTGTGGGTGGTCAGGGGTATGGACAGCGCCGCGGCCAGGGGCATCACACCGCGGGTCCCGGCCCAGGACAGCACGGCTGGAACCCGCCAGGAGATGCGGTCCTTGCCCCGCCGGTACTGCATGAGCGCGGAGAGCGGGAAGACCCACAGCAGGCGGATCGCCAGCACAGTGAATGCCACGGCGGGCACCCACAGCGGCCAGCCACGTTCATCGGCGGCGAGCTCGCGCACCTGGGTGGGCAGTTGCAAGCCGATGACGGCGAACACGACGCTCTCCAACAGGAAGACGACGGTGTCGTAGACGGCATGGATCTGCAGCCGTGTGGGGGCGTTGGTGAGCTTGTGGCCAGTACTGCCGAGGATGACCCCAGCGACGATGACGGCGGTCACCCCGGAGGTGTGCAGGTCCTCGGCCAGCACGTACGAGGCGTACGGAGTGACCAGCGCGATGACCGTCTCCAGTACCGGGTCCTCGGTACGCCTGCGGACGAGCACCACCACCGCGGCGACCGCGCCGCCGATCAGGGCTCCGCCACCGCCGAGCACGACGAACTGCCCGGCGGCCGAAGGGATGGACACCGCACTGGCGGTCACCGCCGTGGCCACCGCGACCTTGTACAGCACCAGGGAGGTGGCGTCGTTGAACAGACTCTCGGCCTGCACCATCGCCTGCACGCGCGGCGGCAGCGACAGACGACGCCCCAGCGCGGTCACGGCCACCGGATCCGTGCTGGCCAGGATCGCGCCCAAGACGAACGCAGTCGCGGCAGACAGCGGGGTGAGAGCCGATGCGATCATGCCGACCGCCGCGGCCGAGGCCAGCACGAGCCCGAAGACCAGCACGGTCACCGGCCGCCACACCGCCCGCAGCTCCCGGCTGGACATCTCCTCGGCCGAGGCGTAGAGCAGCGGCGGCAGCACCAGAACGCTGATCACCTGGGGCGCGACGTGGATGTCCGGCACCCACGGCAGGAGTCCGATCCCGAGCCCGGCGACGACCAGCAGTGACGGGGCGGGAAGCCGCCAGTGCCGGGCCCCCGTCGCGACCGCCGTGGCCAGCACCACGAGCAGCAAAACGATGGTCAGGCCGGTCATGAACATCCCCCGTCGGTTACGCCCTATAGCTCTTCACCGACCAGACTTCCCGGCACACCTACAAGAACCTTATAGGACTTTAACGGCCCTCATCTCCGGCGCTCCCGAAAGCACGTATCCGCACGTAGATCCAGTCAAGCCGCGACCAAGACCCTTGACAGGCCGCTGGGCGAGTTGTCCGACGAGGGCGGGGCCAGCAAATCCGAGCGCGCTGCGGCTGA
This sequence comes from Streptomyces sp. NPDC020096, assembly GCA_040631425.1. Lineage (GTDB taxonomy): Bacteria > Actinomycetota > Actinomycetes > Streptomycetales > Streptomycetaceae > Streptantibioticus_A. The sequence goes on from JBEYJY010000031.1 coordinate 30,466, forward strand.
CACTGCCGGAAGGCAGTCGCCGGTCTTCAGATTTGAGATCTGTGTGATCGAGGCTCGGGAGAACGAGGCAGAAGCGAAGGAGTCGGCCCAGCAAAAGGCCGCCGCGATGCGCGATGTGCCTGGCTAGGTCGCCGAGCATTCGAGGCGGCCAGCTGTGCCGGAGCCGAGTGTCGGAGGCCGGGCCAGCCCGACATCCCGGGGAGCTGTATCACGTGGGCCGGATTCCCACCGACGGGCAGGACTCGAACCTGCGGCCAAGCGCTTAGAAGTCATTGCGTAGGCGAGGGGGCCCAGGTCAGCACGCCGAGAACGCCGGCTACGACAGCGCAGGGAGTGTCCGCAGCTCGGCGGGATCGAATCTTGCTCATGCTGCTGATCATTCCGGGCGTGTCGGGAACGTGCATGAGCATTCGTACTCAGTTGGGACCGGACCGCTTCGTCCCGAAGCAAGTTGGATGCCCGGCTGACGTGGGGAAAGGCACTCGTTGACCTGCGCAGACGGTACGTGAACGTCCGTGGTTGTACGCCGAAGTACGGGACCGTTGCAGCTTGGCTCTTACGGGCGGAGCCCGTACGGCCTGGTGGTGAGCACGCGGACGACTCCGCGCCAGCCACGGACTAGCGTTCTTGCCCACTTGTGGGCGCGGTCGGCGACGGCTCGCGGTTCCCAGCGGCGAAGACGAGGAGGGGAGCCGTGAGGCGGCGTCGACCGGCGCCGCCGCGCTGTGCGCGGAACTTTCGAGCATCGTGAGAAGACAGCCCTGCTGTCCTTGAGGAGGCCGTGCTGCGAGAGAAGCGGACACGTCCCGCCAGCAGGATGCCCTTGCGGGGACGCCCTCCCGGTTTTCAGTCTGCCGTGTCGGCGCCGGGTTCGGTGGGTGCTTCTACGAGTTCCTCGGCTTCGGCGGCGGCGTTGCGGATGCCGCGCGGGCGTCCGGCCTTGACCCACAGCCGGTACAGCACGGCGGCGATGATCAGCGCGGCGGCCAGGGAGGCGATCGGTTCACCGCGTGCGAGGTTGACCACGAGGGTGAAGGTGACCGCGAGCGCGCCTATGACGTTCAGGACTACGTGGCCGGGCTGCCTCTCGCGGGCGGAGAAGCGGGCCATGGCGATCAGGCCCGCGAGGAAGGACATGAACACCGACACGGCGTAGAACAGCACCAGGCGCTGGTCTTGGCCTCCGGCAGCGGTGATGACCGCGCCGGAGACGGCGAGGAAGAGGAGCACGCCCCAGTACGGGGTGTGGTGGCGGTTGGTCGTCCCCCACAGTGCGGGCAGGATCCCGGTATCGGTGTGCTCCCCGTGTCGACGGGCGAGTGCCTTGAGCAGGCCGGGGCCCGCCTGGAACGAGGACGAGGCGGCGGACAGCAGCAGTAGCGCGGTGACGAGTTGGAAGACGGCGTGTAGGCCGCCGGGTGCGGCATGGTCGGCGAGGTCGGAGATCTGTGTGCTGTCCGGGGCGGGGATTCCGATGCGCAGGTGGACCGCCTCGGCGGTCAGGCCGAGTGTGATGCTGCCGACGATGGCGAGGGTCAGCCACAGGGTGACGCGGCCGAAGCGGCGGCGTCCGGCGTCGTCGAGTTGACCGAGCTGGGCGATGGCGGAGGAGGGTGCCTCGACGCCGGTTGCCAGGGCCATGGCGACGGGGAAGGCGAGGGCGACGGCGAGCGGGGCGACGTGCCCGGCGCTGTGGGTGATGATGCCGGTCGGGTGGACCGGGGCACTGATCCCGCCGACCAGTACGGCCGCGGTGATGGCGATGAAGGCCAGCGTCATGAGCGCGAAGACCGCTCGGCCCAGGTGGCCGAACCAGGTCAGAGCGGCCACGGCGGCGGTCAGCGCCAAGGCGAGCGGGATCCGCCAGGGCGCCGCAGCGGGTAGGTAGGCGATGATGGCGGACGCCCCGGCGGCTGAGCTGATGGCGATGGTGAGTACGAAGTCGACGATGAGGGCGCCGATCGGGATGAACGCCCAGGCTTCGCCGAACGCCTCCCCGGCCGCCGCGGCGGCCCCGCCGCCACCGGGGTAACGGGCCACGAGCTGGTGGTAGTTGACGATGACCAGCGTGATCAGGCCGACCACGAGGCTCATGGTGGGCAGCAGCAGGTCGAGGTTGCCGTGCAGGGCCCGCAGCGCGGCCTCGATCGCGTACGCGACTGAGGAGACCGGGTCGGCCATCACCGCGAACGCGAACGCCACGAGCAGGACCGGGCGGGCGTGCAGCAATCCGACCGCTGTTCCGGTGCGGCGGGCGATCTCCATCAGGATGGCTCTCCTGGTTCACGACGGGCACGACTACCTGCATCGCCGACCAGACTTCCCGGCACACCAAGGGCGGACTTTATCGCGTCTTTTACGCCCTGCCTATAGCGGTCCACGTGGCGGCCGGAGCCGCAGAGAGGCGGCTCCCCAATGGCCTCGGGGGAACGGCCATCGCGCCGACGGCGGCCACGACCCCGGTCAACCGGTCGGGACTGCCTTCACCTTGGCTGCGATCTTCTTGGTCAGGCTCAGCCCGGCTGCGCCCATGTCGCTGGACTGGGTGTTGTAGAAGGTGGTGATGACGGTGTTGCCCACCCGTGTGGCCACCAGCGTGGTGCCTCCGTCCCACTGGGGTGCGCACAGCACGGCCTTGAGGGTCTGGTCGCCGACGCCCAGAACAGTTGTGGTGCTGATCCCCACGGAGGCGGTGGTGCCAGAGGAGGTGTCGGTGAAGTGGGCGCAGTGGGTGAGGATTTCCTTCAGATGGGTCATGACCGTTTGGGCGTCCGTGCCCCTGAAGCTGTCGATCTCTTCGTTGAACTCCTCGTGGTAGGGGTTCGTGAAGTCGCCTTGGGCGAAGGCGGCGCCGCTGATACCGCTGGTCTGGATCCAGGCGCTGGCCTCCAGCTTCGGGCAGGCGGTCGCCAGGTCGACGGCTGTGCTGGACGGGGGTGCGAAGATCTCCCCGCTGTCGCGTGTGGCTTGCGGGTCGGCGCTGTAGCCCTTGGGCAGTACGGCGGCGGGCAAGAGCAGGGACTTGAGCTGGGTGCCGCTCAGCAGACCCGTGTTCGGGTCTTGGGCCGTTGGCGATGACTGCGTGGATCTGTCCGAGGGCGTGGACGCGGCCGACGAGGGGTGCTGGTGCCGCCGGAGGAACACGCCGCCAGGGCGAAGGGCAACAGCACGAGGGCGCTGTGGCGGAATATCGAAAGGCGTCTGGAAGGCATGGGGGCCAATCTGTCGGCAGGTGGTAAGAGCGTGTCTCGCGGTCAGCGCGCCGGCGGCGCGCCGAACCTTCGCAGCCAGCTGTGAACAGGAGCGACGCCGCTCGTGGCGGCGATCAGCATCAGCGCGGAGCGCTGGCGCGGTCTGAGCCCGCACCCGGCAATGGGCGCGGGCTCGGTGGGTCGATCGGGGGCGACGCCCATCGGGCCCGTCAGGAGTGAGCAGTGGCCTTGCGGCGGCGTACGACGAGCATCGCCCCGGCGCCGGCTGCGATAGCGGCCGCAGCGGCTCCGGCGATCATCGGCAGTTGCGACGGCGCGCCGGTGTGCGCGAGCGAGCCGGTGGCGGGGGTCGTTTGGTCGGTGGTAGCGGTGACCTTGGTAGCGCTGGTCTTGGTCGGGGTGCTCTTGGGGAGCGGGATGTGGCCGCCGGTCTGCGGTACGGGCTTAGAGCCGGTGGTGTCGGTGCCCGGGGCGACGATGTCGATCTTGTAGATGATCTGGCTCGACGCGAGGCAGTCGTTTTTCATGTCGAGGTAGTCGCCACCGGCGACGGTCAGGCCCTTGCCGATGGGGGCGTTGGGGCCGACGCTCAGTCGCAGCGGGACGGTGACGCGGGAGTGGCCGTCAAGGTCGGTCCAGCCGACGTAGCCGAATGCGTACCCGCGGTAGGAGATGTTCTCCCACTGCTTGGTGTTCTCGTTGTAGTCCTGCAGGGTGGCCTGACTGGTCGAGAACGGCTGCCCGTGGATGTCGGTCGGGCCGATGCCTGCCCACAGGGAGACGTCGTGGGCAGCGGTGGCGGTGGGGTTGGTCACGGTCATCGTGAACGTGTGCCAGCCGCTGCCTGCCACGATCTTGCCGGGCAGGCCCGAGATCGCACAGACGAGCTTGGCCGGGTTCGCGTCGGCGCAGGCGGTGAGCGAGGGCTGCGGGGCCGTGGAGGTGCCGCTGCTCGGCTGGGAGGAGGGGCTTGTGCTCGTGTCCGTGGTTGGGGTTGGGGTGCTGTCCGCCACGGGGGCGCCCGATGTGGTGGCCGCGGACGGCGCGTCCGAGGGCGTCGCTGTCGGGGTGTCGGCAGCGGTAGCCCTGGCCGACGGGGTGGGGGACGCCGAGGTGTCGGCGAAGGCCGCCGGCGCTGCTATGAGTGCGGCGGGGGCGATGGCGGCGGTCGAGACGACCGTCACCAAGACACGGCGAAGCTTCATGAAGACCTCGTGTGGGTCAGAGGGCGAAGAGGAAAAACCTTCACAGGCCGTCGCGGTGGGGGCGTCGCGGTACGGCGGGGCGCTGAGCGCATAGGGCTGCCGGGATGGGCAAAAGGGTCCTTGCGGTGGGGTTGATGCGGCAGCAGGCCGGTCGGGCTGGTACACATCGGCCCACAGCCGGATAGTTGGCCACCGGCCGCCTCTAATATTGAGTGTTCAACATCACGTGGGATGGTGGTGTGGCACATCGCAGAGCGGAGCTGTGACGTGCTTTTGCGTGTGCCTGTCTTCCGGTTACGGAGGTCGCCCGTCGCGACGACCGGCGATAGGTGAGGTGCTGAGCGAGCAGTCATGTGGAAGCGGCGGCAGCCTCTGAGCGAAGCGGCGACCAGCTCGCGTGCGTGCTCGTTGAAATCGGCGAGAGCCTCACGGTCGCCGACGAGATCCGGCCAGGGGACCGGGCCTCAGTTTGGCGATCAACGGGTGCCATCGCCGTCGCAGGCGGCGACTACGGGGCCGCCAACCATGAAGGCGGCGGAGCCGACGTCTGGATCACTCTCACCACCACGGTCCAGCCGACCCGCAACCTGCGCCGCCCGAGTTAGTAATCCGTGCGCCTTCCGGCGCCACCCTGAGCGGGTGTAACTCCTTGGCTGGAGCCGACTTTGACCTTGGAAGCCAAGGAGTTACGTATTAGCGTGCGGCGTGGGTCGCGGGGGCGGCGGCGAGCAACGGGCGCAGCGCGCCGGTGCGGAGATTGTCCACCAGGGGGATGGCCAGGCGGCGCAGGGCAAGGCTGGTCAGGAAGGCGACGGGCAGGGCGAGGATGGTGGCGCCGAGAACGTCGTGAGGGTAGTGGTCGCCGACGTAGACGCGGGTGAAGCCCTCGATCACCGCGAAGATCGCGGCGATCGCGCTGAGCCGGCGGTCGAGGAGGAAGAGCGCTGCCACGGTCGCTGCCGCGGTGGTGGTGTGACCGCTGGGGAAGGCGTAGTCGGTGGGCGCCGGGCACGTGTCGACGAAGTAGTCGTGCGGCAGCGAGTAGCAGGGACGCACCTCGGCGACCAGCTTCTTGGCCATTTCGGCGACGGCGAAGGCGGTCACCACGCAGACCGGCGCGGCCAGGGCGAGGGTCATGGCGGTCGTGTCGCGGCGGCGGGCGTTCCACCAGCCGATGACCATGAGCACGGCAAAGACTCCGAGGCCGAGGTTGGTCCACACCTGCATGGGGGTGTTGAGCCACTTGGTGCCGCGGGCGAAGTCCGTGATGGAGGTGAACAGCGAGCCGTCGATGCCGGAGCCGTCGAAGGCCAGCTGGACCGCGGGGTGAATTGTCATCAGGCGCCAGCTTTCAGGGTCGGTGAGGGGCAGCCGCCAGAACCCCAAGCGGCGGCAAGGCGAACGGCAGACTAACATCTACATTGCTGTAGAAGTTCTTTTGAAGGTGGGGCGGTTTCCCGCCGGTGCGGTGCGGTTGTTCGCCGTGGCACACTCGGGGAGCGATGAAACTTCTACTGACCCGTAGAAGTTCTGAGGACTGTAGATCATGAATCGGGAGGTCGGCCAGCCGATGGCGGCAGACGAGCACGATCCGGCGGAGCCCGCGGGCGCGCGCCGACCGGGCGGCGCGTTGGAGTCCGAGATCCTCGCCCTGCTGCACACCGCCCGGCAGGGGCTCACCCCCGGGCAGGTGCTGGAGCGCCTGGACGACTCACTGTCGTACAGCACCGTGGTGACCGTCCTGTCCCGGATGCACGACAAGGGGCTGCTCACCCGGGCCAAGCAGGGCCGGGCCTACGCCTACGCGCCGGTCGCCGACGCCCACGGGCTGACCGCCCGGCGCATGCGGCAGGTCATGGAGAGCGACCCCGACCGGGAGGCGGTGCTCTCCCGCTTCGTCGACGACCTGTCAGCGAGCGATGAGGAGCTGCTGCGCCAGTTGCTCGGCGGCGATCTGCCCGGCGACCGGTGAGGGAATCGTGGTGATGCACCTGCTGGTGTACCTGCCGCTGGTCTTTCCGGTTCTGGCCGCGATCGCGGCCCGGCCGCTCGCCGACCGCTTGGAGCCCCGACTCGCCACCTGGCTACTCACCGCGTCTGCCGTGGCGTTGGCCGCCCTCAGCTGCGCGGCCCTCGGTATCCTCGCGGTGGCTGGCGTGGCCCGCCTCCCTGTGGCCGCCTGGTTGGGGCACTGGTCGGTGGCCACGGTGCGCGTCGGCGACCCGGTTTCCAAGGCCGAAGCTGCTATCGCGGGCCTGCTGTTGGCCGCGGCCGCCTACGCCGCGCTGCGCATGCTGTGGCGTCGGGTACGGGCCCTGGTCGCAGCCGGGTTCGAGGCGGCCTGCCTGCCCGGCATCGACCAGCTGGTCATCGTCGAAGACGCGGCCCCGGATGCGTACGCGCTGCCCGGCCTGCCGGGCCGGGTGGTGGTCTCCACCGGCATGCTCGACGCCCTCGACGACGCCGACCGCGAGGCGATGATCGCCCACGAGCGGGCGCATCTGGCCGCTCACCACTACGCGTTCGTCGCCGCCGCCCAACTGGCCGCCGCCGCAAACCCCCTGCTGCGCCCGGTGGCCACCTCCGTCGCCTACTCCGTGGAGCGCTGGGCCGACGAGCACGCCGCGGTCGTGTGCGGTGACCGCCGCCAAGTCGCCCGCGCGGTGGGCAAAGCGGCCCTGGCCGCCAGACACGCGCCAGCGGGTGGACGCCTGTCGGCCGCCACACTCGGCCTATTGGGACTGCGCCGTGACCCGGTCCGCCGCGCCGGGCCGATTCCACGCCGCGTCGCCGCTCTCCTGGCCCCGCCGGTGAGGCACTTGGCACCCCTGGGCCATCCGCTGCTGCCCATGGCCGCGTCCGCCGTCGTGGTGGGCGCAAGCGGCCTGTGCACCTTCGCCGCGGCCCACGACCTGCATCTTCTGCTCAAGCTCGCCGGTGCCGGATGACCCAAGCAACCGCCATGACCGATAGCCGGAAGGACGCCTTCGGTGCGCGCTGATGACACCACCTCTGCCCCCGAGACGGTGCGCGCCCGACTGTGGCCGCTGTACGCGGCCGGCTTCACCACCGCGTTCGGCGCCCACGGCGTGGCGGCGAACCTGGGCCGGTTCACCTCCGGCCACCACGCCTCCCTGCTCGTCCTGGGCGGCCTTCTGGCCCTCTACGACGGTGCGGAGGTGCTGCTCAAGCCGGTCTTCGGCTCGCTGGCGGACCGGATCGGGGCCCGCCCCGTACTGCTCGGCGGGCTGGTGGCCTTCGCAGCCGCATCGGCGCTCTTCGCCTTGGCCGACGACACCAGGCTGCTCTGGCTCGCCCGGCTCGGCCAGGGCGCGGCTGCCTCCGCGTTCTCCCCGGCGGCCTCCGCGCTGGTGGCCCGGCTCAACCCAGCGGCCAAGCGCGGGAGGGCGTTCGGCTCCTACGGCTTCTTCAAGAGCATCGGCTACACCGCAGGGCCGCTGCTCGGCGGCCTTCTGGTGGCCCTCGGCGGGCTGCCCCTGTTGTTTGTCACGATGACTGCCCTGGCCGCCGCCGTGGCCGCTTGGGCGGCACTCGCCGTTCCTGCCGTAACCCCGCTGCCGCGCCGGCGGCAAACCGTGGTCGACCTGGCCCGGCGGCTCGGCCAGGGTAGATTTCTGCGGCCGACCATCGCACTGGCCATGGCGACCGCGGCTCTGTCGGTCGGCGTGGGCTTCCTCCCCGTGGCTGGGGCTGCCGCCCACCTCGGCCCGGTGGCGACCGGAGCCGCAGTCTCGCTGCTGGCCGCGTGCGCGGCACTGACCCAGCCACGCGCCGGGAACGCCCTGGACAAGGGAAAGATCACTACCGGCGCGGGGACCAGGACCGGGCTGGTGATCACGGCCGCCGGGCTCGCCGCCGCGATGCTGCCCGGCCTGGTCGGCGTGCTGCTCGCCGCGGCCCTGATCGGAGTAGGAACCGGCCTGATCACCCCGCTGGGATTCACCGCCCTGGCCGCCGCAACCCCGCCCGCACGACTCGGCCAGACTATGGGCGCCGCCGAGCTGGGCCGGGAGCTGGGAGACGCGGGCGGCCCCGTGCTGGTCGCCGGCGTCGCCGTGGCCACGACCCTCACGGGTGGTTTCGCGGCACTCGCCGCTCTGACCGCGGCCGCAGCCCTCCCGGCCTTCCGGACCAGCACCGACCAGCCCACGTCCCAGCACCTGGCTGACTCATAATTTGCCCAATTCGCCTCACCTCCACGGGGCATCGAGGATCGAAGCGGTGCCCCTCTCCGGGGTCCAATTACGAGGCGCAGCAGGACAGTTTGGCCACGTCGCGGGGTTAGGTCTGGGCGGCCAGCCTGAGCCCCTCGGCCATGCTCAGACACGGGCACCACAGGTCGGCCATCTGCTGGACCGTCATCCGGTTGGCGAGCACGTAGACCGCGGTGGCGAACACATCACCGGCGCCCTCGGCGAGGACATGGACACCGAGCAACCATCCCGGATCGCGCTCGGCGACGAGCTTGATGACGCCGCGGGTGCCGCGGTTGACCAGGGCGCGGAACACGAACTCCAGAGGTAGGACACGGCACGCGCACGCGACGGCCTGGGCGTCGGTGAGCCGGGGGTTGGGGCCTCCGTCAGCCCGGACACCGGCTTGGCGCGGCTGTCCTACGGTCAGGCCCGCGCCCTGCTGGACCAGCACACCGCGCTACAGCCGTTTCAACCGGGGGCTGGACCCCGATGAGTCCATCTCGACACGGATGGCGTGCCCACTCCTGGGCACGCTCGCCGGACTGTTCGCATACGCAATCCGACAAGTGGCGTTCAGCAAGGCTGGGAGGGTCCAAGGGATCCCCGTTCATCAAGATGGGGACTCTGGTGGCCTTCGGCGGCTCCCTGTGGCGGGCCGTCCCTGGCACTGCGGGCGTGCGCTTCGATGGCCTGCCTGACTCTGTGTGAGCGCCTTCGCAGGTTGCCTGCCGAGGAAATTGCTAAAGTTCGCAATTACGAAGCCAGCATCCGGCTCCGTCGAAGCAGGCAGCCGTGCGTGTGGAGGAGCGGGCTGGTGTGGTGCTGGGCGAGCGGACGGGCGCGGCTGTGCTGCCCGACGAAGGGCCGCGCCGGCGTGAGGAGCAGTCAGTGAGTACGCCGCTCTATCAGTTGAAGGCGGAGTTCTTCAAGACGCTGGGGCATCCGGTGCGGATCCGGGTGCTGGAACTGCTCAGTGAGCGCGAGCACGCGGTGTCGGAGATGCCACCGCAGGTGGGCGTGGAATCGGCGTATCTATCGCAGCAACTTGCGGTGCTGCGGCGGGCGAATCTGGTCGTAACCCGCAGGGAGGGTTCAGCCGTTTACTACGCGCTGGTCAATCCTCAGGTGGCGGAGTTGTTGAAGGTGGCGCGGGCGATCTTGTCCGGTGTTTTGGCAGGCCAGGCGGAGTTGCTGGCGGACTTGCGGGCGGCAGGGCCGAAGCACGGGCCGTAGCGGCTCTCCATGAACGGCGGTCGCTCCCCGGTGTAATCCCGCGCTCTGGGGTCGGGGAGCGACCGCTGTACCGCTGTGGGCATGCCGTCACCGATGTGGAGATCTGGATGAGTCTGCTGCGCAAGATCCGCGACACCGGGAAGGTAGCGGAGCCCGCTCCGCCGCGACCGACCGAGGAACCACCTCCAGCGGCACGCCAGCTGGGCGGCTCGGCGCAGGTGCGGTGCATCGACGCGGGGTCGTGCAACGGGTGCGAGATCGAGATCGGTATGGCGTTCGGCCCGGTGTACGACGCCGAGCGGTACGGAGCCCGGCTGGTGGCCTCGCCCCGGCATGCGGATGTCGCGCTGGTGACCGGTCCGGTGACGCGGAACATGGCCGAGCCGTTGCGGCGGACGGTGGCGGCGATGCCTCAGCCTCGCGTCGTGGTCGCGGTGGGTGACTGCGCGCTGAACTGCGGTGAGTTCGCCGGTGCTTACGGGGTGGAGGGCGCGGTCTCGGATGTGGTGCCGGTCGATCTGCGGGTTCCGGGGTGTCCGCCGAAGCCGGAGGCGATCGTGGCGGCGCTGCGCACGGTGACTGGCCGGTGAATGCGGTCGGGTCGGCTCTGGCTGCGGCGGCGGGGCTGGCCGGGGCTGGGGCGGCGGCCGGGGTGGTGGTGCCAGAGCGGGCGCGGTCGGCCGTGGTCGGGGTGTGCACGGCGGGTGTCGGGGCGGCCGGGTTGGTTGCGGGCGTGGCCGGGTTGAACGGGATGCGGTGGTCTGCGTACCTGCCCGGTCTGCTGCCGCTGGCTGGCGTGCACTTTCAAGTGGATGCCTTGTCGGGGCTGTTCATGGCGGTGGCGGGCGGGGTGATCCTGGCGGTCGCGGTCTACGGGATCGGTTACGCCGCCGGGCATGGGCTGTCGTCGCGCGGGGCGCAGGCGGTGTTTCCGGTGTTCGCGGCTTCGCTGGTGCTGGTGCCGGCCGCGTCGAGTGTCTCGTCGTTCTTGGTGCTGTGGGAGCTGATGGCGGTCACCTCGCTGCTGCTGGTGTTGGCTGAGCACCGGCAGCGCGCCGAGGTGCGGTCGGCGGGGGTCTGGTATGCGGTGATGACGCATCTGAGCCTGGTGCTGCTGTTGATCGGTCTGGTGCTCTATGCCGCCGAGGCCGGGGGTGAGACGTTCTCCGCGCTGCGGGCGGGCGCGCCGGGGATGTCACCAACGGTCAAGGGCGTGGTGTTCGTCTTGGTGATGGTGGCGTTCGCGTCGAAGGCGGGCATGGTGCCGCTGCATGCGTGGCTGCCGCGGGCGCACCCGGAGGCGCCCAGTCATGTCTCGGCGTTGATGAGTGCGGCGATGGTGAACCTGGGCGCGTACGGGATCGTGCGGGTGGGCTTGGATCTGCTGGGCGGTGGTTCGCGTTGGTGGTGGCTGTTGACCCTGGCCATCGGCGGGGTGTCGGCGGTGTACGGGGTGTTGCAGGCGGCGATGGCGTCGGATGTGAAGCGGCTGTTGGCGTACTCCACTTCGGAGAATCTTGGGTTGGTGCTGGTGGGGGTCGGCGCGGCGGGAATGTTCGCCACTGCAGGGAACCGCGGGCTGGCGGCTTTGGCGTTGGCTGCCGCTTTGCTGCATGTGGTGAACCACTCGGCGTTCAAGGCACTGCTGTTCAGCGCGGCGGGGTCGGTCCTGCGGGCGACGGGGTTGCGGGATCTGGACAAGCTGGGGGGCTTGCGGGCGCGGATGCCGGTGACGGCGGGGCTGTTCGCGGTGGCGGCGTTGGGGGCGGTGGCGCTGCCACCGGGCAACGGGTTCGTCAGCGAGTGGCTGCTGCTGCAGGCGCTGATTCACGGGCTGGTGGTGCCGGGGACGGTGATTGCGGTGGCGCTGCCGCTGGCGGTCGCGGCGGTGGCGCTGTCCGCGGGGCTTGCGGCGGCGGCGTTCGTCAAGGCGCTCGGGGTGGGCTTCTTCGCCCGGCCGCGCAGCTCCGGGGCAGCTGAGGCGAGTGAGAGTCCGCCGATGATGCTGGCTGGGATGGGGTTGCTCGCGGCGGCCTGTGCCGGGCTGGCGCTGGTGCCCGGGGTGCTGGCGTCGGGGCTGTCGCGGGCTACGGCTGCGGCCGGGCTCGCGGGCGGACATCCGCTGGTCGGCGGGAGGTTGGGTGAACGCCTCAGCCGCATTTCCACGGAGCTCGCGCCGTTGTGGATCGTGGCTGCCCTGGTCGTGGGGGTGGTAGCCGCTGCCGGGTGCCTGCGGGTGATGCGGCGGCGCCGGCGCCGCGAGCAAGCGCGGTTGTGGGACTGTGGCGGTGGCGCGCCGACGGCTCGTATGGCGTATACGGCGACGTCGTTCGCTGAACCGCTGCAGCGGGTCTTCGACGACGTACTTGCCCCCGAGCAGGACGTGGATGTCACCCCGGTGCGCGAATCGGCGTATCTGGTGGAGCGGGTGCGGTTCTCCCGCCGGGTGCCGGACCGGATCGAGCATCGCTTGTACGGGCCGGTGCTGGCTGTGCTGGCGCGGGCGGGTGAGTGGGCGCGGCGGTTGGCGGCGGGGAGTGTGCACCGCTACCTGGGCTATGGGTTCTTCGGTTTGGTCGCGCTGTTGCTGGTGTTGGCGGTGGCGCAGTGAACGTGTTGGGTCTGGTCGCGGTGGTGGCGCAGGTTGGCGTGGTGGTCGGCGGTGCGCCGCTGTTGACTGGTCTGATGCGGCAGGTGCGGGCGAAGATGGAGGGTCGGGCTGGGGGCGGGGTCGGCCAGCCGTGGCGGGATCTGCGCAAGTTGCTGCGCAAGGAGCCGATCACCCCGACAGGGACCGGCCCTGCGTTCCGGATGGCGCCGCTGCTGATGGTGGCCACGACCGCAGTGGTCGCGGCATTGATCCCGTTCGCCTCGACCGTGACGCCGGTCAGCAGCCGGGCCGATCTGATCGTGGTGGTGGCGCTGCTCGCACTGGGCACCGTCGCGCTGGCGCTGGCCGGTCTCGACACCGGGACGGCCTTCGGCGGCATGGGGTCTTCGCGGGAGATGACGGTGGCCGCGCTGGTGGAGCCGACGATCCTGCTGGCGGTCTTCGCCGTGTCGATACCGACCGGGACGACGAACCTGGCCGCGATCGTGGCCGACGGCGTGCACGACCCGTCCAGGCTGGCGACCCCGGCCAGCCTGATGGCCGCGGTCGCCTTGGCCGTGGTCACCATCGCGGAGGCCGGACGGCTCCCGGTGGACAACCCGTCGACCCATCTGGAACTGACGATGATCCACGAGGCGATGGTCCTGGAGTACGCGGGCCCGGACCTGGCGCTGGTCGAACTCGGCGCCCAGATGCGGCTGACGGTGCTGCTGGGGCTGCTGACCTCCCTGTTCGTCCCGTGGGGCGTGGCCACGACCAGCTCGTGGGCGGCGCTGGTGCCGGCGCTGCTGTTGTTCGCGGTGAAGGTCGCGGTGCTCGGCGGCGTGCTGGCGGCAGCCGAGGTGTTTTGGGCCAAGGTCCGGCTGTTCAAGGTGCCCGAACTGCTCGCGGGGTCGTTCCTGTCCGCGCTGCTCGCGGTGGTCGCCTCGTTCTTTCTGACGGGAGGTGGCCCGCGGTGAGTACCGGTGTGTACACCCAACTGCTCGACCTCGCCTGCGGCGCCTTCCTGCTCGCTGCCGTGCTGGTGCTGTGGTATCGCGAACTGTCCGCGATCGTCAGGGTCTTCGCGCTCCAGGGTGTGGCACTGGCCGTCATCGGCATCCTACTCGGCGTGCACGAGGACCGCTGGGACCTGGTCGGCGTCGCCGTCGGGGTCGGGGCGCTACGGGCCGGGGTGCTGCCGTACCTGATGCGCCGTGCCCTGATCAGCAGCGGCCAGACCCGGGAGACCCAGCCGCTGGTCAACATCGCCGCCTCGCTGCTGACGGCCGCCGCGCTGACGCTCCTCGCGTACGCCGCTGCTCGGCCGCTGGTCCAACTCGCCCCGTCGCCCGCCACGCGGGCCTTGCCGGTCGGCTTTGCGGTCGTCCTGATCGGCTTCTTCGCCCTGGTGACCCGGCGACGGGCGCTGGCCCAGATGGTCGGGTTCTTGAGCTTGGACAACGGCATTACGGGGGTGGCGTTCCTGGCCACCTCCGGCGTGCCGCTGATCGTCGAACTCGGCGTGTCCTTCGACCTGTTGCTCGCCGTACTGGTGCTGCAACTGCTCACCACCCGGATGCGGGCCGCCTTCGGTGGCACCGATATCGACGACCTGCGGGAGCTGCACGACTGATGCTGCGTTCTTTGACCGAGGTCGCCACCACCGATCTGCTGCTCACCTTGCCCATTGCCGTGCCACTGGCGACCGCCGCCGGATACCTGGTGCCGATCCGGCGGCCGGTATCCGGCTGGGCGGGGCTGGTTTCCCCTGCCGCGATCCTCACGTCCGGCGCGGTGCTGGCCGCCCGCGTTCCCGGCAACGGGTCGATGACGGCGTACGGGCATCTGCTGCGCGCCGATGCGCTGACCTCCTGGATGCTGCTGGTCGTAGGCGCGGTCGCCGCCCTGGCGGTCGGGGCGAGCCCCGCCTACCTGGCGGGCGAACGCACCGCGGGGCGGGCCGACGACCGCGCCGCCCGCCGCTACTACGTCCTGGTGCATGCCTTCCTCGGCGCCATGGCCGCCGCCGTCCTGGCAGAGAACCTCGGCGTGCTGTGGGTTGCTATCGAAGCCACCACCGTCGTCACCGCCTTCCTCGTCGGCCACCGGCACACCCGCGCTTCCATCGAGGCCGCCTGGAAGTACGTGGTGATCTGCTCAGTGGGCATCGCCCTGGCCTTCTTGGGCACGGTCCTCATCTACTACGCCGCCCGGCAGGCCCAGATCTCCGAATCGCAGGCCCTGGACTGGCCCACCCTCGCCGCGCATGCGGGAGCACTCAACCCGGACGTCACCCGCCTGGGCATCGCGTTGATCGTGCTTGGCTTCGGCGCCAAAGCCGGACTGGTGCCGCTGCACGCCTGGCTGCCCGATGCCCACAGCCAAGCCCCCGCGCCCGTCTCCGCGTTGATGTCCGGGGTCCTGCTCGCGGTCGCGTTCACCGCCATCTTGCGTTACAAGGTCATCGCCGACGCCGCCCTGGGCACCGGCTACCTGCGCATCCTGCTGGTCGGCGCGGCCCTGCTCACCCTGGCCCTGGCAGCGGGCCTGCTGCTGGGGCAGCGCGACTACAAGCGCATGCTCGCCTACTCCAGCATGGAGCACATGAGCCTGATCGCCCTGGGCACAGCCGTCGGCAGCCCACTGGCGATCGCCGCCGTCCTGCTGCACATCGCCGGGCACGGCCTGGTCAAGTCCGTCGCGTTCTGCTCCGCCGGGCACGTCCTCCAGCTGCGCCATACAACCCGAATTGAAAACGTCCGCTCCTTGCTGGCCGGTGCCCCAGCCCTCGGCGTGGCCTTCGGCCTGGCCGTGCTCGCCCTCCTCGGGCTGCCGCCGTTCAGCCTGTTCGCCTCCGAACTGGGCATCGCCCGCGCCGGATTCGCCGCCGGACTCGGCTGGCCGACCGCGGCGGTCTTCGTGCTGGTCCTGGTCGCCTTCGCAGCCCTGGCTCTGCGCGCCGCGCGGATGGTGCTGGGTGCCGCACCCGATGCACCGGGCACCCCTGCCGTGCCACTGCGGATCGGGGCCGCCGCCGGGACCCCGTTGACCACCGGGCTGCTCGCCTGCGCAGCCCTGGGCGTGACCACCGGCCCGCTGACCAGCCTGCTCCACGACGCCGCCGCGATCATCGGAGGGCACTGACCCCATGCACGACCGTACGATCGAGCAGATCTCCGGAGCCGAGCTCCCCGAACGAGCCACCGAACTGCTGGGCGAAGGGCACCGGCTGGCGCTGGTGGCAGCCCACCAGGACGCCGATACCTTCCGCGTGGTCTACCTGTTCGTCTCCGGACTACCCGACACCCGTATCGAGCTGCATGTGCACCTCGACCCCGTTGCCCCGCAAATCCCGACGCTCGCCCATCTCTCCTTCCCCGCAGGGCGGTTCGAGCGCGAAATGCGCGACCTGTACGGGGTCGTGCCTCTCGACCACCCGCTTCCGCGTCGGCTGGTGCGCCACTTCCACTGGCCCAAGGGCTGGTACCCCATGCGGCCGGACGCGGGCCCTCCGCCGCCCTTCGCCGAGCCCGAAGGCCCCTATCCTTTTTTGGAGGTCGAAGGCGACGGCGTCTACGAAATCCCGGTCGGCCCGGTCCACGCCGGACTGATCGAACCCGGCCACTTCCGCTTCTCCGTCGTCGGCGAGACCATCATCAAGCTCAAGGCCCGCCTGTGGTTCGTCCACAAGGGCATCGAGAAACTCTTCGAAGGCCGCACCCCGGAACAGGGACTGCCACTGGCCGAACGCATCAGCGGCGACACCGCCGTCGGCCACGCCCTCGCCTACTGCCAGGCCGTCGAAGAAGCCACGTCAACCGTCGTCCCCGAACAGGCTCAGCGCGCACGCGCAATGCTGCTCGAACTCGAACGCCTCCACAACCACATCACCGACATCGGCGCCCTGTGCAACGACGTCGGCCACGGCATCCTCAACGCCCACGCCGGGCGTATCCGCGAACAGCTCCTGCGCCTGGGCGAGCAGATCACCGGGCACCGGCTGCTGCGCGGCGGGATCGTCCTCGGCGGAGCAGCCCTGAAGGCCGTACCCGATGCGGCGCGCATGCGTGCCATCGGCCAGGACATCCACGAGATCGTCGAACTCGCCCTGGGGCACAGCACCGTCCGCGAGCGTTTCACCGGCACCGCCCGCCTGTCGCCCACGGCCGCCGCCGATCTGGGCTGCCTCGGCTACGTCGCTCGCGCCAGCGGCCGGGACATCGACGCCCGCCTCACCCATCCCTTCCACGACTTGGGCGACGCACTGACCGTTCCCGTCCATCTCGCCGGTGACGTCCTGGCCCGCTTCCTCGTCCGCGCCGAGGAGATCGATGCCTCGCTCGCCCTGATCGGCTACCTCGCCGACGGCCTGCGGCCTGGGGTCACGGCCACACCGCTCGCGTACGGCCAGGAGCTGGCGCCGTGCTCCGGCGTCGGTATCGTCGAAGGCTGGCGCGGCACCATCACCACCCGCATCGAACTCGCCCCCGACCGCACCCTGGCCCGCGTCAAGCCGGTCGACCCCTCGTTCTTCAACTGGCCCGCTCTGCCGGTCGCTTTGGCCGACACCATCGTCCCCGACTTCCCCCTGACCAATAAGAGCTTCAACCTCTCCTACGCCGGAAACGACCTGTGACCGCGAAGCAGGCGGTGCGACTCGTACAGAGTCAGGATGCGTCCCTGACCAGCCGATAGCCGGTGACGATGTCCTGGTTGATCCGGATGACGTGCTCCATCTCGGCATTGATCCAGGGCTCCAAAGCCCCCTGGAACCGGGCGACTTCAGCCGGGTCGCACACCGCGCTGGCCGTGCCCGTGACGATGACGCTCCACCCCGTGCCCTCCCGGGGGTCCAGCTCGTCGGCCTCGTAGGCGACCACTGCGTGATGCGCCGCCGGCCCGAGGATCGCCGCGCCGCTGTGCGCGAGGATGACCACCTGACCGTCCTCCACGATGTGGTTGACCGGACGAATCGCCGGTAGGGCCTGGTGGGAGAAGACCACACGCCCCAAAGACACGCTCGACAGCAGCTCCAACGCCTCGTCTTCGGTGAGCTCGACCAGGCGCGCGGGCGGCCGCTTCTCGATGGTCATCCGCCACCTCCGACAAGAGAACTCCGACGTTTCCATCCGCTCATCCCGGCCCACTTTGGTTCCCACCGGCAGACCCGAGCCAACGTCTGCGGACGTCCTGTGACAGCGGTCGCCGGGTGGCACCCCACCTCATCCGCAACCACACTCTCGCCACGCGCGTCACAGGCAGCGCATGTACCAGCACACGGCGCCGCGCCCCGCCGGACAAGGGGCCGAACGGCCCCATTCAGCAGGTGCTCACATCCGGTGCCCGCCAACCCAGAACAGCAGCCAGATGAAACCGGCGAACAGGTGCGTGGCGAAGACATAGACGAAGACGCGCAGGAGCACGCCCCGTTCCTTGTACTTCTCGCTTCCCGCTCCCGGATCCCTCGGCAGCTCCCGCGAAGCGGCGGGGCGCGACTGGTCGCTGGTCTCGTCGGTCATCTCAGATCTCCTGGTCGGTCCTGGGTGTCGGTGAGTGGCACCCATGGGTCAGCGCCCGCGCGGCAACGGAAGCGTCACGCGCATGATCTTGCCCTTGCCCGTGAGCGGGGGCTCGACCCGCACCTCTCCGCCCCACTCTGCCGCCAGCTCGACAACGGTACGCAGGCCCTCCCCCGTGGTGCCGGGATCAAGGTCCGGGATGCGCGGATCCTCATCGGCTACCTCCAGCACGACCTGATCGACACGGACCGTGATAACAACCGCGACGCTGGGCGACCGTTTGGCCGCGTGTCGCACGGCGTTGGTCACCAGCTCGCTGACGATCAGCATCGCGGCATCCACAAAGGAGCTGCCCACGGGAACGTCGAACTCGGCCATCGTCACCGCCGTGGTCCGCCGTGCTATCCGCACCGAATCCGGCACCGTCGGCAGGGTCACGGCATGCATCTGCCCCGGCTGGACCGGCTGCCCGGTGCGCACCACGCGGTCACCGCCGCGCCGCGGAGTGGCCCGCCCGCCGCTCACGACGACCCGCCCGCGGCCTGGCGGAGTTCGGCCAGGAGCTCGGTCTGTCCGGCGAGGAGTTCGGTGAGGATGCGGCGGGCGGCGCGCAGCAGCTCGGCGACGTCACCGCCGGCCAGCGCGTATACGACGGTGGAGCCCTCGCGGGTGGAGGTCACGATCCCGGAGCGGCGCAGTACCGCGAGTTGCTGGGAGAGGCTGGAGGGCTCGATCTCGATGGCGGCCAGCAGATCACGTACCGGCATCGGCCCGTCCTGCAGCAGCTCCAGTACGCGGATGCGCACCGGGTGCCCCAGCATGCGGAAGAACTCCGCCTTCGCCTGATACAGCGGAACGGACACCGCGATCACCCCCTGCCCTCCTCAGCACCGAGGCCCGGCCCAGGGTCGATGCCGTGTCGGCGGGCGACGCGCAGCGCGTCCTCCAGCTCGCCCTGCGCAACGGCGACCTGGTAGGCGTCCTCGGCCTCCAAGGCCGCCTCCAGAGCAGCACGTGCCTCGCGGACCCTTTCCAGTACCGCGTCGGCGAACACCCCCACGACACACACCTCCACGCCTCAGCGGCTGCACCGCTTCACTGACCATTGAATTGAAGAACTCTTCAATTGCCACTGTAGGCTATACGGACACTTATTCGCTGTCCGTTGCGGCTGAACTCTGCGAGGGCCGCGCGCTGCGGCCTGCCGCTCGCTGGCTGGGGACTGCACGGACCGGCGGGCGGTTGCGCAGACCTACCTCGCGAGTTGCACGGGCCCGGCGTCCAGTCGGTCGACTCAGCCAAACGAACGCCCTGTCGGGCGCAGAGTAGATGTCGCTGGGCGCGAAGTTGATGTCAGTAGTCGAGTCGATCCCATCCACTCGCGCAAAAGCCGCCGCCGCGATGCTCGGCCTCACCGGGCTGATGAGGTCGAGCATCGCGGCGACGGAACGATCGTGCCGCTACAAGTGCCGAAGGATCGGGTCAGGCTTTCTTGACCACGCTGGACTTCAGCTGCATGGGGCCAAACCCGTCGATCTTGCAGTCGATGTCGTGATCGTCCACACCGTCCACGAGGCGGATGTTGCGCACCTTGGTACCCGCCTTGATTCCGGCCGGGCTGCCCTTGACCTTCAAGCTCTTGATCACCGTTACCGTGTCGCCGTCGGCGAGTACGTTGCCGACCGAATCCCTGATTACCCCGCCCTCGGTGCCGCCCGCGGGTTCAGCGGACGCGAGCGACCACTCATGGCCGCATTCCGGGCAGATCAGGAGCGCGCCCATCTCGTAGGTGTACGCACTGGAGCACTCGGGGCACGGCGGCAGGATCTCGGTCACCGAGAAAGTGTATTTCAGCCAAGGAGCCAGCGCGCCCGACCGAGGTCACGGCGACTGACGCCAGCGACGCCGGCCGGCGCCAAGCGCTCGAAGGACTCGCTCTTGCCCGCATGGTCGACTCGGCGACCTGGTCGACGCCTTCACCGACCACCGACATCGTGCTCTACAGCCTCCGGCTGGTCGAAGAACCACTACTGCCTACTGGCAGCGACTCCCCATCGGCACTGACGAACCTCGCGCATTGCGCTGACCACTCCGCGCCCCACACGCCCGACGCCTCGCAACCTTGACCCGCACGTCGCAAGGTTCACCTGCACTGAACATGCGCGCTGAGCCCGAAACGGCGGCGCGAAGAATTGCAAAATTCTTCAATTTGCTACATGGTGTCGTAGTCATGTCTGCCCTGCGACGGCAGGCGTGACAACGGGCCAAGCGGACGGGAGCACAGTGCGGTGGGCGAGGTGGCCGACTACCTGCGGGGGCGGGTGAAGGAGACGCACGAGGCGCTGCGCCAAGCCGAAGAAGGCGGGCATGAGCGTGCGGCGGTGGGCCACAGGAGCACGCTGGAACATCTGCGTCACCTCGCCGAAGACACCGGCGCCGACCTGGACGCCGAGCCGGAAGCCCGTGACGGTGCGCGCACCATCCGTACTGAGGAGAGCTGAGAGACGATGCCGGTCCCGCTGTATCAGGCGAAGGCGGAGTTCTTCCGCATGCTGGGGCACCCGGTGCGCATACGCGTACTGGAGCTGCTGCAGGACGGGCCGATGCCGGTACGCGATCTGCTGGCCGCGATCGAGATCGAGCCCTCCAGCCTCTCCCAGCAGCTCGCCGTGCTGCGCCGCTCCGGGATCGTGACCTCCACCCGCGAAGGCTCCACCGTCGTCTACGCGCTGGCCGGCGGTGACGTCGCCGAGCTGCTGCGCGCCGCCCGCCGCATCCTCACCGAACTCCTCGCCGGACAAACCGAGCTGCTCGCCGAACTGCGCGAGGCGGAGACGGCGAGCAAGTGAGCTCGTACCTCTCCCGGGCCTGGGCCCGGCTGCGCTCCCTGCTGCCCACCGGCGGCGACCTCGCGACGGCACGCCGCCGTCCCGGGCGGGACCTGCTCGCGGGTCTGACGGTGGCGATCGTGGCGCTGCCCCTCGCGCTCGGTTTCGGGATTTCTTCCGGGGCCGGTGCCGAGGCGGGGCTGGCCACTGCGGTGGTCGCTGGTGCTCTGGCTGCGGTCTTCGGCGGCTCCAACCTCCAGGTCTCCGGACCCACCGGTGCGATGACCGTGGTGCTGGTGCCGATCACCCAGTCCTACGGGGTCTCGGGGGTGCTGACCATCGGGCTGATGGCGGGGGCGCTGCTGATCGCCTTGGCGGTGGCGAAGGCCGGACGGTACATGGCGTACGTCCCGGCGCCGGTGATCGAGGGGTTCACCGTCGGCATAGCCTGCGTGATCGGTCTGCAGCAGGTCCCCGGCGCACTTGGCGTGCCGACCCCGAAGGGTCAGAACGTCGCGGTCGTCGCCTTCCGCGCGGCCCAGGACTTCGCAACCCACCCCAACTGGTCGGCGATCGCCGTCGCCTTGGCCGTGGCGGTGGTCATGTTGGCCGGGGCCCGCTGGCGGCCCGGCATCCCCTTCTCGCTGCTGGCCGTGGCCGCAGCCACGATCGTCTCCCAGCTCGCCAGGCTGAACGTGTCGCGGATCGGCACGTTGCCTGCCGGACTACCCGCGCCCTCGCTGGGCTTTCTGCACCCCGGCGCGCTCTCGTCGCTGATCGCCCCGGCGCTGGCAGTCGCCGCGCTGGCCGCGTTGGAGTCCCTGATGTCCGCGGCGGCGGCCGACGGCATGAGCGTGAACCACAAGCACGACCCCGACCGGGAGTTGTTCGGCCAGGGCCTCGCGAACCTGGCCGCCCCGCTGTTCGGCGGCGTTCCCGCCACCGGTGCCATCGCCCGCACCGCGGTGAACGTAAGGGCGGGGGCGGGCTCAAGGCTGGCCGCGCTCACGCACGCCGTGGTGCTGGCGGCGGTCATCTTCGCCGCCGCGCCGCTGGTCGCCCGTATCCCGTTGGCCGCGCTGGCCGGAGTGCTGCTGGCCACCGCTGTGCGGATGGTCGAGGTCGGGTCGGTACGGGCGATGGCCCGCGCCACCCGTTCCGACGCCGTGGTGCTGGCCCTGACCGCGGTGGCCACCCTCGCCTTGGACCTGGTCAAGGCCGTCATCATCGGCCTCGCCGTCGCCGCTCTCCTTGCGCTGCGCGCTGTGGCAAAGCAGGCCAGGATCGATGCGGTACCGCTTCACCACGACCTGCCCGGCGATCACAGCGAGGAGGAACACGCCCTGCTGGCCGAGCACATCGTGGCCTACCGGATCGACGGGCCGCTGTTCTTCGCCGCCGCTCACCGGTTCCTCCTTGAGCTGTCCGAGGTCGCCGACGTCCACGTGGTGATCCTGCGGATGTCCCGGATCACCACGCTGGACGCCAGCGGCGCGCTGGTACTCAAGGACGCGATAGACAAGTTGCGGCGGCGCGGCATCACCGTCATGGCATCCGGGATCAAGGACGGCCAGCGCCAAGCCCTGGACGCCCTCGGCGTCCTCGACCAACTCCGCGCCGACGGGCACGTGTTCGCCACCACCCCCGAGGCCATCCGCGCGGCCAGGACGCATCTGGAGTTCGCGGGGGTGCTGCCCGTCCCCGCTCAGGCCACCGCCCCTGTGACCGAAAAGGTGTCTCCATGACCACCTCCGCCATCCGCCGCATGATCGAGCTCTCCGGCGCCGAGGCGCTGTGGCTGCTCGAAGGCGCCACCCGCGGCCGACTCGTGTACACCGCCCGTGACCTGACCGCAGTGCGCCCGGCCGCGCACGTCCTGGAGTACGGCCGCCTGATCGTCCGCGCCCCCGCGCCCGCCGGAGCACTCGCCGACGCGGTCACGGTCACCTACGAGGCCGACGAGATCTCCCCGGCCACCGGAACCGGCTGGCTGGTCACCACCACCGGCCCGGCAGAGGTGATCACCGTCCCCGACGAGGCCGCCCACTACCGCCGCACCCTGTGGGGCTGGACCCACGGCCCGCACGACACCGTGCTGCGCATCCACCCGAAGGCCGTCCAGGGCTACCGCCTCGCCCACAGCGCCGACCCGCCCGGGGCAGGATGACCAGGCTCCAGCGACTGCGCCGCCAGCAGGTGACTCTGCCCGCTCTGCCCCGCGCCGTACCACTGGCCCGGATCACCGCCCAGGTCCTCTACACCCAGTGGGGCCTGCGCGCCGGGGACCGGATCCTGGACGCCAGCCTGCTCATCCTCAGCGAACTGGCCACCAACAGCGTCCGGCACGCCGCCGAGGTGTCCCCCGTGCTCACGGTTACCTACGCGGTTGGGGCCGATGTCCTCGCTTTCGCCGTCCACGACCGCCACCCCTTCCACCCCTTGCGGGAAGGTGTCGCGGCAGACCCGTGCGCGGGCGACGGCCTGGTCATGGTCATGGAACTGACGCACGAGCTGGGCGGCACCCTCACCGTCCGCCCGGACCCCGACCAGGTCGGTAAATCCGTATGGATCACCCTCCCGCTATGACCACCACGCACCAACTCCCCGACACGAAAGGCCCACCCGTGCACTTCGAGGTCACCCCCTTCGCCCCGGACGGCGCCCTGGCCGCTCCGTACACCGCGGACATCTCCGCCGTACGGGAGGTGCTACGGCAGGCGGAGACCACCGGCCAACGCGTGTGGATCAAACCCCTGCCCAAGACCAGCACCCTCGCAAGCCCGACAACGACTGCTGACGCGGAGCTCGTCAAGAGCCCGGAGCTGGCCCACACCGGTACCCCCGACGAAGGCGCGTGAGGACAGAACATGACTATCCAGTGGCGTTACACCACCCGCAGTGAGCTGGGCATCCTGTCAGTTTCCGGTTACCTCGGGGCCGAAGCGGTCCCCCGGTTCCTCGGCGCTGTCGGCTGGGTCATCAAACATGGCACCGGGCCCCTCGTCCTCGACCTGACGTCACTGCGCGGCTGGTCCGCCGTGGGCCAAACCGCCATCGCCGATGCCGCCCGCCGACTCGCAGTCCACAACCGGCCGTTGGAACTCGCCGCGATCCCCGCCGACGGTTCACTCGTCCCTGATGGGACGAAACCGCCCCTCACTGTCCACTGCGACCTGACCACCGCCCTGACCGCCCACCACGTACCGCTGGACGAAACCGAAACCCAGCAGGAATGGCGCACCACCGGTTACCCGAACGACGCCCCACCGGCCACCGGCTGAGCCGGCCCAGAGCGGCGTAGGTCGCGTATGCAGCGTTGGCGTGCGCGGCCGCCTTCGACCGTCACACGGTTGAGCCCTGCGCGCTCCGGGGCCAGCGACCGAGCCAGAAGGCCGACTTGCGCCGTGCGGCGCCCCGCGTCACCCGAGCGGAGCCGCAGTCAGCGAGTCAGCGACGCCGTGATGAGCGTGGCGGCGGGCATTGGATACGACCGCCGCCGTTGGACGGGAGCGACGTCAGACCGCGGCGGCTTCGCGGCCCCTGCGGGTGCGGTGGTGGAAGATCTGCGCGAAGGCGGTGCGGGAGCCGTCGGGGTCGATGTAGTGCATGGCCAGTAGGGCGGCGATGACGGCGCCGCCGAGGTCGTTCTGGACCTCGTCCCAGTTGTGGGCGTGGCCGCAGGCGGTCAGGCCCTTTCAGGCACTGGAGGGCGTGCATGGCTTCGCCTGCCTCCTCGGCGACCTTGCCGATCCGGGGGCTCTTGAATTCTTCGTCGGGCGGCAGACGGCGGAGAGTTTCTCGATGTTGTCCCACAGGGCGTCCATGACGGTCTCCGATTGTTGCGTCGGCTATTCCAATGGGGGGCGGCCGAGTCGGCGGCCTTCGCGCCGTGCTGGTGCATGAGGGTCGCGGTATGTGCCGCCGGTCGCCCATGCGAGTGCCAGCGCCGGCCGCTCGGCTATCAGCAAGGCACAACGGAGCGCACGTGCCGCCGAGGGGGTCGGTGCGCATGCTGGACGAGGTGGTGCTGTACTTCGCTGCTGTACTTCCGGCCCTCATGTGTGATCAGTGGCTGCGTTGCCCCAGCACTTCTCCCTCTGGACGCGTGCGGTGTGAAGCACCGCTGACCCTCGGTCTGGGTTCCGGGTCTATCGCAATCCCGGCAGCTATCGATTGCTGATAAACATCGATATATCGACTCAATAGGGGTTCACCGGTGCGGAGGGCTTCGTGGAGCTGACGTTCCCTGGGCTACAGCGGGTGCGGCGAGGAGCTAGGACCGTCCGGCTGTTCGCTTCGTATGGCTTGTGGCATCCGGGTTCGGCGCTGACGGCGTTGCCCTTTCTGCTCATTCTGGCGATCACGCTCATCGATCTTCCGTTTCCCGGTTCCGTTCATCTGGGCGACTTGCTGATCGTGGTGTCGGCAGTAACCGCCTGGTACGCGGGTCCCCGGCTTGCCGGACTCGTCTCGGCCGCGGCCGTCGCGGCCTTGGTGGCCATCTACGCGGTACGCCAATCGGCGGCCCCTCCGCAGATGGCAGCCCTGATCGTGACCTCGGTGTTCAGCACGACCGCCCGCTATCTGGCGGATCGGCATCATCGAGAGCTAGTCCAGGTGCGAACAGTCTCCGAGGCTGCGCAGCGCGCCGTACTACCGCCGCTACCCCGGCAACTCGGCTCGCTATGCCTAGCCTCGGTATATCTGGCGGCCGAGCACGAGGCCCAGATCGGGGGAGTACGCCGTCGTTCGGACGCCCACGGGAGCCCGGTTGATCATCGCTGATGTCCGTGGCAAGGGACTGCCCGCGGTCGGTTCAGCCGCCATGCTCATCGGTGCGTTTCGCGAGGCCGCCCGCCAGCCGGGGACCCTGCCCGAACTAGCGGCCCGCCTGGACAGAAGCATCCGCAGCAACGTCATCGAAGCGGGCATACCCGAACAGGACCAGGAACGGTTCGTCACCGCTGATGAGGATTCTTGAAAATGGCTCTGGCCGCAGTTCCGTGAATCGCCAGGTCAGGGGTGGGAACGGGGGATCGTTTCGGCAGGGTGTTTCCTGCCGTGGCGAGCGAGACGGTTGAGGCTGTGCTGTTTCCCGGGGTCGATGTGCGAGTGGAGCGCGTCATCGACGCCTCCAGCGGCCTGGTGGTGGAGGCGGTGTCGAGGGGGCGTCCGGGCCGATGTCCGGACTGCCGGAAGCGGGCGAGTCGCGTGCACAGCTCGTACCAACGCACCCTGGATGAGCGGCCGTTGGGCTCCCGTCGGGTTGTGGTAAGGCTGAGGGTGCGCCGGTACTTCTGCGACCGGAAGAGCTGTTCCCGCAGGACGTTCGTCGAGCAGGTGCCGCGCCTGTCTGAGCGGCATCGCCGGTCGAGCATCGGGCTGACGGGCTGGTTGCGGGAGATCGCGGTCGAGCTGGGCGGCCGTCCAGCCGCGCGGCTGTGCCGCCGGCTGCGGCTGGCCGCGGGCCGGACCCAGCTACTCAGGCTGCTCAAGGCACCGGCGGTGCCGGACCGCGCCCAGCGAGTGCTGGGGGTAGACGAGTTCGCCTTCCGCAAGGGCCGTACCTACGGCACTGTGCTGGTCGACGTCGAGGCCGGGCGGCTCGTGGACGTGCTGCCCGACCGCACCTCGGAAACGTTCACGGCCTGGCTGACCAAGCATCCCGGCACCGAGATCATTTGCCGTGACCGGGCCACCGCCTACACCAAAGCGGTCAAGGAAGCCGCCCCTCACGCCCTGGAAGTCGCCGACCGCTGGCATTTGCTTCAGGTGCGCCGTGAGGCGCTGATTGATCGTGTGGAGGTGAGAGACCGTGCGCCACGAGGCGCTGTGATCCGCGTGCGGGTGTGAGACCCGCACCGTCGTCCCGTCGCAGCGGGACGGAAGAAGCAGGGGGCAAGTCGGGCTCGGCGAGTCGGCCGGGCCTGGTGGAGAGCAGCCCCGACGACGACGGGACGCATCGGAACTACCGGACGGTGCGGGTCCGGCAAGCGAGACGGGAAGGTGGACGCGAGGAACCAGCGGTGTAAAGCCCCTCAAGACCTCCGCCAGCCAAACCCGGTGGATCTGGGCTGGATCGCGGTGCGCACTGCCCGCACGGGCAGGAACTCCTGGATCGGATTGATCTTGCCGGTCAGGAGGCCACGGTGAAGGACTGCGGCGTAACCGTGGCGATGCCGCAGGGGCAAAGCTGGCCGCCTCACCCGACAAGCGGATCACAGTGAACGTGGGAACTGCCCCGGAGCTCCCGTCTCAGCGTCCCCTCCAGGCGCGTCGAGCGGGAAGGCGCGACGTCCGCCGACGGCCCGGGGTGGGGCGGAGGGCTGGTAGTAGTCCGCGGGCGGGAAAGCCGTCCACATGGCGAAGCAGCCCAGCGGATTCACGTAGTTGAGGAACTGCAAGGGACGGAGACGCTGGTGAATACCGGTGAACTGTGGCCCGACCCCGATGGGGCATGGCTACGGGTACGACGGATGCAGACCAAGCTGCACCAATGGGCGGTCGATGATCCCGACCGCAGGTTCGATGATCTCTACAACCTCGTCCATCACCCCGACTTCCTCACCGTCGCGTGGGAAAGGGTGAGGGGCAACAAGGGGGCACGCACCGCCGGCGTGGACCGGGTCATCCCAGCCTTCATCGCCGACGACGCCGACATCGTGGCCTTCCTGAAGAACACGAGGGACCAGTTGAAGGCCCGCACGTTCACCCCTCTGCCGGTGCGGAACGCATGATCCCCAAGCCGGGTAGCGGGGGAAAGCTCAGGAGACTGGGGATTCCCACCGCGATGGACAGGCTCGTGCAAGCCTCGCTCGTGCTGGTCCTGGAACCGATCTTCGAGGCGGCCTTCAAGCCGGTCAGCTACGGCTTTCGCCCCGAACGTCGAGCCCACGACGCAATCGCTGAGGTGCACCACTTCGGCACCAAGGGCTACCACTGGGTGCTGGATGCGGACATCGAAGCATGTTTCGACAACATCGCACACTCCGCCCTCCTGGAGCGGATGCGCCGACGAGTCGGAGACAAGCGGGTTCTCGCCCTGGTCAAAGCGTTTCTGAAGGCGGGCATTATGTCCGCCGATGGCGAGACTAGGGACACGAACACCGGCACACCCCAAGGCGGCATCGCCTCATCGCTGCTGGCGAACATCGCCCTCTCGGCACTGGATGAACACTTCTGTGCCAAGTGGGACGCTCACGGCAGCGGGAACAGGCGGACAGCACACCGCCGACGCGGAGGCGCTACATACCGGATCGTCCGCTACGCGGACGATTGTGCGCCACGAACACAACAGGGGGTTTCGATGTAGACGGAAGCTCTTGACGTGGTGCTGCACTGGTGATGGAGGTGGACCCTCCGGGATCGGCCACGCAGGGGGAGGTCCCAAACCACCGCAGGTTGCTCCGGTGAATGAGTCGGGGTGATGAGCACTGCGGAAAAGGCGCACGAGATGCGTCAGGTGTGTGCCGAGAAGGCGAACGCGAGTGAACCACTGCTGAAGTGTCGTAAGCGTAGCGATGGTTGCCGAAATCGGGGTCCAGTTGTTGCCCCGGGATGAGTCTGGCGGGTTCCTGTATTCCTGGCCAGGCGGCGGCCCGGCATGAAGGTGGCGCGAGCTCGGCGACAGGCACCAGTGCGGAACGTGGGAACCCCTCGCCGCGATGCAGCCGACTGGTCTTTGTTGAGGGCTGGTTGGCGTCAAGGGAGAACTCCAAGCAGCTGAAACTGCAAGGGGCTGAGTACCGATGCGTGGCAGGGGGACGGACCGCCTCGTAGTAGTGATGAAACCCCTGTAATGGGGGCGGAGCGAAGGGGGCGGGTCGTCCTGATCTTGTTTGGTGGTCAACCGGAGTTCCCGGGAGGAGCCAGGTGAACGGATCAAGGCCGCAGGCCGAGACCAAGTCGTTTTACATTCCCAAGTCGATGGTGTGGGAGGCGTATCAGAGGGTCAAAGCCAATCGGGGTGCACCCGGGGTGGACGGCGTCACGATCGAGCAGTTCGAGAAGAACCTTTCGAAGAATCTGTTCAAGCTGTGGAATCGCATGTCGTCCGGTTCGTACTTCCCTCCGGCGGTGAAGGCCGTCGAGATCCCCAAGGCGGGCGGAAAAGGTATCCGCGTCCTTGGGGTGCCTTCTGTGTCCGACCGGATCGCTCAAACGGTGGCCGCGATGTATCTGGAGAGGCGGGTGGAGCCTGTGTTCCATCCGGACTCCTACGGCTACCGGCCCAGGCGGTCGGCGTTGGACGCGGTGGAGCAGTGCCGTCAGCGCTGTTGGCGCAGCGACTGGGTGGTCGATCTCGACATCCGGGCGTTCTTCGACAGCGTGGACCATGAGCTGATGCTCAGGGCCGTCGAGCGGCACATCGATGAGGACGGGAAGTGGGTCCTGCTCTACGTCAAGCGGTGGCTTGTGGCTCCGCTGGCGAAGCCGGACGGCTCGGTGCAGCAGCGGAATTGTGGGACTCCCCAGGGGTCAGCGATTTCGCCCGTGCTGGCGAATCTGTATCTGCACTACGTGTTCGATGCGTGGATCGTGCGGGAGTTCCCGCAGGTTACCTTCGAGCGGTACTGCGACGATGCGGTAATCCACTGCGGCAGTGAGAGACAGGCCCGCCGAGTGCGGGAGGCTCTCGCGCAGCGATTGGCGCAGGTCGGTCTGGAATTGCATCCTGGCAAGACGCGCATCGTCTATTGCAAGGACGCGGACCGGCGTGGCTCGTACGGGCATACGTCGTTCACGTTCCTTGGGTACACGTTCCGTCCGAGGCTGGCCAAGAACCGGTATGGGAAGCACTTCGTGAGCTTCCTGCCCGTGGTCAGCAAGGAGGCGATCAAGGCGATGGGCAAGGAGATCCGTTCCTGGCGCATCGCCTGCCGCAGTGACAAGTCCCTCGGCGACCTTGCACGGATGTTCAACAGCGTCGTGCAGGGCTGGGTCAACTATTACGGGCGCTTCTACAAGTCCATGTTGTATCCTCTCCTCCGGCGCATCAATGAGTACCTGGTGCGCTGGGCTTGCCGGAAATACAAACGACTCCACCGTCGGGAGAAGAAGGCAAGGGAACTGCTGGCGGGCACCGCCCGCCGCTACCCGGACCTCTTCGCCCACTGGCGGTTCGGTCTCAAGCCCGATGGCTGGGCGATGGGAGCCGTGTAAGCCGAGAGGTTTCCGCACGGTTCTGCGAGCGGCGGCGGGTGAGACTCCCGCCGCCGACTCTCCAGCTGGTGTTGTGTCACAGCTGGGAGCAGGCGCAGCAGGTCAAGCAGCTGCTTTCCGAGTGGCTGGAGCCACGTGGTCTGGTCTTCAACGAAGACAAGACCCAGATCGTCCATCTCGATCAGGGGTGTGACTTTCTCGGTTTCAACATTCGCCGCTACGGGGGCAAGCTGCTGATCAAACCAAGCACTGAAGCTGTGATGCGAATCCGGCGACGACTGCGTACCGAAGTCCACGCCCGCTACGGCGGAAGCGCGGCATCGGTGGTGGCAACCCTGGCCCCGGTCATCCGGGGATGGGCCAACTACCAGCGGCACGTCGTGTCCAGCAAGGAGTTCTCCAAGCTGGACGACTACATGTGGAAGCTGTTGTTCAAATGGGCAATCCGCTCCCACCCGAACAAGCCGAAACGCTGGGCGGTCGACCAGTACTTCGGCAGGTTCAACCAGTCACGGAATAACCGATGGGTGTTCGGTAGCCGGGCGACCGGCGATTGCGTGCCCAGGTTCGCCTGGACCAAGATCGTGCGGCATGTGATGGTGAAGGGCACGGCATCTCCGGATGATCCGAACCTGACCCAATATTGGGCCGACCGTCACCGCAAGTCAGCCCCGCCTCCGGTGAATTCTCTCGGCATGCTCCTGCTCAGACGGCAGGGCGGCCGCTGTCCGGAATGCGGGGACTTTCTCCTGCACGCCCATCATCAGCCGCAGTCCCCCGAGGAGTGGGAACAGTGGCTGACGACGGTCAGGGTCGGGATCCGCCGCCAGCGGATCGCTGTTCAAGGAGTGGAACTGGAAAGCCGACGCATCATTCACGCCTCCTGCCTTCCCCGAGAGAAGCGGGAGACGGCAGGAAGCCCGGTATCTCAACCTGTAACGCCAGCAGGACTTGCTTGAGCTGCTTGCGGTGAAAGCCGCCCGGGCGGTTCTGAGGGGGGTGCGGCGCAGTAATGCGCCGCACCTACCCGACTGACCCGGGAGGTGCCGGGGAGGGTGGCAAGCGGCCCGGACAAAGCCGGGACGTGTCAGTACTGCCAGATGGTGCGGGTCCGGCGAGCGAGACGGAGAGGTATACGAGAGGAACCGGTGTTTGAAGCCTCCTAAGAGGTTGTCTCATTTGGTCAATCTGTGGTAGCAGATGAGGGTGCAGGCGATGCTGGTAAAGGCCAGGAAGTGGTTCGCCTTGCGTTCGTAGCGTCGATGGAGACGGCGGCAGCCGGCCAGCCACGCCATCGTGCGTTCGATCGTCCAGCGATGACGGCCCAATCGCGTCGAGGATTCGATGCCCTTGCGTGCGATGCGGTGGGTGATGCCCCGGCTGCGTAACCATCGCCGCAGCTTGTCGTAGTCGTAGCCCTTGTCTGCATGGAGTTTGGCCGGGCGTCGCCGACGCGGTCCGCGACGGGAGCGGATGGGCGGTATCCCGCGCACGAGGGGTTCGAGGGCCTGGCTGTCGTGCAGGTTTGCACCAGAGATGCCGATCGAGAGGGGCAGACCGGTCCGCTCGGTGATCAAGTGGATCTTCGAGCCGTTCTTGCCCCCATTAGGATTCGGACCCGTCAGGTCCCCCCTTTCAAGGCCCGCATGTTCACCGAATGGATCGCACACCGAGTCCAGTCCAACTCCCCGCGCGCGCCCAGCTCATCCAGCACCAGGCGGTGCAGTTTCGCCCACACTCTGGCCTTGCTCCACTCGGTGAAGCGCCGGTGGGCTGTCGGCCCCGACGGCCCGAAAGACGGAGGCAACTGCCGCCAAGTACAGCCTGACGTGGCGACAAAGATGATCGCAGCGAGTACTTCCCGGTCTCCGTATCTCCGCCGACCGCCACCCTGCGGCCGGGTCGGAGCCGGCGGCACCACCCGCTCGAACAACCCCCACAGCTCATCCGGCACCAAACGCTCCACGATCCCCACGACCGCAGACTATCGAACAGTCCAAATGAGACCACCTCTTAGAGCTCGCGCAGATAGGCGCGGGGGTACCCGTGACAGCACGGCAGGTACAGGTCAGCCGCTGTGAGCGATGGCGCGCAGGGCGTCGAAGGTCTCCTGTTCGTCTTGCTGGTCGCCGTAGTCGCTGAGTTTCACCACGACGGTCCTGCTTACGGGGTCGACGTAGATGTATTGCCCGTACACGCCGAGGGCGGAGTAGTCCTTGCCGTTGCCGCCGGGCGGATGCCACCACTGCGCGGAGTAGCCCCAGCCGTCGACTTTGTGGGGTGCTGGGGTGGCGATGCGCTTGATCCATGCCGGGGGGATGATCTGTTTGCCCTGGGCGCGGCCGTTGTTCAGGACGAGCTGGCCGAGTTTGGCGTAGTCGCGGGGGGTGGCGTTGATGCAGCAGAACGCCTTCTCGTGGCCGTTGTCGTGGTCAAGGTTCCAGGTGGCTCTGTCCTGTGCTCCCATCGGTGCCCAGATGTTGTCCGCCAGGAGGTCGGCCAGCGGCCGTCCTTGGGCCTTGGCCAGGACCTGGCCGAGGAGTTCGGTGTCGATGCTGCGGTAGGCGCCTTGGCTGCCCGGCGGGAACTGCAGTTCGCGATGGTCGTGCGCGAAGGCGGGCAGGTCCTGGGTGAGGTACATCCGGGCGGTGCCGGTCAGCGGGTAGTACTCGTTGTAGTTCTCCGGGACGTCCACGCCCGAGGTCATGTCCAGCAGGTCGCGCACGGTGATGGCGTCGTAGGCCCCGCCGGTCTTCAGCTGGGGCAGGATATCGACCAGCCGGTCGTCTTCCCGGAGTCTGCCCTGTTCGATGGCCTGCCCGGCGAGCAGGGACACCACCGACTTGGCGGCCGACCAGGACGACAGGCGGGTGGTGGGGGCCACCCCGTTGCGGTACCACTCGTGGGTCAGCCGGCCATTCCTGAGGACAAGGAAGGCATTGGTGTGGGTGGTCGTCAGGAACTGCTCGACCGGCACCCGCTCGCCCTTCCATGGCACGGTCGCAGGAAGCGACTCGTCGTGGACGGGCAGGGGTGCCGGCGTGGCGGAGGCGGGGATGGTGCGGGTGGCGAACAGGTCGCCCTGCCGCGAGGGCTCGGTGGTCAGCAGTTGGACCAGCGTGGGTGGGGAGGGGATGTCCAGCAGCGCGGTGGCCGTGTAGGAGCCGGCCACCAGCACGCCAAGCGCCACCGGCAGCGCGATGAGGGTGCGCCGTAGTACGCGCCGTATCCGCGGCCTTGCAGAACGCGAGTCGGCCACGGTGCGGTCGGTCGGCTCCACGGCCCGGGTAGTGGGACCGGCAGCGGAAGCGGACCGGGAGCTGGCTGCCGGTTCGGGACTGTCCTGGGGGGCTTTCTGGTCCGTGTCGACAGCCTCGTCAGCCTCGTCGGCGGCTTCCACAGCAGGGCGGTGGTCAGACATCGGCGTCGTCCTTGGGGGTGGTGCGGGCGGTTGCGTCGACGGCCAGCCAGAACGCCTCCATCAGCGTCTGGAAGACGGCCTCGTCGTCCTGCGCTGCCAGGTGGGGCAGGTGCGTGGTGATGGCCGGATAGCGCTCGGGGGAGATGGTGGCGTACGCCCCGGCCCAGGCATGCTCGTCGGCGGCGCGCACCTCCTGCGGGAGCGCGGCATACCCGGCACGCATGCCCGCGTACGCCAGCACGGTGTCGGCGAGCATCCGTTGGTAGCGGGCCACACTGCCCTCGTCCAGACCGATATCCTCCAGCGCCGTGAGCATCGTCTCCATCGCGGCGAACTCCCCTGGGCCGCGGGTGGTCCGGCATGCGACGGCCGCACCGACGTACGGGTGGGCCTCAAAGACCTCCACCAGGGAGCGGGCCAGCTCCTGCAGAACCTCCCGCGGCCCCAGGCCGTCGGGCACACGCTCCACGGCCATTGCCAGCAGCCGGTCACCCACCGCCAGCAGCAGCGCGTCCCGGTCCGCGAAATGCCGCCAGACTGCCGACCGGTCCACGCCCAGTTCCTCTCCCAGAGCCCGTCCGGTCAGCCCGTCCGGTTCCGCCCGCGCCGCGATCCGCACGGCCGCCTCCACGATCAGCTCCGGCGACAACCGCACCGCCCGGCCCTTGCCCACAGCCATGTCCGTCCCCCACTCTCGCAATCATCAGCGCTGTCATCAATGATGACAATGCTGGGATGGGATGGTCAACTCTGGAGTGCGACCACGATGCGGCGACGTTCGGGAAGGGCTTATCAGCCGGACGCAGGCAGTCGAGGCGATCGCTGCCGCCAGCCCAGCGCGACGCTCTGCGATCACCGGGGAGACCTGTGCCTGTTCTTCCGTCATGGCTGACCGAACCGCTGTGGGACCAGTTCTCGGCCCTGCTGCCCCAGCGGCCGCTCTACCACCCGGACCACCCTCTGCGCTGCCACCGTCCGCGCATCAGTGACCGGATCGTGTTCGACAAGCTTCTGCAGTTGCTGCGGTTCGGCTGCCCCTACGAGGCGATCGCTGACACGACCTGCTTGGCGAGCACCATCCGCAGCCGTCGCGATGAGTGGATCCGCCTGGGCATCTTCAGCCAGTTGAAGCAGATCGCGCTCGACTCCTACGACCGCATCGTCGGCCTGATGCTAGATCAGATCGCCATCGATGGCTCCCTCGCCAAGGCACCCGGCGGCGGCGAGGTCTCCGGGCGTTCCCCGGTCGACCGGGGAAAACAGGGCCTGAAACGCTCCGGCATGACTGACGGCTACGGAATCCCGCTCGGCCGTGTTCTGGCCGGGGCGAACTGTCACGACTCTCCGCTGCTGGCCCCGACTCTGGACGGCCTCGCGGAACTCGGGCCGCTGCCCGACGACATCACGGTGCACCTGGACGCTGGGTACGACTCGAACAAGACCCGCGCCCTGCTCGACGTACGCGGGCTGCACGGTCGGATAGCGCACAAGGGCGAGAAAGCACCGATTCAGGCGAGCCGGCGGTGGCACGTCGAGCGGGCCTGGCAGAACGCCTTCCACCGTCTTTCCCGCTGCTACGAACGCCGCGCCGTCGTGATCGACGCCTTCTTCGACCTCGCGGACACGATCATCACCGTCCGCAGCCTGATCCGACGATCCTGGACTACCCACCGCTGGGACAACCGCCCGAGGCGATGCCCGTAAGCCCACGCCTATCCGCGCGAGTTCTTAGTTGACACTGCAACGGAGCGGCGGAGCCGCCATCTCAAGAAGCCAACGGTCTGAGCGGCGGCGATCGATCTCTGGCCCTGACGGCGTCAGTCGGCTGTGAGGATGCGGCAGATGTGCCCCTCGGTGCAGGTGGAGGGGTCGGTGGCGGAGGCGGCGCGGGCCAGTTCCCGGAGCATGGCGCGGGTCGCGTCCAGTTCGGCGATCCTTCGATCGACGTCGGCGAGGTGCTGGTCGAGCAACGCGGAGACGTGCGCGCACGGGGCCTGGCCGCTGTCACGGATCGCGAAGATGTCGCGGATCTCGGCGAGGCTGAGGCCAGCCGCCTGGGCGGAGCGGATGAAGCCGACCCGGGCCTGCGCGTGGGCTGGGTAGTCGCGGTAGCCGCCCGAGGTGCGTGGCGGCTCCTCCAGCAGTCCGGCCTGCTCGTAGAAGCGCAGGGTCTTGGTGGTGGTGCCGGTGGCGGCGGCGAGGGCTCCGATGCGCATACCTTCACGGTAGCCCTTGACCTTCCAGTGTGGTGGAAGGTCTAGCGTGGGCCGCGTGACCTGGAGGTGGCGCTGATGCGCGTGGAGATGCTGACGGTCCCGGACTGCCCGAACGGCCCGGTGCTCAAGGAGCGGCTGGTGCTCGCGCTCACCGGCCGTACGGATGTGGAACTGACCGAGCACGTGGTCGACGACCAGGTTGAGGCCGAGCACCGGGGCATGTACGGCTCGCCGACGCTGCTGGTCGACGGGCGAGACCCGTTCGCCGCCCTGGGGACCGGGGCCAGCCTGTCCTGTCGGCTCTACCGCGGAGCGGACGGCCGGATCGGCGGTGCGCCGTCCGTCGAGGAGCTGCGGCAGGTCCTGGGCACCACAACCGGGGCGGACCAGGCTGCCGGTCGGGCCGGGCAGGGCCGTCTCGCACCGGTCGAGCGGGGCCTGCGAGCGGTGCAGCGGGCCGTCCTGCGCTCCTTCGCTACCGCCGGTGCCCCGCCTGGAGCCGCCGAGCTGGAGTCAGCAGTCGAACGCTTTGGCGTCCCCGCGGCCGAGGTGCTCGCCGAGCTGGCTGCCGAGGACTTCCTCACCCTGGACGACACCGGCCGCGTCCAGGCCGCGTACCCGTTCTCCGCCACCCCCACCGAGCACGTCGTCCAGATCGCTGACGGGCCGACCGTGTGGTCGATGTGTGCGATCGACGCGCTCGGCATCCCGGTCATGCTGGGCACCGACGCCGTCATCACCTCCACCGACCCGGTAACCGGCGACCCCGTCCGCGTGGAGTTCACCGGCGGAAAGACCACCTGGCAGCCGGCCACCGCGGTGGTCTACTACGGAGCCCGCCCCCGCACCGGCCCGGCCGCCGCCGTGTGCTGCAGCTACCTGCGGTTCTTCACCACGCGGGCCACCGCCGAGCAGTGGACCGGCCAGCAGACCCAGCTCACCGGCGCTGTCCTGGACCAGACTGAGGCCGAGCGCCTCGGCGCTGACATCTTTGGCCCTCTCCTGACCACACCGACTCGTTAGCCGCACCGCGATGAGCCCGCCCCAGCACCGCGATCCGACCACTGCGAGGGGAACGCTCGGTCTGCTCGTGGCCGTCGCTGCGGCGGCCATCGTTTGCTGCGTGGGGCCCGCCCTGATCGTCGCCGCCGTTTCGGGCACCCTCGCCGCTTGGCTGGGCAACTGGTGGGCGATCGCCGCCGCCGTACTGCTGACCGCTGGCGCAGTGGGCTGGTGGCGGCGCCGCCGACGCGCCTGTCGCCCACCTCGTCCATCGCGCTGATCGACGAGCGCGAGCGTCTGGTCGTCCAGCTTTCGCTCGGCCGACCCCAACCTTCGCAGGTCTGACATTCCGTCTCAGGCCGGCGCCTCAGCGGGAGTGGGGAGATTGGTTGAGCAAGTCTGTCCCAGCGCCGAGCGGGGGGTGGGGATTTTTCAAGGTTCAGGCAAGATTCTTGTGGAGCGTGACGAAGCGTCATCTACCTGGCATCGTCACCTATGTGTGACGAACTCTTGGACATCGTGTTTCCGCACCTGAAGACGGTGCTGGTGGAGCGTGTGTTCGTGGAGCGCACGCTCGCTGAACAGGACGCCGAACGCGAGGCGACCTGGCGCGAACGTGCCCTGAACGCCGAGGACGCCCTCAAGACCGCCCACAGCGAGATCCTCGCCCAGCGCACTCGGATCGGCGAACTCCTCGGCCAGATACGCGACTTGCAAGCTGAGTGGACCGAGGGCACCATCCAGCGGATCACCACCGAGAACACCACCCTCAAACAGCGAGTCCGCCAGCTCACCACCGACAACCGCACCCTCGACGAACGCCTCAAGGCCGCCCGCTCCAACCTTCGCTTCCAGGACCGCCGTCTCGCCGACCTCGAAGCCCACATCGCCGCGCCCTGCAGCGGATGACTCATACGGCGGCTTGATCCGAGGTCTACGCGTCGCTTGTCCGGGTCTGCGCCCCGCGCTGTTCCGCTCGTACGTACGTCGCGTGTTCCGGTCCTCCCGCTGATCTGCGGCTCCTGAAGTCGGCTTCGGTCAACTTCATCATTCGTTGGCAGGACACAGCCGTACGGTCCGGCCGACCGCTTCCAGTTCCACCGCGTCACCTGGGCAGACGCGGTAGGCATACTCCATAAAATTCGCATACAAAACCTTTCTGGTCAGCGGGGCCGGCCGATGAGGGAGCGCAGGGCGGGCACGCTGGAGCCGGCTGCGGCGAGCCCGGCCAGTACGGCGCCCGCGATGGAGGTGCCGGCCACCACGGTCAGGCCGCCGACGACGAGTCCGAGGACGAGGGCGGCCAGGAGAACGACGGCGGTGTGCAGGGACACGAACGGGGACTCAGGAGTGGAGTCGTTAACAGTGCCGGGGTCGTCTAGCTGAGGCATCTCGGTCATGCCCCCACCCTGCCGTCTCCGAAGCCACTGACCTGCGTGGATGGAACATCACTGGTGAAGCTAGATCGGGAAGCGACCGCCGTTGGACAGCACTGTTCATCCGACGGGTCATTCAGGATTGTTCAGTGCCGTTCAGCGACTGTCGTCTACCCTGTCCACACAGGGGGGCACAGGGGGTGGCATGGCACGTGGGGGTGCGGGCAGTAGCGCTGACTATGAGGATGCGCTCAGCGAGCTCGGGAAGGCATTACGAGAGCTGAGGAGGGAGCGGGGTGCTCCGTCCTTCGACCGCCTCCGGGCGCGGGGCCTCAGGGTGCTGGAAGAGTCCCTTCGCGCCAATGCGAGTTCCAAGGGCACCATGAGCCTGGTGTTCAGGGGCATGCAGTACATCTCCTTGGAGAAGCTGATCTGGCTCGTGCGCGCGGTGATGTCGTACGACGTGAGCGGCCAGGAGTGCGACCCACCCGGCCTACTGCATCCCTCGCTGAAGCCATGGCGTGACCGCTGGAACAAGATCGAAGCTTTGCGTGAGGACCTCCGGCAGTCGGGTGCCCGCACCGGGGTCGAGCCGGGCGACCCGACGGCGGTCGAGCATCCGGCGCGCACGGAGCCGGAAGAGCGTGACGGCGGCGCCGAGGCCCCACGGTCTCCGGAGGTCGGGAAACCACCCGAGGAGGAATCCGCGATGCCGCGCACCGCAGACGATCGACGGACTCCTTCCGTCACGGAGGGCACCGAAGCGGCGTACGTTCCTCCGAACGGTCCGTCACCACGCACCGTCGTACCGGCCGTGATGGAGCGCTTACCGGCACCGACCGAGCCCGCCGCACCGCCGACAGCCGAGCTACGGGATCCTGCCCCAGCGGGGGGCCGTGCGTTTCTGGGGCTGCGTGAACGCGGTGCGTCGTTCGAAGGCGAGCCGCCCGGGCTGGTTGCGCGTCTGGTCGGCTTGCAACCGGGCGACCACCGTGCCGTGCCGTTCGAGCACAGGCGAGACCTCCCCTTCGTCGTCCTGACAGGAGGCCGCGGACTCGGCAAGAGTACGGTGCTCGCCACCTTGCGGGGGTCCTACCACGGGAGTACTCCGGTCGCGCTGGTCGACTGCGAGGACGCACAGTTCGTGCCGCCCGACGATGGGCCTCACGAGTCGTCGTCGCGCCTGCAGCAGGTGCTCCTCACGATCGCCGAGCAACTCACCGCACCCGTGGCCGGTTTCGGCCGGATCGCCTTCCCGCGACTGATGCTGGGCCTGGTTGCGACGACCGTCGGCAGCTGGGTTGATGCCGACCCCGAGCGGATCCGGCGGGAAATCCTACGCATCGTACTGCTGAACGACGGCGGCTCACGGATCACGGGAGTGGGGCGCTGGGCCGAGAGAATGGCGGCCAAGGTGACCGCGACAGTGCTCACGGCCGGGCCGTCCCTGGCGAACGTGATCGAGGCGACGCTGGAGGGGCTCGCCAGCCGCAGCCGGCAGAAGGCGTCCGTCTGGTACGGCAGATTCCCGAGCGCGGGCGGGAACGCCCAGCGGGCACTGGTGCTGCTGGGCGGGCACTTCAGCGCGGACGGCGCCTCCCGAGAGCACGCCGAACGGCAGCTGGTGCGGGCCCTGCTGGCCGATCTCGCCGACGTCCACTCGGGTGTACTGCCGCGCCTGCGCCGCCCGAGCCGGCCGCTGGTGATGGTCGATAACGCGCACAGCGCGCCCGGCGGCGCTCTTATCGACGCGGTGCTGCGCGAGCGCTCCGAGGGCATTGCCGACCAGGTGGTGTTCATCGCTGCTGTCCGCGGCACGGGTCATCCGGCCCTGCGCAACGCGGTGCATCGGACACTGCCCGAGGTCGCGCGGCAGACCGGCTGGACCCCCGACC
The DNA here is from genome assembly GCA_040631425.1 of Streptomyces sp. NPDC020096. Classification (GTDB taxonomy): domain Bacteria; phylum Actinomycetota; class Actinomycetes; order Streptomycetales; family Streptomycetaceae; genus Streptantibioticus_A. The sequence goes on from JBEYJY010000031.1 coordinate 70,345, forward strand.
CGGCCTCCCGCGTCCTCGCGTTGCCGCTGCCGCCTCTGTCCCCCGACGACAGCCTGCACCTCGTGGACGCGGTCTGTGACGGGGTGCCGGTACCACCCCGGCTCCCGTACCTCATCCACCGGCTGACCGGCGGAAACCCGCTGGCCGTCACGCTGCTCGCCCGGTCGGTCCGGGAGAACCCCTCTCGTGCCACCGCGCTCCGCGACCTGCTCACCACGGAGGTCCGGCTGGACGAGGAGTTCGACAGTATCGTCGTCCACCAGCTGCTCCTCGACCGCCTCGTACACGATGGCCACCTGGAAGCACTGACTGTGCTGGCCGCCGCCCAGGACCGCAACTCGGCGCGCGCGCTCGCGGCGTCCCGGCTCATCGACGACTTCGACGAGGGGGACGCACTGGCCCTGCAGGTCCAGCTCACGGCGGAGGGGCTGAGCGACGCGCGGGGCCAGTTGGTCGGCAACCCCTTCGTGCGGACCCTGCTGCTGCTCCGCCTGCACGATCTCGACGCGGACCACGAGAGATGGCTGCACGTGCACCACACCCTGGTGGATCACTACAGCCGCATCGACGACGGCACCCCGAAGTGTGCCCGCCACCGGCTGCACCACCATCTCGCCCTGGGCGACACGGAACGGGTGGTGACGTACCTGCGCGATACCTTCCACTCACTCGACATGCGGACCTGGCTGGGCACACTGCTGTTCGTCACGTCCACGCCCCGCTTCCAGACGTACGGCGACTTCCGGGCCGAAATCGCGCTAGGCCATGCGGACAAGCAATGGCCCCTGGACGACCCCGACGCCGCTCTGTACCTGCGGATACGACGGATCCTGCACGCCGTGTGGCAGCTGACCGATCCGCTAGTGCTGCCCGACCCGAAGGTGCGCGACCGGCTGCGCTTCGAGCTGGAGCGGCTGACCCTGCTGCGGGGCGAGGGGAACGCCCTGTTGTGGCGTGTCTCCCAGGACTGGCCCTCGGACTCATCCGCAGGGCGCTCGCTGCGGGTCCCTGACGACGACTAAACGGGAAAATCTCAGATAGTGATACAGGCGATTTCAAGGCAAGCTGCCCGCTTTCGAGTCGAACATCGTCTCGCTATCTGGGATCCGACTCGAAAAACGCCAACCCCTAGTGCCGCATCTGTGCGGGTGGCAGAACGGGTATGTGTGGCGGCGTGCCGTTCGGTGTTGGTGGCGGGCGCGGGGCCCGGGCGGACGGCGTCGCCGTAGAGGCGTTGGAACTCCCGGATGGCTTCGGCGGGGGCGTCGTAGATGAGGGCGATCACGCGCAGGTGGTTTTCGCCGTGGAGGTGGACGCTCTTGCCATCGTTGCGGTAGGTGCCCACGGCGACGGTGGTGTAGCCGTCGTGGGCGTGGGCGTGGATGGTGAGGCGGCCGGAGGCGATGTCGTCGTGGATGGCCTGGGCCGCGTTGGAGACTTCGCGGATCTCGTCGCGGTTCAGCCAGGGCATCGGGTAATTGGCCCAGTTCCACTCGGTGTTGATGTCGTCTTGGAGGCTGGGAGAGATCTCGACGGTGGCGCCTTCTTCGCGCAGGATGTGCGCGGCCTGGTCGGCGTAGTAGGGCTCCTCGTGGTCGATGCGGACGAGGATCATCGTCTGCTCGTCGACCGGGCGGAACCCGTGCGCGCTCAGTAGGGCGCGGGCGGTGTGCGTGCCGGATCCGGTGACCGTGGCCGTGACGGCGCCGGGGTGCTGCGGATGCTGGGCGAGGTGGATGTGGGCGTCGAGGGCGGGGTTGGGCATCAGGGCTCCGATGAGGTGGTCCGGCCAGCGGGGTGCCGGCCGGACCAGGGGGCGGTTTATCGAGTGACGCGTGCTTGCGTGGCTGGGGGAGCGGTGGGTGGCGGGCCAGCTCGGGAGGCGGCTGGTGCGCGTGAAGAGGGCCGTGCGGTGGAGGGTGGCTTGGCCCCAGTGTGCTGCCAGCGGGCGCGCACTGCGGTCAGGGCGCGGCGGCTGCCGGTGACAAGCTGATGCGGTGTATTGACGGGGTCGTCGGTGAGTGCCTGGATGCGTTCGGCTGTCGTGTGGGCCTGGGCCAGTAGGGAGCGCTGCAGGATCTTCTCGCCCCAGTGTTCAGCCGAGCCGACGGGCGTGGACAACAGGGCCATCAGGTCGTGCGGGGCGATGTCCGGGGTGAGCAGGCCGCGGTGCTGGGCTTCCCACAGGACGGTGATCGGGTCGACGGGATCGCCGCGGTGGGCGAGGGCGGTCAGGCACCGGAAGAGGGCTGCGTGCAGGGGCAGGGCGAAGTCGTCGCTTTGCAGCCAGCGCATGGTCTTCAGGCTGGCGGGTTGGGCGGTGGCGGTAGCGAGTAGCAGCCGTTCCTCGCCCAGAGCGTCCTCGCCCGTCTCCCGGGGCGGGGATGGTGGCAGTGGGGTGCGGGGTAGGGAGCCGGGGTGTGGGGGGAACTGGCTGGCGTGTTCGTCCAGGAACTGGGCAAGGGCGTCGGCTTGGTCCACGGTGGCGGCGGCTGGGTTCGGCAGCGTGGTGTCGGTGGCGGTCTGGGCGAGGCGCTGCGCGTGGATGCGCAGTGTCCGCCGGGCGTGCTCGGCCCTGACCATCCGTGCGTAGGCTGCCGCGTGCTGCGGCCAGGGGCAGGCTTGCACCAGGGTGTGGAGGTAGGAGGCGGACAGCCCCGGGGCCTGGGGGCGTGCGGCATCGAGTAGCGCGTTCAGCCAGGGGGTTCCTTGGCGTGCACCCTCGGATCAGGTGGCGGGATCGCGTGCATGGCCGCGAACAGAACACTGTGGGTGTGGTTCCCGAAATGCTCGGCCTCCAAAGTGCCGATAGCAGGGAGCAGTTGTGGGTCGAGGAGGAGGGCGCCAAGCAAGGCTTGCTCCACGTAGTGCACGGGCTCTGGCGGCGGCAGCTCGTCCAGCTCGTCGTCGTACGGATCGGTGCGGGCGGGCATCACGCCGCCAGGACGAAGTCATCGCGGCCAAGGGGCTTGCCGACGTACGGGGCGAGTAGGTGCGCCGCGAGTCTGGGCGGTACGGCGTTGCCGATCTGAGCGAACTGTTGGCCTTTGTTGCCCTGCCAGGGGTAGGTGGCAGGGAAGGTCTGCAGGATGCCTGCCTCGGCCGCTGTGATGCGGATCGCTTCCGGCGCCACCGCGTCCTCGTCGCAGGCGCCAGCTACCGGCTCGGCTATCCAGACGCACTCGTTGGCGCGATGCCCGAAAAACAGCGTGCCCGCCGGCTCCTCGATCGACCTGACGGTGGCGTTCGCCTGGTTGTTGCTCCGCAGCGACCAGGACCACCGAAGAGCCCCGGCCCGCAAGGCCGTCGACACCCTGGCATGCGCGGCGCGGTTCGCGCCCCGGACGCCCCGCTCAGCTGCCCCGAGTCCTTCACGCGCGACGCGTGCGGTGGCGGGGCGGTGCTTCCAGGTGCCGCGATCTCGGGCGTCGGCCAGGGCCTTGCGTGATCCGGAAGGAAAGGGCTCAGGCCCTCCGCCTGGCCCGCCGCCGGCGCACACGGTGGGCACGGGCCGGTCGGTGGCGCCCCAGCCGAGGGCTTCGGCCATGCTGACCCAGCGGGCGCGGCCCGGCCCGAACAGCGTCTCCGGCTCGGCGATATCGGCATGGGTGGGCGTGGGAGGCTTGGCGATGCGCGTGCGGGAGGCAAGTAGGATCGCGCGCCGCCGGGTCTGGGGCACGCCGTAGTCGGCGGCATTCAAGACCCCACTCCACACGGAGAACCCCCAGCGGCGCAGGATCGCCGCGTACTGGCGCCACAACGGCAACACATCCGGGACCTCCTCCATGGCCACCCACTCCGGCTGGCCAACGGCGTGAAGGGCGTGCAGATAGCGCATCGGCTCGGCCGCGAGCAGGGAGCGCTCATCCCGGCACGAAGCCAGCAACCTGGCACGGGTGTCCCGGCCTTGCGCGAGGTCGGCGACGGCTTGGTGGACCAGCGGCTGGTCAATGAGCCCGAGCCGCTTGCCAGCCCTGGACCACGCCTGGCACGGAGGCGATGCGATAAGACCCGTCGTCCTGCCCACCAACGGCCAGACCGGATACAGGGCCACATCGGTACGGATGGTCAACTGGCCTGCCGCGGCGCGCGTCTTGCACGCCCATTCGTCCCATTCCAGGCCCACGTCCCGAAGGCCCAGCATTGTCAGGGCCTGGCTCCACCCGCCGGGACCGGCGAACAGGTCAATGATCACGACGCCAGCTCGAAGTCGTCTTGCGTCAGGACTTGTTCGGAGGCGCGGCATGCCCACGGTGAGCATCCGTCGGTGGCGCCCTGCTCGAACTCCTCCGCATCGAGCCCGATGCCGTCGAGTTCCTGTAGCAGTGCGGCCCACTCAGCGGCGGTGACGTGGTCGATCGGTGCCTGGTCAAGCGGTACGCGGGAGCGGTGGAGGAACGCTGCGCCCAGGAGATGGTTCCCGGTAGCGTTGGCGCGGGCGTTGCCGTTGCGGATCGCCGCGTCGAAGGCCACGACGTCCGCCCATTCCGATGGTGAAGTGTCGCGGATATGACGCCACTGCGCGTTGCCGTGGAACGGGCAACCCAGGCAGCTTGATTTCGGGGTATCGGCTAGCCCAAGCGTGGTCAGGTAGCGGACGCAGTCGGATCGTGACCAGCCCAAGTCGATGAGAGGGTGCCGGTTGCGCATGTACTTGACGTCGGCATCCTTGGCCCTGTGGAACTCGTCAGTGGAGATGCCGACCCACTGCTCGACGAATGTCCCCTTCGGGACACGTGAGGGATAGGGGTAGCCGAGGAGTTCCCGGACCTTCTTCTTGATCGGCTTGATCTTGTATTCACCCGTGCACTGGCGCCGGGTCATGCCTTGCTTCCCGTCCTTGTTCAGGATGTAAAGAGGCATGGAGGCGAAGCGGTGATCGGGGTCGAGGGCATGGTCGCGGATGTTGCCGGAGGAGACGCGGAGGATGGTGATTCCTGCTGGGGCGGCTATCTCGCGTTCGAGGCGGTCGAGATGGGCGTATACGGCCTTGGGCTCCCAGCCGGTATCGGCGAAGATCGCGTAATCGACCTTGGGGAGGATTCCTTCGGCGGCGAGGGCGAGTAGGGCGCTGGATTGAATACCGGCGCCGAGGGATATGGCGCGAAACTGATGAGATTGGGAAATGTGTCGATCCTGGTCTGCGAGGCGAGGTATGGGCGGCTGACGGGCCAGTAAGCCTTCACCGCGTGCGGGTGACTGCGGGCTGGCTGGCGGGGGTTGCCGGGGCGTGGTGGTCGCCCTTGGGGGTGGCGAGCCAGTGGTCGGCCTCGTTGCACAGGGCGGGGATGCGCTGCAGGAGGTCGGCGGCGGCGTGGACGTGCTGCCACGGGGAGGGCCCGATGTGGATGACCGGGCCTGATTCGGTCCCTCGCCGCTGGTTCTCGGCGTGCCGGGCCAGCGCGCAGGTCAACGCGGCGGTGGCGTCCTGGGCGCATTTGGCCGCCTGCGCGAGCCGGTCCACAGCGTGAACGCGGGCTCCGCTGGGCCCCGTTGAACGGCGCTGGTGCTGGAGGTAGAGGGACAGTGCCCGTGTGGCCGCGTCCTGGGCTGCGGTGATGCGTTCGGCGAGCGCGTCGGGGTCTTTGCAGTCGACGGCCCGAAGGGAGCGGCGCAGCGTGGCGGCGTCAGCTGCCAGTTGGGTGACGGACGTGGTGGGGCCGGAAGTTGGGGGCATGGCGGTCACCGGTGGTGGGGTGGAGGGCGTGGGCGAAGGCGGCGAGGAGTTCGCTGGCCTGGTCGGGGCCCTGGTTGAGAGCGCGGACGACGGGGGTGCCGATCACGACGGCGTCGACCAGGGGCGCGACGGCGGTGGCGAGAGCCGGGGTGGAGATGCCAACTCCGGAGACGACCGCGAGCGGACTGGCTGCACGGAGGCGGCATACGGCGGCGGACAGCGCTTCGAGGTCGAGGGGGCCGCGGTATCCGGTGGGGGCTGTGCTGGCGGGGGCGTAGAGCCACCCGGAGGCGCTCGCGCAGACCGACTGCAGCATCCGGTCGCTCATGCCGCGGGGTGCCAGGCGCGGTGCGGTCAGGCCAGCGGCGGTGGCGTGCTGCTGCCAGGCGACGGCCGCGTCGTCAGGGAGGTCGACGACCATCACACCGGCGGCGCCCGCGTCGGCGAACAGACCAGCCAGGCGCGCGGGGCCGTAGCGGTCGACGGGCTCCCAGTACGTCATCACGACGGTCGGCGCGCGGCGGGCCGCGTGCTCGACCGCACGCAGGGTGCGGTCGAGCACGCGCCCGTTGCGCAAGGCACGGCGGTACGCGGACTGGATGGTCGGGCCGTCCAGGTGCGGCGTGTGGTGGGGCAGGCCGATCTCGAACAGGTCTGCACCCGCTTGGGCCAGGTGGTCGAGAGTGCGGCGCTCTACGAGCAGTGGCTGCAGGCCGGCAGGGACGAACACCCCAAGTGCGCACCGGGATTGGGTGAGGCTGGTTCGAAGGGCTTCGGTTGGAGTCGGGCGAGGGGTTTTCATTCAGCTGTGGCGGCTGAGGGGAGTGTCAGCGATGGCGTCCGGCCGGAGTGGTGAGGGCGGTGACGGGCGCGGAGGCCCGGTTTCGGGATGGTGGCGGTGCCGGGCGGGGTGAGGTGTTGTCTTCGGGCCGGTTGCTGAAGGCGGGGGCGACGCGGTCGAGAGCTTCGACGACCTGCTGGGCTTGGTCGTGTGCCTGTCGCAGCTGCTCGCCGATGTTGGTGGGCCGGCGTTCCCACTGGGCGGCGTACCGGTAGATGATTTCGGTGGCGTTGCGGAGCTGGTCGGCGAGTTGACGCAGGATCGCGGTCTGCTGCTCTGCGCTGTTCGCGATGTGCGTGGCTTGCAAGAGCGCGTCCAGCGCGGTCGGCAGCGGATCGGGGTCAGTGGGCAGGCCGTAGAGCCGGGCGTGCAGCGACTGGGCGAAGCTCGTGACGGGTCCCCCGCGGGAGCGGTGACCGAACTCGGCTGCGGCTGCGGCTTGGGGGCGGACCCTGAAGCTGACGATCACGTCGCGGGGTGGGCAGTTGGGATGGATCTGGTCGGCGAGGGCGCGTGCGAGGTCGTGTGCTGTCGGAGTGTCGGAAGACGTCATAGCTCCAGGAAGGGAAGCGTCAGCGCGCGGCGGTGGCACGGATGGCTGTTGCCACCGGTCGTGCGGGCGGGCGCGTGGGGCCAGTTGACCAGGTGGACCAGGGGGCCGATCACGTCCCCGAGCGGGTTGGTCCTGCCTCCGGCCAAGTGCCGTGGGGTGACGAGGACGAGGCCGTCGGGGGCGAAGTTCACCGGCGCCTGCCACTCGCGGTGCGTGCTGCGGACAGCTCGGCCGGTACCGCCGCCGACGCAGGTCCGGGACTTTGGGTATCCAGCACCAGACGTCCGGCGGCGGTGACCGTGATGGGGCGGCCTGCGAGTGCGGAGGTCCGTGTGTTCGGTCCGGATGAGGCGGTGCTCCTGCAATACGCCGAAGGGCTTGGCGTGGATGGTCTTGCCGGTGCCGGCCAGCACGCTGGGGCCTGCTCCCCGGCGTTCGTAGCGGCGGGCGCCGCATTGAGCGATCTGGTCGAGGGCGGTGTACTGGGCGGCGGTCAGCTGCGGCAGAGCCGGCCGGTGCTCGGCGTGGTCTTTGAGGTCTCGGGCGATGCCGGAGGCGGTGTACTGGCAGCTGGTCGCGCACAAGGTTGAGCTGGCGCGCGGCCCTGGACAGGCCGTTGGCCAGGAGGGGCGCGGCCTCGGCGTGCCGTGCCTGGCGCACGGCCGCGTCGTCCATGGGCGGGCCGCCCGGGAAACCGGTGGCTTCGAGGGGGTTGTCCGCCACGGCGGTTGCCAGGTCCGAGGCGGCGAGGGCAGCCGAGGCGATGACGGAGCTGAGCGTATCCAGGGAGGCGCGACTGCCGGGCACCGCCGTGTACTGACTGCCGTCGAGGGTGGACAGGCGCACCAGGGTGCGGCCGATCAGCTCGTGGATGGACAGGATCTTCGGTCCGAGTTGCTGCAGCATCTCGCTCCCCGGCCGGATCTCCAGGGCAGCCACGGTGGTGTGCAGGACGGCGAAGTCGCGGCCGAGCTGGCGCAGATGGTCGATCTGCAGCGGCAGGTCGAAGTGGCGTATGGCGATGGTGGGGCTCCGGTGCGTCGGGGTCAGCGGGTGCGTCCCCGGCCTGGCTTGGTTGCCGGGCCGGGCACGGAGGAGGAGGCACGGCGCGGGGTGACCGGGATCGCGTCGGGGGTGAGGATGCCAAGGTCGACGTGTACGCCGAGCCCGTCGGCGTAGGCGTGCGACTCTGCGCGCACGACCGCGCTCAGCAGGCCCCTCTCGTCGAGCCCGCTGGGGGGTCGGTACGAGGAGTCGTCCGGGGAACGGGTGAAGCCGTGCTGTTCGAGGAGTCGCCGGCCCTCGTCCGTCTCGGCTGTTGCGGACACGGTGCCGCCTGTGAACTGGATGCGCAGGTCGGAGGGGGGCAGCGGACCTTGCGGACTGCAGCGAGTCGTCCAGGAGAGGTCGACGAGGTCGTGGGTGCGGGCCAACAGGCCGTACATCGCGCACCCGGCTCGCTCGTTGGCTTCCTCGGGGGTACCTGGCGGGAGCAGGTAGACAGTGCACTCGTTGTACTCGCGGGCGGTGAATCCGGCGTCGGTCAAGGTGCGTTTGGCGCCGGGTAGTTGGCGGTTGAGGACGACGAATGTGTGTGCGTCGGTGGTCGAGCCGATGAAGACATCGGGCAGGTCTACGAAGGACATAACTCTCCGAGAGGGGCCTGCAGCTGAGGGCTGCGTGATAGGGGGGCGGCTGTGTGCCGGTCGTGGTCAGCGCGTTGCGCGCATGGATACCCTTGACGCCGGGGACGGTGGCGGGCAGGTGGCGCTGACGGCTGTAGCCGCTGCTTCGGAAGAGGGGGTGGTGATACCGGGGCTGGCGAGCGCCTGGTCGATGAGGCGCTGGTCACCGCGCTGGGCGGCGGCGGAGGCCAGGCGACGGGAGAGCCGCTGCGCCAGGCCGCGATACGCCTTGGCGGAGACATCCATCCGCTCGGCGGCGTCCTTGAGGATGCGTCGGCTCGCCTCCGGGGTCTCGTCCGCATCCTCGTACAGCAGCACCTCGGTGCGAGTGTGGATAGCGAGGGTGCACATGGATGCGGCGAGCGATACCTGGGCCGAGACCTGAGCGAGTTCGGCGAGGTTCTCGTGTCCGTCCTTCATCACCGCGTACTGGCTGGTGGACAGGACCGCGAGTTGCTGCGTGCACCCCATCGACAGCTCCTGCGCGCGAAGTGCGATCGGGGCCAACTCACGGACCGGCTTGGAGATCTCTCCGGCCCGCGCCTGGTCCACCTCCTCACGCAGGGACTCCAGGGCGGGCGCCGTCTGACCCATGAGTCGGGTCTGCTCGGCCAGGTCGATGATGTGCAATCCGAACTCCAAAGGAAGGGCTCGTGCGCCCGGACATCAGGGGCGAGGGCAGGGGGCCTAGGCGGCGGTGTCGTAGTCGCCCTGCTTCGGCGCTGCCTTGGCGATGGCACGGGCGGTGATCGCCTTCGACGCGCGGGCGGAGGCAGCGGCCAGTTCGTCGGCGCCGGGCTCGGCGTACCAGGGGCGCAGGGTGAGCATGGCGGCGCGCATGCCGGTGGCGAGGAGGAGTGCGGTGCCCTTGGCCAGGGCGCGGATGGCGTCGGCGGGCAGGATGCGTTCCTGGCGCGTGCTGATGCTGGTGGACGTGCCGGACTCCGAGGTCGAGGTGGACTTCGTCTCCACGTCGTGGTCGCCGATCAGGCGGGAGAGCTTGTCGGCGAAGTCCGGGTCGTCGATGCCGGATCCGATCACCTTGATCGTGGAGGCGGACCACAGCGAGTCCATGCCCGCGTCGCCCCAGACCTTCTGGCCCTGTCGGTAGGACTGGAGGATGGTGATCGGGATGATCCCGCGGGAGCCGAGGTGGGAGTACAGGTCTGGCAGGTCGCTGATCTTGCACACGTTGGCGGCCTCGTCCAGGATCGCCAGCAGCGGCGGGTCCAAGCGCCCGCCATTGCGTTCGGCCTGGGCGGTCGCGGCCCGCATGACCGAGTCCGCGCACGCCGCGATAATCGCCGAGCCGCCGCCTCCGCCGTCCTTCGAGAGCAGGTACAAGGTGTCGGTGGAGGTGACGAATTCGCTCGGCTTGAACTCCTCGACGTCCTTCTGCGGGGTCACCCATGCGGCGATCTCGCAGTTGAGGAGGGCGGCGGCGTACTGGCGGGCGGTCTCAAAGATGCCGTCGCGGGTCTCCGGCGGGCCTTCGACGGTGCCCTTGAGTTGGGCGGCGACGGCGGTGAAGCCGTGGTCGCGCAGGATGTCGAGCGGGGTGCGGTCAGCGGGGAAGGCCAGCCACTGCATGACATCCGTGATCGGCCGCTCGTCCAGGGCTGCGGCCAGGAAGAGCTGGGAGAGGATGTTGGATCCGGCCTTGGACCAGAAGTCGCCCTGCTGGGAGGCGTCCACGGAAGCGGCGAGGAAGTGCCCGGCCAGACGGCCAGCGCCTTCGAGGGTCTTGGCGTCGGCGAGCGGGTTCCACCACATCTCCCGTGTGGCGTGGGCTATTTGCTGCGGGTCCATCGACCAGGTCTGGCCGACCTTCGCCCGCGCTTCGAGGGTGGCGGTGTAGGCGTCGCCTGCGGCCTTGTTGGAGGTGAGCAGCACCGGACCGGGGGCGCTGAGGATGGAGGGGATGGCGAGGCTGGTGGTCTTGCCGGAGCGGGGCGCCATGATGGCGACGGCGACGTCCTCATAGCCCATGCGGACTTCGTGGCGGGTGCCTTGGATGTTGCCGAGCAGGATTCCGGTGTCGTTCGCTGAGATGGTCTTGCTGTCCTTCAAACTGGGCCGCAGGGAGCGGGCCTTGGCGGTGATGGCTTTGGCGAGCAGGGGCTCGATGTCCTTGGGTTTCGCCATTCCGGCGACCTTCTTCTTTCGCCCTTGGGTGCCGCCGTGGTGCCGTGACCAGAGCACGGCGCCGACGACGCCCAGGGCGATCAGGGCTGCGGCGGGGATGATGCGTGCGCTGATCAGCAGCGACGTGTCTCCCAGGTGGGGCCAGAGGTGTTCGGGGTGGAGGAGGGCTTCGGCCGGCTGGTAGGGGGCCTGGGGGCCGGAGTCGGTGAGGTAGGTGGCGGCGTTGCCGCCGAGCCAGGCGAGGTTGGCTGCCGGGACGGCGACGGCGATGGCGCCGAGCAGGACGCGGAAGGCTATGTCGTAGCCGTCGGTGCTGCTGGCGTTGGACGGGCTGGTGGGCAAGAGGGCGCCTCCAGAAGGCGGTTGGGGGTGGGTCAGCGGGCGCGGTGGGGCTGCGAGGCGTGTGGGGTCCGCGGTTGTGGCGTGCAGGGGCTCGCGCTGCGGGTGCCGAGGTCCTTGACCCGCCGTTCCAGGGCGAAGGCGACGGTGGATGCCGGGACGTGGTGGGTGGTGCCGCGGATGCGCCGGCCACCCAGAGCGGGGACGTGGAGCGGGTCGCGTGGCAGGGGGGTGTCGTCGGCGAGTGCGCGGGTGAAGGCGGTGATCAGGTGCGGCGGGGTGGTCCCGTCGAAGTAGGCCCGCCATACCAAGCCCTCGGGGTCCTGGCTGATGGCAACGTCGATGAACCAGCTGTTGACGCTGCCATCAGCGAAGTGCTCGACGCGGGCGATGCCATCAGGCGAGACGAAGCCGCCCGGGTGCTCGTCCTGGCGCCGCCACCCGGCTTGGCGCAACGGCACGTACGGATCGGCGGGCAGGGAGGCGGCCGTGGTGGCGGGGTGGGTGAGGGCGTCGGTGAAGGCGGCGATGATCTCCACTGGGGTGCGGGCGCCGAAGGACGCCGACCAGGCTGGCGAAGTGGTGGTGCGGTGGTGCTGGATGGTCCACCAGTGCTGGTCGGGGTGGGGATCGAGGCGCAGCAGCGCCTGCTGGTCGGGGCTGGCCAGAAGGACGCGGGGCATCAGCGGGTCATGCCCGTAGCTCCAGCCGCAGGCGCGATGCAGCGGGACGGTAACCCAGGCGGGGTCGCCGCCGCTGGCGAGGTAGCGGGGTGAGATGAGCGCCTGCTCGATGGTCTCGTGCATGCTCGTCACCTCCGCACCGGGCCGCTCCGGCCGGTCGCGCGGAAGGAGGTCGCGGTCGGCGGTGGGGCCAGGGGCGAGGGGGCGTGCCGGGCGGCGGCGTTGATGTCGCGTAGGGAGTGGCCGTGGGTGGCCCAGTCGTCGAGGTAGCTCCAGCACTCGGCGTGATGTTCGGCGAGGGCGTCGTCGAAGGCTGCAGTGCCGGGCCGGGCGTCAAGCGGGAGGCTGTCGCGGGTCTGCAGCCACTGGTCGTGCAGCGCGTCGAGGCGGTCGAGGGCGGCGTGCAGGACGCCCAGTTGGTATGCCCAGCGGTTTTGTACTGCGTGGGCGGGCAGGTGCGCGAGCTGCGTCTCGGCCGTGGCCAGCAGGTGACGTGCGCCGGGGCGGACGGTTTCGAACGCTGCGGCCGTGTCAGCATCACGCTGGCTCGCGCGCAGCCCATAGGCGTGGTCGTCGTGCGGCCAGCCGGCGGTGTCGGTGTGCTCGTCGGAGTAGGCGTCCCAGGAGTCGAGGATCTTCTTGCTGTCGTCGAGGAAGCCGTCGAGGTGGTGCAGGAAGTCGCGGTGAGCGGTGGGGTCGAGGGTGATGGTGCGGTCCTTATCGGGGTCAGCGGTGCGCGGTCGCACGGGTGGTGCCGGTCTTCGCCGGGGCCACTGCGGTTTTCGGCTGCTGGCGGCGGGCGGCGCGCGCCTGGGCGCGGAGGGCGTCGAGTCGGGCGGTGTGCGCCTCGACGACCTGCTGCGGTGCCAGCGGGCTCGGTCGTTGCACGACGCTGTGGTGGGCGGTGCGGTCGTACATGCCGCGCTGGAGGGGTGCGGGGTCGGCGAGCGCGGTGACGAAGGCGTTGACCAGGTGAGTGGGTGTGCGGCTGTCGAACCAGGCGTGCCAGATCCGCGGGCCTATCGGGGTGCCGTATCCCGGCTCGCAGGTCTCCACGTGCCAGTGCGCCGGTTCACCGTGCAGGTCGTGCCGCAGTCGTAGTTCTACGTGGCACATCCCGTCAGGTGAGCGAGCCGCGTGCCGGGTTTCCAGCTGCCAGCCTGCTGACTCCAACACCTGGAAGAAGTTGGGATGTTCGCGGGGCGGTGGGGTGATGAGGGCGTCAGTGAGACTGCCGAGGAGTTCGGCCGGCACGAGTTCGCCGAACTCCGCCTACCAGCCGGGCTCGGTGCCGGTGGGTTCGGCCCGCAGCCGCCACCAGGCGGAGGTGGCGGACTGCGGGTCGAACTGGAGGCTGTGCCGGTGGTCGGGGCTGCGCAGGACGATCTCGGGGCTGAGCGGGTCGGAGGTGCGGGTCCAGCCGGCTGCGGCCAGACCATGGGTGACGTGGCGGGCGTCACCGGGGCCGGCGAGGTGCCGGGGGCTGGTGTCGAACGGGATCCGCCAGGCGTGGTGGTCGGCGAAGGCGGCGAGCTGCCGTTCGCTCACCGGCACCGGCCGCACCCCGGGGCCGACGGGGTCTTCGCGTACAGGTTGCGCAGGTCGTCGAGGACGTAGTGAAGGGTGTGCTGGTCGCTCTGCTCCCATGCCGCATCACGCAACTCAGCGATCAGCAGCGCGACTTCGCTCGTGTGCGGGGTGCCGGGGTGGGCCTGCACGGCACGGGCGAGGGCACGCAGGGTGTCGGCAAGCTGGACGGGGACGCCGGTGTATTCGTCCAGCAGCGGCTCGACGAGCGCGAGGGCCTCGTCGAGGTCGGGGTCCTCGCGCAGATATTCGGTCAGGTCGGAGAGGGTTTCGGTGGCGGTGCGGATGGCGTCCGGGGTGAGTGCGGGCACAGGACTCCTTCATAGCGGAGTGGTGGGGTTCAGCGGCGGGCGCGGGCGCCGCCGGCGTGGGCGTGGGGACGGGCGGTGGTGCGGGGCCGGTTGCTGCCGACGGAGTTGCGGGCCCATGTTGCGGCGCGAGCAGCGGTGATCCGGGCCTGCTGCCAGGCGCTGAGCTGAGAGGGCAGGACGGAGACGGAGGTGGTGCGGATGGCTGCGCTGTGCGGGACGCGTCCGCGCGGGCGCATCACGGGCTCGGGACTGGCCAGGGCGGCGGAGAAGGCTTGCACGAGGTGCATCGGGGTGGTCGCGCTGAAACTCGCGGTCCAGCCGTTGCCTTGCTGGTCCCGTGCTCCGGACCACCACATCGCGCTGCCGTTTGCGTCCTGGTGGAACTGCATCCACGCCGATCCGTCCGGGCTGGCTGCGGTGTAGTGCCCGGCGATGGGCCCCGTGCTCCAGTGCTGGTCCTGCAGCGGTTCCCACACGTTGGGGGCGTGGGCGGAGCGGGGGCGGGTGAGAGCGTCGGTCAGCCCGGCGACGATCTCCACCGGCGTCTGCCGGCCGAGCTGCGCCCGCCACTCGTCCTGCTGCCCGGTCGCCTTGCTGTGGATCGTCCATCCGCCCGGCAGGACAAAGGGGTCGTAGCTGATCCGAACGGCGCGGTCGGGGCTCTGCATGAGCAGCGGACCGCCCGGCGCGGAGGCATCCCGCCAGCCGGAGGCGCGCAGGAACTCCGAGACGTGGCGCAGGTCGCCGCCGCCGGCGAGGGCGCGGGGTTCTACGAGGTAGTGCTGCTCGGCCTGCTCGCCCGGCCCCCAGCCCTGCCACTGCTTCTTGCTCATCGGCGCCGCCGGACGACGAGCGGGGCGGGCTCTGGCGGCTTCGCAGTCCCAACGTCGGTGCGCGTGCTGACCTGGTGCAGGTGGTCGTGGTGTTCGTCCAGGTCCCCTGCGATGGCGTCGAGTTCGTTCGCGGCGCGCCCGAGGGCGAGCCACACATCCGGCGGCAGCGCGCCGCGCTCGGCTTGGACCTTGGCGAACACGCTGCTGGTGGCGACGAGGCGGGTGACGCCGCCGAGGACTCCGTCTTCAGAGTCCACCACGCGGGCGATGACCTGCGTGGCCTGATGCGGGGGAAGGTGCGCGAGATGGTCGGCGAGCTGGCCGAGCTGACGGGTGATCTCATCAGCCAGCCGCACCGGGTACGAGGTGGGGTCGGGCATGCTCCTCCTGGGCACGGTGGTTGGGATCAGCGGTGGTGGCCGGTCCGCCGGGCTTCGTCGGGTGCGGCCTCGGGGCGTGCGCCGGCTAGGCGGTGGGGACCGGTGGGGATGCAGGTGCGCAGGTAGTTGCGGAACAGCGCCGTCGCGAGGCGTGGCGTGAGATGCGGGCTGATCGGTGGGGGCGTGTGGGGTGTTACGGGGTTCTCCGGTCGGTGATGCGGGCGGGGCGGCCCCGGCCCGGGCGCCGGGGCCGCCGTTCGGTGCTACCGGGCACGCTGGGACGGTGGGGCAGGGGCTGACGGTGCCGGTGTCGCTGTCGGCTGCGCTACGGGACGGGTGGGGCCGGAGCGGATCTCGTGCACGGCCTGCTGGCAGGCGGCCTCGTCGAAGACTTCGGGGGTGCAGTTGACCGTGTATCCGGCCACGATGAGGGCGGGGATCGCGCGGCTCGCCAGGTGCCTCTGCTCGTCGGCGTCGAGGTCTTCGGGCACCACGTGCCAGACATAGATGACACCGGCGGTGCGGCGCTCCAGTCCGAGCTGGTCGAGCAGGTCGAGGAGCTGCTCGGGCGCGTCGGTGGGGGTGTCGGCGTGAATGGTGGTGGTCAGGGCCTTGCGGTAGATCTCGACATCGGTGCCGTACTCGTCGGCACGGTTGCCCATAGACGGGACTCCTGTTCAGCGGCCGTTGGGGCGTGCGGGGCAGTTGTCACTACCGCGTGGCCCGGCCTCGGCGGGGCGGGGGTGTGCGTGTGGTTGCGCGCGAGGAAGAGCTCCTCATCGGCCCCTGATAGCCGAGGCCCGGGCCGTAGCCGGGGCCGGCGGCGCCGCAGACGGTGTCGCAGGTGGTGTCGCGGTGGGCGCGATCCGGCCGGAAGGGTGCTGGAGCGCGGTGGCGATGCCGTGCGCGTCGAGCTGCTGGCCTGCCGCGCGTACGGCGCGGGCCTGCACAGCCGTGTCGTCGCCGCTGAGCCGGTAGATGCCGGTCTGCGGGTCGCGGACGAAGCCGTTGGCGGCCAGCACGACGGCGGCTCTTTCGCCGACGGGAGCGGCGGCGAGGCTGCCGTCGGCCTGCCAGGTCAGGACGACCCGGTCCGGCTGCGAGGGCTGGACGTCGGCGCAGGCGTTGAGGCGGGCCTGGGCGAGCGCGGCGTCGTAGCGGGCCAGCAGGTCGGCGGCGACCAGCTCGGCGCTGTGGAACGGATCATCCGTCACGGCGATGCCGTTGGGTTCACGTATGCCGCGGTACGCCTCGTCGGGGAGGCCGCGGGGGGCGACGGCGGCAATGAGGAATCCGGCGCGTTCGTCGTGCCGGTCGAGCACGGCGAGCTGAGCACCGTCCGTGCGGGTCAGGACGGCCGCCTTGCGCAGGGGATGCTGGGCGAGGGACTCGGCGACGAGGTCCATGTCCCAGATGCGGTCGGCAAGTTCGGCGAGATCGTCCTTGTGCCCGGTGGGGTGGCAGGTGCTGGTCCAGGTGCCGGGGAGCTCGCCGACGAGGACGTCGGCGAACGAGGCGAGGCGCCCGGAATCTTCGTGATCGTGCATGGTGTCCTTGGAAGGTGGGGCGGGGTCAGCGGCGCACCCGCGAGGCCACGGGCGGCGGGGGCGGGGCTGTCGCGGTGCGCGGCGGTGGTGGGCAGGCGCACACGGCGGACCGTTCCCGTTCGGTGGCGGGGACCTGCTCAGTGCAGGTGCTGCGGCCGGGGTGCGGGGCGTGCCGGTCGGCGAGCGCGTCGCGGGTGTGGGCGAGGTCGGTGCGGATGACGTTCAGGCGCTCGTCGGCGAGGTAGCGCAGGCGCCGGGCGATGTGCGGGTCGGCCGCATCGCCGAGGCCGTCGTGGAACTCAGCGGTGGCGTCCAGGACTTGCTCGATGGCGGCGAGGATGCCGTCGTGGGAGGCGGTCAGCTCGGTGAGAGCGTCGGCCGCCTCCTGCGTGGTGGTGGCCTGGCGGATGCGCTCGGCGAGCTGGGCGACCGAAGCGCCCAGCGGCAGATCGCGGGCCGGGCGGCGGTCGGTTTCGAAGTCTTCGTCGCAGTCGACGTGGTAGCCGACGGCCCGAAGCCGAGCCACGGCCTCCGCGGCCAGCCGCCTCTCGTCGTCCACGTCGAGGCCGGTGGGGACGCGGTGGTAGGACTCGTGGACGCGGACGACGGGGATGAATCCCGCGCGCTGCAGGATGCTGTGTGGGCCTCGGGGTCGCCGCCGCGGGCGAGGACCTCCTGGGAGTGCGGATCGTGGCGGATGGTCAGGAACCGGTCGGCAAGGGGCAACAGAAGCGTTTCTCCTACGGTGATCGTCGTGCGGTGGCCCGGGCAGCGGGCAGCGCCGGAGTGGCAAACGCCTCACTGAGCGGGTCGTGCGGGGTGATTGCCGGTGCGTTGACGCGCGGGATCACGTCGGTGTGCCTGCGATGGCTCGGGCGGGCTGGTGCTCGTGGTGGTGCAGGTCGCGGGCTGCGGCGATCAGGGAGCGCTCGCGTACCAGGTCGGCGTGGACCGCAGGGTCGCCCGGTGGCAGAAGGTCCAGGGCCTTGTCGATGGTGGAGAGCCCTTCGTCGTATCGGCCGAGGCGGCGCAGTGCGTCGGCCCTTCGGAAGAGCACGATCGGGTCCTGCCCGGCATCGAAGGGCGGCCGGGTGCTGAGGGCGAGAAGCCGTTCCGCTCCATGGTCAAGGTGCTGGCTGAGCCACAGGCCGTGCAGGAGGACGTGCAGGGTCCTGGCGTGTTCTCCGGCCTCGCCCAGGACCTCGTCCATCACCTCCAGGCCCTCGGGGCGGGACTGGCCCAGCAGGGCGAAGGCGTACAGGGCCCGGCTGTAGCAGTCCAGCGCCTCGCGGGCGGTCTGCGGGAGGTGTTCGACGAGGGCTTGGAGGGTGGGGCAGCGGAAGTCGTAGCGCAGGGCGCTCAGGTACAGATGCCGCAAGGTGCGGGCAGTGACCGGATCCGCCTCGGCGGCAGTGACCTGGTCCGGGGTCAGCAGGCTCAAGACGCTGTGTCCGCTGGTGCGAGCCGTCCAGGCGGCATCCGCGCAGACCTCGGCCGATTCCCGCCAGTCGGCGCCGAGTTCGCGCAGGTCGGCTGCCAGGCGGGTCGGCCAGGACGGGTCCGCCGGGTTCGTGGTGGCCCGGGTCCGGGCGCTCAGGAGAGCGAGGGCACGGCCGGGACGGCGCAGGGGAAGGCTCACCGGCCGCCCCGCGCGTCGGCGATGTGCACGAGCTGGTTCAGGGCCGTGGTGGTGTACCAGCCGCAGTCGATCAGCGAGTCGTGCCCGGCGTACTTCGGCAGGAGATAGTCCTCCATGGCACGCAGGTAGATCAGGCAGTCCGGACAGCGGCGCCCCAGGTGCACGAGGTAGCGCGGGTGGCCGGTGATGAACGTCTGCGCACCGCCCGTGGGGTCGCGCAGCCGCCATCCGTCTTCGTCGGTCGGGGTGTGCCAGGACGGGGCGACGACGCGCACCGCATCACCCCACAGTTCCCCGCCGGCTACGCCCTTGATGACGACGACCTGGTCGCTGGCCTGGAAGTGGGCGTGGGTGATGTCCCGGGCGGGGGTGAGCGGGTCGGGCGTCGGCGAGAACGCCGGGATGGCAGGAGGAGTCCAAGAGGGCGGGGTCATGCAGGTCCTATCCACGCGGATCAGGTGGCGGTGGGAGCAACAATGGTCCGGAGAAATGAGCGGTTGGCCAACCGCCGATTCCCGGCTATGGTCCGTCGCCGTCAGCGGAACGGGTTCTCCGTCCCGCGGTCCTGCTCGGTGGCGGCATCGAGGAGTTCCAGCAGGTCAGCGCCTTGAGCGTCCCTCTGGTCGATCCACCATCCGGCCCTGGTCACCGAGCGGGCCTTCTCCTCCAGCTCCGCCCAGTCCGCCTCGTCCCACGCGCCCTCGACAACGAGCGCGGTGTGCGCGGCGGTCATCAGCTGGTGGCGGGACCGCTCGCCCCAGTCCAGGGCCCGCTCCGGGCCTTCCAACGGCGGCATGTCGAAGCGCTGGGCCCATTCCTTCGCGGCCTGCTGCTCCTCGGCGCGCTTTGCGGCCAGCCACTGCTCATTGGAGGCGGTGTCGGCGTCGCGCGCCGCCTTCCAGCAGACGGAGCAGTTGCGGTCGGTGAGCCAGCGGGCGAACCCGGCGCGCCGGTCTGCGGGGCGGTCGGACAGGTCATGGACGACCTCGTGGCCGCAAGCGTGCGCGACGGACCACTGTGTACGGACAGCCATTGATATGTCTCCTTGAAGTCGGTTGATAGCGGGGGTCGTTGCAAGGCGCTGCAAGGCCGAGGGAGGCCGGAGAGCAGGCGGACAGCCGGTGCTGCGTCTGCTGGCGAGTTCGGGGTGTTCGTTGGCGGCGGTATCTTGCCGCCGAAGGCCCCCTCTGGCCTCCCGCCGGAGGGGGGCGTCGTCGGCGCCGGCACGGTGAATGCCGGTGTCATCGGCATGGTGAGTGCCGGGCAACGGTGAGGGTGCCGTGGACGGGGCCGGGCGAAGGGTGGCTTGCCCGGCATGTTGGGCGGCACTCAAGATGCCGATATCGCGGGCGCGGATGGGGCGTTGAGTGTGCCGATGGGTTCGGTCCGCGGATCGGTTCGTGGGCGGCGGCACCTTGCCGATGAAGAAGGCCGTGAGTTCGGAGCCCGTGGTACAGCCGGGGAGAGCCGGGGCAACTCGTCGGCATCGTGAACGCCTGCTTCGTCGGCATTTTCAGCGCCGGGCAACACCCGGCACCGTGCTGGAAATGGGGCACGGTGCCGGGGCCATCGAGGCGGTCAACGACAACTGCGGCTGCCTGCCGGGGAATACGGCGTGCTACGGGCGGTGCGTGGGGGCCGTGGTACGGGGAGGCAGCGGCGGGGGTGTGGTGTCCAGGGCGGGGCGCGGGCGGATCCGCGGCGAAGTGGGGGTGCGGTGAGGTGGCAGGACGGCGACGGTGGCGCCGAGGTCCTCGGCCGCGTCCTGGACTTCGCGGGTGAGGAATTCCAGGTGCCGGCCGAGGGCATCGAGCCGGGCGGCGAGCTGCCGGCCTTGCACGGTCTCCAACGCGGCGGCGAACTGGCCGGCGCTGTGGAGGAGTTCTTGCAGGCGGACCATCGGGCCTGCGTCGTACCCGTGCTGCGTGGCGGTGAGCAGCGTGCAGGAGACGTCCCCGGCGGTTTGCGCCTCGGCGATGTCCTGGATCATCTCGTGCAGCGGCACCTCGGGAGCGGGTTCCGGGCGGTTGAACCGCGAGATGTCTGGCCGCAGGACTCCGGGTGGGACGGGGCGTGGCAGCGCCTGTCCGGCTGCGTACTCATCGGCGTAGTGACCGATGACCTGCCAGCCCGGCGCGTCGGGGTCGCCGGTGAGGGCGATCACGGTCGAGGTGTCGTCCTCGACCAGGTAGGCGAGCGTGATGCGCCGGCCGTCGGCCGCGTACCACGACTCGATCAGGTCCAACTCGCCCCGCCGCTGTGCGGCCTGGGCCCTGTGCGTCCACCTCCGCGCTTCTTCGCCGGTCAGCTCGGGTTCGAACTGGTGGTGCTGGTCGGCGAGGTCGGCGGCGAGTGAGCCGTGGTCTGCCCAGACGGCGAGGTGGGGCCAAAGGGCCTGGTGCTGCTCGCGCTCGGCGGCCGAGCCTGGGGCGGCGGGGCGGCTGAGGACGCGGGTGATCTCTGCGTGGGAGGCGGCGAGGGAGTCGAGCAGGGCTCGCCAGGCGGTGGTGTGGCGGGCGAGCGGCAGTTCGCCGACGGTGCTGCGGGCTGCGTCCAGCAGACGGGTGGCGTGTGGGGCGAGATGCGTGGCGTATGCCTCGGCGGCTGCGGCGTTGCGGCGGGCGTGGGCTGCTGCCGCGGCGTGGTGGTGGACGGTGCGCCCGTAGCGGTCCCGGGTGGTGTCGAGCGCGGTCTGGGTCTCGCGGTCGATGACGGCCATCCGAAGCCGGAAGTCACGGGTGCGCTCTGCTAGTTCGTGGGCCGTGGGGATCTGTGTGATCGCTTCTCCTGATGTCGGGAACGTCAGCGTCGGGCTCGGCGCCCGGGCGGGGCCTGCGCCGTCATGGCCGGCGAGCGTGCCGGTGTGGGCGGTGCGGCCTGTTCTGCGGTGTCGGTGCGCAGGTCGGGGTCGAGTTCGACTGGATAGCGGGCGGCGGTGAGCATCTGTGCTGCCCACGTCGCGTGCTCGTTCTCCCAGTCACGCCCCGGGTCGAACGGGAGCCGGATCCAGTAGCCGCCCAGCGCCGTCTCGAACCGGAAGCCTGCTCGGCGCAGGACATCTGTGGCCAGGGAGTCCAAGGGGCCTTCGACGTCCACCTGGCCGCCCAGTCCGCGGAGGATGCGGATCGGCTCAGTGCTCACCGGGACCGTCCGGTGGCGGAAGCGGTCAGATGGACGGTGGGGGCGTAGGTGGGCTTGGGCGGGATCGGCCGGTGACTCGGCGGTTGGGTGGTCAGCGCCGGACCGCGTTGCTGGGAGAGTCCGGCGGAGGCCCGCGCGATGCGGTGGCGTCGCTCGGTGTGCTCATGCACAGCCATGGGGTTGTGGGGCGGGCCGGGGGTGATGACGGGGTCGAGCAAGTAGTCGGCATGCACGACATAGCCGTGGCGACGCAGGTCATGAACGGCCTGGCGGGTGCGTCGCATGCCGTCGTCATCCGGGTTGATCAGCCGGTACATGCCCGGTCGTTCGGGTACCGGCTCGAACTGCTCTCGGGTGAGGAACCAGTGGGCCAGGTTGGCGGGCATCGCCCGGGTGGCGGTGGCGACGAAGCCGTGGTGCGGATGGGTGCCGAAGGCGAAGTAGGCGTCAGGAGGCAGGGGCAATGGGTGGACCTTTCGGTAGAACGGCAGTTCACCGGCGGGGCGCGGGTCGGCCCGGCAGGAGGGCGCGGGGCAGCGCCGCGACGGCCGGGGCGCACCGTGGCTGCGGGGTCGCGCCTCGCGCCTGGCGGGCGAACCGCTCACCCTGGGCGAGCCAGGTAGCGATGGCTGGCCA
Organism: Streptomyces sp. NPDC020096; assembly: GCA_040631425.1. GTDB lineage: Bacteria > Actinomycetota > Actinomycetes > Streptomycetales > Streptomycetaceae > Streptantibioticus_A. The sequence continues at coordinate 92,342 of JBEYJY010000031.1, forward strand.
CGTTTGCGCGGTGCGCTCTGGGCGGCTGATCGGCGTGCCGCACGCCAACTCTTCGCGCACGGTCTCGGCGTCACCGAGGGCGTCGGCCAACCGTGCCAGGGCATCGGTGTCCTCGGGCCACGGTGTGGCGGTGGGGTGACACCGGTCCAGCAGGGCGGGAGCGTGGTCCAGGACGGTGGCGAAGGTCCGCCAACTGCTTTCCAGAAACTGCTCGGTCGCGGCGCTGAGCGCGGCGGCGGCCATGGGGGTGGCGTCGCTGTACCGGCCGGAGGCCACCATCGCGGTCCAGGCACCATGCTTGGTGCGGATGAGGTCGAGAGCGTCGGATACGGCCGCAGTTCGGCGGGCGTAGATGGCGCGTTCGTAGGCGGGCAGGTACTGGTCGGTGATTGCCCGGGCCGCACGGCCGGGGAAGGGCGGCAGGACGATGCTGCGCGGGGCGTGCGGATCGCCGTATCCGTCGTCGAACAGGTCCGGGGCGAAGGCGCCCACGAGGTAGTCGAGTTGGTGGCCGGGGCGCTCGACGAGCAGCAGGCCGGTACCCGAAGCCCGATCCGTGAGGACGGCGGCGTACGGGATTCGTTCCGTCTGGACGGCATGGCCGAGTTCGCCGCTGTCCCACAGCCATGGCACGAGGTCCTCTTGCCACAGGGGGCGGGGGTACAGCTCGACGTGGGGGTCCCATTGGCCGGGCAGGAGACGGGCGATGTCACGGGCGGCGTCGCCGATGAAGCGCCGACTGCTCGTTGTCACCGAGGCGCCGTACGTATCGGCCAAGTGGACCAGGACCGCCAGGGTGGTGCGGGTGACGTCTGGATCCTCGGCCTGTAGGCGGTACTCCCCGGCTTCGCCTCGGTGGAACCCGGCCTTCTCCAGCGCGGTTTGGGCGGAGACGTACCTTCCCCCGGAGGGGATGGCGACGATGCCGGCATCCCGGCTGTAGGTGAGGATGATCTGCGCGTCAGCCACAGGAGAGCACCTCACGGCGGACGACGGAGCGCAGGCTACGGCCGTACTGCCAGGCGTGCTCGCGGGCGGCTGCCTCCAACTGGTCGTATCCGTGCTGGACGGTCATCTGCCCGGGGTGCTTGCGGTACCGATACACCGGCTGGGGCAGGAGGATGCCGGGGGCGAGGCTGGTGACGCCGACGGCCGTCAGGTAGTCCTCGCCCTGGACGAGGCCGCCCATTGGGGCGGCGCGTACCAACTCGGTGCGGGCGAGGATCGTGGTCGGCCCGATCGGGATGGTGTCCGCCGGCGAGGGCCAGTACGTCCACACGTCGCCGGCCTCGTGTCGGCCGGGTGGCGTGGGGCAGCGCCACACGGTGGTCGTGCCGTCGAGGTGGAGGTCCTCGCTCCACCCGGCGCACCAGCCCACGCCGGTGGTCTCCAGCGTGGTCAGCCGCATGGCCATGGCGTCGGATGTGAACTCGTCATCGTCGTCGGCCCAGTTCACGTACCGCGTACGAACCTGGGTGAGGGCGAGGTTGCGGGCGCAGGCGGCGCCGACCGAGGGCAGGGCGAGGGTGCGGACGCGCGAGTCGTCCGCGAGGGGGGTGGGCAGGCGCGAGGGATCGGTGCCGTCGAGGGCGATGACCGCCTCCCACGGAACGGACTGCCGGGTGAGGCTGGCGTGCATGGCGGTCAGGTAGCCGAGCCGGTCCTCGCGCAGCCGGGTGGCGATGACGACGGTGATCAAGGGCGTGTCGGACGTGGGCAGGGGAGGTCCTTCGGCAAGGTAAGCGAGATCTGTTAGCGGTGCGCGGCTGGGCGGGCTGGCAAGCCCTGTGCTGGGGCGGCTGTGGGAGTGGCGGTTCGGGGTGCGGTGGCGCGCAGGGGTCGGATGACCGGGGGCGCCGCGGTGGAGGTCCAGCGTGCGGGGGCGTCGCTGAAGACGGTGCGCGGGTCGGTGCTCCAGTCCACGAACGGGCTGATGTCTTCGTGGAGCAGGCTGATCACTTCGATCCCGTGCGGGTGCAGAAGGTAGCCCCACTGCATGTCCTGCTCGTCGGCGGTGTGGTCGGTGACGGTCATCCGCACCGGTGGGGAGCCGTCCGGCGTGATCAGGTGGTCCAAGGTGCGGCTGGGCCACTTCTCGCCGCCGGTCAGGGCAGCGATGAGCGCGGGCGGGGCGCCTTCGAGTAGGTCGGTGCCCAACTCATCCCAGCCGATGGCGACATCGTCCACGAGGTAACGCGACATGGCCTCGATGTCCTGCCCGAACCGGTGCTGGTAGGCGGTGAGAAGGAGGGGCAGGATGTGGCTGGGCACTCCGTCGGAGTGCACGTATATGCCGTCGTAGCCGGACTCGGTGGGACGTGCGATGAAGGATCGGGTCGACAGGAGGAGACTCCGAGAGGTCGAGGTCAGCGGCCAGGGGCCGGACCGGCGGACGGGGTGCCGGGCGGTGCCGGGGGAAGACCGGGCGCCGTCCGCGACTGGGGCAGGACTGCCTGGGTCGGTGCTGGGTCGTATGCGGCGCGCAGGATCGCGAGGTCCGCTTGGTCGGCGATGGCCAGCACGGACAGGCTGCGGCTGGCCGCGGTCATCAGCATCTTGGGCGGGGACCCCAGCTCCGCTGAGCGGTTTTGGCCGCGCCAGCGGGCGGCGGCCAGAAGGTAGTCGCTCACTGCCTGGAGCACCGGTTCGGCCGCATCCAGCAGGTGCCGGGTGACCGCGCTGGCCTGCGCCGGTGTCTCGGCGGCGGCGAGAGCGTCAAGGCAGGGGCCGAGGTCGAGGCTCGGCAGGTTCTGCTCGGGCAGCGGGTGCTGGGCCAGGAACGGCTCGGCGTCCCGCTTCGCCCAGCGCAGCAGGTCGTTGCGGGTGGCGATGCCGTAGCGGGCGGCGGCGATCTGGTCGGCATCGCGTCCGACGTTGTCGTACAGCTCGAAGTCGGGGTGCTGCATCGGGGGTGGGGCTCCTTAAGCGGAAGGTGCTCGGGTACGGCTGCCTCGGCGTTCGTGCGGCGGCAGCCGTATCCGAGGAGGTGGGCTGCTCGGGCACGCTCACGACAGCGGCGACGTCCGAGCAGGGGATGCGGTAGGGGAAGGCGGGTGGCGGCCGGTTTACCGGTGGTGGGCGGTCGCGGAGGTGCTGGTGAAGGGGGGAACGGGCGGGCGCGCGGACGCGGTGGGGGCGGTGGTGTGGCGGAGGTTCACGCCGATGCCCTTGTGGGCGAGCTGGTGCACCAGTGCCTGTACGCGCAGAGCGCGGCCGTCCTCGCCGTATGCGGCGGGTAGCAGGAAGGCGGCCTGGTGGGGGTGGTACTGGAAGCCGAGGGTGTACAGCGTCGTTCGGGCGGCCTCGGGAACGCTTCCGTACGGCGTGCCGAGTGCGCCGTCCTCGTACCAGGTCAGGGTGACCACGCGTGCCACCTGCGGTGGTCCGGGGCGGTGCGGAGGCTCGGGCTGGTCCGCTGCGTTGCGGCGCACCGCGTCCAGGGCCGTCTGGTAGCGGGGCAGGAGCCGGCGGGTGACTTGGGCGGCTGCTCGGGCAGGGGCGTTGGGAACGGCGAGGCCGTTCGGCTCGTCGACTCCGGCGACGTGGTGGGGCTTGATGCCGTTGCCGTCGAGCTCCAGCGGTGCGACGACGAACTGGTGCCGATACAGCGGACGGTCGGCGACGTAGAGCTGCTGGCCGTCCGGGCCGTGGAGGACTGCGTGGTGGCCCAGGACGTATTGGCTGACGATGTAGCCGACGTGGCCGGTGTCCCAGAGCGCCTCGGCGGTGGCGAACTGGTCCTTGTACTGGACGTGGCGGTGGTACTCGCTGGTCCAGTCGTCGGGCAGTCGGTCGGCGAGGGCGCTGGCGAAGGCGGAGAGATCTGTGTGGGGGGCGGGCATGTGGTCCCAAGGTGGTTCGGATAAACGTGTGCGGCAGTGCGGGTCGGCCTGGCCTCTATCGCGGGGTGACTCGTCCAACAGCGCGCGCTGGTCAACGGATTGCGGGCGTTGTGGCGCGTACGCAGAGGGTGTTAACGGGGGCGGCCTGGCGTTGCTACTCGCGGTACTGCCGACGGCAGTTGGAGGGGAGCTTGCGCGTAAGTTGCTCGTGGCTGCACGCTGGGGTCGAGCGCTTCTCGACGGCGACGTGCAGGTCCTCGTTGAGCGCGCGGACGGTCAGTGCGGCGTCCTCGAAGTCGGCACAGAGGTCGGAACCCTCATCCTGTTCGGAATCGTGGTGCCAGGAGTCCGTCGAGAGGCTCATTGATCTGGTCGATGAGAGAGGCGGCGTCCTCATAGGAACTGCTGCCCCTGAGACGGTCGGTAAGCGCGAGGATCTGGCGACCGTAGCCGTACTTTCCGGCCGTGCCACTGGGAGGGAACGCCTCTGGAGCCGTGCCGGGTTCGGGCCGTGCGGGCAGGCGAGGACGCCCGGGATGGGGATTGTCTGTCATGGGATTCTGCGCTTCGGATCGGTGGCCGGGGCCGGGTTGGTCTGGTGCGGTGCTGCCGGCGGGGCCAGAGAGAGCGTGCTCGTACGTGGGTGCTGCTCGGCGTGCTTACGCAGGCCGCGACTTGCGGTGGTGAGGTTGCTGCGGGTGCTGTCCAGGTACGTCTGCAGCCAGGCTTGTACGCCGGGCAGGTGGAGGTTGCGTCGTTCCGCTCCGCGTGTGCGGGAGTCCTGGGGCAGTTCGTGCAGAAAGCCGAGCCGCTCGACGACCTGGGCGAGGTGGCCCAGGGCCGTGCCGAGTGCGGGTGCACTGCGGGTGAGGGCGGCCGTGCCGGAGCGTTCGGCGCGGGTGTACGCCGAGGGGCCCGTGTTGTCGAAGCGGGTGCTGGTGGCCAGTTCGTTACTGATCTCGGCCAGGATGTACCCGAGGTCGCTGATGGCCGAGTGGATGGCTGGGGTGATGTCGTCGCGGCGGCGCAGGTGCTCGGCACGCGGCAGTTCGGCGGAGACCTTGTCGATGGTTCGGGCGAGCTGGTGGAAGTATTCGGGGTGGGTGATGTCGGGAATGCGTGACCTCGCAGATCTAGGTGTTCTCCACTGTCCGTTCGTGCCGGGCAGTGGAGGCATGTAGGTGCTGTGCAGCGCGGGGAGGCTTCCGGGAACTCACGGGTCGGATTGCCTCTTAACGTGACCCCGCCGTGGGTTCTCAGGAATTGGGAAGCCTTCAGGTGGAGTGAACCCACTAGGCTTTCAATGCATGCGGGCGTCGGTGTCGAACAGCGACAGCTCGTGTGCATGCAGAAGATGTTGAACGATGAATGATCGTCCGGCTACCTTCCATAGTCCGCGACCTCGGTTGAGGTGCGCGATGGCGTCGGTCTCGACCCTGGTGAGGCCGAGGAGGGCTGCTGCGGCGTGGAGTTGGTCGGTTTCCTGCCGGTAGATGATGCGGGTGGAGCAGTCGGCCAGCAGGCCCTCGGCCAGGGCGCGTCCGCGGGATCCTGCGTCGCCGGCGGTGAGCAGGTCGGACAGCCGGTGAATAACCATCAAGTTTGCGATGCCCAGGCCGCGGGAGAGCTTCCATTGGGACTGCATGCGCTGTAGGAGGCCGGGGTGGCGCATCAGGCGCCAGGCTTCGTCGTAGATGATCCACCGCCTGCCGCCGCGCGGGTCGGTGAGAGCGGATTCCATCCAGGCGGAGGCGCAGGTCATGGCGAGGACGAGGGCGGTGTCGTCGCCCGAGCCGCCGAGGCGGGACAAGTCGATAGTCAGCATCGGCGAATTGGGGTCGAAGCGGACGGTGGAGGGCGCGTCGAACATCCCCGCGAGGTCGCCGTGGACGAGGCGTCGCATGGCGTGGGCTAGGTCGCGGGCGGCCTCGCCCAGGCGGCCGGACATCACGCCGCCGGCGGCATCGAGCTGGTCGGGGTTGTTGAGGGTGGCGGCGATGTCGCCGAGCAGCGGGGTGCGGCCGGTCGCGGCGGCGTGGGTGACGACGGCGTCGAGGGCGACGTCGAGTGCGGTGTGCTCCATCGGCATCAGGTCTCGTCCGAGGACGGTACAGGCCAGGGAGCCGAGGAGCAGCAGGCGGCGCTTGCGGATCTCGCTCGCCCAGTCTGATTCGGAGACGCTGTTGGGTCGGGGGGCCGCGTCCAGGGGGTTGAGCTTGCCGGGCAGGCCGGGCCCCAGCGCGATGGAGGTGCCGCCGAGCGCGGTCGCGACCGGGGTCCATTCGCCCTTGGGGTCGCAGGGGACGTAGACGCGATACCCGAAGGCCACCGACCGCAGGGCGAAGGACTTCGCCAGCGCGGACTTTCCCTGCCCGATGACGCCGGCCAACAACACGTTGGGGTTGGTGAAGCCCTCGATCTTGCCGTACAGGGCGAAGGGGTCGAAGCAAAAGCTCGCCTCGGCGTGGACGTCGCGGCCTATGTAGATGCCCTCGGCGCCGAGGCCGCCTTCGGCGAGGAAGGGATAGGCGCCGGAGGCGGTGGCGGTGGTCATGCGGTGGGCGGGGAGCCTCAGCTTGTTGCCCCGGGCGCCCGCTGGGCCGGGGCGCCCGGCGGGCGGGTAGACCGGGGCGGGGGTTTCCTGCTCGGTGGGTTCCTGGCCGGTGGGGTGGGCTGTGGCCTGGGCGCGGGCTTTGGCGGTGGCTTCGGCGAGCTGGCGGCGGGCGGCCTTTCTTGCGGCGCGGTCGGTGCCGTTGGGGGTGAACAGGGGGGAGGCCGAGGCGCGGCGGGCGCGGCGGGCGGGCCGGTGGTTCATCGGTGGTGCTCGTTTCGGCGGTGGTGCCCGCTCACTTGGCGCAGGTGGTGGTGTGGCCGTGGAGCGGGGTGTTGAGGTCGGCGGGGGTGGTCTTGCGGCGGATGGCGTGGCTGGCGGCGAGGTGGCGCTGGCAGATGGTCAGCATCGGCGGACCGTCGGGCAGCCGCTCGGGTCGGCACACGGTGTCCGCGTCGCTGTTGGGCGTGGGGGGCAGCATGTGGAAGGCGTCGTGCACGGTGGCGGTGGCCTGCCACAGCCGGGCGTGCGCCGTGGCCAGGTTGCGGCCTGCGGCCGGATGCGGGGGCCGGGTGACTTCGGCGAGGTGGTCGAGCATTTGGTGCAGCGCGGTCAGATGCGCGTGCAGCACATCCAGATGGAGGCGGTCGGCCGGGAGCCGGAGCGCGGCGGGTTCCGTTGCGGTGAGGGAGCGGGTGTGGTGGCGGATGCCGGCGGTGGCGGCCCGTAGATAGGGGTGCGCGTCGGTGACGGGAGTGGATGTCAAAGGAGGGCGGGTCCTTCCTGCCGAAGGCAGGTGCGGGGTTACAGGGCGGTGCGAGCCAGGGGCAGGGCGGCCACGGTCAGGGCGTCGGGCTGCTGGAAGTTCAGGCGCCGCAGGTCGACTTGGGCGGTGACGGCGGCGGTCTCGATCTGCGCGCAGGCCGCGTCCAGCAGGGCGTCGGTCTCGGCGGAGACGGTGAGCAGGCCGGTCAGGGCGACGTCGGCGTGTCCGGCGATCAGCTGGCGTTCACGGACCTTGACGTCGGCGTACTCGATCGAGTCGGCCTCGGAGTCGACCTGGCCCCGGCGGGCGCGCTCGTTGGCGTCGGCGATGATGGCCGCCTTCTTACGCTGGACATCGCGCAGCGCCGACTCCAGCCCCTGGGGCGCGTATATAAGGGACAGGCTGCGGCGGACGCCGGCGGTGAACATCAGCCCGTGCAGGAAGCCGGGGCTGGTTTCGGTGCGGGGCCAGTTCTCGATCCAGTAGGTGGCGTGCCGGGCGGTGTCGGTGATCACCCGGTCGAATTCTTCGACCTGGACGACGGGGCCGGCGGCGGCCGGGTCGGCCTCGGCTCGGCCGGATTCCGACCACTGCTGCAGCGCGGACAGCGCCTTGGGGTCGTAGGCGGTGCGCACGACGGCGGCGATCTCCCGCGCGCTGAGCCAGCCGGTGACCATCAGCCCGGCGCTGCGGGCGGCCTGCGCGACCGAGGCGGTGGTCTGCTCCATCACCGTGAACGCCCCGGTCAGCCCGCCGCCGGCCTGGTGGATGAGCCGCTTGGCGGCCTTCATGTCCAACGAGATGGCCAGATATGCCTCGTGCGGGGCCGCGGCTGGTCCGGCGGAGGCGACGAGTTCGGAGTAGACCTGGCCGGCCACGGGGGTCTCGGGGCGACCCTGCTGGGCCCAGTGGCGAGCGAGGGTGTCGCCGGAGTCGGGGACGGTGCGCTCCAGGACCTGCACGGTGGCTACGTGCCCGGTGCGGGCGATGCCCGCCAAAGCGCGGCCCCAGGATTGGACGTTGTGGTTCTGGGTGGCCGGGTCCAGCAGGGCGAAGGCGCGGGAGGAGACGCGGGCGACGGCGGTCAGGGTCTGGCGGTGCGGGTCGTGCACCGCGGCGGCCTTGTTGGTCGAATCGCCGGGGGTGACCACGCGCAGGGAGGCGGTGGTGCCAGGCAGGTGCAGCAGGCCGTCCTGCCGGGGCCGCGTGACCGGGCGGGCCAGCCACAGGGTCTGTCCGGTGCGGCGGCGGTGGGCGTACCGGGCGACGATCGGTGCCCAGTCGATCAGCGAGCGGCCATGTCGGCGGATCGCGACCAGGGCGGCGACCGCCGCCCACAGTGGAGTCAGAGCGATGGCACCGAGCAGGCCGGTGCTCATCACCGTGACCAGCAGCAGGGCCAACGCGAGGGAGACGAGGATGAGTTGGGGCAGGGACAGGCCCAGGAGGATGCCGCGCCGGGATCGGTGGGGGAATTTGACCGTGAGCGGCGTGACGGTGAGATCAGACATGGTGCTGTTCCGGGAGGGGTGCGCGGGGCGGTGGCCGGGGGCGGGACGCACGCGGTGGGGGTGCGTCCCGCCCCCGGGCTCATCGGGCGGGGAGAGGGGTCAGATGCCGGCGGGTGGCGGAGGCGGCGGCATGGCAGGCCCGCCCGTCGCTTCGCCCGGGGGCGGGGCCGGTGGTGCGCCTTGCGGCGGGGGCGTTCCCACACCGGTCGGCGGGATTGTCATCCATCCACTGCCGCCCTGGCCGGACGGCGATCCCGGGCCGCCGGGGCCGGGGGCGCCGCCGAACTGGCCGCTGGTGTCATCGGTCGGTCGCATCGGCGGGGGCTGGACGGCCTTCTCCAGACCCCCGTCGCCTCCCGAGGATTCGCCCGAACTGCTGCTGGACTTGCTGCTGTCCTGGCCGGGGCCCTTGCTGGTGGGGGCGATGTCACCGGGGAAGCCGCCGGGTACCGTGTCGGGGCCTTGCGGGGCGGCGCCCGCTCCGGCTGCCGCGCCGCCGGTTCCGGCGGTGGCGGCCATGGCCGCAGCCTTGCGCCCGGCACGCTCGGCGTGCTGACGGGCCATTTGGGCACCGGCACCACCAGCGCGGTGGATGTCCTCACCGTTTGTGCCCTCGGCCGCCCAGTGCACGAACTTGAACGTCGCGTACGGGCAGAGCAAGACCAGCACCATGATCACGATGCCGGACATGACGTCCGCGAGCGCGGCCAATCCGTTCTTGGAGTCGGTTTTACCCATGGCGGTGATGCCGAGCACGAAGATGATCGTCATCAGCAGCTTGGAGACCACGAGGGTGGCGGTGGCCTCGATCCAGCCCTTGCGCCACCGGCGGGCGACCTCCCAGCCACCGCCCGCGCCGGCGAACACCGCGAGCGTGACCAAGACCAAGATGCCGACCTTGCGGACCATCATCACGCACCAGTACAAGAACGCCCCCAACGCGGCGCCGAGTCCGGCGGTGACGGCGACCAGCCAGCCGAGGTCGGACAGGGCACCGATCTGGCTGACCAGGACGATGCGGCGGACGGCGGATTCGATGGACAGATGTGCCGAGGAGAACAGACCGTTGGAGAGCGCGTCGACGACGTTGATGGCGACGGTGGTCCCCGCGATGGCGCAGAAGGCAAAAAGGACGCCGGACATAGTGCCGACGAAGGCTTGGGTGAGGGCCTGTCCGTCACGTCGGACGGCGGCTCGGATCAGTTGGGCGCAGAACGTCGCGACCAGGATGATCAGGCCGATCGGCAGCAACTGCTCGTAGTTGTCGCGGAACCAGGTGGCGTTCAAGTCCACGCTCGTCGTGGTGTTGACGGCTTTGGCGGCCAGATCGGCTGCGGCGGCGGCGAGTTCACCGGCGCTCTTGGCCATCCAGTTACCGATCGCCGCGCCGGGGTCGGACGTGAAGTCGACCGCGCTTTTGACGGCGCACAGGTCGTGCGCGAGGGGGAGGTCGCAGAAGCCCAAGGGGAGTTGGTCCTCCTGTCTAGGTCGGGGGCGGGGTCAGGGCGCGACGCTGGGGGCGATGGCCACCAGAGAGCAGGTGTGAGAGGGCCGGCACTGCACGGCCAAGGTCACCGCTTGGTCCTCGGCTCCGGCCCCGCCCTTCGACCAGGCGATCTTCTGCGTGCCGGTGACGGTGACGTAGTAGATGTACGCCTGGGTGATCGCCGAGGGGTCATTGGCCAGGGCCTGGGTGAACGCGGAGGGGAAGTGCGCGTCGTTGTTGACCGTGGCGGTGGCGTGTTGGGCGTTGTCGGCCATGCGCGACCACAGCACTGGGCCCGGAACCTGGCCGGTGACCGAGGACCAGTCGGCGTACTGGGTCTCCGTGGTCATCCAGGCGCTCATGCCGGCCAGTTCCTGGTCGCGGCTGGCGGTGCGGGTGTCGTAGGACCACAGCATCACCGCGGCGGCCTTGGCGTAGGCGAGGGGCTCACTGATCCGCGGAGGCTTGGGCACCGACCCGGTGCCCGACGATGTCGGCGTCGGCGTGGGATCGGCGGAGGGCGCGGTGCTGTCCGTCGCGGACGGTGTGGCGCTGCCCTCGTGGCGCGGTCCGTCGCGTCCGGTGAACCAGGCGGCGATGCCGGCGACGGCGAGCAGCGCGGTGATGACGACGGCGACGATCAGGATGCGGCGCTTGGCCGACCAGGCGGCGCTGTAGCCCGAAAGCGGGGAGCTGAATCGGTTCGGCATTTAGTGGACCTGCGACCCCAGGGCGGAGAAGAACGCGACGATGCCGTTCGCGGCTCCCAGGCCGAGGGCTGCGCCGGCGGCCACTACGGCGCCCTTCTTGCCGTTGGCTTCTGCCTGGTGGCCGCCGGTGTGGTGGCCCCAGGCCCAGACGCCGAGTGAGACGGCCAGGGCGCCGACGACGGCCACGATGCCGAAGAGGTTGATGCTGCTGACGACGTCCTTCAGGACGGACAGGCCCGGCAGGCCGCCGTCCTTGGGTGTGACGCCGGGGTCGTAAGCAAGATAGACAGCGCGGGCTGCCAGAGACATGGGTATGGCGGAACTCCTTGCAGGCGCAGGCCGATTGGCCTGGCGAAGGGCGGGGAGAGGAGGGAGGAGGTGGCGCGCGGAGCGTGAGAGATGCTGGCCGGGCGGGGCGCGTGGCGGTCAGGAGACGATGCGGCGGGCGGCCAGGATGTCCCAGTCCTTGATCGGCTCGATCCGGACGGGCTTGGTGGTGCGCGGGGCGTTGATCACCAACCCGTCACCCATGTACATGCCCACGTGTTCCGGTGCGGCTGCGGTACCGCGGGTGAACAGCAGATCACCGGGCTTCAGATCGCTCAGCGATACTGGCTTGCCCTCGCTGACCTGGGTGTACGTCGTGCGGCTGAGCTGGACGCCGGCGTGGGCGTACGCCTGCTGCATCAGGGAGCTGCAGTCGCACCGTCCCATCGGGTCAGGCCCGTGCGCGTTGGTGCAGCTGCCGCCCCACTGGTACAGGGTGCCGAACTGCTCCATGGCCCAGGTAAGGGCGATGCGCACCTTTGGCGGGGCGTCCTTGGGGATGGTGTAGCCCTTCGGCACGGCCCCCTCGGGGATCGTGCCCCACTGGGAACCGTCCTCGCCCAGGGTGCAGTCGGTGGTGGACGTCTGCGTCCCCGTGGTGGACGTGCCGGAATTGGTGGTCTTGCTGCCGCCCGGCAGGGTTTTGACGATGGCCTCCTGCATGGCGCGGGCGAGCGGTTCCCACTGCGCGTAGGCGTCGGGGAAGCCTGATGCCTGGACCGCCTGGGCGGCTTGGGTGACGGTCATCTGCTGCCAGCCGTGCACCTCAAGCAGGGCCTCATAGAAGCGGGTTGAGGCGTAGACCGGGTCGCGGATCTGCTCCGGTGTGCCCCAGCCCTGGCTGGGACGCTGCTGGAACAGGCCGAGTGAGTCGCGGTCGCCGTAGTTGAGATTGCGTAGCCGGGATTCCTGCATGGCGGTTGCGAGCGCGATGACCTGGCCCTTGGCGGGAACACCCAGCGAGATGCCGGTGGCGACGATGGTCTTGGCGTTAGGGATCTGCTCGTCGGGCAGGTCCAGGCCGGTCACGTGGATGTCCTTGGCAGAGCCCTTGCCCCTGAGGATCGAGGCCACCTGTTTGGCAACGGCAGCGGTGTCGATGGCCGCACCCGTGTCGCACGAGGCGGCGTCGCCGGCGGCGTGGGCGGAGACTGCCATGGCGGCGGTTCCGGCGAAAAGGAAGGGGGAGAGGATGACGACGCCGATGCCGGCGGCGATCGCCTTCAATCGGCGTGGTCCGCGCGCAGGTCACCGCGTTCGGGCAGGGGCGGGTAGCGAGAGGTCATGAAGCTGTCCTTCGGGTGCAGGTCCGGCGTGCCGCGTGCGCGCGGTGTGGTGGAAAGGGGTGCGGCGGCCGGGGTGGGCGATCTGGGTTGACCGGCGCACGGCGAGTTGCCGCTCGCGTGGCGGGCCGGGTGAGTCAGGGGTGCCGGGGCAGGGGGAACCTCCGCTGGGCAAGAGTGGGAGTGGGCCAGCGGCGGTGTGTGCGCCGGGCGGTTCCAAAACAGTAGGCGCAGATTGGCCGTCGACCAAAAAGTCGGCGTGAGGGGTCAGAATTCGACCCCTCAACCCTGCACTTCTTGGTCGACGGCCGATTCACCTCTACAGTTTTGGGACTCCCCTCGCCCTCCCCGGTCTGTGGCCCTGGGCTTCTGCATGCCCACGCTTTCGCCCCCCGGGGGGGATCCAATGCGCGACGGGTTATTCATCTCCGCCTGTTCCCTCCCGAATCGGGGTTCCTCCTTGCCTTTTTCCCTGCACCAGGGCGATGCCCTCAGTGTCCTCGCCGGTCTACCGGACGACTGCGTCGATTCCGTGATCACCGACCCGCCGTACAACTCGGGTGGCCGGACCGCGAAGGAGCGCACCTCCCGCAGCGCGAAGCAGAAGTACACCTCCGCCGACGCCAAGCACACCCTGCCTGACTTCACCGGCGAGAACATGGACCAGCGCTCATACGGGTTCTGGCTCACCCAGATCATGACCGAAGCCCACAGGCTCACGAAGACCGGCGGCACCGCGTTGCTGTTCACCGACTGGCGCCAGCTTCCCGTTACGACGGACGCGATCCAAGCGGCCGGCTGGCTGTGGCGGGGTGTGCTGGCCTGGCACAAGCCCCAGGCCAGGCCCCAGAAAGGCCGCTTCACCCAGAACTGCGAGTTCATCGTCTGGGCATCTAAGAGCTCGTAACACGATCTCGGTCGTCTAGCTGGCTGAGCGTGGCCGAGATCGATGCGCTTGCGCGGACGCAGTGTGCTTGAGGATGATTTCGC
>JBEYJY010000032.1:0-101277 GCA_040631425.1 Streptomyces sp. NPDC020096
CGCCCCCGCGCCGGCCTGCGGTTGCGCCGGGCACTGTGGGGGGGGGGGCTGCGTGCCCCCGGGGGGGGGGCGCGGGCTTCCCCCGGCTCGGTGGATGCCGTCCACCACCGCCTCGTAGACCGCGGCCTACGGCCATACGGGCCGCCGAACACGCGGCGGCGCCCACCCGGAGGAAGCGGGTGGGCGCCGTGCAGCAGGCCCTTCGGCCGTAGCGGATGCGTCACGGGGTATGTCCCCGCAGCGGCTCACCTGATGATGCAGGCGTTGCCGAAAGCGGGGTTCAGAAGGCCGACGACGTCGACCGTGTTGCCGCAAAGGTTGATCGGGATGTCGATCGGCACCTGGATGACATTGCCCGAGATCACACCCGGGGAGCCAACCGCTTCCGCTCCGGCAACAGATGAGTCGGCCATAGCCAGTCCGGCGCTGCCCGCGACAGCGGCCCCACTCACGGCGGTCACCAGGAGAGCCTTGGCGATACGCGACATGCTCAAGTCCTTTCATGCATGAAGATCAGCGGATCACGCTCCCCGCCGACAGGCGGCAGGGACACTGACCAACGCGCGGCTGCCCCATTTGTGGCGCAATGCCCCTCGAACAGGTGAATACCCGTGCAGCAGTCGGCGCAATGGTGACGTTTACCAGCCAGATCACCCATCTGGCGTCAACCGTCGCACTGTCACCGACCTTCCCCGCGACCGCACTTAGCGACACTCCACCCCGCCTCACTCGCAGGCGCCGCCCTGATGGAGCACAAACACTCGCACTCACCGCGACAGGCCGCCGCAATGCACATAGCGTCACTTAAGTCCTATTCGTGCGATTCGAGGAGCTCGATCGTGAAGAAGTCCCTTGCCCGAGGCGCCGCTGCCGCCTTCATTTCCGCCGCTATCGTCCTGCCGCTGGCCGGCGTGGCCCAGGCCGTGGCTCCGACCTGGAACCACCCCGACCACCAGAACAACTGCCAGCACCACCGTCACCACCACCACCGTCACCACCACCATCACCACCACCACCTCTGGAACGACGGCTGGAACGACGGCTGGAACTGGGGCGGTCACCGGGGCCTCCTCGGCCACTTCTGACCAGGCCCCATCCAGCGGCGTCTCGATCGACGGTCCCCGGCAGCTGCCGGGGACCGTCGCATGTCGCCCCTTCGGGTGCGCTCCCCCGCATCGGCGCCGGATCACGCCGGACCCGCGCCCGTGTCCCGGACGGACACACCGCGCGCCACCTCCAGGAACCGTGCGACCAGGGGGCACCGGTCGTCGCGCCGCCAGCTCACGGCAACCGTGGTCCGCGCGGTGTCCGGGGCGATGCGACGGTATGCGACACCCTTGAGGCGGATCCGACGGATGCTCGCCGGAGCGAGCGAGACACCGAGCCCCGCCTCGACGAGTGCGCAGACCGTCTGCCACTCCACCGCGCGCTGCCCCAGGCGGGGTTCGAAACCGGCGTCCCGGCATACTGCGACGATCCGGTCATGGACCGTCGGCCCGCTGGCGCGCGGCAGCAGCACGAAGGGCTCCCGCGCCAACTCCGCCACAGGGACGACGTGTTGACCGGCGAGGGGATGACCGACCGGCAGGACCGCGACGAACTCCTCGGACATGATGGGTTCGACTGCCAGCCCGGGCTCGTCGGGCGGCTCCCTCAGCAGCCCGATGTCGATCACCTCCTGGTGCAGGGCGGCGACCTGCGGTGCGGTGGTCATCTCGTGGATCTCCATCTCCACATCGGGGAATCTGCCGCGGTAGGCACGCAACAGCCCCGGCAGGATGGTGAGCGCGAGCGACGCGGCGAAGCCGATCCGGATCCGCCCGGTCGCACCGCTGCCCACGCGACGCGCCGCGTCCAGACCTCCCGCCACCTCCTCCAGCGCGCGGCGGGCGGCGGGCAGGAGTTCGCGACCCGCCGGGGTGAGGGCGATCCGGCCAGGACCCCGGACGAGCAGCGGGTGCCCGACCTTCAGTTCAAGTCGGCGGATCTGCTGGCTCAGTGGCGGCTGCGCGATGCCCAGCCGCTGCGCGGCCCGCCCGAAGTGGAGTTCCTCGGCGAGCACAGCGAAGGCGTGCAGCTGCTGGAGTGCGAGCTCAGGACGGTCCATACGCGCACAGATATCACACCATGCCCGCGCAAGTATTAGACGTATCGCCGCTGGTTGCCTACGGTTCGCCATATGACACAGCGGCAAGTGATCTCGAGCGGTTCGGTCTTCGAGGAGCGGATCGGGTATGCCAGAGCGGTGGTCGACGGCGACTGGGTGCATGTGTCCGGCACGACCGGATTCGACTACACGGCCATGACCATCTCCGATGATGTGGTCGAGCAGGCCGAGCAGTGCCTGCGCAACGTCGAGGCGGCGCTGACCGAGGCCGGCTGCTCGTTCGCCGACGTCGTCCGGGTGCGGTATCTGCTGCCCGATCGTGCGGACTTCGAGCCGTGCTGGCCGACCCTGCGCCGCCACTTCGGCGAGGTCCGCCCGGCCGCGACGATGCTCGTGTGCGGCCTCGCGGATCCCCGTATGAAGATCGAGATCGAGGTGTACGCGCGGCGGCCCGCGCTCGGGCGTCTCTAGGGGCGCCGCCCCAGCAGGCACAGCAGCTTGGTCTGGTCGTCCGCCCCGGGCGGCGGCTTCACCGCCGGTGCGAACACGCCGCTCTTGGAGAGGCCCTTCGCATACGGTTCGACCTCCCGCAGACACGCGGTGGCCAGTTCTTCGGGCATCTTCTCGTCGGCGCCGATCGCCCTGGCCAGGTCCCAGCCGTGGACGGCCGCGTCCGTGGTCATCTGGGCGCAGTAGGCGCTCGCTGCGCTGTCCCCGTAGGACAGATGGACCGTGCGGTCGAGTGCGCCCGGAATGCGGAACGCCTCGTAGGAAGCGGCCGACGCGCGGTCCCAGGCGCTCACCGGGTCGTCACCGAGTTGGTCTCCCTCGTAGGCGTCGCCGACGTCCGCGGTGGTCGCCCCGTCGAGCACGAGGTCCGGCACCCAGAGCTGTTCGACGGTCAGGTGGTTCACCAGGTCGCGCACCGACCAGTCGGCACAGGGGGTGGGGGCGTCCCACTGGTCATCGCGTACGGCGCGCACCGTGGTGGTGAAGAAGTCGATCGCCTCTTCGTGCCAGCGCAGAATCTCGTTCTCAGCCATGCTGCCGATTCTTCCCCCGGCTGCCCGCCGAGCGCATGGCGTACGCGTCCCGTTGCCGCTGTCCACCCGTCCGGTGGAACAGCCCTTCGACTGCCCGGCGGGTGCCGTGTACGACAGCGCGCGCGGTGGGGGTGGCACATCCACGTGCCACCCCCACCGCGGTCGGTACCGACCGCGGTCAGCCGCGCGGGGCGGTGCCGGTGTGCAGATGGACCACTCCGCCGTCGAGCGGCCGCCAGCGGACGCGGTCCCATCCGGCGGCAGTGATGCGCGCGCCGAGGGCCGCCGGATCCGGCCAGGCCTCTATGGACTCGCCCAGATAGGCGTACGCCTCCGGATTGCTGCTCACCCTGCGGGCGATCAGCGGGACCAGATGGCGCAGGTACGTACGGAACAGCGCGCGCCGCACCGGTGTCACCGGCAGGCTGAACTCGCACACCGCCAGCAGCCCGCCGGGCCGCGTGACCCGGAGCATCTCGGCCAGCACCCGCGGGGAGTCGGCGACGTTGCGCAGCCCGAAGGAGATGGCCACGGCGTCGAACGTCCCGTCGGCGAAGGGAAGTTGGTGTCCGTCACCGGCCACGAAGTCCATCGTCGGATGGCGGTGGCGGCCGATGGCCAGCATGCCTGCCGAGAAGTCGCAGGCGACGACCCGCGCACCCCGGGCGGTCAGCGCCATGCCGGAGGTTCCGGTGCCCGCGGCGACATCGAGGATCCGGCGGCCGGGCGCGGCCTGAACGGTTTCGGCCATCCGGCGGCCCCAACTGTTCATCCGGCCGAGCCACAAACGGGCACGCGTGCGGTCATAGCCTTGCGCGACTTCGTCGAACATGGCGGCGACCTGCGCCGGATCCTTCTCCAGACCTGCTCTGACCACGGTGTTCCTGTCTCTGGACAACGGGTGACATCACTTCCATGCCCATGGCGGAAATGTTTCTCCCGCTCCCGGCCGGATCGTTACGGTCGGCCGCGCGACGTCAGCCGGTGACGTGCGCCGGGCAGAGCCGGTGCGCGCCGTGCTCGCCGCGCAGCGAGGCGTCGACGCAGCCGCCGGGCAGCCCGTCGTGCGTGGTGGAGCCGAAGTTGGCGGTCACGGTCAGCGTTCCGTCGCCGAAGACGGTGCGCTGCACCTGGTGGTCACCGGTGAGGTAGCGGAACGAGGTCATGGGCTGGGTACCCGCGGCCTCGTGCAGCGGTGCGAAGTACTTTTGCAGGGCGGCGGGTTCGGCACCGTGCTGCTGCAACGACGGGCCGTCCAGGACGTAGTTGAGCGGTACGTTGTACAGCATGGCGAGCAGCGCGCGGGTGTTCTTCTGCTGCGGCAGCTTGTCGAACGACAGCTCCCAGCGCTCCACGTTGACCACGGAGTCGTGCAGCGCGGTCTCGTAGAGCGGAATCCGGTATCGCGGGTCGTACATCGCGGTGGCCAGGTCCGAGGACAGGGTCACCGGTTTGAAGAAGGTCCCGGGGGCCTTGGCCGGGGCGTAGCCGCCCCAGACCTGCTTGTCCTTCTCCAGTTTCCACAGACCGTCGGCGACAGGCGTCGCGGAGCCGTGGTCGTACGCCACGACCTGGTTGGCCCAGGCGCCCGCCGCCTCCGAGCCGAGGACCAGCTTGTCGTCACCGGACAGCCGCTTCATCCGGGCCAGGCGGTTGGCCCGGTCCTGGGCCTGGGTCATCGGGTGCGCGGCGCTGTGGTCCTGGTACAACTCGCCCGCGGCGTCCACGTCGAGGAAGTAGCTGTTGACGCCGTTGGCCGTCATCTGCCGGGTGCGGTCGGCGAGGTAGTGGTGGGTGGGCTCGGCCTGTTCGAACGCCTGCGAGCTGAGGTAGCAGCCGCGGTCGTGGAAGCCGCTCAACGGCTTGCCGTCCGGGCCCTGCACGCAGAAGTCGGGATACACGGTGCCGGGCCAGGCGGAGGTGGGGCTGTCCGAGGTCTTGGGGTCCTGGCCGTTGGCGAACGAGTCGTACGGGCCGACCAGGTACCCCGCCTTCTTGGCGGCGCTCACGGCGGCGGCGCTCATCGGTGAGTCGTCGGCGTCGTAGCCGAGCCACATCCGGGAGACACCCAGCTTCTTCAGGCGTGCGATGCCGTCGGGGGTACGGGCGTCGCCCCACAGGTAGGCGTGGAACGCGCCGAGCAGCCGGGCGTTCTGCGGATTGGCGGCGATCTTGTCCAGCAGGCTGCCGAGTTGGCCGTGCTGCGACAGCCAGCCGCGGTAGTCGGCGGCCGGGGCGACCGGGGAGCCGTCGGTCAGGGCGAAGGTGACCGTGTAGTCGCCGGTGGCGTTGGCGGGCGAGAAGCGGTGGCTGGTCGTGGTGTGCAGACGGCCCCGGTCGGAGGCGAAGTGGAGGCTGCTGCCGATGTCGGTGGGGACGAGGTAGCTGACGCCGTGCCCGCCGAAGGTGTAACCCCACATGGGCATGCTCAGGTCGGAGGACAAATCGGCGCCACTGCCCGCGAGCCCGGCCGCGGGCGAGTTCCAGAACTGGTCGTCGACCGGCACGGAGAGCCCTTCACCGCGCGGGAACTGGAGGGCCTCGGCGGCCGGGTCGGTGCCGGTGACCGGCCAGTTCAAGGTGGTGTCGCGGTGGGCGGCGGCGGTGATGTCCAGCCGTCCGTGCTCGGGACGGGCGGTGAAGTCCAGCCCCGATCCGGAATAGCTCCAGTGGGCGGCGCCATCGGAGACGGTGATGTGTCCTGGCGTGCCGGGCGCGGTGGCGGGCGCGTCGGACAGCCGCACGGTGCGGCCGTCGTCGGTGCGCGCGGTCACCCGCAGCGAGGCCGTGTCGATGGTGGCGGTACCGCCCTGGACGGGGACGTCGATCCGGTTGCCGTCGACCCGGGGCGCGGCGGCGGTCGAGCGGGTGGGACCGGCGTTGGCGGCGACACAGGTGGCCGCGGCCACCAACGCGGTCGCGGCGGCGAGGAACGGAACAGCGCGCCGGACCCGGCCGCCCCTGCGATGCGTCGTCGGTACTTGCGTCATTCGCGTTGAGTGCATGAGGAGTTGATAGGGACCGATCCTGAACGGTTCCTGAGAACGGCCCGCCGACCCCGTGGCCCTCACTTCCCCCGGGTCTTTGCGCGCTGACTACTCGTCACTCACCTGCCGTTCGTAAGACGATGACAGCGTTGTGCCGCTCGTGTCGCCGGTCCCGCACCCGTTTCCCGTGGAGGAACCGCTCATGCGCAGATCCACCGCTCTTCGTGCCCTCGCCGCCCTGCTCCTCGGAACGCTGGCGGTCGCCTACCCCGGCCCCGCCTCGTACGCCGCCGCGCCGCCACCCCCCTCGCCCGGCAGTTCGGCTCCCTCGGCCGCGGGCACAGTCGACTCGTACTGGACGGCGCAGCGCATGGAGGCGGCGCAGCCGGTCCCGGACGGCAAAGCGAGCACGGCGGCCCCGCAGTCCGACGAGGTCGTGCCGCCGAGCCATCCGTTCAACGGGCTGCCACAGGTAGGCACGTTCTTCTGGACCGACGGGAACAACGTCGGCCGCTTCTGCGGGGCCACCGTCGTCCGCAGCCCGCGGCGCGATCTGGTGGTCAGCGCCGGGCACTGCCTGAGCCACCCGGACCCCAAGAGGTATCTGTCGTTCGTCCCGCAGTACCACGACGGACTCAAGCCGCACGGCATCTTCCCCGTTCAGGCGATCTACATCGATCCCCGGTACTACGCGCTGGGCTCGGGCAAGGGCGCTCGCTGGGACTACTCGGTGGAACGGCTGGCACCGCGGGAGGACGGGCGTGAGGTCGAGGACGTGGCCGGCGGCTTCGATCTGGCGGTCTATCCGGGGTACGCGCATTCCCATGTGCGCCTCATCGGATATCCGGGATTCAGCGATGCCAGCCACCCCAAGCCGCTGGACTGCTGGTCCTCCACGGACAAGTACACCAGCACCGATCCGGGCGCCCCGGGTGACTTTCTGGAGATCGCCTGCGCGGCCTATATCGACGGCACCTCCGGAGGACCCTTCCTGGTACGAGACGCGTTCGGCTACGCATTGATCGGAGTGATCGGCGGGTACCACACAGGCGGTGACACCCCCGATATCTCCTACAGCTCGTACTTCACCGAGGACACCCTCGCGCTCTACCTACACGCCCTGCTCGGCGATCCGCCGGCGGGTGGCGGCCAACCGGCCGCGTGACGTTGCATTCGATCCTCACAGGGCGCGGGCCTCGTCGTAGGCGACGAGGCCCGGCCCTTCGTCACGTACGGCCCATCACGAGTTGCACTGTGTTGTCACCTCTCGCACGGTGGTCGAGTCTGAAGCCCGCCCCGTACGTGAAGGGATTTGGCCCGCATGCGTATATCCCGGAAGACCGGCATCCTCATCTCCTCCGCCACCGTCGCCGCGCTGTCGCTCGGCGCCATGGGCGCCGCGGCCGCCGCCGTCACCGCTGACCCGCCCGCCCGGCCCACCGCCCAGGCACCCGTCCCCGATCCGAACGCCGTCCTCAGCCAGCTGGCCAGGCTCGGCGCGGTCAGCAAGGTCGTCGAGTCACTGCAGGCGGCCATGGCCGACAAGCAGGATCCCGCGAAGATCACCCAGCTCGTCAACCAGGCGAAGCGGCAACTGGACGGCATGGCCGCCAGCACCCCCACCACGGCCGCACCGGGAAAGACCACCAGACCCGGCAAGCCCGCCAAGACCACGACGCCGGGCAAGACCACGACGCCGGGCAAGACCACGAAGCCGGGCAAGACCGCCAGGCCGAACGGCACCGGCTCGGTCACCGGCAAGATCGCCAACCCGGCGGTGCCCACGTCGCCCAGCGCCACGCTCGCGCCCTATACGGCCGCGGACGCGTCGGACGACCTCGTCGCCAAGGCGGTCGGCCAGCTCGAGGCCATGCTGAACTCCGTGGTCAAGGCCGTGGACATCAACAACCCGACGAAGATCCTGGACGCGGTCAACGCCGCCGCCCTTTCAACCGTCAACGTGGTCGCGGCCGTCCTCACCGCCAGTGGTCTGCCCGCGTCGAGCCTGCCGGGCCTGGCCCAGACCCCCGCCCTGCCGAGCACCGCCACCACACCCACCGTTCCCGCCCCGCCCACCGTGCCCACGGCGCCCAGCACGCCGACCGTGAGTACGGCGCCGAACCTGCCCGCCGCGCCCAGCGTGCCCGGTCGCAGCTGACCGCACGCCGCGGCGGCGTCTCCGCATGGGCCTGGACCGCCCCGGAGCGGTCGGCAACGGTCCAGGCCCCGGGCCCTTACGGGCCGCCGGTCACCATGACGGCTCGCGTCACCAGGTCACCGGCAGTTCATGGACACCGTAGACCGCCATGTCGGTACGGAAGCGGATGTCCTCGTAGGGGATGGCCAGTTGCAGCCTCGGCAGGCGCCGGAACAGGGTCTCCACGGCGATCTGCAACTCCACACGGGCCAGCGGCTGTCCGAGGCACTGGTGGACGCCGAAGCCGAACGCGACATGACGGCGTGACTCGCGCGCCAGGTCAAGCTGGTCGGCCGCGGCGAACACCTCCTCGTCCCGGTTGGCCGCGGAGATCATGCACAGTACGCCCTCGCCCGCGCGTATGGTCTCGCCGCCGACCACCACGTCCTCGGTGGCCACCCGGGGCAGCCCGGTGTGAACGATGCTGAGGAAGCGCAGCAGTTCCTCCACCGCGGTCTTCACCAGCGCCGGTTCGGCCCGCAACCTGGCCCGCTGCGCGGGGTCGCGAAGCAGCGCCAGCGCGGACAGCGAGGTCATGTTGGCGGTGGTCTCGTGGCCCGCGACCAGCAGGAGCAGGCCCATGGAGGCCACTTCGTCGTCGCTGAGCTCGCCGCGGGCCACCAGGCGGCTGATGATGCCGTCGTCGGGTTCGCGCCGCTTGTGTCCGGCCAACCGGCGCAGGTAGTCGGTGAGTTCGTCGCGTGCCTGCCGGATCCGGTCGACCGTCGAGTTGTTGTGCAACATGATCCGGCTGCGTTCCTGGAAGAACGTGTGGTCGGCGTAGTCGACCCCGAGCAGCAGGCAGATGACCAACGACGGTATGGGCAGGGCGAATTCGGCGACGAGGTCGGCGGGTGCGCCGTGCACGACCATTCGGTCCAGGAAGTCGTCGACGATGCCCTGTATCCGCGGCCGCAGCACCTCGGTCTTCTTGATCATGAAGTCGGCGGTGAGCATCCGGCGCAGCCGAGCGTGTTCGGGGTCGTCGAGGCGGATGAAGCTGGTGATCTCGTTGGCGAGCGCGCGCCGACCGTCGGTGATGAAGGGGAAACCGGGCCGACCGGCGTCGGAGCTGAACCGCTGGTCGCGCAGTACGGTGCGGACATCGGCGTGCCGGGTGACCATCCAGCACTGCGAACCGTCCCACAGGGTGACCCGGCTGACCGGATGCTCCCGGCGCGCCTGCTCGTAGGCGGGTGGCGGGGCGAACGGGCAGGCGCCCCGGTGTGCGGGAAAGTTCAGCGGTTCTACGGGGTGCGCGGTCGTCATCGCGGATATCTCCTTCACGGTCAGGTGCGGAACGCGGCGGTACGGCCCCCGGGGCGGGTGCGTCCGCGCGCTTACGCCTCGTGCACTTCGATGGCTCCGGACGGACAGACGGTGGCGGCGGTACGGACATCGGCGTGGAGTTCGGCGGGCGGTCGCTCGTCGAGGAGGCGGACGATCCCGTCCTCCTCGCGCTGGTCGAAGACCTCGGGGACGGCCAGCACGCACTGGCCGGAGCCGCAACAGCGGTGGGTGTCGACACTGACTCGCATAGGGCCTGTCCTCCATCGGGTCGACCCGGTACCTGGCAACTGGATACCTAACAAAGGCAATTAATGCTGTTGCCACGCTAACTCCCGCGCCAGTTCTCGAAACAGGGGTCGGTGGCACCGGACAGAACTTGGCCGATACCAGGCGATACACCGTCCGCCAACCGCTTCGCCGCTAGAGTTCCCGGCATGCCCGATGCCGCCGCCGACGCCTGCGATGCCGACGACGCCACCGCCGCCCTCGAACGGGTTCTGCTCTCGCTGTCCTACCTGCTCACCCGCCCGCAGGCCCACGACCGCTCGGTGACGAGGGCGGATGTCCAGATAGGCCGGTCGGATGTGCACCTGCTGATGGCGCTGGAGAACGACGGCGGTTCCTGCCGTGTCGGGGATCTGGCCGCGCGACTGCTGGTGGAGCCGTCCCATGTGACCCGCCAGGTGGCTCAACTCCAGCTCCAGGGGCTGGTGGAGCGCACCCCCGACCAGACCGACCGCCGCGCGCGCAACATCACGATCACGCCAATGGGCACCTCTGTTCTGTCGCGCCTGCGCCGCTCGAACCGCGAGAGCCTACGACAGGCGCTGCACGACATCGACGAGCGGGACATCGACGCCACCGTGCGGGTGCTGCGCAGGCTCATCGAGCGGTACGTCCGCACGGTGCGGTCCGGCGAGCCGTGGCACCGATAGGCCGACGCGCCGAGGCCCGAACACCGGAAGGCCCGGCTCCCTCCGCAGAGGGGACCGGGCCTTCGTCGTGCAGGGGGACCGGGGGGTGACCCCCCGGAGAACTCATCACCCCCCTGCGAGAATCAGCGCATCCAGCTCTCGCGCGCGAGGGCCGGGACGAAGCGGGCCGCGTCAAGGGTGCCGACGCCGGTCGCCATGTCGTAGCCCTTCACCGCGGTGTAGCCGGTGACACCCGCGTAGCTGTTGTTCGTGCCGTCCTTGACGTCCACGATCCCGGTGTTCGGGTTGTGCGCGGACTCGCTGTTCAGCTTGTACAGCGCCTTGTGGATGTCGCCCACCCGGTGGCCCGCCTGCTGGTCGGCGAGCGCGATGATGCCGGAGAACAGCGGGCTGGCCTCGCTGGTGCCGCCGGAGACATCCCAGCCGACCGCGGTCGGGTCGTAGCTGGAGTAGACCCACGCGCCACCGTCGACGGCCGCGGCCATGGAGATGTCCGGGGTCCCGCGGCGGGTGCCGACCACGTTCTTCACGCTGTTCTGGAACGCCGGGCGGGTGAAGACATGTGACTGACCGCCACCGCCGGCGCCGTGGTCGTTGTACACGCTCTCGGGCTTGATCCGGTCGCCCTTGTCGTTCAGGTGCAGCTGGGTACCGCCGATCGAGGTCACCAGCGGGTCGGAGGACGGCCAGGAGTTCACCTGGTACTTGTAGTAGCCCTTGCCGTCCGCGGTGTTGTCGGTCGCGCCGCCGTCACCGGAGGACGCGAGCACCGTCACACCGTGCTTGGCCGCGTCCTTGAACGCGTACCGCAGGTTCTGGATGCTGGAGAAGTTCCCCTTGTCGAAGCCGGGGAAGGTGTTCTCGGTGGCCCCGAAGCTCTGGGTGATGACATCGCCGATGTTGTGGTCGATCGCCCACTTCTCGGCGTCCATCATCTCCGGCAGACCGGTGACGCCCTCGGTCTCCGCGACCGCGGTCTCGATCAGCACGATCTTCGCGTCCGGCGCGATGGCGTGGGCCATCTCGACGTCCAGCGTGGTCTCGCCGGCCCAGCCGGTCATGTCAGCGTTCTTCGGGTCCCACGGCGGGACGTTGCCCCACTTCTTGACCTCGACCTTGGTGCTGGGGATGCCGAACTGCTTGCTGTACACGTCCAGATCGTGCTGGACCGTCGGCGAACCGAACGAGTCGACTATCACGATCGTGCGCCCCTTGCCGGTGACGCCCTTCTTGTACAGCGGGTTCAGGTCGTACGCCTGACGGTACTGCAGCGGGCTGTAGCAGGCGAGCTTCCACTTCGCCTGGCACTGCTCCGTGGTCAGCGGGCTACCGACGCCCTTGACCAGGCTGTGGCCCGCGATCGCCGGGACCGCCTTGACCTGCGGCGCGGCGGCCGCTGTCCCGCTCAGCGGGGAAATCGCCGCAGCGGCGGCAAGGGCGGTGGCCCCGGCGGCTGCGGCCACGGCGCGCGGCCGGGGACGAACTCTTCGCATGAACTCTCCTTGTATGGAGGGAAGTCGTACTCAGACGACTGCGGCGATCCCATCTGGCCGGTCATGACCAGGACAAGAGTGTTTTGTTTTTACTATCAAATGCTTTACCTCTCTGCGTGATTATTTGCCCTCTAATGACCACTCCTTGACCGGAATTCACCTACGAAGCGGGACATTCGACCCTGCCGCAGCTCCCCCGGGCCGTACTCCAAGGCGTTCCACGGCAGTTCCCAGCCGCGCGCCCCAACGCACCGCTACCCCCATGGGCATGATCGGGAATCAGTACGGCGTGTCGCCCCGGGAGCACGCCTCGGCTTGCGGGCGCCGGGCGCACCCGGCGTCACCTCTTCGGTGGCACGCGCAGCGCGGCAGACCGGGACGGACCGGGCGTGCGGCCACGTTCGCCGCGTAGTCCCAACTCCCGGGAGACGAGGACCACATGGCCCTCACCCGTCGCCGTGGAGCCAGGTCAGCCCATGGCACCGGGCCCCGGCCGCGTGGATCGCGGCCAGGGCCCGGTGTACTACCTGGCGGACGTCAGCCGGTGAACGCCTTGAGGCCGTTCGGGGTACCGAGCCCGGTCGGGCCGTCGTAGCCCTGACCCGCGTTGCACAGGTACGACGGGTTGCACGAGCCGTTGGAGCCCGAGGTCACGTCGTTCAGCGCGGACGGGTTCTTGTACGGGAACGACGCCGGGTTGCTGCCCGAGGACGGCGCTCCGGCCAGCGCGTACACGCTCGCGATGATCGGCGACGAGGCGCTGGTGCCGCCGACGACCTGCCAACCGTTCGACTGGTAGCTGTCGTAGACCGCGACACCGGTCGCCGGGTCGGCGACGGCGGACACGTCGGCCACCGCACGCTTCGCGCAGCCGGTGTCCTTCTGCCAGCTGGGCTTGGCCTCGGCGGTCGAGCAGCCGGAGCCGGTGCCCTCGCCGCCGGCGCTGGTGCCCCACACCTTCTCGGTCCAGCCACGGGAGCTGGAGTCCTTGGTGAGCGAGGTACCACCGACCGACGTCACGTTCGGCGAGGCCGCCGGGTACTCCACGCCGAAACCGGAGTCCCCCGCCGAGGCGGTGATGACGACACCGGGGTGGTTGAAGTACTGGGTGTCCGCCTGGGCGTCCGAGGCGTCCTCGCCACCGCCGTAGCTGTTGGAGACGAACTTGGCGCCGGACTTGACGGCCTGGTTGACCGCCGCACCGAGGTCGCTCATGTTCGCCGAGTTCGCCTCGACCAGGAGGATGTTGGCCTTGGGCGCGATGGCCGAGACCATGTCCAGGTCGAGCGAGATCTCACCGGCCCAGCCGGCGTCGGCCGACGGGTAGTTGGTGCCGCCGTTCTGGTCGATCTTCTTGAAGCAGCCGTCGCCGCAGTCCGGCAGCCCGTACTGCTTGCGGTAGGCGGCCAGGTCCTGCGCGGCGTTGGGGTCGTCCTGGGCGTCGACGATGGCGACCGTCTGGCCCGAGCCGTCCCCGGTGAGGTTGTACGCCTTGCGGAGGTCACCGGGGCCGAAACCCTGCGGGGTGTCGTTGGCACCGGCCACGTGGTGCTTGACGATGTCGGTCCGCACCAGTCCGAGGCAGGCCATCATGCCCGGCTTGCTGGGCTGCGAACACATCCGCTTGACCTGCGGCTGACTGGCGGTGGGCGACGCCGTGGACGCCGCACCCGCCGGGGCGACGATCGCGTAGGTACCGGCGACCAACGCGCTCAGCGATGCCGCGGCGATGGCGCCCTTACGAAGTCCGCGCTTGCGCTTGTGCGCGGAGGGAGACGATATAGGCAATGAACGGCCCTCCCTGGGGGGATGGGGACAGCGCGGTCGCCACCCTCGTCAGGTGGGCCGATCCGGACGCGGTCCCGGGAAATCGCCACTCGTGCGTGTGCTGCTCCCTGACGTGAATGGGGTCACGACAGGGGTGGGGGTAGCACGCGGGCGACAGGACAGGCATGCCCATGACATGCGGCGGAACTGCCACCCCGCTGAGTGGTGTCTGGCGCTAGGAAGCTAGCCGAACGGACCGCTCCGCGACAAGGCCACAACGACCCCTCGGGCACCGCGAAACACCCATGTAACCAGGCCACGACCCCCATATGGAAGGGGTGTTCGAGATCCGCGACCCCTCGGCCCGTGTCACCACCGCCAACGCCGCACCGCTCACGAGCCCTTGCCCCAACTGCGACTACCTGCGGTAATGCATTCGCCAAGGTCCGGCAATGCGGTGACCTCCGGGCAGCGCCTGACGCAACGTCACCCATGAAAGGTGACCCGAAGACCGCCGTCCGGAATTACGCAGGATTCCTCAAGAAATAATTTCGCCCGGCGAACCGACGGACGGACACCGGCCCCATAGCGCCAAGTCCACGGCAAAACCTCACAAACCGTAAGGCGCTACAGCAGTCCGGCACGTGCCGCCTGGATGCCCGCCTGGAACCTGGTCCGCGCGCCGAGCGCGTCCATCACCTCGCGCACCCATCGTTGGACGGTGCGCGGTGAGACGCCCAACTGCCGCGCGATGCTGTCGTCGGTGAACCCGGCCGAGAGCAGCGTCAGAAGTTCACCCTTGCGGTCCCCCGCCCCGTGCGCCGGGCCGACCACGTCGGGCACCCGTACCGCCCGGTGCCAGTACGCCTCGAACATCCCGGTCAGCGCGTCCAGCAGGGACGAGGCGCGGACCAGTACGGCGGCCCGCAGCTCGGATCCGGTGGCCACCGGCAGCATCGCCCAGCGGTCGTCCACCATGGCCAGCTTGCACGGGAGTTCCGGGAGCATCCGGGCCTCCTCCCCCGCCGCCACCACATCGCGGATCTCGGCCAGTCGGCCCGGGGCGCTGACCGAGCTCGCCTCGTACACCGCGCGGATGCGTACTCCCCGGCCCAGCAAGGAGCGCTCCAGTTCGGTGTCGGTGCGCGAGATGTGCGGGGGCTTGTCGAACAGCAGCAGGTGCCGTCGTGCGCCGTCCTGCATCTGCCGCCAGCGCTCGGCGATGGCGGCCTGGCCGGTGACCACCTCGACGAGGTCGGCCGCCTGCGGCTGCTGGACCCGTCGGTAGGCCCGCATCAGCTCGCCCACCCGGCCGCGGGTTCGCAGCAGTTCCTCCTCTCGGCGTAGCAGCAGCGCCTCGACGGCGACATCCGGAGCGACGGCCGACCAACGGGCCGGAACGCCGTCTTGCCTGGAGACCAGGCCGTGTTGGGCGAGCGCGGCCAGCAGCCGCTCGGCGCGGTCGGGCGTGATGCCGAGCTCCGCGGCGAGACCAGCTGCCGTACAGTGCGGAGAGGCCAGTACACGTAGATACGTGTTCTGTTCCGCTTCAGGGATGCCAAGGCCTTCGAGCAGACCGCCCGAGGCCGCGCGCACTGGCGCTGAGGCCGACTGGGTTCCGCCTGACACCGTGTGGAAACCGGCTGGGATCACCCTGACCGCCCTTCGGTTCCGGGCGGGCGAAGCTCGACGAGCGGTACCCGCCACCGCCCGCTATTGTGTCATGTTCTCGCCATGGCGGGTTCCGGTTGGCGCCTGGCACTTGAGGGTTCACGCAGGCCACAGCCACGATGAACCCCGGTCTGACAGGCCCCCGAACATCGACTCCATCCCCCACAGGAGACCGGTACATGGGCACGAATGCAGGAACCAGACGTCATCGCTTCACCGGCAGGGCGGCGGCCGCGAGTCTGCTGCTCGCGGCCGCCGCTCTCGTCCCGGCAGGTGCCGGGTCGTCAGCGGCCGCCTCAGCGGCGGGCTTCGGCCCGCACGCCGGCCGCTTCCAGGACAGCAACTGGGGCGGTTACGTCGCCTCGGGCAGCTTCAGCAGCATCAGCGGCTCCTGGACCGAACCGCATGTCACCTGCAACAGCAGCAGCGACCTGTTCGCCCCCTGGCTCGGCCTGGACGGCTACGGTTCACAGACCGTTGAGCAGACCGGCGTACAGACCGACTGCTCCAGCGGTTCGCCGGTGCTCTCCGCCTGGTACGAGATGTACCCCGCCGCGCCGGTGTACTGGAACGACCCCATCTCCGAGGGCGACAGCATCACCGCCTCGGTGGTCTCCAACGGCGGCGGCAGCTACACCCTGACGCTGACCGACAACACCAAGGGCTGGACCAAGCACGTCGACCAGAACCTCGCCGCCGAGGACGTCAGCGCCGAAGCGGTGATCGAGTCCCCCACCCAGAGCTATCCGTCCTTCAGCAAACTGGACTTCTCCGGCGTGACGGTGGACGGTCAGCCGTTCGACTCCGCCAGCCCGCAGACGTTCACCAGCGGCGGCTACTCGCCGGGTCCGCTGTCCAGCGGATCGTTCTCCATCACGCCGGGCAGCGGCGTCGCCCGCACCCCCCACCCGCCCGCCAAACGGCCGAGCGTCATCCGCTACTGACGGTCATCTCCCGGTAGCGTGAAACCGATTGGTCGCCCGGACCGCGCAGCCGGTCCGGGCGCCGTCGCCGCCCAGCGCCATGTCACTTGAAGATGTTGACGGCGCGCGCGATGACCAGCACAACCGTGATCAACGAGACCAGCGACTGCCCGAGCATCAGCATCTTCGCCCAACGCGACAGCGGCATCACATCGGTGGGGCTGAACGCGGTGGCGTTGGTGAACGAGACGTACAGATAGTCGAGGAAGCCCGGCTCCCAGTGCGCGGGGGCCAGCTCCCGTTCCTCCATCTGAGGGAAGAGGAAGTCGGGATACGGGCTCGCGCCCGCCGCCCGACTGGCCGGGCCACCGCGGTCCCACTCCCAGTACCAGAGCGCGAAGACGATGATGTTGGTGATCCAGATTCCGGCACCCGTCATCAGCAGCGGCCCGGCGTCCGACCCCGCGGTGCCGTGCACCAGGGCGCGCACCAGGCTGAAGGCGGACCAGCCGTTGGCCAGACTGACCAGCGCGGTCAGCATCAGGCTGGCGGTGCGCAGTGGTCGCGAGTGCCGCTCGATCCGGTACGGGCTGGCGGCGACCAGCCCCACCAGAAGCACGATCTCCAACAGCGGCAGCAGCCAGTGCGGGTGGATGGTGAACCGCGGGGGCAGTGCCCACTGCAGTCCGACGGCGACGACGATCGCCACGGTGACCGCCCAGCGCTGCTCGCCCTGCGTGGCGCGTTGCCAGGCGGGCACGGCCGCCCGCTCGGCGCGCGGCTCGGTGGCCTGAAGCAACTGCTCCATCCGGTCGAGTCTCGCGTGCAACTGCCCGCCGAGTTGCCGGATTCCCTCGGCCTGGTGCGCTGGGCCGCCGGCCGCTGACCGGCCGTTCCCCTCCGTATCGCTCATAGGGCCATTGTGCGCCGTACTCCGGGCGGGCCCAGCCGGGGCCGGGCGCGCCCGTCGGCTAGTGCACCGCGGGCAGCACCCGGCCGGTGACCTCGCCGAAACCGACCCGCCTGCCGTCCGGAGCCGGTGCCCACGCGGTGATGGTGACCTCGTCGGCGTCCTCCAGGAAGGTTTGGGACGCACCGCCGCTGAGGTGCAGCGGATCACGGCCGTTCCAGGTCTGCTCCAGCAGGCAGCCGCGCTCGTCGTCACCCGGACCGCTGACCGTGCCGGAGGCGAAGAGGTCGCCGGTGCGCAGGGCAGCGCCGTTGACCGTCATATGGGCCAGTTGCTGGGCCGCCGTCCAGTACATCGCGGCGAACGGCGGACGCGAGATGACCTCTCCGTTCAGCGCCACCTCAAGGCGCAGGTCCAGACCCCATCCCTCGGTCTTGGCGTCGTCGAGGTACGGAAGCAACGGGGTGTCCCGGGGCGGCGGTGCGACCCGTGCGGCCTCCAGCGCGTCCAGCGGAACGATCCACGGCGAAACCGACGTCGCGAAGGACTTGCCGAGGAACGGTCCCAGCGGAACGTACTCCCAGGCCTGGATATCGCGCGCCGACCAGTCGTTGACCAGGCAGACACCGAAGACATGGTCGGCCAGCGCGTCCAGCGGCACCCGCTCACCCTGCCGCGACGGAGTGCCGACCACGAAGCCGACCTCGGCCTCGAAGTCCAGCCGCGCCGAAGGGCCGAAGACCGGCTCGGGATCATGAACCGCCTTGCGCTGCCCGGCAGGGCGTACGACATCGGTGCCCGAGACGACGACCGTCCCCGCCCGCCCGTGGTAACCGATGGGCAGATGCTTCCAGTTCGGCGTCAGCGCGTCACCGTCCGGACGGAAGATCCGGCCGACGGTGGTGGCGTGGTGCTCACTGGCGTAGAAGTCCACGTAGTCGGCGACCTCGAACGGCAGCCGCAGCGCGACCGTGTCGAGCGGGTGCAGCAGCGGTTCGACGGTGCGCCGGTACTCGGGCTCCGTGAGCCATGCGGTCAGCGCGCCGCGTACCCGCTGCCAGACCTGGCGTCCCGCCGCCATCAGCGGATTGAGCACCGGCTGCGAGAGGAGTTCCGCGTCCTCGGAGCCGAGCGCGCGGGCCGCGGCGCCCGCGTCGAGTACCTGGTCGCCGATCCGGACGCCGATCCGCGCTGGTCCGGGGGAATCGGCGGTGGTGAAGACCCCGTACGGGAGATTGTGCGGGCCGAAAGGGCCGCTTACGGCCGCATCCAGCGGGCTGACTTCGGGCATCGGTGGTGCCTCGCCTTCCACGTCGCGGGTGAACGCGGAGGTAAGGCTACGGGCTGAGCGGCTCCGGCGGTGGTACGGGGTCGGCCATTAGGCGCCGCCTTGCCCGCGCTACCAGCGGCGCAGCGCCATCAACCGGCGCCGTACGTCGACGCGTTGCCGCTCGCGTCGCGGCTGGCGCTCCTCCGGGACCTCGGGGGACGGCACGGTGTCAGGGGCTGATCGGTCGACGTCCTGGCTCGCGTTCATCGCTGGCGCATCCTTAAGCCGGTCGGAGCATCGGTGATGGACTTCAGGACGTCCATCCCACGGCTATGGTTCCCCGCCCGGACGACCTCGCACCATCAACGGTGCGAGGGGCGCCGCGGTCACGGCACCGAGCCGCGGCGCCCGCCGTGCGGACGCCGCGGCCACCGGGGCGCGGGTCAGTCGCGGGTGACCGGCGCGTACTTGTACCCGACCCGGCGGACAGTGACGATGCCCGCCCGGTGCTCGGGGCCGAGCTTGCGGCGCAGCCGTGCGACATGCACGTCCACGGTGCGCCCGTCACCGACATGGCCGTAGCCCCAGACCGTGTTCACCAGTTGGTCGCGGGTGTGCACCCGGTGCGGATGGGCCACCAGGTGTGCCAGCAGCTCGAATTCGAGATAGGTCAGATCCAGCACACGGCCGTCGATGCTCGCCGTGCGACGGTCGTGGTCGATCTGGAGCGGATCATCCGACTGCGCGGGCCCGGCCGCCACCGAAGGCGGGGCCTGGTCGGCGGGGACGAGGACCAGGTAGCCGACCATCGGCGGCTGTCCGGCCACGGCGGGCAGGGTGTGCCCCGGGGCCGGCATCCAGGTGGCGCCGGGCGGCAGGAAGTCCGGCGCCGGAACCACCTCGTCGGGGCGTACGGCACGCAGCCGCTGGCGGACTGGTACGGGGGTGTGCAGGGTCTGGGTGTTCGAGATGTTCGACATGCGGTCTCGGCTCTTTCGCGCGAAGGGGACGTGGGGACGTCGTGCGCGGGGCCGGGCAGTGACGACGGCAGTGGCCGGAAGCCGGTTCAGCCGTGGCGGCGGGCCCGCGCGGAGGTCGCGCGGCAACACAGGCGGTCGAAGTGGTGCGCCTGCCGAGACGGCCAGAACGGCTCAAGGTCACTGCGACCTGTCGCGGTGTCAATCAAGCTGGCCATGGCCCCATTGAACCAGAAAGTGTGTGCCCATCGAGCGAGTTGATGTAGTACGCATGTTTCCGGCCGGAAATCCGGCCGATACGCGTGGGCGCGCGGTCCACACCGTTACTCCCCCACGACCTGCACACATAGATGACGCTATCCGTTTTGCCGCGATCCTCCTCATCATCCGAGCATGACTTGGCAGCGCTCGCTCAGCGAAGCGGCCTTCCGGCCTGACCATCGAACGGGCCCGGCTGGAACCGCTGGCCGCGCCGCGCGGCGCCGCCGGGGTGGCGATCGTCTTCGTCGCCTTGCTGGCCGTCTGGGCGTTCGGCGCCGGGATGGCCTGGGTGCTGGGACCGACCGGCGGCATCGTCGCCGCGCTGACCGTCACGGTGATGCTGGTCGTGGTGACGTTGCCCACGAGCGTACTGGGGGCGCTGGGGCACGCGGGAATGATCGCCTTCGGCGGCCTGGCGCAGGAGGCGTTGTAGCGGGGACGGCCCCGCAGGCCCGGTGCTGGCACGGACCGCGGAGCTCATCGCGGAGGCGCTCGAAGACCTGGACACGTCGGTACGCGGCCCTGGCCCCTCGGCCTCAACTGCCGTACGCGGGAAGGCTGGTACGGGCGCCGCACGGGGGAGGCGGCGCCCGACACGGCAAGCATAGCGGACTGATGGCCCTTACATCTACCCCCTCATGTGACGCGGCGTCGGAGGCACCGGGAACGAAGTGGTTCAGCGGATCGGCACACCCGAGACGGTGCGGGCGATCACCAACCGCTGGATCTCGCTGGTGCCTTCGAAGATGGTGTAAATAGCGGCGTCCCGATGCATGCGCTCCACCGGGTACTCGCGGGTGAATCCGTTGCCGCCGAGGATCTGCATGGCCGACGCGGTGACCCACTTCGCCGTCTCGCCCGCGTACAGCTTGGACATCGACCCCTCCGCGGCGGTGAACGGCTTGCCCTTCGTGGCCATCCAGGAGGCGCGCCACACCAGCAGCCGAGCGGCATCGATCCGCGTCCGCATGTCGGCGAGGGCGAAGGCCACGCCCTGGTTGTCGATGATGGGGCGGCCGAACTGGACCCGGGTCTTGGCGTAGTCGAGGGCGACTTCGTACGCGGCGCGGGCGATACCGACCGCCTGGGCGCCGACCGCTGGGCGGGAGGCCTCGAAGGTGGCCATCGCCGCGTTCTTGATCCGCTCGCCGTCCGCACGCTGCTTCTCCCGGGCGCGGGCCAGCCGCTCGTCGAGCTTCTCCTTGCCGCCGAGCAGGCAGGAGCCGGGGATCCGCACCTGGTCCAGGACGACCTCGGCGGTGTGCGAGGCCCGGATGCCGTGCTTCTTGAACTTCTGCCCCTGGGACAGTCCCGGCGTGCCCGGCGGGACGATGAACGACGCCTGCCCACGGGCGCCGAGCTCGGAGTCGACGACGGCGACGACCACATGGACATTGGCGATACCGCCGTTGGTGGCCCAGGTCTTGGTGCCGTTGAGCACCCATTCGTCCTTGGCCTCGTCGTAGACCGCACGGGTACGCATGGCGGAGACATCCGATCCGGCATCCGGCTCGGAGGAGCAGAAGGCGGCGACCTTCACATCGTCGGCGGTGCCGAACATCTGCGGGACCCAGGTGCCGATCTGCTCCTCGGTGCCGTTGGCGAGCACGCCGACGGCGGCCAGGGTGGTGCCCACGATGGACAGGCCGATTCCCGCGTCACCCCAGAACAGCTCCTCCATGGCGACCGGGACGCCGAGGCCGGTCGGGTCGAAGAACGCCTGGGCATAGAAGTCCATGGAGTACAGGCCGATCTTGGCGGCCTCCTGGATCACCGACCACGGGGTCTCCTCGCGCTCGTCCCACTCCGCGGCGGCCGGGCGCATCACATCGGCGGCGAAGCCGTGCACCCAGTCGCGGACCCCCTTCTGGTCGTCGTTGAGCTCCATCCCGAAGTCGCCCATCGTTCCCCTCCCACCTGCTTGTTACTTGCGGTAACCGCAGTGTGTTACCAGCGAGTAAGGATGTCAACCGCCGTCTGGCGAACGGCCGCACGCACGCCGGAGCCGGGGCCAGGCCGCGATGGAGCCGCGAAGCGTTGCGGCATTCCCCGGAAAATGCAGTACGTTGCGCACAGCGCGGAATCGAACGGGCGGGGAGGCTCGAGTGCAGACCAGCCAGCGACTGGACCAGCAGCAGGCGGCGGAGAACAGGCGTCGGGAGCTGCTCGAAGCCGCGGACCGGGTGGTGCTGCGCGACGGGCCCGAGGCGTCCATGAACGCGATCGCCGCCGAGGCGGGGATCACCAAGCCGATCCTGTACCGGCACTTCGGCGACAAGAGCGGCCTGTACCGCGCGCTCGCCAAGCGCCACACCGACGCACTGCTCGACACGCTGCGTACCGCGCTGGACACCCCGGCCGCCCGCCGCGACCGGGTCGAGGCCACCTTGGACGCGTACCTGGCGGCAATCGAGGCGCGCCCGCAGGTGTACCGCTTTCTGATGCATCCCACCGAGGCCGCGGACGCCGACAAGGATTTCGACACCAGACGCCACTCCGCGCCGCTACTGCGCCGACTCGGCGAGGAGTTGGCGAAGATCATCGCCGAGCGCCTCGACCTCGGCCCCAACAGCGAGGAGCTGGCCCGGGTCTGGGGCCACGGAATCGTCGGCATGATGCACGCCGCCGGTGACTGGTGGCTCGGCGAACGCCCCTGCGAGCGCGCCCAGTTGGTGTCCCATCTGGCCGATCTGCTCTGGGGCCGCTTGGCCGCCGCGGGAGATGTCCCGGGCGGGCCCGGCTTCTGAATCTCGGGCCGTGCGGCGGACCTTCCTCGGGGTGCGGTGGGTTGGCTACCGCCGGGTGCCGACGTCGTGATTGCGCACCGCTGCGGCGGACAATTTCTTGGGGCAATCCCCCAAAATCCCGGGTGTTCCGCTTGGGGGTAAGCCGCCAGCCTCCGGGGAGCGGGTCTGCTTGGGGGTAAGTCCCCAACCCCGGGAGGGTGTTGGGGACTTGCCTCGGACAGGCCGCCCGTGGAGAAGGCTTGGGGGCTCGCCCCCAACAGACCATCGGCGGGGGGCTTGGGGGCTTGCCCCAAAAAGATGTCCGCCGCGACGGCGAGCAATCACGACGTCGGGACCGGCGGTGCCCGAACCACCGCAACCCGACCAAGATCCGCCGGACAGGCTACCGTGCCCACGGTGCGCGCCGAGCGGCGCGCAGCGCGCGGCGCCTGCGCAGACCGGTGAGCCGGTCGGTGAACAACTCACCGCCGAGGTGGTCGCATTCATGCTGCAGGCAGCGGGCGAAGAACCCGGTCCCCTCGATCCGCACCGGCTCGCCCCGCAGGTCGAAGCCCTCCACTACCGCGTGGTCGAAGCGCGGGGTCGCCGCGGTGACACCGGGCAGCGACAGACACCCCTCCGATCCGGCGACCACGACGCCGTCCACCGCCGTCAGGCGCGGATTGACCACGTACCCGAGGTGGCGGCGGTCCTCGTCGTCCGGGCAGTCGTAGACGAACACCCTCGCCGGTACGCCGACTTGCGGCGCCGCCAGACCCACGCCGTCGGCGGCGTACATCGTGGCGTACATGTCCTCGATCAGCCGCGCCAGTTCCACGTCGAAGTCGGACACCTCGTCGGCCGCCGCCCGCAGCACGGGGTCGCCGAGCAGCCGCATGGGCCGGACGGTTCCGGAGCTGCCGGGGATCGCGCCGCGTTTCATGGCGGCAAGATTACGTCCCCCTCTTGGCGGGGCCTGTCGGGCGGATCTTCACCGGGGTGCGGCCGCTTCGGCACCGCCGGTCCGCGACGTCGTGGTGGCTCGCGATCGGGGCGGACATCTTGTTGGGGCAAGCCCTCCAAACCCCCCTTGCGCGAGCAACCACATCGGCGCCGATCAGCGGCGCCCAACCAACCGCAACCCGACGAAGGCCCACGGGAAAACACACCAGAACGCCAATCCCCCCAACACCCGCCCCAACCCGGGCGTTTCGCCGCCCCGACGGCATGCCGCACCCCCTGCGGCGACCCCCGACGGGCCCGGCGACGGGCCCGTCGGCAGGTGGCGCGGTGCGGGGGCGGGCCAAGGACTCGATAGGCTGATCCGAGACCGAAGCCTCCCGCCACGGCGGACCGGCGCGGACCGCGGGGGTATCCCACCCGCGGCGCAGCACCGGCGGACGCGCTACGCCACCCCCATCCAGGCGGTGGTGGACGACGCGTCCGGAGGCGCGGTGCCGGACGCGAGGAGGATCGAAAGACGATGGCAGGCAACTCGGAGCCGCTGTCGCCGCGGGCGAAGCTGGCCGTGACGGCGGGCAAGGCTGCGGCGGCGGTGTCGCGCGCCGCGGGCCGCGGCAGCGGATCGGTGATCGGCGGCCGGGTGGCCCTCAAGCTCGACCCCGAGCTGCTGGGCCGTCTCGCCAACCACCTGGACGTGGTCCTGGTGTCGGCGACCAACGGCAAGACCACCACCACCCGCCTGATCGCCGAGGCGCTGCGGGCAGCCGGTCCTGTCGTCTCCAACGCACTCGGCGCCAACATGCCCGCCGGTATCACCTCCGCCCTGGCGGGCGGCTCGGACGCCCGGTACGGCGTGATCGAGGTCGACGAGAAGTACCTGGCGGGCGTCGCCCGCGATGTCACGCCGAAGGCCATCGCGCTGCTCAACCTGTCGCGCGACCAGCTCGACCGCGCCGCCGAGACCCGGATGCTCGCCGAGAAGTGGCGCGAGGGCCTGGCCGGTACCGAGGCGATCGTCATCGCCAACGCCGACGACCCGCTGGTGGCCTGGGCCGCGTCCTCCTGCCCGACCGTGCTGTGGGTGGCCGCGGGCCAGGAGTGGAAGGACGACGCCTGGTCCTGCCCGTCCTGCGGCGGTGTGCTGCAGCGCCCCGGTGACGACTGGTTCTGCGGTGAGTGCGGCTTCCGCCGCCCGCAGCCCACCTGGGCGCTCTCCGGTGACTACGTCATCGCCCCGGACGGTGTCGCCTGGCCGATCCAGCTGCAGCTGCCCGGCCGGGCCAACAAGGCGAACGCGGCCACCTCGGCCGCCGTCGCCGCGGTCTTCGGCGTGGCCCCGAAGGTCGCGCTGGAGCGGATGTACGCGGTGCAGGCGGTCGCCGGACGGTACGACGTGGTCTCGTACCTCGGCCGTGACCTGCGGCTGCTGCTGGCGAAGAACCCGGCGGGCTGGTTGGAGACCTTCTCGCTGATCGACGGCCCGCCCGCGCCGGTGCTGCTGTCCGTCAACGCGCGCGGCGCGGACGGCACCGACACCTCATGGCTGTGGGACGTGGACTACACCCGGCTCGCCGGTCACCCGATCTTCGTGATCGGCGACCGCAAGCTGGACCTCGCGGTCCGCCTCGAAGTGGCCGGACTCCAGTTCCGGGTCTGCGCCGATGTGGACGAGGCTGTGCGCGCGGCGCCCCCCGGCAAGATCGAGGTCATCGCCAACTACACGGCGTTCCAGGATCTGCGCCGTGTAGTGGGCAACTGACCCGCCTACCAGGACTCCTACAGAAGGATTGCGAGCATGAGCGACACCAGCCTGCGCCTGGTGTGGGTCTACCCCGACCTGCTGAGCACCTACGGTGACCAGGGCAACGCCCTGGTGGTGGAGCGCCGCGCACAGCAGCGGCACATCCCCGTCACCCGTATCGACGTACGTTCCGACCAGCCGATCCCCACCTCGGGCGACATCTATCTGATCGGCGGCGGTGAGGACCGGCCGCAGCGGCTCGCTGCCGAGCGGCTGCGGCGGGACGGCGGACTGAACCGGGCGGTGGGCAACGGCGCGATCGTCTTCTCGGTCTGCGCGGGCTACCAGATCCTGGGCACCGAGTTCATCAACGACCTCGGCCACCCCGAGCCGGGCCTGGGCATCCTCGACGTCCGCAGCGTCCGCAACGAGGGCGCCCGGCACGTCGGCGACATCATGGGCGACATCGACGAGCGGCTCGGTCTGCCGCCGCTGACTGGCTTCGAGAACCACCAGGGAAACACGGTCGTCGGCCCCGGCGCCCGACCGTTCGCCCGGCTCCGGTTCGGCAGCGGCAACGGCACCGGCGACGGCACCGAGGGCGCCTGGTGCGACACGGTCTTCGGTACCTACGCGCACGGCCCGGTGATGGCCCGCAACCCCCTGATCGCCGACATGCTGCTGAAACTCGCGCTCGACGTGCACGCTCTGCCGCCGGTCGACGAGCAGTGGTACGAGGCGCTGCGCGCGGAGCGGATCGCCGCCGCGACGCAGGCGTCGGCTTGAGGCCACCCCACGGACCGTGGGGTTCCGTCATCCGGACGAAACCGGCACGACGGACCGATGTTCCCCCGTACGGATAGGCTGGCGGGGTCCTTCCGGACGACGGGGTCCGGTCGCCGGTTGACTTGCAGGTGCAGGAGTAGCGAGAGCAATGCGTATTGGTGTGCTGACCAGCGGCGGCGACTGCCCCGGACTGAACGCCGTCATCCGGTCGGTGGTGCACCGCGCCGTGGCCGACCACGGTGACGAGGTGATCGGCTTCCACGACGGGTGGAAGGGTCTCCTGGAGTGCGACTACCGCAAGCTGGACCTGGACGCGGTCAGTGGCATCCTCGCCCGCGGCGGCACCATCCTCGGCTCGTCCCGGGTGCAGCCCGCGCATCTGCGCGGCGGTGTGGAGCAGGCCAAGGGACATGTCAAGGACCTCGGCCTGGACGCGATCATCCCGATCGGCGGCGAGGGCACGCTGAAGGCGGCCCGGCTGCTGTCCGACGCCGGGCTGCCGATCGTCGGGGTGCCGAAGACCATCGACAACGACATCTCCTCGACCGATGTCACCTTCGGCTTCGACACCGCGGTGATGGTGGCGACCGAGGCGCTCGACCGGCTGAAGACCACCGCCGAGTCCCACCAGCGGGTGCTGATCGTCGAGGTGATGGGCCGCCACACCGGCTGGATCGCACTGCACTCGGGTATGGCGGCCGGTGCGCACGCGATCGTGGTTCCGGAGCGGCCGTTCGACATCGAGGAGCTGACCGAGCTGGTCGGCAAGCGGTTCGCCGCGGGCAAGAAGTTCGCGATCGTGGTGGTCTCCGAGGGCGCCAAGCCGCGTGAGGGGTCGATGACGTTCGAGACCGGCGGCACCGACATGTACGGGCACGAGCGATTCGCCGGAGTGGCCCGGCAGTTGTCGGTCGAGTTGGAGCAGCGGCTCGGTAAGGAAGCGCGTCCGGTGATCCTCGGCCATGTGCAGCGCGGCGGTACGCCGACCGCCTACGACCGGGTGCTGGCCACCCGGTTCGGCTGGCACGCGGTGGAGGCGGCGCACAACGGCGACTTCGGGATGATGACGGCGCTGCGCGGCACCGACATCGTGCTCGTGCCTCTTGCCGAGGCTGTCGACCATCTGAAGACGGTGCCCGCCGAGCGGTACGTCGAGGCCGAGTGCGTGCTGTGACGGCACCTTAAAGGGAGCTGTCTCTGGGGGCACGCCCCCAGACCCCCAGTTCGGGGGGCACAGCCCCCGACCCGTTCGAAGGGCCTCCCCCGACACCCCAGAGCCGCCCCCGCCCGAGACCTCGGGAGGGGGCGGTTCTAGTCTGGTGCGGGCGCACCGGTCGAATCGGTTACAAAGGGGCGCCTTGCGCGAGGTGCGACAGGAGAGTGCGGATGGATCACAGCGGGCACGGCATGTCGGGCATGCACGGCATGCACATGGACATGGATATGCCGCCGTTCACGCTGGGGCGGGGCCTGCAGTTCAGCGGCGATCCGTTCTTCCTGATCGGTTGTCTGCTGGCGCTGGGCCTGTACGGCTGGGCGGTGCTCCGGCTGCGCAGGCGCGGTGACGCATGGCCGGTGGTGCGCACCATCGCGTTCGTCGCCGGTGTGCTGACCGTGGGCCTGACGATGTGCACCAAGCTGAACGACTACGGCATGGTCCTGTTTAGCGTGCACATGGTGCAGCACATGGTCATCAGCATGCTCTCCCCCATCCTGCTGCTGCTCGGCGCACCCGTGACGCTGACGCTGCGGGCGCTGCCCACGGCGAGCCGGGGCCGCAAGGGACCGCGTGAGCTGCTGGTGGCGCTGCTGCACAGCCGCTACATGCGGATCATCACGCATCCGGCGTTCACCATCCCACTGTTCATCGCGAGCCTGTACGCGCTGTACTTCACGCCGCTGTTCGACTTCCTTATGGGTAGCAAGGTCGGGCACATCGCGATGATGGTGCACTTCCTCGCGGTGGGACTGGTCTTCTTCTGGCCGATCATGGGCGTGGACCCCGGCCCGCACCGGCCGGGGTATGTGATGCGCATCCTGGAGCTGTTCATGGGGATGCCGTTCCACGCGTTCTTCGGCATCGCGCTGATGATGGCCAGCCAGCCGATGATCAAGACCTTTGAGCATCCGCCCGCCTCGCTCGGCGTGGACCCGCTGGCCGACATGCACACGGGCGGCGCCATCGCCTGGGCGTTCAGCGAGATCCCGTCGGTGCTGGTGCTGATCGCGCTGGTCATGCAGTGGTACCTCTCGGAGCAGCGGCAGTCCCGTCGCACGGACCGCGCGGCGGACCGCAACGGCGACCAGGAGCTGGTGGCGTACAACGCCTATCTGGCCTCGCTCCAGGGGCGCGGCCGCTGACGTCGCGCGCTTTCCGGTGTTGTCGCCCCGTAGCGGTGGGGGCCGCTACGGGGCGACGATGGTTCCTGGAGGTGGCTGGGGCGATGCCGGGATCCGCGAAGGCGATGACGTTGTGCACGTTGGTGGTCTTGGTGCTGGTCACCGCGTACACAGTGGCGCTGGGCAGCAACGGGTGGCTGTGGTTCGGCTGGGTGGTGCTGGGGCTGCTGACCACGGGCACCGCACTGACCCGGCGGACCTGACCGGGGTCGTCGTGGTCCACTTCGGGAGGCGTCCGCCGTGTTCTATTACGTCCTCAAGTTCCTGGTGCTCGGCCCGTTGCTGAAGCTGCTGTTCCGGCCGCGTATCGAAGGTCTGGAGAACATTCCGGAAGAGGGCCCGGCCATCATCGCGGGCAATCACCTCTCGTTCTCCGACCACTTCCTGATGCCCGCGATCCTGCCGCGCCGGATCACCTTCCTCGCGAAGCAGGAGTACTTCACCGGACCTGGCTTCAAGGGCGCGCTGATCGCCTCGTTCTTCCGCAGCGCGGGCCAGATCCCGGTGGACCGCACCGGCGGGAAGGCGGCGCATCCGGCCGTGGCGG
This sequence comes from Streptomyces sp. NPDC020096, assembly GCA_040631425.1. GTDB lineage: Bacteria > Actinomycetota > Actinomycetes > Streptomycetales > Streptomycetaceae > Streptantibioticus_A. The sequence goes on from JBEYJY010000032.1 coordinate 28,995, forward strand.
AGGCGCTCGCCGTGCTCGGGCGCGGTGAGCTGATGGGCGTCTACCCGGAGGGCACCCGTTCGCACGACGGACGGCTCTACAAGGGGCGAACCGGTGTGGCGGTGATGGCGCTCCAGGCTCACGCGCCCGTCGTGCCGTGCGCGATGGTCGGCACGTTCGAGATCCAGCCTCCGGGACGGCTGGTGCCGAAGATCCGCCGGGTGACCATCCGGTTCGGCAAGCCCCTGGACTTCTCCCGGTTCGAAGGGCTGGAAGGCGACCGTTTCGTGCTGCGCTCGATCGTCGACGAGATCATGTACGTGATCATGGAGCTGTCCGGCCAGGAGTACGTGGACCGCTACGCCGGCGAGGTCAAGGCCGAGTTGCAGCGGAACAGCGCCGCACACCCGCACGGGCCCGCGTAGTCAGCCGACGGCGAACAGCACCGGGTACGCGGCCGATGTGCGCACCGCTTGGCCGCCCGCATGTCCCGCTGAACCGTCAACGGAAGTCGCGCCAGGGCCACTTGAAGCCGCCGCGCATCACCCGCACGTGGCCGAACACCGACCGGCCGGTGATCCGGATGACCGGGCCGTCCTCGCCCTGGGAGCCCTTGCCGCCGGGCAGTGAGCGCTTGCCGAACAGGGCGGTCCCGGTGTCGTAGACGCGGGCGTTGTCCGGGACCAGGATCTCGATCTTCCCGCCGAAGGAGTTCGCCTCGATGACGACCTCGCGCCGGGTGAACACGGCATGCCGCAGATCGATCACGGCGGCGCCGAAGGTGGAGCGGACCAGCGTCACCGGAGGGACCGGCCACTGTCCACCGCGCCGGATCTTGCTGAACACCGCCTGGACCGGCGCGGCATCGAGATGCACGGCGGGCGCCGGGCCGTCGGCGGGCTCGGGCAGGTCGCGGGTGAGCGGGGCGAGTTCACCGACGGTGCGGGAGGCGTACACCGCCTCAAGCCGCTCGGCGTGCTCCTCGGGTGACAGGCGTCCGGTGGCCAGCGCGTCCGCGAGGATGGCCGCCACCCGGTCGCGCTCCTCGTCCGAGGCGCGCAGATCAGGCTTGGCACCAGGCAGCTTGGACAGCCGAGCGGGTTCCGGGGCGGGTACGGGGGCAGATGCGGGCATCAGGGCATCCTCTTCCACGGCGTGCGCGGACTACGACGGAACTCACGTTATATCGCGATAGTCGCCACTGGCAATACAGTGGTACGGCCCTGTCGGCGCTGCCTAAGCTGATCTTGCGTCGGCTACCGGAAGGCGCGCGAGGAGGAGCAGAGATGTCAGACGCCCAGCTCAACATCGACTCCGTGATGGACGCGGTCACCGAGAAATGGCTGCCCCATGTGGTCGCCGAGGTCAATGACTACGACGTCAAGGTCGCCAATGTCGAAGGGGAGTTCCCCGAGCACGTCCACGCGGACACCGATGAGTTCTTCCTCGTCCTGGCCGGTCGGCTGCACCTCGATCTGCCGGACCGCACGGTGACGCTCGGCCCGAACGACGTCTTCACGGTGGAGCGGGGCACTCCGCACCGCCCTCGCGCCGAGCAGGGCACACGGATCCTGATGTTCGAACCGCGCGGCACGGTCAACACCGGTGACGGCAACACCGGGACGACGGGCATACGGGTCGCCTGACCAGCCCTGCAGACGGCTGGTGCCGCACCCGCTGCGCGGATGCGGCACCATCATCAACTCCGGCTAGCCGAACGTCACCCGGCGCTCGCCTTGCCGCTGGTCGGCTGCGGCACCGCATGCGGACCGCAGACCACGTCATGGCCATCAAGTCGGCCGTCGACGAAGTAGGCGGTCACCCGGTCGTTGATGCACGGGTTGACCAGACCCGTCACACCGTGCGAGCCCGCCCCCTGCTCGGTGATCATCTCCGAGCCGCTCAGCCTGCGGTGCAGTTCCACCGCGCCCGAGTACGGGGTCGCCGCGTCACGCGTGCTCTGCACGATCAGTACGCTCGGCAGGCCCCGGTGGGAGCGGACGTCGAGCGGGGTGTGCTGCGGCTGGGTCCAGGTGGCGCACGGCAGGTTCATCCACGCGTTGGACCAGGTCATGAACGGGTACTTGGCGTTCAGCGCGGTGTTGTCGCGGTCCCACTTTCGCCAGCTGGTGGGCCAGTGCGCGTCGTTGCACTCCACGGCGGTGTAGACGGCGTTCCCGTTCTCCGCCGTGGTGTTGCCCGCCACATTGCCGTAGTCCGGGCCCGCCGCCTTGATCAGCGGCTTGGCGTCACCGGCGGCGTACTTGCTCCACGCATCGGCGACGATCGGCCAGTACTGGTCGTAGTACGGGGCGTTCTGGAAGAAGGCGATCAGCTCGGCGGGGCCGACCACATCGCCCAGCGGATGGCGCTCGGCGGTGGCGCGGAGCCCGAGCCACTGCTGCTCGACCTTCGCCCGGGTGGTGCCGAGGTGGTACGCGGCGTCATGCTGGGCGACCCAGTTCTCGAAGTCCTTCCACCGGCCTTCGAAGGCCACGTCCTGGTCCAGGTTGTTCTGGTACCAGATCTGGTCGGGGTCGGGATTGACGACGCTGTCCACCAGCAGGCGGCGGACATGGGTCGGGAACAGGGTCGCGTAGACGGCGCCGAGGTAAGTGCCGTACGAGACACCCAGGTAGTTGAGCTTCTTCTCACCGAGCGCGGCACGGATGACATCCATGTCGCGGGCGGCGTTGGGCGTGGTCATATAGCGCAGCAGCGCGCCGCTGCGTTCCTCGCACCCGGCCGCGTACTCCTCGGCGAGCTTGCGCTGCGCCAGCTTGTCCGCCTGGTCGCCCGGTACCGGGTCGGCCTTGGGTGCCTTGACGAACTCGCTCGGATCCTCGCAGCTGATCGGGGACGAGTGGCCGACGCCGCGCGGGTCGAACCCCACGAAGTCGTACGCCTGGGCGGTCTTGGTCCACAGCGGGTTCCTGGTCACGACCCGGCTGGGGAACTTCATGCCTGAGGCACCCGGTCCGCCCGGGTTGTAGAGCAGGGCACCCTGGCGCTGCGCCGGGGTCCCGGTGCTGCGGACGCGGTCCACCGCGAGCCTGATGGTGGCTCCGTCGGGCTTCGCGTAATCAATGGGAACCGTCACGAACCCACACTGGATGGGGGCCTTGAACCCCCAGTCCGACGGGCAGTCGGCCCAGTGGATTCCGGCCTTCGCGGCACGCGTGGCCGCGACGCCCACCCCGTAGGCCTCGGCACTCGCGCCGTAGGCGCTGCTGCCCGGCGTCTGGTCCCCCGCGCTGGCCGCGGGAGCTGCCGCGATGGTGCCCGCGATCAGGGCGCCGGTCGCGCCGAGCACGGCAATGCGTCTCAAAGAACATCCCCTCTCTGCTGGTGTGCCGCTGAGAGCGGCAGCGATCAAGCAGGTCCAGGGAGATCCTTTCGTTCGCTCAGAGGATCCGCACAGATATTCCAGAGATTTCTTTATCATTTCGTAAGACTGGCCTGGGGGTTGACGCTTCGCCAGCCGGATGCCTCCGGTCGGCGTAGCGCCTGTCCGGTGGATTCTCGTCCCCGCGCCGGCTATCTCGCGGCGGCCTGCTGGCCCGCGTCCAGCAGCCGACGCGCCATCAGGGCGTCCTGGGCCAGCGCGGTTACCAGGACAGCCGGTCCGGCGAGCGGAGTGAGCACCGCCTCGCCCTCGGCCGGATCCGACGGCAGCACCGCCACCCCGCAGGGTCGGTCCCGGAACCGCGGGTCCACGACAAGGAGTTGACCGACGGCCCGATACCGGTCAAGCACCGCGGGCCCCGACCAACCGGGCGCCCCCGGACCGAGGGCGAGCTCCTGGTCGAGCAGCGCACGGCCGTCCAGCCGGACGGTCACCCTGCTCACCAGCCGCCCCGGCTGCTCCCCCGCCCGGCCCAACACCAGTTCCTCACGGAGCATCAGCCGGGCCCCCTCCGCCAGGTCCACCCGGGTGGTCATCGCCAGATCGCTCCCGGCCGCCGCGATCAACGGCTCCGGCAGCCAGCGCAGCTCCGCGTCCGTTTCCACCGTCAGCCGCACGTCATACGTGGCCCGGCGCCCGCACCGCCCCGGCAGCGAGACCGTGGCCGCCGCCGAGCCCACCGCGAGCCGGGCCCCGGCGCGTACCCGCGTGTCCAGCGAGAGGCGGTCGCCGCCCAGCGGTGCGCTCATCGCTCCGACGACGGTGATCTGGGCGGCGCCCGGTTCGACGGCCCGAGTGCGGCGCAGGGCGAGCGGCCCCGCCCCGTCGAGTACCGGCAGCGCCGTCCCGCCGCGGCCGTCCGGTGCGGCCACGATCCGGGCGGCGGCGCGCACCCCGCTGGCCGGTGCGGGGCCCAGGGTCAGCGCGACGGCGGTCATGCGGCCGCCGCGGTCCATCCGGCGAGCTGCTCCCGGACCCAGCCGATGACCGGAGCTATCCCATCCGGTTCGGTCAACGAAGTGAAGGCGACCGGCAGTTCGCCCCGCTGGGTCTTGGCGTCCCGCGCCATGACCTCCAGGTCGGCGCCGACCAGCGGTGCGAGGTCGGTCTTGTTGACCACCAGCAGATCGGCGGTGGACACCCCTGGGCCGCCCTTGCGCGGGATCTTGTCGCCGCCCGCGACATCGATCACGAAGATCTGCGCGTCCACCAGCCCCTTGGAGAAGGTGGCGGTGAGGTTGTCGCCACCCGATTCGACCAGGACGAGATCAAGCGGCCCCACCGCCTCCTCCAGATCCTCGACGGCTTCGAGGTTGGCGGAGATGTCATCCCGGATGGCGGTGTGCGGGCATGCGCCGGTCTCCACCGCGGTGATCCGCTCGGCTGGCAGAACCGCGTTGCGCAGCAGGAACTCCGCGTCTTCCCGGGTGTAGATGTCATTGGTGACGACGGCGATGGACAACTCGTCCCGTAGTTGGCGGCAGATAGCGGCGACCGTGGCGGTCTTCCCGGAGCCGACCGGCCCGCCCAGGCCGATGCGCAGCGCCCGGCGGGTGCCGTCCGGCCGCACGGTCGAGGCGCTCGACGAAGTAGGCGCGGAGCGCGTCCTGGAAAGGGCGGTTGCGGGCGACGGGTGGGCGTACCGCTGCGGGTAGGTCTCGGGGTGGTCCAGATGCATGGTCGGCTCCGGGCGGATCGGGGGTACGGGGGGGGTGGCTAGGAGGCGAAGAGGCGAACGGGCCAGGCGGCGTGCCGCTCGGCGGCGATCTCCAGCAGGGGCGCCGAGGCGGCCGGTAGCGCGTCGACGTCGCTGTCGAGGGCCAACTGGGCGGCGTCCACCGCCTGTTGGGCAACACGGTCGAGGTCGGGGGCGAGTCGGGCGAGGACCGCGGTGGCGTCGAACGGATCGAGGCTGAGCAGCCGTACGGCCGCTGTCGCCGGTCCGCTCACCGCCTCGTACGCCGCCGCGTGCGCCGCGTCGAGCGGCCCGAGTCCGGCCGCACCGGCGGCCACTCCGAGGACCACCGGCTGGTGGGCGCCGCGCGGCCGGGCCGACGCCAGCGCGTCGAGCGCGGGCGACGGCCAGCAGGCGCGGGCCGCGCGCATCATCTGGCGGCCGAGCTTCCGGGCGGTCGCCCGCAACGCGGGCGAGGGGGTGCGGGCGTCCGCCGCCTCGTCCAGCAGCAGCGGATCGACACCCGCCGCCGCGGCCGCGGCGAGGGCGGCGGCCACCAGTCCCGTGGTGCCCAGCCGCCCGCGGCAGAACGCCTCCAGGGACGCGGCGTCGTACAGCCGCCCGGCCGCCACCGCGGCCTCGGCGCCTCCGGAGTGGGCATGCCCGCCCGCCGGGAAGCGTCCGTCAGCGAGGACGAGTAGCGCGGCGCGGTGGGCCGGTGCGGTCGTCGTGATCCTCATGGCATACCCCGCAGGCCTCAGAACAGGAAGTAGCGCTGGGCCATGGGCAGTTCAACGGCCGGCGCCGGATCGATGGCCTCCCCGTCGATGCGGACCGTGAAGGAGTCCGGGTCGACGTCCACCCGCGGGAGCGCGTCGTTCTCCCGCATGTCCGCCTTGGTGACGGCGCGGGTGCTGCGGATGGCGGCGAACCGCTTGCCGAGCCCCAACCGGTCCGCGAGCCCGTCGTCGAGCGCCGTCTGGGTCACGAAGTTGAGGGAGTTGCCGCCCGGCGCCCGGCCCGTCGCGCCGAACATCGGCCGGGGCAGCATGGGTTGGGGGGTCGGAATGGAGGCGTTGGCATCGCCCATCTGCGCGTACGCGATCTGCCCGCCCTTGATGACGAGTTGCGGTTTGACGCCGAAGAAGGCGGGCTCCCACAGTACGAGATCGGCGAGTTTGCCTTCCTCTACCGAGCCGATCTCACCGTCGAGGCCTTGGGCGACCGCGGGGTTGATGGTGTATTTGGCGACATAGCGACGCGCCCGATGGTTGTCCGCTCTACCGTCGCCCGGTAGGGCTCCGCGCCGCCTCTTCATCACATGGGCGGTCTGCCAGGTGCGGAGCACGACCTCGCCGATCCGGCCCATCGCCTGCGAGTCCGAGGAGATCATGGATATCGCGCCGAGATCGTGCAGCACATCCTCGGCGGCGATGGTGGACGGCCGGATACGGGACTCGGCGAACGCGAGGTCCTCGGGCACCGCCGGGTTGAGGTGGTGGCAGACCATCAGCATGTCGAGGTGCTCCTCAACGGTGTTGACGGTGTGCGGGCGGGTGGGGTTGGTCGAGGACGGCAGTACGTTGGGCCTGGAGACCACGGTGATGATGTCCGGTGCGTGCCCGCCGCCCGCGCCCTCCGTGTGGTAGGCGTGGATTCCGCGTCCGGCGATGGCGGCCAGGGTGTCCTCCACGAACCCGGCCTCGTTCAAGGTGTCGGTGTGGACGGCGAGTTGGCCTCCGCTCGCTTCACACACCGTCAGACAGGCGTCGATCGCCGCGGGGGTGGCGCCCCAGTCCTCGTGCACCTTGAAACCCAGTACTCCGGCGCGCAGTTGGTCGTACATCGACTCGGCGCTGACCGTATTGCCCTTGCCCAGCAGACCGATGTTGACCGGCGATGACTCCAGCGCCTCGAACATCCGGCCGAGGTGCCAGGCACCGGGGGTGATGGTGGTGGCCTTGGTGCCCTCGGCGGGTCCGGTACCCCCGCCGACCAGGGTGGTCACGCCCGAGGCCAGCGCTTCGTCGACGATCTGCGGGCAGATGAAGTGGACGTGCGCGTCGATGGCACCCGCCGTGATGATCTTGCCGTTGCCCGCGATGATCTCGGTCTCCGGGCCGATGACCAACCCCGGGTGAATCCCGTCCATCGTCTCGGGATTTCCGGCCTTGCCGATGGCGGCGATACGTCCATCGCGGATGCCGATATCGGCCTTGATGACGCCCCAGTGGTCGAGGATCACCGCGCCGGTGATCACGGTGTCGGGCGCGCCCTGGGCGCGGGTGACCCGGGACTGTCCCATGGATTCGCGGATCACCTTGCCGCCGCCGAAGACCGCCTCGTCACCGCTGTTGCCGGGCCCGCCGGACAGGTCGCGCTCGATCTCGACCAGCAGATCGGTGTCGGCGAGCCGGATGCGGTCGCCGGCGGTGGGTCCGAACAGGTCGGCGTACGCGGCGCGGCTCAGCCGGATCGGCTCGCGCACGGAGTCAGTCATCCAGCGCCCCCGACGTCTGGCCGCGCAGTCCGGCGACGATCCGGGCGCCCGCGATGGGCACCAGCGCGACCTCGACCGGGATGCCGGGCTCGAAGCGTACTGCGGTGCCCGCGGCGATCCCCAGGCGCAGGCCGTGTGCGGCGGCCCGGTCGAAGCACAGGGCCGGGTTGGCCTCGGCGAAGTGGTAGTGGGAGCCGACCTGTACGGGACGGTCGGCGGTGTTGAGCACGGTGAGCCGGGTAACCGGCCTGCCCTCGTTGAGGGTGATCGGCTCGTCGGCGACGAGTGTCTCTCCGGGGATCATGAAGTGGCGCGTCCTGTCAGCCGGTTCAGACGATCGGGTCATGGACGGTGACCAGCTTGGTTCCGTCCGGGAAGGTGGCCTCGACCTGTACCGAGTGCAGCATCTCGGGAATGCCGTCCATCACCTCGTCCCGGGTGAGCACCTTGCGGCCGGAGGCCATCAGTTCGGCCACCGTGTTGCCGTCCCTGGCGCCTTCGAGGACGTGTGAGGTGATCAGGGCGACGGCCTCGGGGTGGTTGAGCTTCAGCCCCCGGGCCCGCCGTTTCTCCGCCACATCGGCGGCGACGTGGACCAGCAGGCGCTCCTGCTCATGCGGAGTCAGTTGCACACGCACCACCTCACAGTTGACCTGGCGACCGGCCGGACCGCGGGACGGCCGCGCCCTCTCCGGGCGATGCCGCCTGCGCCGCACCTCTGGCAGAACCCTGTTTCACCTGCCGGTTCTCAGGATTTTGCAGGGTGGTTACGCCGCTGGATCGGTGCTGTTTCCGCCGCGTTAAGGAGCTACCGCGGTCGCCATGGGGGCGCCCGGGCCGTCAGGTGGTGTCGCGGCGGGGGTTCATCGGGTCGATGTGCTGGGCGGCGATGCCGAAGCGGCGGCGTTCGCCCGTGGCGGACGAGCCGGGGACTTGAGTGGAGACCGTACTGATCACCCGCTCCTCCTCCGTCTCCTCGCTCTCTTCGAGTCGTCGCAGGTCAGCGGCGGATACCAGGGCAACCAGCGGCTTGCCGTGCCGGGTCACGACAACCCGTTCACCGCCGTACACCACGCGGTTGATCAGTTCCGCGAGCTCTGCGCGGGCTTGTGTCACCGGGACTTCGTGCGCCATGCTCCCATCATAACGTCATGTACGTCCTGTACATTTTTTACGGAAGATCCAGCCCCCTTGATCCGAAGGGGGAGCCCTGGCGCCTTGGAGGAGCAGCATGATTCGGCCGACCGCCCGGTATGTCCTTCCCGAGTTCACCGAGCGCACCACGCAGGGCCTGCGCACGATGGACCCGTACTCCAAGCTGCTGTCCGAACGGGTGGTCTTCCTCGGCGCCCCCATCGACGACACCTCGGCGAACGATGTGATGGTGCAGCTCCTGCATCTCGAACACACCGCTCCGGAGCAGGACATCCAGCTCTACATCAACTCGCCTGGCGGATCGTTCACGGCGATGTCGGCGGTGTACGACACCATGCGGTTCATCTCCTGCGAGATCCAGACGGTGTGCCTGGGCCAGGCGGCCTCCGCCGCCGCCGTACTGCTGGCCGCGGGCTCCCCCGGCAAACGACTCGCACTGCCCGGCGCAAGGGTGCTCCTCGACCAGCCGGGTATCGCGGAACCGGTGCGCGGCCAGCCCTCGGACCTGGAGATCCAGGCGAACGAGGTGCAGCGGCAGCGCGACCTGATGGAACAGCTACTGGCCCAGCACACCGGCCAGCCGGTGGAGCGGGTCCGCGAAGACCTCGAACGCGCCACGGTCCTGGACGGCGAGAGCGCCCTGGCGTACGGACTGGTGGACCAGCTGACCCACAGCCGCAAGACCGCCCTTCCGTTCAGGGAGCGGTGACCGCCGGTGCTCCCCGAGCTGCCACGGCTGCCCGCGCTCACCCGCGCCGAGGGCGCGCTGGTGGACCGCTATCTGGAGACGGTGGACCTGCTGGGGCGGATCAACCCGGCCCGCTGCACCGAAACGTACTCGGCACTGCGCGCCGCCCAGGCCCTGGTGGGCACAGCGAACGCGCTGCGTGAGGCGCTGGAGCTGATGTACGAGCGCGGCGAGCGCGAAGTGCACGGCGCGGCCCTGGTGCGAGCGCTTCGCGTGCTGGACGGCGAACGGCGCACCCGACTACCGGCCATCCCCCCGCCGCCACTCTGACGGACTATTCGCGGCCGGTATCCCAAAAGTGCCGACAGCGGCCTGATTGCGGGTTCCATCCGACTCCGGGAAGCCCGAACGGAGGATGCCGCGGTCGGATTTGATGTGGTTCGTGGGTAATGATCCCTGCGACGACAAGCCCCCGCCACAGCGACGGGGCGGTCCGGGCGGACGCCGAGTCCTGCCGCCGCCTGGATGCCGAGTCGACGTAGCAACGGCAGGAGCGGAGGACCCGAGCAGTACGGGGTCGTCCGGAAAACCTGAGGACGGCCCCTCGGGGTGAAGCCGCCACGGCGGCCGGGCAACTTCGCCAGCCCGAACCCGACAGGCCACCCTTCGCAGGCGGACGACGAAGGGGTGCGCATGAGTGCGCCGATAATCCCGTCTGTACTGCTCTCCCGCGTCTGCGCGACCGTGGCACTGGCCACCGCCGCACTGGCCGGGACCATCGTGGCCCCGGGGCTCGCGCAACAGGCGAGTGCCTCCCCCGTATCCATCAGGGCCCTGAAGATCGCCGCGGCCAAGCAGGGTACCCCCTACCGGTGGGGCGCCACGGGCCCGTCCAGCTTCGACTGTTCGGGACTGACGTCCTACGCCTTCCGGAAGGCGGGCCGCAGACTGCCGAGAACCGCGGCGGCTCAGTACTACCGGACCCGCCACATCCCTGCCGGCGCCCGCCGTCCAGGTGACCTGGTCTTCTTCCACTACGGAGGTTACGTCTACCACGTCGGCGTCTACGCGGGGCACAACAGGATCCTGCACGCCCCCAGGAGTGGCACACGAGTGCGCTTCGAACGGATCTGGACCCGCCACGTCTGGTACGGACGGGTGCGTTGACCTGGTGGCCCGGGGACCGCGGCATCAGCGACTGCCGCCGCGGTCCCCGGGCCACCGCCCGCCTCCGCCCGCCGTCGGCGGCAACACCGTTGATCCGCCGGTGACTTGACGCCACCGCGGTTCCGGCGGACCGACTCGCCCGACTACGGGACACCGTGCCGCGCACGCAACGGGCGCCGCTACGAGGTGCGTTCGCACTGCCGGTCCCATAACTCGCCCCGGGCGCCGGACAGCGCGGGCCAGGGCAGCGCGATCCAGACGGTCTTGCCGCCCTCCGGCCGCGGCGCGACGGACATCCGGCCGCCCGACTCGGCGGTGAGATAGCGGATGATGGCCATCCCCCGCCCGTTGTCCTGCTGCACCGCCGCCGGAAGCCGTTGGGGCCAGCGCGGATGGCTGTCGCTGACACCGATGCGCAGCCGCTCGTCGCGGTCGAGAAGCAGGTCGACCGTGAACGTCGGCGACTGTCCCAGAGTGTGCTGAACGGCGTTGGTCGCCAGCTCCGAGACGATCAGCCGTACGGTGTCCGCGGCGGGCGCGGTGTCCGGCAGGCCCCACTCGTCGAGCACCCCCGTGACGTATCTACGCGCCACGGTCACCGAGGCTGGATCGCTCGGCAGGGTGACGGATGCTTCCTGGTGATCTGCCATGGCGACGCTGTCCCTCTTCCGCCGGCTTCGGGCTCCGAGAGCGGACTGTCCGCGCCCTGCCGACCGTGGATATGCCAGTGGCACGACTACGGACAGTTGCTTTTCTCGGAGTGCGATCCATGCTGCCGCCGATACGGGTGATCCGCCAAGCGCTGCTTTGCTCTGTCCCCCAAAGCGGTGAACTCTACTGAGGAATACCGCGTTAGGCCGTCACGGGCACACTCAGGTTCAGCCGCGCGGGGCGGTGCGGATGATCACCCCACAGGCTTCGGCAATATCACTCTCCGTCATATCGGCACGGGCGGAGAGCCGTAGCCGGGAGATCCCGTCCGGCACGGACGGCGGCCGGAAGCAGCCGACGGCAAGTCCGGCCGCCCGGCAGTCCGCGGCCCACTCCACCGCGGCCTGCGGCCCTGGTGCCCGTACCGACAGCACGCAGGCGTCGGGCGCGGCCGACTCAAGACCGGCCGAGGTCAGCCGCTGGTGCAGTTCGCTTGCGACGGCACGGGCGCGCGCCGCCCGGCCCGGTTCCCCGCGCAGCAGGCGCAGTGCGGCCAGCGCTCCGGCCGCCGCGGCCGGGGCGAGCCCGGTGTCGAAGATGAACGTGCGCGCGGAGTTGACCAGATGTTCGATGACCCGCGCCGGGCCGAGCACCGCACCCCCTTGGCTGCCAAGCGACTTGGACAGCGTCACCGTGCACACCAGGCCGGGCGCGCCGGACAGCCCCGCCTCGGCCGCCGCGCCCCGGCCGCCGTCGCCCAGCACCCCGAGCCCGTGCGCGTCGTCGACCAGCAGCGCCGCGCCCGCCTCCTGGCAGACGGCGGCCAGTTCGCGCAGTGGCGCCGCGTCGCCGTCGACCGAGAAGACGGAATCGGTGATGGCGAGCGCGGGCCCGTCATGCTCGTGCAGGGTCTTGCGGAACGCGTCCAGGTCGCGGTGCGGCACGACGGAGGTCTCGGCGCGCGAGAGGCGGCAGCCGTCGATCAGCGAGGCGTGGTTGCCGGCGTCGGAGACGATCAGCGCCCCCGATGGGGTGAGCGTGGTGACCGCGGCGAGGTTGGCGGCATACCCGGTGGCGAAGACCAGGGCCGACTCGAAACCGCAGAACGCGGCGAGTTCCGCCTCCAGTTCGGTGTGCAGCTCGGTTGTCCCGGTGACCAGCCGCGACCCGGTCGAGCCCGCGCCCCACCGCTGCGCGGCGCGGGCGGCGGCCCCGGTGACCTCGGGGTGCCGGGCGAGCCCCAGGTAGTCGTTGCTGGCCAGGTCGAGCAGGTCCGGCTCGGCGGGCCGGGGGCGCAGCGTACGGACCAGCCCGGCGCGGCGGCGGGCCTCAGCGCGTGCGTCAATCCAGTCGAACGGGTCACGGGTCATGATCGTCCAGTCGTCCAGGAGCTCGGGCGGGCGTACGGGGTCGCACCGGGTTTGCCTGCAACCTAACGGGCGTACGGCGCGAATCGTGGTGTGGCGATACACACATGTTGATCGGCGGGTGTTGTGTGGTTTGCCATTGGCCCCTGGTGCTCCGCTGGGCGAGGATCATCGCCATGGACCTGCTGAACACGCTGGTGGACAAGGGGCTGCGGCGAGAACTGCCGACCCGGGACGAGGCGCTGGCCGTACTGGCCACCTCCGACGATGAACTGCTCGACGTGGTGGCCGCGGCCGGAAAGGTCCGGCGCCAGTGGTTCGGACGCCGGGTGAAGCTGAACTACCTGGTCAATCTCAAGTCAGGGCTGTGCCCCGAGGACTGCTCGTACTGCTCCCAGCGGCTCGGCTCGAAGGCCGAGATCCTGAAGTACACCTGGCTGAAGCCGGATGAGGCGGCGGACGCGGCGGGCGCCGGGATCGCGGGGGGCGCCAAGCGGGTCTGCCTGGTGGCCAGTGGGCGCGGTCCGACCGACCGGGACGTGGACCGGGTCTCGAAGACCATCGAGGCCATCAAGAACGAGCACGAGGACGTGGAGATCTGCGCCTGCCTCGGACTGCTCTCCGAGGGCCAGGCCGATCGGCTGCGAGCGGCCGGAGCGGACGCGTACAACCACAACCTCAACACCTCCGAGGAAACCTACGGCGACATCTGCACCACCCACGACTTCTCCGACCGGGTCGACACCGTCCGGCAGGCGCAGGCGGCCGGCCTGTCGGCGTGCTCCGGGCTGATCGCCGGAATGGGTGAATCGGACACCGATCTGGTGGACGTGGTCTTCGCCCTGCGCGAAATGGACCCGGACTCGGTGCCGGTCAACTTCCTCATCCCGTTCGAGGGCACCCCGCTGGCGGAGAAGTGGTCGCTGACCCCGCAACGCTGCCTGCGCATCCTGGCGATGGTCCGTTTCGTCTGCCCGGATGTGGAGGTCCGCCTGGCGGGAGGTCGGGAGATCCATCTGCGTTCGCTCCAGCCGCTGGCCCTGCACCTGGTCAACTCCGTCTTCCTGGGCGACTACCTGACGAGTGAGGGCCAGGCGGGCAAGGCCGACCTGGACATGATCGCGGACGCGGGTTTCGAGGTGGAGGGCGCGGAGACCACCACCCTGCCCGAGCACCGGCGCGGCGCGGCGGGCTGCGGTTCGCACGAGACCGCCTGTGCGCCGTGCGCGGACGAGCCGGTGGCGGCGCCCGCCGCGGCCGCCCGTACCGACCTGGTCTCGGTGCGCCGCCGCGGTGCGGGCACGGACCTGCCGCCCAATGCCTGAGCCGCTCGCGGTGCGCGAGCTGCTGGACCTCGACCGGGAGCATGTGTGGCACCCGTACGGCCCGATGCCCGGCCGTGCGGAACCGCTCCTGGTCGAGTCGGCGAGCGGCGTCCGGCTGCGGGTCTGCGACCCGGCGGGCGGCCGTGCCGAACTGGTGGACGGGATGTCCTCGTGGTGGTCGGCCATCCACGGCTACAACCACCCGGTGCTCAACGAGGCGGCGCGCGGCCAACTGGACCGGATGAGCCATGTGATGTTCGGCGGGCTCACCCATGAGCCCGCCGTCCGGCTCGCCACCCGGTTGGTGGAGATCACCCCGGACCCGCTGCGCCATGTCTTCCTCGCCGACTCCGGCTCGGTGTCGGTCGAGGTCGCGGTCAAGATGTGCCTGCAGTACTGGCGGTCGCGCGGACGGCCCGGCAAACGGCGGCTGTTGACCTGGCGGGGCGGATACCACGGCGACACCTGGCAGCCGATGTCGGTGTGCGATCCGGACGGCGGGATGCATCACCTGTGGTCGGGCGTGCTGTCCCACCAGGTCTTCGCCGACCCGCCACCGGGCGGCTTCGACGACCCAATCGATCCGCAGTACGCCGCGCACGTACGGGAGTTGATCGCGCGGCACGCCGATGAGCTGGCCGCCGTGATCGTCGAACCGGTGGTACAGGGGGCCGGTGGGATGCGTTTCCACTCCCCCGGCTATCTACGGGTGCTGCGCGAGGCGTGCGACGAGCACGATGTGCTGCTGGTGCTGGACGAGATCGCCACGGGCTTCGGACGTACCGGCGCGTTGTTCGCGGCCGGGCACGCCGGGATCGCGCCCGATGTGATGTGCCTCGGCAAGGCGTTGACCGGTGGCTATCTGACGATGGCGGCGACGCTGTGCACCACGCGGGTCGCCGAGGGCATCTCCCGCGGCGAAGTGCCGGTACTGGCGCACGGCCCCACGTTCATGGGCAATCCGTTGGCGGCGGCCGTCGCCAACGCCTCGATCGACCTCCTGCTCGGCCAGAACTGGGCGTTGGAGGTCAAGCGGATCGAGTCGGGTCTGCGCGAGGGCCTGGCGGACGCGTCGTCGATCGCGGGGGTACGCGATGTACGGGTCCTCGGCGCGATCGGTGTCGTCCAGCTCGACCACGAGGTGGACATCGCGGCGGCTACCCGGGCCGCGGTCGGTGGCGGCGTCTGGCTGCGGCCGTTCCGCGATCTGGTGTACACGATGCCGCCGTACGTCACCGGGGACGAGGACGTGGCACGGATCTGCGCGGCGGTACTGGCCGCGGCGCGGGAGGGTTGAGAACGGAAGATGGGTACGACATGCCGGTGATCGTCGTCACGGGGACGGGAACGGAGATCGGCAAGACGGTGGTGACCGCCGCCGTGGCCACGACCGCGTTGGCGCTCGGCCGCACGGTGGCCGTCCTCAAACCGGCTCAGACCGGTGTGGCAGCCAGCGAAACGGGTGATGCCGCCGAGGTGGCCCGGCTGGCCGGAGAGGTGACGACGTGCGAACTCGCGCGCTATCCGGAGCCGTTGGCCCCGGGCACGGCCGCCCGACGCGCCGGTCTGCCCACGCTGGACCCCCAGCAGATCGCGGACGCCGCGCGTAAGTTGGCCATCGACCATGACCTCGTCCTGGTGGAGGGCGCGGGCGGGCTGCTGGTGCGCTTCGACGAGCGGGGTACGACGCTGGCAGACGCCGCCGGACTGCTGGGCGCGCAGGTGCTACTGGTCGCGGCGGCCGGGCTCGGCACGTTGAACATGACCGAGCTGACCGCGCGAGAGCTGCGCGGCCGGGGGTTGGACTGCCTCGGCGTGGTGGTGGGCAGTTGGCCGGAGCGGCCCGATCTCGCCGCGCGGTGCAATCTCGCCGATCTGCCGGAGGTGGCGGGCGCACCACTGCTGGGCGCGGTTCCGCAGGGCGCGGGAGCCCTGCCGCCCGCCGACTTCCGCACGGCGGCGGCCGGTTGGCTCGCGCCCGCCCTCGGCGGGGACTGGGACGCGGCGGTGTTCACCGCTCACGCGGGCGACTGACCGGCGGCGCACGCCTCTGGGCGGGCGAGGGCGCGGAGCGGCACACTGGATGGCGTCGGCCCCGTGCGAGAAGAGGCAACGCCATGAGCGGACTGACACCGGCCCCGCGGGAGGCGGTCCATCATCCGGTCTTCGCGCGGGCCTACGCCCGCTGGGCGCCGCTCGCCGACGCGCGGCTGGAGATGGGACGGCACCGTCGGGAGCTGCTGGCCGGGCTTTCCGGCCGGGTGATCGAGATCGGCGCCGGGTCGGGGCTGACCTTCCGGTACTACCCGGACGCGGTCTCGGAAGTGGTGGCGATCGAGCCGGAGCGACGGCTACGACGAGCCGCGGCCGACGCGGCGCTGCGCGTGGACCTTCCGGTGGATGTCGTCCCGGGGGTGGCCGAGGCGCTGCCGGTCAAGAGCGAGGCCTTCGACGCGGCGGTGGCCTGCCTGGTGCTGTGTTCGGTACGCGACCAGCGGCGCGCGTTGGCCGAGCTGAGACGGGTGGTGAAGCCGGGCGGCGAGCTGCGGCTGCTGGAGCATGTACGGTCCACGGCGCGCGGCACCGCGGCTGTGCAGCGGGCGGTGGACCACACGCTGTGGCCGCTGCTGTTCGGCGGCTGCCACACCGGGCGCGACACACTGGCGGAGGTGGCCTCCGCGGGGTTCCGGCTCGAAGGGGTACGAAGACTGAGAGTGCCGGATGGCCCAATTCCGGTACCCAGCGCACCGCATGTGCTCTGCGTGGCGCGCAGGGTGTGACGCGGTCCCCGCGGCGCGGGCGGCTCGGGGTAAGTCCCCGACGCCCCTGGGGGTTTGGGGCTTTGTCCGCGACAGATTGTCCCGCCGTAACGGCGAGCAACCCACACGACGCAGACCGGCGGTGCCGAGCCAACCGCAGCCGAACGAAGGATGCGCCGGACAGCCGCTAGTGCTCTGGACCTCCGGTCCAACCCCGCAGTTCGTCGGTAATGCGGTCCAGGTCCGCCGTACCGTCCTTCACCAGACGTGCCAGATCACGTACCTGCTCGGGCGAGGTGACCACCTTCAGGCCGCACGCGACCAGATACGCGTAGGCCACCGCGCAGGCGAACATCACGTTGGAGCGTTCCAGCGCGGGCACATGCACCAGCAACTGGAGCAGCGCGGCGGCGCGTTGGCGCGGATCAGGGTAGACGGGTGTGCCGAATATCTCGGCCTGGTGGCGGGCGACCGCGGCGAGCAGCGCTCCCCAGTCGGTGACCTGCGGGTCACCCGGGGTGTTGCGCTCGGCGACCATCAGCAGCCAAGCGAGGTCGATGCGCAGGGTCACGCGAGCGTACGCCCCGAAGCGGAGCCGCCGTTCGACGCGTCCTCGTCGGACAGGACGTTGACGCGACTGCCTTCACGCTCCTGTCCGAACTCCTCGGCGAAGACCGCTTCGTACTGCTTCATGAAGTCGGCGGCGGCCTCGACGAACGTCCGGCCGTTCTCGGCCTGGTCGGCGCGGACCAGTTCCTCGATGTACCGGTTGACGCTGATGCCGCGCTGGGAGGCGCGGTTCTTGGCGGTCTCCGCGGTGGCCTCGTCGACCCGCACGTTCAACTGTGTCTTCGCCATACCCATAAAGCTAGCGCTCATCCGCTAGCAGCGGCAAGGGCGGCCATGCCGAGCAGCAGCCTTGTGTACGGGTCGCCGGGGGCACGCAGGGCCCGCGGTACCGCCATGATCACGGCGGACACCTCGCACCAGCGCCCCACCCGGTCGGCGTCGAGCCTCGGCACCAGATCCGCCAGCCGCCGTATGCGTTCGTCGACCGCGGCTCGCGTGGTGGCACCGGACAGCGCCCAGTCGACGGCGTCGAAGTCAGGGTCACCGACCGCCGGGCGCGGGTCGATCGCCACCAGGCCGCGCCCGGGCCCGGCGTCAAGGACATTGCCCGGATGGAGGTCGCCGTGCACGAGAGCACTCGGTCCGCCGTCCGCCAGCCGGAGTGCTACGCATCGACAACGCTCGACGAGCTCCGGGCTGACGGCGGGTTCCGGCGCCCCTTGCGGTATCCCGGCGTCCAGCCGTCTGAGGGTGAGATCGAAGAGGAAGTCGACGCGTTCCGCGAGTGAGGGCAGGGCGCCGCTCTGTGCGGGACGGTGTCCGCGTATGGCCGTCAACAGCCCTGCCACATCAGGCAATCGGACGTCCGCCGCGCCCCGCAGCGTCGGCGCCGGGCGGCCGTCGGCACGCTCGACCGCCGCGAGCAGCAGGGCCCCCTCGGCCGGTTCGGCGGCGAGCAGCCGTGGCGTACGGCCGCAGGCCTGCCAGAGGCGCAGCGCCTCCGCCTCCTGAGCGGCGACGGCCGGATCCGGCGTGAGCTTGAGGTACGCACGGCTGCCGTCCGCCCTGGCGCAGACGAACACACGCGACGTGCCGCCGCCCAACTGCTGGGCGGGCCGCAGCGACCAGCGCTCTGCCAACGCCGCCATCCGAGCGGGCAACGCGTCGCACCAGGCATCGGCGATCGGCCCGAACCGCACCACCAGTTTCTCCCGCGCCGCCCCCGGCACCACTACGTCCACGGTCCCCCTCCTTCCACCGCCCCTCCTGTTTACCGCAGGGCACTGACAACGGCCGCGCGACAGCGAGTTGACGCCGGACCGGTGGTCGAAGTCCGCTGGTCCATCTGGTCCGGCGCTGCTGGGCTGCCCACATGACCGATCTTCGGACACAGGACGTGAAGGACAGCGCGCGGATACGCACCGCGGTACCCTGCGACGCCGACGACCTATTCGGCTTCTGGAGTGTCGCGGCGGAGGGCAGGAGCATCAGCGACGACGCGCCCGGAGTCGCCCGGTTCATCGAACGCGACGCGGACGCGGTTCTGCTCGCGGAGCGCGACGGCGTACTGGTCGGCACGGCGATCGCCGGATTCGACGGGTCCCACAAACCCCCACAGGTTCCTGGGACGAGCGCTGGAAGGCTGTGTTTTCGCAGGTCAGCCCTCGTAGCTCAGTGGATAGAGCACGTGCCGTCCAACCTCACGCTTCCGCGTGGGCCGATGGGTGACCAGAAACGCGAGGAACGCCTCTGACCTGCAACGATGGGACTTGTCTGAGGTCTAAGCCGTCGCAGGCAAGAAGCACTCTCCAGGTGAAGGAGCGCATCTGGTCCTACCCGCGTGTCCGTACCGAGAGCGGTGGTCGCGGGGTGATGCCCCAGGCCGGTGGTGTGCTGCTGGTCGAGACCGTTCGCAAGACCGGTCTCGACGGGGTGATGTCGGCGGCGCTGACGCCGGGGCGCACGTCGCGTACGGGTACATGGTCCGGGAAAGATCCTGCTGGATGTGGCGCTCGCGGTCGTGTTGGGTGGGGACTGCCTGACCGATGTCGGGATGTCGCGGGCCGAGCCGGCCGCGTTCGGGCCGGTGGCTTCAGGCCCGACCCTCTCCCGGCTCATCGACACCCTCGCCGCGGCAGGCCGAAGGCCCTGACCGCGATCCGGGCCGCCCGCTGCGATCGAGGCCAGAGGCTCAGCGGCAGGCTTCGGAGATACCTTCGAGCCAGTCGCGGATCGCACCTCGCTGCTCCGGTGTGAACGCGGCTTCCAGTTCGGCTTCACGGCGGTCGACGGCGATGCGAGCCTCCGCCAAGCGCGCCCGCCCGGACTCGGTGACATGGATCTGGTGAGTACGCCGATCGGACGGATTCGGGCGCCGTTCGATCAGCCCCTCCAGCTCAAGACCGCCGAGCATCTCGTTGGCAGCCTGTCGGGAACTTGCCACCTCTCGAGCTACGTCCGCGACTGACATCCCGGGGTGCGCCTCGGTCATCAGCAGAGTCGCGTACTGCGAGGTCGACAGCCCAAATGCCTTGAGCTCCTCCCCAATTGCCGACCGCATGTTCAGCCAGACCTTGCGGACCGTGAAGGTCAGCGACCCGACGGAGTCTCCGTAGGAATCCAACGTCCATCCTCCCTCAGGGATTGACAGGTTCTTGACGATTACGCATAACTCAGATCGTCAGGTTCTTGTCAATCGTACCGAAGGTTTCCATGATGACGCCTCCGACGTTGCCGAAGTCCAGGCGGCAGTTGATCCTCGCCGTACTCCTGTTGTCCTCGCTGCTGATCTGGCTGGACAACACCATCCTCACCACCACCTTCGAGACCCTCGCCGACCCGGTCCGCGGGCTGGGTGCCAGCCCCGCCCAGCTGCAATGGGCCACCGGCTCGTACACCTTGGTCTTCGCCACCTTGATGTTCACCGCAGGCGCACTGGGCGACCGCTTCGGCCACCGGAACGTGCTCGCAAGTGGGATGGCGATCTTCGCCAGCTCCTCGGTGTGGGCGGCGTACGCCAGCGACGCAGGCCAACTGATTGCCGCTCGGGCCGCGATGGGCATGGGCAGCACACTGATCATGCCCGCCGCCATGGCCGTCCTCATGTGGACCTTGAGCGGTCCCGCGCGGGCAACCGCGATCGGCATCTCCTCGGCATCCGCCGGAGTCGGAATCGCCGCAGGCCCGCTGCTGGCCGGACTCCTTCTCGACCATTTCTGGTGGGGCTCGGTCTTTCTCGTCAACATCCCGGTCGCGACGCTGGCGCTGGTCGGGATCGCCACGCTGATCCCGAACTTCCGCAACCCAACCCCGCGTCCGCTGGACCCGGCCGGGCTGCTGCTGTCGATCAGTGGCCTAGCCTCCTTGACCTACGGGCTGATCCGTGCGGGGCAGGTGGCCTCCTGGAGACCTACAGACGTCTGGGCGCCGATCTCACCGCCGGACTGATCCTGTCGGCCGCCTTCGTTCTCGTCGAACTGCGAATCCAACAGCTCAGCTTCAATCCCCGACTGCTCGCCCAACGTATGTTCGGCGGCGGCAACGCGGCCCTCGGGATGCTGCTCTTCGCTATGACCGCCGCCAGCTTCTACGGCGCCTTCTACCTGCAAGGCGCACGCGGCTTCTCACCGCTGCAGGCGGGCTTGGCCTTTTCCCCGGCGGCGTTCGGCGCGATCGCGGGGGCGCCGCTCGGCGTCCGTCTTTCTCGCCGCTGGTCGCTACGCCTCGTTACCTCGACGGCGCTGACCACGGCGAGACTGGCCATGGGCTCCCTCGCGTTCTTCGGACTCCACACCCCGCTCGTCTGGAACGAGATCGTGTATTTGGTCCAGGGCCTCTCAATCGGCATGGTGATCGGCCCAGTGACGGCAGCACTGATGAACACCCTGCCGCTGGAACGGGCCGGCGCCGGATCGGCCGTTACCAACACCGTGCGACAGACGGGCAGCCTGCTCGGGATCGCGGTAGGCGGCACGATCATGTCGATCGTGTATCGGCGCGGGATCGAAGCCTCGCTACAAGACCAGCCCGGCCCAGTACAGGACCAGGCGCGGATCTCCGCGGAACAGGCCCGGCATGCCGCCACCGCGACCCACCAGCCCGCCCTGGCGCACGCCGCCGATGACGCGTTCATCCACGCCATGCACGTCACCGCGGTCTGGACCATGCTGATCGCACTCTCCGGAGCAGTCCTGCTGGTGACCGCCTTGCGTCCTACTCGAAAGCCCACGGCGCCGGTACCGGAGCCGGCTGACATCCCGAAGTCAGCCGCTCGGAGACCATGACAGACCCCCACTCGAGCGCCGGATACCGGCCCTCCCGTGATTCTCTGTCTCATGAGGCAAAGAACAGCGGCCGCCGACTTCGCCGGAGTGGGCAGACGGCGGGATCCTTGGGCAGGTTGATGGCACCCATCTGCGCGTGTGCTCCCACCTGCCGGATTTCCGCTCTTCTCAATCGTGACCGAGAGATCCTTCAGGCGAGTCCGCGTCTTCGGTCCGATCCTCAGGCCACCGACGGGCACTCGGTGACCTGCCTTCGCGGACAACTCACGGGAGGGTGCCTGCGGTTCACCTATCAGGGCGCGTAACCGTTGTTGTTTGCGAAGTCCTGGTTGATGGCATTGGCTGCCTTGGTCAGAGCTGTTCGAGGGTCGGCGCCGGCGAAGATGGAGTTCAGCGCCGTGCCGAACTGGGTGGAAATTACCGGGAATCCGGCGGTCACCGGCCGGGTGACGGCGATACAGGAACTGGTGATGAGCCGGTCGCCACACGGCCGGTCGAGTTGTTCGGCGAACAGATGCAGCGGGCCGTTGGTGCCGTACAGGGGGCTGCTGGCGAGCACGGACCTGGTGGCGGGGGGCGCGCCGTCGGACTGCGTCATCTCGGTGACGTTCTTGTCGTTGAGCAGGTAGTCGAGGAAGGCGCCGGCGGCCTTACCGTTCTTGGTGTCGGCGCCTATGCCCCACGTATAGGAACCCTGACCGGTCTTCGGCCCGGCGCCGAAGTCCGGCAGGGGCAGTACGACGAGGTCGGAGCCGAGTGCCTTGCTGAACGCGGGGTACTTCCAGTGCCCCGCCCAGCTCAGTGCGACACGTCGGCTAGCGAAGGCGTTGCCGTCGGCGTTGGCGTCGACGTACGGCTTCCAGGACTGGAACGTCCTGAAGGCATCGGCCACCTTGGGGGTGTCCAGTACACCGGAGGCGTTACCGTCCTGGATGAGCTGTCCGCCGGCCGACCAGACGATGGGGCTGAACGCGTACACGCCCCAGGAGGTGGCGAGCCCGCTGTTCTCCTGGATGTCGAGGGCCTTCCCGCCAGGGGACGTCGCGGCCAGCGTCTTGAGGGCGGTGGTGAACTGGGCGGCGGTCCAGTCGTCGGTCGGCACCTTGGGGTACTTCACGCCCGCACGGTCCAGCATCCTTTTGTTGCCGTAGATGCCGAGCCCGGAGTCGTACATGCTCAGGCTGTACAACTTGCCGCCCATCGTGCCCTGGGTGGTGGCGGCGTCGGTGGCGTTGGCGATCGTCGGGATGGACAGGTACCCGTCTATCGGCGTGAGCTTGTGGTTGTAGACCAGGTTGGCCATCTGGGGGCCGTCGAACTCCACCACGTCGGGCATCTTCGAGGCAGGGGTGTCCTGGAGGATGTTGTAGTAGTCCGTCTGCGGTATGAGTCTCAACGTCGCCTTCACCTTGCTCTGCGAGCGGTTGAAAGAGTCGACGATGTCCTGCAGCACCTTGCTCTCGTTGTCCTGGCTCTCATGGGCCCAGATGCTGATGGTTCCCGACTGACCGGAGGCGGAGTCGCCGCACGCGGTCAGCGCCGTCGCGGGAAGCACGAGCGCGAGTGCCAGGCGCACGAAGCGGTGTGAAGGTCTGCCAGTCATGGGTGTCTTCTCTGCTCTTTCCAGGTCGTTCTCTTGTCACAGCACGGCATGAACACAGGTTGCGAGGGGGGGAGGAATACGGAGCCACGGGCGAGGCGGCCCGAGTCAGCGCGCGTAGAGTCGGCTCCGCCAACGAGGAGTGGGCGGCTCCGCGGATCCGCCCGGTGGGCACCGCAGCTTCGTGAGGGGGAGCCGACCGTAAGAGCCCTTGGGCTGACCGCCAGATGGAACGGCGGTTCAGCTCAGGACGGCTGGCGGCTGGCGGCCCGCTAAGAGCGGCCGGGGACTCGAGGCGATCAGGGGCGACAACCAAGGCCGTTGCGCTGAAGAGCCGTAAACCTGCGCCACCCCTCACCTCTCATCCATGTGTGGCGAGACGGTAAGCCGTCATGAGGAAATCGTGCAAGCAGGTAACGGAGAGTTATCTAAGCCTGGGAGGCCGGCGGTTCATCCAGTCACAACGAAACCGGGGGGCCGAACGCCTGTCCCGCGTGTCAGCGAACTTTTGGGCTGCGGCATCAACTCGCATCACCCCAGCGCCAGGCATCGCTGCTGCACTGGCACCGCGGGATGAGCGCCGGCACAGTGGATTTACCCTCACAAGAGACCCGGTCGGCCGCCAAGGCCGCAGCAGACGCGGGAGTTGACCCTGCGCCTCGCGCACGGTCGTCGTCATCGCGGGCGGCACATTGATCGGCACACTCAGTACCAACCTGCCGTTCATCGGTGTCACCCTCGTCGGCCTGGCCCGCGCCGCCGGACGGGCCGCCAACTGCCGCTCGCCAGCCGCCCGCTCGATGAACCGCAGAACGTGGAATTCCATGCGCGTTGGCACGATGACGTGTTCCACGATGGGCTCGTGTCCCAATAGCCCGGCTCCGGCGGCACCGTTCGCCGGACAGGCTGGCGCACTGCTTGGATCACCCCATGAGCGATCTCCACATCCGCTGCGCCACCCTCTCGGACATCGACACCGTCTTGCGGTTCTGGCGCGAAGCCGCGGAAGGAACGAGCATCAGCGACGACTACGACGGAGTGGCCCGACTGGTCACAAGAGACCCCGAAGCCCTGCTCCTGGCAGAGCGCGACGGCCTCCTCGCGGGGACCGTGATAGCCGGCTTCGACGGATGGCGGTGCTCCGCCTACCGACTGGCCGTACGCCCGGACTGCCGCCGGCAGGGAATCGCCACCGCCCTGCTGGAAGCAGCAGAACAACGATTCATCGCGCTGGGCGGGCGACGGGTCGACGCCATGGTCCTGGAAGCCAACGAACGGGCACACCACACGTGGGATGCGGCTGGCTACCACCGCGAGGACCACTGGCGGCGCTGGGTCAAGCCACTGTAAGCACGGGCAGCACCCTGTGATGTCCGTGAGCTGCAAAGATGCGACGGCTGGCGGTGCCATCTGTACCGGCTCGCCGTTCCATCCGGACGCCCGGCGCCAAGCCATCGCCAGCGCACTGCTCGAAGCCGCGGAACGGCGCTCCACCGCGCTCGGCGGACGGCGCGGGGACGCTGCTCGACGGCAACGAACGCGCCCACCACGCCTGGCGGGCCGCGGGATACGCACCCGAGCCCCGGTGGAGCCGATGGACGGCGCCGCTCACACAGCAACCCCACTTTGCTTCCCCTTTACCATGGAGGCCCGCCCGTCGCCGAAGCGACCTGACCGAGAGGTGTGAGCGCCCCACATGGGCGAGCCTTCCAGTCGCCGCGTTAACCCTCACCGGCTGCGTAAACGCCGCGCGCTCCGTCCGTCGCGGGCCGATCATGGAACGGAGGTGTCGCGATGACCGAAGTGCTCCTGCTGCTCATCGCCCTGGCGCTCGTACTGGCCTGCGGCGTCTTCGTAGCTGCCGAGTTCTCGCTGACAACGGTCGACCGCGCCGAGTTGGACCGGGCCGCCGCAAGGGGCGAGCGCGGCGCCGACAGTGCGCGCAAGGCCGCCCATGAGCTCACGTTCCAGCTGTCCGGGGCGCAGCTCGGCATCACGGTCACCGGACTGGTCATCGGCATGATCGCGGAGCCGTCCGTCGCCAAGCTGCTGGCCGGGCCGCTGAGGGCCGTGGGCCTCGGCTCCGCGGCCACCTCCGCGGCGCTCGTCCTGGGCACGGCGCTGTCCACCGTCGTCCTGATGGTAGTCGGCGAGCTGATCCCCAAGAACTGGGCGATCTCCCGTCCGCTCGCGGTGGCCAGGGCCGTCGCCACACCGCAGCGCGCCTTCAGCGCCACGTTCCGGCCGCTGATCGGGCATCTGAACAGCACGGCCAACCGCATACTGCGGCGCCTCGGTATCGAACCAGCGGAGGAACTCGTCTCCACCCGCAGCCGCCAGGAGTTGGAGGCGCTCGCCAAGCACTCCGCCAAGCGGGGCGCCCTGGAGGCGGACACCGCCGAACTGTTCGTCCGCACACTGGGCCTGCCGGACCTGACCGCGGAGAACGTCATGACGCCCCGGGTGCAGGTGACCGCGCTCGACATCCACGCCACCGCGCACGACGTCGCCGAGGCCACCCGCTCCACCGGTCTGTCCCGCTTCCCGGTCTACCGCGACAGCCTCGACTCCGTGGTGGGCGTCGTCCACATCAAGGACGCGCTGGCGGTCCCGGCCGAACAGCGCGACCGGCATCCGGTGACCGCCCTGATGAAGGAGCCGTTGCTGGTCCCCGAGTCGCTGCCGGTGGACCAGCTCCTCGACCGGCTCTCCGGCGACCGCAGCATGGCCGTGGTCATCGACGAGTACGGCGGCACCGCGGGCGTCGTCACCCTGGAGGACATCGTCGAGGAGGTGGTGGGTGAGGTCCGCGACGAGCACGATCCGCATGAGACCCCCGATCTGGCCCTGGTCGGCGAGAACGCCTCCGGGCAGCCGGTGTACGACGCCGACGGCGCCACCCGCACCGACCAGTTGGAGCAGATCGGACTCCATGTACCGCCGGGCCCGTACGAGACCCTGGCGGGTGTGGTCGCTCAGCAGCTCGGCAGGATCCCCCGAGCGGGCGACACCGTCGAGGTGGCGGGATGGCGCCTTGAGGTCACCGAGGCGGCCGGACACCGCGCCGCCCGGCTGCGCCTGACAGCGCCCGCGGCCGACACCGACGAGAGCGGGGAGGCCGCGCGATGATCGCGCTGCAACTGTGCGTCGGTGTGCTGACCCTGGTGGCCAACGCGTTCTTCGTCGGGGCCGAGTTCGCGCTGGTCTCGGTACGGCGCAGCCAGATCGACCCGCTCGCCGAGCGCGGCAATCGCCGCGCCCGCAGTGTGCTGTGGGGTCTGGAACACGTCTCGGCGCTGATGGCGACGGCTCAACTCGGCATCACGGTGTGCACTCTGGTGCTGGGCGCGGTCGCCGAACCGGCCTTCGCCCACCTGCTGGAGCCCGTCTTCCACGCGGCGAGCGTGTCGACCAGCCTGGTGCGCCCCACCGCGTTCGTGATCGCACTGGCTGCCGCGACGTATCTGCACATGCTCTTCGGTGAGATGGTGCCGAAGAACATCGCGCTCGCGGACCCGCCCCGCGCGGCACTCGCCCTGGGGCCCCCGCTGGTCACCCTCACCCGGACACTTCGCCCGGTGATCCTCGCCGTCAACGCCCTCGCCAACGCGGGTCTGCGGCTGCTGCGGGTCGAGCCCAGGAACGAGGTGGCGGCGGCGTTCTCCGATGCCGAACTGGCGCGAATGGTCACCGACGCCGGTCAGGCCGGCGTGCTGGACCAGCGCGCGGCCGAGCGGCTGCAGGACGCGTTGGAGCTGGGCCGCCATCCGGTCGGCGAGGTCGTGCTGCCCGCCGAACGTGTGGTGTCCGCACGGCTGGGGATCACCCCGGAAGGCCTGGAGCGGCTCGCCGCCTCGACCGGCTTCTCCCGTTTCCCGGTGTCGGACTCCTCGGGACGGGTGCTCGGCTATCTGCACGTCAAGGACGCGCTGGCCGCCGAGCGCCGCGATGCCGCGTTTCCGGTGTCCGCGTTGCGGCCGATCACCCGGGTGCGGGCCAGCACGCCGTTGGACGACGCGCTGACCGCGATGCGGAGCCGCCGGGCGCATCTGGCGGCGGTGGTGGATGACGAGGGGCGCACGGTGGGCTTGGTGACCATGGAAGACGTGCTGCGGGAGCTGGTCGGGCAGGCGCCACACGATCTTCAGACCACGCAGGACGCGTAGTCGCCGGGCGAACCGTTCCGGCGGATCTCCACCCGAGGGTCCACCCGTGGGTGGAGCCGCTCCACCCGGCCCGGGTGCGATCGTGAAGTCAAAGATCCCGTCGCGGACTACGGGGTCCGGGAACGGTCGGAGGTGCCGTCATGCATCACGCTGTGAACGTCGCGCTCACCATCACCATCTGGGTGTGGGTGGCGGCTGAAGCCGTGCTGCAGATACGGCAACGGCAACGGAGCGAACGCACCGAGCGGACGGAGTGGCTCAGCCTCCTGATCCTTCCGGTGCTGATCATCGGCGGCATCCTGCTGGCCGGGCCGGTTCGGGACGCGGTGCCCGCCCTGTCGTACTCCACACACTCCGTGGCGGTGCGGATAGCGATTCTCGTGGTGGCCTGGGCCGGGATAGCGGTCCGGTTGTGGGCGATCATCGCCCTCGGCCGGTTCTTCCGCGGCACGGTGCATATCCAGCACGGCCACCGTGTCGTGAGCACGGGTCCCTACCGCTGGGTACGGCACCCCGCGTACAGCGGCATGCTGCTGGCGGCCCTGGACCTCGCACTGCTGATGGGCAATGCGGCGTCCTGGCTGGTATTCACCGCCTGCTGTCTGATCGCTCTGGGCTATCGCATACGGGTGGAGGAGCGGATGCTGCTCGACGCGCTGGGTGAGGAGTACAGGTCGTACGCCGCCCGGACCCGCAGGCTCATACCCGGCGTCTGGTGACGCCTCGGTAGCCCGGAACGGCGACCGGATAGGATCGCCCGCGCCATGGAGATCGATGTCCGGTTCACCAGTTTCGCGGCCGTGGGTGATTCCTTCACCGAGGGCATGTCCGACGACCTTCCGAACGGTACGTACCGCGGCTGGGCGGACCTGCTGGCGGCTCGGCTCGCCGCCCTCTCGCCCGGCTTCCGCTATGCGAATCTCGCGGTGCGGGGGAAGCTCATCGGGCAGATCGTCGAGGAGCAGACCGAGCCCGCGGCCGCGATGGGCGCGGAGCTGGTGACGCTGGTCGGCGGGCTCAACGATGTGCTGCGGCCCAAGTGCGACGTCGAAGAGGTCTGTGCGCGGCTTGAGGAGGCGGTGGTCCGGCTGGCCCCGACCTGTCGGCAGCTGGTGCTGATGCGCAGCCCGGCGCGGCGGGGTCCCGTGATGGAGCGGATGAGGCCGCGCATGGTGCAGCTGTTCGACTTCATCGACGAGCTGGCGGTACGGCATGGCGCGTTGGTGGTGGACCTGTTCTCGTCCGAGGCGCTGGGCGATCCCCGGATGTGGGCGGATGACCGGCTGCATCTGAACGCCGAGGGCCACCGGCGGGTGGCCGAAGCGGTGTGGCAGGCACTCGGTCATGAGGCGCGGTTCGACTGGGACGCCCCGCTGCCTCCGTATCTGCCGCCAGGGTGGAGGGCACGACGCGCGGCGGACGTGCGGTTCGCCCGCGAGCACCTGATCCCGTGGATCGGCAGGCGGCTCACCCACCGCTCCTCGGGCGACGGCCGACCGGCCAAGCGCCCCGAGCTGCTGCCGTACGAGGGCTGAGCGCACCGAGAGCGCGCTAGTAGCAACATACAAACCGGACCACGACGCTCACCTGCGTGAACCGCCAGTAGACTCTGGTCACGTGACCGTTAAGCCGCGCATCCCGAACGTCCTGGCCAACCGCTATGCCTCGGCCGAGCTCGCCACCTTGTGGTCCCCCCAGCAGAAGGTGATCCTTGAGCGCCGACTGTGGCTCGCCGTGCTCCGGGCTCAGCGAGACCTCGGGATCGATGTGCCGGAGCAGGCACTGGCGGACTACGAGCGGGTACTGGAGCAGGTCGATCTCGACTCCATCGCCGAGCGGGAGAAGGTCACCCGGCACGATGTGAAGGCACGCATCGAGGAGTTCAACGCCCTCGCGGGCCATGAGCATGTGCACAAGGGCATGACCTCGCGCGATCTGACGGAGAACGTCGAGCAGTTGCAGATCCGGCTCTCGCTGGAGCTGGTGCGTGACCGCACCGTCGCCGTGATCGCCCGGCTCGGCAGGTTGGCCGCTGAGCACGCCGAGTTGGTGATGGCGGGCCGTTCGCACAATGTCGCGGCGCAGACCACCACGCTCGGCAAGCGTTTCGCGACCGCCGCCGATGAGTTGCTGGTCGCCTTCGAACGGGTCGAGGAGCTGCTCCGCCGCTATCCGCTGCGTGGCATCAAGGGTCCGGTCGGGACCGCTCAGGACATGCTTGATCTGCTGGGCGGCGACACCGCCAAGCTCACCGAGCTGGAGTCCCGGATCGCCGCGCATCTGGGCTTCTCGCGAGCCTTCACCTCGGTGGGCCAGGTCTACCCGCGCTCGCTGGACTACGAGGTCGTCTCCGCGCTGGTGCAGCTGGCCGCGGCTCCGTCCTCGCTCGCCAAGACCATCCGGCTGATGGCCGGACACGAGCTGGTGACCGAGGGCTTCAAGCCGGGCCAGGTCGGCTCCTCCGCGATGCCGCACAAGATGAACACCCGCTCCTGCGAGCGCGTCAACGGCCTCGCGGTGATCCTGCGCGGCTATGCGTCGATGGCCGGAGAGCTGGCGGGCGACCAGTGGAACGAGGGCGATGTGTCGTGCTCCGTGGTGCGCCGGGTCGCGCTGCCGGACGCGTTCTTCGCCTTCGACGGGCTGCTGGAGACGTTCTTGACGGTGCTGGACGAGTTCGGCGCCTTCCCCGCGGTCATCGCCCGCGAGTTGGACCGCTACCTGCCGTTCCTGGCCACGACCAAGGTGCTGATGGCCGCGGTCCGCGCCGGGGTGGGCCGCGAGGTCGCCCACGAGGCGATCAAGGAGCACGCGGTGGCGTCCGCTCTCGCGATGCGCGAGAAGGGCGCCGAGCGCAACGAACT
This sequence comes from Streptomyces sp. NPDC020096, assembly GCA_040631425.1. Lineage (GTDB taxonomy): Bacteria > Actinomycetota > Actinomycetes > Streptomycetales > Streptomycetaceae > Streptantibioticus_A. The sequence goes on from JBEYJY010000032.1 coordinate 59,150, forward strand.
GCTGGACCGGCTGGCCGAGGATGAGCGGATTCCGCTGGACCGGGCCGGACTTGAGGCGTTGATGGCCGACCGGCTGTCGTTCACCGGCGCCGCCGCCGACCAGGTCGCCGCGGTAGTGCGGCGCGTCGAGGAGGTCGCCGAGCGCTACCCGCAGGCCGCCTCGTACACGCCCGGGGCGATCCTCTGACGCCCGAGGAGCTGGCAGCCGCCCGCGACCGCACCGTGCCGGATGTGGTCGCGGACGGCCTGCGTGTGCTCTTCTGCGGGATCAACCCAGGGTTGCTGACGGCCCACACCGGCCACCACTTCGCCCGCCCCGGCAACCGCTTCTGGCCCGCGCTGCACGCCTCCGGTTTCACCCCGCGCCAACTCGCGCCCGCCGAGCAGCAAGAGCTGCTCGGCTACGGCCTCGGCATCACCAACGTCGCACCACGCGCGACCGCTCGGGCCGATGAGCTGAGCGACGAGGAACTGCGCGAGGGCGGCCAGGCACTCGTCGCCACGGTGCACCGTTACCAGCCGCGGTGGTTGGCCGTGGCGGGCATCACCGCTTACCGCACGGCCTTCGGTGAGCGCACGGCCAAGATCGGCCCGCAGGAACGCGTCATCGGCTCCACCCGGATATGGGCGCTGCCCAATCCGAGCGGCCTCAACGCCCACTGGAGTCCGCGCACCATAGCCGAGGAGTTCGCCCGGCTACGGGCCGCCGCGGGCGAAGGCTGAGGCCGGGCGGACGCCCGGCGGGCTCACGTCGACCGGTGAGTAGATCAGTACTGGTCCGGACCAAGTTGGCCCCATTCGCCGCATTGCGTCGAGCCGGGTACGATCCCGCCACACGCGCACTACCCCCAGGCCCCGTCCGGCAGATCCCCATGGGTCAGCCCTGATGGGACCAACGCGCACGCGCGCGCCTGCGGTGGGGCCATGCGCACAGTCAGGGAGGCGGACGTTGGGGCGGCTCACCGGCGGGGACCCCTCCCTGCTGCGCAGAATCAATTCAGCGGTGGTGCTCCACACGCTGCGTGGTGAACGATCCCGCACCCTGACCGAACTGGTCCGCGCCACCGGCCTGTCCAGACCGACCGTCGAGGGCGTCATCGAAGGGCTGATGGAGTCCGGCCTCGTGGTGGAGGCGCCCGCCGACCCCGGTGACGTCCGCAAGCAGGGACGCCCCGCACGCCGGTTCCGGTTCCATGCCGAAGCGGGCCATCTGCTGGGCATCGAGATCGGCGTGCACCAGGTGCGGGTGGTGCTCGCCGACCTCAGCGGCCGGGTGCTGGACTCGCTCGGGCACGACCTTGATGAACTGATCCCCGCCGATGACCGGCTGGAGCGGGTGCGCGGCGCGGTCGCCGACCTGCTGCGCGGTTCCGGGGTGGCGCGCAGCACCCTGTGGGCGGTGGGCGTCGGCAGTCCGGGAATCGTGGAATCGGATGGCACCGTCCGGTTGGGTACCGCCATGCCCGGGTGGACCGGGCTGCCGCTCGGTGACCGGTTGCGGCGCTCGTTCCGCTGTCCGGTGCTGGTGGAGAACGACGCCAACGCCGCCGCGGTCGCGGAGCACTGGACGGGCGCGGCGCAGGGCAGCGATGACGTCGTCTTCGTCATGGCCGGGTTGAGCCCGGGTGCCGGTTCGCTGATCGGCGGGCGGTTGCACCGCGGCTTCGGCGGCGCGGCGGGAGAGATCGGCGCGCTGCACCTGCTGGGCCGGGAGGCGACCCCGGAGCGGTTGCTGTCCACGACGGGCACGCCACTGGACCCGTTGGACGAACCCGCGGTGACCCGGGTCTTCGGGCTCGCCCGGGACGGCGACCCGCGGGCCCGCGAGGCAGTGGACCGCTTCCTGCGGCGGCTGGTGCACGATGTGGCGGCGCTGGTGCTCGCGCTGGACCCGGAACTCGTGGTCCTGGGGGGTTGGGCGGCCGGACTCGACGGCGTACTGGAGCCGCTGCGCGACGAGTTGGCCCGCTACTGCCTGCGCCCGCCGAAGGTCGCGCTGTCCGCACTGGGCGAGGAGGCGGTGGCCGTCGGCGCGTTGCGGCTCGCGCTCGACCATGTCGAGGAACAGCTCTTCGCGGTGGAGCAAGCCGCCCCGGCCCGCCCGTAACGGAACCCGACGGTCCTTCAGGAAGCGTGGCGGCGCTCTCGGTTGCCGTCAGCTCCGTGGTGGGTGATCTGCATGGTGCCGGTGTCACCGAAGGTCAGTCGGCAGGTGTCGGCCCGGTACGTCGCGACGGCGGCCGCCGCGACCCGCCCGGCGGCGAAGTAGCGGGTGGTGACGAGCAGTACCGGGGCGCCGGGCAGCCGCTCCAGCTGCTTGGCGTCCTCCGCACGGGCCGAGCCGAGTTCGACGGCGCGGTCCTCGCCCTCCAGCTCCAGCCGGTGCAACTCGCGCAGCACAGCGTGCGCGTGCGCCCCCGGCGTGAGGAGCTCCGGCAGCCCTGGCACGGAGGCCGTGGGCACGTACAACAACTCGGTGGCGACCGGCTGGGCGTGCGTCATCCGCACCCGTCGGATGGTGTGGACCGGACGGTCGCCCTGCGCCGGCTCCCCGAGCAGTCGGGCCACCGACGCGGGCGCGGGCGCCTCCGCGCAGCCGACGGCACGCCACGCGTCATTGCCCTCGCCGGGCCAACTCCCCTGTGCGGGGCCGACGGAGACACCGATGCGCGGTGGGGCGACGGTGGTGCCCACCCCACGGCGCCGCTGCAGCCGCCCTTCCAACTCCAGCTGTTCCAGAGCCTGGCGGAGCGTGGCGCGGGCGACGCCGAAGCGCGCCGCCAGCTCCCGCTCGTTGGGCAGTACCTCGCCGACCGTGAACTCCGAGTCGAGCGCGTCTCCCAGAACGGTCTTCAAATGCCAGTACTTCGGCTCCTGCGGCGCCTCAAGCTGCGTGGTCCCCACCCTGTCCTCCGCGTCCGGCGTGTGTCGGCATGTGCCCTACGGGCCGTAAGCGCCCCGGATGTTGACCACCCTGGGGTTTCTCACCCTTATTTATTAAGGGTTGTTTCAGTACTCTCACCGCGACCATAGGACGGGCTCACCCCTTGGTCAAGACCAATCCTCGCTTCCCTACCCTCCGTACGCATGGCACTACGCGCAGCGTTCACGCCAAGTTCGCACAAGCCCACCGCGCCTCTCTTATCAGGAGAATTCCGGATATCTTGCCGGGCTCACCGGTGCGCTAGCGTTTTCGATCACCGTGCGGCACGCGATCGCCGTACGGAGGCGCGACAGTGGGAGCGAAGCAGATGAGTCCTGTCACGGTGGTCACCGGCGGCAGCCGCGGCATCGGGGCGGCCGTCGTCCTGCGCCTGGCCAAGCAGGGTCACCGCATCGGCATCGGATACGAGCGCGCGGTCGACGCCGCGGAGGACGTGGCCGAGCGGGTCCGCGAAGCGGGCGGCGAGTGTGTCGTGGCCCAGGTCGACACCAGTGTCGAGGCGCGGGTCGAGGCGTTCTTCGACACGGTCAAGGACCGCCTCGGGCCGATCACCGGTCTGGTCAACAACGCCGGGATCACCGGCCCGTTGGGCCGGTTCACCGAAACGCCGGTCGAGGTGATGCGCCGGGTCGTGGACGTGAACGTGATGGGCGCGATGATGTGCGCCCGCCGCGCGGCGCTGGAGATGTCCACCCGCTACGGCGGTGGTGGCGGGGCCATCGTCAACATCTCGTCCGGCGGCGCGACGCTCGGCAGCCCGGGCGAGTACGTGCACTACGCGGCGAGCAAGGCGGCGGTCGACGCGCTGACCCTGGGTCTCGCCAAGGAACTGGCCCCGGACGGAGTGCGGGTCAACTCCGTACAGCCCGGCATGACAGTGACCGATATCCACGCGGCGATGGGTGATCCTGAGCGGCCGTGGCGCGTTCGGGGCCGGGTGCCGATGGGGCGCCCCGGCGAGCCGGAGGAGATCGCCGCGGCCGTCGAGTGGCTGCTGTCATCGGATGCCTCGTACACCACCGGAGCCGTCCTGCGGGTGGCGGGCGGCCTGTGACAGGGCGTCGGGAACGGTGTGCGCCAGATCGGTGACGACCATCCCGGGACACCACGCAACCCCGTACGCCTCGCGCCGAACGGCTGTCCGCCGCCGTGGCCCTGTCGGCCGTACCGCCATCCCAGCGGTCCGGCCGCGCGGTCGTCCGGGCGGAACGGCTCCGCACGGCTCACAATGGCCCTGCATGCCGCCATGGGAGCGGCCGCCGGAGGGAGAGTCCCCATGCGGTACGCGGTACTGGGTCTGGGAGTCGTCGGCGGGACCTCGGGGGCAAGCTCGTCGGGCTCGGGGCCGGCGTACCCGCTGATGTGGATGACACGGATGCGGTCGTGCGGACGTCAACATCGAGGTTCGGAGGGCTCGTTGACGTCAACGGCCCATCGCTTTTGTGACCGGCAAAACCCTTGTCGTAACCGTCTGCCGGTCGGACAGTGTTACCCAGGGGTTACCACTGAGTAGGGACCGGAGCGGCGCATGACCACCACCACGGCTACGACCTCCTTCGTCCATGTCGCCCCGGGCGGGCGGCCCACGGTCACAGCGGCGTACGAGCGGCACGGCTCGGGTGAACCGCTCGTCCTGCTGCACGGCATCGGGCACCACCGACAAGCCTGGGACCCGGTGGCCGGCGCACTGGCCGCCCAGCGCGAGGTCATCGCCATCGACCTGCCCGGATTCGGCGAGTCGCCCGCCCAGCCGACATCCATTCCGTACTCGCTGGACTCCGCCGTGGAGGTGTTCGCCGCCATGTTCACGTCGCTCGGCATCGAGCGGCCGCATGTCGTCGGCAACTCACTCGGCGGACTGATCGCCCTCCATCTCGCCCGAGCCGGTCAGGTACGGAGCGTGACCGCCCTGTCCCCCGCCGGATTCTGGACCGAGCCCGAACGGATCTACGCGTTCACGGTGCTCAGCACCATGCGGCGCGGCGCGCTGCTGCTGCCGCCCGCCACGGTCGAACGGCTGTCCAGGACCGCCGCCGGGCGGGCGGCCCTGACCGGCAGCATCTACAACCGCCCCGGCCGGCGGTCGCCGGAGGCGGTCGCCGCGGAGACCAGGGCGCTGCGCGAGGCGCCCGGCTTCGAGGCCACCTTGTCGGCGGGCCGCAAAGGGGCCCTGTTCGACGGCGGCATCCCCGGGAAGATCCCGGTGACCATCGGCTGGGGCACCCGCGACCACGTCCTGGTGCGACGGCAGGGCATCCGGGCCAAGCGAGTGGTCCCACACGCCCGGCTGATCCGGCTGCCGGGATGTGGCCATGTGCCGATGAACGACGACCCTCGGCTGGTCACCCGGGTGATCCTGGACGGGAGCCGCTGACCCACCCCCCTGCCCACCGCCCACGCGCCGCCCGATTGTCAGTGCCCCGGTCTACTGTGGGAACCACGAAGGCAAAGGGGGTGGGACGGTGGGCACATTCACGTACGACGAGGTGGGGGCGACACGGCGGATCGGTGAACTCCCGCCGCCCGGATACCACTTCTTCCGTGTCCGCACCCGGATCGGTGACGGACCGTCGGCCTTGGCCGCCGCCGGTGAGGCGGTGCTCAGCTGGCGCATGCACCGCGCGATGGGTGTGCGGATGGACTCCCCCGCCGCCGAGGCGGCGCCGGGCGTCCGGGTCATGGTGGGGCTCGGCCCCGGGCGATGGCGAATACAGGCGCCCTGCGAGGTGGTGTGGACGGTGCGCGAACCGCACCGGATCGGCTTCGCCTACGGGACGCTGCCGGGCCACCCCGAGTGCGGTGAGGAGTCGTTCATCGTCGAGCAGGACGGTGATGGGGCGGTCTGGTTGGGCATCACCGCGTTCAGCCGAGCGGCCAGCTGGTACATGCGCGCCGCGGGACCGCTGGGACGGGTACTGCAACGTGTCTACGCACGGTGGTGCGGCGTCACACTGCGCCGTTTGACGCGTTCCGCCACGTCCCGAGCCACGGCATCCGGCACCGGCCTCACCACGACCACTGCAAGAAACCAGATGGATGGTAGTAAAGAGGGCAACTAACCCACACCGGGCCTCCTTTACCCATCCGTCACGAAGCGTTCGTGATCACGCAACACGCGTTCGACAGGGTGGGCCCCATGCATCAATCCTCACACTCGCAAGCCGTACACCCGGCGGGCACCCGCCGGGGCCGCCACCACTGGCGACGGGAGGCGGTCGAGCTCGCGGCGGTCTTCGTCGCCGTCGCCGCGGCCGACCTCGCCGCTAACCTGATGGCCCACGGTCCCGGCGGGCCCATACTGCTCACCGGCTCCGCCGCGCTGCTGCTGGCGGTCACCGGATTCCACACATGGTGGTCACGCCGCCACGGTCACTCACCCCCGGGAGCGGATACCGGCGGGGCTGCCGCCGGGCAGCGGGCAGCCCACGGTCGGTCCGCCGCCGTGACCCCGGTGGCCAGTGAGTCCGTGCTGTGGCGACTCCGCACCACCGTGCGCGACACACCGGGCAGCCTCGCTTTGCTGTGCGGTGCGTTCGCCGCCGAAGGCGTGGACATCCTCACCCTGCAGACCCATCCGCTCTCCGACGGCACCGTGGACGAGTTCCTGGTGCGCGCCCCCATCACCCTGCAGTCGCAGGAACTGACCCGGACGGTGACCAGCGCGGGCGGCCGTGACACCTGGCTGGAGCGGGCGGACGCCCACGACCTGGTGGACACCCCGACCCGGGTCCTGACCCTGGCGACCCGCACCGCCCTGGACACCGCCGAACTCCCGCTCGCGCTACGCCAGCTGCTCGGCCGCTGCCGGATACGGTCACTGCCCGCCGGGGGCACCGAACTGCCGCCCGTGGACGGCGTGTTGGAGGAGTTCAGCCTGCGGCTGCGCGACCCCAACGGCGGCACGATCGTCATCGAACGTCCGTATCTGCCGTTCACCCCCACGGAGTTCGCCCGGGTGCGGGCACTGGTCGAGTTGGACGCCCAGTTGGGCACCCGGGTGCCGCACCGCCGCGATGTGCTGACCCTGCCTGAGGGCAACGAGATCACCGTGCGCCGCGCGGATCCCGCCGACCTCCCGGCGGCCCGGGCGATGCACGACCGCTGCTCCCCGACGACGTTGAGCCGCCGCTACCACGGTCCGATAGGCGATGCCACCCGCTACCTCGGCCATCTGCTGAGCCCGCGCCATGGCCGTACCCTCGCCGTCGAGACGGCTTCTGGCAGGCTGGTCGCCCTCGGGCATCTGCTCTGGGACGGCGATGAGACCGAGATCGCGCTGCTGGTGGAGGACGAGTGGCAGCGACGCGGGATCGGCGCGGAACTCCTGCGTCGGTTGGTCGCACTCGCCGAGGAAGCGGGCTGCGGCGCGGTCTACGCGGTCACCAAGTCCGCCAACACGCCGATGGTGGCGGCCATGCGCAGTCTCGGCCTGCCGTTGGACTACCTGGTCGAGGACGCCACCTTGGTCATCACCGCCACCTTGTCCCGGGCGGCGGGGAGCACGCGCCACACGCACCGGCAGCCCCAGTGGCGGCAGAGGGCGCGCGAACTCTGAGGCGCCGCCCCCGCAAGGCCATCCGCCGCACCATGCCGTCCCACCGCCCGGGCCAGCACACCCCGGCCGGTGGGTCGGCGGGCGCGGTGGTCCGGGCAACCATCGCGGAGAGCACCAGCGCAAAGTGATCGACGCGGGACCGGCTCCCGTACCAGGATGGCCGCATGTCCGATACACCTGACGCTTCCAAGAGCCGGCCAGACCAGCGGCTCCCGCGGGCGATCGCCGATGCCTACGTTGACGCACTGGCCGAACTCGACCCGCTGACCGGCCTCTACCTCGGCCTGAACCCGGGCGACGACCGTCTGCCCGACTTCTCCCCGGAGGGCTTCGAGGCCCTCGCCGACCTGTCCCGGCGCACCCTCGCCGAACTGGACGCAGCCGAGGCGGCCGGCCCCGACTCCCCCGCCGTCCGGGACGAGGCCGAGCGCCGCTGCGCACGGCTGCTGCGCGAACGGCTCACTGCCGGGCTCGCCGTACACGACGCGGGTGAACGGCTGCGGTGGATCAGCAATCTCAGCTCACCCGTTCACTCGGTGCGCGAGGCGTTCACGCTCATGCCGACCGAGACCGACGCGGACTGGGCCGCGGTCGCCGGGCGACTGCGGAACGTGCCCGAAGCGCTCACCGGATACCGCGCCTCACTGGCGGCGGGCCTGGACCAGGACCTGCCCGCCGGGCCCCGCCAAGTGGAAACCGTCATCGGGCAGTTGACCGAGTGGACCGGTGGCGAGCGCAGCTGGTTCGCCGAGTTCGTCTCCGCCGGGCCCCAGGCGCTGCGCGCCGAACTCGACGAGTCCGCCGTCAAGGCCACCGCCGCCGTCGCGGAGCTGCGGGACTGGCTGCGGGACACATACGCCCCCGCGGTGCGGGGCACCTCGGACCCGGTGGGCCGCGAACGGTACGCACTGTGGGTGCGCGAATGGACCGGCTCCGACCTTGATCTGGACGAGGCGTACGCCTGGGGCTGGGAGGAGTTCCACCGCATCCACGACGAGATGTGCGCCGAGGCGGACAAGGTGCTGCCCGGCGCCACTCCGCGGGAGGCACTGGCTCATCTGGAGACATCGGGCGAGGCCGTCGAAGGCGTCGAAGCGGTGCGCGCATGGCTCCAGGAGCTGATGGACGAGGCGATCGGCGCACTCGACGGCACGCACTTCGAGCTCGCCGAGCCGGTCCGCAAGGTCGAGGCGATGATCGCCCCCGCGGGCAGCGCCGCGGCGCCGTACTACACCAGCCCCGCCCTGGACTTCTCCCGACCGGGCCAGACCTGGCTGCCGACACTCGGACGGGAGCGCTTCCCGGTATACGACCTGGTCAGCACCTGGTACCACGAGGGCGTACCCGGCCACCATCTGCAACTGGCCCAGTGGGTGCACGTCGCGCCGCAACTCTCCCGCTACCAGGCCTCGGTGGGCATGGTGAGCGCCAACGTCGAGGGCTGGGCGCTGTACGCGGAGCGCCTGATGGACGAGTTGGGCTTCCTCACCGATCCGGGCCGCCGTCTGGGCTACCTCGACGCGCAGTTGATGCGCGCGGTCCGGGTGATCATCGACATCGGCATGCACCTGGAGTTGCCGATCCCCGCGGACTCGGCGCAGCGGATCGGCTGGGCTCGAAGCGACGCCCAGCGTTGGACGCCCGAGCTGGCCCGGGAGTTCTTCGGCCTGCACAGCGGCCGCCCGGCGAGGTTCCTGGACAGCGAGCTCGTCCGCTACCTGGGCATGCCGGGGCAGGCGATCGGCTACAAGCTGGGCGAACGCGCCTGGCTGACGGGCCGTGAGGCGGCCCGCCGGGCACATGGCGCCGACTTCGACGCCAAGGCGTGGCATATGGCGGCCCTTTCACAGGGTTCGCTGGGCCTGGACGACCTGGTGGACGAGCTTTCCCAGCTCTGAGCGCGGTCCGCTTCGGTGGTGGCGGCCACGCGGCATCCGCGGCCGCCACCACGGATCCAGCGACGCCGGCCGCGCCCCCGACCGCGCCCGTGAGGTTAGGAGAGTTGTTCATGGATCTGAGTACTTCGTACGACGGCGGGCGGCTGGTGCTGCGCGATGGACGGGTCGCGTTGCGGGAGTTCGCACCCGAAGAGGCGGCGCGGATAGCCGACGGCGAGCCCGACGGCCTGCGGTGGGTTGACGGCACCCCCGGCGAGGGCACCGTGGTGGCGGCCACGATGGCGGCGAAGGCCAGTGCGGCCGGTCAATACCGGCCGCACTGGGGTGTCTTCGCGATCCTGCGCGCCGAGGACTCGGTGGCCGTCGGGGGCATGGGCTTCCATGGCCCGCCCGAGGACGGCGCGGTCGAGGTCGGCTACGACCTGTCAGTGTCCGGCAGAGGCGCGGGCTGGGCCACCGACGCGCTGCGGCTGCTCACCCGATGGGCGCTCGAACAGCCAGGGGTACACACCGTGGTGGCGGCGACCGAACCGTTCAACCGGCCATCGCAACGCGTGTTGGAGCGCGTGGGATTCATCCGGGTCGAGGACCGTGAGGGCCTTTGGGTGTTCGAGCTGACCACACCGGACTCGCACGCCTGACCCGCCGTTCAGCAACCGCAGTCGTCCGCGCCGACCGGCGCCGTCAGGCGGTCCGCGGGGAGTTGCTCGCGGCCGCCCGCGGTCTGCACGGCGAAGCCTTCCCGGATCCAGTACTCGATGCCGCCCAGCATCTCCTTGACCCGGTAGCCCGCGCTCGCCAGCGCGTGCGCCGCCTGGGTCGCGCCGTCACAACCCGGCCCCCAGCAGTACACGACGACGGGCACCGCCGGGTCGAGGAACTCCGCGGCCAGCCGGGGGATCTCGGCGGTGGGAAGGTGCACCGCGCCCGGGATGTGCCCCTGGTCCCAGGCCCGCCGAGCACGTGAGTCGACCACGACGAAGTCGGCGCTCGCGGTCTCCAGGGCGGCGTGCACATCGGAGACATCGGTGTGGAAGGCCAACCGGGCGGCGAAATAGGCGGCCGCCTCGGCAGCGGGGGCGGCGGGAGCCCGCAGGACGGAACTGGATCGTACGGTGTGGTTCATGGTGGGAAATCTATGGTCCAGCGGTCCGCCCAGGAACCGATGATCCCCGGCAATCGCCTTGCCACGCCGGGTTTTCCCCTGGTATTCACCGGTCATGACCGCGTATTCGCTCGACGCCACCGACTGGCGCATCCTGGAAGCCCTGCAGCGTGACGGCCGCGCCAGTTACGCCGAGCTGGCTCGTACCGTGTCGATGTCGGCGAGCGCCGTCACCGAACGGGTACGGCGGCTGGAGGAGGCGGGCGTGATCACCGGCTATGCGGCGGTCATCGACCATGAGCGGATCGGGCTGCCGATCCTCGCCCTGGTGCGGCTGCGCTATCCGCACGGCAACTACCGGCCGTTCCACGATCTGCTCGCCGCCACACCGGAGATACTGGAGGCGCACCATGTCACGGGCGACGACTGCTTCGTCCTGAAGGTCGCCGCCCGTTCCATGCGTCATCTGGAGGAGACCACCGGCCGGATCAGCGGCCTGGGTTCGGTGACCACGAGCGTGGTCTACTCCTCACCGCTCACCCGGCGGCCGCTCACCCTCTGATGCCCGCCGGGGACGCCGTCCGCTGCCGTACCAGGGAGCCGTCGCGGCCCTTGACGACCTCCAGTTGGGCCGGGATGCGCTGACGCAGATCGGCGACGTGGCTGACGATGCCCACGGCGCGGTCCCGTTCCCGCAGGCCGTCGAGTACGTCGAGGACCTCGTCGAGGGTCTGCTCGTCCAGGCTGCCGAAGCCCTCGTCGATGAACAGGGTGTCGAGCCGGACACCTCCCGCCTCGTCGGTGACCACATCGGCGAGACCGAGGGCGAGGGCGAGGGAGGCGAAGAAGGTCTCGCCGCCGGAGAGGGTCGTGGTGTCCCGCTCTGTGCCGGTCCAGGCATCCACCACCCGCAGCCCAAGGCCCCAGCGGCCGCGCCCGGAGATCCTGACGTCGGTGTGCACCAGGGTGTAGCGGCCGGAGGACATGCGCCGCAGCCGGACGCTCGCGGCGTTCGCGACCTGCTCAAGGCGGGCGGCGAGGACATACGACTCCAGGCGCATGCGGTACTGGTTCTCCGCGGAGCTGCCGGACACCAGTTCCGCGAGCCGCTTGAGCCGTGCGTACTCCTCGCGCAGCGGCGCCAGTTCGGCCGTCTGCCGTTCCGCGTCGGCCGACAGTCGGTCGAGTTCGGCGCACCGGGACCGTGCGGACTGCTGTGCGGCGAAGGCCTCGCGCAGTCTGCCGCTCGCGGTGTCGAACGCCGCCCGCTGCCGTTGCGGGTCGGCTGGTGGCAGGCTCGCGGCGGCCAGGGCGTCGGGGTCCGCCAGGACCTGGGCGACAGTGGCCCGCCGCGTCTGGTGCTCCTCGATCCGGTCCCGCAGTGTGCGGAGCTCTGCCGCGTCGAGGCGTGCTTCGGCCGCTTCCAGCGGGGTGCCGAATCCGGCGCGGCGGGCGGCCTCCGCGAGACGCTGCCGGGCCTCAGCCAGGTGTTGTGCGGTGCCGGACGCGGCCTTCGCGGCATCCGCGGCTTCCGTGTAGGCCGCGGCGAGCCGCTCCAGGCGCGAGGCGTGTTCGCCGACGCTCCCCTCACCGTCCAGCACTTCCGTCAACTGGGTCTTCAGCAAGGCAAGTTCGGCGTCCAGAGATTCCCGGCGGGCGAGCAGATCGGCGGCTCGCGCGCGTGCCGTCTGCTGGGCGTCCACCCTCCGCTGGTGTTCGAGCTCGGCCAGTTCCCATGCCTCACGGGCGGGTTGCACATCGGCCGCCGCATGGCGTGCGTCGTCGTGCGCGGACTCCAACTGCGCTACCTGATCGGCCAGTTCGGCCGCCGTACGGTCGCCCGCGGCTTCGCGCGCGGTGGTGAGCCGCTCCCGCAGGGTGTGCAGCTCGATCTCGGCCGCTCCCCGGGCCTTGTCGGCCCGTTCGTAGTCGGCCTCGGCCCGCTCCTCGGTGACGCGGTCGACATGCCCGGCGCCCGGCTCGGCCGGTGCGGGGTGGTCGGCTGATCCGCAGACCGGGCATGGCTCGCCGTCAGCCAACTCCCCGGCCAGCTCGGCGGCTATGCCGCGCAGCCGTCGGTCCTTCAGCTCCAGCCACCGCTCCCGCGCGGTGGCCGCGGTCTCGCGGGCGTGCAGCAGTCGCTGGGCGGCGTCCCGCTCCTGGGCGATGAGCTGGTCACGGCGGTGCGCGGCGTCAAGGCCCGCCCGTGCGGTGTCCAGCTGCCCGGCGAGCTGTACGACGCGGTGCCCGGCCTCGTGGGCGGTGTCGATGCGGCGCTGGTGGTCGGCCCGTACCTGATCCCAGTCGGCGAGCCAGGCCTCGGTGTCGCGCACGGCTTCCTCGTCGTCCGCTGCCTCGCGGTCGAGTCTGTCGCGGGCCGCGATCAGCTGGCTCACGCGCTCCTCGGCCCGGCGGGCCGTGTCGAGACGGCCGAGACTTACGCGCAGTTGTCCTGCCTGATCGGCGAGTTGGCCCGGATCGGCGTCGGTGGGGCCGTCAGGGAGCGCGGCGGCGGTGCGCTGCCGAGTCGCCTCGGCCGCGCGATGCTCACGCTCGGCGGTCTCGCGCGCGTCGAGTGCGGGGGCGACCTGCTCGGCGGCGCGGGCGCGCTCCCACCGGGCGCGGGCCGCTTCGTACTGCTCGCGCCCGGCTTCCAGCTCCGCCGAGCGGGCCTGCGCGTCGGCGTGCCGCTGCTGCAGGAGCGAGGTCTCACGGGCGGCGTCCAGACGCTCTTCGGCTGCCCTGAGCGCCGACTCAGCGGCGTCCAGAGCGAGATCCGCGATGTCACCCTGCTCCCGGGCCACGGTACGGGCGAAGGCGGCCCAGGCCAGCACCTCCTCGGCCAACTCCGGCTCGCCCGGGGCGGTTTCGGGCAGCGGCAGCTCATCGGCGGCCGGGCCCGCCGCCTGCCGCATCTGATGGGCCAGCGCGATCAGCTGCTGGTCCTGTGCCCGCACCCGGCCCTCGACCGCACTGCGCTGCTCGAAGAGCCAGCTCTCGGCGCCGACGAACCGGCCGGTGCCGAAGAGCCTGCCGAGCAGCTTGCCGCGCTCGGTGGCGTCGGCCCGCAGAAACTGGGCGAAATCGCCCTGCGGCAGCAGCACCACCTGGCAGAACTGCTCCTTGCTCATGCCGAGCAGCTGCTTGATCTCCTCGCCGATCTCCTGGTGGGAGCGGCTGAGTGCGATCCATTCTCCGCTGCCGGGCAGCAGTTCGCGCAGCGCGCTGAACTGCCTGTCCACCGTGGTTCCGGTGCCGCGCCGCTTGGGGCGCTCCTGTTCGGGGCGGCGGGTGATCTCCAACCGCCGCCCGCCGACGCTGAGTTCGAGCACCACCTCGGTCAGCTCGTCCGGATCCGCGTGGTCGCTGCGCAGCCGGGTACGCGGCCGAACGCCCGGCACCTCGCCGTACAGCGCGAAGCACACCGCGTCGAGCACCGATGTCTTTCCCGCGCCCGTCGCACCGTGCAGCAGGAATATCCCGCCGGAGGAGAGTTCGTCGAAGTCGATCTCCTCGGTGCGGCGATAGGGCCCGAAGGCGGTCACCGTCATCCGGTGCAACCTCATCAGACCGCCTCCCCCGCGGCTGCGCGCACCCGCGCCGCGTCCAGTGCGTGGTGCAACACGGTGCGCTCCCCGGCGTCCGGGCCATGGCCGCGCACATGGGCCACGAAGTCCTCGGCGATCTGCTGGTCGGTACGGTCACGCAACCGTTTCGCGTACGAGACCAGAGGGTCCACGGCGGCGCCCTGCGGCTCGAAGTCGAGCGCGAGCACATGCGCGAAGCGCCGGGAGAGACGGGCCATCGGATCGTACGGACGCTGTGCGTCGGTAAGCGTCGCCTCCACCCACGCGTCCTCTTCGGCCTCCAGCGCGGGGTCGGACAGCAGCTCCTCCAGCGTTCCCCTGATCCTGGCCAGTCGGCGCGGCACCGGGCAGTCGACCCGCTCGGCCGAGATCTCGCCTTCGGGTCCGAGGTCGACCAGCCACATGCCCTTTCGGTGCAGGTGCTCGGAGAAGGAGTACGCGAGCGGGGAGCCGGAGTAGCGGATCCGCTCGGTGATCGTCTGCGCGCCGTGCAGATGACCGAGCGCCACATAGTCGACACCGTCGAACACCTCGGCCGGGATGGCGGCGACGCCACCCGCGGTGATGTCGCGTTCGCTCTTGCACCCGATTCCGCCCGCGACGAAGGCATGGGCGAGGACGACCGAGCGGGTACCGGCCGGGCGGTCGGCGAGGTCGGAGCGGACCCTGTCCATGGCGGCGCTGAGCACGGCCGTGTGGTCGGCCCGGTCGGTGGCGAACTCGGTGCGGACCAGGAGGGGTTCGAGGTACGGAAGCCCGTACAGCGCCACGTCGCCGTGCTCGTCACACAGCATGACGGGGGTACCGCAGTCCTTCGGCGTGGTACGCAGATGGATACCGGCGCGCGACATCAGCCGTGCGCCGACGCCGAGACGGCGCGCGGAGTCATGGTTGCCGGAGATCATCACCGTGGGCACACCGAGTTCGCCGAGCCGGTGCAGCGCGGAGTCGAAGAGCTCGACGGCGGGCAGCGGCGGCACCGCACGGTCGTATATGTCGCCCGCGACCAGGACCGCGTCAACCCGCTCGGCACGTACCGTCTCCACCAGGTGGTCGACGAAGGCCTCCTGGGCGGTCAGGAGGTTCACCCGGTGGAACGAGCGTCCCAGGTGCCAGTCGGATGTGTGCAGAATTCTCAAGACGCCGCTCCGACCTGCATGTCTCCCCTTACTCCGCCCCTGGACCCAGCACCGAACCAGCACGGTCCTCGGTGTCAGCACCGACCACGCTAACGCCTGTCAGTACCTGATCCATCACGGACCTCAGTCTTCCACCGGCATCTGGCGTCAGGTGGCCGTAGATGTCCGCAGTGATCTGGATGGTGGCGTGCCCAAGCCACCGCGATACCTCCAGGAGGGAGACGCCGCCCGCGATGGCGCTACTCGCAAAGAAATGGCGCAGCGTGTGCGCAGTCCACGGCTCATCGCCGTACCCGGCTTTCTTCACGGCGGCCTTGAACTCGGTCCGATAGTTTGAGTCGAGCACTTCACCGCCATGATGAGCATGCAGGAGGTAGCCGTCACGGCCAACACCATGCTGCGCAACATGCCGCTCCACCGCTGACCACACAGAAGGGGGCACAGGAACGTCACGCCACTCGCCCTCCTCGCGAGACTTAAGTGGTGCCAATTCGGCTCTGTAGCCATCAGCGCGCTTCACTCTCACGAACTGCCGACGGAGCCGCAGCATTCCGGACTCGAAATCCGCTTGCCGGACGGCAAGGACTTCTCCGATCCGCAACCCACATCCCGCCATTAGCCAGATGGAGATCGACCAGTCGCAGCGAATCCTGTCAGCGATAACCCTAACAGCTTTGCCGTCCGGGAGGGATTTCTCGTCGAGCCGCTTTGTCTTTATTTTGGGGACGGCAGCAAGGGCCACAGGCGATTCGGGTATACGCTTTTCCGCGACAGCAGACCGGAAGAGGGCCCGAAGCGGGGCCATCAGTGCATGATAAACGGTTCTACGCGACAGACCTTCTTCGACCAGCGCCATGCACATCGTTTCGATGTCGCGAGAAGTGACGCTTGCCAGGGTCTTGTGCCCGAGGTGCGGCCCCAGATGAAGATCGATGAATCGCGCATAGTGCGCCCTCGTTGTGTCCTTCACCGCTCGCCGAGCCAGCCAGTCCTCGGCGTATTCGCGCACGAGAACCTTGCCTAGATCCGGGTCCAGGTAGGCGCGCTCGCGCTTGTCATTCTCGACTTTGATTCCATAATCGGCCGCCTCACGCCGCGACTCAAACGACTTCTCACGCTGCCGCCCACCTCTCCCTCCTGGCTCTCGGTATCGAACAGTCCACGGATGACCACAACGGCTCTTGACACACGGGTAATTCTGACTCTTCTCATCCTTCTTGCATTTTTGAAATACGCTAGCCAAAAACCTTCCCTCCAGTAATCAACAACACGCTTCTTAGTCGTATCGAGAGTCCAGGTATGCCACAATGTCGCGCTCACGGAACCGGAGTAGCCGACCGACCTTCTGCGCCCTCAGTCCCCAATTTCGATATCGATTCTTTACCGTGACCTCGCTCACTTTCAACCAGTCAGCGACCTCGGCCGGGGTGAGGAGTCGATTACTGCCGCCCTGCATGAATTTCTCCGATCCGCGTCGCCAATGAGGGTTCAGATTGCGCACGCGGCTCCACCGCCGAGCAAAGCCGCACGCGAACAGCATCAATACTCGGCAGGATCGCCGGTTTGGCCAACCGGCGGTCGTCGGCTATGTTCCGCCCTGCACGACGAGCGACTGGCCCTCACCCTCTGGTTCGGCCTCGGTCAGGAGGCCAGTCGGTAGGACCGGAGTGCGGGGGTCGCACCGTCGGTGACGAGCACCAGCAGCACGTCGTCGGTGAGGCGGTCGAGGCTGCGGGCCACCACACGCTCAGAGGGGCCAACGGCTCGGACCACGTGGCAAGTTGCGGCTCCGGGATGCACCGCGATGTGCGCCAGGACCGCGCGATCACGGCGGTAGCCACGTTGCAGCAGGTCCTCGCCGAACAGCCCGGCCGCGCAGACGCAGAGGCACAACGCCGTGGAAAGGGCCTTGTAGTCCTCCGTTTCCTGGGCAGCCCACGCGTTCATGGCGCCGAGCGCCAAGAGGACGGGGGCAGTGAAGCGGGCGGATCGGATTGCGGGATTCGACAGGTGGGCCTCCTTGGGGCTGGCCTCGGCTGCGAGACCGAGTAACACAGGCCGCGGGCCGCCGTGGCGTCTGACCGGTCTACCGATCGACCTCGAAGCCCGCATCCCTTCGCTGACCTGGTGTTTTCCGGGACGTTGTACGTTGACATGGTCCCGGAGAAGGTTCCAGTCCCTTGAACGCCTTCCTCGTCTGCCGTGGGCGAATGCCAGACCGAGAAGGGCGACGGCTCCCGCCTCGGCGCTCTTACCCGGTGGGGAGAAGGGAGTCAGGCAGCCCCTCACACCGTCTCTGGGCGACATCGTCCACCGCGGTCTGACCGCCACCGCTTGACCGGATGACTCGCACATTGGGGGGCTTCGGCAGCCCGCACCGAGGCTCTTCAACTACCCACTCCGCCGCTTCGATTGGAGTACGTACCGTCGTGTCGTGCCGTCGCACATAGTCGCGTTTGCCCGGTTCCCCGAAGGCCGATCGCTTGCGGTAGAAACGTGCGGAGGCTGCACCGGGGAGGGGACAACGTTGGGGTACACCGATGGGGACGGACTGCACCTTGATCCAAAGGGCATGATCGAGGCTTCTCTCGGGCTTGCCGACGTCGTGAAGAAGGGGGCCCGCGATACGGCCATCGGGCTTGCCTCCGAACTGGGAGAGCAACACGGCATGGCCGGGGACGATGACGCGGGCCACGCCTTCGCCAAGGTCTACAAGGCTGCGGCTGCGGCTGCGGCTGCGGCTGCGACCACGCTCGATCAGATCGGCTCCAGCGCCTACATCTTCGGAGGCTCAGGCAAGGGGCTCATGCGCACAGCACGGGAGCTCATGCCGAAGACAGTCGCTGGGCCGCTCAATTCTCTGGCAAGCAGGTCGATCTCACGGACGGCATGGGAGACCCTGCCGATGACTGCACGCAGGCATTCTTGGGGCTGGGCCAGCAGCTCCCCGAGGTCGTAGGCAACACCGCCTGGTACGACCAGTTCGCACCGGGCGGCGGAGACCGATACCGCGGTTCGGCTGAGAAGGCCCGCAACGTCGCCACTACTTGGCATAAAGCAGGCAAGATCATGGAACGCCTGCTCGGGGATTCCCAGACTTATGCCTGGACAGCGAACAAAGCGCACTCCGGAGAGGCAGTAACTGCCTTCCACGAGTACTTCAAACGATCCATCGGCTTCGGCTCGCCTCCAGCACAAGCCCAGGAAGATGAGACACTGGTCGCGAACCTCGTAGTCGCCTGCTCCCAGTTGGCGAAAGCATGCGATAGCTACGCCGACCACATCGACGCCGCGATGCGCCAGATCGCGGCCGACAAGGCCGACGTATTTGACATACCAGCACCTTGGGACGAGCCGATGTTCGGAGGAAACGGCGACGACGGCGGGCTCCATGCGGCCGTCCTCAACGATCCGTACATTCGACGGCTAGGCGATGTGGCACACGCAATCGACTCCTCCCAAAGCCGCATCAAACTGCCAGAAGGCTCGATCACACCTGGCGGGCTGCCGCCGTTGCTACCCGGCCCCTCCCCACTCACGCCGCTGCCGCTGTCCCTCGCCTCCTCCACCGTCCGAGGACCACGAGACCCCGACCCCCTTATCCCGGCCGCAGGACCCGATACCCCCGGACCCGCTGTCGAACCCGCAGCTGCTTTCCCCGGCCGACCAGGCGCAGTTCCGCGCATGGATGAACTCACTGAACCCGGGAGGATTTGCTGGCGGAGGAGTTCAGACCAATCCCGACAACGCTTACCAGCTACGGGTCGCGGGGTACCCAGAGCGTGAGGTACCGCTTCCCCCGGAGGCCACCGGAGCAAGTGGAAAGGGGCTGATGGTCGATGGACTGCGGCCCCTGGACGGCTACGCCATCGAGGCGAAATACGTCCGGAAGCCCGACTGCGAGAAGCCTGACACCTTCCGCACTCTCGACGCGGTCAACGCGACACTAGGCACCCCGCCCAAACTGGATGCGAACGGCAACGTGAAGTTCGACCCGCGCCGGGATTCGATGTATGTCCGGGACGATAATGAACTCACTCGGTACAAGGCGGCACTGGAGTACCCACCAAACCATGAGCTGCGCATTGGAGGTCATCACGAACGACAAGAACTCCGCCGCTTACTGGCAGAGCATGATGCTCATGCGTGGTGTGAACGGCGACACGCGGTACGTACCGTAAGAGACCGGGATGGACATGACTGGACAGCACGACATCAGGACCACCTTCATCTTCTCCCCGCCGGTGGACAACGCGCAGGCATGGCACCTGAGATTGAACGATCTTGCGGAAGCTATTCAAAGAGACTTCCCAGGGGCATCAACCAAGCTGCAACACAACATGGGGCCGCGTTCGTCCGACGCCGTGTCCTTCGAAGTGGAGATCCAAGAGCAGCTGTGGCTTGAGGGGTTGGCGACGACGCCGTTCGAAGGGGTCGGCACAGTGATGGTGCTAGGCGCGACTGCATCCGAAGCCGCAGTCTTCGCGGCCCTGGTTGCGCGATGTCTTCATCCCGGCACCGGACTTGATCCGGTTCAGCAGCGAACGCACCTTGGAAGACGGTGACATGACTGAATGGCGCCTTCCGGAAGCCGGACAGCACGAAGCCATCGCAGCAGCACTCAAGCAACATGTGGATGCCGTGAGCTAGGCCCGCCGGGCTCGACTCAGCGGAGGTCGTGGTTGAAGAGGAGGTCGATGTGAGCGTCGACCAGGTCGTCGAGGAGCCTGACGGGGCGGGCGGGAAGAAGTCGTCGGCGCGGCGCTCCCGCTCGGCTGGCTCGTCGGCGTGACCGTTCGTACGGCCCGGCACCAGGAGCTACCCGGGGCCGGGCCGTGCCGGGTGTAGAGGGAGGAACCGGGGTGGACGAGTTCCAACGGTCCTGGCTGCTCGCGCAGCTCGGGCCGGACACCGACGCCGCAGACCTGGAGCGGCGCTTCTTCTGGTTCGGCTCGGTCCGGGCCGTCGCACTCGAGGTCCTGGGCGAGCGCCGCGCGAAGCTCCTCGGTGATCCGCTGCGGGTTACTGTCGACGGCGTAGTGACCATGGACTTGCAGGAGAATCTGCACGGTATTGAGCGGCAGATCCAGGCGGTACAGCAGGGCCCCGCTCCGGACGACCCTTTGGACGACGACGAGGACGAGGGCCTGGTCACGACGTGGATAGTGCCCAGCCGCCACTACCGGTAGTTCCTCAGCTGTACTGCACGCGGGGGCTTCGGACGCTCTGGGCTGATGGTTATCCAGCGGAGTACCAAGCCCCTGTCTCCGAACGGGGAGGCAGGGGCCGGCGTGTGGCCGTGCTAGCCCAAGGGGTAACGGCCAGCGCGAACATCGCTGATGAAGGTGGACCATGCTGCTGGCGTGACCAGCAGCGCGGGACCTGCCTTGTCCTTCGAGTCCCGGATCGCGATCAGGTTGTTCTCTGAGGTCAGGTCTGCAACCTCAACGCAGTTGCCGTTGTTCTGGCCGCTGGAGGAGGACTTGAACCAGGCCGCCTCAAAGGCGACTTTGGTGGAACTTGTAGAGGCCATGTTCATCCCTTCGCTGGACGGTGGGACGCTATTGGTCGACCACGCCGAAGTCGATGTCGCCGGAGCACACCAGGTCGACGAACGAGGACCAGGCGGCTGTCGGCACGACGAGCGCGGGGCCGGTCTTGTCCTTGGAGTCGCGGATGCCGACCTGGCTCGTCAGGTCCGCGATCTCGACGCAGCTGCCGCCCGTGTCGTTGCTGTACGAGGACTTGAACCAGGCGGACTCTTCGGCCACGTCAGGGGCCATGATTTTGGTATTGATGGCTAGATCCACTCTCGTGCTAGTGCTTCCAGGAACCCGGCCGTTCGAGCCGGGGGCAAGGCGCTGTCGCGCATGGCGTCGAAGCGACGGATATTCCGCTGAACCTCCTGGCGCTCGTCGGTGACACTGATCGTGTTGGGCATGTCCACCTGCACGACAGGATCAAGAGTCTCGGCGAAGTCCAGGATCGTGAAGTTACTCTCCGCGCGGTAGGTCACTACATCGTGAGGCAGGATCTGAATGGTCACGTTATCCAGCTCGCCCATCTTGACGATCTCCTCGTACTGAGCGGGCATCACCTCGGGGCCGCCCACCATTCGTCGGACAGCCGTCTCGTCCATGATGACGCGCAGCTCTAGCGGGTCCTCCGAGCGTGTGATCAGATCCTTCCGCTCCAGCCGCAGCCGGACGTTCTGCTCGATGTATTCGCTCGTCGTCTCGTCGACCGGCTTGGCGATCTGGTACAGGGCGCGTGCGTAGTCTTCCGTCTGAAACAGGCCGTACACGAAGGCGGGCTGCCAGACGCGCATCACCGTCGCGTCCTGCTCCAGGCCGCGGTACGTCGGCATCTTCGACGGCATATACGCCTTGTACGGCGTCCACGGCTCCTTACTCAGTGACTCTCGGTGCAACTGGAGCAGGGTCTCCAGGTCCTCCTTTGGGAGTCCGGGGTCTAGGTGGTCGATGAGCGCCTGGAGGTCGCTGACACGCGGCAGGTCGTTCTCGCCGATCTCCACCCGCGCGAGCTTCGTGTGGGAGAAGCCCAGGGCCTTGGCTACTTCCTGAAGTGTCTCCCCCTTGTTGTCCCGGAGCTTCCGCAGCTCCTTGCCCAGCTCCCTGCGGCGGAACGTCGCTCCGCGCTTCGCTGCCACTGTGTAACCCTTTCCCCAGCTCTGTCGGTGCTCAACATGCCCTACGCCTGGTGCAGTTGCGGGTCGTGACCCTGAGTGTGCCACCCCCTATACCTCCTTGAACAAGCCCTTGCCTGTGTTTGGGCATTTGCCAATTTCCGCGCCCTAGCGATTGCTCTTGCACAGTAAATCGCACATGCAGCACGGTAGTTGGGCGCGCTGATCGCGAACCTTGGTTCGCGGCAGTGCGTGGGGCTGACCCTTGTGCCCCCATGCGTACGGCCCTGGCCCCTGTCGTGGAGTCAGCCAGCCGGGGCCGTACGCCAGACAAGTACCCACCCCCAACGCGACGAGCCGAGGCCAGCAATGCGCCAGAGCATCACTCCCCACCGCAGCCAGGACTGGATGGACCGGGAGCGCGCCTTCGACCAGCTACTGCACCCTGAGAAGGTCCTCGTCAAGGCGACAGTGCGTGGCTTCGAGACGGACTTCCTCCCGGCTGATTCTCGCGTCTGGCAGATGCGACGGATTACCGCAGCCCACTTGCGCCACTGGGGCTTGACCGCGCTGGCCGACAACGCCGCGCTGGTGGTCTCCGAACTGGTCACCAATGCCATCCGGCACGGCCAGGGCCGTCCGGTCGGACTCAGGGTCGTGCGTTCCGCCCGCGAACTGCGCATTGAGGTCACTGACGGAAACCCCACTCCGCCCCGGCCTCGGTCCGCAGGCATCACTGATGAGTCGGGGCGCGGTCTGTTAATCGTCGCCGCCCTGGCACAGGAGTGGGGGGTCAGCCCGGATGGCAGGACGACATGGTGCTCCCTTGCGATCCCCGAGGGAGGTCGTGATGGTCGCCATGACCGCTGATGTCACCGGGAAAGCCGACGATCGCATGGGGGCTGAGCCGGTACTCCGGTGCGTGGGACCGGTAGAACCGGCGGTGCCGCCATTTGAGGCCGAGGAACTGGAGAACATCCTGGCGCGGTTCCGCGCGTGGGATCCCTTCGACGGCGAAGCCGTGCTCGACGACGTGGCAGACGCACTCGATGCCCTTGGACCGGCCGAAGAAGACGTGGAGGAGCTCGGCGAACGGCTCCGCGGCCACCTGATGAGCCTTGTGAACATCGCTGTCGCCGCCAAGGCCGATCAGGCGGACGAACGAGCAGCGTTACTCATCGAGCAGGCACGCACCGTGCGCTCGCAGGAAATGCCCGGCGACCACAGGAGAGCTGTGGGCCACCTTCGACGCATGGGCTGGACCGTCAGCGAACTGCTGGAGCGGCTCGTCGAGACCCAGTGCGTGAAGGACCCAGTATGACGCCCCCTACGCCGCTCACTGTGCGCTTGCTGCCCCCGAGGGAAGCCTCCGACTACGAATACTTCCGAAACAGGCTGGCAGACCTCTCCGTTTTGGAGAACAGCGTGGCCGTGTCTCTCAATCGCGCCACGCTGCTGGCCGTGGCCGTTGGCGGACAGCGCCGCGGCGGCTACCTCTCCGTGGGCCTCCTCCTTCAGGCCCTCGCGATCCGCCGGCTCCTCACAGGGCGCCCCGGATTCCCGGACGCACGGGTGCGTTGGTCCCCGTACCGCGACACCTGCCACATGGTCGAGTGGGGCGATACGCCGCCCTGGGACGACGCCTCCCGCGGCAGGTTCTACGGATACAGCGACACCGCCGTCACCGCGTTCTTCCAGGAACGGACGCCCCAAACCGCTTGAAACGCCCTGGAGTTCTCGCCCTGGCGGCATAACAGGAGCCCGGTAAAACCCCATCGAGAGAAAGTGAGAACAGTGGCATCCTTCTGGACCTTGCAGCGCATCCGGGCGTACATCGCCATGCAGAGGGGCTTCGATCGGTACAGCCCCGTTGACGAACTGGCCTCCGCGTACGGGCATCCCGACCGTCCCGTTGAGCAGACATACCTATCTCTGTCCCTGTTCGGCTTCCGGGCGCAGGCAGAGGGAAGGACCGGCTTCGCTGCGCTGAAGGCCATGCGCAAGGAACACCCGTTGGTCGTTCGTCTCCTGTACGCCTACCTCGCCGTGCTCGCCGTCGGCGTCCTGCGTATCGCCGCCAGGCTTGCGGGGTGACGGTGTCATGAGATTGCCGCACCCCTTGAACAGGCTCAGCGCCAGGAAGCCGCTGTCCAATTACGAACGGAACGTGCAGCGATTCCTCAATCCGCCATCCCCCTCGCTGCGCGACCGGATCGGCGGGGTCGTGTTTGCGGTAGAGGAATTCTGGTGCCGCCACGTCACTCAGCGAGAGCTGTACCGACGGCTCGACGACCTGCGGGACCAGGTTCAGGCGAGCCTTCCGGCGGGGTGGGACACGCCGAGCAAGGCGGAATGCGACCTCCAACGCATCAGGGACGCCGTGGCTGCTCAACGAAGGCGACACGCCCGTGAATTTATGACGAACCTGCCCCACGAGGCCGACCACGATTCGGCGCTTCCCGAAAGGCCGGCGGTATGACGGTCACCACGAGCAGCCCGTCCGCAACGACCTGGAACGCCTGGGCAGGGGACGGCCGTAGCTACCACCTGATCACGGACACCGAACTACGGTGCTTCACGCGTTACTGTCTCGTCCGTCGGGGCGGGGTCGCTATCGACGCTGGGTGCGGGAACGGTGCCTTCGCCCGGCAAGTGCACCGTTTCGGATACGACGTCACCGGCCTGGACTTCGCCGATGGCCCTCTGATGGCGGCCCGCCGCACACCTTTGCCGGGCGTGCGGTACCTGCGCCACGACCTCGATCAGGGCAATCCACCCGAACTACCGCAGCGCGGCATTGACCTCGTGGTGTGTCGCCTGGTCCTGCCCTTCCTCGACCAGCCGTACGCGTGGGTCCGACGCGTCCGAGACCACTGGCTGAGCCCGGGGGGACGGTTGTACCTCGTCATCTCCGTGGTGGACGAACACGCGGAACAGCCCGGCGGCATGACCGAATACGAGATCGCCGACCTCGGCTACGGGTGGAGCAGCGTCGTCCGCTACGACCTGCGCGGCCCCCTGGCCTGCCTCGTGCTCGGCACCACAGGTATATAGACGCTCGCCAGGCCGCGCGGAGGAACGAGCCGGACCATCGGGCGGCGCTGATCGCGGCCACGCAGCGACCGCGGCCGTGAAGCACGGGCTAACCCACCGATTACCTGACTTGTAACAACGCTGGCCGGGCCAACCCCTCCAGTCCCTGCCCGGCCGAGGATGTCGCGGCTCTCCCCCCTCGGCCGGGCAGGCCCATCGTCTTCTTCTCTCATCGGCTTCATCGGCCCACCACAACGGAGGACTGCTGTGCCCGAACCAGCCACTGCCGACCTGCAGTTACTGCCCCTGGTGCCTCTCCAGGCACCTCCCGACGCCGTCGAGGACCGGCCGCTTGCGGGCTTGCGGTATGTGGAGATCGAGACCTCCCGATACTGCAACCGCACCTGCTCGTGGTGCCCCAACGGGCACACCGACGCGCGACGCACCCAGCAGCTGATGGACTGGGCCGTCTTCGAGAAGATCACCGCCGAGCTCGGCGGAGCCGGTTTCGACGGGTTCTTCGCCTTCCACAACTACAACGAACCGTTGGCCAACCCCCGCCTGCGCGAGGAGATCGCCCACGTCCGCGACGCGATCCCCGCCGCCAAACCCGCGATCTATACCAACGGTGACCTGCTCAACCGCAGCACCGTAGAACGGATGCACGAGGACGGCGTGAAGTACCTGCGCATCACCCGCTATCCGCACCGGGCGAACGTGCAGCCCACCTACGACGTCCTCAAAAGCTGGCTGATCAAGGCTCGTATCCGGGACTGCTTCGACTGGCAGTTCAGCGAGGTGCGCCAGGGCCTGGCCGCGACCTGGACCGACCCAGAGGGCGGGATGAAGATCGAGGTCATCCGCCCGTCGATCGACACCTATAACGACCGCGGCGGAACCGCCCTCGTGCCGCAGGACCGCCTGCGTACCGCTCCGTGCCAGATGACCGCGACCTCCATCAGCGTGGACTTCCGCGGGCAAATGAAAATGTGCTGCAACGTGGTGCCGGAGGGGCCCCAGCACCGCGAATACGTCGTCGGCAACGTCGCCGACCACACCCTGGCCGAGTTGCGGAACCACCCGACGATGGCCGACTGGCGGCAGCGTCACGGCCGCGCGGACTGGTCCCGCTCGCCCGCCTGCGCAACCTGCGTGCAGGCTCTGCCGGAGACCCGTCGATGACGGCCCATGCCGCCGTCAGGGCGGTGACCGTCTCGGTGCCCGGCCGGTTGTGCCTGGCCGGGGAATCGCTGGACTGGATGACCGGCGGCTCCTCCGTCGTGACTGCCGTGCCACTGCGAACACGGGTGACCGCGTGGCGGGCGATCGGCTCCACCGCGCTTGCCTTGACCTCCGGGCCGCCGTTGTTCAACACCCGCCTGATCCCTGCCGCCCATGCGGCCGGGCGGCATTACGACGGTCACGTTCTCGATCACATGCAAGCCGCCGTCCGCGTCACCCTGGGACAGGCCGAACTGATCGCCGGGACCGTGCTGACCGCCTCCACCGAGCTGCCGGTAGCCGCTGGGCTCTCCTCCAGCGCAGCCCTCACCCTTGCGGTGGTGGCAGCTCTGGGCGGCCTGGTCGGCGACCCGTTGGAGCTCGCGCGGGTCTGCGTCTTGGCCCGCCAAGCCGAGACCGATGAACTCGGCTCCGGGGCGGGGTGGATGGACTTCCTGGCCTGTGCCCACGGCGGCGTCAACCGCGTGAACGCGGGCGAGGTTCCCACAGTCGAGCGGATCGCCCCGACCCTGGGCATCCCGGTCGTGGTTATCGACACCCTCCAGCGACGGACCACCATGAGGGTGCTGGCCACCAAGCGGGCTCGCTTCGAGGCTCGCGAGGCCGCGATCGTCGACTACTCCCGCCAGGCCAGTGAGCTGGTCGACGCGGTCACCGAAGTGCTGACCGCGAAGGCGGTGGACTACCGCCAGGTCGGACGGCTGCTGAACGCCGGGCAGGACCTACTGCGGGACAAGGTTCACTGCTCAACCGACCTGATCGACACCTGTGCCCAACGAGTTCTGGCGGCCGGTGCGTTCGGCACCAAGCTCACCGGCTCCGGTCATGGCGGCTGCCTGTTCGCCCTGGTCCCCGACGACGCCCTCACCGCCGTCCTTGAGGCCGTGGCGGACCTTCCGGTCCACGCGGTCGCCCTACCCGCCTCCGAACCGCAGGGCCTCATCTCCAGCCTCCCCGAACCCTGTCCCAACGCCACCCCCGCATGACCCGGTCGGCGGTGGCCGCCCGATTCGGCGTGTCCCGGCGGACACCGTCGGTAACCTCACCCCCAGCAAGCCCCGACTCCTGGAAGGCAAGCCATGCCCGACTACTCCCGTCTCGTCAAGGCGTACGACATCCGCGGTGAAGTACCCGCCCAGATGAACGCCGACATCGCCGACAAGGCCGGGGCCCTGTTCATCCGGCTCACCGGCGCCGAGCGGATCGTCATCGCCCGCGACATGCGCTCGACCTCCCCGGACCTCGCCAAAGCGTTCGCGGCCGGCGCCAACCGGGCCGGAGCCGATGTCATCGACGCCGGGCTGGGATCGACCGACTACCTGTACTTCGCCAGCGGAAAGCTGGACGTACCCGGGGTGATGGTCACCGCCAGCCACAACCCGGCCAAGGACAACGGCATCAAGCTGTGCCGGGCCGGGGCCGCCCCCATCGGCGAGGACACCGGCCTCGGCCAGATCCGCACCTGGCTGGAGGCCGGAGACATCCCCGCCCCCGCCAAGGCGCCGGGCACCACCACCACCCAGGAACTGCTGGCCGACTATGCCGCCCACCTCAACACCTTGGTCGACCTGTCCGGCATCCGGCGGCTGAAGGTCGTCGCGGACGCGGGCAACGGCATGGCCGGACACACCGTCCCCGCGGTCTTCGACGGCTTGCCGATCGACCTCGTACCGCTGTACTTCGAGTTGGACGGCACCTTCCCCAACCACGAGGCCAACCCGCTGGAGCCGAAGAACCTCCTCGACCTCCAGGCCAAGGTGCGTGAGACCGGCGCCGACATCGGCCTCGCGTTTGACGGGGACGCCGACCGATGCTTCTTCATCGACGAACGCGGCCAGGCCGTCTCCCCGTCCGCGATCGTCGGCCTGGTCGCCGCCCGCGAGCTGGCCAAGCACCCCCGCTCGGCGATCGTCCACAACGTCATCACCTCTGCCGCCGCCGTGGAGATCATCCGCGAGCACGGCGGAACCCCGATCCGCTCGCGCGTCGGCCACTCGTTCATGAAGGCCCTAATGGCCGAGCATGACGCGGTCTTCGGCGGCGAGCACTCCGGCCACTACTACTTCCGCGATTTCTGGCGGGCCGACACCGGCATGCTCACCGCCCTCCACGTCCTGGCAGCCCTTGGCGAACAAGACCGGCCGCTGTCCGAACTGGTCGCCGATTACTCGCGCTACGCCGCCTCCGGCGAGATCAACTCCGAGGTCGCCGACGTGCCCGCCAAGCTCGATGAAGTCCAGGCCGCGTACCAGCAGTTCGAGGGGGTGACCACCGACCGGCTCGACGGCCTAACGGTAAACCTGGGCGACGGCCGCTGGTTCAACCTCCGCCCCTCCAACACCGAACCGCTGCTGCGGCTCAACGTCGAGGCCCCCACCCAGGCCGCCGTCGACGCCCTGCGCGACGAAGTTCTTGCCCTGGTTCGCTCCTGACCTGAACCCAGGAATCGGCAAGGGGGAAGGGGCGGCAGTCGCTGGCTGCCGCCTCCTGCTCGCGAATCGTGTCAGCTTCGTCACCGGGGCTGACCCGACCCGAGCACACCATCAGATTGCACGCCACGACCGACTGAACCGCACGGGGTGGAGAAAGGGAGACCGGCCGATGCCGACTCGTGTTGCCGTCTTCGGGGCTGGGTCCTGGGGCACAGCGTTCGCCATGATCCTGGCCGACGCGGGGTGCCAGGTGTCCTTGTGGGCGCGCCGCCCCGAACTGGTCGACGCCATCAACGCCACCTCCACGAATCCGGACTACCTCCCGGAAGTGACTCTCCCGAGCGGGATCACGGCGACGGCGGACGCGTCGGAGGCCGCCAAGGGCGCTGTCTTCGCGGTCCTCGGCGTCACCGCGCAGATCCTGCGCGACAACCTCGCCGAGTGGGCGCCCCTTCTCGCCGACGACGCCGTCCTCGTGTCGTTGATGAAGGGCGTCGAGCTGGGCACGGCCAAGCTGATGAGCGAGGTGATCGCGGAGGTGGCGGGGGCCGGATTGGAGCGGATCGCGGTCGTCTCCGGCCCGAACCTGTCGGGCGAGATTGTCCGTCGGCAGCCCGCGGCGAGCGTGGTGGCCTGCAAGGACATGGCCGTCGCCGAGCGGCTTCAAGTGGCCTGCCACACCCCGTACTTCCGCCCGTACACCAACACCGATGTCATCGGTTGCGAACTGGGTGGTGCGGTGAAGAACGTCATCGCCCTCGCCGTGGGCATCGCCGACGGCATGGGGCTCGGCGACAACACCAAGGCCGCCCTCATCACCCGGGGCCTGGCCGAGACCACTCGCCTCGGCCAGGCCATGGGCGCCGACGCACAGACCTTCGCAGGTCTCGCCGGCATGGGCGACCTCGTCGCTACCTACTCCTCACCGCTCTCCCGGAACCACACCTTCGGAGCCAATCTCGGCCGCGGCCTGACCCTGAGCGAGACGGTCGCGGCCACCAAACAGACAGCCGAAGGCGTCACCTCATGTGAGTCAGTCCTGGATCTCGCCCGGCGCCACGGGGTCGAGATGCCGATCACCGAGACCGTGGTCAGCATCGTCCACGAGGGGAAGTCGCCGCAGGGCGCTCTGACAGAGCTCATGTCGCGCTCGGCGAAACCCGAGCTTCGATGAGCTTTCCTCGCCCGTGGGAAGAGTCTGTCGACCCGCTCCAAGTCGGTACGCGCATGTTGCGGGGCGGGAGCACGCATGCGGGTTGGTCGGATCGACCCTGCTTCGGAAAGGTGGCAAGGGAGCGCAAGTCTCGGCCACTTCGGACGGGAACCTTGACGCCCCCAAGCCCCTCGGGAAGCGTCACCCGCAAGACGGCGCAACTGACTTGGTACAGGAGGGCGCAGTGAACCTAGAGTTCGTCGGCATAGACCCGAACACGCCCAACGGCGGCTCGCCCACGGTGTGGCTCGAAGACGAGAAGGGCGAGATCGTCATTCAGGGGTGGCTCCCTGACCTGGAGACGTACGAGAAGATCAGCGAGACCGAGTGGGTTCCGGGTCACCCCACCGGCGTACCCGACCATGAGGCCGTGGTACGCGTCCCCGTCCGGATGATCCCGATCTTGAGGAAGGCGTGCGATGACGCAGAGCGCACCCGACTTTACCGCCCTGCTGAGGAGTGCTGAGCACTCGGCTGCTCACCTGGAGATGCGCGACTCCTATATGGACGACCCCGTGTTCGCTGCCTGGCGGCAGAGTCGCTCCGTGGAACTGCCCGAGGAGTACCGCGTCTGGTCCGGGTTGGTGAAGGAGACCGTCGGCCGAGGTGTGGTGATGCGGCGGGCCAGGGTCGTCTCCGAGCCAGTCACCGATTACATCCGCTGGGAGCATGCGATCACCGAGCAGCACAACATCGCGGCTGGCGAACACGTCCGCTGGCTGCCGAGGCGCCTTGCTTCCGACCTGGCACTGCCGGGCAACGACCTGTGGCTGATCGACGACCGCAGGGTTCTCTTCCATTGGTTCACCGGGGACGGTGACTGGGCTGGCCACGAGCTCAACGAGGACCCCGACGTGGTGAAGATGGTCGTCTCCGCGTTCGAGGCCGTGTGGGACCGCGGCATCGCGCACGAGCAGTACACCGTCTGAACCATCCCCCTGAGAACGCACCGGACAGCTAGCACCATGCCATCGTCCCCGTCGTCCAGCGTCATCGAAGCGCGGAAGGCCCTCGCGAACCGCCTAGTCGAGATCCGCAAAGACGCCGGGCTCAACGGGGACGAGCTGTCCGCACAGTGCGGCTGGCACCCCGCCAAGACCAGCCGAATTCAGAGCGGAAAATCGGCTCCGTCCGAGTCCGACATCGAGATCTGGTGCACCGTGTGCGGGGCCGTCGACCAGCTACCGGACCTCATTGCTGCCGCCCGCGCCGTTGAGTCGATGTACACCCAATGGCGTCGCATGGAGGGTACCGGCCTTCGCGCCGCTCAAGAGTCCGTCACCGCCCTCTACCAGCGCACGGGCCTGTTCCGGGTTTACGCAAGCCGCGTCATGCCCGGCATGGTGCAAACACGCGAGTACACCGCCGCTGTCCTGCGGTCCATCCAGCGCGAGCGCGTACCCATCGACGACGTTGACGAAGCAGTCGACACCCGCATGGAGCGGCAACACATGCTCTTCTCCGGCCACCACCGTTTCGGGCTCCTGATCGAGGAGTACGTCCTGCGTGCAGCCGTGTGCGATGCGGAAACCATGGCTGGCCAGCTCGGGCACCTGATCGCCGTCAGCTCTCGACCGTTCGTCAGCCTCGGCATCATCCCCATGGGTATCGACCGACCGCGCCTGCCAGTTGAGGACTTCTACATGTTTGACGAGGCGGAGGTAGCGGTCGAACTGACCTCCGGGTACCTGCGGATCACGCAACCTCGCGAGATCGCCGACTACGTCCAGACGTTCACCTCACTGGCAAGCATGGCTGTTCACGGCGCGCACGCCCGCAAGTTGATTACGGCCGCGATCGACGCCCTCGGGTGAATCTGCGCAATCTGGCGCAACTTCGTTGAGCCCCAAGTCGCCGTGTTTCTAGCGTCATTGGCGGCGACACCAGCGGAGACGTGGAGGCGGTCATGGCGATGACGATCGCGGTCTATCAGGTGACCAAGGACGGCATCACGCAGAGAGTTCCGTGGCACCAGGTCCAGCCCGCTCCTGGGCCGGAGGTATCCGACCGTTTCCCGCTGTGCCGCTGCCCGATACACGCCGATGCTCCGTGCAGGCCGGAGGACGGGCACGTTCCGCAGAGAGCCTGGACTTGACCCCAGACCAGCTGCGGTCGTACCGGCCGCCGTGGAGCTGAGGCAGTTATGCAAGGCGCCGGAGGCACAACGTTCGCAGCGCGGGCCCCCGGCGCCACCCATCAGATGAAGGGCAGGTCCATCATGGCCGATCCCAAGGGGCCGAAGCAGCCGGACGACATGCCGACCCGCACCCCGCCCCGTCCCCCGAAGCCGAGTTAGAGGATTGCGATAGGTCCCCTGAAAACCGTCGAAGGAGGAGCCCCCATGGGCGCACATGGCAAGCCCCCAGCACCCAACCCGCAGCCACCGCAGCCGTCGCCGAGTAAGAGCGATGGGCAGCACCCGGACGTCTCCAAGCCAGGAAGCGGAACACACAGGAAATGAACCTCGATGAACGACGCGCCCAGGCCGCCGACACCCTCGCCGGCCTGGGCGGGTTCCACGAACCATGGATGCGCGACGCATTCGCACGGGTGCCCCGCCATGCCTTTGTCCCCGACACCGTGTGGGTGTGGCGCGACGATGCTTACCGTCCCCTTCGCGCCCAGGACGAACCCGAAGCCTGGGCAGAGCTGGTGTACGACGTGCAACAGCCGGTCGTCACGCAGGTCGATGACGGAACGGCGACAGACCACGGCACGCTTTCCACCAGCTCGATCAGCGCCCCCAACGCAGTCTTCACGATGCTCGACGCCACCGACATACAGCCAGGCATGAAGGTTCTGGAGATCGGCACCGGAACCGGCTACAACGCGGCGTTGCTGTGCGAACGCACCGGCAGCGCGAACGTGGTGTCGGTAGAGGTGGACCCGCTGTTGGTGGAGGCTGCGACCAAACGTCTGCATGCCGCCGGATGTCACCCGCGCGTCGTGTGGGCGGACGGTGAGCAAGGATGGCCACCAGAGGCTCCGTACGATCGCATCGAGTCCACGGCCGCCCTCTACCTCGTTCCCTTCGCATGGGTGGAGCAGACCCGTCCCGGCGGTCTGATCGTCACCCCGTGGAAGAGCGCCCTCCAACCCCACGGCTTGGTGTGCCTGCAGGTCTCCGAGGACGGTGCCTCAGCGGCAGGACACTTCCGCTACCCGATGTCTTTCATGGACCTGCGCGGCCAGCGGCGGCCGGAATCCTTGCTCGATGAGATCTACACCGCCGCGACCTGGGAGGAGAGCCGGGACGGCCAGACCAACCTCGACCTGTCGTTCCTCAATGACGGCTTCCATGCCCGGTTTGCCCTGGGCCTCAAGCTTCCCGGCGTGCATGCCGAACAGCGTGACTCGGCGGACGGGACATCGTGGTGGCTTTCCGCAAAGGACTCGTGGGCCTACGTACGGGACGGAGATGTCTACCAGTGGGGACCACGCGACCTGTTCACCGAACTGGACCAGGCGTACCAGTGGTGGATGAACGCCGGAGAGCCCGATCTCTACCGCTTCGGTATGACGGTGGACGCGACCGGCCAACGCGTCTGGCTCGATGACCCAGCGAGGTCATGGGTTATCTGAACCCCATCTGTCACGTGCGTATCGGCCAACGGCGTTTCGGCCATCACCGCGCTAGGGGCCGACCCGCCTGCCCCAAGGGTGGTTGTATTCGACACTTTGCACGCATCGCGTTCCCATGCGGAATCCACTGCGTCTCAAACACGTGTGTTCGATATTGCTGCCCTCGTCGTTGACCCCGGTGGCGCCGACCTGACCGCAACGAGCGTGCAAAAGGAGACGGACGGAGATCGTGATCGGGGGTGATTGAGCGTGCCGCGTGGTGCTGATCTGGCTGGTCAGCGCCACGCGGCAGGTTTCGGGATCCGCCTCTGAACGGCCAGTGTTGGACCATCCGTTCACGCATCGCTCACGCATTACGGCATCGCTGACCGGCAGTGTCGCCCACATACTCAACCTCACCCTCACCGGCTGACTCGCTCCCGGGAGGCGCCCCAGCGTCTTACTGGCGATAGTGTCCACGGGCGTCCTTCCTACGTCGTCCGGTTCGCCCAACCCTGCCGCTGGCATGGCCGGTTCCATACGCTACTGTGCGCCCACCATTCGAGCATCCGGCTCTTCGGACAACAGAAAACGGGGGGCGCGCCATGCGTGGCATGCGGTTCCGTACGGTTCTGGCGGTCGCGGCCGTCACGGCGGCTCTGGGCACGGTCTCCGCCTGCGGCGGCAAGTCCACTTCCGCGACGGGACAACACACGTCCGCCACACCGTCACCGGTCGCTGTCTCACCGGTTGCCTACCTGGTCAAGGTGGAGGACTCCACAGCCAAGGTGCACTCGGCCACGATGGACCAGACCGTCACGGTCGGTACTCTGCGCCAGATGCGGCTTACCGGTGACAATTACTGGGCCAACGGTTTGCAGGCCAACGTCACGATGTCGGTGAAGTCCTCTGCTCCGACGCCGATCCCCGCTGTCCAGGCGAAGATCCGGAGCGACGCCATGTACGTGGCGGTGCCTCCGCAGAAGGTGGCCAGCGTGGGTGGCAAGCACTGGATCAAGGAACCGCTCGCCCTACTCGCCGCGCAAGGTGCCGCTGGCAAGGCCGGGACCGACCAGCTGAAGCAGGCCAACCCTGCCATGACCGTACGGATGTTGCTCGCCAGCGGCGATCTGCGCAAGGTGGGCCAGGAGTCAGTACGCGGGACGACCACCACCCATTACGCGGGCACGTTGGACACGGCCAAGCTGATCGCCAGCAAGCAGGGCCTGACGCCCGATGACGTGAAGTTCCTCAAGCAGCAGCTCGCGGCACAAGGTGCTGCCGACGACCACATCGACCTCTGGGTCAACAGCGAGAACCTGCCCGTGGAGACGCAGGAACAGATACAGACGGACACCGCCAAGGTCACCTCGACTACGTACTATTCCAACTACGGCGTCGCGGTCGACCTGTCTGTCCCCGATGCCTCGGACACCTTCACTCTCCACTCGGTGACCGGTGGCAACCAGACCGGCGCGGCCTGAGCCAGGAGCCTCGAACACCCCACGGCCCCGTACCGCAACACCGTTAATAACCGATAACAGCACAGCACCTGTCCCGGGTACCGCTCACCGGCCACTTCGGTGGCCGGGACGGCCCGGCGCAGTCGCTTGATTCGGGCCGGGACGATCTCCAACTCCGTGGCGGTCGCGTTCTCGGAGATGGCGCTGGACGACGTCGGCCTTGCGCGCCCGGCCCCAGGGCGGAGTTAGCCATTAGGGTCCGCGCAGCCTGTGGACGGAGGCGTCAGGCGGCGAGAGCGTCTCGCAGGAGGTCCCGCCCCCGCGTATCTCGAGGGAGCGCTCGGTACAGGGCCAAAGCCCGTTCACGTGTCAGCCCGGTGCGGTACCCGGCCGGGAGCGTGCCGTACGCCTGTGCCGTCGTGTGCGCCGCCTCCTCGGTCTCTCCGTCGTGTACCAGACAGGAGGCCCGGTCAATCGCCAGGAGCGCGCGGGTCATCAGAGACGGCGACCGCGACAACGTAAGG
This sequence comes from Streptomyces sp. NPDC020096, assembly GCA_040631425.1. Classification (GTDB taxonomy): domain Bacteria; phylum Actinomycetota; class Actinomycetes; order Streptomycetales; family Streptomycetaceae; genus Streptantibioticus_A. Next base: position 94,492 of record JBEYJY010000032.1, read on the forward strand.
GCCTCGGCCTGGACCTCGTACGCGCGGCTGGTGTTGCCCAACAGGGTGAGCGCCTGCGACATGTGCACCAGGTGCTTCTGCCTGGGATAGCCGGTCCAGGTGTCGGCGGCCTGCTGCGGGCTGAGCTGGTCCATCAGCCGCTCGGCGTCCGCTACAGCGGCGAGGGCCTGTTCTCGGTCACCCTGGGCGGCATAGGCACGGGCGGCGACGGCAGCGGCCAGAGCGGTGGGAGCCGACAGCTTCTCTCCGGCCTCACGCTCAGCGCGCGCCGCGAGGTCCGCCGCGCGGCCTGGCGCGCCGTAGTTCAACGGCACGATCGCATGGCGCCCCAGCACCCACGCGCCCAGGCGTCCATCGCCGGACTTTCCTGCCGCGTGCGCCGCCGTAACGAACCAGCCTTGTGCGTCTCGGTGTTCACCGACATCGTGCATCACGATCGCCAGCGACCCGGCGAGCTGCCCGGTCACGTGGGGTCGAATCCCTGACGGGGGATGCTGGTGCATGCTGCGTAGTGCTGTTCTGCCTGATCAGCACCACGCGGCATGATCCGTGGTCCCATCAGTGACCGCTCCTATTCCGCCGTCCGCTCACACATCGCTCACGCACGCCGGGCGGTTGGCTAGCTGTTCTATCCACGGAGGTTGGTGACAGCGGTCACTGGTGTGTGATCTTGAAATTGGTGAGGGCCTTCTGGCCTGGTGTGGACGAGGTGGGCCCTACTTGTAACCGCCGCCACAGCAGTCGGACCCCAGGCAGCGGAACAGGCTGCCGGGCGGGCAGAACTGACGAACCGCTCGACAATATATGCCGGTCGTCGATATATATAGGTGGCATGAGTGATCGACCGATTCAAGAGCCGACGCTGCTCCTGCTCACTGCCCTGGCCGACGAGCCCAGGCACGGCTACGGACTGATCCAGGAGATCGACGCGATCTCCCAGGGCCGCGTGCGGATGCGCACCGGCACCCTCTATGGCGCGCTGGACCGGCTGCTCCAGCAGGGCCTGATCCGCGTCGAGCGCGAGGAGGTGCTCGACGGCCGGGCGCGCAAGGTCTACGCCCTCGCCGAGGCCGGACGCTCGGTGCTGGCCGCCGAGACGGAGCGGCTGCGTGCCGTCGTCGCCGAGGCGGAGCGCCGGATGGCCGCCCGCCGTGCCCCCACCGCCCGCCCGAAGGGAGCTTTGGCATGACGCAGCAGGACAGCTCACGTGCCCTGCGCTGCCCAGGCCTTACACGGTGAGCCCGGACGCGGTCCGGCGGGACCTCGCCCCGTGCTGCCGGGGACTGCGCTGGATCCGTGACCCCGCCCTGCACCGGAATACGCAAGCAGGCCCCCGGGAAATCGTAGGCCGGTCCGCGGGGTTGTCAGGTGACCCCGCGGACCGGTGTTCGGGGTGCGCTACGGCTGGTACTGGAATGCGGCGCTGTTGCTGGTGCCGCCCGGGGAGTGGTTGGTGACGGTGACCGTGCCTACGGCCCCGGCCGGTGAGGTGGCGACGACCATGGTGTCGGAGACCGCGGCGAAGGACGCTGGGGTGCTGCCGAAGAATACGGCGTCGGTGTAGGTGAGGTTGCTGCCTCTGATCAGGATGTCGTCCCCGCCGGAGGCCGAACCCTGGGCGGGGCTGAGGGAGTTGATGACCGGCGGGGCGACATAGATGTAGTAGGCGTTGCCCAACCCGACCGTGCTGGTGCCGCCCGGAGTGGTGGCCGTGACCAGGACGGTCCCCGCGCCGGGGGGAGCCGTGGCCGTGATCTGGCTGTCGGAAACGATGGTGATGTTGGTGGCCGCGCCGGAGCCGAAGTGGACGGCGCTGGTGAGGGCCAGGCCGGAGCCGAAGAGGGTGACGGTGTTCCCGCCGCCGGTCGGACCCATGGTCGGAATGAGGCCGGTGATGGCCGGGGCCGCGATATAGAAGTACGTCAGGGGATTGCTGATGCCTGCCGCCGTGGTGACCGTGACGTTGACCGGTGCCGCCGCTCCCGCGGGTGCCGTGACCGTGATCTGGGTGCTGGAGTTGGCGGTGACGGTGGCGGCATGGGTGCCGAACAGAACAGAGGTCGCGCCCGAGAGATTGGTGCCGGTGATGGTGACGGTGTTCCCGCCGCTGGTCGGGCCCTGGTTGGGGCTCAGGCTGATGATCAGCGGCGCGTTGGCGTAGGTGTACGTCACGCTGTTGCTGGTGCCCGCCGATGTCATGACGGTGACCTGGACAGAACCGGTGCCCGCGGGCGCCGTTGCCGTGATCTGGGTGTCGTTGACCACCATGAACAGTGCCGACGTGGTGCCGAACTTCACCGCCGTCGCGCCGGTGAACCCGGCACCGTTGATCGTCACCGAGTTGCCGCCGCCGGTCGGTCCCGAGGCCGGGCTCAGGCTGGTGATCACCAGCGCGGCGGTGTAGCTGAAGGCCACACCGTTGCTAGTGCCCAGCGATGTGGTGACCGTGACCTGGACCGTTCCGGATCCGGCCGGAGCCGTAGCTTGGATCTGTGAATCGCTCAGTACCATGAACGACGCCGAAGCAGTCCCGAAGTTCACCGACAACGCTCCGGTGAATCCCGAGCCATTGATGATCACCGAAGTGCCGGCCGTGCCCGAGGTCGGGCTCAGGCCGGTGATGACCGGACCGGCGCTGTAGGTGTAGGTGACGCCGTTGCTCGTACCGAGCGGCGAGGTGACCGTGACGGCGACCGACCCGGTGCCCGCGGGGGCGGTGGTGGTGATCTGGCTGTCGCTGACCAGTGTGAACGACGACACCGGCACGGTTCCGAACTTCACGGACGTGGCGCCGGTGAAGCCGCTGCCGATGATCGTGACGGCGGTGCCCCCCGCAGCTGGCCCGTGGTTGGGATTGATGCTGCTGATGACCGGGGCCATCGTGTACTCCTTCGTGAGGGGAACGAGTTGTGCCCTGGCCGCCGTTACGGCGGCCAGGGCACAGCGGGTCCGCGGTCGCGGCTCAACGGATCCGGGCTGACGGCTCCGGCGCCAGGGCGACCGTGCCCGCATCTTGGATGCCCGGGCTTGGGCCGGGGCTCAGGTGACGATGAACTGGTCGGCGACGACGGCCGTGCTGGTGCCGCCGGGGGTGACGACCTGGATGTCGTAGGTGCCCGCCGTCAGCGCGGGGACGTCGAGGGTGAGACTGCCCGGGCCGGTGACGACGACGTTGCTGGCCGGGGTGGACGCGCCACCGCCGATCGGGGTGAGCGTCACGCTGCTGACGTCCACGAAGCAGGTGCCGGCGACGATGACGCCGGTGGTGCCGGCAGCCGGTCCCGTTCCGGGAGTCACGCTGGTGACCGTCGGAAGCTGGTAGTAGGTGAACTGGCCCGAGGGGCCGATCGCGGTGCTGGTGCCGCCGCTGCCGGTGATGAGGACGTCCGCCGCGTCAGTGCAGGCGGTGAACGCGCCGTGCGCCGGCGGAGTGGCGGTGATGTGGGCATCCGACAGGATGGTGGGGGCAACGGAGCCGACGGTGCCGAAGGCCACCGAGGTCGCGGTCGAGAAACCGCTGCCGAAGATGTCGACGGCGGTGGCGGGCGCGGCCGGGCCGATGCTGGGCGACACGGACGTGCACGTCGGGGCGGCGACGTAGAAGAACGCCATGCTGTTGCTGTTCACACCGGACACCGTCGCGCTGACGTTGGCCTGGCCTGTGCACCCTGACGGGATCGTGAGGGTGACGGTGGTGCTGCTGGCGGCGGTGGGGGTGACCGTCTTGGTGCCGACGTTCACCTTGGTGGTGCTAAGGCTGCCCAGACCGGTGCCGCTGATGGTCATCGTCTGCCCGGAGTGGCCTGAGGTGGGGGAGATTGAGCTGATGGAGGGTGCCACGATTGCTCTCCTTTGCTGTCGCTGCTCGGTCGAGTGCCGCATGGAGCAGGCATGGGGATACGAGCCGACCGCGCCGTGAACTCACGGCCTGGGTGGGCGAGTTGAGTGGCCGTGGTGACCTGGGGCCCTAGCAGGGGGCGGTCAGGGGCGCAGTGGCGGCGCAGTTGTTCGGCGTGTTGCCGCTCACGTTGCTGGCGAGCAGCGTGACGGAGCCCGCATTCCTATAGATGCCGCCGCCGTTGACTGTGGCGGTGTTGCCGGTGACGCTGCTGGCGGTCATCGCCAGCGCCGTGTCGGTGTAGATGCCGCCGCCGAACGAGGCACGGCTGCCCCGGACACCGCCCGCGGTCATGGTCACCGACCCACCGAGGTTGGCGATGCCGCCGCCCACGCCGATGCCAGCGTCACCGTTGCTGATAGTGACCGTGGTCAAGGTCAGCTGGCCCTGGTCAGCGGGGAGTTGCGAGGGCCCGTCCACCTCGATGATGCGGAAGGAGGGCGCGTTCGACGCACGAGTGATCTCGGTGGACAGCCCGGTCATGGTGATCGGCGTGGTGATGTTCGGCAGACCCGCAGGCCCACCGGCCCCACCCGTACCGTGTGCGCTGGTAAGGGTGTAGGTGCAAAACGGCGCGAGGATCAGGTCACCACCCCCGGCCGCGTTGGCACCGTTGATGGCGCTGACCAACGCGGACTCACTACACGGCACAACCACCACTTGCGCCGGATGCGCGCCACGCGCGTGCGCCGCCGGGGCAGTGAGCATGAGCGCGCCGACAGCCCCGGCCCCGAACAGTAACCGAAACACGTTGATGGCTCGCAAAACGCCTCCTTGGACGTATGAGCCACCCTCACCAGCCGGTGCACCGCGAGAACGCGTCGGCCGACGACTTCCTCCGGTGGGTGCCCTTGCGGACCCGCGGCAGCACACCCACCGCAGATGCGAATGAGCTGCTCTCCCCAGCGGAGGGATGGGCAGCCCACCTGGTCGGACACCACAAGTAAGTCACCTGAACTGCCATACCGACAAGGGGATTGACAGCCAGCCACCCATTCAGTGGAGCGCACCACCTGAGGTCCTGACTGGAGCCTGACGGTCCCGCTTCCTCCGCACCGCCGTTCCCCGGCCTCCCGATCTTCCAAAACCGGCTCACCCCTCGGCGAAGTCCGCGAAACCGGATGCTCATCGTCAACGAACGGCACCTGCGGCATGCCCTGGCCGAGTACGAAACGCACTTCACCACGCACCGCCCCCACCGTGCCCTCGGCCAAGCAGCACCACTCAGGCCCTACCGACCCCCACCGCCCCGGAGAGCAAGGTCATCCGCCGCGATCGCCTCGGCGGAGTGATCCACGAATACACGCAGGTCGCATAGGGCGGCCGAGTATCTGGCACCCACAAGGTCGGCCGCGCCGAGGTACTCACTGTGCACGACGGCACCGTGGACGCTGATAGCGCAGGTCAGTCCGACGATCCGGTCAGCCTCCACGCCCGCGACCAGGCGAGCATGAATCCACCGCGCGGTTTGCTCGGGCAGGTCCGATTCCGCATCGTCGCAGGCGCGCAATCGATCGGCTACCTGGGTCCACTCGACGGCGTCCGGTGGAGCCAGGCGCGGCTAGAAACTGCGGATCCGATGCGGCGGATCCGGCTCAACCGCGACGTCCAGCTCCCACACCCGGGTGCCGGTACGCACAGTTGCCCGCGCTGCCCAGGCGCCCCGGACCTGAGAGGTCGTTTTCTCCCGTTGTTTCATCCTGGAATCTGTGGTTGATGCGGTTTTGCTGGGTCGCGCCAGGAGATGGTGTTCTCGCCGGTGAGGCGGCGGGCCATGAGGTCGGTCATCGCGAGGTGGATCATGGCTTCGGAGCGGGCGGGAAGCGTTTCGTAGTCGCGGGCCAGGCGGCGGTGGAGCATGAGCCATCCGTAGGTCCGCTCCACCGCCCAGCGTTTCGGGATCGGGGTGAATCCCCTGGTCCCGGGCGGGCGTTGGACGATTTCCAGGTCGATGCCGAGAGTGGCGGCGTGCTCGACGAGGTGCTGGCGGTAGCCGCCGTCGACCCATACCTTGCGGATCGTGGGGTGGGCGGCGGCGACCTGGTCGAGCAGCCGGGTGCCGGCCACGGAGTCCTGGACGCTGGCGGCGGTGACCAGGACCGCGAGCAGGAGGCCGAGGGTATCGGTGACGATGCTGCGTTTCCTGCCCACGATCTTCTTGCCCGCATCCGTGCCCTGACTCATGGCGGGGACACTGGTGGAGGTCTTGACGCTCTGCGCGTCGATCACACAGGCCGACGGGCTCGCACTCCGCCCGCCCTTCTGCCGCACCAACCCCCGCAGCAGGCCGTTGACCTGGGCGAACACACCGTCCTTTTGCCACTTGGCGAAGTAGCCGTACACGGTTTCCCAGGGCGGGAAGTCGTGGGGCAGGTAGCGCCACTGCACGCCGGTGCGGTCCACGTACAAGATCGCGTTCATGATCTCGCGCAGCTCGTGCTCGGGCGGGCGGCAGATGTCCAGGGCATGCCGCCGACGCTCGGCCCGCCAGGCGGCCAGCACCGGCTCGATCAACTCCCAACGAGCATCGGACAGATCACTTGGATAAGGACCACGCTCAGCCATGACCTGGACATACCGCCGGTCAGCGAGTGCGCCCAGGCGTGCGGATACGACCATGGAGGCACGTTCCCATGCCGGGCAGTTCGGGATGAGACAGGTGCAAGCCTCATCCCACCCCACTTGTCACCCCACACGACCAATGAGACTCAACCACCCCGGCAATCCCACCAACACCGCGGCCCTGCACCGCAAAACCCAGGAAATAAGAGGGCGTTGAAGGCGAAAACGACCTCTGAGAGGGCGGTTCGTGAGGTGATGTCTGTTTCCCGGTGAGTTTGGGGCAGGGTTGCTGGTCGCGGGGGTTCGGGAAGCTACTGCTTCGTGGC
>JBEYJY010000033.1:0-99396 GCA_040631425.1 Streptomyces sp. NPDC020096
GGGTGTGCCGGGGTGTCCCCGCAGCGACCCCAGGAAGCAGCCGCAGTCGACGACGCGGGCGGAGTGAGGAGACACCCCGGCACACCCCCGACCCCCAGGCAGCCGTGCGCAACGGCAAGATACGGACCACGGCAACGGGTGGGAGGGAGGGAAATTTCCTTACCCGGAACCGTCAGCGCGAGCGAGACCGCAGGCGGCGCTTATACAGCTTGCCGTTGGGGTCGCGGGGCATCTCCGCGATGAACTCCACAGACCTAGGGCACTTGTACCCAGCCAGCAACCGCCCGCAGTGCGCCAGCACATCCTCCGCCAGCTCCGGGCCCGCGTGCAGGCCCGGAACGGGTTCTACGACCGCCTTGACCTGCTCTCCCCAGTCCTCGTGCGGCACGCCGAACACCGCCGCGTCGGCCACGGCGGGATGCTTGAGCAGAGCCGCCTCGATCTCGGCCGGGTAGATGTTGACGCCTCCCGAGATGATGAGGTCGATCTTGCGGTCACGTAGGTAGAGATAGCCGTCCTCGTCGAGGTAGCCGAGGTCGCCCACCGTGAAGAAGTCGCCGATCCGGTTCTTCCGGGTCTTCGCCTCGTCCTTGTGGTAGCGGAAACCGCCTGTCGACATGGACAGATACACCGTCCCCAACTCCCCCGGCGGCAGCCGGTTCCCCTCGTCGTCGAAGATGGCGATCTCGCTGATCGGCCAGGCCTTGCCGACGGTGCCGGGTTTCTTCAGCCAGTCGGCGGCGGGGGCGAAGGTCCCGCCGCCCTCGCTGGCGGCGTAGTACTCCTCGATGCACGGCCCCCACCACTCCAGCATCGCCCGCTTGATGTGCTCGGGGCAGGGCGCGGCCCCGTGGATGGCGTGCCGCATCGACGACACGTCGTACCGCCGCTTGACGTCGTCGGGAAGCGCCAGCAGGCGGTGGAACTGCGTCGGGACCATGTGGGTGTGCGTGCACGCGTACTCATCGATCACCCGCAGCATTTCTTCCGGCATCCACTTGTCCATGAGGACGACGGGGTGGCCGATGTGCAGTGCGGCGGCGCCGAATTGGAGGACCGCCGTGTGGTACAGCGGCGAGCACACCAGATGCACGTTGTCATCGAACGGCTTGATGCCGAAGAAGCCGAGGAAGCCGCCGAGGTGGGTCTCCTCCGGGGGCTTTCCGGACAGCGGGCGCCGGATGCCGCGCGGTTTTCCGGTCGTCCCTGAGGTGTAGTTCATCACCCCGCCGCTGGTCCGGTCGCGCGGTGGGGTCGGCGGCTGTCCGTCGAGCAGCGCGGCGTACGGCCTGAAGCCCGGTGCGTCGCCTATCGCGAAGCGGTGGTCCGCCGGCAGTGCGGCCTCTTCGGCGGCGGCGTGTGCCTGTGCGGTGTACCGCTCGTGCGCGATGAGCACCTTGGCGCCGGAGTCGGAGACGATCCAGGCGATCTCCGGGCCGACCAGATGGTGGTTGACCGGTACGAGATAGAAACCGGCCTGGGCGGCGGCGAGATAGGCGGTGAGGAACTCAACGCTGTTGGGCAGTACGACGGCGAAGGCGTCGCCGGGGCCGAGGCCTGCGGCCCGTAGGCCGTGGACGAGTTGGTCGGCGGTGGCGTGCAGCCGCCCCGCGCTCCATCTCTCGCCGTCCGGCGCGATGAGGATGTCGCGGTCCGGGTCCTGGGTCGCCTGCGCCCAGAATCCGTTGGCAGGTCGGGTCATCGGGGACGACCTCCTTGTCCGTCGCGTCCGGCGATGCGGTTGACACGGGTGATGGCGCGCTCGAAGCCGCGGGTGAGGTCGTCGAAGACGGCCTGGACGGGGCGGATGGCGTTCAGCTGGCCGACGATCTGGCCGACGGGCGTCCCGAGCAGCGGTTCGACCTCGTACTTCTGGATGCGCGAGACCGCTTCGGCGACCAGCAGGCCCTGCAGCGGCATCGGCAGCGGATCGGGGCCCGCCGGATCGTCCCAGGCCTCGGTCCAGCGGGTGCGCAGCTGGCGGGCGGGTTTGCCGGTCAGGGCTCGGGAGCGGACGGTGTCGCCGGATCCGGCGTCGAGCAACTTGCGGATGAGCGCGGGTGACCCCAGCTGGGCCTCGCGGGTGGTGAGCCAGATCGAGCCGAGCCAGACGCCCTGTGCGCCGAGTGCGAGCCCGGCGGCGATCTGCTCTCCGGTGCCGATGCCTCCGGCGGCCAGCACCGGCAGGGGGGCCACGGCGCCGACCACTTCCGGGGTCAGCACCATGGTGGTGATCTCGCCGGTATGGCCGCCCGCCTCGTAGCCCTGTGCGACGACGATGTCGATGCCCGCCTCCTGGTGGTGCCGGGCGTGCCGGGCGCTGCCCGCCAGCGCGGCGACCAGCACGCCCTTGCCGTGGGCGCGTTGGATGACATCGGCGGGCGGTGAGCCCAGCGCGTTGGCGAGCAGCTTCACCGGGTAGTCGAAGGCGACGTCGAGCTGGGAGCGGGCGACCTCTTCCAGCCAGCCGGTGATCCGCCAGCCGGACTGCTCGCCGGGTGCCAGCTCCGGCACTGCGTGCTGGGCCAGGGTGTCCTTGACGAACTGCCGGTGTCCTTCCGGGATCATCGCCTCGATCTCGGCGATGGACACGCCCTCGACCTTCTTGGCGGGCATCACCACATCGAGGCCGTATGGCCGTCCTTCGGTGTGCGCGTCCAGCCAGTCCAGGTCGCGGGCGAGGTCGTCGGCGGCCCCGTAGCGCACCGCGCCCAGGACGCCGAGCCCGCCCGCTCTGCTGATGGCCGCGGCGACCGCGGGGAACGGCGTGAAGCCGAAGATGGCGTGCTCGATGCCCAGCCGTTGGCTCAGCTCCGTCTTCATGAGGGGCAGGATGCCGCACCTCGGTTGCGAGGGGAAGAGATTTTCTGACGCTGCGTCAGATTGTTGGGGACTGGTGGGCTTTCCTCGCGATGTCTGCTTCGGTCGAGGAGGTTGGTGCTCGGTTTCGCTTCGCGGTCCCGGGTCCGGGGTCCGGGGTTTGTTCCCGGGAGGCGCGTTAGGACGCGTACTCCCTGCGGATGGCCGCCACCCTCCGGTAGAGCTCCACCGCCTCCGCGCCGCGGCCCAGTTGCTCCAGGCAGTGCGCCTCGTCGTTGCGGCTGGTCAGGGTGTCGGGATGGTTGGGGCCGAGCACCCGCTCGCGTCCCTCGGCGACCGTACGGTAGGCGCCCAGGGCCTCGTCCCAGCGGCCCAGCCAGCCGAGCGCGACCGCGACCTCACGTCCGCTCACCAGGGTGTCCCGGTGGTCGGCGCCCAGCACCCGGGCGCGGATCTCGCACACCTGGCGCGCCTCGGCCAGTGCTTCCTTCCAGCGGCCGAGCCTGCCGAGGTTGACGCCGAGGCCGTGCCGGGCCCGAAGCGTCTCGGTGTGCTCGGCCCCCTGGGTCCTGGCGCGCACGGCGGCCAGCTCCCGGTAGAGCTTCAGCGCCTCCTCGCTGCGTCCCAGTCGGCCGAGGCAGATGCCGACCTCGTAGCGGGCGGCCAGGGTGTCCGGGTGGTCGGGCCCGAGGCTGGCGGACCGGGCCGCGGCCACATCGCGGTACTCGGCGAGCGCGTCCTCCCAGCGGCCCAACTGCCCCAGGGCGTAGGCGACCTCGAAGCGGGTCACCAGCGTGTCCGGGTGGCCGGCGCCCAGCACCCGGGAGCGGGCCGCGGCCACCTCGCGGGCCGCCTCGTAGGCCTCCTGGAGCCGCCCGAGGCGACCGAGGTTGAAGGCGAGGTTGTGGCGGCAGCGCAGGGTGTCCGGGTGCTCGGCGCCCATCGTGCGCTCCCGGGCGGCGAGCACGTCCGTGTAGACCCGGTGGGCGTCCTCGTGGCAGCCGAGCCTGCCGAGAGCGAACGCGGTCTCCTGGCGGGCGGCGAGCGTCTGCGGGTGGTCGGCGCCGAGCACCCTCGTCCGGGCCGCGACCACCTGCTCGTACTCGTTCAGCGCCTGCTGTGCCTCGCCGAGGCGGCTGAGGGCGAAGCCCAGTTCGTAGCGGCTGGCCAGGGTCTCGGGGTGCTCGGCGCCGAGTGCCTCCTCGCGGGCCAGGGTGACGGCGCGGTGCACCTCCACCGCCTCGGACCAGCGGCCGAGCCTGCCCAGGCTCAGGGCCGCGTTGTGTTGGCTGGCCAGGACGGCGAGCAGTTCGGGGTCGAGCGTGGGCCGCGGTCGGGGGGCCCAGGCGGCGTTGAACCAGGCGCCGGTGAGCGAGGCACCGTCGGCGTGCGGGCGTGACGCGCGTCGCCCGATGGCCTCTGCGCCGATGGTCATCCCGCGGGCCCAGTAGGGCAGTTCGCCGTCGCGTTCGGCGGTAGCCTGGATGGCGGCCAGCCGTTTGCCGATCACCGAGGCGTCCTGCGGTCGGTCGTCCGGCTCCTTGGCGAGCAGGTCGAGGATCAGCCGCTCCAGCGGCTCGGACAGCTCGGGACGGCGCTCGCGCGGCGGTTCCGGCGCGGCGTCGCGGTGCCGCACCAGCACCGCCCAGGCGTCGTCCAGGTCGAACGGCGGCGCGCCGGTGGCCAGCTCGTACAGCACGCAGCCGAAGGAGTAGAGGTCACTGCGGTGATCGATCTCACCCCCGGCGATCTGCTCGGGCGACATGTAGTGCGGGGTGCCCATCGCCATGCCGGTGCCGGTCAGCCGCGAGGTGAAGCCGATGTCATGGCCGAGCCGGGCGATTCCGAAGTCGCAGATCTTCACCGTGCCTTCGGGGACGCGGATGATGTTGGCCGGTTTCAGGTCCCGGTGCACCACTCCCTGGGCATGGGTGTACGCGAGCGCCGCGGCGACCTGCTCGGCGATGTCCATGAGATCGGGCACCGGAAGCGGGATGCGCTGCCCGTCGTCCAGTAGCTGCAGCAGGTTGCGGCCGTCCAGCAGCTCCATGACGAGGTAGAGGACGCCGTCGTCCTCGCCGAAGTCGTGCACCACGGTGATGCCGCGGTGCTGCAGCGAGGCGGCCACTCGTGCCTCGCGCCGGAACCGCATCTCCATGGCGCGCGTGTGCGCCGGATCGCTGGATGTCTTCATGGGCTTGAGGCATTTGACCGCGACCTTGCGGCCCAGCGCCTCGTCCTGGGCGCGCCACACCTCGCCCATACCGCCGCGGCCGATCAGCTCGATCAGCCGGTATCGCTCCCGGATCAGCCTGTTCTCCCCCATCGCAAGCCGCCGCCCCCCGTTGTTTCGCGTCAGTCACCCGGCGGTTTCCAGTATGGCCGCGCCGTGCAGGGTACGGCACGGCGCATCACGGCCGCGTTCGCGCCGTCGCACGCAACCGGGTACGGGGACGGATGCGCGCCGGGGCCGCTGTGCGGTTGCCAGGTGACCGAGTCGGGTCCGAACGGCCCGGCGTCCGCCTCGGGCGTCCGGGGGCAGCGCCCACGGGAGGGGACGATCAACGCCGAACCCTGGGCATGCCCAGACCGATCCACGAGATGATCTCCCGCTGGATCTCGTTGTTCCCGCCGCCGAAGGTGAAGATCACCGCACTGCGGTACCCGCGCTCCAGCTCCCCGTGCAGCAGCGCCCCCGCCGAGCCCTCCTTCAGCGGACCGGCCGCCGCGGCCACCTCCATCAGCCAGGCGTAGGCGTCGCGTCGCGCCTCCGAGCCGTAGACCTTGACCGCGGAGGCGTCCTGCGGGGTGAGTGTGCCGCGCTGCAGGGCGTCCACCATCTGCCAGTTGAGGAGCTTCATCGCGTCGAGCCTGGCGTGGGTGCGGGCCAGCCGGGCGCTGACCCAGCCGAGGTCGATGACCCGGCGGCCGTCCCCGAGCTTGGTCTGCGCGGCCCAGCGCCGTACGTCGTGCAGCGCGCGGATCGCCATCGTGCCGTGCGCGGCGAGGGTGACACGTTCGTGGTTGAGCTGGGTGGTGATCAGCCGCCAGCCCTTGTTCTCCTCGCCGACCCGGCGGGAGACGGGGACCCGGATGTTCTCGTAGTAGCTGGCGGTGGTGTCGTGCCCGGCGAGGGTGTTGATGACGGTGCAGGAGTAACCGGGGTCGTCCGTCGGGACCAGCAGGATGCTGATGCCCTGGTGCGGCGGGGCGTCCGGGGCGGTGCGGACGGCGAGCCAGACCCAGTCGGCGGTGTCGCCGTTGGTAGTCCAGATCTTCTGGCCGTTGACCAGGTATGTGTCGCCGTCGCGGACCGCGCGCGTCTTCAGCGCGGCCAGGTCGGTTCCCGCGTCGGGTTCGCTGTAGCCGATCGCGAAGTCGATCTCGCCCGCGAGGATCTTGGGCAGGAAGTACGCCTTCTGCTCGTCCGTGCCGAACTGCATGATCGTCGGCCCGACGGTGTTCAGCGCCATCAGCGGCAGTGGCACCCCGGCCTGCGCGGCCTCGTCGAAGAAGATGAACTGCTCCATGGGGCTCAGGCCCCGGCCCCCGTACTCCGCGGGCCAGCCGACGCCGAGCCAGCCGTCCGAGCCGAGGCGGCGGATGGTGTCGCGGTAGAACGCCTTCTGACCCGCCGGATCGCCGTGCCGGGCGTAGGCGTTGTCGGGCACCAAGGTGGGGAAGTACGCGCGCAGTTCGTCGCGCAGGCTCTGCTGCTCGGGTGTGTAGTCCAGGTGCACGGCCCCTCCTGAGGTCTCCGGTCCCGGCGGTCCCGCGGTGTCGGCGCACACAGTAGAACGCGTTGCAGAAATCCGGAAGGGCCGTGAGCCGGTCGCTCAGGGCTTACGAGCCACCGCCGCATAGCAGGACACTTCGGCATCGGTGCACTCACCGGCGCGGCGCGGGTCGTCGGGGCGCCACCGGTGGGACACGGTGACGCCCGGCTCCAGCAGTTCCCAGCCGTCGAAGAACCGCGCGAACTCCGCCCGGTCACGCAGCCGCACAGCGGTGCCCGCCGCCCGGTAGATGGCGGTGACCTTGGCCAGCGCCTCCGGTGCGAAGTCGGCCGTGGCGTGCGAGACGGCCAGCGTGCTGCCGGACGGCAGCGCCCGCTTGAAGTACTCCACGATCGCGTGCGCGCCGCCGCCCTGCTCGTCGTCGACGAAGTGCAGCAGGGCGTTGAGGCTGAGGGCCACCGGCCGCGTCAGGTCGAGGGTGCCCAGGAGTTGCGGCGCCGACAGCACCGCCGCCGGATCGGTGACATCGGCCTGGACGTAGGCCGTTCGCCCCTCGGGACGGCTGCGCAGCAGCGCGGCGGCATGGGCGAGGACGATGGGGTCGTTGTCGGTGTAGACGACCCGCGCCTCGGGCGCGACGCCCTGGGCGACCTCGTGGAGGTTGGGCGGGGTGGGGATGCCGGTGCCGATGTCCAGCCACTGGCGCATACCGCCGCTCGCCAGGGCGCGGGTGGCGCGATGCATGAACGCGCGGTTGACGCGCGCCGCGAGTTGGGCCGCCGGGAAGACGCCGAGGACCTGCCCGGCGGCTTCCCGGTCGGCGGTGAAGTTCGTTCTGCCGCCCAGGAAGTAGTCGTAGATACGGGCTGAATGCGCCCGGTCCAGACGCAGGTCCACGCCGGACGCCCCCTGTTCGTACTCGCTCATGACCGTGCCGCTCCTCCCGTGCGAACCGCTGCGAACCAGGAGTTCGAGTAGTCATACCATTACGCTGCGGAAGATTTTTTCGGGGCCGCGTTACACACCAGGGTCGTTTGTCCGATTGGCTGACAGGCGAGGGCACAACGCCTTCGCTCCGACGCCGCTGTCCGTCATCGACGGGCGCGGTGGTGATTCCCGCAGAGGACCGCGTGAAGACCAATCCCCCGCACTCATCCAAGCCCGACCGTCCGTCCGGCCCTCCGCTGCGGCAACCCGTACGCCGCCTTGCCTTGACCTTCGAGGCCTTCCACGACACCCACCACCTGCTGTGGCTGCGCTACGCCCATCTGCACACCGGAAGCCGCGCCGCCGCCCTGCGCATAGAAGGCGCCATATCACGCCAACTCGCCGCCTCTTGGCCGCATGTGCTGCGCCAGGAGTCGGTGCCGTTCTACGCCTGGACCGTACTGAAGGAGCACGTCGCCGACTGGCTCGGCGCCCACGACCGCCCGGTGGCGCTCACGGAGACCGCCGCCTTCGACGCCGTCTCCCGGGCACTGCGCGAGGCACAGGAGCAGTTCGCGGTCCTGGAGAGCAGGATCGGCCTGTACTCGGCCATCTCGGAGTTACCCGAGCGGCAGTGCGATGTGATCGTGCTGCGTTTCGCACTGGGCTACGACGACGGGTTCATCGCCGCGCTGCTGGGCGTCGAGGAGAGCACCGTCCGGTCGCATGCGAGCATCGCGAGGAGGAAACTGGCCGCACAGCTGGGGATTCCGTGGCGGGAGTGAGGGGGACGGACAGATGCACCCAAGCCGCGGCCGCGACGGCATCGAGGCCCTGCTCGGCGGGGCCGAGGTACTGGTGCACGAGTACGAGGACTACGACCCGGTCGCCGCCCGGGAGGCGGTGGCCCGCAGCCTGGGCGACCCGGCCGGTCCCGGACCCGTGGCCACCGACGCCGCCGCGGGACCCGCGCCGTATCCCACCGCGCACGAACAGGCCCGGGATGAGCTCGACTTGGCCTGCGCCCTGGTGCTCAACGCGGCCGAGGCCACCGCCAGCCTGGACCGGCTGGTCGACGACGACCGGATCGACCCCGAGGGCGCCCTGGTCTTCGGCGCCCTGCTGCATCTGACCGGGCGCGGTGAAGCCGCCGAGTTCTGGTGGCGGTTCGCGGCCGGAGGCGGCAGCCGCACCGCGGCCTACTGCCTCTTCCTCGACCACCGCCGCCGCGGCGAGTTCCGCGACGCCGACCACTGGCGCGGCCAGGCCACCCGGCCGCCAGGCACCCCGCACACCTACCGCGCCCCGACCCGCGCGAACGGGCCGCTGCTGCTGTCGGAGACGGCACGGCGCGAACTGCTGGTGCAGTGGCACCGCGGGGTCACCCCGCAGCTGCCCGCGGACTTGGAAAGGGCCATCGACCGGCTCCAAGTCGAGTGCGGGGAAAGCGACTTCGGACCGATCCCCCGACCGTTCCCCACACTGCGCGGCCGCCTCGCCCGCGCCGCGCCCTGACTCTCAGGAATCCACCACCGGCGCACCCGCCTGGTCCGGCCGTTTGGCAAGCCGGTTGCCCAGAAGGACGATCAGCAGCATGAAGAACACGAAGGCCGCCGTGACGATCAACGTCCAGGTCGCCACGTGCAGGTAGCCTCCGGGTTGGCGCGGGTCGAGGAAGTCGTACGGATACCAGTGGACGAACGGGCCGCGAAGCAGCGAGTAGGCCAGGTAGGCCAACGGGAAGGCGAGCCACGGCAGTCCCCGCACCCAGCGGATCGGCCGGGCGGGCGGTCCCGCCAGCCAGTCGGCCACGGCCGCGACCGGCATCACCCCGTGCACCACGTCGTTGGCCCAGACGATCACATCACGACCGCCCTGACCGGCCAGCAACGTCCAGTACACGACCCCCGTCACGGCCAGGTACAGGGCCGCGGCGCCGCGCCATCCGTCGCTGATCGGTCTTCGGCCGCTCAACAGCGCGACGCCGCCGGCCGACAACACCGCGACGCCGAAGAGATTGGACAGGTTGGTGAAGTAGGAAAGCCAGTTGCCCACACCTTCGCCGGTGTGCAGCGCCTGGTCGAGGGTCACGGCGAGCGCGCTCGCGGCGAGCAGCGCGACCGCGACCCTGGCTGATCCGAGGCTCTTCGTCATGGCCGACATGCGCGCACGCTACTACAACGAGTAGTACGAGAAGAGGGCACCGTTCCGACCCAGAGCAGTCGGCCTGGTCCAGTCGGATCGCCGCACCGATTGGCCCATGGATACGCACGGGAATCGGCCCGATGACCAAGGGTGGTTCCGGTCTAGCCTGAGGCGAGTCCGTCCAGGACGGGCCCTGCAACCGACCCCTGAAAGGGAATCCCCCTCCATGCGTGTCTTCGTCGCGGGCGCCACCGGCGCCGTCGGCCGCCTCCTCGTCCCACTGCTCCTGGCGGCCGGGCACGAGGTCACCGGGACCTCCCGCTCCCCGGCCGGGGTCGACCGGCTACGGGCCCAGGGCGCGGCGGCCGTCCAGGTCAACGCGCTGGACGCGGACGGCCTGCGGCGGGCGGTGGCCGAGGCGGCCCCAGACGCGGTGATCCACCAACTGACCGACCTAACGGACGCGGACGGAACCGCCAACAGCCGCCTGCGCCGCGAGGGGACGCGCAACCTGGTGGACGCGTGCCAGGCCGCCGGGGTAGGCCGGGTCGTCACGCAGTCCATCTGCTGGGCGTACGCGCCGGGAGACGGCCCAGCCGACGAGTCGGTGCCGCTCGACGGTACGGCCTCGCAGCCGCGAGCCGGGATGGTGGCCGCCGTCCGCGCCCTGGAGAAGACGGCGTCGGAGGCAGAGGGCGCCGTGCTGCTGCGCTACGGCATCCTGTACGGCCCGGGCACCTGGTACACGCCGGGAGGTGCCGTCGCCGCCGCGCTCGACGGCGACCCGAGGGCACGCTTCCTGGGCAGCGTCGAGGCGAACGACGCGGTGAGTTCGTTCGTCCACGTCGCGGACGCGGCCCGGGCCGCGGTCGCCGCGCTCGACTGGCCGGGAGGGCCGGTGAACATCGTGGACGACGAGCCGGCACCGGCCCGCGGGTGGCTGCCCGTGCTGGCGAAGGCGCTCGGCGTGCCCGCACCCGAGCCCTCGGCCGGTCGGCAGGGTTGGCAGCGGGGAGCGGTCAACGCCCTGGCACGGGAGCGCGGTTGGCGCCCCGAGCACGCCAGTTGGCGTACCGGCTTCACCGCGTGGCCGTGACGCACACATCGAGCAGCGCACGGACGGGACCGAGCAGCGCGCCCGGCGCGCCCGCGCCGAAACCGATCACCATGGCCTGCCCGACGGCGACGTCGGTGGGGTCGATCCCGCCGTGCCAGACCAGTCTGGCGTCGCTGCCGGGGAGGTCACGCAGCGGGGAGTGGGCCGCGAGGGTGCCCAGTACGTCGGCGACGGGTACGCCGTCGCGCAGCAGCCGGGAGGTGCGCAGCCCGGTCGGCCTCAGCTCGTAGCCGCGGTTGCCCACGGTGGCGTGCCGTGTGCGCGATTTCCGGCGCAGCCGCCAGCGCCCCGGGCTGGACAGCGGTACCCGCTGCCCGTTGACGGTCATGGCACCGTGCTCCCGGCCGGGGACGGTGACTCTGACGGTCGGCATACCCGCCCCCTGCACCTGCACGACGATGGCGGGCCGACGGTCGTGACGGATGTGCACCGGACCGAAGGGGCTGTCCGTCGTACGCGTATCCGGGGGTGTCGCGGGGCGCTTGCTACGGACGGACACGGTCGGCTCCTGGACATCGACGTCTCGGCCCAGTCTGGCACGCCGCCCGCGTTGAGCCGTTCGCGGTTCAGACGTTCCGGAAGGCCGGGACGGTCCGGCGCACTGGTGAGGTCACCGGCGCGTGCGGCCACGGCAGCGCTTCCGAGAGCAGGGCCGTTCGGGGGCGGTGGGGTGGCCGGGGCTGGACGGCTTCGGTGGGCGGCTGCCAGGCCGCCAGCGCCGTGCGATCGGTCCTGCCCGAGGGGTCGATCGGCAGTTCCGGAAGCCGCACGAACCGCCTCGGCACCATGTGCGGGGGAAGTGCGACGCGGGCGTGGGCGGATAACCGCCTGCCGAGGTCCACCTGGGCGGAGCTCCTGACCGTGTAGAAGGCCGTCGTCATCGGCTCGCCGACGCCGCTGAGGGTCCTGACGACCACGAGTTCCCGTACTCCCGGGGCCTGCCGGAGCACGGACTCCACCTCGCCCAGTCCGAAGCGGGGGCCGTTGGTCTTCACCTCGTCCGCGACACGTCCGGCGTAGCACAGGCTGCCGTCGGGTCGCATCCGGGCGAGGTCTCCGGTGCGGTGGTACCGCTGGGCCGGACGGCCGCCCAGAGACAACAACGGAAAGCGGTCCGCGGTGAGTCGGGGACGGTTCGGATAGCCGACCGCCAGCCCGTCTCCGGCCACATGGATCTCGCCGATCTCTCCGGGACGGATCGGCTCACCGTCCTCGTTGAGCACGGCTAACCGCCAACCGTCCAGGGGCTCACCGATGTCGGCGAGCAACGCCGGTCCGGCGGCGTCCGGACCGCCGTCCAACTCCTCGTCGGTCAGCGGACGGTGGGTGGCGAAGACGGTGGCCTCGGTGAGGCCGTAGGTGTTGACGAACCGGCTGGCGGATCCGAAGGCACGCCGCCAGGTCCGGATGTCCCGCACGTCGATCGACTCCCCGCCGAAGATCACGTACCGCGGTGCGGGTCCCTCCCCGACCCTGGCCGCGGCGGCGCGTACCAGGTGCCGGAATACCGAGGGGACCACGCTGAAGACGGTCACGCGTTCGCGGATCAGCAGGTCGAGGGTGGCGCGCGGTGAGGCCGCCACCTCCCGTGGGACCAGCACGAGGGTCCCACCGGTCAGCAGGGCGCCCCAGATCTCCCACACGGAGAGGTCGAACGCGTAGGAGTGGAACGCCGTCCAGACGTCGTTCTCGGTGAGCTGGTACCGGTGGCCGCAGGCGCGCACCAGTGCCAGCACGTTGCGGTGCGGCACCAGTACGCCCTTCGGCTGGCCGGACGAGCCCGACGTGTAGAGCAGGTAGGCGGGTGCATCGGGGGCCATCGCCGGGTCCGGTGCCCGCGCCGGAGCGGCCGACGGGACACCGAGGAGCAGGGTGGGAACGTCGGCCTGTTCGGCGGCCGTCTCCCGGTCGGTCAGGACCAGGGACACAGCGGCGTCCTGGGCCATGAACCGCAGGCGGTCGGCGGGGTATGCAGGGTCCAACGGCACATAGGTGTGCCCGCACTTCAGGACGGCCAGCATCGCGACGACGGTCTGCACACCGCGGTCGAGCCGCAGTCCGATCCGGGCTCCGGGCTGCGGGCAGTGCTGGTGCAGCCGCGCGGCGAGCGCGTCGGCGCGGCGCCGGGTCTCGGCGTACGTCAGGGATTCCCGTGCGTCGCGCAGCGCCGTCCTGTCGGGTGTTCGGGCGGCCTGCTCGTCGAACAGGCCGTGGATGGTGCCGTGTTCGGCGCGGACGGAGTAGCTCATGACTGGTGGCCTTCACGTGTTCTAGGCGGCGGCTGGTGAAGCGGCCGGTGCGGAGGTGAAGCCGATGCCATGACTGTGCCTGGTGCACCTTGCGGACAGCTTGTCGTCCCGCTTGTCGTCCTCTTGTCCTGCGCCGGGTGCTCCGGGAGCCGTTTGTCCTGCGCCGGTGCTCCGGGGTCCGTCGACTCGGGGCCGGGATTCGGGGAATCCTCCTCGGTCGACCGCTCAGCCGCACATCGCTTTCCCCGCATTCCCGTCAGCCCGGTATTCCCATCAGAGGGTGCGGCGACGCCATGGTCGCGTTGACGGCAGCCCGTATGTCCGGTTTGCAGCACATATAAGACCCCTTCAGGTTCAGCTCTTGCAGGATCATGACGCTTGCGGCCGGATGCTCGGGCATTCCCTGCCGGGCAGGATGAGGCGCGGCAGGAAGCAGGTCACACCTGTGCCGTAAAAGGTCTCATTTCGAACGAGAACCCCTGGCGGCATTCGGATGGCTGAACGACGAGCCTGGAGGAGCCGTGAATTTCGAACGGAGTTGTTCGGTGAATCCGGCCGCCCGCGTGCCGATTCTCCTCGATGTGTCGATACGTGACGGTGGTTATGTCATCGGGCACAGCTGGACGGTCGACGAGGCGGTGTCCATCGTGCGGGCGGTGGCGGCGGCGGGGGTTCCGTTCGTGGAAGTCGGATATCTGCGGACCGCGACCGGGAACCCGGCAAGCCCGGCCACCCGCTGTGAACCGGACTATCTAGGGGCGTTGGCCGCCGAGGCGCGGCACACGCGGTTGGTCGTCATGGTCAGGCCGGGTGAGGTCTCCCCCGAGTCCATAAAAGGGCTCGCCCGGCAGGGCGTTGGCATGGTGCGCGTGCTGGCGGCGCGGCTCGATGTCGCCAAGGCGGCTCCCTACCTCGCGGCGGCCCGCGCCGAAGGGCTGGTCACCGCCGTCAATCTGACGCATGCGAGCAGGTTCGGTCCGGCCGGGCTCGGTCGGGCGGTCCGCGAGGCGGCCGAGGCCGGGGCCGACATCGTGTACCTGGCGGATTCCAATGGCAGCCTCTATCCGGAAGACGTCGCCGCCCGTGTCAGTGCCGCCGTGAGTGCGGCCGAGTCCACCGACGGCCGTCCGCTCATCGGCTTTCATCCGCACGACAATCTCGGTCTCGCCTTCGCGAACACGTGCGCCGCGCTGGACTCCGGTGCCCGTGCGGTTGACGCCTCGATCGGCGGTATCGGCAAGGGCGGTGGGAATCTCCGCCTGGAACTGATCGCCGCGCACCTCACCGTGCACACCGCCGCGGACTTCTCGGTGGATCCCCTGCTCCGGGACCACAGTGCACATGCGGCGAAGTCGAGGATGATCGCCGACACGAGTGCCGGGACGGTGATGGCCGGACTGCTGGACATCAGCCTCGACCAGTCGCGCCGGTTCCAGGAAGCGGTCGACCGGCACGGCTATGACGCGCTGCTCCGGGGCGGTG
This sequence comes from Streptomyces sp. NPDC020096, assembly GCA_040631425.1. Taxonomy (GTDB): domain Bacteria; phylum Actinomycetota; class Actinomycetes; order Streptomycetales; family Streptomycetaceae; genus Streptantibioticus_A. The sequence goes on from JBEYJY010000033.1 coordinate 14,478, forward strand.
TCGACTTCCGCTCGCCAGCCGTTCTCGATCGCGCCTGACCACGTCCCCGAATCATTCGAACCACCGCTGCCACAAAACCAGTTGCTGTTCCGCTGCGGAAGGACTCTTCACCATGGCCGACTTCATTTCCGTTCTCGACCGCATGATCGCGGAACGCAAGAAGATGACCAGCCCGCTCTATCAGAACATCCTGGCCGGAAAGGCCACCGAAAGACTGCTCCAGGCTTTCGTACTGCACCGTTGGCCGATCAAGAGCCTGTGGACGCGCAACATCCTCGGCATCACCTCCAACATCGACGACTACGCCATCCGCAAGCTGCTCGTCGAGAACATCTACGAGGAGGAGACCGGGGCCCTCTCTCGTTCCGGACGCCACCTTGACACGTTCGCCGCGTTCGGCGCGGCGGTCGGCGTGACCGCCGAGCAGTTGGCGGACGCGCCACTGGCACCGGAGACGGCGGCCGTGGTGACGCACAACACACGGGTCTGCAACAGCCGGGAGGTCCATTTCACCGCGGGCGTCGCCTCCGTCCTGCTGCTGATGGAGGGCCAGCCGCCCATCGTCGACAACCAGGGCGGAAGCATGCTCTCGGTCATGCGGGAGGTGTACGAACTCCCCGAGGAGGGCTACGAGTTCTTCGTGCACCATGCCTCCGCGGACGCCGGTTCCGAGGCGGTCAGCGAGTTGGAGGACGAGCATGCCGAGGCCGCTCGTGAGCTGCTGCGCCGGTACTGCACCACCGATCTGCTGAAGGCGCAGGCCGTTGACGCCCTGGCCAAGGCGCTGGAGCTGCGGCACCGGCACTTCGACATGATCCTGGAGACCGGCTACGACCCGAGCGAGCCCGTCTTCCGCTACGGAGCCGGACGGTGACGCACTCCGCGGAGACAACGCGCCTTCCCGGCACGGCGGCCCGTCCCGAATCCGCCGCGGCAGCGGACCAGCCGGAGATGTCCGCGGCGGCCGACCCCGCCCAGCCGAGCTGGGTGCACCACGGCGGCCGCATGGTCCGCGGCGACCAGGCGACCCTCCCGGTGGCGAGCCTGGCCCTGCGCTACGGCATCTCCGTCTTCGAAGGCGTACGCCTGTATCGGCAGCACCTACCGCGAGCCGAGGTGCGGCCGTGGCTGCTGGAGCAGCATCTGGAGCGACTGCGTAACTCCTGCCGGATCATGGGACTTGACGAGCGACGCTGCGACGACGTTCCGCGCGTCATCGCCGAACTCGTCCGCGCCAACTCGGTCACCGAGGACAGCTACCTGCGTATCGCCGCCAGTGCGGGCAACGCCGGCGGCATCGGCGACCCTGCCGAGACCGTACTGACCGTCTCGACAACCCCCTCCGGCCGCAAGAAGTGGCTGCGTACCGGCACCGGCATGCGGCTGGCCATCAGCGACTGGCAGCGGCCGTCCGCCGCGGTCTTCCCCAGCGCGGCCAAGAACATCTCGGCCTACGCGGGGCCGCGGCTGGCCCACGCGGCAGCCGCGGCCGCCGGATACGACAACTGCGTTCTGCTCACCTCCGACGGACTGGTCAGCGAGGCCCCGACGGCGACCGTGTTCCTCGTCGAGGGAGACAGGGTCGTCACCCCCCGGCTGGCGGACGCGGTACTGCCCGGCGTCACCCGGAGCTGGGTGCTGGCGACCGCATGCGCGCTGGGACTGCGCGCGTCCGCCGAAGCCGTCACACCCGAGCGGCTGCGGGGCGCCGACGAGGTCTTCCTCTGCGGTACCGGAACGGAGTTCGCTCCGGTACGGGAGGTCGACGGTCTCGTGCGCGCCGGTTGGCCCGACTGCCCGGTGACCACCCGGCTCGTCGACACGTACTTCCGCCAGGTCCGCGGGGAGAGCCCGGCCACCCCGGTGCGGTGGGACCCGGCGGCGGAGGGAGTCGCCCGGTGACCGCGACCATCGCCTGGCCGCAGGCGCTCGCCGCGGCCCAGCGCCTGGTGGCCCACCCGGCGTCCGTCGCCGAGATCGTCGACAGCGCCCTGGCGACGGCGCCATGCTTCCGGAACCGTGACTTCCCGCTGTCCCCGCTTCCGGTGCTGGTCCGCGACCAGGCCGCCCAGGCGCTGCGGCCACTGCTGGAGGGGTACGTCGCGCTGCTCGGGGATGTGGTCCGCCACCACCGGGAACACGCCGAGGTACGGGCGTGGTTCGGCCTGCCGGACGCCGCGGAGCGGCTCATAGCCGCTGATCGGGGGCCTGGCGACGCACCGTGGGTGTGCCGACTGGACGGCTATCTGGAAGAGGGCAGCGAGCGGCTGGTGCTGCTGGAGAACAACGCGGACGCCCCGGCCGGAACGCTGTTCACCTCGCGGGTCAACGAGTTGGTGGCCCAGGTGTCGGACCAGGTGGCGGGAGAGCGGACCTGCCGGCTGGCACCGCTGACCTACCAGGGGCCCGACCGGTTCCTGATGTCCCTTCGGCACGCCGCCGGGGCCGCGGCGGCGCTGACCCCCGGGAAGGCCGGGGAAGTCCAACGGCTGGCCATCCTGCAACCGGAGGGTGCCGCGAACCGCGAAAGTCTGGAGATGGCCGCGGAGTTCGCCGCCCGCGGGGTGGACGCCTTCGTGGCCGACCCGCGTGATCTGCGGGTGGCCGCAGGGCAGGCGCGTTTCGGCTCCCGCAGGGCCGACATGTGCTGGAACAAGGTGAACACCGTCGCCTGGAACACCATGGCCACCGACCCGGAGTTGGTCGCGACCTGGGAGCGCGCGCTGCGCGACACATCCATGGTGCACATCAATCCGTTCGGTTCCCGCTATGTCGCGGAGAACAAGCTGAGCCTGGCGTTCGTGCAGGAACCGCGGTTCGCCGGTCTGTTCAGCGACGCACAGCGCGAGCTCGCCACCGCACTGCTGCCCTGGACGCGCCGGGTGACCACGGACACCACCGGGCCGGACGGCGAAACACCGCTGGTGGACGACCTGTTGGAGCGGCAGGGCGGCTACGTCCTGAAGGAGCCCTACGACATTCGGGGAGACGGCGTCACCATCGGGGACGGTGTGCCGCGCACTGTCTGGCGCGCGGCGGTGCGCCGGGCGGCCGACAACGGGCATATCGCCCAGGCCAGGATCAAGCCGTTGCGGTACCCGGTGCTCAGCGCCGGTTCCGAGCGGATCGCCACGATGGCCATCAGCCTCGACACCTACCTGCTGGGCGGCCGGATGGCCGGTTTCGGGTCCAAGGCGAGCCACAACGTCAAGATCAACATCTTTCAGGGCGGCCGGAAGCTGGCCGTCCATGTACTGCCGGGAGACCACTCGTGACCCAGCCCGCAACGACGCTGCCACCGGCACTGGCCGCGCTGGCCGCCGCAGGAACCGCGGCGGTCAGCGACGCCCTGGACCTCGCCGGAGTGAAAGGGCAGTTGTGGGGACCGCAACGGCTCTCCGGCTCCGGAGTCGTCGTCGGCCCCGCGTTCACCGTCACCCTCGAACCCGTCGCGGAGGGTGAGCGGGCACCGGCCGCGGACTACCTGGACGAGGTGCCGCCCGGATCGGTCGTGGTACTCGCCGGCAGCAAGGCCGTCTGCACCGTCTGGGGCGACATCCTCAGCGAGATCGCCACTGCCAGGGGTATCGCGGGCACCGTGGTGGACGGCCTGTGCCGGGACATCGACCGCATCCGCGAACTCCGCTACTCGGTATGGGCACATGGCGCGTTCATGCGCTCGGGCAAGAACCGGGTGCGGATGACGGCCACCCAGCAGCCCGTCGTCCTGGGCCGGGACAGCGAGGCAAGGACGGTGCGTCCGGGCGACATCGTCTGCGCCGATGGCAGTGGCGTCACCCTGGTGCCCCTGGCACGGCTGGCGGAGATCGCCGAGACCGTCGAACGGATCGGCGCCATGGAGGAGTTGGTGCTGCGGGACGTGCGCGCCGGTATGGCACTGCGGGACGCCCGTGTCAAGCACGGCTACAACCGGATGGCGCTGCGTACGGCGGACGGCGGCGACCGGTGACGAACGGTCCGGCCATCAGCCTTGACGAGGCGGTGCGGACTCGGCGCAGCGCCGGGCGGCTGCTCGACGCCGCACCGGACGACGCCGAGATCGAGCAGCTGGTCGGTCTGTCCATGGGCGCCCCGGACCACGCGTATCTGCGGCCCTGGCGACTGGTCCTGCTACGCGAAGCCGCCCGGCACGTTCTGGGAGCCGCTTTGGCCGAAGCCTCCGGGAACGCCGCTCAGGCCGCGAAGCCGCTGCGGGCGCCGCTGTTGATCGGCGTCGTCCTCACGCCCCGGGACAACCCCAAGGTCCCCGAGTGGGAACAGCTCGCGGCGGCCGTCGGCGTCGTCAACACCCTCGGACTGCTGCTGCACGGCGCGGGGTGGGCGACGACCTGGCGCACCGGTCCGTACCTGGAGACCGCTCCGGTGCGCGCCGCGATGCGACTGGCCGACGCGGAGCGGCTGCTGGGCTTCCTGTACGTGGGGCGCCCGGACCCCGCCGGGCGGCGCGGGCCGCGACCGCCGTCCGACCCCGCCGACCACCTCAGCGTGCTCGCCCCGGACGGCGGGCCCGGTTGCGGGCTCGGGGAGGAGGGCCCTTGAGCGGCGACGGCCGGGAACTCAGGTCCGCCGACTCCGCACGGCCGGCTGGTGCTGGGCGCGCGGAATTCGTGGTTCGCCGCGGCGGGAGTTCGAAGGACGTGAACGTGACCGAAGGGACAGGCCATTTCGTGAGCGGTACGGCAACGACAACCAGCCATCACCATCGCGTACTGCACAGTACGGATCTGCTGGAACTCACCGAGGGCCTGGTCGCCATCCCCTCTGTGAGCGGGAACGAGCGGGAGTTGGCCGATCTGGTCGAACGGCGGTTGCTCACCCGTGCGCCCGCCCTGGCCGTGCGCCGCATCGGCAACAACATCGTCGCGCGCACCGAGAAGGGCGGCACGGACCGGGAACGCGTCCTGCTCGCCGGGCATCTCGACACCGTCCCCGAGTTCCCACCCGCCGCGCGCACCGCGAGCGGCGCCGCCGGAACGGTGTCCGGGCTCGGAGCCGTCGACATGAAGGGCGGGATCGCCGTCATGCTGGCGCTGGCCGAGGAGGCGGCGGACAGCGGGTTCGACCTCAGCTTCCTGTTCTACGACAAGGAGGAGGTCGGATCCCGCAAGAGCGGGATGAACATGCTCTTCGCCGAGCACCCCGATCTGGTACGCGGCGATCTGGCGATCCTGCTCGAACCGACCGACGGGCTGATCGAGGCGGGCTGTCAGGGGAACCTGGTCGTGGACCTCGGCTTCGACGGCACCCGGGCGCACACCGCCCGCCCCTGGCAGGGGGTCAACGCCATCCACCGTGCCGCGGCGGCGCTGGCGAGGATCACCGGCTTCGTCCCCGACCCCGTGGACATCGACGGACTGGTCTACCGGCAGGCGCTGTCCGTGGTGGGAGTCGACGGCGGCGTGCAGGGCAATGTGGTGCCCGACCGCTGCTCGGTGCGGGTCAACTACCGGCACGCGCCCACCCTGGACAGTGCCGCCGCGCTGGAGGTCGTCACCGGGCTCGCCCCGGAGGCGGACGACGTGCGCGTACTGCTGTCCTCCCCGGCCGCGCCTCCCGATCTGCGCCATCCGCTGGTGGCGAGGGTGTGCACGGCGACGGGAGCCGAGATCAAGCCGAAGCTCGGATGGACGGACGTCGGCAGGTTCGCCGCCCATGGCATTCCCGCGGTCAACTTCGGCCCCGGCGACTCGGAACTCGCCCACACCGCCCACGAAGTCATCGGCCGCGACGCTCTCGTCGCCTGCCACACCGCACTGCTGGGGTTCCTCACCTCCTGGTGACCCGGCCAGCCCGCGTCACCCGACCGTTCCTCGTGAACCGACCCGTCCCCCGTGCCCCGACCAGGAGGGGAACTTCCGCCATGAGCCAGCCTTCACACACCAGCCGCGTTCCCAGATCGGTACTGGGAACGGAGTACGCGCACCACATCTCCCGCCGTGGCACCGACCCCGGCGAGCTGACGACGCCCGCGACCGAGTCCGACCTGCTCGCGGTGGCCTATCGAGGGCGGTTCCTGCCGTCCCCGGTGTTCGTCACCGCCGAGGAACGCGCGTCACTCGCGGCCGATCTGCGGATGGCACACACGCTGCTGACCGGACTGCCGGAGCGGCTCTTCGACGGGGACCTGGGCGCCCTCGCCCGGGTCGTCGGCATGACGCCGACCCAGGTGTCCGTGGTCGAAAGGGCGGCACGGTCCGGCGGTTCACCGCTGCCGCTCGCGCGCTCCGACCTCTACCGCGACGCCGAGGGCTTCAAACTGCTGGAACTCAACATCAGCAGTGCCCTCGGCGGATTCGAGAACGCGGACATCAACCGGGCGATGCTGCGGCACCCGGCACTCGGCGAGTTCGTCGACAAGCACGACCTCGGCTATGTCGACACCCTGCGGGGGATCGTCGACACCATGCTGGCCGAGTGCGCGGCGCACCTCCCCCAGGGCCGCCGACCGGTGGTGGCCCTCGCCGACTGGCCGGAGAGCTACGCCAGTTACGAACCGCGGCTGCGGGTGATGGCCGAGCTGCTCGCCGGTATGGGCATCGACGCCATCCCGTGCCACGTCGGCCAGATCGGGGAACGCGGTGGCCGGCTGGAGGCGCACGGGCGAACCATCGATGTGGTGTACCGGTTCTTCCTGGTCGAGGAGATCGTCACCGAGGACGACGCCGCGCTGGTCGAACCGGTCCTGCGGGCCGTGGAGCAGGGCGCCGTAAGCCTGTTCTGCCGGTTCGACTCCGAGCTCTACGGCAACAAGGGGGCGCTGGCCCTGCTCTCCGACGACCGGCACCGTGCCTCGTTCACTGCGCAGGAACGTGCCTGCATCGACCGCTTCCTGCCGTGGACCCGTCCGGTGCGGCGTGTGGTGACCGCCGAGGACGGCTCGGAACGGGAGGTGCGGCGGTACGCGATGGAGGAGCAGCACGAGCTGATCCTCAAGCCGACGCTGCTGCACGGAGGCGAGGGCATCATCGCGGGCTGGACGGTCACCGCCGAGGAGTGGCGGGCCCGGGTCGCGCGGGCGCTGGACCAGCCCCATGTGCTGCAGCGCCGCGTCCGGCCGCTGGCCGAGCCGTTCCTGCGCGCCGACGGCCAGGGCTGCCAGGACTTCTTTCTCAACTGGGGTGTCTTCCTCACCGACCCCGCCGCCACCGGTGGTGACGGATACGGCGGCTGCATCGTGCGCGGCAGCGCGGACCCGGGTGTCGGCATCGTCAGCATGTCCGGTGGCGCCCGGGTCGGCTGCACCTTCCACGAATCCCCCGAGCCGGTCTGACGGGCGACGGACCGACACCAGCGGATCGAAACGGAGGACCGGAGTCTCATGAAGATCGCTGTCGTCAACGGCTACTCGACCGGCCGGGTACTCGTCGAAGTCCTGCGCCAACGCGGCGTGCCCCGCGTCCACGTACAGGCGCTACCGGTGATGGCCGAGTACTTCGCGAGGGACTTCGACGCCACGCACTACGACGCCACGCTCAGCGGCGCCGGCGATCCCGCCGAACTCGCCGCGCGGCTCGGCGGGTTGGGCGTGACCCAGGTGGTCGCGGGCACGGAGTCGGGTGTGCTGCTCGCCGACACGCTCGCCCATCTGATGGGCCTGCCCGGCAACCGGTACGAGACCAGGACCGCCAGGCGTGACAAGGCGGTGATGGGACGGACGGTGGCCGAGGCCGGTCTGGCGACCCCGCTCGCCGGGACCTTCGAGGACGCGGACGCCGCCGCGCGGTGGTTCGCCGACCGCGACCTGGCGGAGGCGGTCGTCAAACCGCCGAACAGCGCGGCCAGCGACAACGTCCGCTTCTGCCGCTCCGGGCAGGAGGTCCGCCGCGCCTGCGAACTGGTGCTGGACTCCCGCAACATCTACCAGGAGCGCAATCCCGCGGTGCTGGTGCAAGAGCGCCTGCACGGGGTCGAGTACTACGCCAACTCGGTCTCCCACGCCGGTGTGCACCGCATCGCGGAACTGTGGCGGTACACCAAGCGCACCGGCGGCACCGGCCGCCCCGTCTACGACTACGAGGAGCCGGTGCCGCTCGGTTCGGCGGAGGCCGCGCCGCTACGGGAGTTCGTCCCGGCGGTCCTGGACGCCATAGGCGTGTCGTTCGGCGCCGCGCACACCGAGGTCATGGTGACGGCGCGCGGTCCGGTGCTCATCGAGAGCGGCGCCAGGCTCGGCGGTGGCACCAAGCCGTGGGTGGTGGAGAAGTACTCCGGAGTCTCGCAGACCAGCCTGCTCGCCGACACGCTGGTCGATCCGGAGGGGCTGCGGCACTTCGACGACACGGCCGTGGCATGGTCGAGTCGGCTGCGCAACGTCGCGCTGGTCAACCCCGCCGCGGGGCTGGTGCGTTCGCTGGACTGGACGGCGCGAATCGAGGCGCTGCCCACCCTGGTCGCCCTCGCGCACGGCGTGCGGCCGGGGCGGGTGCTGGAGACCACGACGGATCTGGTCAGCTCCCCGGGGTACGTCTATCTGGCCGCCGAGGACCCGCAGGACGTCGAGCGGGACTATCGCGCGCTGCGGGCGATGGAGGCGGACGGGCTCTACACCCGCTGACCGGTCGGGCAGGGCGACGCCCAGGCGCTGCGGTAGCGTCAACTCGGCCACTGATAGCGTGAGTTGGTGATCACCTGCATGCTCGCGCGGGCGTTCGTCAACGCCGACGGCGCACACGGCAACCCCGCCCTGGTCGTGGTCGAACCGGCCGACACGTACGTCACCGGCGAGGAGCGCCAAGCCCTCGCCACCCGTCTGGGCATCCCGGCCACGGTCTTCGTCCGTGATCCGGGACGCGGTCTGATCAGCATCCACAGTTCGTACGGGCAGCAGATCCGCTTCGGCGGACACCCGCTGCTGGCCACCGTCGAGGTGCTGCACCGACTCGGGACACCGGTCCGGGAGCTGGTGCCGCAGGCCGGTGCGGTCGCCTGCCGCCGCGATGACGACGGCACGGTGTGGCTGACGGCTCCCGCGGCGTGGTCCAAGCCGTGGCGGCACTACGAGATGTCCAGCCCCGAGGAGATCGACGCGCTGACCGGGCTTCCCGACGGGGAGGACTTCACCCAGGTCTGGTCGTGGATGGACCGGGAGGCCGGCCGGGTGCGGGCCAGGCTGTGGGCGCCGCGGATCGGCAAGGGGGAGGACGAGGCGTGCGGCAGCGCGTCCATGCTGCTGACGCTGAAGCTCGGCCGCGCCCTGCGGGTGGTCCACGGCAGGCACCGGGCGGTCATCATGACCCGGCCGGTCGACGGCGTGCGGGTCGAACTCGGCGGACGCTGCGTCATCGACCAGCCCGACGCCGAGATCCTGGCCGCGGTGGCCGAGCTCTACGACCGGCCCCGGCAGCCGTGACGTAGAGCCGCATCGGCGTCAACCCGCGGTCATCCGGCGGCGGTTACCAGATCAGGTGTCAGATCGTCCAGGGTCGCCGCGCCGACCAGGGCCATCGCCAACTCGGTCTCCCTGCGCAGCCCGCGGATGACGTCCCGTACTCCCCCGGCACCGTCGACGGCCAGACCCCAGGCGCACGGGCGTCCGACGGCCACCGCGTCGGCGCCGAGGGCGAGTGCCTTGACCACGTCCGTTCCCCGGCGTATCCCGCCGTCGATGATGACCGGCACCCTTCCCGCCACCCGCTCGGCGATGGCGGGTAGGGCGGAGAGGGTCGACACGGCGGTGTCGAGGTTCCGGCCGCCGTGGTTGGAGATCCACACCCCGATACCGGCCCCGGCCGCCCGCTCCGCGTCCTCGGCCCGCAGGATGCCCTTGGCCAGCACCGGCAGTCCGCAGCCCTCACGCAGCGCTTCCAGGTCGGTCCAGTCCACGGCGGGATCGATACGGGGATCGTGGATCGCGCCGTGCACCGAAGCACCCGGGGCATGCGCGAGGTTGGCCGGACTGCCGTGCGAGGGAAGCGCGAAGCCGTTGCGGAGGTCCCGCTCCCGCAGGCCGGTGACCGGTGTGTCGACCGTGACGACCAGGGCCCGCGCGCCCGCCGCGTGAGCCCTGCGCACCAGTTCCGCGGTGAGCCCGCGGTCCCGCTGCACATAGAGCTGGAACCACCAGGGGCCGTCCGCCGCCGCACCGATCTCCTCGACCGTCAGCGAGGAGAAGGTGCTCACCGTCATCAACGCACCGGACGCGGCGGCGCCGCGCGCGGTGGCGGCTTCGCCGCCGGGATGGAACAGGCGGTGCGAGGCCGCCGGAGCCAGCAGGATCGGCGAGTCCAGGGCGGTGCCGAACACCGAGCAGCTGGTGTCCACACTCCCCTGGCCCGCCAACACCCGGGGCAGCAGCGCCAGTTGCCGGTAGGCCTCGTGGTTCCAGCGGACGGTGTACTCGTCCGCCGCGCCGCCTTCCAGATAGTCGAAGACCGCCGTCGGCAGGGTCTCGCGTGCCGCCTCGCGGTAGTCGGCGAGGTTGACCAGTGCCGCACCGCGCGGGCCGTCCGCGGACGCCCGCGGGGTGCGTACGGCGGTCGTGTCGCTCACACCGTCTCCTCGTCCACGGCGCGCAGCCGGACCTGGAACTCAAGCCGTGCGACGGCTTCGCGGGCGGCGGCGACCGCCTCGTCGGCGGTGTCCCCGAGGGCACGCGCGTAGGCGATGCGGGAGTCGGAGGACTCCAGGGGGCCGCAGGCGCCGCCGCGGCGGACCAGCAGCTCGACCTCGGTCACCCCGTCCGTCCGCCTGGCCTCGTCGAGGCCGTCCACGTCCACGAGTTCGCCCGCGGCGGGCGACGCCGCGAACCAGATCGCGGAGCTGCGGGCCGGGCGCCTGTCGGCGAGCACCGCCTTGATCCCGGGGAGCACCGGCTCCCCCACGGTCTGCCGCACCACACACTCGGCGATGTCCACGCCGGTGGCGTCGAGTGCCAGGGCCGGAATCTCATCGCCGCCCATCCGGACGTGGGTCTCGATCACCCGCGGGCCCGCCTCCCCGAGCACGATCTCGGTATGGGTGGCACCGGTTTCCACGCCGAGGGTGTCGAGCAACTGCTCCACGTAGGCGTGGACTTCCTTCTCCTGACCGGCCGTGAGGACGGCGGGCGCCACATGGCCGAGTTCGACGAAGTTGACCGGGTCGGAGAACTTCCGGGTGATCGCCACGACGCAGTGCTCACCCTGCTCCGAGAACGCCTCCACGCTGAACTGCGGCCCCTCGTGGAACTGCTCGACGAGCACGCCGGCGTCGGGCAGTCCTTCGAAGCTGTCGGCCGCCCGCTCGAAGGCCGCGGCCAGCGCGCCCTCCTCGCGTACGACGGCGACCCCGGCGCTGCCCGCGCCGCGTACCGGCTTCACCACGCAGGGCAGGCCGTGCTCGGCCACGAAGGCCCGCAGTTCTGCCACGTCGCTCACCAGGGCGGAAGCGGTGGCGTCCACTCCGGCTTCGCGCAGCCTCGCCCGCATGGCCTGCTTGTCGTGCACAAGGGCCACCGTGCGGGGGGAATGGGTGGGGATGCCGAGTGCCGCACCGATCGCGGCGCAGCGGTCCTGGTCGCGCTCGCCGAAGGTGGCGATCCTGGTGAACGGATGACGGGCGTGCACGAGGGAGGCCAGCGCTGTCCACTCGTCGTCCGGTGCGTCGTGGCGCACCGCGATCACCCGGGTGTGTTCGGTCAACTCCCGTAGTTTGGAGACGTATTCGAGTCGGCAGATCACCGAGGTCTCGGTGCCCGGCAGGGCCCGGCGCACCCGGGTCGGCAGGTCGCGCCCGCTGCCTACGACGAGAACATGCTCACTCATGGGGTCACCTCGGTAGTTGGGGAAGCGGATGGTAGGGACGGGGCACGGCCAGTCGTGCCGTGAGCCCGCTCGGCCAGGCTGCGGCGGGCCGCGGTACGGGAGACCAGCGCTGCGCAGCCGAAGGCTCCGGCCAGCACCGGCCAGGCGATCAGTCCGGTGGGGAGCAGTACGACGACCAGCAGGGTGGGCCCGACCACCTTCTGGCCGGTCAGCGAGAGGCTGAAGGCGCCCAGGTAGCGGGCGCGGGCGGCGGGGGGCGCCAGCTCGGAGGACAGTTCCCAGGCCGCCACCGAGTGCAGGTTCTCGGCGATGGAGAGCACCACCACCGCCATCAGCACCGCGGCCACGGCAAGACCGGTCGGCGCTGCCTGGCCCAGGGCGAAGAACCCGCAGCAGGCCATCATCAGGACACCGGCCAGCACCAGCAGCCGGATCGCGGAGTCCGTGGTCTCGGCGAACCGCGCGACATAGACCTGGAGCACCACCGTCAGCACGGTGTTGACAGCCATCAGTACCGGCACCCATGCCGAGGGAACCGAGGTGTGCTGGATGACCCACACCGGCAGCAGCACGATCAGCACGGTGTCGTAGAGCGACAGCACGCCGTTGCCGACCGTGAAGACCACGAACCACCGGTCACGCAACGGCGATCGGGTCACCGCGACCGGCTCCGCGGCATCGGGACCGGTGGACCCGCGCCGCACGGCCGCTCCCGTCCTGGCCAGCGCCAGCCGCACGGTGCCCGCGACCACCAGGAAGGAGACCCCGTTGCACAGGAAGAGCGCGGTGAACGCACCGGGGCGGCTCGCCGCGAAGACCGCCCCCGCCAGCAGGAAGCCGACGGTCAGACCGACGTTGCGCACGGCGCGGATGGAGGCCATCGTCCGGGTCCGGTCGCGGCCGCCGATGGCGGCTGTCACCACGGCCTGCTGGATCGGGGTGCTGGACCGGTCGAGGGCGGTGAGCAGCACGGTCAGTACCAGGTAGTCGGGGTATCCGGTGACGAACGCGTAGCCGCTGTAGCCCAGGCCGCGCAGCAGCAGGAGGGCCATGTAGAACGTGCCCGTACCCCACCGGTCGGCCAGTCGGCCCAGTGGTACCGGGGCGATCAGCGCCAGTGCCCCGGCGAGCGTGGTCGCGAACGCGACCTTGGTCGCGGGGAATCCGACCACGCCCACGAAGTACAGGGTGGACGACGCGAAGAACATGCCGGTGCCCAGCGAGTCGACGCAGGCGCCCAGCGCCAGCATCCGGCCCGCCGCGCCGTCCGGCAGCAGCATCCCGCCGAGCCGCCGCGACCACCGGGTCACGGCCAGCCCTTGTCGCCGGCCGCGGGTGCCAGTGCGCGCACCAACTCCGCGGAGCGCCGGATGTGGGTGGGCGTCGCGGCCTCCGGTGCCGGACCGCGCAGGTGGTTCCAGGCGTACCGGCGGGCGGAGTTGACCAGCAGCTCGGCGGCGGCAGCCCGGGGGCTGTCCGTACCGTCCGGTGGGACGGCCCCGGCGGCGCGCGTGCGTTCGGCGGCCTGTGCGACCAGTGCGGCCCCGGTGAGCAGTCGGCCGACGCGGTCCACCAGTACCCACCCGGCGGCTGCCACGATGCCCGGCTCGGCGCCCACCCACTCGTGGCGGGTGGTGGACAGGGTGAGCAGTGCCTCGTCCACCATGCGCCAGGCCGCCAGCAACCGGCCCTCGGGGGCGGGGCCGAGGAGTTCCCCGGCCCTGAGGGTGGCCGCGTCGAAGTGCTCGGCCAAGGTGAGCAGCAGCAGTGCGTGAGCGGCCAGCCGGTGGGGCGTTGACGGGTCGGTGTCGCCGGCCCCCGCCGCCGACGCGGCGTCCCTGGCCAGGGTGTAGCTGACGCACCGTCGGGCGGCCACGTCGGCGTTGCCGTGCGAGGCGGTGGGCAGCGCGCGCCAGGCTCGGGCGGCCAGCAGGTCGACGGCCCGGTCGGCGGCTTCCTCCCGGCGGGAGACGGCCCATGGGCTGGTGTCCTCCCGCAGTTCCAGTGCCGCGCCGGTCAGCCTGGCCACCGCGGCCTCCAGAGCCGCGAGGCTGCCCGGGGCGCCGTCCGCGCGGGCGTCGGCGGGTCGGATCTCGTTGTCGAAGGTGATGCCTGAGCTCACACGTACTCCAGCCAGGGGCGGTAGGTGGGGTTGCGTCCGTGGACCACGTCGGTGAAGGCCTCGCGCAGTTGCTTGGTGATCGGTCCGCAGCCGCCGGACGTCAGCGCGCGGTCGTCCACCGACGCGACCGGTACCAGCTCGGTGGCGGTGCCGGTCAGGAACGCCTCGTCCGCCACGTAGAGCTCGCTGCGGGTCAGGCTGCGCTCCTCGACCGTGAGGCCCTGGTCCTGGGCGAGGGTGATGATGGACTGCCGGGTGATGCCGGGCAGGATGTTGTCGCTGACCGGCGGGGTGGCCAGCACTCCGTCTCGGATCGCGAAGATGTTGGCGGCGGAGGCCTCGGCCACGTGCCCGGTCGGGGTGAGCAGCAGCGCGTCGTCGTAGCCCGCGCGGATGGCGGCGACCTTGGCCAGCGCCGAGTTGACGTAGGCGCCGGTGGCCTTGGCGAGCGGCGGGACCGAGTGGATGCCGTTGCGCTGCCAGCTGCTGACGGCCAGTCGGCAGCCCTCCCGTTCCGCCTTCGCACCCAGGTACGAGCCCCAGGGCCAGGCGGCGATGGCCACCCGGGTGCTGTCCAGCTGGGGGGCGACGCCCATCGTGCCGTAACCGAGGTAGACGATCGGGCGCAGATAGGCGGAGTCCAGCCCGACGCGGCGGAGCAACTCCACGGATGCGTCCACGAGTTGGTCGACCGTCCAGCCGGGGTCCATCAGATAGACCCGGGCCGAGTCGTGCAGCCGCTCCAGGTGTTCGCGCAGCCGGAACACCGCGGGTCCTTCGGCCGTCGGGTATGCGCGGATGCCTTCGTAGACGCCCCACCCGTAGTGCAGGCTCGGGGTCAGCACATGGATCTGCGCCTGGTCCCAGGGGACGAACTCGCCGTCCATCCAGATGGTGCCGGTGGGTTCCAGTTTCATCGGTCAGCTCCCGGGGAGGGGGTTCGGGACGGGACAGGAGTGGCGGGGGCGCCGACCCGTTCCAACCGGCGCTCGATGCTCTGCGACTGCAGGGACAGCACCTCGCGGTAGGTGTCGGCGTCCGGGCCGTGGAAGGCGAACCAGCCCCAGCGCGGCTGGAGTTCGCAGCCCCGGGCGAACTTGGCCTCGTAGGCGGCCATTCCGTAGTGGATACGGCGGATGCCGTTGTCCACCGCCCAGCGGGTGGCCTCGTGGTAGGTGAGTGCCAGATAGCACCCCTGGGCCTGCGGAGCGAAGCCCGCGGTACGGGCGAACAGCGCCTCGCCGGTGCGCAGGCACAGGACGAAGCCCAGCAGTCGTCCGTCCCGCTCGGCGCCCAGCACCAGGCAGCTCTCGCCGAGCTCCTCCCGGATGCCGTCGAAGTCCCGGCGCACCCGGTCATCGCCCCCGGGCAGGCCGTACTTGGCCCGGTGGGCGACCTGGAGGGCCACCACCTCGTCGTCGATCGCCTCCGGTCCTGACCGCACCACGGTGCGGAAGCCGGACTGCTCGTAGTCGCGCAGTTCCTTGCGCAGCCGGGTGCGGCGGCGGCTGCTGAGCCCGGCCAGGTACTCCTCCCAGCCGGACGCGGCCAGGTGGTACACGCCCTCGGCGCCCAGCAGGGCGGCGGCGTACCCGGCACCGGCGGCGGCCCGGTCGACCTCCGCCGCCGCGGGCTCGGCCACGTACAGCAACGCGCTGCTGCGGCAGTCCAGTTCGGCGGCGGCGGAGGTGAGCAGGCCGGGCAGCGCGGCCATGACGGCCTGCCGCTGGGCGGGGGTGCGGTCCGGGGCGTGTGCCACCCCGTGGTGCGTGCCGAAGGTGGCGAGCGCCAGCGAGGGGTAGTGGTCCGCACGGTCCGCGGGCAGCGCCTGGGTGAGCTTGCTCCAGCGTTCCTGGTCGGCCGGGTCGAGCAGTTCCGGTTCGGCCATCGCACCGGCGGTACCGGCCAGCCGCGGCGGATCGTAGAACAGCAGACCGCCCGCCTTACGGGTGAGCAGCAGCGGGGCGAGGGCGACGACCCGGTCGTTCTCCTGGATCCGGAGGTAGCGCACCTCGTGCAGGTCGGTCCGTTCGGTGAACCGGCACCAGCGGGCGTCCTCCCAGATGATGTCGGGGCTGGCGAGGCCGGAGAAGTCCTCGGCGGTCGGGCGGGCGGTGGGGGGAAGGACCCGCGCGGTGTAGGTGGTGGCGTCGCTCATCGGACACCTCCGGCGACAGCCTCCCACTCCCAGCCGAAGCCGGCCGATACCGCGGCGGTGGTGGCCCGCAGCTTCGCCTGCAACGCCGCGTGGTCCTGGTCGGTGACGACCCAACTGGCCAGGAAGTCCGCCGACTTGCGCCGTTCGTAGCGCTCCCCGCTCCAGTCGTCCCCGACGTGGGTGTTGAGGGTGAAGTCGTATGCGTCGACCGGTTCCTCGGGCAGCCGCACCACACGGCCCCGCTGCGGTGGGATACCGCAGAAGGCCGCGTGCGGTGCGGCTTCGGCCCGCTCCCGTACGGACCGCAGCGCGACCGGCAACCCGCACTCCACGCGCGCCCACATCCGGCGCGGATCGATCCCCAGGACATGGCGCAGCATCGTCGGTATGGGACCGCCGCCGATGCGGGCGGCCACCTCGCAGAGCACGATCTCGCCGCTCGCGGTGACGAAGAACTCGGCGTGCGCGCAGACCGTCGGTGGTGACGGCAGCGCCTCGATCAGCCGCCAGGTCTCCGCCACCAGCCGGGCGCCCAGCGGATCGGTCAACGGCAGGGTGCTGGAGCCGAAGGGGGTGTCGGTCCAGTGGGCCAGGCAGCCGTCGCCGGTGTAGCGGGAGGGCACCGCCACCACCGGGACACCGGCGACCCGGAAGGCGTCCACATGGTGCAGGGCGCCGTCCACGAACTCCTCGACCTCGTACGGGACGGCCGCGACGGCGTCCGCGAGCCCGGTCGCCTGGGAGGGATGGTCGAGCAGGTGCACGCCCGTGGAGCCGGAGCCCGCACGCGGTTTGACCACCACCCGTCCGGGATGCCCGGCCATGAAGGCGACGACGTCCGCGACCTCGCGCACCGGCGCGAAGTCGGGCACCGACAGCCCCGCGTCGCGTGCGTACCGCTTCATCAGCACCTTGTCGCGGAAGGCCGCGGCGGCCGTGGTGTCCAGGCCGTCAAGCCCCAACTCGCCGCGCAGCACGGCGGCTCGCTCGACGTCGACCTCGGCGAGCGCCAGGACCGCCGTGGGACGGTGGCGCCGGGCGAGATCCCTGGCGGCCGCCAACACCGCGTCGTCGTCGGTGTAGTCGGCCACGGTCGCCGTCTCGGCGAAGCCGTCACCGGCATCCGTACCCTCCGCCGTGACGGCCAGCAGTCGGCCGGCCTGCTCGGTCAGCCATGCGCTGAAGGGCAGTCCCGCGTTCCGCGGGCTGATCAGTATCAGGATCACGCCTGTGCCTCCCTGGCCGTAGGACCGTCGGTGCCCGTGCGGCGGGCCAGTTCGGCCAGCACCTCGGCGGTGCGGGCATCCAACGGAATGCCGTGCGCCCGCCGTTCGCGTTCGTGGGCCCGCTGCGGGTCGCCGGGGGCGAGGACGGCCTGGTCCCCGGCGGGCGTGGCCGAGCGGACGGTGACCAGCAGGTCGGCCAGGCCCGCGCCGAACCGCTCCTCGCCGGTGAACGCGCCGGGGTCCAGAGCCATCACGAGGTGCCCCACCTGGCGGCTGCGCCCTGCCGTACCGGCGCCCACCTGGGAGAGCCCCCAGTCCGGCGGTGACCCGGTGAGCACCGCGCCGAGCAGGGTGACCGCCATGGCGAGCCCCTGCCCCTTGTAACCGCCGAGCGGGGAGAGCGCGTACGCCTGGTCCGGTTCCTCGGTCGGCAGGCCGTCGGCGTCGGTCGTCCAGCCGCGGTCCAGCCGGCGGCCCTCGGTCCGGCGCTGCTTGATCTCGCCGAAGCAGACCTGGCTGGTGGCCATGTCCAGGACGAACTCCTGGTCCTCGCCGCCCGCCGCCACGCTGATCGGGTTGGTGCCGAACAGCGGCTCGACCCCGCCGTACGGCGCGACGCGGGAGGCCGCCGAGGTGACCGCGATCCCGACCAGCCCCTGCCGGGCCAGCTGACGGGTGTAGACGGACGCGGCACCGAAGTGGTTGGAGTCGCGCACGCCCACGGCGGCCACACCGAACCGCCCGGCGCGCTCGGCGGCCAGTCGGGCGGCGGCCAGTCCCGCGAGCACACCGAGCGAGCCGTCGGCGTCCAGCAGCAGTCCGGCCCCGCGGTCCCGCGCGATGGTGACCCGCGCCGCCGCGTTGGCGACGCCGGTGGCGAGTTCGTCCAGGTACTGCGGGAGCAACCGCAGGCCGTGGGTGTCGATGCCGCGCAGTGAGGTGTCCACCAGCGCGTCGGCCACCTGCCGGGCGTCCGCTTCCTGGACCCCCGCCTCGGTGAGCGCCACATGGGCCAGGCGGCGCGCCGACTCCTCGGTGATCACGGGCAGTTCGCCGAGGCGGTGCTGAAGCGAGGGGGCTTGCGTTCCACTGGTCATCGCGGACTCCAGTACATGAACCAATGCGGCCCGATCCCCGGCATTGCGAACTCCTCGCCCAGGACCTGGAAGCCGTGTCGTCGATAGAAATCCGCCGCGGAGCTGCGGGCGTTGCACCAGACGGCACCGGCGCCGGCCAGCGCGGCGTGTGTGAGCGCGGTCCGCAGCAGTGCGGCGCCCGCGCCGGTGCCGCGTGCCGTCTCCAGGGTGGCCATGCCGCGCAGCCGCCAGCCTTGGCCCGGGAGCAGCCCCGGAACGGTTCGGCCCGCGGGCGGATCCTCCGGGTAGAGCGAGGCGGCGCCGACCGGGCTCCCCGTGGCCAGTGCGGCGAAGTGCCGGACGCCGGGGTTGTCGTCCTCGGGGTAGGCGCAGGACCGGGCGGGCTGTCCGGGGCGCAGCACCTGTTGGCGGATCGGCCGGACGTCGTCGACCGGCACCGCCCGCACCCGCCAGCCGTGGGCCTCGGGGTCGGGAAGGTAGCCGGAGCCCGGCCGGTCGGGCAGCTGGGCCCGGCCGACGCTGTCGAGGGTCAGTCCCTGGCCGGTGTCCACCGCGAGCAGATCGACCACGTCGACGTCGAGGTGGTCGGCCAGGCCGCCGAGGTGCGCGGTGGCCGAGACACCCGCCGCGGACTCGAACATGCAGCCGAGCATGGTCAGCAGACCGCGGTCCCTGGCGCTGTGCAGCATCGCCAGGGCGGGGGTGATGCCCCCCGCCTTCATCGGCTTGACGTTGATGCCGTGGAAGGCCTCGGTGCAGGGGTCCAGGTCGGCGGGCGAGGTGATGGACTCGTCGGCGAGCACGGGCAGGGGACTGAGCCGCTTGAGCGTCCTGGCGTCCGCCCAGGCCTCCCGGGGGAAGGGCTGCTCGACCAGCTGCACCCCGAGTTCCCGCATGTGCTCCAGCGCGGGCAGCGTACGGGACAGCTCCCAGCCGCAGTTGCCGTCGACGTAGAACGGCGCGTCGGTGTGCTCGCGCAGCTCCTTGAGGATCGTCAGGTCCGCCGGGTCGGCGAGCTTGACCTTGTAGGCGTGCCAGCCCGGTCGCTCGTCCAGCTTGCGCGCCATCGCGTCGGGCTCGTCCAGCCCGATGCTGTAGCTGGAGCGCAGGCCGCGCGGCCGGTCCAGGCCGAGCGACCGCCACAGCGGCACGCCGAGCAGTCGGGCCCGCAGGTCGTGCACCGCGGTGTCGAGTGCGGCGAGCACGAAGGGTGATTCGGGCAGTTCGGCGGCGAGGGTCCGCCACACCGCCCAGGGGTCGTCCGGGCTCAACTCGCCCAGCAGCGGGGCGATCCGGCGCAGGTCCGCGTGCATGCGGTCCAGGTCGGAGTTGTAGCGGTGGGTCATGAACGCCGACGCCTCACCGAAGCCGCTGGTGCCGTCCTGCGCCAGCTCCACCACCACGGCGGGCTGCACCGGTATCGCCTCTCGGGCGGAGCGCCACACATGCCGCTGGGTGAGGCTGATCTCGTGGGCGGTGGCCCTCATCGGGTGGCCGCCGACACCAACTCGGCTTCGCGAGACTGGCGTTGTCCGGGGAACCAGGAGCCGAGGGCCGGGCGCAGGTCGTCGAACCATTCGGCGGTGGGATCGTAGGCGGCGAAGAACTGCCGCCCGACCAGTTCCGGGTCGCGGGCCTGGAGCAGCCGCAGCGCGAAGACGCGTTCCCCGGCGATCGTGGTGACGCCGTCGATCAGCACCTTGCCCGGAGCGGCGGACATCACCGGCCCACGGGCGGTACGGGCGAGTCCGGACACACCGCGGATGGCGTCGGTGTAGATCTGGAGCGCCCTGCCGAGCGGGACGCCGAAGTAGCTGCGGGCACCCGTGTCGCGCTCGACGAACATGTAGTACGGCAACACGCCCAGCTCGACCATGCGTTGCCACATGCGCGACCACGCCGTGGCCTCGTCGTTCACGTGCGCGACCAGGGGTGCCTGTGCGCGGATGACGGCTCCGGTGGCCCGGATGCGGGCGATGGCCTCCGTCACGACCGGCGTCTCCAGCTCCCGGGGGTGGGAGAAGTGCGCCATCACCGCGACATGGCGGCCCGCGGTGACACACCGCTCGAAGAGGCGCAGCAGATCGTCGGCGTCGTCGTCGGTGGTGAACCTGGCCGGCCAGTAGGAGAGCGCCTTGGTGCCGAACCGCAGCGTGCGCACCGACTCCATGGCGGGGTCCAGCAGCGGTTCGACCCAGCGGCGCAGCACCTGGGTCTTCATGATCATCGGGTCGCCGCCGGTGAACAGGACATCGGAGGCCTCGGGGTGGTCGGCCAGGTAGGCCGTGAGCTGCGCGGGATCGCGCAGCGCCTGGCGCAGTTCGGCGATGCCGACGAACTGCGCCCAGCGGAAGCAGTATCCGCAGTAGGAGTGGCAGGTCTGCCCCTGGGAGGGGAAGACCAGCACCGTCTCGGCGTACTTGTGCTGGAGTCCGTCGAGGCGCTGGCCGTGCAGCGTCGGGACGTTGGCCTCCAACTGGTCGCCCGGATGCGGGTTGAGCAGTGCCTGGGCGTCGGCCGCGGCCTTGCGCAGCACCTCGCGCGGGGCGTCGCTGTCGTGCAGGGCGGCGATGCCGTCGAAGACCTCCGGCGGCAGCATGTCGCGGTGCGGGAAGGTGAGTCGGAAGATCGGGTCGTCAGGGGCCGCCGACCAGTCGATGAGCTGGTCCGCGACGTACTGGTTCACCTTGAAGGGCAGTACGGAGGACACGACCCTGAGGTCACGGAGGTACTCGTCGGGCATCCCGCGGTCGCGGGCGAGGGCGGCCAGGCGTTCATGGGAGAAGGTCTTCATCCGAAGTCGCCTCAGATCGTTGATGACGGTCGTCGGTGACGGAGAGCACCGCCACGTCGTGACCTTGGTGGGACGGTGCTCAGGCGGAGATGTGGGACCTGGACCAGTCGAAGTCCACCTGGTCGGCCACACCCATCTGTTCGACCAGCTTGTGCAGGCCGGTGTAGTCGCGGACCAGCCGCTTGCGTCCCGACTCGGCCCGGCAGTCGGCCAGCATCTCGTGGCCGCCGGAGACAGCGGCCAGGTCCATGATCCGGTGCCAGGTGGTGTAGTCGTTGGTCACGAAGGCGTCCAGGCCCTCCATCAGCATGTCCAGGAAGTACCTGCGCCGGGTCTGGTCCAGCTTGTCGTGGACCACCTCCGCGAGGACGGCCGAGATCGAGGCATGGCAGTACTCGTCGCGGTTGTGCAGCTTGGCCGTTGTGCTGTTGATCGACTGGATGTCGGGGTCGTCCGCGAGCAGGTCCAGGTAAGCGTTGATGGAGATCTCGGAGACCGTGGCGAACGCCAGCGTGGTCAAGGAGCGCTGCCAGCGTTCCCCGGCGGCGTCCCGCAGTTGCTGATGTGTGCGGGCCGTGTGCGACATCGGGAGGTCGGTGTCCGGCATGGCCCGGCCGCGGCGGCGGCGGGTCACCGCGCTCGCGTTGAGATGCATCAGGGTGTGGTACTGCTCGTCGACCATCGCCTGCGCCAGGGACAGGTTGAGGGCCTCACCGCTCAGGGCGGGGTACTCCCCCTCCATGACCAGCGCGAAGGCGGGGTTGGCTACCTTCTGCTCGGCCATCACGGTGTGCCGGTTGTACGCGATCCACGCCCAACTGAGCAGTTCGGAGCGCTTTTCCGGGTCGAGTGCCTGATACGTCGGGTGGTCGTGGAAGGGCAGGATGCCCTCGGGGTAGTCGGGACGCTCCGGCTCGAACAGGTCGTCCAGGTCGGGCTCGTCCCGCTTGACCGTGGCGCGGCGGTGCCAGTTGCCCACCAGGCGCTGGATGACGGCGTGCTCTACCGGGTCGTCCGGGTCGTGGCGCGGCACACCGGGTGGAAACGTTGCTTCCGCGGAGTCCTCGGGCGATGTCTCGCTGGGGTCGTCGGTGGTCACAAGGTCACCGTTCATGGCGTTCCTTCACGGGGGCTGGGTGGTCGGTGGCGGTCCCGGCTCAGCGGCCTTCTGCCAGCCAGTAGCGGGTGAGATGGCGCCGTACGTCGGTGTAGGACGAGCGGGCGTGCAGCATCCGCTGGTTGTCCCAGACCAGGACGGAGTCCTCGGGTATGAGCACCGACACCTTGTGCTCGCGGAAGAACTCCTCGGCCTGCCGGGCCAGTTCGATGCCTGCGGCGCCCAACGGCAGGTCCTCCGGCCGCACTTCGGCGTCCACCGACGGGTCGTAGTGGCCCGCGGTGAGCAGGTTGTAGCTGAACCGGACGATCTCGCGGCCGTCCGCGGTGCGCTCCACGGCGGGACGGCGTACGCCGGAGCTGCCGGTTCCGCCGGTGTTGTGGCCCACCCAGTCGACGGTCCGCTCGTACACCAGACGGCGGTCGGCCTCGCCCAGCTGTGCCACGAAGGCGCGGGCGTCGGCGAGTTCGGTGTGTCCGCTGCCGCACTTCGCCTGAACCCGGCAGTGCAGGGCGAGATAGCGGGGCGGCGGGTTCCAACCGGGGGCCTCGGTGTGCACCAGGATGGTGTTGGTGCTCTTGGAGTACCTGCGTCCCTCGAAGCCCGGGGCGGCCTTCACCTGGTGGCGCAGGGCGCCGTCGTACTGCGGGATGGGCTCGCCGAGTTGCCGCAGCGCCTCGGCCGCCTGGTCGTCGGTGGTGATGCCGCCAAGGAGGGTGTAGCCCTGCTCGACGAGTTCCTTGGTGTGGACGTCAACGGTGGTGCTCATGGCGATACTCCGTTCTCCTCGCGCGGTTCCGGCGTCGGCGTGGCGTGGACGGCCGGGCCGGAGGGGGATGTCGTGGAACGCGCCGACCGCTGCGAGTCGGCGCAGCCGGACAGGAGTTGCCGGACCGGGCCGCGGTGTCCTAGCCCCAGCCGGTGTCCGTGGCCGTCACGTGGCGGGAGGCCCCCGACGGTGCCGTCGCGCCCCAGCCGGTGTCGGCGAGGGATCGGGACGACCCGTGCCGCACGGTCATGCCGGAGCCGACCGGGCCGCCTGCGGCCGCTAAGCCGCCGAGGACCACGGCCAGCAGGGGGAGTGCCGAGAGCCACAGCTTGGTGCTGTTCATGGATGCCCGTCTCTCCATCAGATGTGGGGTTGCCGAGTGGGGTCCGGCGTCGGCGCAGTCCTGCCGCCCGTCCGCCAGCCCGCTTGCGAGTCTGCCGCCGTCCGGGCCGCCGCTCATTGATCTTCATGGGGCAGGATGGTGAAGTGCAGCATCCTGAACAGGGGACAGAAGGGTATGGACCATCCCATAGACGAACAGTGTGAGTTGTCCGCGGTCCGCGAGGCGATGGCGGTGATCTACAAGGCCGTTCTGCTGAACGGCCCCATGGCCACCGAGGAGTTGCTACGACTGCCGGGAACGGCTCCCGCGGCGGCGAAGGCGGGGCTGGACCAGTTGCGGACGCTCCAGCTGCTGTACCCCCTGCCGGGCAGGCCCGACGTCCTCGGCGCCGCCAGTCCTCTGGTGGCCGAGTCGCGGGTCATCGCACCGCTGCAGGACGAGGTGAGCGCCCTGCAGTACCAGCTGCGCCAGGTCTACGCGCAACTGGAGCCGCTGCAGGCCATTCACGACCTGGTGCGGGACACCCGTACCGACGCCCAGGGGCTGGTGCCGCTGGAGGATCCGGCGGAGATCACCTCCGCCCTGGAGGCCGCCGCCCGCTCCTGCGAACACGAGGTGCTCACCGCTCAGCCCGGAGGCCCGCGTTCGGAGCGGGTACTGGAGGCGGCTCTGCCCCGGGACATCGCGATGCTGTCCCGGGGCGTACGGATGCGGACCATCTACCAGCACAGCGCACGGTTCAGCCTGCCCACCCAGGCCTATGTGGAACGGGTGTCCGCGCTCGGCTGCCAGGTGCGGACACTCGACGAGTTCTTCCGCCGACTGCTCGTCTTCGACCGCCGAACGGCGTTCATCCCCGACGCCGACGACGACGCCAAGGCGGTACTCATCCGCCAGCCGTCGGTGGTCGCCTTCCTGGCCGACTCCTTCCTGCGGGCGTGGGACTCGGCGCTCCCGTTCACCTCCGCGTACGAGAACCGGGCGAACAAGGCGGTCTCCTCCGCCATGCAGCGCTCCATCGCCCGGCTGATGCTCTCCGAGGACAAGGACAGCGCCATCGCGCGACGACTGGGCATCAGCGAGCGCACCTGCCGAGCGCACATCGCCAAGATCATGAAACATCTGGGCGCCCGGAACCGTACGCACCTGGGCTACCTGCTCGCCACCGCGGAGCCGTACGTCCTGGAGTCCTTGACCGACGAACCGCTGTGAGGCCCCCCGCGCCGAGGCGCTCAGGGCAGTGTGGGGCGATGGGTGTGGTGCATGGCGAAAACCGCCTCGGCGGTGCGGCACAGCACCCGCACCGCGCGCCGTAGTGACTGCCAGGAAGCCAGCCAGAGCGCGACACCGCCCAGCGCCGCGGGCCACCACCAGGCGCCCAGGACCGTGAACGCGGCGCTCCACGCGAGCGCCTCGCACGCGGCGTCGTAGGCGTCACGGGCATCGGTCAGCGCATCGCGGGCGGTGTCCGGAACGGAGAGCACCAGCTCGGTCCACTCGGTCGCGATGTCGGCTCCTGTCTCTTCTTTGACGCGCGCCTCAGCGGCGCGAAACCGATCGCCCGACCAGGTAGGGCCGCCGGGCCTGGCCGACGCGGTACGGGTCCTGCGCGAGTCGAGCCGGTCGGCGCGCCATTCCCTCCCGTCGGCGCGCAGCTGTCCGATCAGCTCGCCGCCGACCCCGACGCGCTCGCGGCGATGCGGCCCGACGAGAATCCGCCCACCACCGGGCGCGCCGAGTGGTCGCGACTCGCCAAGCTCCGGGCGTCGCGGGAACTCGACGAGCTGATCGAGCGGATCCGCACCGAGCCAGGGTTCGATGACTTCCTGCGTCCGCTCTCCGCCCAGCAGTTGCGCCAGCTCGCGGCCGACGGTCCGATCGTCGTGCTCAACCACGCGCAGCGCTACTGCCACGCACTCGTCGTGACGGCCCGTTCGATCACCGCCCTTCGCCTCGACGCCGAGTCGGCCGAGATCAGCGATGCCGCTCGTCGTCAGCGCGACAGCACGCACGCGGAACACGTGACCCGGGAGTTCTACCGCCGCGTGGCGGGCGGCGGCATGGACACGCCCGCATGTGCTCTGCACCACACCATCCGAGAACTGAGACGACAGATGCCGGAGCGGCCCCATGTCTGGGCGGCCTATGTCCACGCGGGGACCTGAGCACGCACCACGGCGCCGCAAGGAGGACGTCCTGAGACTCCCTGCCTGCCCTGGAGATGCCCATGTACCGTCTCGCGAAGGTTCCTTGACCGCACACCAAGCCCGAGCGCCCCACACCACGTCCTCGTCCTACGTCGGCGGGCGGTGGCGTTTCAGCCAGCTTTGGTAGACCGGGCTGCGGGCGGAGGCGGTCCGGTAGGCCTCGGTGGCGTGGTGGGTGAGCGTCGAGCGGATGGGCGTGAGGGGGCCGTCCTGGTGCCAGGCCAGCAGGTGGCGGTACCACAGTGGGTTGCCGCTGAGCGGGCGTACGGCGATGCCGGGCCGTTCCTCGAAGGTGGCCTGGCAGAAGCTGACCGCGTGGCCGCTGCGGATGATCTCCACGAGGAGCCGTCCGTCCGCTTCGTGGACGGTGCGCATGCGGTGGCCGGTGACGAGGAAGGTGGTGGACCAGTACTCGCGCGTCCGGTCGTTGTCGGGGCGGGGGGCCGCCCAGTCCTCGTCGGCGAGTTCATCGAGGGTGACCTCGTCCCGCGCCGCCAGTGGGTGGTTGGCGGGCAGCGCCACGAAGACGGGTTCGGTGACTATGGGGTGGAGTTCGACGTCCGGCCTGGGAGCCAGCTCGTAGCCGGGGCTGTCGCCGACCACGGCGGCCTCCAAGCGGCCGGTGGCGATGTCGTCGATCAGTGGGAGGGGGGAGCCCTGCTCACGTGAGGTGACGGGGGACCCGGGGTGGTGTGTCTTGATCGCGGTGATCAACCCGCCGAGCAGTGGGGAGTTGACCGAGCCGAGACGGAACCGGCGAGAGGCATGACCCGATCGCGCGGCGAGGGCGGTCGCCTGCAGCAGTTCGTCGATGGTGGGCAGTACGGCGCGGGCCCGGGTGAGCACGACTTCTCCGAACGCGGTGGGGACCACGCCCGAGGGCGCTCGGTCGAACAGCCGCCCGCCGAGGGCGGTTTCGATCCTCTTCAGTTGTGCGCTGAGACCGGGTTGCGTCAGCCGCAGTGCGGCGGCGGCACGCGTCAGACTGCCGGTCTCGGCGATGGAACAGATGATGCGCAGGTGCCGGACTTCCAGTTCCATAACGCGATGTTATGGCGTTCTGAGGGCTCCCTGTAGGGGTGGAGGCGCCTTCACCCTTGTCGCCCATGAAGCATCACAACGCATGGGGGGCGACGTGAGGATACGGCGAGCCGGACTGATCACCACTGCCGCCCTTGGTCTTGTCGCGGTGTCTGGTTGTGGACCGAACGAGGGCGGCGCCGACGGGCAGGGCGGGGCCGCGGCCAAGGGCGGCACGCTCCACGTACTGTCCAGCATCGACCTGGAGCACCTCGATCCGGCCCGCAACTACGTCACCTCGTCCCAGGATGTGGGTCGGCTCCTCTACCGGACGCTGACCACCTACGCGGCGGCTCCCGGCCAGGCGGGTGGCAGGATCGTGCCGGATCTGGCGACCGACACGGGACGGCCCGGCGACGGGGCGCGCAACTGGACCTTCACCCTCAAGCCCGGGGTGCGGTTCGAGGACGGACGGCCGATCACCAGTGGGGACGTCAAGTACGGGGTGGAGCGGTCGTTCGCCGCCGAGCTGCCCGAGGGGCCGCCGTACGGTCGGATGTGGCTGGCGGGTGGGGACGCCTACAAGGGGCCCTACAAGGGGCCCTACAAGGACAAGGCGGGCCTTGCCTCGATCGCGACGCCCGACGACAAGACGATCGTCTTCAAGCTCAACCGGCCGGTGGCCGACTTCGGTTCGGCCGTGTCGTTGCCGATCTTCGCGCCGGTGCCGCGGGACAAGGACACCGGGGTCGGCTATGACAACCGGCCCTTCTCCTCGGGCCCGTACAAGATCGACACGTTCGAGCCCAAGAAGCGGCTCACGCTGGTCCGCAACACCTTCTGGAGCGCGGCGACCGACTCGGTCCGCAAGGCCCTGCCGGACCGGATCACGATCGATCTGAACCTGGATCCGGCGGTGGTCGACCAGCGGTTGACCGCCGGTCAGGGCGCGGACGCCGACGCGGTCGCACTGGAGCCGGTCGGACCGGCCTCCGTCGGACCGGTGATGGCCAACCCCGCGGTGCACAAGCGACTGGTCATCGGCGACTCGATCAACACCCGGTTCCTCACCATCAACACCCGTCGCAGGCCACTGGACGAGGTGAAGGTGCGCCAGGCCATCGCCTACGCACTGGACAAGGACGCGCTGCGCACCACCCGGGGCGGTCCGATCGCCGGGGACCTGGCCACCACACTGCTGCCGCCCGCACTCCCCGGCCACGCCTCCGGCGATCCCTACCCGAGCCCGGGCGGCAAGGGCGACCCGGCCAGAGCCAAGGCACTGCTCGCCGGGGCCGGTCATGCCTCGGGGCTGACCCTCACCCTGGACACCCCCGCCACGCCGGGGGGCCGGGCGCAGGGTGAAGCGGTGCAGGCTTCGCTGGGAAGGGCCGGGATCACCGTGAAGATCAACGAGGTCAGCTCGTCGGCCTTCTACAGCACGGTGGGGAACACCGCGCAGGAGCACGACCTGGTGGTCGACGGCTGGACGCCTGACTGGCCCGGTGCCTCCACCTACCTGCCGACCGTGTTCGACGGCCGCCTGATCACCAAGGAGGGCAACAACAACCGCGCCCAGTACGACTCCGACAAGGTCAACACGCGGTTCGACCAGATCGCCGGGATGACCGATCCGGCGTCCGCCGCCCACGCCTACGGCGAGTTGGCCGAGGAGATCATGCGGGACGCACCGGTGGTGCCGTTCCTGTGGGACAAGGCACCGATCCTGATCGGGCCGCATGTGACGGGCGCCTACGGGCACATCGCCTACGTCGGCCGACTGGATCTGGTCTCCCTGGGGTTGCGCAAGTGACCGCCACCCTGCCGGAATCGGTACCGGCCGCCCTGCCGCGCGATGTCGGGGGCAACGCCCCTTCACTGCTGCGGCAGTTGGTGGCACGACCGTCCACGGCGGTCGCGCTGGCGGCGGTCGCCCTGCTGGTGCTGGCCGCTCTCGCGGCCCCGCTGATCACATGGCTCGCCGGGAGTTCGCCGACCGCGTTCCACACCGACGCGGTGGACCCGGCGTTGGGCGGGCTGCCGCGCGGTGCGGCGGGCGGGATCAGCACGAGCCACTGGCTGGGCGTCGAGCCGGTCAATGGCCGGGACGTCCTGGCCCGCGTCGTGTACGGGGCCCGGGTGTCGTTGCTGATCGCCGTGCTGGCCACGGCCCTGTCGGTGGTGCTGGGAACGGCGCTGGGGCTGATCGCCGGGTTCTTCGGCGGCTGGGCCGACGCTGTCATCGGTCGGCTGATGGATCTGCTGATGTCGTTCCCCAGCCTGATCTTCATGATCGCGCTGATCTCCGCGGCACCCGGCGTGGACCGCCGTGTGCTGTTGGTGGTGGTGCTCGGCCTCTTCGGCTGGCCGTACCTGGGGCGGATCGTCCGCGGGCAGACCATGGTGCTGGCCCGCGGGGAGTTCGTCGCGGCGGCCCGGGCGCTCGGCGCCTCCCCGCGGGCGTTGCTGGTGCGGGAGGTGCTGCCGAATCTGACCGGACCGGTCCTGGTGGTGGCGACCATGTCCATCCCCGGCTACATCGCCACCGAGGCCGGGCTGTCGTTCCTCGGCGTGGGGGTGCGCCCGCCGACCCCCTCCTGGGGCCAGATGATCGCCTCCGCGGTGCCGTGGTACGCCGCCGATCCCGTCTACTTCCTGATTCCCGGCGCCTTCCTGTTCGTCACCGTGCTCGCCTTCAACGTGCTGGGCGACGCTGTACGGGACGCACTCGACCCTCGGAGCCAGCGACGATGATCCTCTATCTGCTGCGCAGGCTGGCCGCCACGGTGGCGATCCTGCTGGTGATCTGCGCGGTCACCTTCGCCATCTTCTATCTGATGCCCGCCGACCCCGCCCAGGGTGCCTGCGGCAAGGCGTGCAGTCCGGAGCGGATCGCGCAGATCCGTACGACGCTCGGCCTGAACCACTCGCCGCTGGCGCAGTTCCGGGACTATCTCGTCGGCATCGTCGCCGGACGGCACTACGGAACCGGGTCCGGGGCCGTCAACTGCCCTTTCCCCTGCCTGGGGTTCAGCTTCCAGACGGACCAGCCGGTCTGGCAGGCGCTCACCAGCCGACTTCCGGTCAGCCTGTCGATCGCGGTGGGTGCCGCGGTGCTGTGGCTGGTCACCGGTGTCGCGGCGGGTGTGGTCTGCGCGCTGCGCCGCGGCAGCGTGTGGGACCGGGCGGCGATGGTGGCCGCCCTCGGTGGCGCCTCGTTGCCGGTCTACTTCACCGCGCTGGTGTTGCAGTACCTGCTGGTGGTCAAGGCCGGGCTGCTCCCCTACCCGCAGGTGGTCCCGTTCACCGAGGATCCGGCCGGATGGGCGCAGTCGCTGGTCATGCCGTGGATCACGCTGGCGATGCTCTACGCCGGTGTCTACGCCCGGATCACCCGCGGCGAGATGCTGGAGAGCCTGGGCCAGAACTATGTGCGCACGGCCCGGGCCAAGGGTCTTCCCGAGCCGACCGTGGTGCGCAGGCACGCGCTGCGCCCCGCGCTGATGCCCATCGTCACGATCTTCGGCATGGACCTCGGCGCGCTGCTCGGCGGCGCGCTCATCACCGAGTCGGTGTTCGGCCTGCCCGGGGTGGGCAAGCTCGCGGCCGACGCGATCGCCAGCGCGGACCAGCCGGTGATCCTGGGCGTGACGCTGTTCGCCGCGGGCTTCGTGGTGCTCGCCAACGTGGTGGTGGACCTGGTCTACGCGGCCTTGGACCCGAGAGTGAGGGCCGTGGGATGACCCTGCTGACGGTACGCGAACTGACGGTGGACTTCCGCTCCGGCGTCCGCGCCGTGGACGGGCTCGACCTGGAGCTGGACGCCGGTGAGGTGCTCAGCGTGGTCGGGGAGTCCGGTAGCGGGAAGTCCGTCACCAGCCTTGCGATCATGGGCTTGCTGCGGGATGCCCGGGTTTCCGGTGAAGTCCGGTTCGACGGGCGGGAGTTGACCGGCGCCGGGCAGCGGACGCTGCGCAGGCTGCGCGGCGACCGGATGGCGATGATCTTCCAGGATCCGCTGTCCTGCCTCAACCCGTACTACCCGGTGGCGTTCCAGATCGCCGAGGCCTACCGTGCGCACCGCCGGGCCGGGCGCCGCGCGGCGCACCGGGTCGCGGTGCGGATGCTGGAACGGGTGGGCATCCCCGAGCCCGAGCGGCGCGCCCGCGCCTATCCGCACGAGTTCTCCGGCGGGATGCGGCAGCGGGTGATGATCGCGATGGCCCTGTGCCTGGAACCCGATCTGCTCATCGCCGACGAGCCGACCACGGCGCTCGATGTGACCGTACAGGCCCAGATCCTGCAACTCCTGCGCGATCTGAGGGAGCAGACCGGCACCGCCATCATGCTGATCACCCATGACATGGGGGTGGTCGCCGGACTGGCCGACCAGGTCGTGGTGATGCACGGGGGCCGCGCGGTCGAACGGGGCGCGGTCCGCGAGGTGTTCCACCGGCCGCGGGCCGCCTACACCAAGGGCCTGCTCGCGTGCGTGCCGCGCGTCGACGGGCCGCTGCCGCGCCGGCTTCCCACGCTGCGGGACGTGACGGGGGTGGAGTCGTGACGACACCGCTGCTCGAAACCCGGGAGCTGGTCAAGCGCTTCCCCGTACGCCACGGCCTGACCAGGCGGCTGGCCGGTCATGTCACGGCCGTTGACGGTGTCTGCCTGCGGGTCGAGCCCGGCCGGACGCTGGGCGTCGTCGGTGAGTCCGGCTGCGGCAAGTCGACGGTCGCCCGGCTCATCGCCCGGCTGGCCGCACCCACCAGCGGAACCATCCACTTCGACGGACGGGAACTGGCCGGGCTCGATGAGGAGGCGCTGCGCCCGGTCCGCCGCGATCTGCAGATCGTCTTCCAGGATCCGTTCTCGTCGCTGAATCCGCGGCAGACCGTCCGGCAGATCCTCACCGCACCCTTCCGGTACCAGGGGGTGACCCCGAACGAGCCGGTGGAGGACCTGCTGGAGCGGGTGGGACTGCGGCCGGAGCACGCCGCCCGTCATCCGCACGAGTTCTCCGGCGGCCAGGCCCAACGCATCGGCATCGCACGGGCGTTGGCGCTCCGGCCGAAACTCGTGGTCTGCGACGAGCCCGTCTCCGCCCTCGATGTGTCGGTACAGGCGCAGGTCCTCAACCTGCTGGAGGACCTCCAGGAGGAACACGGGCTCAGTTACGTGTTCATCGCGCACGACCTCGGCGCGGTCCGCCAGATCAGCACCCGGATCGCCGTGATGTACCTGGGTGCCGTCGTGGAGACTGCCGACCGGGACACGCTGTTCGCCCGCGCGGCGCACCCCTACACCCACGCCCTGCTGTCGGCGGTGCCGCTGCCCGATCCGGACGCGGAGCGGGCCCGTGAGCGGATCGTGCTCCGCGGTGACCTGCCGAGTCCGCTCGATCCCCCCAGCGGCTGCCCGTTCCGTACCCGTTGCCCCGAAGCCGACGACCGCTGCGCCGCCGAGCGGCCCGCACCGCGGGCGATCGCCCCGGGCCATGAGGTCGCCTGCCACTACCCCCGGCCCCTCTCCGAGGAAAGAACCCCATGAACAGTTCCTACCACCTGCCCGGTCTCGCGGTGACCGACCATGTGTTCACCGTGCCGCTCGACCACGCCGAGCCCACCGGGACGTCGATCCAGGTGTTCGCCCGGGAGGTGGCCGACCCCGCGCGGGCCGGGCAGCGGCTGCCCTGGCTGCTGTACCTGCAGGGCGGTCCCGGCGGCAAGTCGCCCCGACCGGTGAACACCACGCCCGGCTGGCTGGGCCACGCCGTCAGAACCCACCGGGTGCTGCTGCTGGACCAGCGAGGGACCGGCCGCAGCACCGCGGTGACGGCCCGGTCGGCCGCGCGGTACACGTCGGCCCGGGAGTTGGCCGACCACCTCGCCCTGTTCCGTGCCGATGCGATCGTCGCCGACGCCGAACTGATTCGCCGTCAGCTGTGCGGCGACGAGCCGTGGGAGACGCTCGGCCAAAGCTATGGCGGCTTCGTCACCCTCACCTACCTCTCCCAGGCTCCCGAGGGCCTGCGCGCCTGCTACATCACCGGCGGCCTGCCCGGTTTGGACACCACCGCCGACGACGTCTACGCGGCCACGTACCCGAAGGTCGAAGAGAAGGTGACCGCCTTCTACGCCCGGTACCCGGGCGATCGCGAGTTGGTCCGGCGGATCGCCGACCTACTGGAGCGCCGGCCCGTCCGGCTGCCCGACGGCGACCCGCTCACCGTCCGGCGACTGCGCACGCTCGGCCTGATGCTGGGCATGGGCGACGGCTTCGAGCGGCTGCACTGGCTGCTGGACGAGGCGATCGGCGCCGACGGCGAACCGTCGGCGACCTTCCTGCAGCAGGTGGTGAACCTGACCGGCTTCGTCGACAATCCGCTCTTCGCCGTCCTGCAGGAGTCCGTCTACGGACAGGGCGGCAGGCCGACCGGCTGGGCCGCCGCCCGGGCCCTGGCCGCCCGCCCGCGGTTCGCCGAGGACGCCGACCCGCTGCTGTTCACCGGCGAGATGATCTACCCCTGGATGTTCGAAGAGATCGCCGGAGTAAGGCCGTTCGCCGCGGCCGTCGAGTTGCTCGCCGAGCGGACCGACTGGCCCGCGCTGTACTCACCGGCGCGGCTGGCCGCCAACCAGGTACCGGTGGCCGCGGTGATCTACCACGACGACATGTACGTGCCCGCCGATCTGTCACTGCCCACCGCGCGCTCGGTCGGCGCGCTGCGCGCCTGGGTCACCAACGAGTGGGAGCACGACGGCGTCACCGCCTCCGGCGGCCGGGTCCTGGCCCGCCTGATGGACATGGCCGCCGGACGGGCCTGAGCCTCTCCCCCATCCCCCATCCCCCCATCACCCGCATCACTCCGAGGAGAGACATGAGCAGCATGTCCGGATTCCCGCGCGCACTGCGCCCCCTGGCCGCAGGCGCCGTCGCGGCCGCGTTCCTCCCGCTCACGGCGGCCGCCCCGACGGCGACCGCCGCCCCACCGCGGCAGGCGGGCCCCGCCACCGCCTGCGCCCTTCCGGGCAGGACCGGTTGGACGGACGAGGGCCACACCACCGACCACGCCCAGTTCCAGCAGCCCATCGGCAGCAGGCACGTGCTCATGCTGTTCGTCGACTTCCCCGACGCGACGGCCTCCGGTTCCACCGCCGACTACTCCAGGGAACTCGCCCCCGCCTCCGCGTGGATGGAGCAGGACTCCTACGGGCGCGCCCGCCTCGACATCGCCGCGCTGCACCGCTGGATCCGGATGCCGCAGGCCTCCACCAGCTACGGCTTCGAGCGGGGCATCACCTTCCAGCAGCACGAGCTGTACGTACGGCAGGCCGTCGAAGCCGCCGAGCCGTACGTCGACTTCTCGCGGTACGACATGCTCTACATCGTCCCGACCAGATCCGCGTCGGCGATCAGCTTTTCGCCGACGTACCTGTACGACCCCACCACCACCGGCATCGTCGCCGACGGCAAGCGCGTCAAGTGGGCGGTCACCTTCGGCCAGGACATGTGGCACTGGGGCTTCAAAGTCGCCGACCACGAGACCAGCCACACCTTCGGGCTGCCCGACCTCTACGGTTTCACCGGCACCGATTACCACCGCTTCGTGGGCGGTTGGGACCTGATGGGCGACATCGCGGGTCCCGCCCCGCAGCACTTCGGCTGGGAGCGCTGGAAGTTCGGCTGGCTCGACGACGACCAGGTGGCCTGCCTGCCCGCGACGGGCAGCCGCACGGTCCGGCTGACCGCCGTCGAACGTCCGGGCGGCACCAAGATCGCCGTGATCCGCACCGGCGAGACCACCGCCTACGTCGCCGAGTCCCGCCGGGCCACCGGCGGCGACGCCCACGCCTGCTCCACCGGCGTCCTCGTCTACAAGGTCGACTCCGCCACCGAGACCGGCAACGGCCCGATCCAGGTCGTCAACGGCAACCCGGCCGCCACCCCGCCCTCGGGCTGCACCTCGTTGGACATGGCCGCGTACCGATCCGGCCAGTCCTTCACCGACTCGACCTCCGGCGCCCGGATCGACGTGCTCAGCGGCGGCAAGGACGGCGACACCGTGCGGGTCAGCAGGGCGTGACGGCGATCGGCTGACCGTCCGGGCGGGCGTGGAGTGCGGCCGACGCCCGCCCGGGCGCGCGGGTGCCGGGGGCTACTCGGCGGCGCGGTGGATCCGTTGCGGGACCCGCCAGGGGTTGTCGTCGCGCAGGGGCGGCGGCAGCAGGTGGTGCGGCCATGACTGGTAGGTCACCGGCCGCAGGAAGCGTTCGAGGGCGGCCGTGCCGACGGATGTGGTGGACGGTGCGGTGGTCGCCGGGAACGGGCCGCCGTGGTGCATGGCGTGGGTGACGGCGACCCCGGTCGGCCAGCCGCCCCACAGCACACGACCGCCGCGGTCGGCCAACACCTCGGTGAGCGCGGGAGTGTCGACCACTTCGGCCTCTTCCGCGTGCACGGTGGTGGTGAGCTGACCGGGCAACGCCGCGACCACCGCCGGGACTTCGGCGAGGTCGTCATAGCTCACCAGCAGTCCGAGGGGGCCGAAGCACTCCTCGGCCAGGGTGGCTTGCTGAGCCCGGAACGCCCCCAACGGTACGCCCAGCAGGCGCGGCGCGAGGGAGGCCTGATCGTCCGGCCAGCACAGCTTCCGTACGTCGGGATGTGCGGCGAGTCGGCGGGCGGTCGCCAGGTACGCCTCGGCGATACGGTCGTTGAGCAGGGGACTGGTGGGCGCCTGCCGCAGCAGTTCGGTGATGTGGTCGATGATGACGTGGCCCGCGGGCAGGAACAGCAGTCCGGGGTTGGTGCAGAACTGGCCCGCCCCCTGGGTCAGTGAGGCCACATAGCCGTGGGCGATCTGTTCGCCGCGTGCCTCGGCCGCGCCCGGGGTGACCACGACGGGGTTGACGCTGCCCAACTCGCCGTAGAACGGGATCGGAACCGGCCGCTCGGCCGCGATCCGGGCCAACGCCAGACCGCCGCGCTGGGAGCCGGTGAACGCCGCGGCGCGGATCAACGGGTGGCGTAGCGCCTCGACACCGGCCTGCTCCCCCTCGATCAGCCCGAACAGGCCGTCCGGCGCGTCGGCGTCGGCGATCGCCTTGCCGATGATCCGCGCGGTGTGCCGGGACAGCCGCGGGTGGCCGGGGTGGGCCTTGACCACCACCGGGCACCCGGCCGCCCACGCCGACGCGGTGTCGCCGCCCGCGACGCTGAAGGCGAACGGGAAGTTGCTCGCCGCGAAGACCAGGACGGGCCCGACCGCGGTGCGGTACCGGCGCAGTTCGGGGCGCGGGCCCGACGGCCATGCCTGGTCGGCCTCGTCGATGCGGACGTCGTGGAAGCCGCCCGCCCGCACTTCCCGTGCGAAGAGGCGGAGTTGGAAGGTGGTGCGCCGCAACTCGCCGCCCAGCCGCGAGGGTCCCAGATGGGTCTCGGCATCGGCCAGGGCGACCAGTTCCGCTTGCTCCGCGTCGAGGGCGTCAGCGATCGCCGACAGCACCGCGGCCCGCTCCTCGGGGGGCATGGCGCCCCATGGGCTGGCCGCGTCGGCCGCCGCCTCGACAACGCGGCCGACGTCGACGATCTGCGTCGCGGTCATGCTTTCCTTACCTTTCGCTTCACGGGACCTGCCATGCGGCGCTGCGCTGCCGCGGGAGTGACCGGAGGGCGTTCAGAGCACGAAACCGTGCGGGAAGGGGTCGGTGGGGTCGAGCAGGTAGTGGGCGGTGCCGGTGATCCAGGCCCGGCCGGATATCTCCGGGACGACCGCGGGCAGGCCGCCGACCGTGGTCTCTTGCACGAGGCGGCCGGTGAACCGGGTGCCGATGAAGGACTCGTTGATGAACTCGGTGTGCAAGGGCAGTTCACCGCGGGCGTGCAACTGTGCCATGCGCGCCGATGTTCCGGTACCGCAGGGTGATCGGTCGAACCACCCGGGGTGGATGGCCATGGCGTGGCGGGAGTGCTGTGCGGTGGAGCCGGGGGCGAGGAGCTGGACGTGCTTGCAACCGGAGATGAGCGGGTCGATCGGATGGCGGGGCCGGTCGTGCTGGTTGACGGCCTCCATCAGGGACAGCCCGGCGGCCAGGATCTCCTGCTTGCGCTCGCGGTCGAACGGCAGCCCGACCGCGTCGAGTTCGACGATCGCGTAGAAGTTGCCGCCGTACGCCAGGTCGTATCGGACCGTCCCGAGGCCGGGCACCGCCACCTTGGCGTCCTGGGCGACGGCGAAGGAGTCCACGTTGCGCAGCGTCACCCGCTCCGCGGCCCCGTCGCGGACCGCGACCCTGGCGATCACCAGCCCGGCCGGGGTGTCCAGGCGGATGGTGGTCTCGGGCTCGGCCACCGGCACCATGCCCGTCTCCACGAGGACCGTGGCCACCCCGATGGTGCCGTGTCCGCACATCGGCAGCAGACCGCTGACCTCGACGTACAGCACACCCCAGTCGGCGTCGTCCCGGGTCGGCGGTTGCAGGATCGCACCGCTCATCGCCGGGTGGCCGCGTGGTTCGTTCACCAGGAACTGCCGTAGGCCGTCGAGGTGTTCGGCGAAGTGGCGGCGGCGGTCGGCCATGGTCTCGCCCGGGATGGGCGCGACGCCACCGGTGACCACCCGGGTGGGCATGCCTTCGGTGTGCGAGTCGACGGCGGTGATCGTACGGATCGAGCGCATCAGCTGTGCAGCTTCTCGACGGCGGCGATGGCACGGGCCATGTCGGCGCGGACCTGCTCGGCGTGTTCGGGGACCAGCGGCCCGCGCGGCGGTCGGCAGGGCCCGCCGTAGCGGCCGACGAGCTCCATCCCCAACTTGATCGCCTGCACGAACTCCGTACGGGAGTCCCAGCGGAACGCCGCGACCAGCGACTCGTACAGTGCCCGGGCCTCGGCCACCTTCCCTTCCACGGCGAGGTCGTACAGCCGGGCCGACTCCGCGGGGAAGACGTTGGGGAATCCGGCGAACCATCCGCGCGCGCCCATCAGCAGGCTCTCCAGCACCACGTCGTCGGCGCCGCTGATCACATCGAGACCGGGCGCGGCCTCCTTGATCTCCAGTACGCGCCGTACGTCGCCGGAGAACTCCTTGACCGCGACCACGTTGTCGATCGCCGCGATCTCGGCGAGCAGATCGGGGGTGAGGTCGACCTTGGTGTCGATGGGGTTGTTGTAGACCATCACCGGCAGGCCCACCGAGGCCACCTCCTCGAAGTGCGCCAGGATCTCGCCGCGGTTCGCGCGGTACATCGTCGGCGGCAGGCACAGCACACCGTCGGCACCGTCCAGCGCGGCCAACTCCGTCCAGTACCTGGCCTGATGGGCGCCGACGCCGTGCACACCGACGACGACGACGCCGGTACCCCGCACCGCCTCGATGGCGGTGCGCGCCACGGCCCTGCGCTCGGCATCGGTCAGCGAGGAGTACTCACCGAGCGAGCCGTTCGGGCCGACACCACGGCAGCCGTTGTCGACCAGCCAACGGCAGTGCTCCGCATAGCGGTCATGGTCGACGGCGAGCCCCGCGGGGGCGGACAGGTCCTCGCGGTAGGGCAGCGCGGTGGCGACGACCACGCCGCCGAGGCCGGTGGTACGGGAGTCCTGGTTCACGATTCCCTCTCCTTGGGGTTCGGTGTGCTCGATGCCGCCAGTTCGCCCAGGCGGATCGGTTGGGCTATCGGTCTGCGGTGTGCGGCGGGTTGGGGCCGGGCTGGTTCGTCGCGCGCCCGGTCGGTCAGCTCGGCGACGGTGGGACCGCACATGCGGGCCTGGCAGGGACCGAGCCCGGCGCGGGTGGCGAGTTTCACGGCACGGGGGTCCGCGTCCGCGGGCGCGGTCACCGCGCGGCACACGGCCTCGTAGGGCGTCTCCTCGCAGCGGCAGATCACGGTCTGCGGCCGCAGCCAGCCGGGCCATCGCGCACCGATCGGATGTGCGCGCGCCAATCGCCGTGCGAAGGCCCGCCCCGCGGCGGCCCGGCGGCGCGCGGCGGCCACGGCGGCCGGGTCGCCGCCCGCGGCGAGCCATCCGGCGACCGCGCCCTCCGCCGTCGCGGCCGGTGCGCCCGCGATACCGGTGATCTCGCCCGCGGCGTACACCTCTGGGGCGGTGGTCCGCTGGGCGTCGTCGATCTGGACGAAACCGGCGGCGCTCAGCGCGCAGCCCGCGGCCACGGGCAGTTCCAGCTGGGGGCTGAACCCGTGGCTGACGCACGCCGCGTCCACAGCGAGCGTGCGCTCGCTGCCGGATACCACCGACCAGTCGTCGCGCAGCCGCGCCGTGACCACCTCCTCCACCCGGCCGTCGCCGCGTGCCTCGACCACCGTCCGCCCCATCTGGTAGGGCACCTTGTGCCGTACGTGCCCGACGGCGTACTCGGCGAACTCGACCGCCTTCGCGGCCTGCGCGGCCAGTTCCCACGGCCGGGAGGCCCAGCCGCGCAGCACCGTGGCCGGTGGATTGGCCTCCAGTACGGCGACGACGCGCGACCCGGCCTCGGTCAGCGAGGCCGCCACCGGCAGCAGGAACGGTCCGGTGCCCGCGATGACCACCCGATCGCCGACCACCAGCCGCTCGCCCTTGGCGAGAGCCTGGGCAGCGCCCGCGGTGAACACTCCGGGCAACTCCCAGCCGGGGAACGGCAGCAGCCGGTCGTGCGCACCGG
The DNA here is from genome assembly GCA_040631425.1 of Streptomyces sp. NPDC020096. Classification (GTDB taxonomy): domain Bacteria; phylum Actinomycetota; class Actinomycetes; order Streptomycetales; family Streptomycetaceae; genus Streptantibioticus_A. The sequence goes on from JBEYJY010000033.1 coordinate 53,754, forward strand.
TGGCCAGCACCAGGGCGTCCGGATCGAGGACGTGGCTGGGCCGGTCCGTGCCGTCAACCGGCCCGCGCAGCAGGTGGATTCGGGGTGGCCGCTCCGGCTCGCCCGGCTCCACCGCCCATACCGTGCTCTGCGGCCACCAGGTGCAGCGCGGGTGCTCCAGCAGTCCGCGGCGGCGCTGGAAGGCCCGCCAGCCGTGGTGCAACCGTTCCGGGTGGGCGGCGGCGAAGGCCGGCGGCAGCATGCGGTGGTACTGCCCGCCGGGCTGTTCCGCCGAGTCGACCACGGTCACCGCGGCTCCGGCGCGCAGCGCGGACTCGGCGGCCGCCAGTCCCGCCGGTCCGGCGCCGATCACCAATACCTGACGTACCATCATTCACCGTCCTTCGCATGGCGGTTCTGCGTCTCCACCACATCGCCGTCGGCGGCGCGTCGCCGACAGGCGCGTACGTCCCGAACGCCGTTGACGGTCAGCAGGCAGTCGAAGCAGGCGCCGATCCCGCAGAACACCCCGCGGGGGGCTCCGGAGGGCCCGCGCCGCCAGGCCAGTCGGCCTGCCGCGAGCAGCACCCCGGCCAGGCTCTGCCCGGCGACGCCGTCGACCGGCTCTCCGTCCACGGTGATCCGCAGCGGACGGTCGGTCCTGCCCACCCGGTCCGACCGCCCGGGCACCAGACGGGGACTCATGCGGCACCTCCCACGGCGGCGGTGCCGCACAAGGCGGCCGGGCGATCCACCCGGAACGCGGCGGTGGCGATCTGCGGCTCCTGCCCGAGCACGAGTTGGCGTAGCAGTCGGGCGGTGCCCACCGACAGGCCGATGCCAGCGCCCTCGTGACCGGTGGCATGCCACAGTCCGGCCAGCCGCGGATCCGGTCCGATCACCGGCAGGTGATCGTCGACGTACGGCCGGAACCCGCCGTAGGCGCGCATCACCGCCGCCGCGGACAGGCAGGGGAACAGGCGCAGCGCCTTGGCCGCGATGGCGGACAGCACATGCGGCCGCAGCCGGTCGTCGAATCCGACCTGGCGGCGCGAGGATCCGATGAGGATCGTCCCCGCCCGGGTGGCCTCGACCACCGCCGAGGTCTGCAAGTCGGCCGCGCCGCTGCCCACCGCGCCGACGTAGTCCGCGTCGTAGACCTTGTGAAAGACGGTGGGCGGCAAAGGAGTTGTCACCAGCACCTCACCGCGCCGGGGCCGCACCGCGATCGGCGCCCCGAGCCGCGCCGACACCTCGCCGGACCACGGACCCGCGGCGTTCACGACGACATCGGCGTCGATCGCCCCGTCGGTGGTGCGCACCCCGGTCAGCCGGTCGCCTCGGGTGCGCGCCCCCAGCACCTCGCAGCCGGTACGGACGGTCGCCCCGGCGGCGACCGCGGCCGACAGCAGCGCCGTCGCGGCGCCGGCCGGTTGGACCTGCGCGTCGGAGGGATAGTGGAAGGCCGCGGTGACCTCTCGGGTCAGCTGGGGCTCGGCCGCGGCGAGTGCCGCGGCGTCCAGCCGCTCCGCCCGCACCCCGGCGGCCCGTTGGGCGGTGGCGAACCGGGTCAGTTCGGTGGCGCCGACTTCCGTTGTGGCGACGACGATCCCGCCCTTGGGCTCCCACTCGACCGCGCCGATGTCGACCGCGGCGCGGTCGGCCAGTTCGGCGAGCACCTTCGGCCACAGCCGCAACGACAGCAGCGCCAGTTCCAGCTCGGAGCCCGGCTGCTTGTCGGAGACCAGCACATTGCCCTCACCGTGCGCGGTGGTGGCACCGGCGGCTCGGCCACGGTCGACGACGGTGACGGCGAAACCCGCTTCGGCCAACTCACGGGCGCAGGCGGCACCGACGATGCCCGCCCCCAACACAACCACACGCGTTCCGTACACCAAACCCCCAACGTTCGACGAACCGAACAGTTGGAGGCTACGAAGGGCGATGCGTGAGTGTCAACGGTCCCGACGGACCGGATCAGTCGGAACCACCCGGCACCGGATGCGGCGCCTTGCCGTCAAGCCGCTGATCGGAGCGGTACTGCAGCAACAGCACCGAACGCACCTCCCCTTGCAGCGCCGTGTAACTGTGCGGGCAGGCGGCGTCGAAGGCGATGTAGTCACCCGGACCGAGCTCCACCTGGCGGCCGTCGACCCGCACCCCCAGCCTGCCGGCCTGGACGACGGTGTGCTCAACTCCCACATGCCCCAGGGAATCCTGCCGGCAGCCCGTCCGGACCCGCTGGTCGTACACCTCGAACACGGCGCTGCCGCAGTCGATACTGCGCAGCGCCCGCAGATCGACGCCCTCGCCGCTGAGCACCTCGACGTCCGCCGCCCGCACCACCGTCATCCCGCCGGACTCCCGGTGTTCCAGCAGGTCGGAAATGGGCAGCTGCAACGCCCGCGACAGGCTGAACACCGTCTCGATCGTCGGGTTCCCGCCGCCCGCCTCCAACTGCGACAGTGTCGCCTTGCCGATCCCCGACCGGCGCGACAACTCCGACAACGACAACCCGCGCAATGCCCTGGCCCGCCGCACATTGGCCGCCAGCACATCCCGCACCGAATCGCCCTGCCCCTCCATCGGCTCCCCTCTCCACGTCCCTATCGTTCGACATACCGAACGATCCGGCGAGGCTCCCGTTCGATAGACCGACCGATCTGGCCATAGTGGCATGCCGAAGACCCGGGCAGCGGGGAGGGCCGAGCCGCGCGGACGTAGTGATGGCAGGGGTCGCCGACGCGCTGCGCCCGGCGCACGGCAGGGAGGTGCCGGAGTTCCCGTCGGGGCGACGTGGCGGGAGTTGGCCGCCCGGACGGGAACCAGCCGTGGCGATGGGCTCCCACGCGGGTGAGCCACACAGCCCGGACACCGTGCCTCCTTGCGATACCCGGCACGCGATGTCGTCTCCGGTGAACCATCCGTCCTCCGGCGTGCCGTCGGGGAGATGTCAAAAGCCCATAACTCGACGTTATGGGTCCGGCTGGCCTGGTACGCCCGCCCGCCTTCGGGTGCGATTCCCAGGAGTCGCAGCCGAATTCAGGCTAGGCGAGCCACCGGGTGAGCCTCTACGCTCACCCGCGTCCTGTGGTGGCGGGAGCACCGCGCGACTCGAAACGCGCTCCGTCATGCCCAGGAGGCATTTGATGCTCCAACGCCCCAGACTGCTCGTGGCCGTCATGGCGACCACGGCGGTTCTCATCAGCGGCACCGCAGGCTCCGCCGCGCCCCACCCTGACCATCCGTCCGCCGACCGCCAACTCGCCGCACTCGGCAGGCATGTGCGCCCCGACGACACCGGCGGCACCAAGGCCGCCGACGACGGCGGGGATCCGGACGACCCGGTCGCCGGGACCCTCCAGTTCGCCGCGGCGCGCACGGCGCCGTTCGCCACGGTCTCCGGTGCGGCGCTCGCCGCGGGGGCGGCCAGCGGTGACCGATTGCCGGTCCACGGCGGCAACTGGTCGGAGGTGACCAGCGGTTCGGCCAGCAGCGAGACCCCCGGCTACGCCGATCCCTCCTTCTCCGACTACGGCTCCGGCTGGGGTCTGGTGACCGGGCGGGCGTCCGCGCTCGCCACCGACGGTCCGTGGGTCTATGCCGGGTTCGCCGACGGCGGCGTGTGGACGTCCGACAACGCCGGGAAGACCTGGAAGGCGCAGTTCCAGAACCAGTCCACCGAGTCGATCGGCTCCCTGTGGGTGAACCCCGCCGACCATGCGTTGTGGGTCGGTACCGGTGAGGCCAACACCAGCGCCGACAACTACACCGGCCAGGGGATCTACCGGTCCGCCGACCACGGCAGAACGTTCCAGCGGGTCGGTGCATCCGAGCTGCTGAACGCCCAGGTCGCCGAGTTGACGACGAACGGCACCTATGTGTTCGCGGCGACCAGCCACGGCCTGTGGCGCCGCCCGCTCACCAGTCGGCTGGACCAACCGTGGCAACCGGTCCTCAGACCGGACCCGAACCCGGACAAGGACCCGACGCGGACCTCGATCATCTCCAGCGTCACGGTCCGACCGGGCAGTCACGGAGACACGGTGCTGGCCGCGCTGGGTTTCCGCAACGGCACCCCGTACGACGGGCTCTACCTGTCCACGAAGGGCGGCGCACCGGGCTCCTTCACACGGATCCAACCAGCCGGGATCGACACCTCCGACATCGGCCGGACCAGCCTCGACTACGCCCCCGACGGCAGCGCCCTGTACGCGGTGATCCAGTCACCGGCCTACTACGCGGGCAAGCGACCCTCGCCCCTGCTGTCGAGCACGCTCAAGGGCGTGTACAAGTCGGCGGGCGGTGACCCGAACGGACCGTGGACGCTGGTCGCGGACGCGGGCACGCTGGGTCGGTCGGGGTCTGCCCAGGTGTTCCCGTCGACGTACGAGCCGGGAGTCGGCTCCTGGTACAACCAGTACGTCAAGGTCGACCCGCGCGACCCCCGGCACGTCTATGTCGGCCTGGAGGAGATCTACGAGACCCGCGACGGTGGAGCGACCTGGAAGACCACCGCACCGTTCTGGAACTACCCGCTGCCCTGCTACGGGACGGCCACGGGCTGTCCTCCTACCGTCCACACCGACCAGCACGCCATCGCGATCAGCGGCGACGGCACACCGTATGTAGGCAGCGACGGCGGCATCTGGTCCCGGCCGGCCTCCGACAGCGCGGCCGGCTGGAAGGACCTCAACGCCGGATTGCACACGCTCCAGTACTTCTACGTCGGCGCGGGCCACGACCCCCGGGGCGGCACCGCGCTGTGGGGAGGACTGCAGGACAACGGCGGCACCTTGGTGCGCGGCAACTCCCACGACGTGATCCAGCCGTTCGCCGGTGACGGTGGCGACGTCATCGTGGACCCCGGCAACGCCGACCGGGCGGCCGTCGAATACATCGACGGCGACATCACGGTGACCACCGTCGGTGGCCGCTCCGACGGCAAGGCCTCGGCGTTCCGGGAGATCAGCCCGAGCTGCCAGATCAGCGCGCCCATCGCGGGCTGCGATCCCGCCATGCAGTTCATCGCGCCCTTCACGGCCGACAGGGCGGGCTTCAACCGCTGGGTCAGCTCCGGCCGTTATGTGTGGGAGTCCCAGAAGGGATTCGACACGGTCTGCTCGAAGTCCGCCGCGAGCTGCGACTGGAAGGCCGTCCACGACCTCGGTCCCACCGCCTCGACCACCGCGGTCGAGGCGAACAAGGGCGTCGACTACGTCGGTTGGTGCGGTCCGTGCCTGCCTTCGGACGAGAGCGGCGGCGGCTTCAAGAGCGGCATCGCCACGAACTACGGCGGGACCTGGCACACCATCACCGCACCGAACCTGCCCAACCGCTACATCACCCGGCTGGTCAGCGACCCGGCCGACCCGGCGCATGTCTACGCCGTCTACGGCGCGTACTCGCGCAAGTGGATTCCCGGTGCCGGCGTCGGGCACGTCTTCGAGTCCAAGAACGGCGGCACGACCTGGAAGGACATCAGCGGCAACCTGCCCGACCTGCCCGCCGACGCGCTGGTCATCGCGAAGGGCCGGTTGATCCTGGCCACCGACCACCTCGTCTACACGGCGGACGTCAAGGAACCGACGCACTGGGCGCGGCTCGGCCGCGGTCTGCCCAGCTCGGTCACGACCGACGTCACCCTCTTCCCGTCGGGCGACACGGTGGTGGCCGCCACGCACGGCCGCGGACTGTGGCGGCTCAAGCTCGACAGGTGATCCCCCGCCCGACCGCAGATCGCTGCGGGCGGGCATCGCGCGGCGCCGCGCTCTCGGGCGCGGCGCCATGTCGCCCGGGACCGGCGGCGGGCGGCCCAGTGGGCTTCAGGCTGTCAACACCTGGGCACGGCCTCGTGAACAACTCTCGCTTTTCTAGGATCCGCGAATCCGCTAGCAATGAAGACGATTCGTTCGCAGCGGATTGGCAAATCCACGACTTGCTTGGCAACAGCTGCGGTCAGTAGTGATCCGTCTCCGCGTCACAGACTGTGGGCCACCGGGTGGAACGGTTCGTACAGCGGCAGTTCGGCGCCGCTGGGAAGACGCATCGCGGTCAACTTACCCCAGCGCTGCTCGCTGACCGGGCGGGTGATCTCCACGCCCTGGGCGCGCAGCTCGTCAAGTTGAGCGTCAAGGTCGTCGCACATCAGGAAGAACTCGTGCCGCGGCGCGCCGTCGGTGGGGTGTACGGCGACCTCTGCCGGGGGCAGCTTGAAGATCAGCCAGCCCTCGCCCGCGTCGACGCCGGGGAAGCCCAGGACGTCACGAATGAAGGCGCGGTCGGCCGCCGCGTCCTGGCTGTAGAGGATGGCGTGGGCGCCGTTGATCATGCCCGTCCCTCGTCTCACTGGGTGCTCTGGCAGTGTCGCGGGCGGCATCTTGTCACGGTCGGTTCCGCAGATCGGTGAACGCCACATCCAAGTCCGGGAGCGGTTCCTCGCTCACTGTCACCGGCTCGGTCGAGGAGGAACCGTCGTTTGCTAACCAAGGGCTCGCCGGGGAAGCCGACGCCGAGCAGCTTGCGTACGGTGCTGCGGCCGCCGTCGCAGCCGACGAGGTAGCGCGAGCGCAACTGCGTACCGTCGGCCAGCTCGACGGTCACGCCGTCGTCGTTCTGGCTCAGCCCGCGTACTGCTTGCCGAGCGCGAGGAACCGCTCCAGCAGACCGCGCTGGTCCATCACCTCGACGCTGCGCACGTCTTCACACCGGAAGGTTCCTTGACTCGCACCCAGCAGCCTGATGGGTTGTCAGCTAACTCAGCAATGAGTCAGCATCAGACCCGCTGTCGGGCGCAGAGACACGCGATGGACCGCCAAGACCACAAACCTGGAAACACGCCATGACCTGCAAAGGCGCTAGTCACGGCCGAGGTTCCCGAGCTAGGGTGGAGAACCACATGAAGATGCTGATCAACGTGCCGGAGACGGTGGTCGCCGATGGGCTGCGGGGGCTGGCCGCCGCGCACCCGGAGTTGACGGTGGATGTGGACAACCGCGTGGTGGTGCGGCGCGATGCGCCGGTCGACGGCAAGGTGGCGCTGGTCTCCGGCGGTGGCAGCGGGCACGAGCCGCTGCACTCCGGGTTCGTGGGCCGCGGGATGCTGGACGCCGCGTGCCCGGGCGAGGTCTTCACCTCGCCCGTCCCCGACCAGATGGCGCGTGCCGCGGCCGCCGTGGACAGCGGGGCCGGGGTGCTGTTCGTGATCAAGAACTACACCGGCGACGTCCTCAACTTCGACATGGCCGCGGAACTCGCCGAGGACGAGGGCGTCCAGGTCGCCAAGGTCATCGTCAACGACGATGTCGCGGTCACCGACAGCCTCTACACCGCGGGCAGGCGCGGCACCGGCGGCACGCTGTTCGTCGAGCGGCTGGCGGGCGCCGCCGCCGAGGAGGGCGCACCGCTCGACCGGGTCGCCGCCCTCGCCCACCGGGTCAACGACGGCTGCCGCAGCTTCGGCGTGGCGCTGAGCGCCTGCTCCACCCCGGCCAAGGGCAGCCCGACCTTCGATCTGCCGCCCGGTGAGCTGGAGTTGGGCATCGGGATCCATGGCGAGCCGGGCCGGGAGCGCCGCGCGATGATGACCTCGGGGGAGATCGCGGACGCCGCCGTGGAGGCCGTGGTGGCCGACCTGAAACCGGATGGCCCGGTGTTCGCCCTGGTCAATGGAATGGGCGGCACACCGCTGCTTGAGCTGTACGGCTTCAACGCCGAGGTGCAGCGGGCGCTTGGCGAGCGCGGGGTGCCGGTGGTGCGCACCCTCGTCGGCAACTACGTCACCTCGCTCGACATGGCGGGCGCCTCGGTCACGCTGTGCCGTGCCGACGACGAACTGCTGCGGCTGTGGGACACACCGGTGCGTACGCCCGCGCTGCGCTGGGGCTGCTGACGGACCGCCGTCACACCGTCGTCGATTCTCCATCCCGAGCAGACCGCCCATCAGGAGGAACGCACCCGGAATGAACGCATCCGCATCTAGCACCCCCGATCCGGTGATCGACACCGCATTCGTCCGGCGCTGGCTCCACCTGGCCACGTCGGCGATCGACCACAAGTCCGACTGGCTCACCGAACTGGACTCCGCCATCGGCGACGCCGACCACGGCACGAATATGCACCGCGGGTTCACGGCCGCCTCCGCCGCCATCGAGAAGGAGCCTTCGGACACCCCGGGCGAGGTCCTCACCCATGTGGGGCGACAGCTGATCAGCTCGGTGGGCGGCGCCGCCGGGCCGCTGTACGGCACATTGCTGCGCCGGGCGGGCAAGGCACTGGGTGACCAACCGACCGTCAGCCCCGAGGAGTTGTGCGTGGCTCTGCGGTCCGGGATCGACGCGGTGGCGCAGCTCGGCCGCTCCGAACGCGGTGACAAGACGATGCTGGACTCGCTGTATCCCGCGGTCGAGGCGATGGGGTTCGCCCTCGGCTCCGGTTGCGGGCTGGTGGCGGCGCTGGCCGCGGCCCGTACCGCGGCCAACGAGGGCGCCGCGGCGACCGTGCCGATGCTGGCGCGCAAGGGCCGGGCGAGTTATCTGGGCGAGCGGAGCATCGGTCACCAGGACCCCGGGGCGACGTCGGCCGCGCTGCTCATCGGCGCGTTCGCGCAGGCGGCCGGAGCGGACGCCGTATGACGGGCCGGCGGGTCGGTGTGGTCCTGGTGTCGCACAGCGCTTCTGTCGCCACGTCGGTGGCGGAGATGGCCCGGTGCCTGGCGGCGGGGGGCGCCGCGGTGGCGGTGGCGGCGGCCGGGGGCACCGAGGACGGCCGTATCGGTACCAGCGCGGAACTGATCACGCGGGCGGTCCGCGGTGTCGACGACGGTGCGGGGGTGGTGATCATCGCCGACTTGGGCAGCGCCGTGCTGACCGCCAAGGCGCTGCTGGAGGAAAAGGAACTGCCGGACGGGACCCGGCTGGCGGACGCGCCGTTCGTGGAGGGCGCGGTGGCCGCCGTGGTCACCGCCTCGGCGGGGGGCGATGCCGCGGCGGTGGCCGCCGCGGCGGAGGAGGCGTATGTCTACCGCAAGACGTGATCCGGCTCAGTGGGCCGTCCAGCCGCCGTCCATGGTCAGGGAGGAGCCGGTGATGAAGGAGGCGTGCGGGGTGCACAGATAGCTGACCGCCTCCGCCACCTCTTCCGGTTCGACCAGCAGCTTCACCGCGGCGTCGGCGAGCAGGACACCGCTGATGACCTCCTCCTCGGTGATGCCGTGGACCGCGGCCTGGTCGGCGATCTGGCGCTGCACCAGCGGTGTGCGCACATAGCCGGGGCTGACGCAGTTGGAAGTGACGCCGTGCGCGGCGCCCTCCAGTGCGGTGACCTTGGAGAACCCTTCAAGGCCGTGTTTGGCCGCGACATACGCCGACTTGTACGCGGAAGCACGCAGTCCGTGTACGGAGGAGATGTTGACGATCCGTCCCCACCGCTGCGCGTACATATGCGGCAGCGCGCCGCGCACCAGGCGGAACGGCGCCTCCAGCATGACGCGCAGCACGGTCGAGAAGGCCTCGGGCGGGAACTCCTGTATGGGCCGCACCAGTTGCATCCCCGCGTTGTTGACCAGCACGTCGGTACCGGCGGCGGCCCGCTCCGCCGCGTCGAGATCAGTGAGGTCCAGCTGTACGGGGGTCAGGGCTCCGGGCAGGCCGCGCGCCTCCTCGGTCAGTGTGGCGAGTCCCTCGGCATCGCGGTCGACGGCGCGGACCTCGGCGCCCGCGGCGGCCAGCCGCACGGCGCACGCGCGCCCGATGCCGGACGCGGCGCCGGTGACAAGTGCGGTACGGCCGTTGAGGTCGAGGCTGATGGAGTGCGTCATGCCGGAAGGCTAGGACCTTCCGGCGGGGTCTTGGTTGGGTTGCGGCGGTCACCCACCCCCCACCCCCGACCAAGCCCTCGCCGGGCGGCTACGGCTTCTCGAACCACGTCGGCTCGTCATCCAGCGCCATGCGGATGCGAGCCAAGCAGCCGTCGCCGAGCGGCGGCAGTTCATCCAGCGCGAACCAGCCGACGTCGATGGACTCGTCGTCGTTGACCCTCGCCTCACCGCCCACCGCGCGGCAGCGGAACGTGATCGTCATGAACTGCACCTGGTCGCCGTGCGGGTAGACGGTGGGTTCCTCGGCGTAGACACTGATCACCCGCTCGGGCACCGCATGGACCGCCGTCTCCTCGTACACCTCGCGCACCACCGCCTGCGCGGGCTGCTCACCGGGTTCGGGGATGCCGCCGACGATCGTCCACCGGCCGTTGTCGGAGCGGCGCACCAGCAGGACCCGCTGCCGCTCGTCCAGGACGACGGCGCAGACTCCGGGCAGCAGGACCAACTGCGGGCCGATGCTGGCCCGAAGTTCGCGCAGGAATTCAGGTATTGCCATTCGCCGAGCATACGAGGAAGAGCTGACAAGAAGGTGACGCTCAGTCGGCGGACTCGGACGCGGTGGTTCAGGCGTCGCCGAGCGCGCGAGTGGCCCGGGTCCGCAACCGGGCGCGGATCGCGAGCACCGCGTTCTCCGCGTCATCGACCGTCACGGTGAACCGGCGGCCGTCGCCGAGGTCGAGCACCAGGCCGGGTCCGCGCCGCACCACCACGGCGGTGCCCATCTCGGGGCGCCAGCGGTACCCCCAGCCGCCCCAGTGGCGCGGGCTGATCCACGGCGCGAGGTGGGCGGAGTCCACCTGGTCCAGCGGGATGCGCCGACGCGGCAATCCGATATGGCCGCACCGCACCTCAAGGCATTCTCGGTCCACACGTACCCGCACATGGGTGAAGGCGACGGTCCCGAACAGCACCAGCAGCCCGGCCGCGAGGCAGCCGACCACCGACATGACCAGCGGGGCGATCCCCGAGGTCCAGGGCGAGTCGACCGCCAGCTCAATGCCGAGCGCCACGCATCCGGCGCCCGCGGCGGCCAGCACCCACTGGGCCCGGTTGGTGGCGTGCCCGGTCCAGACCTCAGGCACAGGCTGCTTCGCGGCCCCTGCGCTGCGGGAGTCGTCCATGTCTCGGAGCGTACTCGGAGTGCGGCGGGTCGGCACTCAGTGTGCGGAACCGCACTCAGTGTGTGGCGGCCGCCCCGGCGAGAGCCCGGCCCTCGGCGTAGGCGAGCGCCGCGGCCGGAAGCGCCTCCAGGCGGCCACCGTGGATGACGGTGAGGCTGCCGCTGGGCTCGGCGTCGGGCGCGGGGGCGGCGCCGATCCGGCGCAGCGCCTGGGCGGCGACCGCGTCGGCCGACCCGTACATGACGATCTCGGGCGTGCCCGGCGACTGCACGGCGGCGCGGATGCGGTCGGTGACCAGTTCGTAGTGGGTGCAGCCGAGCACGACGGAGCGCACATCGCCGGGGGTGCGCTGGGCGGCGGCGGCGATGGCGGCGTCGATCGCGGTGTCGTCGGCGTTCTGCAGGGCGTCCGCGAGTCCCGGGCACGGCACCTCCGTGACACGTACCCCGTCGGCGAACTCGGCGATCAGGCCGCGCTGGTAGTCGCTGCCGGTGGTCGCCGGGGTCGCCCAGATCGCCACCGGGCCGCCGGCCGCAGCGGCGGGCTTGACGGCCGGGACGGTGCCGATCACCGGAATCTCCGGCTCCAGGTGCTGCCGCAGGGTGCGCAGGGCATGTACGGAAGCGGTGTTGCAGGCCACGATCAGCGCGTCGGGCCGCTCCGCGGCGGCGGCGTTCACGCAGGCCAGCGCATGCTCGGTGACGTCCTGCGGGGTGCGCGGCCCCCACGGCATGCTGTCCGGGTCGGAGGAGAGTACAAGATCGGCGTCGGGGCGCAGTCCGCGCAGCGCGGCGGCCGCCGCCAGCAGACCGATCCCGGAGTCCATGAGCGCGATCTTCACTGCGGCGTGCCTCCCGGTGTCGTGTTGTCGCTGCGGTCCGACCTGACCTTCAGGGGCGCCCGGCCGACACCGCCCGGGCAACTCTAATAGATCGCCTTATCGGCTCATGGCCCGCCTCGCGCGTGCGGAGCCCCGGCCGACCTCGCCATGGGCGCGCGACCGGGCCCGGGTGCGGCAGACTGCGCCGGTGACCTTGTGGACCGTGATCGCTGTTGTCTCACTGCTCTGCTGGCTGTGGCTACTGCTCGCACAGGGGTTCTTCTGGCGCACCGACGTGCGCCAGCCACCAGGCGCCGAACCGGACACCTGGCCAACGGTGGCCATCGTGGTTCCCGCCCGGGACGAGGCCCCCGTGCTACCGGTGAGCCTGCCGTCGCTGCTCGCGCAGGAGTATCCCGGCCGGGCGGAGGTGTTCCTGGTGGACGACGGCAGCTCGGACGGCACAGGCGCGCTGGCCGGTGCGATCGCCGACGAGCAGGGCGGACTGCCGCTGACCGTGACCTCGCCGGGCGAGCCGCCCGCGGGCTGGACCGGCAAACTGTGGGCGGTACGGCATGGGATGGCGGCCGCGTCCGCCGCGTACCAGGCGGAGTATCTGCTGCTCACGGACGCCGACATCGCCCATGAGCCGTCCTCGCTGCGGGAGTTGGTGGCGTCGGCGGTCGGCTCGGACCTCGATGTGGTCTCGCAGATGGCGCGGCTGCGGGTGGAGACGGTCTGGGAGCGGCTGATCGTTCCGGCCTTCGTGTACTTCTTCGCGCAGCTCTACCCGTTCCGCTGGATCAACCGGCCGGGCCGCACCGCGGCGGCGGCCGGGGGCTGCGTACTGATCCGGCGCGCCGCCGCAGAACGGGCGCGGATCCCTGAGGCGATCCGGCACGCGGTGATCGACGATGTGGCGCTGGCCCGGACGGTGAAGCGGTCCGGCGGCCGCATCTGGCTGGGGCTCGCCGACCGGGTGGACAGTGTGCGCCCGTATCCGCGGCTGTCGGAGCTGTGGCGGATGGTGTCGCGCAGCGCGTACGCCCAACTGCGGCACAGTCCCCTGCTGCTGATGGCCACTCTTGCCGGTCTGCTGCTGGTCTACCTGGTGCCGCCGGTCGCCGCGGTCGGCGGCGCGGTGGCGGGGGACGCGGCGCTGTGCGCGGCGGGAGCCGTGGGGTGGGCGGTGATGGCGGGCACCTATCTGCCGATGCTGCGCTACTACCGGCAACCGCTGTGGCTCGCAACGCTGCTGCCGTTCACGGCGCTGCTCTACGCCGCGATGACGGCCGACTCCGCGGTGCAGCACTACCGGGGGCGGGGTGCGGCATGGAAGGGCCGCAGCTATCCGCGCCCGGACGCCGTCCCCGTCACCGCGACCGGGGACGATCGGCCCGAGTGAGGTCGGCCGGTACACGGCACGTGGCCGCCCGCGGACCCTGGGTCCGGGACGGCCACGTGTTATGGATGCCGGAGGAAACGGTTCGTCAGGCGTGCGGCCCTGTTGCTACCGAGGCCTACTCGCCCGTGCGGCGACGGCGCAGCGCCCAGGCGCCACCACCGACGGCCGCGGCGGCGAGAGCACCGCCCGCACCGGTCTCCAGCGCGTTGCCGTTGTTCACCGAGCCGCCTTCACCGGCGCGGACACTAGCGCTGGGGTAGTTGCCAGCGCTGCGGCGGCCACCGTTGTTGTTGCCGCCGTTGTTGTTGCCGCCGTTGTTGAAGCCGCCACCGTTGTACCCGCCACCGAAGCCGCCGCCGTAGCCGCCGCCGCGGTGGTGGTGGTGACGGCGGTGGTGCCGACGCTCGATGACCTGGATGTGGGTCCGGAAGAAGCCGTCACGCGGGCAGCGACCGGTGATGATGAAGTGCCTGCGGTGACGACGGTGGTGACGGTGGTGGTGGTGACGGCGGGGGCCGATCCAGCCGCCCCAGCGGTCATCGCGGTCGGCCTCGCGACGGTGGCCGAAGTGACGGTACTCGACCTTGCCTGACCCCACGTACAGCCGCTCTTCTTCGCGGCGGTCGTTCTCGCCCCTGCGGTGCTCGCGGTCGCGGAAGATGCCGTCGCGGTGCAGCGTGATGTGGTCGCGACGGAACGCCTCGGAGTAGGCCTTGATGGTCCGACGGTCGTCCTCCCGGACACGGGGGCAGCGGACCCTGACGTGGACCCGCTCGCCGGACCACGCGACCCTGGGGTGGACTTTGATGTGGGCATGGTGGTGCCGGTGGTGCCGGGCGGCGGGGGCGGCGGGGTCCGTTGCGGACGCCACCGGAGCGGTGAGGCTGATGACAGAGGCCGCACCCACGAGGAGTGCGGTTGCCAGGCGCATAGTGCGCATATGTGATCTCCGATTCCCGGGCGTAGCCGCAGACCCATACCGTCTACGTAGTCACTTAACTACGCCCCGTCATATTTGACGATATGTAGGGTCCTGACGCCCCGCCACTTAAGATCGGCATAAGGGTGAAGAAGATCGCGCACACAACCCCGCACCACGGTGTTTCACCTGGTCAGAGCCGCCCTAAAGGGCCGTCAGAAATTTTTCTGACGGCACACCAGATGGACTAGTGCTTACGCCCCGGTGTCCAGTTCATGCCCCATCCGTACGCCTGGTCGACGGTGCGCTGCGGGCTCACGCCGAGCCGCGGGACGAGGTAGCGGGCCTCCCGCCGCACCACCAGTTCCCCGCCTTCGTTGCTGATCAGGGCCAGTACGCAGACGGTGGACGGGACCGTGCACTCGTCCAGGAAGAACTCGACCGGCGCACCGTGCTGCGGGCGCAGCGTGGTGGTGGCGTGCAGCCCCGCGAAGCTCCGAGCGCCCTCGTAGATCGTGACGAAGACGAGGATGCGCCGGAAGGAGCGCCCGTGGTCGAGGTTGATGGTGAGGTTCTCACCGCTGTCGACCGCACCGGTGCGATCGTCGCCGTCCAGGTGGATGTACGGGGGCCGGTCCACCGACCCGAAGGCGTTGCCGAGGGCCTGCACAACACCCTTGGTTCCATCGGTGAGTTCATACAGCGCGCACAGGTCGAGGTCGATCGCGGAGGAGTGCGTGCCCGCGATCCCCGCCTTCCATAGCCAGCCCTTGCCCTGCTGGCGCATCCGCCAGTTGAGATTGACCCGCATGACCCCTGATGTGCCGCCCTGTTTGGTCAACGAGACCGACGGCGCGTCCTTCGTCAGGGTGACCTTTGTCAGCCGCACGGCGGGCGCGGGTGGCGTCAAGGGCGGCGCGGGGGTCACCGGCCGCACGGCGGGCTCGGGAGGCAAGGGAGGCGCCGGATGGGCGGGCGCCAGCAGCGCTTCCGCCGTGATCCCGAAGTCCGCCGCCAGTCCTGCGAGTCCGGTCCCGTACCCCTGGCCGACGGCCCGGAACCGCCACTGCCCGGCGCGCCGGTACAACTCCCCCAGCACGAGCGCGGACTCCACGGTGGCATCCGCGCTTTCGAAGTACGCGATCTCCGCGCCGTCCACGGCGTCCGCCACGCGGATGTTCAGCCCCGTCACCTGGCCGAACGTTCCGCCATCGACGGAGGCGGCCAGCACGATCGTCTCGACGGTCGGCTCGACCCGCCCCAGATCCACCAGCAGGCCGTCCACCAGCTGCCCGCCCACCGGGCGCCCGCCCTCGTGGCGCACCGCCCCGGACGAGTGGGCCGGTCGGCCGTGCGAGACGAGGTCCGCCGCCGAGCCCGCCCTTCCGTCGGCCAGCAGCAGCGCGCAGGCGCTGACCTGCGGCGCTCCCGGGCTCACCGGCCGACCGAGTTCCACCCGCACCACGTCCGCGGGCACGGGCACATTGGCTCCCTTGGCCATCGACATGGACTCCCCCTTCGTACAGCCCGGGACACCCCCGGCAACTCCCCTTAAAGGCTGGCGTTTACACGATCAAAACACCGTCCGGCGACCGATTTTCACAGATTCGCTCGCATTGGGGACCAACGTTCACTCACAACGCCTCAAACAACCCTCTTACCGGACTCCCCTTACAGCACATCGTGGGCTTAACTTATGGAGCATGACCACCCCCCGCGGCACTTACGGCGGCGGCTACTACGCCTCGTCGTCCTTCCCGGACACCCCCATCTACGACAGCCTGGTCGCAGAGCGGGGCACCCCGCAGATCGCCCCCATCCGGGTCCCGTCGCCGTATGACACCGGCAGCAGCCATCTGCCCGCGCTCTCGGCACTCCCGGCCCTTCCCTCCGGGCCGTCCACCCATACGCCCCAGCAGGGCACGTACACCGGCTACCTGCCGAACACGCAGCCCGCTGCCTACCAACCCCAGCCGACGCCCGCGCCCTACATCCCGCAGCAGGCCTCCGCCCCGCGCGGCTACCCCGGCGGTTATCCGGCCCAGGGCCCCGGCCCGCAGCAGGGCGTCGGCCCGAACGGGTACGAAGCGGTGCGGCCCGTCGTACCGCGCCCGGTGCCTCCGCGCCAGGTTCCCGGCGGTTTCGGAGACGACCAGTACCAGTACCGCCGCCCGTACAACGGCCAGGGGTACTGACCACGTCCGACACTCGCGCTCGGACCGCATCCGTCCTGTCAGAGGCTGCTGGCACCATGGCGGTATGAGGACACCACGCCTGAGCGCTCTCCACATCTATCCGGTCAAGTCCGTCAGCGGGCTGAACCCCGGCGAGGCGGCCGTCGAGCCGTGGGGACTCGCCGGGGACCGCCGGTGGCTGCTGGTGGACGGCACGGGCCGGTTCCTCACCCAGCGGCAACTGCCGCGCCTGGCGCTGATCCACGCCGAGCCGCTCCCGGACGACGGGATACGGGTGAGCGCACCCGGCATGGCGCCGCTGCCGGTCGCCGTGCCCGAACCGGTCGGCACCACCGCGGTGCACATCTGGCGCGACAAGGTGGAGGCGGTGCCCGCCGGGCGAGAGGCGGACGCCTGGTTCAGCGCGTTCCTGGACGACGAGGTGGCGTTGGTGCACCTCGACGATCCGGCGCGCCGCCGCCCGATCGACCCGGAGTACGCGCTGCCCGGTGAGACGGTGAGCTTCGCGGACGGCTATCCGCTGCTGCTCACCTCGACCGCGTCCCTGGACGCCCTCAACACCCTCATAGCCGAGGGCCGGTTCCCCGAGGAGGGTCCGCTGCCCATGAACCGGTTCCGGCCGAACGCCGTCGTGACCGGGACCGAGGCCTGGGCAGAGGACGGCTGGCGCCGGGTCCGGATCGGCGAGGTCTCCTTCCGCGTCGTCAAACCGTGCTCCCGCTGCATCATCACCACCACCGACCAGCAGACCGCGGAGCGGGGCCGGGAACCGCTGCGCACGCTGGCCAAACACCGCCGGTTCGGCGACAAGTTGGTCTTCGGGCAGAACCTGATTCCGGAGAACCGCGGAACCGTTCGGGTCGATGACCCGTTCTCGGTGCTGGACTAGCGCGTCAAGGCGGCGCTGCGGCCACGCCCCTTAGTGGGGTGTTTCGGCTGACTTCCGGCCCGCCCCGCGCGTGCGCCGTGCCGTGTGCGGTACTTGGACGTGCGAAGGGGGTGTGGTGCGATGCGACCGATTCCGGGACTGTGGCGTTGGCGGCGCAACCCGCTGCGGCGCCGCAGCGATGCGATCGAGGCGTGGGCGAGCCTCGTCACCGTGGGTCTGGTGGTCATCGGGGCGCCCGTGGCCGGGCTGGCGGCGGGGAAGAGCGTCGGCTCCGACCTGCAGCGGACCATGCAGCGGCAGCGGGCCGAACGGCACCGGACGACCGCGCATGTGATCAACATCAACCGGCACCCCGCCCCGGTGGCGGACTCCGAGGCCGCGCACGGCCAGGACGGCACCCGCGTCGCACTGGTGCGCTGGCGCACCCCGGACGGGTCGTCGCGCTCCGCAGTGGTACGGATCGAGGCACGGCATGTGGTCGGCGATCCGCTGGCGGTATGGACCGACCGGCGCGGTCGACTCACCGACCGGCCGATGGACGCGTCGACGGCGACCACCAACGCGGTGGCCGCGGGCGTCGGCGTGGGCGGCGCGGCGGCGGCACTCGTCTGCGGGGCCCGGCAGTTGCTGGGCTGGCGGATCATGCGCCGACGGCTGGCGGACTGGGCACGCGAGTGGGCCCGGGTGAGCGAGGACTGGGGTCGGGCGGGTGCGGGCGGCTGATCCGGCGCCGAACGTCGGCGTGATCAGATGCGTTCCGACGGCGGTGGCGGCCGAACGGGCGGTGGTGATTGTCCGCCCGAACTCCCCCAACTGTGCCTATTCCCAAGCCTCTCACGTGCGTTGGCATGCCCGGCGCACGCTACGGTGGAGCACCGGTCGCAGTGACGGGTCCCAAGGCAAGAGGTGGGGGGCAGAACAGCACCATGGCACAGGGCGTGGCTCAGGTGACGCACACCAGCACGTCGCGGTGGCGGCGCCGCACCGGCGAGTACGAAACGCTCGCCGCGGCCCTGGAGGCGGCGGGCGACGGCGATGTCGTCGCGATCACCCCGGGCACCTACCGGGAGAACCTGGTGGTCCAGCGGGCGGTGACGCTGCGCGGCGCCGAGGGCCCCGGCTCGGTGCGGATCGCCCCGCCCGGCGGTGTCGCCCTGACCGTTCGCTCTTCCGCCACCGTGCAGGACCTGCACATCGAGGGGCAGGACACCTCCGCCCCCGCGCTGCTCGTCGAGGGGTCCGCCCCCGAGCTGCAAGGCCTGCGGGTGATCACCCGCTCCGCGGTCGGGATAGAGGTGCGCGACAGCGCGCGCCCGACCGTACGCCGTTGCACGGTCGACAACCCGGCCGGGCTCGGGGTGAGCGTGCTCGACGGCTCCGGTGGGTTGTTCGAGGAGTGCGAGGTCATCGCGGCGGGACAGTCCGGATTCGCGGTACGCGGTGGCGCCTCACCGCGCCTGGAGCGGTGCCGTATCCACCACGCGACCGGCGCGGGCCTGACCGTGACAGGTGACGGGACGACCGCGGAGGCCGTCGGCTGCGAGGTCTACGAGATCAAGGGCACCGGAGTCCAGGTCGCCTCGCGCGCCACCGGGCACCTCACCGACTGCCAGGTGCACCGCACCACCGGCGACGGGGTGACCCTGGACACCGACGCGGTACTGACCATGTCCGACTGCGACATCCACGATGTGCCGGAGAACGCGATCGACCTGCGCTCCCGTTCGGTCCTCACGCTGACCCGTTCCACCGTGCGGCGTTTCGGCCGCAACGGCCTGTCGGTGTGGGACCCGGGCACCCGGGCCGACGCCAACCGGTGCGAGATCCACGACAGCACCGGCGACTATCCGGCCGTCTGGATCAGCGACGGAGCCGCTGCCGTCTTCGAGTCCTGCCGGGTGCGTGAGGTACCGGACGCGCTGTTCGTCCTGGACCGCGGTTCGCGCGCCGATGTCGTCGACAGCGATATCTCACAGGTCCGCAACACCGCGGTGTCGGTGAGCGATGGCGCCACGGTCCAGCTCGACGACTGCCGGATCCGCGAGGCCGCCACCGGCGCCTGGTTCCGCGACCACGGCAGCGGCGGCACGCTCGCCGGGTGCACCATCGACGCGACCGCGACGGGCGTCATCGTCACCAAGGGCGCCGATCCCGCCATCGAGCGGTGCACGGTGGAGAACCCCACCGAGTCCGGCTTCTACGTCTCGGCGGGCGGCCGCGGCACCTTCACCGGCTGCACCGTCACCGGCAGCCGGGGCTACGGGTTCCACATCATCGACGGCTGCCGGTCCACCGTGAGCCGGTGCCGTACCGAGCGCTGCGCCCGAGGCGGATACGAGTTCTCCGAGCCGGGCCCCATCGTCGAGGGATGCACCAGCGACGAGAGCGCCGAGCGGCGCGCCGCCCCGGACGCCGCCGCGGCCACCGTCGACGGTCTCCCCCCGCACCCCGCCACACCCCCGGCCACCGCCCGTGCCGCGACCGTCCGCACCTACGGCCTGCTCGGCGGCGTACCCGAACCGCGTGCGGCGGAACCGGCCGCGGCACTACCGCCCGCGCAGCCGGCGGCCAGCCGTTCCTCGGACGACGTCCTCGGTGAACTCGACGCGCTGGTCGGTCTGGAGAGCGTCAAACGGGAGGTGCGGGCGCTCATCGACCTGATCGCGGTCGGCCGCCGCCGCCAGGAGGCCGGGCTCAAAGCCCCCTCGCTCCGCCGCCATCTGGTCTTCACCGGCTCCCCCGGTACCGGCAAGACCACGGTTGCACGGCTGTACGGGGAGATCCTCGCCGCGCTCGGGGTGCTGGGCACCGGTCATCTCGTGGAGGTCTCCCGGGTCGATCTGGTCGGGGAGCACATCGGGTCGACGGCCATCCGCACCCAGGAGGCGTTCGAGCGGGCGCGCGGCGGTGTGCTGTTCATCGACGAGGCGTACGCGCTCTCGCCGGAGGACTCCGGGCGCGACTTCGGCCGCGAGGCGATCGACACCCTGGTGAAGCTGATGGAGGACCACCGCGACGCGGTGGTGGTGATCGTCGCGGGGTACACCGCCGAGATGGAGCGCTTCATGGCCTCCAACCCCGGCGTGGCGTCGCGTTTCTCGCGCACCATCGCCTTCGGCGACTACACCCCCGAGGAGCTGCTGCGGATCGTCGGATCGCAGGCGGACGAGCACGAGTACCGGCTGGCCGGGGGTACCGACGAGGCGCTGCTGAAGTACTTCACCGCGCTGCCCAAGGGGCCGACGTTCGGCAACGGCCGCGCCGCCCGGCTGACCTTCGAGGCGATGGTCGAGCGGCACGCCGGACGCGTGGCGCAGCTCGACGCCCCGACCCACGACGACCTGCAGCTGCTCTTCGCGGAGGATCTCCCGGAACTGCCCTGAGCCCGGTAGCGGCCACGTGGGAAGATGGCCCTGCCGCGGGGGCCGCGGAACAGCAGGTCAAGGAAAGGGACGGGGGAACAGGTGGGCGACAATCAGAACCTCCTGGCCGAGCAGCGGCGCGCCCTGATCCTCGACGAGGTCAGGCGGCGCGGCGGCGTCCGGGTCAATGAGCTGACCCGCAAACTCAACGTCTCGGACATGACCGTGCGCCGTGATCTTGACGCGCTGGCCCACCAGGGCGTAGTGGAGAAGGTGCACGGAGGCGCGGTCCCGGTCGCCGAGGCGAGCACCCACGAACCGGGGTTCGAGGCGAAGTCCGGCCTGGAGCAGGGGGCCAAGGAGGCCATCGCCCGGGCGGCGGCCGCCATGGTGGTGCCGGGCAGCGCGATCGCCCTGTCCGGCGGCACCACCACGTACGCGCTGGCGCACCATCTGCTGGATGTGCCGGATCTGACCGTGGTGACGAATTCGGTGCGGGTGGCGGATGTCTTCCACGCCGGTCAGCGCCGCGTCGGCGTGAGCGCCCAGTCCGCCGCGCGAGCCGGTGCGGCGACGGTGGTTCTGACCGGCGGGGTCCGCACACCGTCGGACTCGCTGGTGGGTCCGGTCGCGGACCGGGCGATCCGGTCGCTCCACTTCGACGTGCTGTTCCTGGGTGTGCACGGGCTGTCGGTGGAGGCAGGCCTGTCCACGCCCAATCTGGCGGAGGCCGAGACCAACCGGCAGTTCGTACGGTCGGCGCGCCGGGTCGTGGTGATCGCGGACCACACCAAGTGGGGCACGGTGGGCCTGAGTTCGTTCGCCACCTTGGAAGAGGTCGACACCCTGGTGACGGACGCCGGTATACCGCAGGTGCTGCGCGCGGAGATCTCCGAGCATCTGGCGGACCTGGTGGTCGCGGGCGAACCGGACGCGTAGGGCCTGTCCGGCGGCTCTTGGCCGGGGTTGCGGTGGGGTTCGACACCGCGCCGGTCCGCACCGTGGGAGTCGCTCGCCGTCGTGGCGGACTATTTTTTTGGGGCTGGCCCCAAGAAGATCCCGCCGCAGCGGCGAGCGACCACGACGATGTGGACCGGCGGTCATACGACAACCGCGGCCCATGACACCTCGACAACCGAGATCCGCCGGAGTGGCCTGAGCACCGGTCCGGCGCCCGCAGACATGTGATGCCACGTCAGGTATCGTGACGGCGCCAATGCCCGTTTTCTACCTGGAGGTACCGCCCATGGTGCGCCGACTCCGCCCCGTCGGGCTTGACTTCATTACTTCGGCTCAGGTGCGAAAGGTCTTCGCGGCCTCGCGGCCGAACCCTCTGCGGTGTACCGGGCGTTGGTGGCGGACACCGAGGGCTGGACGGCCTGGTTCCGTGCGGTGGTCTCCGCCCGGCCCACCGACGGCGGGCGCGAGATCGGGCTGATGGGCGGCGTCCGCTTCACCGAGACCGTACTGGCGGCGGAGGAGGACGAGCGGTACGTGTACCGCGTCGACGAGACGAACCTGCGCGGCATCGAAGCCCTGGCCGAGGAGTGGCGGATCACACCGCTGTCCTGCGGCGGCAGCCGCATCCAGTGGACCGTCGCCGCTGACGCGCCCGCTTCGGTACGCGTCCTGCTGCGGTACGCCCGCCCCGGACTCGGCCACGCGTTCCGCGACGCGGTGCACGCCCTCGACCGGAGGCTGGCGACCGCCCGCACCACGGCCTGAACCCGTCGAGGGCCGCCCTACCGGTATTCGGCGAGTCGTGGCCGTACCCTCACCAGTACGAGCACGGCGGCGCCGACCAGCGTCCCGGCCGGGATCGCGGGCCAGCCGTCCAGTGCATGGCCGGCGTCGGCCATCCGCACCTCGAAGTCGGCACGCCGGGTCTGCTCCAGGGTGTCGAGGCGGGTCGCGAAGTCCCAGTAGTCAAAGGCGACATGATCGCGTCCCACGTCGGTGAGGACGACGGCCGCGTCGTCCAGCCGCCCGGCGGCGAGCAGGCCGCGCAGCGTGGTGTCATCGGCCCGGAAGGCGGCCAGCGGTTTCAAGACGGCCGCATACTGCGGCAGTTCGGCCGCACTGGTGCCGGGGTCCGGGGTGAGCAGTGCGTCGAGCCGCCGCATCTGGGCGTCGTAGTCGTCGCGATAGGCGGCGCCCGCGCCGGGGTCCTGGACGAACCACCGGCTCTGCGCGGCGGCCGCGTCCGCGGCGCTCGTACGGGCCTCTGCCAGCCTCGACCACGGACCAAGCCCCTCACCACCCGCGCGGTCCACCTCGCCCGCGGCCGTCAGCAGACCGGCCGCCCCGACCGCCGTGACGACCAGAACGGCGAGCGCGGCCACCGCGAGCGCCGGGTTGATACGCCGCCGGCACCGCAGGGCGAGATCGCGCTGCCACCACACCAGCACGCCGAGCGCGAGGACGCCGAAAGCGCCCAGCACCACGGCGTCACGCCGCTCTCCGCCGCGGACCGAGCCACGCAGATCGGCCGCCTGCCGTTGGTAGGTCTGGTCCAACGCGTCTACTACGGGCAGCAGTTGATCGCACATCACCGCGCCCGCCTGCGCGGAGAGGTCGACCGCCGAGGTCGGCGGATGACCGGCCGCCCGGTCGGCGTCCTGGTCGTCGGCGTACTCCGCCTGCCCGCTCAGCTCGTCGTACCTGCCCAGCGCGTCGAACACCGCCTGCACCCGCGCGCCCTGTGCGGGGTCGCCGCCGAGTTGCCGCATCAGCCCGCTGATCTCGGTGCGGCGCTGGTTGGCGGTGATCAGCACCAACAGCCCGTTGCCGACCGGCACTTCGGGCTGGACCGCGGCGTGGCCGGGGATGAGTTCATCGGCGCGCTCGGCGTCCAGGTCGGCCAGGGCGAAGTGGAGTTCCGCGGCGACGGCGACCCGCCTCTCCACCGCCTCGCGCAGTGCTGCGGTACCGGCGCGCCCCGTGGAGAAGCCGAGCACGGCGGCGGCGCACAGGGCACCGATGGCGACCACCACCGCCACGGCCTGGACGATCAGTCGCACCGGCCCGGTCAGCCGGGACATGCGTCGTCGGCCATGAGTCATGCCGGGACGCTAGGAGCGTTCGCCATACGGAGGGTGACGTTCCTGGGAGTTCCGGGTGACCCACGCGTCACGAAAGCGCGCCAGAGCGCCGGGAGTTCAGCTCGGCCAGGCGCCGGTGGCCAGGAAGGTGTCGATCGCCGCCGCGTACGGGGCGATGTCGAGGCCTTCGTTCGCCAGCCACGCGTCAGAGTAGTACTTGTCGAGGTAGCGGTCGCCGGGGTCGCACAGCAGCGTGACCACGCTTCCGGCGCGGCCCTCGGCCAGCATCTCGGCGACGATCCGCAGCGCGCTCCACAGTCCCGTACCGGTCGAGCCGCCCGCCTTCCGGCCGATCGCCCGCTCCAGTGCCCGTACCGCCGCGACGGAGGCGGCGTCGGGCACCTTCATCATCCGGTCGATCGCGCCCGGTACGAAGCTCGGCTCCATCCGGGGACGGCCGATGCCCTCGATCCGGGAGCCGCGTTCGCACGAGACGTCCGGGTCGCCGCTGACCCAGCCGTCGAAGAAGCAGGAGTTCTCCGGGTCGGCGACGCACACTCTGGTGTCGTACTGCATGTAGTGGACATAGCGGGCGATGGTTGCCGAGGTGCCACCGGTGCCCGCGGTGGCCACGATCCAGGCGGGCTCCGGATAGCGCTCCTTGCGCAGTTGTTCGTACATCGACTCGGCGATGTTGTTGTTGCCGCGCCAGTCGGTGGCGCGTTCGGCGTAGGTGAACTGGTCCATGTAGTGGCCGCCGGTCTCCCTCGCGAGCCGCGCGGAGACCTCATACATCGTGCGCGGGTCGTCCACCAGATGGCACCGGCCGCCATGGAACTCGATGAGCCGCTGCTTCTCACGGCTGGTGCTACGCGGCATCACCGCGATGAACGGCACACCGGTCAGCTTGGCGAAGTACGCCTCGGACACCGCCGTGGATCCGCTGGACGCCTCGATGACCGGGCGGCCGGGCCGGATCCAGCCGTTGCAGAGCCCGTACAGGAAGAGCGATCGCGCCAGCCGGTGCTTCAGGCTGCCGGTGGGATGGGTGGACTCGTCCTTCAAGTACAGGTCGATTCCCCAGTGTTCGGGGAGCGGGAAGCGCAGCAGATGTGTGTCGGCGCTGCGGTTGGCGTCGGCCTGGACTTGGCGGACGGCTTCTTTGAGCCAGATGCGGTATTGCTGATCGGAGCGGTCCACGTCCATCGTGGGAACAGGCTCGCGGCTGCCGCTGGCACCACCGCTCTCGGCGTGTTCGACGGTGTCCACTGGCGTCCGCCTCCCGCTGCTAGCCGTCCCCGGCCGCGCTGCCGGGCACTTGACGATCATAGGCAGCCACTGGCCGACGGGCGCGTCGCCGCGGTGGCACGGGGCTGTCTGGCGCAAGCGCCATCCGGGGCGTACGCCACCGAAATGGCGAGGGTCCGTACAGCGGGAGTTGCGGAATGCCCCTCCCGGGGCGAACCTGGTCACGCACACGGAGTACAGAATCGGTCACTCTGAGTGTTCCCGCACAGGCTTTCCCAATCGAGCGGGACGGGGCACGGTCCCGGAGGTCGGCCCCACCGCGGAGGGAGTCGCAGCCGTGATCACCACCCAGCACAGCCGGCAGTGCGCCGTACGGCTGGAAGCACTGCCCCATCGGATCGGACAGGTCCGCCGAATCGTTTCCGCACAGCTTCGGTACTGGGACCTGGAACCGCTCCTCGACACCACCCTGCTCGGCATCACCGAGCTACTTGCCAATGTGCACCGCCATGCCCAGCCCAATAAGCACTGCATCGTCGAGCTCTCCTTTGACCGGGGCCGGCTGACCGTATCGGTCACTGACAACGATCCGCGCCCACCGCTGATCGCCTTGCGGACGGACGCGCTGGACACCTCGGGCCGCGGTCTGGCCATGCTCGCCGCGCTCAGCGACGGCTGGGGCACCCGCCCGAACGGGAACGGCGGCGGCAAGGTCGTATGGTTCTCGCTCAGCGGAACCGACCCCGCGCCCAAGCCCGCCGCGGTCGCCGTCCGGGAGCCCGTCGCGGCACCGGTCCGCGCCACGGCCGCCGTTCCCACGCCGACAGTGATCCCGCTCGGCAAGCGGACGCTGCCGATCGCGGCCTCCCTTGCGTAGGACTGCTCGGCGGATCCTGACCACCGGGGTGCGGTGGGCCGCGGCAGTTGTGTGACCGCCGCTCTGCGGCATCGTGCTCGCTCGCCGTCGCGGCGTCGCCGCCGCGACGGCGAGAAGTCCCCACAGCGCGGACCGGGAGTGCGAGCCGCCTGCACCGGCCGATCTTCCTGATCTTGGGACGCCGGAAACCGCGACTGCGGGTCCCGGGGCATCAACGGCAGACCGCGGCTCTGCGGGCCGCGGCAGCGAAGCGTGTCGGGCGGAACTTCGGCGTCGAGGTGCTGTGGGTCGCGGAGGAGTCGTGTGACCACCGGTCCGCACCGTCGTGGAACTCCCGCGCCGCAACGGCGGGCAATACCAGCCGCCGCGACGGCGAGAAGTCCCACGGCGCGAACTGGCGGCGCCCGATCCGACCGCAACCCGGTGGAGAATTTTCGGACCGGCCGCGGGCGCCGCCAAGCGCCCCCCGGCCCAGGGCACCCGGCCCAGGGCACCCGGCTCAGAGCACCCGTGCGCCAGCGCGGCCGGGGCGACACCGCGAGGTGAATCCCCGGGCCGGGGATGCGGCGCCAGCGGACCGCAGGTCACTCCACGGCGACGGCGCGCAGCACATCAAGGCGCGCCGCCCGCCGAGCCGGACGCAACCCGGCGACCACACCGGCCACCAGCCCGACCAGCAGCACGATCGCGAGCTGGACCGGCGGGATCGCGAAGGCGCTGGCTCCCGTGGCGTCCGCGGCCCGCACCAACGCCCAGCCGAGGAAGGCGCCGAGCCCCAGCCCGCCGACCGTTCCGAACGCGGCGACCAGCACCGACTCCCAACGGACCATGGCCCGCAGTTGCGCCCGGGTCTGCCCGACCGCGCGCAGCAACCCCAGTTCACGTGTCCGCTCGTACACCGCGAGGGTGAGCGTGTTGGTGATGCCGAGCAGAGCGATGACGACGGCGAGCGCCAGCAGCGCGTAGACCAGCGTGAGCATCGTGTTGATGCCGGACGCCGAGGACTTGGCGTACTCGGCACGGGTCTGGACGGTCGGGTTCCCGTACGAGGCGGCCGTGTGCTCGACGGCGGCCTTGCCGTCCGCAGCGGACACACCGTGCCGGAAGGAGACCGCGACAAGCGTGTCGCTGTCCTGGGTCCGGTGCGGCTCCCAGGCCTGGCGTGCGATCACGTAGTCCCCGGCCAGATCGGCCTGTTGGTAGACCGCGCCGACCGTGAACCGCTGCGAGCTGCCGTCGGTGAAGCGCAGCGTCGTGGCGGATCCCACCGTCCAGCCGTGTTTGGCGGCTTGGTCGCTGGAGACTGCGATGGCCCGGGTACCCAGCGCATTAAGTGAGCCCTCGACCTTCCCGAGGTCCAGGACGCGCCCGAGCGCGCCCGGGTCCGCGACCGTCAGCTGTCGACCGGCCCCGTCGACCTGGGCCACCCCCTTGCCGAGTCCGACGGCCGTGCTCACCTGCGGGAGTTTGGCGATTGCGGGGGCGAGCCTCGGGCTCAGTCCGCTGCCGCCCGCGCCGAACGCCGGTGCGCTGACCGCCACATCCCCCGCGAAGGACCGCGAGACGGTCTGGTTCAAGGTGGCCTTGAGCGAGGCGCCGAACACCGTGAAAAGGGTCACCACGGCGACACCGATCATCAGCGCGGTCGCGGTGGCCGCCGTCCGCTTGGCGCCGCGCAGCGCGTTACGCCTGGCCAGCGCCCCCGTGACGCCCCGCAGCCGGACGAGCGGCGCGCCGAGCACCCGAATGGCGTAGCTGGCCGCGACCGGTCCGAGGACGACGAAGGCGGCAGCCGTGAGCACCGCCCCGGCCGCGGTCACCAGCACCGACGGGGTGCCGGAGGCGCCGAGCGCGGTCAGCGCGACCCCCGCGGCGATTCCGGAGACGCCCGCCGCCGCCCGTAGCCGGGAGGCCCCCGACTGGTCGACGGCCGTCTCACGCAGCGCGGCGAGCGGTGCGGTGCGCCCGGCCCGTACCGCGGGCAGCAGCGCGGAACCGATGCACACCAGCACGCCGACCGCGAGCGGAAGTACCAGCGAGGTCGCGGAGATCACCAAGTTCCCTGAGGGGAAGGGGAATCCCACGGCCGGGAAGAGCGCCTGCAGCCCGGCCGCGATCCCCATTCCGCCGAACAGCCCGGCGGTTGACGCGATCACGGCCACGGCCAGTGCCTCCACCAGCGTCGAGCCGAGGACCTGGCGCCGGGACGCGCCGAGCGCCCGCAGCAGCGCGTTGTCACGGGTCCGCTGGGCAAGCACGATCGCGAAGGTGTTGTGGATGGAGAACGTGGCCACCAGCAGTGCGATCCCGGCGAACACCAGCAGCAAGGTGGTGAACAGGGACAGGAACTGGCCGGAGACGTCCCGTTGGCTCTCGGCCGTGGCCCGCTCGCCGGTGATCACCTCAACGCCCTTGGGCAGCACCGGGGCGATCCGGTCGACGAGTTGCCGCTGGCTGACACCGGAGTCGGCGCGCACCGGAATGCTGGAGGCGTCGCCGGGCCGTGGCATGAGGTACTTCTCCGCGTCCCCGAGCGTCATCCCGGTGTACGTGGCCTGCGCCATGCCGTCCTGTCCGCCGAAGGTGGCGAGGCCGACGATGGTGACCCGCACCGGATCGGGGGTGCGCAGCACGGTGGTGTCGCCGATGTGCAGATTCCCCTTGGTCGCGGTGCCACGGCTGATGGCCACCTGCCCGGGTGCCTGCGGGGCATGGCCCTGGGCGATCTGGTACGGGTTGAGCTTGCGGTCGGCGATCCAGTTGCCCGCGATGGTGGGCGGCCCCTTGCCGCCGATGGGCTGGCCGTCCTTGCCGATGAGCTGCCCGGCGCCCTCGATGTCGGGCGCGGCGGCCGCGACACCCGGCACACTCTGGATCTTCTGAACGAGCGCGTTGTCCACCGGCTGCCGTACGCCCTGGCCCTTGCCGGACACGGAGATGACGTCCGAGCTGCGGACCACGGCGTCCCGGCCGCCGCCCGCGTCGGCGAACAGCGTGTTGAAACTGGCCCGCAGCGTGTCGCCCATCATCATCGTCCCGGCCAGGAACGACACGCCGAGCAGCACCGCGAGAAACGTTCCGGCGAAGCGGCGCCGGTGCGCGCGCAGCGAGGCGACGCTCAGTCGCAGGCTCGCTCGGCCGCCATTGAGGACCGTCATGGCCGGACCTCCTGTTGCGACGGCCCGTCAAACGCCTTCATCCGGTCGAGAACCCGGTCGGCGGTGGGTCGTTCCATGCGGTCGACCAGTCGCCCGTCGGCCAGGAACAGCACCTCGTCAGCATGGCTCGCGGCCACCGGATCGTGGGTGACCATCACCACGGTGCGCCCCATGCCGTGCGCGGCGTCGCCGAGCAGTTCGAGGACCTCCGCGCCGGAGCGCGAGTCGAGGTTCCCGGTCGGCTCGTCGGCGAAGACCACATCGGGCCGTCCGGCCAGCGCTCGGGCTACCGCGACCCGCTGCTGCTGGCCGCCGGAGAGCTGGCTGGGCCGGTGCCGCAGCCGGTCGCGCAGCCCGATGACGTCGATCAACTCGTCGATCAGACCGGGCTCCGGGCGGGTCCCGGCGAGATCGAGCGGGAGGGTGATGTTCTCGGCGACGGTGAGGGTCGGCACCAGGTTGAACGACTGGAAGACGAAGCCGATGCGCTCCCGGCGCAGCAGTGTCAGCTGGCGGTCTCCCAGCGCCCCGAGCTCGGTGTCGCCGATGTACGCCGAGCCGGAGGTGAGGGTGTCAAGCCCGGCCGCGCAGTGCATCAGCGTGGACTTGCCCGAGCCCGAGGGACCCATGATCGCGGTGAAGCGTCCGGCCGGGAAGCCCACGGTCACCCCGTCGAGTGCCCGCACTTCTGTGTCGCCGCTGCCGTAAACCTTGACGGCATCGCGCACTTGGGCAGCGGGCGCGATGGTCCGTACCGTGCCGGTCGCGGCGGTCATCGCGCACCGCCGTGCTGGCCGCCGAACTGCTCGTCGAGGACGGAGAGCCTGCGCCAGTACTCGTCCTCGTCGATCTCACCGGCCGCGAACCGGCGTCCCAGCACGGCCAGCGGCGACTGTGCGTCGGGCCGCGAGGGGAACCGCCGGGCCCAGGGCCCGCCTCGGCCGCGCCACACGGTGCGGCGCAACACGGTCACCACACCGATGACGACCGCCGCCCACACCAGCGGGAGGAAAAGGATCCACGGTCCGGGTCCACCGTCGTGCCAGGGACTTGCCAGGACGTTCATGACGTTCAACTCCTCGATGACGCCGGTCGGGTCGGTGACCGGTTTCCGGTCCGCGGCCATGTCTGGTCGCGGACACCATCGAGCGTCGTCTGTCGAGCGGTCCTGGTCGTCGTACGGCCGACGCCACTGTGCCTACCTCGTGGGGAGTACCGGGACCGGCCGCGCGTGCTACCCGGCGAGTGCCTCCAACGGGTCGTCGAGCACCGGCTGCCAGGCCAGTTCGGCCGCGCCGACCAGGCTGTTGTGGTCGAGCGAGCAGCTCAGGATCGGCACCGAGCCGCTGCGCCCCCACAGGCTGCGATCGGCGACGACGGCGCGCAGCCGCTCCGGGTCGGCCTCGAACAGGTAGCGGTGCAGGCCGCCGAGGGCGATGCGGTCGGGGTTGAGCACGTTAACCAGTCCGGCGAGCCCCAAACCGAGCCGGTCGATGAGCGCTTCGGCGGCGGACCGCACCAGCGGATCGTCGTACTCCTCGCGAAGCAGCCGGACGGAGCTGTCCAGCAGCGACACCTCAGGGCCCGCCGGCCGTCCCGCGGCCTCCAGGAAGGCGACCGGGTCGACCTCCACGTCCAGGCAGCCACGGCTGCCGCAGTGGCAGGGGCGGCCCTCGGGGTTGACGGTGAGGTGGCCGACTTCGAGGGCGAG
This sequence comes from Streptomyces sp. NPDC020096, assembly GCA_040631425.1. GTDB lineage: Bacteria > Actinomycetota > Actinomycetes > Streptomycetales > Streptomycetaceae > Streptantibioticus_A. The sequence goes on from JBEYJY010000033.1 coordinate 84,359, forward strand.
GCCCGAACTGCCGGTGTGCAGACGGCCGTCGAGCACCAGGGCGCCGCCCACACCACGGTGCCCGGTGGCGACCACGAGCAGGTGCTGGGCACCGCGTCCGGCACCGTGCCGGTGCTCGGCGAGGGCGGCGACGTTGACGTCGTTGCCCACGAAGGACGCCACGGGCGCACCACTCGGACCGGTGACGCCGTGGGCCGTGATCTGCTGCGCGAAGACGTCGCGCACCGGCGCACCGGCGGGCCAGGCGAGGTGGAGCGGGTTGAGCGCGGTGCCCTCGGGCTCGGCCACCGCGGACGGCACCGCGAGTCCGGCGCCCACGCAGACGCGTCCGGTGGACTTCAGCAGTTCCGCGCCGGCCTCGACGACCAGCCCGAGGACGTGCGCCGGGTCGGCGGGCACCGTCATACAGCCGGGCGTGGTGGCCACGATCCGCCCGCCGAGGCCGACGAGGGCGGCGCGGAAGCCGTCCGCGTGCACCTGTGCCGCGAGTACCACCGGTCCGTCGGGGTCGACCTGGAGCCGGTGCGAGGGGCGGCCCTGCGAACCGGCCTCGACGGTGGGACGGGTGTCCACCCGGATCAGTCCCAGGGTTTCGAGTTCCGCGGCGACGGCACCGGCGGTGGCTCTAGTCACCCCCAGTTCCGCGGTGAGCACCGCACGGGTGGGCGCGCGTCCGGTGTGTACGAGCGCCAGCGCGGGGCCCAGCGCCGCGCGCCCCCTCTCAAGCCTTGTCCGAGTCTGCGTCACGGTCCTATTCTTACTTTGTGCCGACGCTAAACAAAATACGGATGGCCCTGACCGGAACCGACCACAGCCCGTCCAGTACCCCGCTGACCGCACTACGCATCGCGCTTACCGCCTTCTTCGCCGTGGACGGATTCGTCTTCGCCGGGTGGGTGGTCCGCATCCCCGCCATCAAGGCCCAAGTCGGCGCCTCCTCCGGCGCGTTGGGCCTGGCACTGCTCGGTGTGTCCGCCGGGGCGGTCGCCACGATGGTCTTCACCGGGCGGCTGTGCCACCGGTTCGGCAGCCATCCTGTCACTGTGGGGTGCGCGGCGCTGCTGGCGCTCAGCGTAGCGCTGCCGCCGCTCACCCACTCCGCGACGGCTCTGGGACTGGTGCTGCTGGTCTTCGGCGCCGCCTACGGCGGCCTGAACGTCGCCATGAACAGTGCCGCCGTCGACCTGGTCGCGGCTCTGCGGCGCCCTGTTATGCCGGGTTTCCACGCCGCGTTCAGCTTCGGCGGGCTGGTGGGCGCGGGGCTCGGCGGGCTCCTCGCCCCGCATCTGTCCCCCACCCGGCATCTGCTGCTGCTCACCCCGATCGCCCTGGTGGCCACCGCGGTGGCGGGCCGGGTACTGCTGCGGCACCCGGTACCGCACGTCAACGCGGCGGACTCGGCATCGCCGCGACCGCGCTCCCACCCGGGCGGCCGCTGGCTGGTCGTGGTATTCGGCCTGATCGCGCTGTGCACGGCCTACGGCGAGGGGGCGCTCGCCGACTGGAGTGCGCTGCACCTGACACAGGACCTGGGCAGCGGGCCCGGCCTCGCGGCGGCGGCCTATGCTCCGTTCGCGCTGGCCATGGCCGTGGGGCGGCTGTCCGGGACCGCGCTGCTGGAGCGCTTCGGCCAGACCCGCACCCTGGTCTTCGGCGGGTTGACCGCCACGGTCGGCATGCTGCTCGGCGCGCTCGCGCCGGTGCCGTGGCTGGTGCTGGCGGGGTTCGCGGTGACCGGCCTGGGTCTGGCCAACGTCTTCCCGGTGGCGATCGCCCGGGCCGGAGCACTCGCCGGCCCCGGCGGGGTCGCCGCCGCGTCAACGCTCGGCTACGGCGGGATGCTGCTCGGGCCGCCCTCGATCGGCTTCCTCGCCGACGCGGTGGGGTTGCCGCTGGCACTGACCACGGTGGCGCTGCTGGCGGCGGTCGCCGCGCTGATCGCCTTCGCGGTACGCAACGCGGAGCCACGCGCTTCCCGTTGACGTCGCTTCGCGGGTTGTTGTCAGACCCCGATGGCACGATGTGGCCATGGAGACAGCCGAGTTCATCGAAACCCTGCGCCGGGACGGCGAGTTGATGGCGGATGCGGCGGAAGAGGCCGGGTGGGAAGCGCCTGTGCCGACGTGTCCCGACTGGCGGGTGCGCGACCTGGTCACGCACATGGGCGCCGTGCACCGGTGGGCGGCCGGTTTCGTCGCCGGAGCCACCGAGCCGGCACCCATGGCGGTCAACGCCCCGGAGGACGAAGCGCTGGCTTGCTGGTTCCGGGACGGCCACCGCCAGTTGCTGGACAGGCTCATCGCGGCCCCGGCCGATCTGGAGTGCTGGACCTTCCTGTCCGCTCCGTCACCGCTGGCGTTCTGGGCCCGACGGCAGGCGCATGAGACGGCGATACACCGGTTTGACGCGGAGGCCGCGCTGGGCAAGGGCCACGCCCCGTACCGGACGGACTTCGCCGTGGACGGTATCGACGAGCTGCTGGCCGGATTCCAGACCCGCTCGCGCAGCCGGGTCCGTACCGAGTCGCCGCGCGTTCTGCGGATACGAGCGGCGGACGGCACCTCCGGCCCGGTCGAGTGGTGGCTGCGGCTGTCCCAGGACCCGCCGCGGGTGGAACGTACTCCCGGCGTCGGGGCGGCCGACTGCACCATCAGCGGCCCCGCCGCCGCGCTCTACCTCACGCTGTGGAACCGGGGTGGGTACGAGGACCTCGACGTGACCGGCGACGGCTCGCTGGCCGAGCTGTGGCGGAACACGTCGGCGGTCGACTGAGCCGCCGGGGACGCCGGGAACGTCGCGGCCCGGGCCAGCTCGGCCCGCGACGCGGGCACCGGACTGGCGCGGAATGCCCATTGCGGGATACGACGGCGGTCGGGTCAGCCGAGCCAGCCGGGCCGTACCAGTCCCGACTCATAGGCCAGCACGACGAGTTGGGCGCGGTCACGGGCACCGAGCTTGACCATGGCCCGGCTCACATGGGTCTTGGCGGTGAGCGGGCTGACCACCAAGCGGCGGGCGATCTCGTCGTTGGACAACCCGATGCCGACCAGGGCCATCACCTCCCGCTCGCGTTCGGTGAGTTGCTCCAGCCCCTCGGCCGCCGCGGGCTCCTTGGAACGGGCGGCGAACTCGGCGATCAGCCGCCGCGTCACCCCGGGCGACAGCAGCGCGTCCCCGGCCACCGCGGCCCGTACCGCGCGCAGCAGTTCGTCCGGTTCGGTGTCCTTGACCAGGAATCCGGTGGCGCCGGAGCGGATCGCCTCGAAGACGTACTCATCCAGCTCGAAGGTGGTGAGGATGACGACCCTGACGTCGGCCAGCGCCGGATCACCGGTGATCCGGCGAGTCGCGGCAAGCCCGTCCAGCACCGGCATGCGGATGTCCATCAGCACGACATCGGGCTTGAGCTGGGCGACCTGGCGCAACGCCTGCTCCCCGTCGGCGGCTTCGCCGACCACCTCGATATCGGGCTGGGCGTCCAGCAGTGCGCGGAACCCCGCACGCACCAGCATCTGGTCGTCGGCCAGTACCACCCGGGTCATCGGCCCTCCTCCTCCGTGGCCGGGCCCACGCTATCCGGGCCGGTCACCGGAAGCGTGGCGACGACCCGGAATCCGCCGTCGCCGCGCGGGCCCGCCTCGACAGTCCCGCCAAGGGCCGCCGCCCGCTCACGCATCCCGATCAGCCCGTTCCCGCCCCCGGAGTCCCCGCCCGCGGTGGCGGGTCCGTCGTCGTCGATCCGCAGCTCCAACACCTGCGGCTGGTAGCCGATGCGGACCCGGGCGGTACGAGCGCCCGAGTGCCGGACGATGTTCGTCAACGCTTCCTGAACGATCCGGAACGCGGCGAGTTCGGCTCCCGGAGGCAGTGGCCGTGCGGTTCCGTCGATGTCAACGGTGACCTGAAGTCCGGCAGCCGCCGCCTGACCGGCGAGTTCCGGAATCCGGTCAAGCCCGGGTGCGGGAGTACGGGGAGCCGAGCCTGGCGAACGCAGCGTCCCGAGCACCTGCCGCACCTCGCCGAGCGCCTCCTTGCTCGCGGCCTTGATGGTGGTCAGCGCGATACGTGCCTGCTCCGGACGCTCGTCGATCAGCGCGAGCCCCACGCCCGCCTGGACGTTGATGACCGACAAGCTGTGCGCGATCACATCGTGCAGCTCGCGGGCGATCCGCAGCCGCTCCTCGTCGGCCCGGTGCCGCTCGGCCTCGGCACGCTCACGGCGGGCGCGGACGAGCTGCTCACGGCGCACCCTGATCAGTTCGGCGGCGGCGCCCAACGCCAGCAGCCATGCGGCGATCCCGAACTCCTGACCCCAGCCCTCGGCGGGCTGGCCCGCGGGCGGCAGCCAGCGGTAGAGCCAGTGGCCCACCAGGAGATGGCCGACATAGATCCCGGCCGCGGCGGCCCAGGCGTCGCGGCGATGCCCGCGTACCACGGCGGAGCAGAAGGCGACCAGGAAGCTGAGGAAGAACGGACCCCAGGCATAGCCACCGGCCAGATAGCCGAGGGTCACCGTCATCGTTCCGTACACGGCAACGCGCGGCAGGCGCAGCCGCAACACGAGGAGCGCGGGACCGGCGAGCAGCAGCGCGTAGGCGAAGGCGTCGAGATGGACACGGTCGACGGCATGTCGGCTCGCGAACGTGGAGGCCATCACCTGGATGAAGGCGACGACGAGCGAGGACCTCACGGGCCAGCGGACCGCCGAGTCGCCCCGCTGCCGCAACCAGGGGGGCCCACCCCACGGTGGACCGCCCTCCCACTCGTGCGCCCCGCCCCGCCTGGGCGCCTGGTCGTCGCTCATGCCGCCACGCTAGACCGGGCGGGGCCGCACCGGCGTCACTCGCACGCAGTGCTGGTCCGTACTCCCAGGGAAGTACGGACCAGCACACAGCCGCGGAGTCCTACAGCCCCACCTGCCGGGCGAGCGCCGCGCAGGAGTGGTCGAAGAACGCCTCACGGGCTTCCACAACGCGATGGAAGTGGCCGAACACCTCGAAACCGATCAGCCCGAAGAGCTGCGACCAGGCGGCGGTCAGCCCTGCCAGCGTGGGCTCCGGGAGGTCGGGCGCCAACTCGGCCGCGAACCGCTCGACATCGGTGCGTACCTCGTCGGGCAGCGGTCCGTTGGCAGGGGCGGCCAACTCGCCCGCGGCGTGGGCGTCGCGAGCGACGGCCACCAGGGCCAGACCGACTCTGGAGGCGGGTGCGATGGTGTCCTGCGGTGCGGTGTAGCCAGGCACGGGCGAGCCGTACAGCAGGGCGTACTCGTGCGGATGCGCCAGCGCCCAGGCGCGTACCGCACGGCATACCGCGGTCCAACGCTCGCCGGGCTTGTCCTCCGCCGTCGCGGCCAAGGCAGCCTCCGCGGCCTCGCCGAGAGCGTCGTAGGCGTCGATGATGAGGGCCGTCAGCAGTTCGTCACGGCTCGGAAAGTAGCGGTAGAGCGCGGAGGAGACCATGCCGAGCTCTCGGGCGACGGCACGCAGTGACAGCCGGGCGGCTCCCTCGGCGGCCAGCTGGCGCCTGGCCTCGTCCTTGATGGCGCCGGTCACCTCGATGCGGGCGCGTTCCCTGGCTCCTCGGATCACACTCATGGCGAACAGTCTGCCATTTACCGGAGCGTCAACCAACAACTGGATCGGAAGTCACAAATGAGAGCACTGCTCTTGCATTGAGTCACGGGCGATGCCACACTGATCTGGAACGAGAGCACCGCTCTCATCGCTTCGAGGGGGCACCACCATGGCAGAGCAGCGCTATCTCAAGCCCGGGCGGATCGAGGTCCGGCTCCTGCACAACACCGTCGGCTGGCTGACGAGGCACGGTGTCAGCATTGCGGGCTCCCGCGAACTGGCGGTGCGGGGGCGCAAGAGCGGTGAGTGGCGGCGCAATCCCGTCAATCCGCTGACCGTCGGATCAGAGCGCTTCCTGGTCGCACCCCGCGGCCAGACCCAGTGGGTACGCAACCTGCGCGCGGCGGGCAGCGGCCAACTCCGGGTGGGCAACCGCATCGAGCAGTTCACCGCGGTGGAGGTCCCCGACGCCGACAAGCCCGCGCTGCTCCGCGCCTACCTCAGTCGATGGAAGTGGGAGGTCGGAGCGTTCTTCAACGGAGTCAGCCACAACTCCTCGGATGAGGAGCTGCTGCGAATAGCCCCCGACCACCCGGTCTTCCGCATCACCGAGCACGGCTGACCCAGCGGCGCCCCGACCCGCACCACTACGGGCGGCCCAGGCCGGACAGCATCCGTCCAGCCATTGGGTGGTTGCGTACGATCTCGGCCAGCGACGTCGAGCCGTTGGTGATCCCGGCGAAGGCGTTCCATGCGGGCGGCAGCGAGATCAGCGCCGAGTGCAGCAGCCCCGGGCGGCGTTCGAAGACCGACAGCATCCGGCGGCCCACCGCCATCTCCACACCGAGACCGGCCTTCACAGCGAACGCGTAGTTGAGAGCCTGACGGCGGGCGTCCACCCCGTCCTGCGCCTCCGCGATGCGTACCGCCCACTCGCCGGCCATCCGTCCCGAGCGCAGTGCGTAGGAGATGCCCTCGCGTGTCCATGGCTCCAGCAGCCCCGCCGCGTCACCGCAGACCAGGACGCGGCCGCGGGAGAGCGGGGAGTCATCGGCCCGGCAGCGCGTCAAGTGGCCGGAGGACACGCTGGGTTCGAACCCCGCCAGGCCGAGCCGGGCGATGAAGTCCTCGAAGTAGCGCTTGGTCGCCTCACCCTGGCCGCGCGCGGAAATCACCCCGACCGTAAGGGAGTCGCCCTTGGGAAAGACCCACCCGTAACTACCGGGCAGCGGGCCCCAGTCGATCAGCACGCGCCCCGCCCAGTCCTCCGCGACGGACGCGGGCACCGGAATCTCCGCCTCCAGGCCGAGGTCGACCTGGTCCAGCTTGACCCCCACGTGAGCGCCTATCCGGCTGGCGCTGCCGTCGGCGCCGACGACGCACCGGGCGAGGAACGTCTCTCCGGTGCCGAGGACAACGGCCACGGTGCGGCGATCGGGCACGGCGGGGCCGTGCTGCTCAACGCGGGAGACCTGGGTACCGGTGCGCAGTTCGGCACCCGCGCGCTGGGCGGCCTCGGTCAGCCGGGCGTCGAACTCTGGCCGGTTGATCAGGCCGAAGAGGGTTCGGCGGGAGCGGCGGGTACGCGTCATCCGTCCGTTGAGGCTGAAGGTGACCGCGCGCACCCGGTCGCGCAGCGGAAGTTCGAAGCCGGGCGGAAGCGCGTCACGGGACGGGCCGATGATGCCACCACCGCAGGTCTTGTAGCGCGGCAGCTCGGCCTTCTCCAGCAGAAGCACCCGTCGCCCGGCGGAGGCCGCCGCGTGCGCGGCACTGGCCCCCGCGGGCCCGGCGCCGACCACGACGACATCCCACACCTCCGGGTTCCCGCCGTCCGCCGTCTCCCCGCCCCGCGCTGCGTAGTCGCTGCTCACGTGTGTTCCCGCTCCCGCTTCGTACCGCCGGTCTCCCGCATCCTATGGCGCGGCACGGATTGGCCCGCTATGGGACCATCGGCTGCGCGGTCACCCGTACCCACCAACACCCGCACCCACGAGGAGCGCCCATGTCACAGGCCCCGCACGCCCCCCTGGCCGAGACGGTCGCCGGGCTGATGCCCCGCGCCAGGACCGAGCTCGCCGAGCTGGTCTCGTACCGTTCGGTCGCCGATCCGCGCCAGTTCCCGAAGAGCGAGTGCGAGAAGGCCGCGCGCTGGGTGGCCGACGCGCTGCGTACCGAGGGCTTCGAGGATGTGGCGCTGCTCGACACCCCGGACGGCACCCAGTCCGTCTACGGCTGCCTGCCGGGGCCCGAGGGAGCACCCACGGTGCTGCTGTACGCGCACTACGACGTACAGCCGCCGCTGGACGAATCAGCATGGGTCACCCCGCCGTTCGAGCTCACCGAGCGCGACGGCCGTTGGTACGGACGCGGCGCCGCCGACTGCAAGGGCGGTCTGGTGATGCACCTGACCGCACTGCGGGCGCTGCGCGAGCACGGCGGCGTCCCGGTCACGGTCAAGGTGATCTCCGAGGGCTCCGAGGAGCAGGGCACCGGCGGCCTCCAGCGGTACGCCGAGGCCCACCCTGAACTGCTCACCGCGGACGCCATCGTGATCGGCGACACCGGGAACTTCCGGGTCGGGCTGCCCACCGTCACCGCGACGCTGCGCGGTATGACGCTGGTCGAGGTCGCGGTCGACACACTGGAAGGCAACCTGCACTCCGGCCAGTTCGGCGGCGCCGCGCCCGATGCGCTCGCCGCGCTGATCCGGATACTCGACTCGCTGCGTGACGAGTCCGGCACCACGACCGTGGACGGCCTGACGTCCGACGCGAATTGGCAGGGGCTGCAGTACGGCGAGGAGGCGTTCCGTGCCGACGCCAAGGTCCTCGACGGTGTGAGCCTGATCGGGACGGGCACCATCGCGGACCGCCTGTGGGCGCGGCCCGCGGTGACCGTCCTGGGAATCGACTGCCCGCCGGTGGTGGGCGCCACTCCGTCGGTGCACGCGAGCGCCCGAGCTCTGGTCAGCCTGCGGGTGCCGCCGGGCACGGACGCCGCACAGGCCGAGAAGGCGCTCAGCGCACACCTGCGGTCGGCGGCGCCCTGGGGCGCGCGGGTCGAGGTCACCCCGCGCGGCGAGGGCGAGCCGTTCCGCGCGGACACCTCCAGCCCCGCGTACACCGCGATGGCAGAGGCGATGCGCGCGGCCTACGACGGCGCCGAGATGGAGGTCGCCGGGCAGGGCGGCTCCATTCCACTGTGCAACACCCTCGCCGCGCTCTATCCGCAGGCCGAGATCCTGCTGATCGGTTTGAGCGAGCCGGAGGCGCAGATCCACGCGGTGAACGAGAGTGTCTCGCCGCAGGAGTTGGAGCGGATGTCGCTCACCGAGGCACTGTTCCTGGTCAACTACGCACAGAGCAAGCGCGGATGATGCACGCAGCGGCCAAGTAATGGTGAATTGCGGCGATCGTGCATCAATCGACCGCAGCGACCGGTTCGCCCGCTTCGAGGTCGATCGCCCTGCCCTGGGCGCGGGCCCGTAGCGCCCAGTGCAGGCGGGCGAACCGTTCGGCCGGTAGCAGAACGGCCGCCTCGTCCTCGGTGACGAAGCGCCAGGCGCGCAACTCGGCCGCAGGCAACAGCAGTCGCCCGGCGTCGGTGGCGGGCAGCGCGCCCCCGTCGAACAGCAGACGCAGCCCGCCGAAGCCCGGCGGCCGCGGTGGCTCCCAGTCGACCACCAGCAGCCGCAAGCCTCCGGCGGCCCCCAGGTCGACGCCGAGTTCCTCGGCGACCTCGCGCAGCGCGGCGCGGGTGGGCGGCTCACCGCGCTCGACCACTCCACCGGGGAACTCCCAGCCCGGTTTGTAGGTCGGGTCGACGAGAAGCACGCGGTCCCGCTCGTCGAACAGCAGCACCCCGGCGGCCACCGTCTCGCGGGTCGGCTCTGGCGTCTGCACGATGCCGCAGGCACCAGCGCCCTCCCCCACGGCGGCAGCGACGCCTTCCGCGACCTCGCGCGGGGGTGCGTTGCCGATATCGAGAACGTGGGCGTCCCGGGTGAGCCAGGGCAGCGCCGCACTGTAGGCGGCAAGGTGGTCCAGGCACCAGCGGCGCACCGAGGCGCTGGCCTCCGGGTCGCCGGGCACCTCCTCCCGGTGCGCGATGCGCTCCCGCAGGATCGTTTCCTCAACGCGCAGCAGCACATGTCTCACCGGAATTCCACGGGCGGCCAGTGCGCCGAAGATCTCGTCGCGGTAGTCCTGGCGCAGCAGCGTCATGGGCGTCACCAGCGGCCCGCCGGTCTCCATCAGCAAAGCGGCCGCGGTGTCCACGACGAGCCGCCGCCAGGAAGGCAGTTCCTGGTAGTCGGTGATCTCACCGAGCCGTTTCTCCGGCAGCAGCAACCTCAGCGTGCCGCCGATCAGTTCAGGGTCGTACAGGGTGCTTCCGGGTATCAGGTCGATCAGTTCGCGCGCGGCGCTGGTCTTCCCCGCGCCGAACGCGCCGTTCAGCCAGACGATCACGGTGCCCCCTCTCCGTAGCCCCCTAAGAAGTGCCCGGGGCGCACGGTCGGGCAAACGCGCGGGGGAGGGCGAGGAAGCGCCGGGAGCGAAGCTCAGCCGACACCGTTCAGCCACCAGCCAAAATCAACACAACCAAACGCAACCACCGCACGCCCACCCCGACCATCGGCACATGCCAAAGTTTCCACAAGATGCCACACAGCATGTCGCACCTCTTCCAACAATCCCCAACACCATCTACCGTAATCGATCGCACCTGACGGGGACATGGCCCAGTTGACGACCGGTCAGAAACGACCGGCATGCAGTCGACCGACCGGAAGGAGACATCGCAGTCATGCGTCTGCTCGCCACCGGCACCGCGCACCGAAGAGCCCTCGGAGCGCTCGGCGCGGCCCTCCTGTGCGCCGGAGTGCTGACCACCCCGGCCACCGCCGCGGCTCATCGGCACGAAGCCACCGCCAACTCCCCCTCGACCACGGCGAGAACCACCGCCCCGCTGCTGGACAACGGGCTTGCCCGCACCCCGCCCATGGGCTTCAACAACTGGAACAGCACTCACTGCGGTCCCGGCTTCAACGAGGCGATGGTCGAGGGCATCGCTGACATCTTCGTCAGCAAGGGCCTCAAAGCGGCCGGTTACCAGTACGTCAACCTCGACGACTGCTGGGCCCTGCCGGACCGCGACGCCAAGGGCAAACTCGTCCCCGATCCGGCCCGGTTCCCGCACGGCATCAAGGCAGTTGCCGACTATGTGCACGCCAAGGGGCTGAAGCTCGGCATCTACACCAGTGCGGGCACGAAGACCTGCAACAGCAAGGGCTTCCCCGGCGCGCTGGACCATGAGTACTCCGACGCACAGCAGTTCGCCGACTGGGGCGTGGACTACCTCAAGTACGACAACTGCAATAACCAGGGCGTGGACGCCAAACAGCGGTACACCACGATGCGCGATGCGCTCAAGGCCACCGGTCGCCGCATCGTCTTCAGCATCTGCGAATGGGGCGAGAACCAACCGTGGTTGTGGGCCGCCGACGTCGGCAACCTGTGGCGCACCACGGGCGACATCAGCGACAACTGGTCCAGCATGCTCTCCAACCTCAAGCAGAACCTGCCGCTCGCCCAGTACGCCGGTCCCGGCCACTGGAACGACCCGGACATGCTGGAGGTCGGCAACGGCGGCATGACCGACACCGAATACCGGTCGCACTTCAGCATGTGGGCGGTGATGGCCGCCCCGCTGCTGATCGGCACCGACCTGCGCAAGGCCACACCGTCGACCTACGGCATCATCACCAACAAGGACGTCATCGCCGTCGACCAGGACCCGCTCGGCAAGCAGGGCACCGTCCTGTCCTCCGACAGCGGCCGCTGGACCGTGGTCAAGCCGATGGCCGACGGAAGTCGCGCCGTCGCCCTGTTCAACGAGTCCGACCAACCGCAACGGATCGCCACCACGGCAGCCGCGATCGGACTGCCCCAGCGCAGTGCGTACACCCTGCGCGATCTGTGGCAGCACAAGGAGTACGAGACGGCCGGAACGGTCTCCGCGACCGTCCCCGCCCATGGCACCGCGCTCTACCGGGTCTCGGCGGACGCGCACGCGATCCTGCACGCCCCCGCGGTCGAGATCGGCCAGAACGCCGCGTACGTACCGGCCGGAACCCCGGCGACCGTGACGGCCACCGTCAGCGACCTGGGCCGCACCCCCGCCACCCGGATCTCGGTCGCCCTCACCGCGCCCTCGGGCTGGCAGGTGACGGCCACCTCGCCTACCTCCCAGACCATGCTGCCGAACAACCACAAGCTGACGGTCACTTGGCGGGTCAGACCACCCGCGGGCACCGCCGTCGGGACGTACGACCTTGGGCTGACGGCCTCGTACCGTTCGGTCCTCGGCCAGCGCGCCAGCTCCCAGGCCACCGGGCAGGCCTGGGTCGTCACGCTTCCGCCGAGCGGCACCTCGTACACCAGCGACCTCAACTGGCTCGCGGCCAGCAACGGTTGGGGGCCGGTCGAGAAGGACACCAGCAACGGTGAGGCCAACGCGGGCGACGGCAGGCCCATCACCATCGGCGGCACCGTCTACCCCAAGGGCCTGGGCACCAACGCACCCAGCGAGATCACCTACTACACCGGCGGACGCTGCACCGCCTTCCGCGCCCAGGTCGGGGTGGACGACGAGGTGGCGGGCAGGGGCAGCGTCACCTTCGAGGTGTGGGCCGACGGCGAACGGGCAGCCACGACGGGCCTGCTGACCGGAGGACACCCCGCCCAACCGCTGACCGCCGCCATCAACGGCGCGCAAACGATCCGCCTGGTGGTCACCGACGGCGGCGACGGCCCGGACTACGACCACGCGGACTGGGCCGACGCGACGATCACCTGCTGACCGTCAGCCGCTGAGCACCGCGCCCCGTCCACCGGTCGGGCCGCCCGACGACCCCTCGGCGGCGGAGAATGCGGCCGCCGCGGCGCCCACCAGACCGGCGTCCGCGCCCAGTTGGGCCGGAACCACCACGACCCCCGAGGCGAACGACAGCGTGGCATACCGCCTCAACTGCTCCCGCAGCGGTCCGAAGAGCACCTCACCGGCGCCCGCCACTCCCCCGCCGATCACCGCCACTTCGATCTCCACCAGGGTCGCGCAGGCCGCTATACCGGCTGCCAGCGCCTGCGCGGCCCGCTCGAAGGAGGCGCGGGCTATCGGGTCCCCGGCCCGTGCCGAAGCGGCGACCGCCACCGCGGTGGGCTCGGATCCGTCCTCCGGCTTCCAGCCCTCCGCCAGGGCGCGGCGGGTGATGTTGGGACCGCTGGCCAGGCGCTCAACACAGCCGCGGGCACCGCACGGACACAGCGGCCCGTCAAGATCGACGCTGATGTGTCCGATATGGCCCGCGTTCCCGGTGGGTCCGGGATGGAGCACACCGCCCAGCACAAAGCCACCGCCGACACCGGTCGACACCACCATGCACAGCGCGTTGTCGTAGCCGCGGGCGGCGCCCTGCCAGTGCTCCGCCGCGGCGATGGCCACGCCATCGCCCGAAAGGGTGATGGGCAGCCCACCGGTTATCTCCCGGACCCGGGCGACCAGCGGGAATCCACGCCACCCCGGGACATTGACCGGGCTGACGGTACCGGTCGAGGCATCAACCGGGCCCGCGCTGCCGATCCCGACCGCACTCGCCCGCGCCCAGCGCGGGTCGGCGGCCAGTTCGCGCAGCACCTCCTCGACCGCGCGCATCACCGTCTCCCCGTCCTCCGCCGCCGGGGTGGGCCGCAGAGCACGTACGAGCACCCGCCCGGTGCTGTCGACCAGGGCCCCCGCGATCTTCGTTCCGCCGATGTCCAGGGCCACGACCAGCCCTTCGGCGACCGGGAACCGCACTGCGGTGCCTTCGCTGTGCATCGGTACGGTGTCTCCCTTGTCCGCGATGTCATTCCCGTACGGGGCACGACCCCTGGGCAGTGGCGAGCCAGAGTAGTCTGACCTTTGTTGACAACGTTGTCTAGCCCCTAGGCTCACGTTACCCCCGTGCGTTCGACGACAGGACTGCCGCCCGTGCCCGACTCCCCGTCCGCATCCCGCCACCTGCCCCCCGTGACGACCGCCGTACGGTACGGCAGCCGCCCGACGATGAAGGACGTGGCCGCCCGGGCGGGCGTCGGCCTGAAAACCGTCTCCCGCGTCGTCAACGGCGAAGCCGGTGTCACCGCGGAGACCGAGTCGCGAGTCCGCGCCGCGATCGAAGCGCTCGGCTTCCGCCGCAACGACAGCGCGCGCATCCTGCGCAAGGGACGCACCGCCAGCATCGGCCTGGTCCTGGAGGACCTCGCCGACCCGTTCTACTCCCCGCTCAGCCGCGCCGTCGAAGAGGTGGCCCGGGCCAACGGAAGCCTGCTGTTCGCCGGATCGAGCGCCGAAGTCCCGGAGCGGGAACAGGAGTTGGCCCTGGCGCTGTGCGCACGCAGGGTGGACGGTCTGGTGATCGTCCCGGCCAGCGATGACCACCGGTACCTCGAACCGGAGATCGCCGCGGGCATCGCCACCGTCTTCGTCGACCGCCCCGCGAGCCGGATCGACGCGGACGCGGTACTCACCGACAACGCGGGAGGCGCACGCGAGGCGGTCGCCCATCTGATCGCACACGGCCACCGGCGGATCGGTTTCATCGGAGACCGCCCGCACATCCACACCGCGGACGAGCGGGTACGCGGCTATCACGAGGCGATGGCCGCGCACGGGCTCGCCGTGCGCGGCGACTGGGTGTCGATGGGCGCGACCGCGCCGGAACGGGTACGGGCCGAACTGGACCGCATGGTGTCGGGACCGGACCCCATCACCGCGCTGTTCGCGGGCAACAACCGGGTGACCGTCACCGCGGTCCGCGTTCTGGCGGAGCGCGAGCGATCTTTGCGACCGATCGCGCTGGTTGGCTTCGACGACTTCGAACTGGCCGATCTGCTGCGGCCAGGCGTCACGGTGATAGCGCAGGACCCGGCCCGGCTGGGCCGTACGGCCGCGGAACTCCTGTTCCGCCGTCTCGACGGCGCAACGGAGCCGCCTCAGCGGCTCGAACTGCCCGGCCGGCTGATCACCCGCGGGTCGGGAGAGCTTTCCCCCTCCGGGTAACGGTCCGCTTGGTTCGGCGTTGAGGAAATTTCCCTCCCTCCCCCCGTTACCGGTAATCGCATCTTGCCGTTGCGCACGGCCGCCTCCGGCGCGGTTGTGGTTCGGGCAGGGAAATTTCCCACCCGCCCCCCCCGTTACCGGTAATCGCATCTTGCCGTCGCGCACGGCCGCCTCCGGCGCGGTTGTGGTTCGGGCAGGGAAATTTCCCACCCGCCCCCCCGTTACCGGTAATCGCATCTTGCCGTCGCGCTCGGCCGCCTGGGGGTCGGGGGCGTGCCGGGGTGTCTCCTCACTCCGGCTATCGCTTCATGGTTGCGGTGCTTCCTGGGGTCGCTGCGGGGACACCCCGGCACACCC
>JBEYJY010000034.1:0-97354 GCA_040631425.1 Streptomyces sp. NPDC020096
CAACGGCTCTAGCTTCGGGCCCCGACGAGGAACTGACACACCACCAGCAGAAATCACACAACAACTAACGAACAACTACCGGCGCAGGACACTAGCTGGTGAACCTGACTTCCTGCGCAGGTTCGGTAAACCCTGTCGGACGCGCTGGGGCGAGTTTGTTCGGGGGGACTGGCTTCTCCCACGGCAGCATCGCCCGCCGGTAGCGCACCGAGTTCGTACTGCCCCGACGCACGATCCGCTGTAACTGCCGACCCTCCTGATCCGTCAGCCTCCGAACCCTGACCGGCTCCGCCCCCCGAACCTCGGATATCCACCCACATCCAACCGGTCCGGACCATGCCACCGCCGACCCGGTGAACCTGTGCGGTCAGAGCACTGAGCCGGCGGGCGTCCGAGGGGCAGTTGCGATCACCGGGCCGTCGCGGCCTGGTAGACGGCACGGGAGAGCCGCTCGTTCTCCGGCGCGGCGCCGCCGGGGAAGGCGAAGCGGCGCCGGGTGTAGCCGTAGGCCAGGCCGGAGCGGAGGTCGCCGAAGGCGAGCGCGCCGGCTGCGCCGGAGTGCCCGAAGGTGTCCGCGCCCAGGGCCGGGTACTTCACCGAGAGCGCCTCGAAACCGAGGCCGAAGGCGGTCGGGTTGCCGACCACCAGGTCCGTCCCGACCGAGTGGATTCTGGCGAACTCGCTGACGGTGTCCGGCTTCAGCACCGGGCCACGCCCGTCGAACCCGCCCAGCGTCGCCGCGTACATTCCGGCGATGCCGCGCGCGTTGCCGACGGCGCCCACTGAGGCCGGGCTCTTCGCCAGCGAGGCGGGCGAGTTGACGAACCGGACCAGGTCGAAGGAAGGGTCGGCGCTGGTGTTGAAGGCGATCGGAAGGCGGTTGTAGCGTCCGACGCGCGGGCTCTCGGCCAGCGCGGCCTGCTGCTCGGCGGTCGGCATCATCGGCAGCACCTCGCGGTAGCGGTGCTGCTGCGCCTGGGGCAGCCCGAGGAAGAGGTCGAGACCGTAGGGGGCCCGAACCCGCTTCTCGTAGATCTCCTGGATGCTGGCCGCGGTCACCCGGCGCACCACCTCGCCGGTCAGGGCGCCTATCGCCAGCGCGTGGTAGCCGTGGCCCGTCCCGGGCTGCCAGAACGGCCGCTGTCCGGCCAGCCGTTCGGCGACAACCCGGTCGTCGGCCAGCTCCTCGTAGCTGAACCCGTCGTCCGCGCCGATCACCCCGGACCGGTGCGATATCAGCTCGCGCAGCGTCACCGCGCCCTTGCCCCAGGCCGCGAACTCCGGCCAGTAGTCTGCGACCCTGCGATCGAGGTCCAGCACGCCCTCCTCCACCAGCAGGGCCACCACCAGGTGCGCGGCGCCCTTGGTGACCGAGAAGACCCCGGTCAGCGAGTTGCCGTCGACGTCCCCTGCCCACAGGTCCACCACCAGCCGCCCGTCCTGATAGGCGGCCAGCTGCGCGCCCGGATCGGTGGGCTCAGCGGCCACGAACGCCTCGAACTCCGCCCGCACCGCCTCGAATCCCTCGGCGACAGTACCGTGCACGACGGCGCTCTCGGTCACGGCGCTGGTCTCCTTCGACATGGCTTTCCCCCAGTGGTCAGTTGCTTCGGCGGTCCTGATGATCACCGACGACTGGACAACCCGGGCCGAGCTGCGCAGATTCCCGTTCCGCGGTGTTTTTAGTGATGACAAGTCGGTGCCGGGGCGGAACACCGTCCGGCCCTGCCGCCAACAGCAACCCGGTGAACCTTCTCGGCCACCGCACTAGCGGAGTTGCGGATCCTGCGATCGTGTAGGGTCCGCGGTTCCGTACGCGGTGTTTCCTCCGGGAATACCGGAATCCGGATGGGGTGCGCACTGCCGTTGTCGGTGGATCGAGCGCATTCGAGCCGCTGGCCGCCTGGGCGGCAGCTGCTGCGGATGATCGGTGGTGCTCGCGTCGCGGGCTGCTCTCCTGCCTTGTGGGCGACGTTGTGAGACTTTGCGGCGGGTGGCGGCGGGTCAGCTCATCGCCGTGCCGGGCGCTTGGCGGGCTGAGGGGTGGGGGGCGGTGCGGTGCCGTAGGGAGTCGTTGATGCGTTGCTGTTGCGTCGCGGTGAGGGCGCGGATGACGAAGATGCCAGCCAAAGCCGCGCCTATGACGGCCACGTCGGCAGCCAAGAGCAGTTGTACGTCGTTGTAGGCGCGTGCGATGACGTTGTCCGTGGAGGCCGTGTACATCAGACCCACCCCGCTCAGCGTCCCGGCCAGCCACAGGCCCCACCACCAGTTCACGACGCGGGGCAGTCGCTCTCCCGGGGCGCTCGCACGGTGGATGTCGGCGACGATTCCGCGGGGCACCCACAGGTTCGCGACGGGGACGATCCAGCCTGCGTAGACCCACGGCCAGGCGTAGCGCGGCGGCTGTCCCGAAAGGGCGCGGGCGTTGTCTCGGACGCGCCACAGCCAGGCCAGGAAGGTGATCGCACAGAGCGCCGTGGCCACGTCTCCCAGGGCGCTGACGATGTGGTAGGCGTTCTCCAGGGCGGTCAGCGGGCGGTGTCGGCCATCACCCTGGTCCGGCGGCCCGGAAGCAGGCATCCCGGACGCGGCGAGCCGGAGCTGCCACAGCGCCCGGGCCGCCCAGGTGGCGCCGGCGAGGGCGAAGGAGGCGACGGCGCAGCGGGCCGCTCCGCGGACCGGGCGCAGGGAGGGCGGTGCTATGTGATCGTTCACCCGGTCATCCTTTCCCACGGAAGGCCGCGTACGCCAGGCACAACCACCACACCGAGCCCATCGGCCAGGCGGCGCGCGACTTGCCCGAAAGACGACAGCAGATGCGCCGATCCATCGTTACGGACCGCGTCCAGTGCGTATCGAAACGCGGATTTGCGCATTCACTGCGCATCGTCCGCCTTCAGTGCGCATCAAGACGCAGACCTACAAATCGTGGTCATTAGGCTTACCCGCCTTGGGACATTTTGCACAGTTCAGCGAACAATCTGCTGGCGTCGAGCAGAGTCGGCATCTGCGCACACGCCTTGCCGGGGATCATCGGCACAGGCTAACGGCCGGTTTCGGCGGCCGCCGGGCGGAATCTCGTAGCAACTACGGGAGCAACCCCGCAGGCCATTTCGAAAGCGGGTCCGGAAGCAGCGGCCGAAGCAACCTCAATCGTTCCCTGCGGCATCCAGGCGCCGCCGTTGCGCTGGCGCGGTCCACGCGGGCCCCGGCGAAATGCCTGGCGTGGGCAATGCAGTGCGGCAGCGTGCGGATGCTGGGCGATGCCCCGGAGGGGTTCGGCCACTACAGAGCCCGCTGGCAGAACCGCTACGAGCACGCGTGAAGAGCCGGGACACCTACGGCTACCGGGAGTTCCCTGCGACCGAGGCGGAGGTGTTCCTGGCGGCGCGGGTGGGCGTCGTTGGAGGGGCCGGGGGCGCTGTTCGACCAGGCGGTGGTGTGGCCGGTGGACAACCAGGGGCTGCTGCCGGGGATCACGACGCTGACCCAACTGGTCGCGGAGGTACGCTCGCTGGAGAACGCCGCGCTGTACCGCACGCTCGACGAGGCGGCGCCGGAAGACCTGCGGCAGTCGACGCGGGACCCGCTGAAGGTCCCCGAGGGCGAGCGGGTCTCGGAGCTGGAGCGGTTGCGCACGCCGCCGATGCGAGTGTCGGGCATGGCGATGGCAGCCGCGCCGTATGCCACGGCCAGGTGGCGAATAGCTCTGAGTAACTGACGCTACGTTCCGTATCGGCCTTGGGTTCTATGGACAGTCACGGCTCCGACCAGCTTTGGGCGTTCACCGCAGGAGCCGACCGAGGACGGCCGAGGCGAGCGCCGCGTCGAGCGCTCCGACACCGGTGAGGTCGGCGACCGTGATCGCCGTGTCCGGCCGGTCGACGGGCGGTTTGAGTAGCAGGCCGGCGGCGATGTCGCTGTCCTGGGCGGCGGTCCCGGCGCGGACGGCGTGGCCGAAGTCGCCGTGGTCGAGGCACTGGGCGTGGTCGTCGGTGGCGATGAGCCGTGCGCGGTGAAAGAGCGCCGACGGCAGCTCGTTCTTGTGCGGCATGTCTGTGCCGATGCCGGTCACATGCGTGCCCTCGCGCACCTGGGCGGCATCCAGGACAGGGGCTGTTGCCGGAGTCGTGGTGATGATCACGTCGGCGGCGGTCGCCTCTTGTGCGGATGCGGGCCGGGCGTGCAGGCCGCGTGCGTTGAGCTCTTCGCACAGGGCGTTGGCTTTGTGCGGGTTGCGGCCGTGGACCAGCACCATGCTGACTGGGCGGAGCTTGGCCAGCCAGGACGCCTGGAGGCGGGCCTGTTCGCCGGTGCCGAAGACGGCCAATGTGACGGCGCTGGGCCGGGCCATGGCATGGGTGATCAGCGCGCCCGCGGCGGCGGTGCGCCAGGCGGTCAGCAGACCGCGGTCGTCGAGGAGCGCGCGCACCTGTCCGGTGCGGGCGCTGACGACGCAGACCAGGCCGTGGTTGGACGGAAGACCGAGGCCCGGGTTGCCGTAGAAGCCGGTCGCGATCTTGATGGTGAAGTCGGTGGCGCCGGTGATCCAGCCGGCTTTGACGTGGCAGTCCCCGTCGGCTTCGGGGAAGTCCATGTGCAGCGGCGGCGGCACGCTGGTGCGGCCTTCGGCGTGAGCGATCAGCGCCTCGCGGACGGTGTCGAAGACCAGCTGCGGGCTGGCGGCCTTCTTGATGGCGGCCGTGTCGAAGACGGGGAGCGTCATCGGCGCGCTCGCATCCACTCGGCGAAGGCGGCCAGGCCTTGTTCCGGGTTGCGGCGGCCTATGCCGATGCGAAACCGGTCGGCGGGGGTGGCGGTGAGGTCGGAGTGGTAGATGCTCGCAGGCAGCAGCAGGACGCCGGCTTCCTCCACCAGGCAGGTGCAGAATTCCTCTACCCCGTCGGCGCCGAGGTAACGGGGGTAGGCGACGCATCCGCCGTCCGGCGCCTGCCACTCGAAGTCGTCTGCGAACTCGGCGAAGAACGCCTCGAAAGCCGGCAGGTTGGCCGTGATCAGGGCCCGGTTGCGCTCCAGGATCGTCTCACGGGCCTTCAGCGCGATGCGGGCCAGGACCTCGCTGGGCGCGGAGTTGCAGATGGTGGTGTAGTGCTTGGCTCGCTCCAGGCGCGAGCGCAGCGCGTGGTCGCGGCAGGTGATCCAGCCGATGCGCAGCCCGGGCAGGCCCAGGGACTTCGAGGTCACGTTCAACGACAGCGCGCGTTCGGACAGGTCGGCGGCCTGCGGAAGGGTGCGGGCCGGGTCGCGTTCGAGGCCGCGGTAGACCTCGTCGCTGAACAGGTGGATGCCGCGCTCGTCGCACAGGCGGGCCAGCACGGTGAAGTCGGCGGCGTCGATGACCTTGCCGGTGGGGTTGTTGGGGAAGTTCACCGAGACGACCCGGGTGTTCGGCTGGATCGCCGCCACCACCTTGTCGAGGTCCAGGGCCCAGTCTCGGTCCGCGTCGAGGGCCACGCCGGTGACCTCGCACAGCGCCAGCGGCACGGTCTCGGCGGCCTGGTAGTTCGGGGTCACCACCACCGCGTGGTCGCCCGCGTCGAGGAGGACGTTCATCGCCAGGTAGAGGGCTTCCTCGGCGCCCGCGAAACAGATGACGTCGTCTGCGCCCGCGTGCTCGTACGTCTGGGCGATCACCTCGCGCAGGGCCGGATCGCCGAAAGTGTCTGTGTAGCCCAGGGACAGGTTCTCGAAAGCGTCGCGGTCCTTGTCGTCGGCCAGGGCGAGCAGTTCGCCGAGTGTCATGGTCTGGACGTCGGAGGCGGTCAGGTGGTGGCGGGCGGTGAACTCCCAGCGGGAGAAGTACGTTTCCAGACGGAAGTCAGGCAGCCGGGTCATGCTTGTCAGTCCTTTGCGCTTGGTGCTCTGAGCTCGGCCAGCAGGCCGTAGACGGTGGACCGGGACACTCGCAGGGCCCCGGCGACGACTGGGGCGGCGCGGCGCACCGCGAACACTCGGGCCTCATCCAGTCGGCCGAGGATGGTCAGGCGGTCCTGGCGGGTCATGCGTTCGACGGGGCGGCCCGTTTCGCGGACATAGGTGCCGATCACGTGCTGGATACGCTCGGACCAGTCCTGCTCGAACAACGGCTCGGGGCGCGGCACGATCGGGGCGCCGAAGGCGGACAGGACCGCTGCGGCCTGTTCCAGCGGCGTGCGGTCGAGATTGATGCACAGCACCGCCGACGGCCCATCCTGCGCATCCCGCAGGACCGCGCTGACCGATGACAGACGGCGGCCGTCCGCGAGCCGTTTCTCGTACGGCCCGTACACGTCCTGCGCCGACGGGTCGAGCTCGTCCAGTTCGCCGAGCAGCGAAGGATCCCCCGGGCCGCGGGAGGTCATCGGGTTCCAGATCTCCAGGACCTGGTCGGTGTCCGGATCGTGCAGGACGACCTCGGCGTACGGGCCGAGCAACAGCGCGACGGCCTGGCACACCGGCGCCCACATCCGCACACGAGGGTCCCGGCCCTCTTCCACGTTCCCCATGCTTGGACTGTACGTCCAGGCTGGACAAACAGTCCACAGGCCGCGCCCACTTTCCCCCCGTAGTGACAACAAGCCTGTCCAGGTCACAACTAGCGTGCTCGGCACACCTGACGCACTGCGTGACCGTCGAGACGGTGATCAAGGTTGCCTTCCGGGTTGCTTCCCCGGTTGCCCACGAGGGACGTGGCGAGCTCCGTCTCCGGGGCCATGACCAGCACAAGGGGTCGCCGGACGCGTTCGGCGGCGCCGACTACTTCTCTACGCCACCCCTTCACGGAACGGGCGCGATCCGTACACCCCCGAGCCGGTGACCGCCCGCAACCGACCCGCGGTACGGAGGACTGCTCGAATGAACCGCGATCCTGGCAGCCGTAGCCGCCGCCCAGGGCGTCGACCAGGCTGATCCCAGCGAGACAGGCCCCTCATCGTTGTGCTGGTGTCTCACTCCCCGCGCCCAGACCGGGGAGTTCGTTCGTCCCGTATCGCGCCGCGATCGATGTTCCGCTTGAGGTCGTGGAGCACGTCCCCTGGCTGATCTACGCCGGAAGGCGTGAACTGCACTCACCCTGGCGTCGGTTGAGCTGCTTCCGACAAGCTCTGCTGGTCGTGGCCCACCCACGCAGCAACGCAACACTCGCAGAGCTCGGCGCCGCCCGGTCATCCGAGTCCTGGACCCGGTCGACGTCGCCGGAGCCCAACACACCACCGAGAGGCGCTACCTGCGCACCTTGACCGAGATCGCCGCCCGGATCGCCCTGCATCCAGGACTCGACCACCGGGCCCTCGAGGAGGCGATCTGGCCCGGGCGGGAGGTCTCCCGGCAGACCAGTAACCCATGGATCTCGCGTCTGCGCAGCTGGCTGGGCACCGATGGCAGAACCCAGCACTTCCCGCCCATCGCCACGACGACCGACGCCCGCTACCGCTTCGCCGACACCGTCACCACCGACTGGGCCCAGTTTCAAAACCTGGTCCGCTCCGGCCTGAACACCGCCGACTCCTCCGGCGCCCAGTGCTTGCGCCAGGCCCTTGAACTTGTCCGCGGCCGACCCTTCGCAGCCACCCAGCCGCGCCGCTGCATGTGGGCCGAACCCCTGGTGCAAGACATGATCCCGGCGATCGTCGACGCTGCGGCGGCACTCGCCGAGCGTCGCCTGGTTGCCGGTGACCCCCGCGGGGCGGTGTGGGCCGCCACCAAGGGCCTGCACGCCGCACCGGAGACCGAAGGGCCTATACCGGCTGCTATTCCGGGCCTAGCACGGCATCGGTGACCACGAGGCCCTCGAACGCGCGGCCCTGCGTCTGGACGAACTCAACGACGCCCTCGGATCGGACAGGGAAGAAGAGACAGCCGCGCTTCTCCACTCCTTGCTCGCCACGGCCTGAGAGCCTCTCGCGCATGCGGAGGCCATCGGGCACTCTCCAAGCTGTCAGTTCGACGGGCCATCGCCGAGCGATCGTCGCCCCGTCGGCGGTGTCGCCACGGGCGGCTCCTCCCCGCGATCGGCCAGGTCGTGACCGACGGCCTCGGCGGCCGCGGCCGCGAGTTCGGCAACGGTGGCAGGGCGGCCCACGCTCGGGGCCTGAGCCACGTCAACGGCATCGGGGCCGGAACCCAGCAGACGGCGTGTAGGCACCCAGGCAGTCTGCCCTATGCGAAGCCATCCGGACACGGGGCGGATACCCCTACCAACGCTCAGCTCAAGCTGAGAAGCTGGGTCACATCCTCTTTTCGCAGGTCACGGGGTCGTGACGCGCGGTAGTGATCTCGATTGCCGTTCGGTTGGGCGCGGCCATCATGAGCGGCATGGAACCGGAGCTCACCGAAGTTGAACCCCGGTGACCTTCTGCGTACTTTCTCCATCGATCTTGGCGCCGAGCGGCACCGTGACCTAGTGACGCCTGCGCGTCACCACCGCCCACCGGTTGTTCGTGGGCTACGGGCGAACGACGATATACATACCCAAATCGGTGGCCTGGCTTCCGGGCCTAGGCTGCCGCTCGACCTGTGCGAGGGAGCGGCACGGTGGCGAGGTCTCCTGAGGAACGCGGAGTCCCGCACAGCGCCGGTGCGCGGGGCAGGTTGCTGCCCGTGCTGCCTGCTCTGCTGCTGTTCATCGGCCTCCTCATCGGCCTCTTCACACCCCGCAATGTCAGGCCGGATGCCTTCCTCGCCACGGCCACTGTTGCTGCCGCCGCGCTGCTGCCCCTGTGGGGGACCGTGCTCACCGGACTGGGCGCGTGCGCCATCTTTGTCGGCCTGATGGTGGACTTCAACTCTCTGCGGGATGCGACCGCCTACTCTGAGCTGGCCACCCTCGCGGCGATCGCGGCATTCGCCGTCTTCCTCAACCGCCTGCTGGGCCGACGCGCCCAGCAGCTGGTTCAGGTCCGCTCAGTGGCCGAGACCGCCCAGCTGGCGGTGCTGCACCCGGTACCGCGACACCTCGGGCACGTCACGCTCGAGAGCCTCTACGTGGCCGCTGCGGCGGAAGCCCGGATCGGCGGTGACCTGTACGAGGCGATACGCACCCCCCACGGCGTACGACTGCTCATCGGCGACGTACGCGGCAAGGGCCTGCTCGCGGTGCAGACGGCCGCGACGCTGCTCAGCGCCTTCCGCGAGGCCGCCCACGACGCGCCCGACCTGCCCCACCTCGCGCGCCGCCTGGAGACGAGCATGAGCCGCCACGCCTCCCAGTACCCGGGGGTCCCAGGCTCGGAGATCGCTGAACGTTTCGTCACCGCGCTCCTCGCCGAGATCCCGGACGACGAACCGGTCGTCCGGACCGTCACCTGCGGCCACCCGCCCCCGCTGCTGCTGCACCGCGGCGAGGTCCGGGAGCTGCAGCCCGCCGCTCCCTCGCCGCCGCTCAATCTGGGCATGCTGGTGAGCGACGGGTACCACGTCGACCTCGCCCCCTTCCACCCCGGAGACCAGCTCCTGCTGTACACCGACGGGGTCACTGAGACCCGCGACCGCTCCGGCGCGTTCTACCCCCTCGCCGAACGGATCCGCTCATGGAGCGGCGAGGCGCCCCACCAGCTCCTCGACCATCTCAACCGCGACCTGATCGCCTACAGCGGCGGCGAGCTCGACGACGACATTGCTGCCCTCGTCGCCCGGCGGCGCCCGAGCCGCTGAGCCTGAGGTGAGGCTCTGACCTGCGCAGGTTTCAGGCGCCAGAACTCGTTCGAGGTGCCTGAAGCCGGTGTCTTGGGCGACGACCTTGCCCTCGGCGACGACGTCGGTCGTACGGTGGCCTGCATGGGCCGGGACGCGGTGCCTCGGCTGAGGCTGGTCGCGGTCGCATCGTTCTGCTGCCGTCACGCCTCACAACGCCATGACCTGCGGAGAGAGGATGTGACACAGCTTCAGGCGCAGGGCGGTCAGTGAAACCAGCGTGGGTAGCAAGCCCAGGTCTCCGCAAAGGAGAGTCATCGGCTGGGACAGTACGAGGGGCTAAACGGACGCGCAGTGATGGCGCTTCTTGAAAATCACTGCCTCTGCTCAGGGTGTTCGGCAAACCTGCTCAGTGATCTCCCCATCCTTCGTGTGACGGTGTCGGCCTCTTCCCGTCTCAGTCGGTTTGGTCGGCCGCGCGCAACGGGCATCCGGTGCCGACGCGCGTTGCGAGGTCGGCCCGCAGGGCGGCGAGTTCGGCCATGCGCGCGTCGATGAGCTGAATCTTCTCCTCGAACAGCGCGGACAACGCTTCTGCGGGGTCCGGCGCGTCGCGCAGTTCCTCGCCGTGCCGTGCGATCTCCGCCAATGAGAATCCAAGCGTCTGCGTGGTGCGGACGTAGTGCAGCCAAGTCACTGTCTCGGGCGGGAAGTCGCGATAGCCGTTGGCCAGCCGTCGGCCTGTGACGAGGCCGACCTTCTCGTAGAACCGAATGCTGTCCTTGGTCATACCCGTTTGCGCGGCCAGCTCTCCGATGAGCATGACTCTCCGTTGGATTGTGGGCTTGACCTTGGAGCGTACTCCACTGTTTACCGTGAGGCGTCGCTGCCGTGAGACCAGCAGGAGCCTCATTGTGATCCGTCTTTTCGCCCCTTCCCGCTCCGCCTATCGTCGCGTCGTACGCGCGAGTGCCTGGTATGACCTCGTCGTGACGGCGGGATTCGCGACGCCGTGGACGTACGCGCTGCTGCACGGCGCGCTGTCGTCTTTGGGCGGAGCGTTCGGCCTGGGCGTCCTGCCCGCCCTCGACCCGGTGCAGACCCTGTACGCGAATCTGATGGGTTCGGTCGTGGTCGTCTGGGCCCTCCTGCGCATCGTCAAGCCGCTGCCGATACACGGACTGCTCGACGGCATCGCGCGCACGCTGTTCGCGATGTGGCAGGCATACGCGCTGGCCCACGGTGCCATGCGGCTGCTGTGGGCGTTCTTCGCCGTCGAGATGGTGTTCGGCGTCGTCCAGCTTGTCCCGTGGTGGCGGAACCAGTGCACCAACTTCGTGGACGACCTCGCCGGCCCGGCCGATGGGCACCCGCTCAGCGCAGCGAGTCAGTGACGCCCGGGTCAAGTCTGGTACGCCGGTAGCGAAGCGGTCGGCACCCGCCCGGCCGTCGCGGGGGCTTGCCGGGAGGTGCCGAGGGTCTGCCACGCGATGCCGACAAAGTTGCCGGGTCGTCCAGTAGGGGCCGCCCGCTGAGCTGCTGGCGGACACTGATGGTCTGTTCCATGAGCTGGTCCGCCGCCAGGTCCAGTGGCCGCGGGCGGTGGCTTGGAAAGGGTCCCGGTACCATGACCGCGGAAAAAGGGGGGGCTGTGTCGCCGGAGGATGTGCTCATTCGCAGTCTGCGCGCCGCTGTGGCGGCGGCGCCCGAGGACCTGGCGCTGCGCCTGCATCTCGCGGAGTTGCTGATCGAAGCCGGCGAGGGCGCTGCGGCCGTCGCTGAGATCGCGGTGGCGCTCCAGCAGCAGCCGGACTCCGTCCAGGCGCAGCGGCTGATGGTGCGCGTGCTCGGGCCCCAACCGATGGCCGAGCCCGAACCTGCCCCGGAATTCGAGGAGTTGCCGGACGACACCGCGCCCGAGGCCTTCGACTGGCGGGCAGCCGAGGAGCAGGTGCGTGATCTGGCTCCCGCCCCGTTCCTCGGCAAGCCCACCGCGAGCGACTCGCGCCCCACCGTCACCCTCGCCGACGTGGGTGGTATGGAAGAGGTCAAGCAGCGCCTCGACGCCGCCCTGCTGGCCCCGCTGCGCAACCCCGAGCTGAGCCGTCTGTACGGCAAGAGCCTGCGCGGCGGCCTGCTGCTGTACGGTCCGCCGGGCTGCGGCAAGACCTTCCTGGCCCGCGCGGTGGCGGGCGAACTCGGCGCACACTTCATCTCCGTGGGCCTGTCCGACGTACTCGACATGTGGCTGGGAAACTCGGAACGCAACCTGCACGAGACCTTCGCCACCGCCCGCCGCAACGCTCCCTGCGTCCTGTTCCTGGACGAGATCGACGCCCTCGGCCACAAGCGCGGCAACCTGCGCAACAACGGCCTGCGGCCGATCGTCAACCAACTGCTGACCGAGATGGACGACGTCCAGGCGTCGAACGACGGCGTCTTCGTACTCGCCGCCACCAACCACCCCTGGGACGTGGACACCGCCCTGCGGCGCCCGGGCCGCCTGGACCGCACGCTGCTGGTGCTGCCGCCCGACCGGGAGGCGCGCAAGCACATCCTGCGCACCCACTTCACCGACCGCCCGGTGGCGGGCATCGACCTGGACGCGCTGGCGGACGCCACCGACGGCTTCTCCGGTGCGGACCTGGCCCACCTGTGCGAGACCGCCGCCGAGCGTGCTTTGCTGGACTCGGCACGCAGCGGCCAGGTGCGGATGATCGAACAGCGCGACGCCGAAACGGCGTTGGCACAACTGCGTCCTTCCACCGGCCCCTGGTTCGAAGCCGCCCGTAGCGTCGCGCTGTTCGCCAACGAGGGCGGCGCCTACGACGAGCTGGCCGAGTACCTGCGTACGCACCGGATGCTCTGAGCCCGGTGGACACCCTGGATCCGCTGGATGCGGAGGTCGCCAAGCTCGACCAGTTGCGGGTCCTCGGGCGCACCGACCGGGCCCGCGCCGGACTGGCCCGGGTGCTGGCCGCCGATCCGCAGCACGCCGGTGCGCTGTGGGTGCTGGCCGCCCTGCACTTCGACGCGGGCGAGTACCAGGACAGCGCTCGGGCTGCCCGCCAGTTGATCGCCGTGTACCCCGACGACCCGGACGGCCACATCGCGCTGGCCAAGGCGCTCGTCTGGCTGGACGACCCAGTCGCGGCCGAGGCCGCGGCCC
This sequence comes from Streptomyces sp. NPDC020096, assembly GCA_040631425.1. Classification (GTDB taxonomy): domain Bacteria; phylum Actinomycetota; class Actinomycetes; order Streptomycetales; family Streptomycetaceae; genus Streptantibioticus_A. The sequence continues at coordinate 12,803 of JBEYJY010000034.1, forward strand.
GCCGCGCGGTGGAACTCGCCCCGCACGACAGCGCGGCACACACCGCGCTGGCCCGGGCGCTCCGCGACCAGGGCACCTTCGGCTCCGGAAAAAACGGCCTGGACGCGCTGGCCGCCCTCCGCGAGGCCACCGCGCTGGACCCCGACTCGACCACCCCCTACATCGAGCGGGCGAAGGTCCACTACACCCGCTACGAGTTCACCGAAGCCGAGGCCGTACTCCTGGAAGCGCTTCGCCGCTCCCCCGGCGATCGCGTCTACCTGGCCTACCTCGGCTGCGTACTGTTGCGGCAGGCCCGCGACGAGGAGGCAGCCGAGCTGTTCCGCCAGTCGCTACGCCAGTTGCCGGACCGCGAGGTGATGGCCCTGATGGAGAGCACCATCAGCAACCTCGCCGGTGTCGCCCCGCCCTATGCACAGGTACACCGGGGGCTCGTCCAGGCCCTCGGGCTGCCACCGTGCGCGGATGCGGACCTAGATGACGAGCGGCTGGCGCAGCGGCTGCAACTACGCGGCTTCCACCCGTTCCGGGCCTGCGGGCTGGAGCGGATCAACGCCGAGGCCGCCGCCGACTGCGCCCGCCTCCTGCACCGTTCGCTGGCCCTGGACCCCGCCAGCTTCGCCACCCTTGACCTGCTGCTCGATGTGCTGCACCACCACGGCCCCCAACCGATCCCACCAGAGGCCGGGCAGCCCGACTTCTCCCAGCGGTGGGCCGAGAACCGCGCACACGTGCAGGAAGACCCCGACAACCACGACGCCTGGATGCGACTGATCTCGCTCGCCGTGCTGCGCCGCGACTACTACCGGATGGCCGACGCCTCCCGCGCGGCTGCCATGGCTCATCCGCAGGACGCGGACTACGCGATGCTGGAAGCCCACGCCTACCTGCTGATGGCATTGCCGCTGGAGGCGGTCGAATCAGCGGAGCGCGGTCTGGCGATCGACGACGAGCACTTCGGCTGCACCATGCTGCTCGGCGTCGCCCAGCGGCGCGCCGGGTTGGACGAGGCGGCCCACGCATCGCTGAGGCGCGCGGTCGAGTTGGGGGACCAGTCCCCCGGCCGCCACCTGCGGATGCGGGCCCGCCGCTTCGCCGGCAGCGCCGGAACCCCGCCGCCGGCAGACGACCCGCAAGCCACCGGGGCCCGGCTCTCGCTGCTTGGCGACTATGTGACCGCCCACGATCCACACGTCCAGGACAAGGCCATCCGCTACTGCGTAGCCGAGGCCGATACAGGTCTGCTGCCCGCCGACGCTCTGGCTGAACTGCGGTTCGCCGCGGCAGCCCTGCTGCTGGGATCCGACCGCGCCACCGAGGCCCTGGAGCAGGCCCACCAGGCGGCTCGACTGGCCCCGCAGCGCGCCGACGTCCACAGCGTGCTGGGCGCCGCCGCCCTGGCGTGCGGCCAACTCCCGCAAGCCGAAACAGCGTTGCGGCGCAGCTGCGACCTGGACCCGGACGACCCCGAGCCCGCACTGCTGCTGGCCGTAACCCTCCACCGATCCGGGCGGTCGGACGAGGCCGACGACCAGTTCAACCAAGCCGTCACCCAACGCGCCCTGCCGGAAACCGTGTTGCGGCGACTCGCCGAACAGTTGGCGGACCTTGACGAGGACGGCGACCCGCCGGGCTGGCACACCACACTGACCGCGACCGCGGACCACACCGCCGTAACTCCCTGACAACAGCGGCCGCCGACGTTGGATGCACAGCGCTGAACGGTTCGGCCAACGTCGGGCAAGTGCTGCTGCTGGTTGCGCAGCGCGTCGGCCCGCTTGCTTCGGGCTGGCACTTCCCCGGAGTGGCTTGTAGTGGGCACCACGCTCTCCTTCCGACGGCCGTTGACAAAGCGGAACAGCGCTCCGTATATTAAACGGAACAACGCTCCGTTTCGGCGTAACTGAAGCCGGGCGCTCCTGACCGCCTCACCCGCCGCCAGCCGAATGAGACCGGCAGCAGAGGCCATTGAATGGAAATACACATCATGAGTGAATCGACTTACCCAGCCGACACCTTCAGCTCGCCCACTCCCGTCCTCTCAGTCAGTCCGGTAGTGCTGTCAGCTCCCGGCCGAGCCGTGGACCTGGAGGTGCGAGTCTCCGCGCCCGTGACCGGGAGCGACCTGCCGGTCATCCTCCTCTCGCACGGTCAGGGCTACTCGAACAACCTCTCCTCACTGAACGGCTACGCCCCCCTCGCCAACTTCTGGGCAGCGCACGGCTTCGTCGTGATCCAGCCCACCCATCTGAGCTCCAAGACGCTGAGCCTGGACCCCGATACCCCCGGGGCGCCTCTGTACTGGCGATCACGGGCCGAGGACATGAAGCGCATCCTCGACCAGCTCGACGTGATCGAGGCCGCCGTCCCGCAGCTCCTCGGGCGCCTGGACCCAAGCAAGGTCGCCGTAGCCGGGCACTCGATGGGCGGGCACACCGCGAGCCTGCTGCTGGGCGCCCGGCTCACCGATCCGCACGACGGAACGGAAGTGAACCTGGCCGAGCCCCGAATCAAGGCGGGTGTACTGCTTGCCGCGCCCGGCAGAGGCGGCGATGCCCTCACCCAGTCCGTGGCCGAGAATCTTTCCTTCTTCTTGACCACGGACTTCTCCAAGATGACGACGCCCACGCTCGTGGTCGCCGGCGACAAGGACGACTCTGCCCACCTGACGGTTCGGGGCCCGGAATGGCACGCCGATCCGTACTTCCTCTCCCCGGGCCCCAAGTCCCTGCTCACCCTGTTCGACGCAGAGCACGGGCTCGGCGGGGTCTCTGGATACGACGTCGCCGAGACCACGGACGAGAACCCCGAGCGAGTGTCTGCGGTCCAGCGGCTCACCTGGGCCTACCTCCGCACCGAGCTCTACCCCGGGGATTCCGCTTGGCAGGCGGCGCGTGACGCGCTGACGGCCGACCCCAACCCGCTCGGACGGGTCGAATCCAAGTAAGCCAAAGAGGCACCATCTCTGTAGCGGACCAACAGCACGAGATGGTCGCCCTCGACGATCAGCAGCTCCTCCGAAGAGGGCACAGCGGGCCCTCCGCGGACTTCTTCCAAGACCCGTAACCCGACTGCGGCCACGCCCCGGGCTTGGGACAGGTCGGCGACCTGCGCCTCGAGCTTCTGCTCCCTGGTCGAGGGACGCGAGCGGCCCGCAGCCCGGGCGGCGATGGCTGGCGGGTTCATCAGGGGTTTCACTGCCGTACGGGGTGATGCCGAGATTTCGCGTAGCCACCATGGGTCGAGCCCTGGAAGGTCGGTGCCCTGATCGGGCTAGTGCGCCTCCCGCGTATCTATCGGCTGTGGGCCGTACCGGTTGACTTTTCCAGGCTGTTCGGGGCATAGCCGAGCCGTCTTCGGCGCGTCTGCTGTCCTATCGGGGATCACTTCTTCCGGGCACGAGCCTCGGCCCCTTCGCAGGCTCACGACAGCGGGAGCAGAGCCGTAGGGCCTGACCCCGCGCAGGGAGAAGGAGAAGCGGAATGCTCGTACGCACAGCTCAGGTGGGTTGCCGGTGGGGGGCTGCGGCGGTGGTGGCGGTCGGCGTGCTCGGGGCGGTTCCGGCGGCGGCAGTAGGGCACGGTCCTCGCCATGCCGATGTGGACTGTCGGCATGACCCCAGTGCCCTGCGGACCGCGATCGACAACGCTCCGTCGGGAGCGACACTGCGTGTGGAGGGGACCTGTATCGGGCCCTTCACCATCACCAGGGACCTGACTCTCATCGGAATCGGCCACGCGGTCCTCGACGGCGACTACGCCGACAGCACCGTGACGGTAGCCCCGGCCAGCGCGAGCGGCGTACGGGTGCGGCTGGCCTGCTTGACCATCATCCACGGCGCCCCACGCGGCGACGGCACCGGTGGCGGCATTTTCAACAGAGGCACGTTGACGCTGGATCACTCCACGGTGAAGGACAACAGCGCGCGCATCGGTGGAGGCATCGACAACCTCGGCACGGTAACGCTGACCAACTCCGTGGTGAAGGACAACACCGCGAACGTCGGCGGTGGCATCGACAACGTCCTCGGCACGGTGTCGCTGACCGACTCCGCGGTGAAGGACAACACCGCAGTCAACGGCGGCGGCTTCAACAACGGCCTCTCGGGCCGGTTGACGCTGGATCGGTCCACGGTGCACCACAACCGGGTGACAGGCCGGGGCGGCGGCATCTTCAACGACGCCAACGGCAGCGTGACGCTGATGCGCTCCTCGGTGCACGAGAACAGCGCGAGCGGTATCCCTGGCAGCGCTGGCGGCGGCATCTTCAACGCCCAAGACGGCCCGGTGACGTTGGAGGAGTCCAGGGTGATCGACAACCGCCCGGACAACTGCGCCCCGCGCGGTAGCGTCCTCGGCTGCAGGGGCTAGCCGCCACGCGGGCGGCCGGAGCCCTGCGGCGGCAGCCTCAGTCCGGGGTGTTACCGGATGCGACTCTGACGGAGCAGTGCTTCCGCTCAGGCCGCTGTGAGGGGGTCGGCCCATGGAGCGGTCGCCCTCGCTGCGGTGTACGGGTCATCCACGACAAGGATGAGGCGGTGGTCGTGGTCGGAGTACTGAACCTCGATGTTGACGCCGGCGTCCGCGAGGGCCCGCGTGATCGCCCCCAGTTGCCCCGGCCGCTCCTGGTCAAGGCGGCGGACCAGGACCTCTCGGCAGGCCGTCACCCGTATTCCGGCCGCGGACAGTGCCGATCGGGCCGCCTCGCCGTGCTGGAAGAGGAAGTGGGCCACCGCGCGGCTGCCGGCGGTGAACACTCCGCCGCCTTCCACGCTGACGCCCGCGGCGCCCAACGCCTCTCCCAGCTCGGCGAGGGCTCCGGGCCGGTCGTCCAGGTCGATGGTCAGGTCGTACACGGTGTGCTCCTTCTTCTCAGCCGTGCGCCCGGCGGCTGTCCGCCGGTGCATGGTCGCGGTCATCGGGGCCGTAGTCGCGGATGACTTCGGCCATCCGCAGCCGGTAGTCGGTGAACAACCGGCGGCGTCCCCGGCCCTGAGCGCGCCGGTGGGCCGAGGTGTTGCGCCAGGCGGCGACCGCGGCCTCGTCGCGGAAGTAGCCGAGGGCGACGTACTTTCCGGGCTGGTGCTCACTGGCGAAGCGCTCGATGCCGAGGAAGCCGTCCGCGTCCGCAACCAGTTCCCGCAGCCGCGCCGACTCGTTCGCATACTCGTCGTGGGCGGCTCGGTCGTCGGGGTCGAGGCTGAACTCGAAGATCATCGCTATCACGTCCGCGACGGTACGGCCCGGTTGCTTCGTCGCCGACCGAAACGTGGCTGCGCCTGCGCCGCAACGTGCCAACCTTCGGTCGGACGCGCCGACACGAACGCGGTGGCGTCCACGAACCCAGGACATGAGATCCGTCCCGCCAACTCGGCCGAACGAGATCGGCGCGCCGGTGGTCTGGCGGACCTGATGCCGAGGGAGCAGCCTTGCTTGGTGTCGGCACCTCCGCTGGGGAGACCTCGAGAAATGGACGGCTTCACCACTTAAGGCCGCCAAGTGTGCCGCCCTCTGCGCTTCATGGCCGCGCACCACGAGGCTGACGGTGACTTCAAAGTCCCGGGCGCCAGCCCGGCACCGGAACGGCGGCACGCAGCGTCCTCGTGTACTCCTCGACCGGGGCGTCCAGGACCTGCTCACAGCAACCCTGTTCGACCACCCTTCCGCGCCGCAGCACCAGGACGATGTCGCACAACTGCCGTACCACTGCCAGGTCGTGCGATATCAGCAGGTAGGCCATGCCCGTCTCGGTGCGGATGTCCGCGAGCAGATTGACGATCTGCGCCTGGATGGACACGTCAAGGGCCGAGACGGCCTCGTCCAGGATCAGCACCCTGGGCTCGGCCGCGAGCGCACGGGCGATGGCGACACGCTGGCGCTGGCCGCCGGAGAGGTCGCGCGGACGGGCATCGGCCTGGCGCTCGGTCAAGCCGACCTGTTCCATCACGCCGGCTACACGGGCGACGCGTTGATGGGCGGTGAGCTTCGTATGGTGCCGCAACACTTCGTCAACTGCCGCGCGAGCGCTCTGGCTGGGGTCGAGCGAGGTGTAGGGGTCCTGGAAGACGATCTGCAGTTCCCGCGCTCTGCGGTTGCGCTCCACCGCGTACCGGGCCGGGGTCGAGCGGTCGCGGCCGAGGACGGCGATGCTGCCGCCGCTGGCGCGTTCCAGGCCGACGAGCATCCGGGCGATGGTGGTCTTGCCTGAGCCGGACTCTCCGACGATGCCCAGTGAGCCGCCCGCCTCGACCGTGAACGTGACCTGGTCGACGGCCGTGTGGCGGGTGTGGCCGCCCTTGCCGTCCGGTACCCGGAAGGTCTTGCTGAGGCCGGATACCGACACTGCGTCAGCGCTCATGCCTTCGTCTCCTGGACGTTGATCTCGGTGACCCGGTGGCAGCGCACCAGGCCGCCACGGAAGGGTTCCAGCTGTGGGCGGGCCTGGCGGCATACCGGTTGGGCATGGGCGCAGCGCTCCGCGAAGGCGCAGCCGTTCCCCGCTTCGAAGGCTGAGACGGGACGTCCCCGGATGGCGTTCAGGCGCTCGGCCCGCTTGTCGATCGAGGGGCGCGAGCCGAGCAGGCCCAGGGTGTAGGGGTGGGCCGCCCGCGTGTGCAGCTCCTCCGCTGTGCGGAGCTCGACGATCTGGCCGGCGTACATCACGGCGACCCGCCCGCAGACCGCGAGGGCCAGGTCCAGGTCGTGAGTGATGAAGACCATGCCAAGGCCGCGTTCACGGCGGAGCCGGTCGAGTATGCCGACGACCTCGGCCTGGATGGTGACGTCCAGGGCGGTTGTGGGCTCGTCGGCGAGGATGAGCCGGGGTTCGACAAGCAGCACCGACGCGATCATGACGCGTTGCAGCATGCCGCCGGACAGCTCGTGCGGGTACTGCCGCAGCCGCCGCACCGGGTCATCGATGCCGACTTCGGCTAGGACGGCGGCGGCCCGCGCCTCGGCCTCCTTGCGGCCGGTGCCCCGGTTACGGATGAGGGCCTCGACGAGGAACCCGCCGACGCGCCGGGTCGGGTTGATGTGTGCGCGGGGGTCCTGGAAGATCACCCCGACGCCGCCGTCGCGGTACCTGCGCAGCGCGGGGGCGTCCATCGCGCCGACGTCCCGTCCGTCGAAGCGGATGGTGCCGGCGAGTTGTGCGCCCGGTGGCAGCAGACGGGTGACGGCGCGTACGGTCATGGACTTGCCGGATCCGGACTCGCCGACCAGGCCGAGGGCTTCACCGGGGGCGAGGGTGAGGTCGATGCCGTCGAGCACTGCCTTGGGGGCATCGGCTCTGGAGCTGGGCGCCAAGTGCACGGTGACGCCGCTGAGTTCCAGCAGGGGTGTAGTGGTCATGAGGCGGCTCCGGAACGGATGTTGCGCATGCGGAGTCTGGCCGGGCGCAGGTAGGGCTGGGGCCGTTCGCCGCTGATGCGAGCACCGAGGACGGTGAGCGACAGCACGCACAGCACGATGAGCACCCCGGGTGCGAGGATCGGCAACCAGTAGCCGCCCATCAGGGCGTTGCTGTCGCTGACCATGACCCCCCAGTCGGGGGTGGGGGCCTGCACGGCGAGGCCCAGGTACGAGAGGGAGGCGAGGTCGAGCAGGGCGTAGCCGAAGGCGATGGTGGCCTGCCCGAGCACCACCGGGGCGATGTTGCGCAGGATGTGGCGGACGGTGATCCGGACCGCGCCGAAGCCCTGGACGGTGAGCGCGTCCACGTAGGGACTGACCCGCTGCTGCTTGGCGGCGGCGAGGACGATGCGGGCGAGGAAGGGTATGTAAGCGATGGACAGGGCAGCGACGGCCGGGGCGAGACCGGGGCCGAACAGTGCCACCGCGAGGACCGCGAGCAGCAGCCCGGGGAGCGCGTAGACGAGATCGAAGACACGGGCGATGACGGCATTCACCGCTCCCCCGAACCAGGCGGCGGCGAGGGCGAGCGGGATGCCGACGAGCAGCGCGGCGGCCACGACCAGGGCCGGGCCGAGCAGGCTGGTGCGCGCCCCGTAGATCAGCCGGGACAGGATGTCCCGGCCGATGCCGTCGGTGCCGAGCAGGTGGGCGCCGGAGGGTGCGGCGTAGGCGTCGAGCAGGGATGGGAGGTTGGGGGCGCTGGGTGCGAGCAGCGATGCGGCCACGGCGACGGTCAGCACCACGGCCAGGAGGACCGCGGCGGCGGTTCCGCCCGGCCCGAGCGCCGTCCGCAGTCGGGCCCGGCGAGTGAGCGGCACGGGCGGTGCGGGGACGGTGGCGGGAAGGTCGGTGAGTGTGGCGGTCATGTGGTCCTCCCGGCGGTGCGCAGCCGCGGGTCGATCAGGACGTGGGCGAGGTCGCTGACGGCGTTGCAGATGACGAAGGCGGCGACCAGGAGAAGCGAGACGGCCTGCACCACCGGGAAGTCCTTCTGCGCCACGGAGGTGATGGTGAGCTGGCCGATGCCGGGGACGGCGAAGGCGGTCTCGACAATCAGGGTGGTGGCGAACATCCCGGAGGTGAGGAGCGCGACCGCGGTGAGGATTGGGGGCAGGGCGTTGCGGAACACGTGGTCGCGGAGCACCACCCAGCGGGGCAGGCCGCGGACGAGTGCGGTTTGGACGTGTTCCTTCTCCAGTTGTTCGCGCAGTGCGTTGCGGGTGATCCGGGCAAGGAAGGCGCAGTTGGTGATCGCGAGCGCGCAGGCGGGCAGAACCAAGCCGTGGATCTCGCCGCTGGTGCCGGTGCCGATGCCGGAGGCTGGGAACCAGCCGAGGCGGACCGCGAACGCCGAGATGAGCAGGGTGGAGGCGACGAACGGGGGCACGGTGACGGACACCGAGGTGAGGGCGTTGGCTGCGGTGTCCACGGGGCCCGGTCGGAGTGCGGCGGCGGTGCCGAGGCTGAGGCCGATCAGCAGGACCATGATCATGCTGAGGGCGACGAGCATGAGCGTGACGCCGAGTCCGTGGCCGAGGCGGCTGGCGACGGTCTGGCCGGTGACCATGGAACGGCCGAGGTCGCCGTGGAGCACGCCGGTGAGCCAGTCCCAGTAGCGGACCGGCAGGGGCCGGTCGAGGTGCAGTTCGTGGGCCACTGCGGCGCGGGTGGCGTCGGAGGGGGCGCGACTGCCGAAGAGGACGTCCTCGGGGCTGCCGGGAGCGAGGTAGAGGCTGCCGAAGATCGCCACGCTGGACAGCAGCAGCGTGGCGGCCAGTCCGCCGAGGCGGTGCAGCAACAGACGGCCCATCAGGGCGCACCCATGGAGGCGGCCCAGGCGTTGTCCATGTAGGAGAAGGTGAGGGGGGCGCCGGTGACAGCCTTGTTCTGGAACAGCAGGGCGCGGGGCGACACGATGGGGATCCAGGGCAGGTCCCGGGCGATGACCGCCTGGGCCTGGGTCACGTACTGGGCGCGCTGCTGCTGGTCCTGGGCGCCTTGGGCCTTGGACAGGTCGGCCTCGACGGTGGGGTTGGTGTAGCCGTTGAAGTTCTGCGCGCCGGTCTTGGTGGCGTAGCTCGCGTACATGTTCGCGGCCTCGGGGTACTCCAGGTAGTTGATGGTGAGGAAGGAGTCGTAGGCGGCGCGGGCCTTGGGGGTGATGAAGAGGTTGCCGTACTGCTGGTCGGGCAGGCCGACGATCTTCACCTTGAGGCCGATCGAGTCGCCGGTCTGCTGGAGCACCTGGGCGATCTGTGCCTGGGTGGGGCTGTCGGCGGCGTAGCCGATGCTGATCTGCTTTCCGGTGGCTGCGGCTTCCTGGACCAGCTTGGTGGCGGCGCCGGTGTCGGGCGGCTGCACCAGCTTCTGGTAGGCGGCGGAGTAGAGGGACTTGGCGGGGCTGGTCTCCCAGAAGCCGGGGCCGGCGACGGAGTAGAGCGGGTCGGCCGCGCCGTTGAAGAGGGTCCGTGCGAGGCCGTTGCGGTCGATGGCCAGGGACAGCGCCTGGCGGACCCGTACGTCGGCGAACGCTCCGGTGAACCGGGAGACGATCAGGTCGATGTTCTGGGTGGTGGAGCCTGTGGCTCCGACGTAGAGCTTGCCGTCGGCGGTCTTGTTGAGCCGGGTGATGGTGGAGGGAGGCAGGTCGAAGGCGCCGTTGAGACTGCCGGAGGTGAGCGCGTTGGCTATCGCGGCGGGATCGGCGAGGAACTTGAAGGTGACGGTCGCGGCCTTGCCCCCGTGGCTGTGGTCCCAGTAGGCCGGGTTGCGCTTCAGCACCATGGTGTTCGTACCGTCGAAGGACGCGATGGTGTACGGACCGGAGCAGACCACGCCGGTGTTGGCGTTGCCGAAATTCTGGCCCGCCTTGACCGCGAACGCCTTCTCGACGACGGACCCGGCGAGGATGCCGAGGTTGTGCACGAACAGGTAGTCGGGCTTGCTGAAGGTGACGGTGACCTGCTCGGTACCGGTGGCCTTGATGGAGGCGACGTCGTTGTAGGAGTCGGCGTAGTTGCTGGCCTCGTCCGGGTTCTGATTGCGCAGCAGGCTGTAGACGACGTCCGCGGTGGTGACGGAATGCCCGTCGCTGAACGTGGCACGCGGGTCGAGGTTGAGGACCAGGTGCTCGGAGTCGCGCTGGGACCAGCTTTTGGCGATACCGGGGTGGAGGCTGTAGTCGGGACCGGTGCGCAGCAACGGCTCGCAGACGTTGCCGAGGAGGGTCTCCTCGGGGTAGTCAGCGGTCTTGAGTGGATCCTCGGAGTAGGGAGCGCGATAGTCGCCGTACCAGTTGAGGTTGGACAGCTGCCCCTTGCCAGGAGCGGTGGTGACCTGAGCGGTGCTGAAGTTGCTCGTGGCCCCGGTTTTGGCGGTGGAGCCGCCGGAGCTGTCGCAGGCGCCGGCGAGCAGGGCGACGGCCGCGAAGGGGAGTGCGGCGCGCAGGGATCTTGTGTGCACCATGGTGCCTCTCTTCACAGGGGACGGTTTGAAGTCGGCTACTCGATGTGGGCTACTGGGCGGCGTGGACGAGTGCGCCCTCGACATAGGTGCGCAGCACCCGCGTCTCACCGATGGCGCTGCTCGGCCCGGCGAAGGGGTCGCGGTCGAGCACGACCAGGTCGGCGTACTTGCCGGTCTGCACGGACCCGGTGTCGGCGTCGAGGTGGTTCACCCGCGCGCTGCCGGCCGTGTAGGCGGCGAGGGCGGTGCCGAGGTCGAGGCGCTCCTCCGGGCCGAGAACGCGGCCGTCCCCGTCGGGACCGCGGCGGTTGACGGCGACATGGACGCCGAGCATCACGTCGGGGGTGCTCACGGACCAGTCGCTACCGGCGGCGAGCATCGCGCCGGAGCGGGCGAGTGAACCGAAGGGGTACTGCCAGCCGGCCCGGCGCTCGCCGAGGAACGGGATGGTGAGCTCGTCCATCTGCGGCTCGTGCATGGCCCACAGCGGCTGCATGTTGGCGGTCGCGCCGAGCGCGCGGAAGCGCGGGATGTCGTCTGGGTGGACGACCTGGAGGTGCGCCAGGTGGTGGCGGTTGCCGCGTCGGCCGCTGCGGCGCAGGGCCTCCTCGACGGCGTCGAGGGCGGCGCGCACGGCGCGGTCGCCGAGGGCGTGGAAGTGCACCTGGAAGCCTTCCGCGTCGAGCGTGCTGACGTACCCGCAGAGCTTTTCGGGGTCGATGAAGTCCAGGCCGGACCTGCCGCTGGAGCAGCCGCAGCCGTCGAGGTAGGGCTCCAGCATGGCGGCGGTGTGGTTCTCTGCGACGCCGTCAAGCATCATCTTGACGCTGCCCGCGCTGAACCGACCCACCTGTGCCTCCTCGCGACGGGCGAGGAACTGCGGCAGCTGCTCCATGCCGCCCTCGCGGTCCCACCACTGGGCTGCGCGGACACGGGCGGTGAGGCTGCCGTCCTTGGCCGCGGTGAGGTACGCGCTGTAGACGTCGCCGGGCCCGAAGGCCGGGCCGACTGCGGCGTCCTGCCAGCCGGTGATACCAAAGCTGTGCAGGTAGCGCTGGCCTTCGAGGAGTCCCTCGTAGAAGTCCTGCGCGGTGGTGGCCGGGATGTGCCGGGTCACCAGTTCCGCGGCGCCTTCCTGGAGCATCCCGGTGGGAGTGCCGTCGGCGTCGCGCTCGATCCGCCCGTCGGCTGGGTCGGGGGTGTCGTGGGTGAGCCCGGCGATCTCCAGGGCGCGGGTGTTGGCCCAGACGCCGTGGCCGTCGCGGTTGGGCAGGGCGACGGGACGGTCGGGGACGACGCTGTCGAGCAGTGCGCGGTGCGGGGTGCCGCCGGGGAACGCCTCCATGCTCCAGCCGCCGCCGGTGATCCATTCGCGGTCGGGGTTGGCGGCGGCGTAGGCGGCGACGGCATCGACGTAGTCCTGAGCGTCCTCAAGATCGTGCAGGTCGCAGGTGCGCCGGGTCGTCCCGGCCAGGACGGGGTGGACGTGGGCGTCCTGGAAACCGGGGAGCAGCAGTTTTCCGGTGAGGTCGACGACCTCGGTGTCGGCGCCGACGAGGTGGCTGACGTCGTGGTCGCCGCCGACCACGACGATGCGCCCGTCGCGGACGGCGACGGCGTCGGCCCAGGAGCGGGCCGGGTCGACGGTGTAGACGGGACCGCCGGTGAAGACGAGATCGGCGAAGTGGTGATCGCGGGGCACTGACCCTCCGTACGGGACTCGAAGCGGAGTTGCTGACGTGCGGTGGTGCTGCGAAGCGCATCCGGCCGGAATCGGCACGGCCGGATGAGCGAGCATCACACCTGATGACAGCACCACTGTCAATGGCATTGACAACGGCCGTCCGTTACAATCGGATCAACTCGGCTCAAGGCACGGCCCCGGCCCGGAACGGAAGGAACCGCAGTGGCAGAGCAGGGCACGACGGCAGCCGGCCAGGCAGTCAAGCGGCGCGCTGCACTCACCCGTGAGGCGATCTTGGAGGCGGCCATGCGCCTGTGCTCGCCAGCGGGCGGCGGAGTTCTGACGTTCAGTCGACTCGGCAAGGAACTGGGTGCGGATCCCACAGCGGTGTACCGGCACTTCCGCGACAAGGACGAGCTAGTACTGGCGTTGACCGACATCCTGATCGAGGAGTCGCTGGCCCTGGCCGCACGCTCGGCACCGGATCACGACCACTGGCGCGACTGGCTTACCGCCACCGCGCGCGCCATCCGCACCGTCCACCTCGCCCGGCCCGCGCTGGCCGTGCTCTCCGCGACGCGCACCACCGCGAGTCCCGCCGAGACCAAGAACGTTGAGGAGATCATCGGCGTTCTGCACCACGCCGGACTGCCAGTGATCGAGGCCGCCGAGTGCTGCCGGATGCTGCTCGATCTGACCCTGGCCTTCGTCCAGTCCTCAGCAGCGTTCCTCACCCTCACCCCGGAAACCCAGGCCAAGGACGACGCCGCCTGGGCCGTCAAGTACGGGCTGTTGCCCGCCGACCGATTCCCACTGCTGCACCAGAGCTCGCCACGGCTCACCGAACTGTTCCGCAACGACGAAGAGGTCTTCGAACTGGTCCTAGCCACGTTCCTGGACGGGGTCGCGCTCAAGATCGAGCGTGCCCAGCACCTCGGCTGAGCGAGCACGCCGGGGCTGGTCCAGCTGAACCGCACAAATCTCTCGTGTTCGCGGTTCTGGTCACAGTAGTCGGGTTTCGACAGCGGCCCAGGCTGCGAGGACAGTCCGGGGTTCTTCGGGTGTGGCCTGGCAAGGTGCCGCTTCCGCGCGCCCGTACGCCGCTCCCGTGCTCAGGCGATCACTGCGCGGTCCAGCGCTGGTTCGCTCCGCCGTTGCACCCGTAGACCTCGGCGGTGGTGCCGTTGACGTTTCCGGTGGGGACGTTGCCTCCGGTCACGTCGAGGCAAACGCCGTACTGCGTTGGGGTGGTGATGGTGCCGTCGGAGTTGAGCTGCCACTTCTGCCCGGCGCTGCCGTCGCACGGCTGGATCACCACTGGAGTGCCCCAGGCCAGGCTGCCATTGGCGGCACCGAGGCACTCGGTGCCGTTGTACGCGCGCAGATCACCGTTGGAAGTGAACGACCACTCCTGGTTCGTGCCGCCGTTGCAGTCCCAGATCTCGATCTTCGTGCCGGGAGAGGTCTGATTGTTCCAGGCGTCCAGGCATCGACCGGAGGAGGCGGAGACGAGCGGCTTCGGCGGGGTCATGGTCAGGGGTCGCGGGGCTACCCGGTAGAGCACGGTGCCACCGGCTGGGACCGTAGCGGTGATCACGCCGTCGGTGCTCACTGAAGTGCCGTGTGCCCACAGGTCGTTGAGGGTGTAGCCGGTGCTGTTCGGTGGCAGGCCGACGGCCCTGGCGGTGGTGGAGATGGCAGCGGGCGCGGAGGTCTCGTTGAACAGGGCCACCGCGACATCACCGCCTGCCAGTGGGCGGCGCAGCACGTCCAGGCCGCCCGCGGTGGTGACGGCGGTGCCCTGCTGGCCAAGGCTGTCCTGGTCGACCGCGATGACGTCCTTGTTGAGGTAGACGCTCAAGTCCTGTTGGCTGATGGGGAAACCGGAGCTGCCGGCGGCCGCCGCGCTGCGCAGGTCGGCGCCCGAGATCAGTGGGGCGGCGAGCACGGCGGCGGTGGAGAGTTCGGACTTCTCCTGGTCGTAGGTCAGGCGCTGGTCGGGATTGTGGGAGGCAGAGGCGTAGTTGCCGGTCTCCAGCATGTCGATGTCGTTCCACGCGCCGGGGGCGGCGTACCGGGACTTGTCGAGGTCGGTGTGAATCAGTCGGGTGAGGCCGTCGAAGGAGGCGTCGCGGTCGCCGTCGATGCGCCACATGTTGGCCACGCTCGCGCCCCACACCCACGGCGTTTCACCCTGGGCCGCCGGTTGGAGGGAGAGGCTGAAGACGATCGGCCGTCCGGCGGCGGCGAGGGCGTCGCGCATCCAGCCGTCGCGGGTCTGCAGCGGCAGGCGCTCGTCGCCGATTCGCTGGGAGGGGTCGCTGGCAAGGCAGTTGTCGTACTTGAGGAAGTCCACGCCCCAGGAGGCGAAGGTACGGGCGTCCTGCTGCTCATGGTCCAGGCTGCCGGGAAAGCCCTGGCAGGTGTGGTAGGTGGGGCTCTCGTAGAGGCCGAACTTCAGGCCCTTGCCGTGCACGTACGCCGCGAGGGCGGCAAGACCGTCGGGGTACTTCTGCGGGTCGGGGACGAGGTTGCCGCCCGCGTCGCGCGAACGGCTCATCCAGCAGTCGTCGATGGTCAGGTACTGGTAGCCGGCGTCACGCATACCGGTGGACGCCATGAAGTCGGCCGTGTCCTTGACGATCTGCTCGTCGGCGTTGCAGCCGAAAGTGTCCCAACTGTTCCAGCCCATCGGCGGGGTGCGGGCCAGGCCGTTGTCCAGCGCCTGGGCGGGAACGGCGGTAAGCAGGGGGACGCCGAGCGCTGGTAGTACGAGAGAGAAGGAGAGGAGCAGGCGTGAGAGCGCACGCATGGGGGGCTCCGACGTGAGGAGTTGTGGGGGCGAGGGTGGCAGAGCGGCTGGGGAGAGGCCGCTCTGCCGCGAACGTCAACTCTGGGTGAAACCGGCGAAGTCGGCCTCGCCGCTGGTGCCGTCGCTGTGGGAGCTGGTGAACACACCCACGTCCTGAGTGGCGGTCACACCGGGGAGCGTGGCCGTGGCGACCTCGGTCCAGGTGCTGCCGTCGGTCGAGTAGTAGCCGGTGTACGTGGAGCCGGAGCGAACCAGCTTGAGCCAACTGGGATAGGCGGCGGTGCCGCTACCCTCGTTGGGTGGGGCGCTGTTGGAGTCCAGGCGTCCGCTGCCGGTGCTGTCCCACTGCAGGACGTAACCCTTGCCGGGGGCCTCCGCCAGGATCAGATAGCCGGGGGAAGCTCCGGGCTTGGTGATGTCATCGCGCACCATGATCCCGGCCTTCGCCCACTCGCTGGTGTTGGCCTGGGCGGTCACCTTGACGACGGTGGTCGAGCCGTCGTGCTCCGCGCCCTGCTGGTAGACCGCGCTGTACTGGTCGGTGTCGTACCAGAGGTCCGCGCCCGCGCCGTCGATGGCAAGCCTATGGTCCTGCGCGCCGAAGGTGGCCGTGGTGTCGGTGAAGGTCTTGAAGGGGGCCCGGACGGGGGAGGTGAGTTCCACGGGGTTCGGTGCGGTGACGGTCTGGGGGCCGCCCGGACCCTGGGTGGACGCGGTGCCGGTGACGGTGGTCCGGGTGATCGGCGCCGGGAGGACGGCGGGGGCGGTCACCCGGAACCTGGCGACGGCCTGCCCTCCGCTGGGGACGCGGGCGAAACGGGTACCGGTGAGCGGAGTGACGGCCCATCCGGAGGGTGCGGTGATCCCCAACTCGACGTGAGCGGCAGCCCGCACTCCGTTGTTGGTGAACGTCGAGGTCACCGTGGCGGAGCTGCCGGCCGACCAGCCCGGCGCGGTGGTGTCCAGCACCCCGTCAGGCGCGTATGGGCCCGGTCCCCCGGTTGGTGTCACCCGGTACATCACGGTGCCGTGACCGGGTACGAAGGCGCTGACGGCCCCGGCCGTCTCGGTGGTCTTGTGCGCCCACAGGTTCCGCAGGGTGTAGCCCTTGGCGGCATGCAGTCCGATCGCCGACGTGGTGGTGGATATGACGGCGGGCGCGGTGTTCTCGTTGAACAGGGTCACCGCGACACTTCCGTCGGCGAGCGGCTTGGCCAGTACATCCCGGCCGCCTGCCATGCTCACTGGCCTGCCCTGTTTGCCGAGCCGGTCCTGATCGACGGCGATGACCTCTTTGTTGCCGTAGATGGCCAGGGTGTCGGCGCCCGCGCGGCGCAAGTCGGTGCCTGCGATCAGCGGTGCGGCCATCTCAGCCCAGAGTGAGAACTCGGTGCGGTCCTCGGTCGGGGTCATGCCGTTGCCGACCTCCAGCATGTCCGGGTCGTTCCAGGCGCCCGGCCCTGCCCCGTCGGCGAGTTGCGCGTTCTGGTGGAAGATGGAGAGCATCCGGCCGTACGAGGCGTCGATATCGCCTGTGGTGCGCCAGAGGTTGCCTATCGCGCCACCCCAACTCGCCACGTTCTCCTGACCCCAGTCGCAGAGGCTGTAGACGATGGGGCGCCCGGTGTTCGCCAGGGCGCGGCCCATGGCCTGGTAGCGCTGTCGGGCCGGTATAGCCGAGTTGTAACAGTTGTCGTACTTCAGGTAGTCAACTCCCCAGGCAGCGAAGGAGTTTGCGTCCAACTGCTCGTGGCCGAGGCTGCCCGGGTAGCCGGCGCAGGTCATCGTGCCGGCGCTTTCGTAGATGCCGAGCTTGAGGCCTTTGGCGTGCACGTAGTCGGCCACGCCCTTGATGCCGTGTGGGAACTTGGCCGGGTCCGGGACGAGATTGCCGTCGGCGCCACGGGCCTTGGCCATCCAACAGTCGTCGATGTTGACGTTCCGATAGCCGGCGGCCCGCAGTCCGCTGGAGACGATCTTGTCGGCGGTCTGCTCGACAAGCTGCTCGCTGACATCGCAGCCGAAGGCGTTCCAGTCGTTCCAGCCCATCGGCGGGGTGCGGGCCAGGCCGTTGTCGAGGGCGGCCGCCGGGGTACTGGTGAGGGGTACGGCCGCGAGAGGTGCCGCTGTCAGCGTGGCCGCGATGAGGGCGGCCCACGTCTTGCGCATCGGTTCTCCTGAGTCCGAGAGGGTGACGGACGGTACGGCGGATCTGATGCCTTGCGCAGAGCGTGGCAAGCGAACCAAAAACAACATAACTAGTCAATAGAAAACATAAGATCACGCGAACTCGCCCGGAGTCGCACATGTTGGAATACTTCCCAACACCCTTCGGGGTGATGGCCAGCCAAGCCAGGGGCACTCGGCGTGCCTGACTTCGGGCCTGCTGAACGATCCAGGCCCGGGTCGGGTGAGGAAGGTGCCCCAGGAGCGGTCGCAGCGCTGGGTCGCAGGGTCGATCCCGACCTTCTCCAGGATTTCCCACACGGTGGAGGCGGCGACCTTGTGCCGAAGCGTCAGGATCGCGATGTCCTTCGCCGTATCTGACCGGGCCAATAGCGCAAGCCGCCAGAAGATCTGACATCCGAGCCGGTAGATCAGACGTATCGCCACGACCCCGGATCATGCTCCAGGCCCACCACCGGCCGCCTGCCTTGTGGCGACAGTGTGACGCCGAACCTACAGGTCAGGTGGTGGTGACACAGTTTCCGGCACCCACACCCTCTGCCGCATCTGTTGACCAGGCGTCAACTACCCTGTGTTACAAATCCGTGACGCCGAACGAACGGTTCAGGGATCACGGACTGGCAGGCTCACTTCATCGAACAGAGCGGCAAGCGGTCGAGTGGCTCGGAGCAGCCCAGGGGACGGCAACGTGGCTCTGACGGCAGCGCACACCCATCGACGTCCCTGGGGGGATCAAGCCATGTCCGCTCGCACTCGCAGAACCGCCTCCGCCATCGCCCTTGCCGCCGCAGTCACCGGCACCGCGGTAGTGAGCGGAACCGGCTTCGCCATGGCCGCCCCTGCCGCCGCGACCGCCAAGGGGGGCACACACGGGACCCTGACGATCAGCAACGGCACCCAGCACGTGCTGATCAACGGCCACTGGGTGGACTTCGGGGTGATCGTCCGGGACCTCGCCTGGTCCCCGGACGGCGCCAAGGCCGCGTTCATCGACGGCTCAGGGAACCTGGACATCGCCAACCCCAACGGCAGCGGCCGCGTTGTCGTCGCCAAGAACCCCGGCGGCCAGACCTGGTCCCACCCCACCTGGCAGGTGGCGCCAGGCGACCACAGTGTCGGAATCCCCGCGAAGGACAACCTCATCTTCAGCGCAACCGCCAAGGGCGCGTCCCGGCTGGAGTACGTCTCCGCCACGGCTGTCCACGGCACGCCCAAGCGGCTGAGCCTCGGCGGCTACCCCGGCCCCGGCGAGTCTCCGCTGCCCCAGACCGGCAACGTATGGCCGAGCGCGGCCGGCGCCCACGGCACTTCGGTCTACGCGAACGCCAACACCGGCGATGTCTACATCCGCGACGACTACCTGCGCCAGATGGGCGGCGTGATCGACAAGGGCTCGGAACCGGCCCTGTCGCCCAACGAGGAGGAGGTCGTCTTCGTGCGTTCCGTGGCCGGCCACGACCACATCCTCGTCGAGAACCCCACCACCCACTCCGTCAAGGACCTCACCCCGCACGCCACCACCGACTACACCGAGCCTGCCTGGTCCCCCGACGGCAGCATGCTCGCCGTACGGACCCCCACCGGCACCGTGACCATGTCGGCCGACGGCTCCGGCCGTCCGACCAAGGCCACCTCGGTCGCCGGCCTGGCCACCTACCGCGCCTGACCCCGCCCTGCGGGACCTTGCCGGGCTCGCCCGGGTCGCGGAGTCACTCCGCCGCCCGGGCGAGCTCGGCCCGCAGTTCGTCCAGGTGCGCGTCGGCCGTATCGTGCGGGAGGAACTCGACCACGTCGAGGAAGCGGAACAGGACCTGGCTGCTGGTGATCGCGAACTCGTACTCCGCGAACCCCACTACCGCGCCCATCGCGCCGCGGACGGCGCCCCGGACGACATGCGCGGTCATCTCGTCCGGCTGAGCCGCCGTCAATCCGCGCCGCGCGTTCGGACGAGCCAGATACGGACACACCATCGAGGCGTACAGCATGCACGCGCGGTGTCCCGGCCCCTCCAGGGTCGGCGCGAGGTTGCGATACGGCCGCCCAGCGGCCAATGCCTCTCCGATCGCGCTGCTCTCCGTGGCGCCGACCACACGCCACACGGGCCCCTGCGGCATGACCGCGTTGCAGACCGAGCACAGCCGACTACGGGCGCACTCCACACTGCGCCCGTAGTCGGTGAGGGCGAACTGCGGCTCCTCCCCCTCCCACGGCGTGATCGCCGGAACCGGGTAGCCGCGGGCATCGCGTGGCCGGACCTCAACGGTCGGCGGCATGGGAACAGTCTCGAAGCGCACCACTCATGCCTACCAGCCCCACAGCCCCACACACCACCTGGGGTGCCGAAAGCTCAGACGCGGCCGATATGGGTTCCCTCAAAGGAAGTTGACTGGCTTGGCGCCAAAGACGAGATGGCTGGAGCGCGGCTGTGGTGATGGAGACAGCGGGGATCCGCGGGGCAGGAAGCGATGAGGAACCGGCTTATTGGCCGGTTCTCGCCGTCGGGAAGGTGCCCGAGGGTCGGCTTCTGGCTACATGGCGTCCCTCTGGCATCAGCGGAATGTCAAATTCCGCAAGCGGTTTCCCCACCCTTCGGGATTCCTGCGGGTTTCCACGGGCATCTGCCACCACTGAGCAGGGTGTCAGGGTCAATCGGTTGCACTGTTTCCCGTCATGTTTATGCCAAGGGTTCGCGCGCGGGCTTCATCTCCGGCGCCCGCGATAGCACGTCGGTAATCCCCTGAGCAAGCCCTTGCTTTGTTTGCCCGGCCGCCGGTAGAAAGCGTTTTCAACGGCAAGCGAGGGAGCCTTCCGTGGGGCCGCAAGATTATGAGCAGTACTGCCAGGTCGATCCGGTCTTCTACGACGACCCGGGGCGTCAGAATGACGCCGCCAGCCTCTATCCGGCGGCCCACCGACCGCTGGCCGAGGGTTGGCAGCGCAGTCAGGACAGCGTCTGGGTGTACGTGCACCCCGCAGGAGTGACGCTCCCGGAACAAGGCTGGAAAATCCATGTCTCGGGAAGCCTCGACGACGCCGCGGAAATCATTGACATCGTCCTCGGGTACTGCCGGGAGCACGCCCTGAGTGCGAAATTCCTGCGCAGCCGCGAGACCGTGCTGAAGGCGAACGCCAAATACGCGTACCGGGGGTCCAGCGGAAAGCTCCTGACCCTCTACCCGGGTGACGAGGCAGAACTCCATAGGGCGCTGCTCGGCTTGACGCCGCTGCTCGCCGGGCGCCGCGGTCCGTACATTCTGAGCGATCTGCGCTGGCAGGACAGCATGCTCTACGTCCGGTACGGGGCGTTCCGCCAGATGTACTGCCTCTCGGACTCTGGTGAGACGGTTTCCGCGCTGCGCGACGCCGACGGCGTCCTCGTCCCGGACCTGCGGCGGCCGGTCTTCTCGGTGCCGTCATGGGTGACCGTCCCCGACTTCCTCGCCGAACAGATCACCGCCCGTGACGGCGGCGGACGGCCGGACGACTTTCCGTACGACATCGAGCGGGCCCTGCACTTCTCCAACGGCGGCGGTGTGTACAAGGCCCGGGACCGGCGCGACGGCAGGACCGTGGTGCTGCGCGAGGCCCGTCCGATGGCCGGTCTGGACAACACCGGTACGGACGCGGTCGAACGGCTGCACCGTGAGCGGGACATGCTGCGCCGCCTCGACGGACTCGACTTCGTACCGCGCCTCTACGACCACATCGCGGTCTGGGAACACGAATACCTGGTCGAGGAGTTCATCGACGGCGAGAAACTGGAACGCCATCTGTTCACCGGCCGCCATCCGCTGCTGGGACCCGCGCCGGACAGCGCGGCGTTGGCCGAATACACCGCCATGGCGCTGGATTTCACCGAGCAACTGACCAGTTTGTTGGAGCAGTTGCACGAGCGCGGCGTGGTCTTCGCCGATCTGCATCCCGGCAATGTGATGGTCCGCAACGACGGGCGGCTCGCACTCGTCGACTTCGAGCTCTCCTTTGACCTGGCGAACGGCACCGCCCCGGGAATGGGCGCACCGGGCTTCATCTCACCGGCGGCCCGGGAGGGGGTCGCGATCGACCAGTACGCCCTGGCGTGTATGAGGCTGTTCCTCTTCCTGCCGCTGACTTTCATGATCGAGCTGGATTCCGGCAAGGCGCGGCAACTGGCGGCGGCCGCCGCGGAGCGGTTCGGGCTGACGCCGGATTTCGCCGACGACATCGTGCGGGAATTGGAGAAGGCGACGGGCGGCCGCCTGCCGGTGGGCCGAGTGGAGCGGACCTGTACCGCGCCGCGCTCGGAGTGGACGCCGCCGCACGGCGCGTCGGCTCGGGAATGGCGTCCGGTCATGGACTCGCTGGCCGCGGGGATTGTGGACGCGGCCACCCCGGACCGTACCGACCGGCTCTTTCCCGGCGACCCCGAGCAGTTCCGCCGCGGCGGCGCCGATCTCGCGCATGGCGCGTCGGGCGTGCTGTACGCGTTGTCGGTGGCCGGATATCCGGTCCCCGAGAGGCATGTCGAATGGCTGCTGCGCGCCGCCCGCGACCCGCTCGCAACCCGAGCCGGACTCTTCGACGGCCTGCACGGCGCTGCTGTCGCCTTGCGCCAACTCGGTTACCGGAACGAGGCACTGGACATCCTGGACCGTGCCCGCAAGCTCACCGAGGAGCGGGAGTCCCGGGGCATCGCGGGCGCCGACCTGTCCGGTGGGATGGCGGGCGCCGGTCTGAGTCTGCTGCATTTCGGGCTGCCGGACGAAGCGGTGACCATCGGCGAACGGCTGGAATCGCTCTTTCGCCCCGGACAGGCGCCGGGTGTGACCCGCCGGGTCGGCCTGCTGCACGGCGGCTCGGGAATCTCGCTGTTCCTCACCCGGCTCCATGAACACACCAGCGACGAGCGGTGGTTGGAGTTGGCGTACAGCGCGCTCTCCTGCGATCTGGCGCATGGCGTGCTGGACGAGAAGGGCCTGCTCTTCAAGGAGGACGGCCGCGTCACCGCGTACCTCACCGCGGGCAGTGCGGGAGTCGCCATCGCGGCGCGCGCCCTGCTGCGCCACCGGCGGGACGACGAACTGGCCGAAGCGGTACGGCAGATGGACCGTGCCTGCGCGGCGGAGTTCTTCCTGATGCCGGGGCTGTTCCTGGGCAGAGCCGGGGTGATCTGCTCGCTGGCGACCGCGGACGAAGCAGGACCGGCGTTGGAGGCGCAGGTCAGCCGCCTGTCCTGGCACCTGCTTCGGCACCGGGACCAGGCCGCCTTCCCCGGCCACCACCTGTACCGCCTCTCCACGGACCTCGCCACCGGCTCCGCCGGAATCCTGTTGGCGCTGCACGCGGCGCTCACCCGGAAGGGCAGCGCCCTTCCGCTCCTGGACCACCGCGACATCCCGTTGCGGTGAGCAAGTCCCGTTGTTCCCAACCGAAAGGAAGGTACGGCCATGTCGTTCATCCTCGACCTGCAGGGTCTGAACGAGGAGTCCGAGTCGATCGTCGAGTCGCTGTTCTGCAGCCACTGGTCGTCGCGGGCTTGTATGTAACGCCCAATACCCGCACCCGGTCCGTCGTGGACTCCGTCTTCGGAGTCCCGAGGGCCGGGTGCGGGCCGTTGCCCGTCAGGGGGTGAGGCGGGGAACAGGGCCTCGGCGGTGCCGCGGTTGATGGCGGCGCGCTCGTCGTCGTCGAGCGGATAGGCGTCGAACTGCCAGGTGAAGTAGGAGGACATGCCGACGGTGGCATAGAAAGAAGTAACTGCCGAACATGATGCGCCCGGGGTCGGCGAAGGCGAGCAGGCTGGGCAGGGTGTCGAGATTGGCGGACGGGGCGATGCCGGAGGGGAAGCGCCGCAGGTTGGTCGTGATCTTCGCGCTGCAACCGAGCTGGGCTGATCGGCGATGTCGAGCGGGTCCTCCGGCCCACCGCCACCCGCGTCGACACCACTCCTCGCACCGCCCACCGGACCAGCCGCTGGCCGGCCCGCCCCGGCTGCAGCACGCTCCTCGCAGTCATGTTCCCGTAGTGGAGCCGTGGGCGAGGCGGCGCCGTAGGGGCTCGCTTCCTGATCAGGTGGCGTGGGGAGGGCGGCGGGTGACCACCAGGATGGCCATGTCGTCATCGTGTTCGCCCTCGGTCCAGCGGC
The DNA here is from genome assembly GCA_040631425.1 of Streptomyces sp. NPDC020096. Classification (GTDB taxonomy): domain Bacteria; phylum Actinomycetota; class Actinomycetes; order Streptomycetales; family Streptomycetaceae; genus Streptantibioticus_A. Next base: position 36,490 of record JBEYJY010000034.1, read on the forward strand.
TGACGTCTTTGGTGAGGGCATCCACCAGTGCATCGGGGTCCCTGAACCGCCTGTGCATGCGCCCTGAGGAGACCGGATCATAGAAAGTCCCCCGCTTGTCCCGCGCCTCGGTGACACCGTCCGTCACCAGCAGCAGCGAGGCGCCCGGGGGCAGCCGCACCACATCGACAGGCACGGAACCGGCAGGAGTGATATCGCCCAGCCCCACCCCAAGGGGCAGCTGTGGGGCGGTCGGGTCGAGCCGTACGAACTGCCCGTCGTGAACCAGGTACGGGGGCGGATGCCCGCGGTTCACCAGGCTCAGCACCTCGCCGTCGGCAGAGACCTCGGCCAGCACAGCGGTGGTGAAGCCCTCCGCGGAGATCACCGGGCCGCTCCGAGCCGCTGCCCTGGCCAGCGCCTCGTCCATCCGCTGTCCCAGCGTGACCAAGGTGGGCGCGTACTCGGCCTCCTGACGGAACGCTCCGATCGCGACCGACACGGCGGCGACAGCCGCCATACCTTTGCCTCGCACATCCCCGATGATCATCCGCACCCCGAACGGCGTCTCCTGCACCGCGAAGAGATCACCGCCGATCCGCGCCTCGGCCTGCGCCGCCGTATACCCCGCAGCCACGGCCAGCGGCCCGACCTCCCCCGGCGGGTCCGGGAGCACCGCCCGCTGGACTGCCTCCGCGACATCCCTGGCCAGCGCCAGATCGCGCCCTTGCCGCACAATGAGCCGATTGACCGCGAGAGCCAGCACGCCGATCAAGCCGACCACGGCCAGATCGACAAGCAATGGCGTCGCCGGACGTCCGCGCTCGATATCCACCGCCACCGAGACCACGCACGTGACACACGCGACGGCGAGCGCGGAGCGGAAGGAGAGCGTGGCGCCCGCGACGAGCGGTGCGGCGGCCAGCAGCGGGAGTCCCGTGTACGGCTGGGGCGCGAAAAGGTCCAGCAGGACGCCAGCCACGAGGGCCAGCGCCGCGAGTATCCATGGCACCTTCGCCAGCGTGGGCCGCAGGACTTTCACAGTGCATCTCCCGCTGCCGGGCCGCGCTCGCGACCGGGAAGGAACGAAGCCACCGCACGGTTTGCCTTACCGCACCATGTTCGTACTTCCAATGGCTTCACGTATACGCCTTGCGGGCCAGATGTGCTCGTTGCAGGCGCACTCCCACCGGTGACCAAGGGCGGTTCACCTGCACTTCTTCCCTCGCGGGGCAAGGCCGGGGCGTCGCTAGAGCGGAGCAGTCCCACGGTGGCGCGTAGCTCGTCCAGTGCCGCCCGGCTGGTGTCCCGGATCCGTTCGAGGGCCTGGTAGGCGTGCTCGGGGTCGGTGCGCATCAGGTGGTGGACGACGCCCGCCTGGGCGTTGACCAGGGTGATGTGGTGAGCGACGACATCGTGCAGTTCCCGGGCGATACGGAGGCGTTCTTCGGTGACGTGGCGGCGGGCCTCTTCCTCCCTGACGTCGACCTGGCCGTCGCGCCGGCCTCCCGCATCGAACGGATCACCACGGAATCCTCCCGCACCCAGGACATACCAACGAGGCACGCCCCCTTCCTCGCCCACCGAGGCCCGACCTCGACCAGAGACCACACCCGGTCGAGGTCGGACCGCACGGGACGCACCCGCCTGCGTCAGATCTTCAACTACAGCGCACAGGCCGTCCGGTGACGGTTGTCAGTTCGCTACCACGGTCTGGCCTTCGTGTGCCAGCAGTTCCTGCAGCTGTGTCTTCTCGGCGTGCAGGCCCTCGAAGAGCGCGGTCCGCTGTACGTCAGGGAGCGAGCCGATCGAGTGTTTTGTGAGACGCGATGCGTCGCACCATTCGAGGAGCCCGGGGACCGCAGACCACCGCAGGAGCAGGTCATCGCTGTGCACCATGGTGCGTAGACAGTCCAGGGCGGTGTTGGGGTGAGGCGAGGCGACGCATATCCGGTTCTTCTGGGCTTCGTCCTCGTATGCTGCCTCAATGTGAGCGGCGAATGCGGCGCTGAACACCTGCTGGCACGGGACGAGCGCCTGCAACGTGATGTGGGGACCACGGAACATCGGCACCGCCGGCCGCGCCTCAAGGCCATCCGCGGTGCAGTCGATGTAGAGGGTTCCGGGCCGGGCGGGGACGGTCACCCCGTCGAGTTCTACCGTGCTGACGCCGATGCGCCGGACCCTGCCGTTGCGGACGATGTCGGGGATCCGCCGGAGCTGTTCGAGTTCGGCCTGGGTGACGGTCGCGCAGCGAAATGCCGTCGGAGTGACGTCGGAAGACAGCCGAAGCAGGAGGCCAATGGCTTCCAACCGCGGAAAAAGCTCCTCGACCGTGTGGGATTCGAGCACCGCTCGAATCCGAGCGTTGAGCGACTCGGCGTTGGTCGCCGCGAACTCCGGTCCGGGCTGGATCTGAGCACGGTCGAGCAGCCACGCGTCGCGCGGCATGATCCAGGTGATGCGAGACGGATCGACGCCATGCTGCAGAAGCCAAAGGCACGCGTCGATGCCCGTCTTTCCCGCTCCCACCACGGTGTAGTGCGACGCCGAATGATCCAGGGCTGGCAACTGGTTCGGAGTGATCAGCCGGACCCCGGAACCCACCTCATACTTCGGCGGGCACATCGCGGGAACCGTTACGTTCATGTAGGTGGCGTCCACGGTCCGCCGACGTACGCGTATGTCGAACTCGCAACCGGTGACGACGGAGTGACACCGCTGGACATCCGGTCGCGCCGGATCCGCGCCATCGTAATGGGACATGGGGAAGTACGAGACACGACCGGTGGACAAGAGGGTTTTGCGCATCACCCGGTCGAAATAAGTGAGGATCTCATCGGCCGACGCCAGCTCGTGAAGCCCCGCGTTCCAGCCATGCTGGTCCACTTCGCCTGTTCCCAGTTCACGAGAATTGACGCCGTAGAACGCCGAAGGCTGATGCAGGCGCACGTACGGGTAAGCGACCGTCCAGTGGCCACCGGGCCGACCGTAGCGATCGACGATGGCCACGGTCGCGTCCGTCTCGGCCACCAGAGTGTCGGCGAAGGCCATGCCCATGGCTCCAGCCCCGACGATCAGGTAGTCAGCCTCTATTGTTTCCCGCTCTGACAACGTATTCCCTCTCTCGTGTTGGTGCGGAACTCGCAATCGCGCTGGCACAACATCGATCACTGTCTTGCGTAGCCGATAGCGCACGGCGGACCGGATGGCGTCCCCGCCGTCGGCTTCGCTGTGTGCTGCGGGGTCCACGGCTGCTCCAGGCTCCTCGACAGGTAGTGCTCATATCGCCGCTTGCGGCACTGTCCACCGTGCCGTCTCGCCCCGAGGCTGTCGTCGTGCGCCCGCAGACTCTTGACCTGCCACGAACGCAGTACGAGGTCGGCAGCGCCTACCACAGGCGCAGACGTCGACCGCCTGCCACCTAGCCTCGGGAATCGTGCCGTCAGTCGGATACATCCGCCGCTACGGCAGGCCTCTGGACATAGCGCCGCCCGATCTCCAGGCACTCGCGCGGCTGAGTACGCCAGTTGCAGGAGCAGCCCCTGAACACCAGCCCGGCCAAGACCACACGTCGCCGACAGCTCTGGATATGGAGCGCGCCGAGCACGCCCGCAAGGAGTTGGCCCCCCATGGTGCCGAGGTCGAAGTCACCACGCACTGGTGGAGCTCTGCGGTTCGCCTCAACGCCGAGGCCGCTGGCAAGGTTGCGGACTGCGCTGACCAACAGGGCTACAGAGGCGGGGAGTCGACCGTCCCAGGACAGGCGGGCGCCGCATGCGGACGCGCTCCTCATGGCGGCTCATCAGGGCGATCGTGGAGGTGCCAAACCCCTCGTCATCGACGGGCAATTGGCTCAGACCGGCATCATTGACGGCGCCAGCGGCGCTATCCGTCGCCTCCGTCGTCGTTCATAAGCACAGCAGCGTGGTCGGGTACGTACTTCTGCTGGTCACGCGGTGGCCGCTGATAGCCGGTTGCCGGTGGTCGGACTGGCAGGCGCAGTGGCTCTGGCTCGACTTCCCGGTAGGGCACCGATGCCAGCAGATGGGCGATCATGTTGATTCGGGCGCTGCGCTTGTCGTCGCTTTCCACGACGTACCAGGGTGCCTCGGGGATGTCCGTGTGTGCGAACATCTCGTCCTTGGCGCGGGAATACGCTTCCCACTGCGTGATGGATTCCAGGTCCAGCGCGGAGAGCTTCCACCGGCGGACGGGGTCCTCAAGCCTGTTGCGCAACCGCTGTTCCTGTACGGCGTCGCTGACGGAGAACCAGTACTTGCGCAGCAGGATGCCGTCCTGTACCAGCATCCGTTCGAAGACTGGACACTGGTGCAGAAAGCGCTCGTACTCCTCAGCGGTACAGAAACCCATGACGTGCTCGACCCCGGCGCGGTTGTACCAGCTACGGTCGAACAGCACGATCTCGCCCGCCGTCGGGAGCTGTTGGACGTAGCGCTGGAAGTACCACTGACCGCGTTCGCGCTCCGTCGGTGCGGGCAACGCCACGATGCGGGTGACGCGCGGGTTCAGCCGCTCACTGACCCGCTTGATCACACCGCCCTTTCCGGCCGCGTCACGCCCTTCGAAGACAACGACGAGCCGAACCCCGTCGACCCGTACCCATTCCTGCAACTTGACGAGCTCCGTCTGAAGGCGAAACAGCTCCCGCTCATACACCGCCCGGGGCAGTCGCTCTCCCGGCTGGCCGTTTGGCGTCCCGCTCCTTGTGGTGTGCTTCTTGCCAGGCACAGACGCGCCTCCTCAACGCCTTGATGGGTTCCACGCTACGGGCGGCAAGATGTGCAGGAAGCATGGCGCGCGGAAGCAAGGGCACGGGCCTCCTCGGGAGCGGCCGCGGCAGACGTGTGCGCCCTCCTCACGGCGACTTCACCCTCCGCTCCACACCAAGCCCCGTGCTCTCGCCGGATAGCAGGCGATGTCGACATCATCAAGCGACACATCCAATGGCCATCAAAGGCACAACCACCGTGGCAGACCAGAAGTTGTCATCGTGATCCGCGGCGGAGCAGCCACGGCGCCACTGCCCGGCTACCACGCGCAGCCGCGCACCATGTGGTTGTGTCCGGACAACGTCCCGCGCCTTTGCGCTACACGGCCGAGAAGACGGGCGCATTGCCTGGCTCACGGTCCGGCGCTCGACGGTACCGGTCAAGGTCACCTGCCCGTCGACGACGTTGACGGTGACGTCGGTCGGCGCCAGCCGCAGGGTCCCGACGAGGACGTCGTCCATGATCTCTTCCCGGATGGCCCGGTCGCGGCGTGGGAAGACACGCAGCAGGTCACCCCGGCTGACCAGGCCGACCAGCTGCCCTGCCTCGTTGACCACAGGTAGCCGCTTGACCTTGTGCTGCTCCATCACCCGGGCCGCCTCCACCACTGTCCACTCGGAGTGCGCGGTCACCGCGGGGCTGGTCATCAGCCACTCCGCCGAGGTGGCAGCGGCCTTCGCCAGGTCTGCGCGTGCCACTCACTCGTGCCGGGTTCGGAGCGTTGGAACGCCTCCGGCAGCAGCCCTGCCGGGGCGGGCTGCCCGGCCTGTTTGCGCAGCAGGTCCGCCTCGGAGACCATGCCCACCGGGCAGTCGTTGTCGTCCACCACGGGAACGGCCGTGATGTCATGCTCCGCGAGCAGTCCGGCGATCTCCTTGAACGTCGTGTCCCGCCTTACGGTGATGACCGAGGTCGTCATGAGATCGCTGACGTTTCGATGCCGCATGATCCCCGTCTCCTCACATGGACGCCAGACGCGGGCCCGAGCGCTCACCAGGGCAGATGTCCCTCACCACAAGTGCCCGATTCCACCCTCCCGCCCCGCATGGGACGAAGTGCCCTCGCCCATGGGCCGCCGACCCGGGCGCGTCGGTGGCGGCTGGTCCACGGTGGACGTGACGACGGCTGCGCATGGCGGAGCAACCGCTGGGCCCATGGCGCCCGGAGACACCCAGTACGTGGAGGAACACTCGGTGACTCCCGACGTCGGGGGGCTGCTCGATCTGGCTGCGGCCTTGAACACCAGCATGGGTGTGCTGTTGGGCAGTCTTGCCGACCTGCCGCCCGGCCTAGGCAAGGCGGCCTACCACCCCGATCTGGTGGAGATGGACCAGCAGGAGTGCCGCGCCCGGCTCTCCACGCACGGGGTGGGCACAGTGGCCTTGAACACCGCCGACGGGTTGGTCATCATGCCGGTCAACTACACGATGGCCGACGACATGGTCGCCTTCCGTACCACGTACGACGACAGCCTGGCGGCCGCTGACGGGACCTACGTGGCCTTCGAGGTGGACCGGATCGACGATGCGCTCAGTCAGGGCTGGAGCGTGCTGGTCGTCGGGCGGATCTACCGGGTCGCGGACGCGGACACCGCGCGACGACTGACGGAGGCGCACACCACTTCCTGGCCGGGGGTGAACGCGAGCTGTGGATGCGCATAGTCCCGCAGCGTCGCACCGGCCGTCGGATACAGGCGCGTTGACTTTCCGGGTGCCCGCACGGCTGGTCATCCGCGCTCGCCGCTGCCGTACGGCGCGTAGAGGTCCAGCAGTCGGGTGCGGGCCGCCATCAGGCGATGGCCAACGACGGCCGCCACACCCATCGCGACCGCCCGCCCCAGCTCCGGGTCCCCCGCACACAGGGCGCGTACCGCCTCGGCGTCGAACTCGTCGGCGCGTACCACGGTCAGTGCTCTCGCGCCCAGATGCCACACGTAAGGCGGGAACAGCCAGGACCAGCCCAGCAGGTCCTCCGACTCCAGCAGCTCCACATCGGCTGACCGACGCCCCGGGACATGGAGGTCGAGCGCGACCCTGCCGGAGCGCAACACCCAGAAGCGGTCGGCTCTGCCGCCCTCGTGGAAGATGCGATGGCCAGCAGCGAAGGTCACCTCGTGGCTCAGCTCCATCAGGGTCTTCTGTTTGGCTGCCGGGATCCCGCGAAGGAAAGTGGAGCCCAGGCTGGGGTTTGGGCCGGTCATACAGCTGCGCCTCCTTTCGGCCACTACTCGTGCGGAACGACGGCGACCGGACAGGGCGCGTAATGCGGCATCGTGTGGTTCACCGGGCCGAGTTGCAGACCGAAGGCACCCGAGCAGCGTCTGGCGCCCGCCACGAGCAGTTCGGCGGAGCGGGCGGCGTCCAGCAGCGACTTGCGGGCGTGTCCTCGACGACCTCGCGACGTACCCGGACCTCGTGGTGCTGGGTCGTGGCGGCGCGCAGCGCATCGTCCACCCCTCTTCGGCCTCGCGTTGCGCGGACTGTCCGGCATCGTCCAACTGCCCCGTATCGGTTGTCGGCACCGGGGTCGCCACGCCTGGACGACGGCTACTCCGGCGCCTCGCAGCGCCGCTTCCGTGAAGGCGAAGTCCACGGCCGCTGGCCCGGTGCCCCGATCGCCGACACCGAGCGCGACCCAGCGATCGCCGCTGTCCGGCTTCGCTTCGTCACCCCGTACGACGATCGCCGGACACTGGGCGCGGGCCGCGACGAACAGGCCGACCGAGCCCAGCAGCAGTGCCGCGAGTTCACCGCGTCCACGGCTGCCCACGACGATCGCGAGGACATTGCGCCCCTGGCCGAGTAGCCCTTCCGCGGGGTCCTCGGTGAGGATTTCGGTCGATACGGTCACGTCGGGCTGGCACCCCTCGCAACGTTCGCCGGCGGAGCCCACGATGTGCTCTGCAAGCACCGCTCCTGAGGCGCGAGCGGCACGCGCGGACGGCACGACCTTTTCGTCGTGCGCCAACAATGACGCGTACACGATGCGAAGCGGCGCCCCACGGAGGTCCGCTTCATCGGCGGCCCAGTCCACTGCACGAAGCGCGGCGTCCGAACCAGCGGTGCCCACGGCCAGGGGAAGGGACATACTCCGCCTCTCGGTGAACCACGGAACCACGGTGGGACTCACCCGGCAGACTGTCAGCCCGCGGGCCGGGTGGCTTGGGCGCAACGGCCTTTGCGGGGGGAGGTTCGGCCCAATGGGCCAAGGCCGGGCCCCAAGACACACGCCTCGCCGGTGCTCGCGAACCTCCGTGGTCGGACGGACAGTGAGATCCATGCACATGCAGCCGGGGCCGGATCCGCAGACGCCGCGCCAGGAGACACCGGAGGAACGCGCCGACCGCAACCTGGTGGAGCTTCTTCAGGAACTCCGCGTTGTTCAAACCGGTGTGCAGATCGTCTTCGCCTTCCTGCTCGGCCTGGCCTTCACCAGCCGCTTTCCGCAGCTCAACGACTTCCAGGTCGCGACCTACGTCGCCACGCTGTTGTTCACCGTCATCGCCTCCGCCGTCCTAGCCGCCCCGGTGGCCCTGCACCGCGGACTGTTCCACCGCGGTGCGAAGCCCCGCATCGTCGCCCTTTCCGCTCGCCTCGCCCTGATCGGCTTGGCCGCCCTGGCGCTGGCGCTCAACGGCGCCGTCCTCCTGCTGATGGATGTCGTCCTCGGCCGGGGCAGAGCCATCACGATCACCGCCGTCACCACCGCGCTGTTCGCTGGTCTGTGGTTCGTCCTGCCATGGACGATGCGGCGTCAGCTATAGCATCGGTGAGCAGCGGAGGCAGTCATATCGAACAGCCATGCCGAAACCGCCCGGATCGTCGTCGGGGTGGACGGTTCGGCCTCGTCCAAGGAGGCCCTGCGGTGGGCCGTACGACAGGCCGAGCTGAGTTATGCCGTGGTGGAGGCGGTGATCGTCTGGGACTTTCCGCTGTCCTACGCCTCGTTCGGTTCGCTACCGCCGAACGCTGAGGCACTCGACATGGAGGGAATCGCCGAGAACATCCTGGCGGACGGCGATCAAGGAGGCTGTGGGGCCTGAGCCGCCGGTTGAGATCCACACCAACGTGGAGCACGGCAACCCGTCGAACGTACTGCTCCGCGCCGCCGAGGGCGCGTCGCTCTTGGTCGTGGGGAACCGCGGCCACGGCTGGTTCACCGAGGCGCTCCTGGGCTCCGTCGGCCAACACTGCCCCTAGCACGCTCCCTGCCCCGTCGTCATCGTCCGCGGTCGGGCTCGCTGAGCGTCAGGTGGCTCAGGCCTGGACGGTGGGGTGAGACGCCGGTGGCTCGTGGAGCGTGCTCCAGGAGACCGGTCCCAGTAGGTCCGCGAAGCGTTGGAAGGCGTCGAGGAACAGGTAGTCGACGGTCAGTACGCCGACCAGCCGGTGACCGTCCGCAACGGGCAGGCGGCGCGCCACTGATGTGCGCAAGGCACGGTAGGCGGCGTCGACGCTGTCGGTGACGTCCACGGTCACCGGGTGGGCGGACATCAGTTCGGCGACGGTGGTGGTGTCCGTCGGCAGGCCGGTGGCGACCGCCCGCACCACGACGTCACGATCGGTCAGCACGCCCCGCAGGGTGCCGTCCTCGCCGACGAGCACCGATCCGACAACAGGGAAGCGTTACGCCTCAAACTTCGGCACGCCCGGCTGCGCACCGTCCCAGCCGCGGAGCCCACGCCCGGCAACCCCATGTTCGGTGACGCGGCACTGCCACATGGCCACACACGAGGACGGCCTCAACTCCGGCGGGGCCATCGAGATGATGCGCCCCCTGGTCATCGGACACGCAACACAAAGACACCTGCCGCACGTCCGCTCCTTGAGGCGGCTCAACCGACTGGTCCGCCAACCTTTACAGCCCCAACAAGCCCCACAGCAGGGTGGGGCCGGGGACCACATGGTCACCGGCCCCACTCCTTGTTTGGCAGCGGTAAGCGCTCGGGGTCGGCGTGTGGAAGCTGAAGTACCCGATGGAACACGCGGAGCCAGTCGTCGGAAGGTACGCAGCTGAGCAACCAGCACTCGGCCGAGAAGCACCAGCGCAAGGTCGCAGACGTCATCGGAGCCTGTGTCGCCCAGGTCAGCAGGCGGTCTCCTCGAAGGGGCGGGCGATGCGGGGCGGTGCAGGGGCGCCGTTGGTGAAGTGGTGTCCCCAGATGCTGAAGGAGGTGTAGGAGCGCAGCTCCGACTCGTCTCCACGGTCCAGGACCAGGCCGCCGTAGCCGTACTCGATCTCGAAGCTGGACGGAGTGCGCAGGTAGAAGGAGGTCATCAGGTCGTTGACGTGGCGGCCGAACCCCATGGTGATGTCGATGCCCGTCTGCCGGGCGAGGTCGTGGACGCGTCCCACGTCGTCGATGGAGCGGGTCTCGAGCATCAGGTGGTGGAATCCCACCAGGCCGGGAATCTCGACCAGCGCCAGGGAATGGTGGCGGCTGTTGCAGTGGTAGAAACGGATCCGCACGCCATGGGCGTTGACCTGGTCCGAGAGCTGGAAGCCCAACACCTTGCGGTAGAAGGCATCCGCGGCCTTCAGATCCGGCACGATGACGGCCGCGTGGCCCAACCCCATCTCCTGGGTGACGAAACCGGACAGCGCCCGGCCGGGACGGAAAGAGGCCGGACGGGTGAGCTGCCCCCAGGAGACTTCGTTGCGAACCCCGAACGGGTCCTTGAACCAAAGGAGTTCGAGGACCGCACGGTCTTCGGCCAGCTGGGCGTCGCCCTCGTTGACCTTGATCCCGGCGGCGGTCAGCAGCGCGGCTACCGTGGGCAGGTCGGCGGGGTCGGACACCCCCCAGCCGAGATAGGACAGGTCGTCAGACTCGCCCGGGTGGATGGCGATGCGGTGCGCCGCGTCGTCCATACGGAGCTTGACGGTGCCGTCGGAATGGGTGCCAGCCAGCTCCAGGCCCAGAATTCCGGGGCCGAAGGTGGACCATTCCTGTGCGTTGGGGGAAGTGAAACCGATGTAGTTGAGTGCGTTGAACACCGGGGTCCCTTTCCCGTGCGAGCTTCATGGAGGATGTCAGCGGATCGTGCCGACGTACGGGCTGGCAGGTAGGCGCGGTACAACCTCACGCGCCCGACGCTGGCACGCTGATGCTCCCGCGTCCTGAGTGCGGGGGCGCTGAGCGACACGCATCTCCTCGGCAGTGGCTGGGCCGTTCGACGGGCATCACGCAGTGGTTGGTCGAGGATGCGGGGGCCTCTAGCCCTTGGGCGTCTGGTGGCAGCCTGCGGGTTCAGGCGCTGACCGGCGCCTGTGACAGTTGCACAGGACGTCGGCGCGTCCGAAGCGTTGCACAGCTCTGGCGAGCACGCGGTGGGTGAAGTCGTTGTCCCTCTCGCGTTCCAAGGCGACCTGAAACTCGGACTGGGCGAAGTTGAGTTGCCGCTAGCGGCGATCCGCTTTCGGGCGTGCCGAATGCCGCAGACGTTCCGCAACCGCATACCCGATACCCGTCAGCGCCACGCATCCGACGGTGACCAGCAGCGCCCACCCGGCGCCGTACCCGCGCAGCAGCACCGCCTCGGCGCCGAGCGCGCCCAGAATTCGGCGACGTCCTGCGGGCACCGCAAGGTGAAAGCGCCCCGTGGCCACGGCACCCGCCAGGAAGCCTGCGAGCGCGGTGAGCGAGGGGACGAGGGAGAAGCCATCCTCAGCCGCCGTGTTCGGCATCACCACACTGCTACCGCTGCCACCCCAGCGAGGCACGCCAAGTGGCCACGGACGTCCCCTGACTTCGTGCGCTCTTTTCACGTTTTCGGCCCTGGCCAGGTACGGCCGTCCCGTCAGGCGGACCTGGCGGTTCGCGGGTAGATTCGAACGGGACGGATCCTGCCGTGTGTGACTGCTCGCGAGGAGCATGCCATGTCCGACCGTCTCGAAGGGCAGGTGCTCTGGCGAGGCGATAATGAGTACGAGGCAGCCCGACGGGGGGCCTCCCGGCATGCGGGCACGCTGGACCGCTTTCCGGCGGTGATCGCCCGGGCGAACAGCACGGACGATGTGATGGCGGCTGTGCGGCTTGCCCGTGGTGAGGGCCCGGAAATGGCGGTGCGATCGGGCGGCCGTACTTGGGCCGGGTCGCACCTGCGCGATGGAATCCTGTTGCTGCACGTCTCCCGGCAGAGGGAGGTTTCCGCCGACGTCGAGGAGACGGCGGACGCCGAGCTGGTGCACGCGGACGAGAAGTGCCATCCGGAACTGTTGTGGGCCGCGCGGGGAGCGGGGCCGGGGTTCTTTCGGGGTTGTGACCGGCTTCCGCCTCAGGCTGTATCCAGTACAGCCGGTGACCCGCGACAGCTCCTGCCTTTACCCGCCGCACGTATGGGGGGAGTACTTGCGTTGGCCGCGGTCGATCGAGCCGGACTGACACGCCCTTCGAGTCCGTAGGAGACAAGTCCGAACCCGATGCGGCACCCATCGACGCCACATGCCATGTCGTTACGGCGTGACACAAGGAGCCTACGATGTCCCCTGCCATACGTCGTGAGACCGGTCGATCCGCAGCCAAGGAGAACGGGCTCGACTACGACGTGGTGATCGTCGGCTACGGACCCGTAGGACAGTTGACGGCGATTGTGCTGGGCAGCAAGGGCTGGCGGGTAGGCGTCGTCGAACGCCATCCGGAGCCCTACAAGCGGCCCCGCGCTGTGCACTTCGACGACGAGGTCGCCCGGATCCTCGCCTCCGCCGGACTCACCAAACAGATCGGGGCTATAAGCGAGCGCGCACCCGACTACGAGTGGCGCAACGCCGCAGGCCAGACCATACTGCGCTTCGACCGGCAGCGGCCGGGCCCATCGGGCTGGCCCCTGTCCAACAACTTCCACCAGCCCGACCTGGAGCAGGCCCTGGACGACCGGGTCCGGGAAGTGGACCGGGTGAACGTGCGCCGTGGCCACGAGGCGACCGAGCTGCGCGATCTCGGCGAGCACGCCGAGGTGACCGTCCGCGGCCCTTCCGACGAGCGGTACGTGCTGCGCGCCGCCTACGTCATCGGCTGTGACGGCGCCAACAGCCTCGTACGAGAGCACATGCGCACCTCCGTGACCGACCTGGGCTTCTGTTACGACTGGCTGATCGTGGACGTCACACCCCAGCAGCCCTGGCCACCGGTGAACCTGCAGATCTGCGATCCGGCTCGGCCCACCACGGTCGTCTCCGGCGGTCCCGGGCGGCGACGGTGGGAGTTCATGCGCATGCCTGGTGAGACCATCGAGGAGCTCAACCGGCCCGAGACCGCCTGGCGGCTGCTGGCCCCCTGGAACCTCACCCCCGACAACGCCACCTTCGAACGCAACGCCATCTACACCTTCCAGGCCCGCTGGGCCGACCGCTGGCGCGACGGCCGAGTTCTGCTGGCCGGGGACGCCGCCCACCTGATGCCCCCGTTCGCCGGGCAGGGCATGTGCTCCGGCATGCGAGACGCGGCGAACCTCGCCTGGAAACTCGACCTCGTCCTGCGCGGGGCCGCCCACCCCGACCTGCTGGACACCTACACCAGCGAACGCAGCGCACACGTACAGCACGCCATCGGCCTGTCCATCGCCCTCGGCGAGATCATCTGCGCCACCGACCCCGAGGCCGTCGCCGCCCGCGACCGAGCCATGCTCGACGCCGGCGCCCGCCCCGAGATTGCGCTACCGAAGCTCCCGCCTCCCGTCCTCGGCCCCGGTCTGCTCCACCGCGGCCCCGACGGGCAGCCTGCACGCCCTGCCGGATGCCTCGCTGCACAGGGACGGGTCCGTGCCCCGGACGGCCGTACCGGACTGTTCGACGAGATCGTCGGCACCGGCTTCCGCATCACGGCAACCGCCGACCCCCGGCACCGTCTCTCCCCCGACCAGCTCGCCTTCCTGACCTCCATCGGCGCCCGCCTGATACGCACCATCCCGGCCGACCAGCTGCGGCCCGATACCGCACAAGACGCGGATCTGGACACGGTTGGCGACATCGACAGCTTCCTGAAGGAATACAGCCACGCGGCCACCATCCTTCGCCCGGACTTCTACACCTACGCCATCACCGACACCCTCGACGACCTACCCGCCCTGGTCGACGAACTGCGCAACGGCCTCACCCAGCCAACGCCCTGACATCGCAGAAGCCGCCCACGCAGGACGCTGCCCAGCTCTTCCGCAGTGCTCCGAGCCCGTCCGGTCATGGAGGGCATCACGCACAACAGGACAAGGGACGACCGCCGTTGTAGGTGACCATGTCGCTCAGCGCCGCCGTCACGTCGATGCGGTCGCCGGGCGCGGCTCCATCGAAATCGGCGTAGGCGCGGTGGAGGTTGCCGACGATCCACTCCGGGTCCGTCAGCCGCACGTACGGGCCGAGGTCGGCCTGCCGGGCGGTCTCCAACGGGCGGAGGCCTGCGGCCCGTCCGGGGCGCGGTGGCCTGGATGAACTGCAGGCAACCCAGAAACACCGCCGATCAGTTCGGGACCGCTCACGGGGCCGTGCCCGGGCAGGATGGCCTCAGCTTCCAGAGAGGCGATCACCTTCTGCAGAACGGTGATGGCCCCGGCGACCGATCCTTGGAGGACGAAGGGAGTTCCGCCGTTGAACACCACGTCTCCGGCGAACAGAACGTTCGAGGTTCGTCCGGCTCGATCGACGAAGCCCCTGATGCTCACACCACCCCGACGGCCTGCGGGCGTGGCGACGCAGGGACGGTAGTGAGGTTCCGCTTGGGGGGGGGTGCCCGACTCGACGAGATCGCCCACCAGGGACCGAGGTCTACCACCTGCGTAGGTGCGGACGACAGGGAACTTCACGCGCTGCTGCGCCGCGGGGGTGTCAAGCCGGACGAGTCCATCTGTCGGGGACCCGCCGGGGTGCCCAACAGAGTACTTCCCTGCCCTGGAGCGGGCCTTCGACTACAAGACGTCCAAGGCGTCTTTGGTGCTACTGACGGGCTACCAGGCTCCGGCCGCCCTGCGGCGCATTGGCAAGAACCGCCTCTCGACTTGGTTGAAGAACCGCAAGGTCCGCAACCACCAGCTCGTCGCGGCCACCGCCGTCCGGGCCGCTGAGGCCCAGCACACTGCCGTTCCAGGGGAGAAGCTGGCTGCCGCGGTGGTGGCCAAGCTGGCGAGGGAAGTGTTGGCCCTCGATGAGGAGATCGCCGAGACCGATGCCCGGATCGAGGGCCGGTTTCGCGACCACCCGCATGCCGATACATGTCCGCCCAGGTCGCCGCCCGGTGCTGCCCCACGTCAAAAGCGTTCTACGACCGAAAACGAGCCGAGAAGGAGAGCCACAAGCAGGCCATCATCGCCCTCGCACGACGACGCCTGAACGTCCTGTGGGCCCTCATACGCGACGGCCGCACCTTCGGAACCACCCGGCCGCCCCTCCCCATCGCACCAGGCTGACCCGTTCACAGCGAGTCACTCCCCAGACTTGCCAAACCACATTGGGAATCAGTAGGCACGTTTCTGTGGCCCAGGTGAAAGAGGTTCCCCGGGCCCCGACCTTCGGCTCGGCGAGACCGTTGGGATCAAGTGCTTATGTTGCTTACCGAGAAGCCGGTGGCAGCACCCCGATAGTCCGAATAGGTGAAATCCTGTCGATCCCTTGCTGCGCAAGACGCAGGGGTGGGTTACTCCTGACTATCCGCGAGACGGGCCGCCCATCCCTTCACGGACACGGATCAGTCACTCATGCCGATCCCGGGCAGCCCTCTACGTCGATACGCACAACTGGCGATCACGGGGCCCCGGAAGTCCACTCAGGAGCCCCTGTCATGCGTCACTCCCGCATCAAGCTGTCCCGCCGCACCGCCCTCGCGGCCGGTGTCGTCACCGGCATCACCGTCATCGCCGGGCTCACCACCATCCCCGCTGCCCACGCCCAAACCTTCGTAGGCTGTAGCACGGCAGACCTCAACACCGCCATCACCAACGCCAACGCCAACGGCGGCGACACCCTCTTCCTCTCCCCCGGCTGTGACTACGACTACACCGCCGCCTTCAGCGGCGAAGACGCCACACCGGCCATCACCTCGCCCATCACCATCATCGGCAATGGCGCCACCATCCAGCGCGACCCCACCACCACGAACGCCTTCCGTCTCCTCGACATCGCGAACGGCGGCAAGCTCACGGCGAGCGTCGTCACCATCAAGAACGGCAACCCCACAGGAGACGGCGGAGGAATCCTCGTCGAGAACGGCGGCACACTCACCATCTGCGCCGTCACCATCAGCGACAACAGTGCTAACCGCGGCGGGGGAATCGAGATCAACGCCGGGGGCACCGCCGCCATCCGGGCCACCACCATCACCGGCAACACTGCCGCGCTCGCCGGCGGGGGCATCGACAATCCCGGAGGAAGCCTCACCCTGTCCGCATCCAGACTCACCAACAACACCGCGGGCACACCCGAGGTCGGCGGAGGAGGAGGCGGCTACGACCAAGACGACGGCACCGGCGTCATCACAGCCACCGTCATCAGCGGAAACACCTCCGCTTTCGCCGGCGGAGGGATCGACCACGATGGCGGGCCGATGACCATCTCAGCCAGCACCATCACCAACAACCGCGCGCTTGGCGTGCCCACGGGGACAAACCACCCTGGCGGCGGCGGAATTTGGACCGGGTCTTTCAACGCCACCGAGACGATGACCATCAACGCCACCACCATCACCGGCAACTCCGCCACAAGCGGCGACGGAGGAGGCATCCGGAACGAGTTCACTGGGGCTCTGACCCTGAACGCCACCACCCTCAGCGGCAACACGGCAGGAGACCGAGCCGGTGGCCTCTACAACGGTGTCGGCAGCACCGTCCATCTCAACGTCAGCGCCATCACGCGAAACACCTCCGTCACCGCACCGGGCGGTGTGTACAACGCGGGCACCGTCACGAACACCGTCTCCACCATCGCCGCCAATTCCCCCACGAACTGCACTCCGAGCCCCAACCCCGTCCCCGGCTGCATCAACTAACAACGTCCCATGTGGTGAGTCGGGACAGCCGCTTGTAGCAACAAAGGGCAGCTGCAAGCCCAAGAAGACCAGGTAGGGGCGGGGGTGACGCTCGTAGCGTGGACTAATCCGCAGTACCCGGACAGCCACACGTTGGGTCGGCAGCACGGCGAGGTGCCTGTCACGGCAGGTCTCTCTCCGTGCAGCCGACCCAACGGCCTGCTGAACACCGGCATTGCCCTGACCTCGTTCTTCTCCCGTAGCGGCAGCGGCGGGCACTGGCTTGGTGGCATCGACGAGCATGCCGCGCCGGACGAGGACGCCCTCGTCGCAAAGTCGCCCGCGTTCCACGGGCCTGTGAAGAACTCCACCGCCAGCCCCGACTACAACGGCTGCCAAAGCGCTGACGGCTTTTCCGTGACGCACGGCCGCCGCTCAGGGCCCGGCTCCGCTTCGTACCCACCGCCAGCAAGCGGTAGTTGAGGCTTCCTCCCATGAGCGACGTACCGGCGGCAGGCGGACCGGACGATTGCCGGACGGGGACGCCGTGACCTGCCGATGCGTCCGCGCCTCACGGCCGATACGCGCCAATCGTCTTGCCAGCCATCAGCACAGGCAAGATTTTCAAAAGGCAAACCTGACATGCACTAGACAATTTTCATATCGGGCTGCTTGATTACCTCCCGGCACCCCGCCCCCCACTCACCCCCACGTCGGGAGGAACTCGTGCGTCTCCGCCCCCTCAATGCCGCGGCCCGCAGCGCTGCCGCCGCCCTCGTCCTCGCCACCCTCGGCGCCGTCACCCTCGCCAACGGAGCACAGGCTCAGCCCATGTCGGGCACCGCCAGAGCCTCGGTAAGCACCCACTACGGTCTCAAGGCCCCGCACCCCTCGATACACGCGCAGACCGTCGCCACGAAGTCCGCCAACACCCTCACCGTGCGCTCCAGCGCGAGCAGCGGCGTGGTCTCCCCCAACCCCACCGTCTATCTGGTCTTCTGGGGCTCGCAGTGGTCCTCTGACCCGGCAGGCGTGGCACCTGATCTGCAGAGCATGTTCAAGGGCCTGTACGGAAGCCAGGACACCTGGGGCACCATCCTCAGCCAGTACTGCGAAGGCGTACCCAAGGGAACCGCGAACTGCGGCAGCAACGGCACACACATCAAGCATCCGACGAGCGCGGCGCTGGCCGGCGTGTGGTTCGACAACGCGGCCGCCGCCCCCTCCAGCGCGACCGCCGCGCAGATCGCTGCCGAAGCGGCCAAGGCAGCAGGCCACTTCAACAACACCACACAGCCCCCCAACCTCAACGCCCAGTATGTGATCGTCTCCGCCACCGGCACCCACCCGGACAACTTCCCCAACAGCGGGTTCTGCGCCTGGCACGACAAGACCAGCAGCTCCTACGGCACGCTGGCCTACACCAACCTGCCCTACATTCCAGACCTCGGCGCGGGCGCCTGCACCACCTTCACCGACGGTCGCATGCTCTCCGGCATCGAATCCACCGAGACCCACGAGTACGCCGAGACGGTCACCGACTTCTGGCCGAGTATCGGCTGGAACGGCAGCAACGGTGAAATCGGCGACGAGTGCCAGAACCTGGACGCCTATGTGCCGCTGAGCACCGGCACCTTCGACCTCCAGGGCCTGTGGTCGAACCAGGCCAACGCCTGCGTCACCCACGGCTGACACCCAACTCGGTCGGCGGCCGGGCCGGTTCCCCAGTCGAACCGGCCCGGCCCCGCCACTCGGGTTGCACCAGGTCTACATCCGGCAGACCACGGCCAGGAATTCGTTCCCGCAGGCCTGGCGGACCGGCACGCCGAGCGTCGCCCAGCGCAGTGCGCTGTCGAGGACCGCGGCCTCCACCACATCGCCTGCCGCGCACCGGCGCCGGGCCTTAGCTTGGCGTTTATCGTCAGCGGTCGAACGTCGCCTCGAACTTGCCGAGGGTTTCGGCTGTTTGCCGGACATGGGGGGCGGCCTTCGTCTGATTCTGTGCTCCGTCACAGAGGCACTTGATCAGTACGAAGGCCGTAGCGATGAGTCTGATGCAGCGGGGTGTCCCGCGGGATGCGTTTGCCGAACTGTCACACTTCCTGACGGAGTTCTACGCCTGCCTGACCGGGCGGCGCGACGCGTTGTTCGAACTGGCCGACGCCTTGTTGTGCGCGGACGGTCTGGTGAAGACGTTGGTCGAGTTGTCCCTGGCGCCTGAGCACCGGCGAGGGCATGGTGCGTTGTACGGCGGGCTGAACTGCGGGCGGTTGGATGTGGCACGTCTGCGCCGGGCGCTGGCCGGGCTGCCGCTGCCGCGGGCGGCGGACGGACGGCTGGTCTTGGCGGTCGATGTCCGCAACTGGCTGCGGCCGGACGCGAATACCAGCCCGGACCCGCTGTTTTGCCATACCTATGGGGGATGATGCCCTCCATGCGCACTGCGGTGACCGGGACGCCGGCGGCGCGGAGCTTGGCCGCGTACGCCTCGCCCTCGTCGCGCAACGGGTCGGCCTCGCCGCTGATGACCAGTGCCGGTGGCAGCCCCTTGAGCTACTCCTTGGATGCGCACAGTGGGGAAGCGGTGATCTCGGCACGCTGGGCGGCATCGGTCGTGTACTGGTCCCAGTACCACTTCATCCCTTCCCGGGTGAGGTAGTAGCCCTCGGCGAACTGCTGGTAGGAGCCGGTGTCGAAGTGGGCGTCGGTGACGGGGTAGAAGAGCACCTGATGCACCAGCGAGACGTCGCCGCGCTCCTTGGCCATGAGCGTCAGCGCCGCGGCCATGTTGCCGCCGGCGGAGCCGCCCGCTACCACCAGCCGGGCGGCGTCGAGGTCGTGGGCGGCTCCGTCGGTCGCGATCCAGCGGGCGACGGTGTAGTTCTCCTCGATGGCGACGGGGTAGCGGACCTCGGGGGAACGGTCGTACTCGGGGAAGACGACGGCCGCATCGGTACCGACGGCCAGTTCGCGCACCAGTCGGTCGTGGGTGCGGGCGTCACCGAAGACCCAGCCGAGACCGTGGATGTAGAGGATGACGGGAAGGGTTCCGGTGGCCCCCTTGGGGCGGACGATGCGGGTCTTGACGCTGCCGGTGGGGCCGCCGGGTTCGGTGGTCCACTCCTCGTCGATCGCGGGCATGGCGATGTCGCCGGACTGGACCTCGTCGACCGTGCGGCGGCCTTCGTCCGGGGGCATCTGGTAGAAGAATGGGGGCTTCGCGGTGGCTTTTGCGAAAGCCGCGGCTTCTGGTTCCAGCACCGGGGTAGTGGGGATGAGAGTGGCAGGCATGCCGATCTCCTCGCTGATTCGAGGGGCGGGGAAGGTACGGCAATTCCGGCGCGGCGAGGCGCGAATGCCAGATGCGGCGCTCATAACGCTCGTGCGTGAGGCCGTGCTTGTCGAACTTCCTGTTCTCGTTGCCATTCATGGCCAAATGCACGAAACCGCCAGCCCTGGGGTTATCACGGGCTTGTATCTAAATCGTACGGTCTTTTCCGTTGCCTTGCCTGAGCGCATCGGGAATACGTCTAAGGCCCGCATGTGCGCCCCGGCGCTGGCCCTCCTGCGCGACACCACCAACCCACCCGGCTGACCCCGGCAATGGGCACAGAACACCCGGGCCCTGAGCAAAGGCGGAGCCCGGGCACCGCAGGAGGCGGTTGAACAGCGCCACCAGCCCCTCGGCGTGCGTCCACGCCCGCCCGTACAGGAAGCCTCGGAACTCCCAGCGCGCCACTTCCGGTCGCTGAAGCCCCCGTTATTCGAACCACTCTTGGATCACCAGCGGGTCGCAGACCGTCGACCGGCAGCTCGGGGTAGCACTTCCCGCACGACGTGTCCTCGATGCCCAGCTGAGCGGCCAGGTACTCCACGACCTCCCACGGCACGGCGAGAACGTCCTCGCCCATTCGTCGTCGCCCTACCCGACGACCACCCCAGCAGTTCGCTGCGCCCGAAGTAGTACGCGGTGCCGTTCCGCTCCGTGATGACCCAGTAGTCGGTGTTCCAGGTCCCCAACCCGTTCGAGAAGTTCGTCACGTGCTGGACCGACGCCGCCCGACCCGCCGTCCTGCCTGGCCAGCGCAACTGATTTCTTGATCTCTGCCCGTAGGAGGCGAGCGGCCGCGCGGCCGGCGACGGAGTGCTCCCAGAACCCGTCGACACGAATCTGCGGCGGCGAAGCCCGTGGCCGCCGGGCAGGCTGGGAGGTGGAGGTGGTTGCCGTGGCCGGTGATACGCCGCTGATGATCGTGGACGGCAGGGGCGTAGTGGTCCAGTGGAGTCACCAGGCAGAGGAGTTGCTGGGACGCCCGGCGGGCGAGGTGGTCGGGCATCCGGCAACCGACCTGGTCAGCTCTCTTCCGGCGCCTGATGGCGACGATGTGGCAGGCCGCGGGCAGGACCTGTGTGATCTCGCGGGTGGACCTGCCGGGGGTGGCGGTCTGCGCGTGCGGCCTCTGATGCGCCAGGACGGTTCGGTCGCATGGGGCATCTTCCTGCCACGGGCG
The DNA here is from genome assembly GCA_040631425.1 of Streptomyces sp. NPDC020096. GTDB lineage: Bacteria > Actinomycetota > Actinomycetes > Streptomycetales > Streptomycetaceae > Streptantibioticus_A. The sequence continues at coordinate 57,720 of JBEYJY010000034.1, forward strand.
AACGGGATGCCGCCCGGTATGAGGGCGGCGGTGCTCGACGCACTGTTCGCCCACGCGCCGGGGGCCCTGTTCGTGGTGGACGAGGAGTTGCGGATCGTGTCGGCCAATGCGGCAGCGAGGGCACTGTGCGGTGCGAGTGCTCGGCAGATACAAGGACGCCTCTTGACCGACGCATGGTCTCCGTCGGCTCCCGAGGATATGGAGCAGATGCTCCGCCAGGCCCTGGCGAGTGGTGCGCCGGGGGCGGAGCGCGTTGTGCGCACGGACCCGAAGAACGACCCTCAGCACACGCACGTGGCCGTCTCGGTGCGTCCCCTCCGGGACGCCCAGGGGGCGTTGGTCGTCGCACACGACGTGACGGGTCAGGAAAAGGCACGCCGAGGAGTCCAGGCCCTGTATGACGTACGCGAGCGGGTGGGCCGAACCCTGGACGTGGTGGCCACCTGCCAAGAGTTGGTGGACGCGCTGGTCCCGGGGTTCTCCGACATCGCTGAGGTGGAGGTGGTCGAGCCTGTGGTGCGCGGAGAGGAACCGCCGCTGAGCCCCCTGGGACGGGATGTGCCGCTGCGCCGGGCCGCCTTCGGGCACAGCGGCGGTGAACAGCAGACCCAGGCGTATCCGGTGGGAGATATTCGCGCGCTGCCGTTCCCGACCCCGTACGCGCAGGCGCTGGCCGACCTCAAGCCCCGCGCGCTTGCCCTGGGTCCCGACACGCCCTGGCTGGCAGCCGATCCCGCACGGGCCGAGGCGATCCGCGCCTCGGGTGCACGCGCCCTGCTCGTCGCACCGCTGACGCTACGCGGAACGGTGCTCGGACTACTGAGCCTCTACCGCACCCAGCGGTCCGACGATTTCGACGAGAACGAGGTCGCCCTCACCCTGGAACTGGCCACACACACCGCCCTGAGCATCGACAACGCCCGCCGCTACACCCGCGAGCACACCATCGCCGCGACCCTGCAGCGCCACCTGCTGCCCCCGGCTCCTCCGTCGCAGACCGCGGTCGAGACCGCCGGCCTGTATGTGGCCGACGACCGGGGGGCGGGCGGCTGGTCCAACGCCATCGCCCTCCCCGGCGCCCGCACGGCCCTGGTGATCGGAGAGGTCGCCGGCCACGGTATCCACACCGCCACCACCATGGGTGAGCTGCGGACCGCCATGCAGTTGCTGTCCGCACTGGACCTGGAACCCGACGAGTTCCTCGCCCGGCTCGACGGCACGGCGGCACGTCTCGCGCAGGAACGGAGGGCACTGCCACCGGGCGACCCCCTGAGCAGGGAACCCCTCAGCGCGACATGCCTGTGTGCGGTCTACGACCCGTTCATCCGGACGTGCACCATCGCCTCCGCCGGACATCCGCCGCCCGTCATCGCCGGCCCCGGTTCCACCACCCACGTGGTCGACCTGACCGCCGGTGCTGCCCTCGGCGGCGGAGGAGGACCCCCGTTCGCCGCCACCACTGTCACCCTGGCCGACGGAGACGTCCTCGCCCTCTACACCGCCCCGCTCCTGTCCGCCGCACAGCCCGAGGACGGCACGGGCGACCCGCAGCTGCTCCGGCACGTGCTCGCCAACGCCGACCGCGACCGACCCCTGCAGGACCTGTGTGATGACCTCCTCTACCGGTTGCGCGTCGACGCCCTCCCCGGCGACGCCGTCCTCCTCCTCGCCCGGACCCACTCCTTCCCCGCCGACCGCGTCGCCACCTGGCCGCTGGACGAGGAGCCCACCGCTCCCGCCGTCGCGCGCCACCACGCCCGGCGCCAACTTGCCGGCTGGGGCGTGGACGAGGACACCGCCTACGCCACGCAAGAGATCGTCAGCGAGCTGGTCACCAACGCCCTGCGGTACGGCGCACCGCCGGTGCACCTGCGCCTCATCAAGGACCGCAGCCTCACCTGCGAGGTACACGACTCCAGCACCTCCGCCCCGCGCCTGCGCCACGCACGGACGGTCGACGAGGGCGGGCGTGGCCTGTTCATCTGCGCCCAGCTCTCGCAGAACTGGGGCATCCGCTACACGGCTGACGGGAAGACGGTCTGGACCGAGCAAGCCCTCCTACCACAGCATCCGTAGAACCGTTCACTCCCGCGAAGAGCCGGGTGCTGAGGCTTCCTTTTAGCCGACATTGTTGAAGGCCGCGTCGCGCTTGCCGAAGATCTTGACGGTGTCGTCGACCAGGGCACGGACGTCGTCCTCGATGCTGACGTCGGCCCGGATGTACTCGGCCCTGCCACCCAGCCCCCAGAGTTCGCCAGCGCCCGGCCCCTCGTCGCGCCGCCCGGAGACAACGACGGACGCGCCGTCGCGGGCGAAAGCGGTCGCCGTCGCCCGTCCGATACCGGCTAGGGCTCCAGTGACCAGCACCACGTTCTCGCTCATTTTTCCTCCTCATCTGGCGCTGACCTTGAGTTCGGCGCGTCGAGTGCGGGTTACACGGCGGTGCGGCCGCCGTCGACGGGCACCGTGGCCCCGGTGATGTAGCTGGCAAGGGGGGAAGCGAGGAAGGCGATGGTCTCGGCGATCTCCTCGGGTCTGGCCGCGCGGTTGATCAGTGTCGTCGAGCCCAGTTGGGCGATCCGGTCCTCAGAGGCGCCGTCGGTGTAAACCGGACCGGGGGCGACGGCGTTGACGCGGACGCCGCTGGGGCTGAACTCGGCGGCCCAGGAGCGTGTCAGCGCGGAGAGGCTTGCCTTGGTGGCGCTGTAGGCCGCGCCACCGGCCAAACCGACCCGGCCGGCCATGCTGTCGATGCTGATGATGCTGCCCGACCCCTTGGCGGCCATCTTCGGCGCGAAGGCGGCAACCAGCAGGTAGGGGGCGCGCACGTTGGCCGCCAAGAGCGCGTCCAGGGTCTCCACGGGCAGGTCGGCCGTAGGGCCGAACCAGGAGAAGCCCGCGTTGTTGACGAGGATGTCGACGTCGCCGGCCTGCTCGATGACGCTCTGGACGCTGGCGACATCAGCAAGGTCGCCGGAGACGAAACGGGCCTTGCCGCCCGCACTGGCAATCTCCCTCACCACAGCCTCGCCTCGGCTGGCGTCACGACCGTGTACGAGTACCTCCGCACCGGCACGCGCCAGCGTCACCGAGGTAGCTCGGCCGATACCGGAGGTCGCGCCGGTCACCAGCGCGGTCAAACCCTTGAGATCGATGACAGACATTTGCAGCTCCTTCAATGAGCGGAGAACCAGCGGTGGCGGCCCGCGCGCTTTCGCGCGACGCCAGGCCGTCGCCGGTGACGGCCCGGCACTCGCCCGCCGACGACTTTGAGGCGCATGGCCGCGTCAACCGGCGACCGGATCGAACTCGTTGCCCCCAGGGTCCGCGAGCGTCGTCCACAGCGCGCCGCCCAGCCGCACGTCACGATGTGAATGGCGCCGAGGTCCAGCAGCCGGATCGTCTCCGACCCGGTCCTTCAACTCAACGGCACATCGAGGACGCCCGCCAGCTCGTGGTCGTCCTCTCTTCGGTGATCTGGCCGAATTCCTGCGGATCGACCAGCCCCGAGTTGGCGACGACGACGTCGATCTTCGAACTGACGGCCCAGGCCGAGCAGGCCCGGGCCGGGATCGAGGAACTGACCACACGGCTCCACGGACTCGACGCGGAGATCGAGAACCTGCGGACCACCCGCAAGACCCTCCTCGCCCTCCCCGAGCCGCCCGCCACCGAGGCACCCGTGCCGCCCGAGGTCCCCGAGCACCCCGCCTACCGCAGATCCTCACCGTCTTCACCGACACCGGCCGCCCGATGCGGGCCCGAGACCTCTGCCAGGCCCTCGACCTGCCGATCGTCCCGAAGAACACCGAGGGCATCCGCTCCAAGCTGAAACACCTGGTCAGCAGAGGCATCCAGCTCACGTATCGCCCACTAAAGCGGCAGGAGGTGGGGCACGGCTGTGCAGCGCAGCGAAAGCGGGTCGGCCCCTTCCAGGGGCCCGCTCCCCGGGGGCCCGGGATGGCGACGGCGGATGACAAGTTATGGGCGCGAGCACTCTGCCGGTATCCGAGGTGACGCGACGGGCGAGGGCGCAGAAGATCAGACCGACCGCCGCAGGCTCCAGCAGGGCCCAACTCCTCGAAGCCAAGGCGAACTTGCGACGCAGGCTCGCCTCCATCGCGCTCACCGAGGACGAACCCGCTGCGGTCGATGACGGCCAGGCCGCCGTCGACCGCCGGACCCGCCACCGGGCGAGCTTGGCCTCCCCGGCACCGCCACCGTGCTGCCCGATCGTAGGAGTCCGCCGAGGCAAGCAGCGTGAGGCAGAGGAAGAAGCCGGACACTTCGTCTCGGTGGACTGTGCGCGAGACGCTGGGCCCAGCCGCGCCCAGCGCACAAGCCCTGCTGATGCGCCGAAGCGGATCTCGCTGGACGATCTCAGTCCAGGGCGGGCCGCACGGCGGGGGTGAGCAGGGCGGTCAGCTGGGAGATGTCGTCGAGGACTTCGAGGCCGAGGACGGCGCCCTCGATGGCGGCCTGGCGGCCCAGGGAGACCACGGAGTGAGTCAGGCTGCGGTACTTGTCGACGATCTCCGCGTTGGTCAGGAGGCGGTCGCCGGTGCCGCGGGGGTGCCGGACGACCGCTTCGCAGACCCCGCCGTCTTTCAGGGTCAGACGCAACCGTGTAGTGAGCCTTTCATCGACCGGGAGCCGGTCGTACGCCTGTTCGTGGCGTGTTTCCGTGCGGTCGATCAGGTTCCACACGTCGTCGCGGTTGATCCGCTCCTCGGCGAACTGGTCGATGAGCACGTCCCCGTCGATGAGCGCCACCGCCACCGTGTAGGCCACGTTCATCTGGGCGCCGATCGGCTCGAGCGGCCGGACCGCCCGCCATCCTCCGTGTCCATAGGCGGCTTCCGGCAGGTCGATCTCGATCCGTTCGACCTGGTCGGCCGTCAGCTTGTGCTCCGACCGCAGGTGGAGGGCAGCGTCGATGGCGGCGTGCAGCAGGCCCATGGCGGCGTACGCCTTCACCGCGATGCGCTCGGTCTCCCAGACCGCGCCCAGGCCCGCGGTGATCTGCCCGGCGTCGGGCCTGTGCCCCTCTCCGAAAGTGGACAGGAAACCGCCGTACTCACGCTCGAAGACCCGCTTGATACCGACGTAGCCCGACGCCGCGAGCGCGGCCGCGGTCAGGCCGTTGCGCGCGGCGAAGCCGTGCTGCATCCGCTTGACCATCGACTCGAACTGCGCCGACATCAGGCCGCACGATTGGGTGGCAGCCATCCCCAAAGCGTCCTCGAATCCGGCGGCGTCCAGCCCATAGAGCGTCCCAGCAGACACCGCGGCACTGTGGGTACCGAAGACCACCCCCGAATGCCAGCCGCGGGAGATCATCTCCAGGCCCCCCAGGGCCATGCCCACCCGTGGCCCCGTCTCATAGCCGAGGATCGCGCCGAGCAGGAAGCGGGACCCCGACACCTCACCGACGTGCGGGACCACCGCGAGCATGGCCGGCACGACCAGCGCATTGCTGTGCAACGGGGCGAGCGGGTGGTAATCGTCGAGTTCGAAGCCCTGGATGAAGCTGGAGTTGAGCATCGCCGCCGACGGCGCGCTGGTCGTGCGGGCTCCCCAACCGATCAGCGCGGCACTCCCGGCGTTGTCCAGCGCGGTGACCCCCTCGACGCCCTTGCGGGAGACAGGGAGCCTGGCTCCGACCAGGGCACAGGCGATGCCGTCGAGCAGCAGGTGCTTGGCGCGCTCGCGCACGGAAGGCGGCACCTTGCCCAGCGAGGTGCCGGCAAGCCAGGTGGCCAGCCGGCCGGTGGGACCCGCGGGGTCCGTGGGGTCGCCGCCAGCGTTGTCGCCCGCCCTATCGGGCTTGGGTCCGGAGATGCTCATGGGCTTTCTGCACTTCTGCCGTTTCCAGTGTGGTCCTGCGTTCGTCGTCGCTGACGGTCGCTCATGGTGCCGCAGTGCAAGGCCCTCACATCGGCAGCCCCGCCCGCCTGTCGCCTGATTCACTGAGACGCCCGAGTGGATCGCTCTCACCTGCACGTTCGGCCTCAGCGCCCTGCCGATTGCCGCAGGACCCGCACCTGGCCACGCGCCGCACGCAACAGGTCCCACAACGCACGCTCTGCTGGCGACGGTTCGGCCTCCTCCAGCTGCAGCGGACGCACTTTCGCGCGGCCCACCGCCAGGTCCTCGATGGCCAACCGCGCCACGTGCTGTCCGAGCCCGTCCGTCACGGCCCCCGCCCAGACCAGCCGCGCTGACAGCCCGGCCGCTGCCCGGGTCGCCGTCGCATCCGTGGCGTTCGCCTCGCCCCGTCGAACGCACCGCGGTTCCTCGGCGGCACCGTGGGGGCCGGGGCGCAGCGTGGCCCCGTTTGACAGGCCCGGCGTCCGGCGTTGGAGTGGACTGACCGACGCTGTCCAGTGCACAGGGGTCACGCCCATGGCAGTCCACCACCGGTACGCCACTGTGGAGGGCCACGCACTCTTCTACCGCGAGGCCGGTCCGGCCGAGGCCCCGGCCGTGGTCCTGCTCCACGGATACCCGACCAGCTCCTTCATGTTCCGCCATCTCATCCCGACGCTCGCCGACCGGTACCACGTGATCGCGCCCGACCATCTGGGCTTCGGCCTGTCGGATGCGCCGAGTGTCGAGGAGTTCACGTACAGCTTCGACGCGCTGGCGCGGCTCACCGTCGGGCTGCTGGGGCAGCTCGGCGTGGACCGGTACGCGCTCTACGTCCAGGACTACGGCGCCCCGATCGGCTGGCGGCTCGCCCTCGGCACTCCCGATGCGGTGACCGCGATCATCACCCAGAACGGCAACGGCTACGAGGAAGGCTTCGTCGAGGACTTCTGGCGACCGATCTGGGCCTACGCCAAGGACCAGGGCCCCCAGGCCGAGGCGGCGCTGCGCCCGGCCCTGGGCATGGACGCCATCACCTGGCAGTACGTCCACGGTGTGCCCGACCCCACCCTCGTCAGCCCCGACACCTGGCACCACGACGCCGCCCTGGTCGGGCGCCCGGGCAACGACCTCGTCCAGCTCGCGCTGTTCCGGGACTACGCCACCAACCTGCCGCTCTACCCGCGGCTCCACGAGTACCTGCGGAAGAGTCAGGTCCCGCTCCTCGCGGTGTGGGGGCGCAACGACGAGATCTTCGGGCCGGACGGCGCCCGCGCGTTCCGGGGCGATCTTCCCGATGCCGAGATCCACCTTCTTGACGGCGGGCACTTCCTCCTGGAGAGCCATCTGGAGGACGTGGTGAGCCATGTCCGCGACTTCCTCGGCCGGCGGCTCGGCCGGGGCGGCACGCCCTGACCGGGCGCGGTCGCCCATCGCCGGGAAGGGCTTCGCACCAGCCTGGCGGTCGTCATTCGTCGTCCAGGCTGTGTTCTGCTGCGTGTTGGAGTCACGCAGCGGGCGCATGCGGTGTCGGATGGCCCTCGCTGCCGGACATCCGCAAGCGGGTCCGTTGCCTGACCTGCGCACGCGTGAACCGCAATGACCGGCGCTGCTCTCGTCGGGCACTGTGGGACCCGACGGGGGCAGCGCGGATTCGAGCGGTCAGGCCGCGAGGCCCTTCTTCAGCGCGGCAGCGATCTGGACGACACGCTCCGCCTGGTGACGGGCGGCGTTGCGGGTCTGGTCGCCGACCGGGTTGTTTCCCTGGGCATCGACGTGGGAGGCGCCGTACGGGTTGCCGTCAGCGAACTTCACCGCGTCGGTGTAGCCGGGGGAGGCGATCAGGCCACCGAAGTGGTGGATGGAGTTGTACAGCGCCAGCAGTGTGGACTCTTGACCGCCGTGGGTGGTGGCCGTGGTGACGAAGCCGCTGTAGACCTTGCTGGCCAGCTTGCCTTGGGCCCCCAGGCCGCCAAGTGTGTCGATGAACTGCTTCAGTTGAGAAGAGATGTTCCCGAAGCGGGTGGGGTGCCGAAGATCACCTCGTCGGCCCATTCGACGTCCGCGGGCGTCGCTTCGGGCACACCCGCGCTGGCGGCGGCGGTGGACTCCGGTGCCAGTTCGGCCGCCTTGAGCAGGCGGACCTCGGCGCCGGTCATCTCGGCGGCGTCGGAGATCTCTCTGGCTATCTCGGCGCTGAACCCGATCGAGGAGTAGTAGACGATGGCGAACTTGACGGGGCGGTCACGGTTCGATCCCCGTTTCGTCGGTGTTGTGGGAGCGATTGCGCCCGAAAATTCCCATGGCCTGGTTCTTCGCTTTTCTAGTGGTCGACGTATCCCGCCATGTGACTGCAGCAGCGAACGCTGCACTGGGGGTAATTGCGGCAGGCTGCCGACGCGGGGTCGGCGTTGCCCCGGACGCGCTTCCGGTCTCGCACTCAGCGGCGGGGCCCCTTGGCCGAGTGATCCGAGTGTTCGTGGATGCTTCAGTGCCAGTCGTTCACGGAGTACCGATGACCGAGGCTGCCGGGGTGCACGAACATCGCCAACTGATCCCCGATCCAGGGATCGAACATCAGCAGCTGGTCTTCTACCCAGGGGTCGAGGCGGTCCTTCGCGCCCCGGTACGCGCCGGTGTGGACATAGCCACCGCGCCAGCTGCCGAGTTCGTGGTCATTGTGGCCATGGAACCGGTAGCCAGGCACATTGTTGCCACGGTGGTGGCGTCCGCCGTGGAGGCTGACGGTCTTCGTGTCCGCGGTCACGACGGCCCGGGCGGGGGTGCGTCCGCCATCCGGGAGAGTGGCCGCGGTTGCGGAGCCGCCGGAGGCGAGGAGAGCGCCTCCGGCGAGTGCCGCAGAAACGCTCGCGGTCGCGATACGCCGCATGAGCTTCTTCATGGTCTTTCCTCCTTGTGCTGTCCGCCGCTCCATGGCTGCGAACTGCGGACCTGCCGTTGCTTCGGCCCTGGCAAAGTTACGCACCACCATGTAGTTGAACAATAAACCAGTGCGGTCCCGAATTATTCGGAATAGATAGGCGATACCGCAGAGGAGGGCATCCGGGCACACCGCCGCTCATTTGATGCGCACTCGACAGGGAAACGATGGCGACGACAGGAACCCAGGACACACGAGCCATCAGAGCCCGCACCCCGACCTGCCCGCGCGACTCGACCTGGAAGCCGCGCTCAATGGCCGCCCATCACGCTCAACATCTCCAACGTTGCGTCACATCAGTTTCCGTCGCGGCTCGTTGACCCATTTAAGAAATCGACACCGACGCATCCCCGCGATGCACCACGATGGAGCCACAGGGTTGCCGGAGGTGTTCAGGTGGCGCGCAGTCGACCGTGAAGCGTGCGGGCGACCTGGGCCATGACGGCTTCCGCGGCCGGCTGGCTCACGGCCGGGACCTGGGATTCGGTCAGTGCGGCGACGGCGAAGACGGCGCCGTCGTCATGTTCCACCACGCCCACCTCGTGCCGGAGGTTGAGGAAGGTGCCGGTCTTCGACGACCACTTCATGGCGTCGGAGCTGAAGTCGGGTGCCAGGCGTTGCCGCAGCACGTTGTGGCCCATGAGCGTACGTACCTGTGCGGTGACTTCGGTCGGCAGGCGCGATGGGAGCCACAGCGCTTGCAGTAGGTCCACGAAGGCCCGCGCGGATCCTGAGTTCGCACGGCTGACGTCGAGTTGCGGCAGCGGATGCCCTCGTCGGGCCGTCCGTGAGCCGATGGCGAGCGAGTGGACGAGGTGCGCCTCGGCGGGGGCGAATCGCCGGGTCGGGGTTTCTTCCAGGTCGGCCATGTGGTGCCGGACCGTGATGCCGGTGATCCCGGCTTCGCGCATGGTCCGGTTGACTTCCGCGGGCGGAACGAGGTCGAAGAGCGCGTCGGCGGCGGCGTTGTCGCTGATCGCGGTGGCGAGGTAGAGCAGGTCGTCGACGGCGATGTGTGCCGGGTGAGCGAACCTGCCGAGCCCCACCGGGCCCGCCGGGGTGCTCTGCCTCGGCATCACCTCGATCGTCGTGGCGCCGTCGATGCGTCCGTGGTGGATGCGGTCCAGCACGGCGACGGCCAGCGGCACCTTCGCCAGCGACGCGACAGGCAGTTCGACGTCCGGGTCGATGCCGACCTCCTCGCCGGTCGACAGGTCTCGCACCAGGAACGAGCCGGACAGCCCCGCGTCGGCGAGCACTTGCCGGAGCCCCTCGATCAGCCGTGTGGTGCTCATCCCCGCCCCTCGCCGGCCGCAGGTGCCCCCAGGGCGCGGGCCAGATGCTCGCCGAGGCCGCCGGGCAGCCGTTGCGCGTCGTCGGCGGTGGCCGCGGACACCGTGTATCCGCGGGCGATGGGCGCTCCGGCGAGCCGCCGCCAGTGCAGCCCCAGCTCGTCCGCCTGTGCCGCCGAGCACAGGAGGAGGTCGCCCACCCGTAGCGCCTCCGATGCGGCGGCCACCAGCGACGCGGCCACCGTGATCTGCGCGGGTACCAGCGCGAGACGGTGACCGATCTGCTGCAGCCGGTCCCGGACGTGGGACACGTCGTCCTCCGGTTGGATCCAGACGCGCCTGAACGGTCGTCGTGCTCTGCCCGGCCGCAGGGTCTCCAGATGCAGTGGCTCGGCGACGCCGCCCGCGGCGGATGCGACGCCGAGCGGTATCGTCCAGTCGCTGTCGTCCGGTGGATCGGCGACGACGGCGATGCGGACCTCACCGCGGCGCAGCATTTCCGCCCGCTCCGCCGGGCCGGCGGTGCGGAAGTGGAGGACGATGCCTTCTTCGCGAGCGGCCGCGTCGAGCACCGCCAGATGCCGGACCGAGCACGTCTCGGGCACCGCGAGACCGATCGGCCGGAGCTTCGCCTGCTCGGCGTCGTACTCCATCGCTTCCGCCAACTCCACGAGCCGCTTGGCGGGCGGAAGCATGTCCCGGCCGAACGCGGTGAGCGCCGCGCGCCGCGTCGAGCGGTCGAACAGCCGCTCCCCGAAGTGCTCTTCAAGCGCCGCGATCCGTCGGCTCGCCACGGACTGCGGCACACGGGCGGCCGCGGCGCCCTGCGTGAAGCTGCCGCGCTCACCCACGTGCACGAACACCCGACAGGCACCAACCAGATCCACGGCATCAGACACTATGCGAAAACAGCATGAAAAACCACGGTTGCGTCTTTGACCGCATGGATCGGCGAAGGCACGCTGACGGCCATGTTCTCTTCGACGCACCGAACCGCCGTGATCGCGACGTCCGCACTGCTCATCTCCGCCCTCCTCACCGGATGCGGCGGGCACAGCAGCGCCGCACCCGCCGCAAGCACCTCCGCGACCGCCGCGTCGCAAGGCCCCATCACACAGACCCTCGCCGGTATCGAGCACCGCTACCACGCCCGGCTCGGCGTGTACGCACTGGACACCGGAACGGGACGTACCGTGGCATACCGCTCAGACGAGCGGTTCGCCTACGCCTCGACCTACAAGGCCCTCGCCGCCGGGATCCTGCTGGTCCGCGCCACGGACGACCAGCTCAACCACGTGATCACCTACCGTGCCGCAGATCTCGTCGAATACTCGCCGATCACTGCCCAGCACGTCAGCACAGGAATGACGCTCCGCGATCTCATCGCGGCGGCCCTGCAGTACAGCGACAACACAGCCGGCAATCTGCTCCTCGAGCAGCTCGGCGGACCCGGCAAGCTGCAAGTCGCACTTCGCGGCCAGGGCGACCCCGCCACCCACGTCGACCGCACCGAGCCGTCTCTCAACGAAGCGACCCCCGGTGACATCCGGGACACCAGCACGCCCCGCGCCCTCGCCACCGACCTGCGCCAGTTCGTCCTCGGAAACGCGCTTTCCAGCGAGCAACGGCAACTCCTCACCGGCTGGCTGCAGGGGAACACCACCGGCGGCCCCTACGTCCGGGCAGGGGTCCCCTCCGGGTGGAAGGTCGGTGACAAGACCGGCAGCGGCGGATACGGCACGCGCAACGACATCGCGGTCGTCTGGCCTGCGGGCCGCTCCCCCATCGTCATCGCGGTGCTCTCGGACCGCGGTGCCCCCAAGGCACCCTCCGCCGACGCCCTGATCGCCGACGCGACGAAGGCAACGCTGTCCGCACTGCGCTGAACCGCCGAGCGCACTACGCGTGGAGGCTCAGCAACGCGAAGACACCGCCGACGGCCGGGCACGGCGGCGGCCCCGCCGGCGCGGCGCCGCAGACATCAGCGACGTCCTTATGAGCGGGCCGACATACGTGCTCGTTCGGCCCGGAGGACGGTCCCCGGACTCTGCGGCGCCTCCGTGCCCGCAGTCGTTGCCGCCAACCCGCGCGCCGGGCGGCCCGCGGTCGTTCTGCAGCTGCCAGAGTTCCTTGAACAGGCCCTGTGGGTGCCCGAAACTCAGCCACCCCTATTGTCCTGGGGGCTTGTGCTTGGGGTCGGCCAGCGGAGGAACATGGCTCATGTCTCATGGCTGTGCGGCTGCTGTATCTGATCTCCGCGCGGGCTCTGGATTGGTTCGCGTTACCGGCCCGATCACAGGCATCGAAGAACGCGGAGCTCCTCGTGTTACCGCATCAACTCTCAGTGTGGCGCCTTCGCGGGTTCGATTCGAGCGGGCGGTCAGATCGTGACGACGAGCTTCGTGGCAGAGACGCCGCGTCGGAGCTGCTGGTGCGTCAACAGCCGGATCTCGCCCTCGCTCAGCTCGCCCGTCCGCACCGCGCCCGGCGGCAGCATCAATCCCACGAGTGGGGGCCTCGCCCTGAAGTGCCGACAAAAGCGATGTATGGTGACGGACTGCGGAATACGAGGCAGCCTGGGCTTGCTGTCCATTTCATGGCGACTCTAGGACTGATCGGTAGCGGAGACCTCGGCAGCACCGTGGCCCGGCTGGCCGTCGGCGCCGGCCTTGACGTGGTGCTCAGCAACTCGCGTGGCCCGGAGACCCTCAAGAAGCTGGTGGAGGAGCTCGGCCCGCGTGCTCGGGCCGCCACTCCCGCCGAGGCTGCGGCCGCGGGGAATTGGGTGGTGGTGTCCGTCCCGCTCAAAAACTACCGCCAGGTGGAGGCAGCCCCGCTGTCAGGCAAGGTCGTGCTCGATACGGGCAACTACTACCCCGAGCGCGACGGCCGGATCCCCGAGCTGGACGCGGAGCAGACCACCACCAGCGAGCTCCTCCAGCAGCACCTGTCGGCCTCCAGGGTCGTCAAGGCATTCAACAACATTTACTTCAGGCATCTGAGTGCGCTGGCCCGCCCAGCCGGTGCCCCTGACCGCTCCGCCCTGCCGATCGCCGGTGACGACCCCGACGCCAAGGCCGCCGCTGCCGAGCTCCTGGACAAGCTCGGCTTCGACACCGTCGACGCCGGTCCATTGGCCGAAGGCTGGCGCTTCCAGAACGACACCCCGGCTCATGCGGTCCCTTACGAGAAGAACCCGCAGTCCGGCATCCCCTTCGATGACCCGGGTGCTCCCGCCGACGCCACGCAGCTGCGCAACGCTCTTGCCGCCGCCCGCCGTTAGCCGCGACGCCGAGCAGGGCTGACAGCCGAAGCCAGGGCAACGGCCTCACGCCACTGGCGCGGTCGGTGGCCGTCGACTGGTGAGGGCGAACCGCCGGCTGATGTCGATGGGTTGGCGGTCGAGGGCGGGCTCCTTGCGGTACCCGCGCCCACGCCACGCACCAGATGCCGAAAGACCAGACCTCCAAGGAGGCTGTCATGCCCTTGATCAATATGACCGTGCGAGAAGGCGCACTCACCACCGAGCAGCGCCACGAGGCCATGGCCCGCCTGACCGACGCGCTCATGTTCTGGGAAAAGGTGCCCGAGACACCTGCGGCTCGCAAGATTATGAAGGGCTGGGTCTACGAGGTCGACGCCGACGGCGACTACAACGGCGGCAGCCCGGATCACGAGAAACCGTTCTACTTCATCAAGGTGCGCATCCTGAGCGGACGCCTCGACGTCCTGGACAAGCAGGGCATCATCCGCGACTTCACCGAGATCATCATGCGGATCGAGGACAGCGAGCGCACTCCCGAGAACCTTCGTCGAGTCTGGGTGACGATCATCGAACTCGACCGCGACGCCTGGGGCATCGGCGGCCACACCGACTGGCTACGCGACTACACCAGCGCTCTGGAAGAAATCGGCTGAACCGGAGCCTTGGGACGGAACAGTTCTGGTGCCGAGCGACTGCGGCAGCCGACCCCTACCAGGCGCAATGGGCGGCGGACTTCGAACAGCTGGCCGGGATGCTGAGCGGTGCCCTCGGAGACCAAGCCCTTGCGATCGACCACGTGGGGTCCACCGCGGTACCTGGTCTGGCCGCGAAGGACTGCGTGGACATCCTCCAGGGCGAACTGCTCAAACTCGGCCACCCTCTCGGAGCGTCCACCATCCGACGGGTCCTCAAGCGCTGCCATATACCGCCCGCACCGAAACGGCAGAGCGATACGACCTGGCGCCAGTTCCTGCGCACCCAGGCCTCCCCCATCCTCGCCGCCGACCTCTTCCACGTCGACTGCGCCATCGCCCTGAAAGGGCTCTACGTCCTGTTGGTCATGGAAGTCGGCAGCCGCTTCGTGCACATCCTCGGCATCACGGACCATCCTGACGGACCGTGGACCACCCGGCAGGCCCGCAACCTCATGGCCGACCCCGGCGATCGGGTGGACGACTTCACCATCCTCATCCGCGACCACGCCAGCCAATTCGGCCTGGCCTCCGACGCCGTTCTGGCCAGCATGGACATCGAACCCGCGAGAATCCCGCCCCGATGTCCGCAAGCAAACGCCTACGCCGAAAGATTCGTCGGAACGTCCGCCCGCCGCGCCCCGACCACCCTGTCGCCGATCTCACCCACGAACAGACCGAGCGCCAGCCAATACTCGGAGGAGTCATCAACGAGTACCAGAGAGATAGTTGCCCACGACGGTAAGGGGCGAGATCGCGGCGGCAGTCAGCTCAGGCGCACTTGGTAGGAGCGGTGGACGCCCGGTGTTGTGCGAGACGATCCTTTTGCGTTCCATCGCCTACAACTGGTAGGCGACAGACGAAGCGCTGGCCAATCCGACTGCCTCGGCAATATCGCTTATGGGGGGGGCGTTCATCCTGTCCGTTGTCCGCAAGATTTGTCTATGGCTATCAAGCGAACTAGCAGGTAGATCGCACAGAGACCTGTCTGGCACGTAAGGCAAGTTTGTCGGTATGTAGCTGATCGGATGGGGACGGCCTGACCTGGAACGACAGAAGAGCACCGGTGAGAACCGGTGCCCTTCGTCATACGAGGCTCCTACGTCTGCCACCGAGGCGTAGTCGATGGACGGAAGCCACGCGGATTCGATCCCATCGACGGGGCCGACAGGTGCGCCTAGCTCAGCGTCTTCAGCGCCGCCGCGTCGTACGGCTTGAGCTCCTCGAACCGGTCCCCCAGGACCTTCGCCGCCCACTGCGGGTCCTGGAGCAGGGCGCGGCCGACGGCGACCAGGTCGAACTCGTCGCGCTCCAGGCGGTCGAGGAGGTTCTCAATGCTGCCGACCGCGGCACCCTCGCCCGCGAACGCGCGGATGAAGTCGCCGTCGAGGCCGACCGAGCCGACGGTGATGGTGGGCCGGCCGGTGAGCTTCTTGGTCCAGCCCGCCAGGTTGAGGTCCGAGCCGTCGAACTCCGGGAGCCAGTAGCGGCGGGTGGAGGCGTGGAAGGCGTCGACGCCGGCAGCCGCGAGCGGGGTCAGGATCGCCTCCAGCTCCTGCGGTGTCTGGGCGAGCCTTGCGTCGTAGGCTTCCTGCTTCCACTGCGAGTAGCGGAAGATCACCGGGAAGTCGGGCGAGACGTTCTCGCGGACCGCGGCCACGATCTCGGCCGCGAACTTCGTACGGGCCACAAGGTCGCCGCCGTAGGCGTCGGTACGGCGGTTCGTTCCCGCCCAGAGGAACTGGTCGAGGAGGTAGCCGTGGGCGCCGTGCAGTTCGACGCCGTCGAAGCCGATGCGCTCGGCGGCTGCTGCGGCCTCGGCGAAGGCACCGATGACGTCGTCCAGGTCGCGCCGGGTCATCGCCTTGCCGGCGTTCTCCGTGCCGTCGACGCGGATGCCGGAGGGGCCCACGGCGGGGGCGTCGGCGTAGGGCGCATCGCCCTGCTTGCGCACCATGCCGATGTGCCACAGCTGCGGCACGATCGTGCCGCCCGCCGCGTGAACGGCCTCGGCGACCTTCGCCCACCCCGCCAGCTGCTCCTCACCGTGGAACCGCGGCACACGGTCACTGGACCCGGCCGACTCGTGGCCGACGTAGGTCCCCTCGGTGACGATCAGGCCCACACCCGCGGCGGCGCGACGGGCGTAGTACGACCGCACGTCCTCACCGGGGACGCCACCCGGGGAGAACATTCGTGTCATCGGCGCCATCACGATGCGGTTCGGGACGGTCAGGCCGTTCAGCGCGACGGGCCGGGAAAGGATCTCGGCCGCACGGGAGTCGGAGGACGTAGTGACGGTCATGGGGGTGCTCCTTGTAAGTATCAGCAGGTACGTGCAACGTGCATTGAATGCGTGTAGGGGTCGACCGTCCGGGCGGTCACGGCATTCCGCCGGTCCGGCGAGCTGCCCTGTGATCCCGGACACCGCCGCCTACTGCGCCGCGGGGTGCGCCAGTGCCAAGTCGAAGCCGTCCCTACCGCGGCCCTCGACGGCCAGCGGCGACGCCACGGGCAGGTAGCCGCTGGCGATGAGCGAGTACTCGCCCGCGGTCAGGTCGGTGAAGGCGTACGCGCCGTCGGCGTCCGTGATGGTGGTGCGCACCACGTTCCCGGCCGCGTCCACCAGCGTCAGCCGGGCATCGGGCAACCGGCGGCCGCCCTCCCCGGCGCGTACGGTGCCCCGCACCTGCAGACCGGCCGGTCCTGTGGCGCGGGGGAGCCTGACGCCGTACGCGACCGGGGTGGCCGCCGCCATGACCGTGGCGGCCTGCGGCTGATGGCCGTCGGCGGCCGCGATCAGGACGTACGGGCCGCCGCTCGGGGCGTCCAGCGCATATCGGCCGTCGGGTCGGGAGACCGTGCGGCCCACCTGCCGTCCATCCGGCGAGACAAGGGCGAGGGCGGCACCGCCCAGCACCTCGCCGTCGGCGTCCCGCACCAGGCCGTGGAACCCGGCCCCGGCCGGGACAGCATCGGCCTGGACCGCAGGCTCCGTAACCGGTTCGGCAACGGCCGTCTCCACGGCCGGAGTTGACGAGGTGCCCGCGCTTTCCTTGCCCGCCTTGACGACCCGGGGGCCGTGCTGTCCGCGCAGGCCGAGCCAGCTGATCACCGCGACCAGCGCGAAGGCGACGGCCCCGATGCCGAAGGTGAGGGTGAACCCGGATTCGGCGGGCAGCGGCGGAACGCCCGCCGGCAGGTGCTCAATGGTCTTGGACGCCAGGATCGTGGTGACGATGGCGCTGCCGATCGCGCTGCCGGTGGAGCGGGAGATCGAGTTGATGCCGTTGGCTATGCCGCTTTGGTGGTGCGGGACGCTCGCCATGATGACGGCGGGCATGGCGGCGTAGCCGAAGCTGACGGCCGCGCCGGTCATGAGGCCGGCTCCGATGACCGAGGCGGTGTGGGCGTGGTCGAGGGCCAGCCAGCCGAAGCCGACGGCTCCGAATGCTGCGGCCATGCCGAGCACGTAACGGGGGCCGCGGTGGCGGACGAGCTGGCCGCCGATGGGCGAGGCGAGCAGGGAGACGATCGCGCCGGGCAGCAGGAACTGGACGGATGCGCGCAGGATGGAGGCGTCGAAGCCGAAGCCGGTGAGCGCCTTGGGCATCTGCACGAGGTAGGAGACGCCGAGGAAGTTCGCGAACATGCCGAAGCCGACGAGGATGCCGGCGAGGTTGGCCATGAGGACCGGGCGGTGGACGAACATCCGCATGTCCACGAGGGGCTCGCGGACCTTGAGCTCGGTCAGGACCCAGACCGCGGTCATGACGGCCGCGCCGGCGAAGGTGCCCAGCGTGCGGCCGGAGGTCCAGCCCCACTCGTGGCCCTGGGAGATCGGCAGCAGGAGCAGCAGGAGGGCGATGCCGAGGGTGAGGGCGCCGAGGAAGTCGGTGCGTCCGCCGGTCTTGTGCCGGGTCGCGGGGACCAGGAAGACGACGGCCAGCAGGGCAAGGGCCGCGAAGCCGGTCGCCATCCAGAAGGCGTTGCGGTAGTCGGCGCCGGCGCCGGAGGTGAGCAGGCCCGTGGCGACGAGCGCGAGCCCGCTGCCGAACGCGAGGGTGCCGCTGACCAGGGCCATGGCGCCGGGCAGCTTCTGCGGCCGGACCTCTTCACGCAGGACGGAAAGGGCCAGCGGGAAGATCGCGGTGGCGGCACCCTGGAGCACCCGGCCCAGGATCAGCAGCGGCAGCGAGCTCGCGACCGCGGCGATGACGGAACCCGCGACCATGACGACGAGCACGGCCACCAGGGTGGGCTTCTTGCCGTGCTGGTCGCCGAAGCGGCCGAGCAGCGGGGTGAAGACGGCGGCGGACAGCAGGGTGGCGGTGGTCACCCAGCTGACGTTGGCGGTCGAGGTGCCGAGGTCGTTGCGGATCAGGCCCAGGATCGGGACGGGCAGGGTCTGCATCATCGACACGACCATGGCGGCGAGGCTCAGGGCGAAGACGATGACCGTCTCTTTCCGTTGCCCGGCGGCAGGGGCGGATGCGGTGTGGCTCATGGCTGGCGGGACCTTCTCAGTGCTTCAGATCGTAGATGTTTCATAACATCAAGTACTTCCGCAGACGGTAGACCCCAATAGTTAAGATAGTCAAGTAAACAATTGATGATCTGAAGCATCTTGAGTACGCTCCAGCCATGAGCGCCACCGCCCCGCACGCACCCACCAAGCTCCAGCTGCTGGAACTGCTCGCCGCTATCGGCACCGCCCAGTGGCGCGATTTCGCGGCCACCGCCGCCCACCACGGCCTCACCTCCATGCAGGCCAAGGTGCTCGCCCAGCTCGACGGCCCGCTGCCGATGCGCGGCCTCGCCGCCCTGCTGGTGTGCGACGCGTCGAACGTCACGGGGATCGTGGACCGCTTGGAGGCCCGCGAGCTGGTCCGTCGTGAAGCCGACCCCGCGGACCGCCGGGTGAAGAACGTCGTCGCGACCGACGCGGGCCGCGAGATCATCCGCTGCGTGCGCGAGGAGATGCAGGAGACGCACGGCGCCCTCGACGCCCTGGGCGAAGCCGAGAGCGTGACGCTCTACGCCCTGCTGGAACGCTTGCGGCCGACGATGGAGAAGGACGGCTGACGGCCCCGCGGCCTGGGCACTCTTCACGGGGGTGCGGGGGTTCGTCAACAAACGTCAGGCGCTCACCGGAATCGGACGACAGAGTCCCGCAAGGCTCCCGGAGGATCTCCCCGGCGGTGGACGCGGTGAACTCAAGGGCCCGACGTTCTCGTGATCACGGCATCAGCGCAGCCCCACGATGAGCCCCTCGCGCCCGGTCACGCCGGTCTTGCGGTAGATGGCCTTCAGATGGTCGTTGACCGTATGCGGGGACAGGCCGAGACGGCGGGCGATGTGCTTGGTGGGCAAGCCGAGCAGGACCTGCTCGACTACGCTCCGCTCCCTCGGGGTGAGCCCGCACCAGACGGAGACGGCCGGTAACAGCACTGCGGCTGTGGCGGGTTGGAGCGTGACTGCCACACCCCCCGCTTCCGTCCCGTCCAGGGGCTGTGCGTGCAGGGCGATCCAGCCGTCGCTTGCCGGGATCCGACTCAATGCCGGTCCGCGGGTCCGCCGCGCCATGAAGGTGATGTTCCAGATGACGCCGATGAGCTCCTCGGCATCAGCCTTCGCGGGCTCGGGAACGAGCAGGCGCAGCCACTCCCATGCGGAGGGGGTCACCGACCTGACGGCATCGTCGGGGCCGATGAGGAGCACACCGGGCGGCAGGTTGTGGCGCGAGGGCCGCAGCGACTTGTTGGCCACGAACCGCTTCAGGGCAGTGGCGATCGGTCCCGCCAGAGCCTCGGCGCGGGCGGCTTCGTCGGCTGAGAACGGCCTACTGCCTCGCTCGCGCAGCAGAACCAGTCCGCCGACCGGGACGCCTCCGAGCGTCAGCGCGATACGCATCTCGCTGCCGAACCCCTCGGCGACCAGACCGCGCAGGCGGATGCTGTGCAGGTATTCGGATTGTCCGACACTGAGCACACCGACCTGGCGGGGACCGCCGAGCAGCTTCGCGAACGGGTGCGGCTCGGCGCCGAGGGGGTCCACTTGGTCCAAGTGGCGGTTGAACTCTCTGCTGTAACCGAACTCAGCAGTGAAAAGGCACCCGGCGGAGCTCACCGGATCCACCCCCGCCAGCATGTACCCGTCGTGCGGCACAACCCGCCCGACCTCCAGTGAGAGTTGACGGCCCAGGTCAGGCACGTTCACGACATCCGACGCGACCTCGATCACGGTGCGGCGGACCGACTCCAGTCCTGTGGTCACCTATCGAGCGTAGCTGCGTCAACCCCCCAGATCTCGGGATTTTCGTGCGCCTGCGGTCAAACCATCATCAGTGGTGTGCCCGCACTGTGAAGGCGGGGCACCTGGCGATCTCCACTACAGAAGGGTCACACCATGGAACGACCGACCTGGATCCCCCCGGAAATCCTCCCCGTCGAATTCGTTCTTGAACTGCCCTGCTCCTGCGGCTGCGGATCCGGTGGCGGTGGCGGCGCCGGTTTCGGCGAGGACGAGCCCAAGATCTGACCTACCTCGATCCATCGTGCCGGGCGGGGCGGGGCCAGTTCACATCCGGTCCCGTCCCGCCCGGCCCGTCACCGGTGAGGTGAAGGATGAAACTGCTGGACTCATGGGACGACCTGGTCGTACCCGAAGACCTGGTCTACTTCCGGTACTCCGGAACGCGCGACCGCCTGGTCGCCAACCCGGAACTGGCCACATGGTGCCTGCTGACCGAGCAGGAGGCCGGCATCCTGGCGGCCCTCAGCCGGCGCCAGGGATCGGAGCGACCGGCCGTGGACGCGGCCGTGGCGGAACGCGCCCTGGCCAAACTCGTACTGAGATGGCTGGTATACCTGCCCGGCCGCCGCCCCGAGGTGCGCCCGCCCGATCCGCGGCTCAGCCTGGTCTATTACGCGATCACGGACGGCTGCAATCTGCGCTGTCCGTACTGCTACGCGTCCTCCGAGAAGTGCCTTCCGGGTGAGCTTTCCACCAAGGAGTCGCTCGATCTCGTGGACCAGATCGCGGACATGAAGGTGCGTGTGCTGATCTTCACCGGCGGCGAGCCCATGCTGCGCAAGGATCTGTTCCAGGTCGCCCAGCACGCCCGGGACCGGGGCCTGGCCATCAACGTGATCACCAACGGCACCATGATCCGCACGCCCGAGATCGCCCGGCGGATATCGGAGCTCTTCCAGACGGTGACCGTGAGCATGGACGGCGGGACGGCTCAGATCCACGAACGGACCCGGGGGAAGGGGACGTTCACCCGGACGGCGAAGGGGCTGCAGCTGCTCAATGACGCCGGAGTCGCTCCTGTCATCAACCATGTGGTGACCCACGACAACGTCGCGGCTCTGGACGCGATCGCCGATTTCGTATCCGGCTTCCGGATCCAGCGCGTGCGGATGATGTACCACTCCGAATTGGGGCGGGCCGTCACGGATGACTACGACTTCGGCTGGCAGCACTTCCAGCAGGTCCAGGAATTCCTTTGGACCAGCCCTGCGGCGGACAAACTGCTGCCCGACGGACCCCAAGCCAGCAAACCGTGTTCCATCAAGGGGAACTGCGGAATGGGCGGCACCGAAATCTACGTCAACTCGCTCGGTGACGTATATCCGTGCAAGCTCGTCACCGAGTCCGTACACAAGGCGGGAAACATTCGGCAGCATCGGCTCACCGAGCTGTTCGCCTCTCCCGTGCTCGCCGATATGCGCGCCAACAGCGTATTCAACGGCGAGAACCTCAAGGACTGCCGCCGGTGCTACATCCGGGCGGCCTGCGGCGGCGGTTGCCGCGCCTATCACATGGCTGAGACCGGTGATATCAACCGTAACGGCCGACACCTGTGCCGCATCCTGCGCCAATCCATGGTCACCAACTGGTGGCTCTCCGTCGGCGTCACGAAGGCGCAACTCAATCGATTCCAGGAGGAGATGATGCACCCGTACCTGGTCAGTGACGATTCCACGCATCCGGTATACGAGGACTGGCGCACCGCCGGCCGACGCATCCTGCCCATCGTCGGAGTCGGCTGATGGAATCCGCTACCACCAACTTCAGTATCGCGCCCCATGTCGTGTGGATCCCGGACGAAGGCGAAGTACGGCTCTACGACGCCGAGTCAGGCCAGTTCCAGACACTCAACTCCACAGCGGCCGAAGTCTGGTTCCTGCTGTCCGACGGCCGCACCTTCGACGAGGTCGCTGCGGAAATGGTCCGGCGGTACGCCGCCGACGACCCCACGAAGCGCCTCATCGTCGTGCGGGATGTGCGCACGTTCCTGGACTCGCTCCTGGCCCAAGGGCTCATCGCATGATCCCTGCCGTGCGCGCGCACGACCTCGTCAAGCGATACAGAGGCATGCCGCATGACGCCTTGGGCCCCCTGTCCTTCACCATCGAACCCGGCTCGGTCACCGGGCTGTTGGGGCCCAACGGCGCAGGGAAGACCACCTTGACCAAGCTGATCTGCGGTGTCACGGTGCCCACCCAGGGCACAATCGAGGTGTCCGGCGCCGATCCCAGGGCCCACGGCGGTGTGGGTAAGCGGGGCATCGGCGTCGTCCATCAGTCGGAACCGTTCGACATGATGCTCTCGGCCCTGGACAACCTGCGGATCGCCGCCGCCTTCAAGGGAGTTCGCTGGCGCGATGTCCGGCGCCCGGTGGACGAACTGCTCTGCGCCTTCGCGCTCGACACCAAGGTCTCCCAACTCGTCTTCACCCTCTCCGGCGGCGAACTGAGACGACTCCAGGTGATCAGGGCCCTGCTCGGCACCCCCCGACTGCTGCTGCTCGACGAGCCCTCCGCCGGGTTGGATGTCAGCGGCCGCCGCCAGGTTTGGGCACTCCTCGACGAACTGCGCCGAAAGCATGACACGACCGTGCTGTGGACCAGCCACTACGTCGAGGAAGTGGAGCGCAACTGCCAACGGGTCATGATCCTCGACCAAGGCAGATTGCTGGAGTACGCCGCCCCGCGCGACCTCGCCGAACGGTTCGGCGGCCATACCGCTCTACTGAAGCCGAAGAGCCCCGCAGACACCGACCGGTTGGCCGTGCTGCTCGACAGGGCGCGGGTGCGCGTGGCGGTCCGCGACGGACAGGTGGAGGTGGGAGGCCGGGACACGCACGCACACCTGCCCACACTGATCGACGACGCGCGGGCACTGGGAATCGGCATCGAGACGGTCGAATACCGCCAGCCCTCTTTGGAGGACGCCTTTCTCACATTGGTAGGTGCCGCGGATGATCCGCCCGCTCCTGCGTGGTGACACGGCCGCCACCGTGTACCGCGAATACGTACTACTCACCCACAACCGCACCAATCTGCTGCTTGCGATCGCCCCGACCGCAGTCTATCTGCTGCTCTTCGCCACGTCGCTGTCCCGGCTGGTGGGCAGTGTCCGATACGCGGGCCGCACCGTCGACTACGCCGAGTTCGCCGTTCCTGCGCTGCTGCTCTCGTCGATGCTCGCCGCGGCCACCACCGCGGGGACCTCGCTCTTCCAGGAGCGCATCGGCCGGATGGACGTCGAACTGTGGTCGCATCCGCTGCGCAGAGGCAGCTATGTGATCGGGAAGCTGGCGGTGAGCAGCTTGCTGGTGCTGCTTCAGAGCCTGGCGGCACTGGTCGTGGCACTCACGCTCTTCGACTTCCGCTGGCCGACCGGCCATTGGGCGGCCGTGCTGTGCGGCACGGTCGTGGCCTCGATGGCTTTCAACGGCCTCTATCTGCTGCTCGCCACGGTGTTCACCGACTTTCAACGCTTCACGGTGACCATCAACGTACTGGCGCCGGTGTTGCTCTTCGCCAGCCCCTCCTTCTACCCGCCGGAGCAGATGGCCACCGCGGTGCGCTGGCTCTCCTGGGC
The DNA here is from genome assembly GCA_040631425.1 of Streptomyces sp. NPDC020096. Lineage (GTDB taxonomy): Bacteria > Actinomycetota > Actinomycetes > Streptomycetales > Streptomycetaceae > Streptantibioticus_A. Next base: position 81,672 of record JBEYJY010000034.1, read on the forward strand.
CGACCCGGTCACCTACGGCATTCGCTGCATCCGGGACGCGGCGCTCCTCGGGCTCGGCGCGGCCTGGCCCTGGATGCTTGTCCTGCTCGCCATCGCCGCCGCCACCTGCGTCCTCATCGGACGCTCCCTGCTAGCGCGCGCCCGTGAGCTCTGACAGCGCGGCCGATGAGTGCCTGCCGCCCATCGACACAGGCAGTTACTCGGGGAACCCTCAAGCACCACAACCACCCCAAGGGATAGCAGATACAGGTGGCCGGTCTTCGGGGCGGTAGGTGCCGTCCACAAGGGAAGCCGTGAGGGTGAAGCCCCGGGGACGCTTTCCGGAGGCGTCGGACCGTCTATGCGGCGTGGAACAGCCGGTGCGCCCAGCGGCGCAAGGTGAGTGAGCCGCGTCTAGGAACTGGCGGAAGGCGGCGGCAGGCCGCGAGCGGACTGCCGCCACGCGCACGCTACTGGGAAGCATGCGTCAGGTGCTGGGATGCCCGCTGGACGTACTCGTCGGTGTAGGTCTTCGACAGGTCGATGGTGTGCCCTCGAACCATCGGGTCGATGGTGGACAGCACGCGCAGGACGGTCTGCGGTGCGTCGGTCGGCATCTGGCCGCTGGGGTCGTACATGTCCATCTCGTTGGCCAGCGCCTGGATGTACTGCTCCTTGCCGGTGCCCTGGTAGAAGTCGGCCGGCACTTGGGCGGTCACCTGGGTTGCCGAGTGCGTCTCGATCCACTGCAGCGATTCGTAGAGGGCGTTGACCATCTTCTGCACGGTGTCCCGATGACTGTCCGCCCATGAGTTCTGGACGAGCAGGCAAGTGCCCGGATACGGGCCACCGAGCGCCGCCTTGGTGCCTGCGGCAGTGCGCATATCCGTGATGATCTTGGCGAGGTGCCTCTGGAGCAGGGTCGATACGGTGGGTTCGGTGGTGACTCCGGCGTCCACCCTGTTGTGTTGGAAGGCGGCGACGAACGTGGGACCGGCGGCCACGGCGACCAGGTGGGTCTGGTCGAGGGGCACACCGTTGTGTACGGCGAGATAGTCGCCGAGATACGAAGTCGACGAACCAAGGCTGGTCACGCCGATGTTCTTGCCGCGCAGATCCGCCGGTGAATTGATCGTCTCGTTGGAGGAAGCCATCTCGACCATGCCGGGAGCCTGAAGCAGTTGGATCACCGACTCCGTCTGTTTACCCTTGGCCTGTAGGTCGAGGTTGTGGTCGTAGAAGCCGACCATCGCCTGGGCGTCGCCTGCGAGCAGTGCGTTGGTCACCTGGCTGGTCGATTGCAGGCTTTCAATCTTGATGTTGAGGCCCTGTTCTCTGAAGAAGCCGAGACGCTGCGCCAGGATCAACGGCAGGTAGCTCTGGTTCTGCTGGTTCGACAGCACGATGGTCGCCGACGTCGCTGTGCCGTGGGCGTCCGCGCCGCCGGACGAGCTACTCGAACACGCTGACAGTCCTGTCGTCAGGGCGGCGGCTGCCGCCAGGACGACGATCTTCTTACGCCACATGAGCGGTGTCTTCTCCTCTGGAGGTAAGCGGATCGAGGGCGGGCGCATCGCATGCCAGCATGGCCTCGCGCCTCGCGTGCGGCGGTCGGACGGAGTCCTGCCCGGAAACATCAGGCTTCGGCACCGTCCGTTCGCGGTCGGGGGCGCCACCGCAGCAGTCGTCGTTCCAGGAGCGTGATCAGCCCCTCGGCGGCCAGCGCGACCACCGCGGTGATGACGAGTGCCGCATAGACGGCGTCGGGATCGAAATTGGCCTGGGCCTGTGAGATCAGCAGCCCCAGGCCCTGCTGCGCGCCCAGCAGTTCACCGACGATCGCGCCGGTGATCGCGAAGCCGAACGCTATGTGCAGGCTGGTCGTAATCCAGCTGAGCGCGGACGGGATGACCACCTGCAGGGTCACCTGGGTGTGCCCGGCGCCGAGGATGCGGGCGTTGGCGACGAGGTCGCGGTCCACCTCGCGGGCGCCCTGGAACGCGTTGAAGAACACGCCGAAGAAGACAAGCACCGCCGCGAGCGCCGCCTTTGACCCGATGCCGAGCCCGAACCAGATCGCGAACACCGCGCCGAGCACGATACGCGGTATCGAGTTGAAGGTCTTGATGTACGGGGCGAAGATATCGGCGAGCAGACGGAGTCGGCCGAGCACGATGCCGCAGACGACGCCGAGCACCACCCCGATTCCGAACCCCAGCAGCGTCTCTTCAAGGGTCACCCAGATCTGGATCCACAGTGATCCCTGCGAGGTGCCGTGCCGCATCCAGGACCACAACCGCGTCCAGACACCCGAAGGCTCGCCGAAGTAGAATGGGTCGATGGTCCGGGTCATGGCGAGCAGTTGCCACAGCCCGAGGAACGTCACGAGGACCAGCACCCGGCCGAGATTGACCAGTAGACGTCGTCGGGTACGAGTGCGGCGGGCCGACGCCGCGTTGGCGCAGGCGGTCTTGGCCACGGCTCGGGCCGCTGTTGACGCTTCCATTCGGGTTTCCACTCCGGCTTCAGGTGAGACCGAGGCTACGGTCGTGGGCAACCTGGACTTCGTCACGCAGCGACCTCCAGATCAGCTCGTGCAGTCGGACGAAGGTGGGTTCGTGCCGGACCTCCAAGGCGCGTCTGGGCCGCGGAAGTTCGATCGTGAACTCCTCCTTGACGGTGGCGGGAGCCGCGGTGAGCACGACGACCTTGTCGGCGAGCGCGATGGCCTCCCCCAGATCATGGGTGACGAACACCACCGAAGGGCGCGTCAGTTCCCACAGTGTGAGCAGCTCGTCCGACATGATCTGTCGGGTTTGAACATCAAGGCCGGAGTACGGCTCGTCCATGAGCAGCACACGCGGCCGGTTGATCAACGTCTGGGCCAGCGCCACCCGCTTGCGCATGCCACCGGAGAGCTGGTGCGGGTGATACCGCTCGAACCCGGTCAAGCCCACCCGCCGCAACCAGTCGGCGGCTTCGGCCAGAGCTTCCCTGCGGGGCACACCACGAAAGCGCGGGCCCGCCGCCACATTGCCGATGACCGTCTTCCAGGGGAACAACGCGTCCGTCTGGAAGACAAAGCCCACGTTGTCACCGATGCCGTCCACTGGTCGGTCATCGAAGAGCACCGTGCCGCGGTCGGGCCGGTCAGTGCCGCATATCAGGGACAGCAGCGTCGACTTGCCGCAACCAGAGGGCCCGATAACGGCGGTGAACGCACCGGGTTCGACTCGGAAACTCACCTCACGCAGCGCCTCGCGATCGCCACCGTGAGGAGTCCTGAAGGCCTTGGTCACTCCACTCAGCACGATCGCGGGAGGAGGCGGAACCGGCCGCCGTGATGCGGCCCACTCATCGGGGCGCTCACACCCCAGTTCACTCGTCACTCGCGTGAGGCTGCCAGATCCCGCCGCCGCGCAACAGTCTCTGCTGCCCGGCTAGCCACCAACTTCCCCATGAATTACGGCGGTTATGTCTCCCTGAAGACGCGATCTTGTTGAATGGCGAATCACATACGCCGTTCGGCTCCGGAAATAGGTGCAGGTACCCGATTTCCCGGCCGCTCGATGTCCAACGTCAGAGCGATATCCGGTCGCTCGGAGGCGCGGCTGGGAACTCGCGGGAATGCCGCGAACTCGCCGCGGCTGAAACCCATCGGCGGGACTGGCACTCAACAGACGCATCGCTGTGTGCTGGAATGCGTCACCGCGACGACAGCCAACAGAAGTCAACAAGTCATACGCACGTTGGACAGCAACCGCGGGCGCAGCTCGGCATCTCTCGCGGTGATCGCAGGGCATCGGGGCATGGCACCCGGCGACGACTTTGTGAGGGTCAGTGGAAGGACCACCGGCGACCTCGCGGGGCCGGATACCGCTTGATGGAGAGCATCCGTGGACCGCGAGGCAGCCCGAGCGGGCATCGGCGGACAGCCGGAGCGCCGCGGCTGCGGACGGCGAAGCCGTGTCGGGACGACCGGGTCGGCATCGGCGCTCAGCGGATCGGCGACCCCGCGACGGACGCAGACTCGACGGCCCGATCCCCGTGCGGCGACCACTGCGCGGCCGATGGCCGGGCAGCCGGAGACTGCGCGACTGGCGGCTACGCAACCGCGTGCTGTTACTGGTCCTGGTCCCCCTGATAGCGATCATCCCGCTCGCTGGTGTCGGTGTCATGACGGGCCTCGACACCATCCAGGCCGCGCGCGACACGCGTGATCAGACGTTGCTCATGCAGCGAATCTCCGGTCTGGTCAATGCCATCGGCGAGGAGCGCGACCGCACCGAAGTCTCGCTCACCGGACGAGGCGTCAGCGCCGACGCCGACCTCGCCAGGGCTCAGCGGGCCACCACGTCGGCCACCCAGGCGTTCTGTCTCGCCCTGCGGCAGTACCACGTCGCCGTCAGCGCCCTGCCGAACGCCACCCAGCAGCTCGGGGCGCGAGCGGAAGCCAGGCTCGGCGACCTCGACCCCCTGCGAGCCTCGGTGACGCGCCTCGGCTCGGTCGCGCCGACCTTCACCGCGTACACCACGATCATCAACGACCTGCTGGACTTCACCGACCAACTCGCGGCAAACACCTCCGACCACTACCTCAACACCCTCGTCCAAGGCCTGGGCTCGATCCAACAGATCGAGGAGCAGACCTCCTTGGAACGCGGCTACCTCGTCGCGGTGTTGAGCAGCGGAGGCTTCACGCTGGAGCAGAAGGAGGATCTGGCGCAGGCGCAGGCGCAGTTCACCAGCGCCAACAACGCGATCGCCAACGACGCACCCGCGGCGGTCGTCAACCTCTACCAGTCCACGGTGAGCGGCAACCAGATTGGCGCGGCCGACGGAACGCTCCAGGCGGTCGCGGACGCCGCCCAGGAAAACACCCCCCTGAGCACGCTCCGCACGAGCGAGTCCACCGCCTTCGACCAGATGACGGCCAAGCTCGACGCGATCCGGACCGTCGAGCAGCAGGTCATCGTTCGCATGACACACCGCGCCGGGCAGTTGCTGTCCCACGGGCGGATGGAGTTGTACGAGAACATCGCCATCATCGGCGCCGTGGTTCTCATCTCCTACGCCGGCGCCACGGCGCTCGCCCGATCGGTCGTCAGACCGCTGGGGATGCTTCGCGGTTCGGCGCTGGACATCGCGGACAACCAACTTCCCGACGTCGTACGCCGACTCGGTGACGCGAAGCTCACCGACGCGACGGCCGCGGACGAGACGGTACGAGTCCAGCCGATCGCGGTGGACTCCCTTGACGAGGTGGGCCAGGTGGCCCGGGCGTTCGACCGGGTCCACTTCGAGGCGGTGCGGCTCGCCGCCGACCAGGCGACGATGCGTTTCAACGTCAATGCGATGTTCACCAACCTTTCGCGGCGCAGCGAGTGTCTCGTACAACGACAGCTGCAACTCATCGACGAACTCGAAGCCAGCGAGCAGAGCCCGAGTCAACTGGCCTATCTGTTCAGGCTCGATCACCTCGCGACCCGTATGCGCCGCAATAACGAGAACTTGTTGGTTCTCGCCGGTGAGGAGCAGGGGCGACTGTGGAACCGACCCGTGCTGCTGGTCGACGTGGTGCGTGCCGCCACCGCCGAGGTCGAACAGTACGAACGGGTCACGCTGGGCGAGTTGCCCGACGTGGCTCTGTCGGGCCACGCGGCGACCGACGTTGTCCACTTGGTGGCCGAACTCGTGGAAAACGCCACGGAGTTCTCCGCCCCCACGACCGACGTCGTGGTGAGCGGCACAACACTCGTGGACGGCACGGTGGCGCTCGACGTCACCGACGCCGGTCTGGGCATGGCGGCCGAGGAACTCACGAAGATCAACAAGCGGTTCGCCGAGCCACCGCTGGTCGACGTCGCGGTCTCCCGTCGAATGGGCCTGTTCGTAGTCGGGCGGTTGGCGGCCAAGCACCAGATCCGGGTGCGACTCGAGGTGGCAGCCACGGACGGCATCAGGGCCGTGGTGACGTTGCCTCGGTCCCTGCTGAAGCTCGCCAGCGAGGTTGACGACGGTACGGGGTCGGCGTTCGACCTCGCCATGCGGCCCGGCTCGTACGACACCATTGACCTCAGCGAGATGCTTGATCCGGCGGCCTCGTGGCGGGAGGTCGCCGACGAGGCGTGCGAGGCGTCGTCCCGCGGCCATGAAAGACCCTCGTCGGACGGCTTCTCGTGGTTCGCGGATGAGACCGCGCCAGAGAACATGGCACAGGCGCACGCGACCACCGACGACATGACAAGCCCACTCCCCAACAGGGCTACGGATGAGCCACCCGATGCCAACACGCCTCCGGAGCACGCCGCTCCCCCGCAGACCCGGAACGGACTGCCGAGGAGGCTGTCGCGCGGCATCCCCGTGCCTCCCCCACATCCGCCACGGGACGCGGACTCATGGAGGGATCGGTGACCGGAACGACATCGCGAGGCGAATCCCTTCGACCACAAGGAGCATCCATGGACGAGGCCGAACTGAGCGAGGCGGCGCAGAACCTGAACTGGCTGATCAGCAAGTTCGTGGATCGGGTGCCGGGAGTCGCGCACGCCGTGGTGGTCTCGTCGGACGGTGTCCAACTCGCCGCCTCGCACACCCTGCCCAAAGACCGGGCTGACGAGCTCGCCGCAGTGGCCTCGGCCGTGTCGGGCCTGACGCTGGGCGCAGCCGACGCCTTCGAAGCCGGTTCGGTGACCCGGACCGTCGTGGAGATGCTGCGCGGCTTCCTGTTCGTGACAGCGATCAGTGATGGTTCCGTGCTCGCCGTGCTGGCATCGCCGACCTGCGACCTGAAACTCGTCGGCTACGAGATGACCCTGCTTGTCGAGCGTACCGGCGAGGTACTCACCCCCGCGGTGCGTGCGGAATTGCAGAACGCTCTGGCTCGCTGACCCTGGACACGGCCGACAGGCCAGGCCGCATGAGGAAGGATGGGCACTAGTGAGTGGAGAGCGCGCGTCGTCACGGTTCGTGCGTCCCTACGCCGTCACCGGCGGACGGACACAGGCACGGTACCAGTTGGCGATCGAGGCTCTGGTCAGTACCAATGCGCACCCCGGTACCGGCACGGCACGCCTCGCCCCCGAGCAACGGGCGATCAGCCGACTGTGCGTGGAGCTGAAGTCCGTGGCCGAGATAGCGGCTCTGCTGAACATACCGCTCGGCGTCGTCCGAGTCCTCGTGGCCGACATGGCCGAGAGCGGTTTGGTCAATGTCGAGCAGCCGGGCCATACGCAGGGACAGCCGGACATCACCCTTCTCGAACGCGTCCTCGTGGGGTTACGCGGCATCTAAGCCAGCCCCGCCCAACAAGGGAGCCCCCCATGCTCGACAGGTCAGAGCGTGCCACGTCCTTCGGGGCCGCGGCGCGGGAATACGACCGCTATCGGGTCGGCCCACCGCCGCAAGCCCTCGACTCGCTGCTGCCCCCGAACTGCGCCTCAGTGCTCGATCTGGGCGCCGGAACAGGCCTGTTGACCCGTCAACTGGTGGGCCGTGTCGACGAAGTCATAGCCGTCGATCCCGACATCCGGATGCGCGACGTGCTCAACGAGGCCTGTCCGCGGGCGACATCGCTCGCCGGAACCGCCGAATGCATTCCGCTGCCCGATTCCCGTGTCGACGCGGTCATGGTCTCCGCGGCATGGCACTGGATGGACCCGGCTCGCGCGTTACCCGAGATCGCCCGGGTGCTCAGGCCCGGTGGGACGTTCGCGGTGCTGTGGACCCGTCGGGACCGACGAGTGCCGTGGGTGGCCGAACTGGACGCCTTCGTGAGGGAGTTAACGGGTTCGGGGGACGAGGTCGAGCGCCGGATCCAACACATGAGCAACCACGCCTGGCTTCCCGACGACGCCCCGTTCACGGACGTGACGTCGTGCGTCCTCACCTGGGACGTTCCGATGACCAGCGAGGCGGTGGTCGGTATGTTCACCACCTACAGCGGATTCATCACCCAGTCCGACGAAGCCAAGCGTCAACTCACCCTCCGGATCACCGCACGGATCAGCGCCGCCGCCCTTCCCACACAAGGATTGGTTCGGATGCCCATGGCCTGCCATGCCTGGCGACTACGACGGGCCGCGGACTGAGAGGAGCTGACACGAAGCTCGGACGCGTCGGAAGACGATGATGCGGCAGGCAAGCTTCAGGAAGGCTTGGTGGATGTCGTCGCGGATCTCCCAGCGGACGCGCAGGCGGTGAAGACCGTGGATCCAGGCGTTCGTGCGTTCTACGACCCATCGGTAGACGCCCAAGCCGGAGCCGTGTGGGACGCCACGGCGGGCGATGACTGGTCTGATCCCGCGCCGCCGCAGCAGCCTGCGGTACTTGTCGGAGTCGTAGCCGCGGTCGGCGTACAGCCGTCGGGGGCGGTGGCGGGGTATGCCGCGGCTCCCGGTGTGCAAGACGAACAAGACCCCCTGCAGTCAACTGCGGTCGTGCAGCGGCAACCGACCCGGGTAATGCGTGCGCCGCTGCCGAGTCGGCAGCAACGGCTCAATGCACGACCACAGTTCATCCGAAACCAGCCATGGCGGTGCCTTCCCCACCCCCACCGCCTACCGATTCACGGCGAACGTGCAGGTCATCGTCGACGCGGATACCCGGCTGGTGGCGGCCCGCGGCCCGCCCAGTGCCCGGCACCACCGCCGATGCGAAAGCCTGTCCAGGCCGTTGGCCGCCTGCGCAACCTCGCCCTCGGCGCATGAGTAGACACGTCAACAGCGCACTTCAGGCTGCTTGTTCACGGCCTTCTGCAACACGTTTTAGCTAGGGGTGGTCAGCGCAGTACTGGAGTGCACCGCGATTTCCTCCGGTCGCATCTCGTGGCCCTGCTCGCAGGTCGGCCGCAGGGCGACCGGTGCATCGCATCCGGCGTGGCGCAGGACCAGTGGTGGCCCGTCCGGGCGGGGCAGGTGACGGTCGCCCCACTGCATGAGCGCCAGGAGGACCGGCTGGAGGTCCACTCCGGCCTGGCTCAGAACGTATTCCTTCCTACTGCGCTGGCCTGGCTCCTGGTACGTGCGCCGCTCAAGCAGGCCGGCTTCGACCAGCTCGCGAAGCCGTGCCGCAGCGACAGCCTCGGTAATCCCGACACGCCGTACGAAGTCGTCGAACCGCGTGGTTCCGAAGTGCGCTTCCCGCATGATCAGCATGGCCGACCGGGTGCCGAGGATCCGCATCGTCCGGTCGATCGAGCAGTCGTCCGCCACCCATTGCGTGCGATCGGCCAGAGCTCCCACAAGGCGCATCTGTGTACTCCTCAATCTCCTACCCACCTCTCCCCCTGGCTCTAGTTTTGCATAGCCAGATAGACGATGTAGGCTACTGACTACGGGAAACAAAAGTCAGGGTCCCCGACGCCAGTCTCGCGCAGGCCGCAGGCCGCCCTGGCACAACACTCCAGCCGTCCGCCCGGCGCCCTCCCTAGCACGCGCACCATTCCCGGGGCGCCGCCACTCCGCCACCGAAGCCAGGTACGGCGGGCCCGATCCGCAAGGAGGGCGAAGAGCATGGCGAAGAACGATGACCGCCTCTTCCTGATCACCGGCGCAACGGGGAACACGGGGAAAACCACCGTGCAACTGCTTCTGGAACGAGGGCACCGGGTACGTGCTTTCGTACACCGGGATGACGACCGTTCGCGGCAGCTCGCTGCCGCGGGGGCCGAAATCGTCGTGGGTGACCTGCTCGACCTCCACAACGTGAGCTCCGCCCTACGAGGAGTCAGCGGAGCTTACTTCTGCTACCCGATCGCCCCGGGCCTGCTCGACGCCACGGTCACGTTCGCGCAGGCAGCCACCGAGGCCGGCGTCCGATCGGTCGTCAACATGTCGCAGATCTCCTCCCGCCGGGAAGCCGTCAGCAACCAAGCGCGCCAGCACTGGCTCGGCGAGCGCCTGCTCGACCGCACTACGATGTTCACCGCGCACCTGCGGCCGACGTTCTTCGCCGAATGGATCAGCTGGTGGTGGGGCCGCCAGGGAGACGAGGGCGTGCTCCGCCTTCCATTCGGAAACGGCCGTCACGCTCCCGTCGCCGGGGTTGATCAGGCGTACGTGATCGCCGCAATCCTCGAAAAGCCCGAGCCGCACGATCGCCAGACCTATCCTCTGCACGGCCCGGTTGAGATGGACCACTACGGGATCGCCAAGGCGGTTTCGCGAGCACTCGGGATTCCCGTCACGTACGAACCCATCAGCGTCGAGGAGTTCGCGGACGGGTTGGCTTCGCTGGGGGCGTCGTCCCACCTGATCCAGCACCTGAGCAACGTCGCCATCGACTACCAGAACGGCGTCTTCCAAGGCACGAACAATCTCATTGAGGTCATCGGTAATCGCTCTCCCATGACCGTAGAGGAGTTCGTCATCGACAGGAGGCACGTCTTCGATCGCAACGGTGCGCGCTTCGTGCCCCCGAAACCGGCATCGGACAGTTCATGACGACGTATCGCAACATCGTGATCCCTTACCGAAGATCACTTTGACGACAACTCCGATGCGAAGTCGGTGGCGGGCTCAGTGGCGTAGCGACTCATCGTTTGGATGCTCGCCTGTGGGGTCAGTTCCTGGCCACTGGCGATCATGTCCTGCAGGTCTCGGAAGTACTGCACGTACAGGTCGGGCGTGAAAGTGCTGAGCATGACGGCCGGTTGGTCGGTCAGGTTGGCGAAGGTGTGCGGGGCTCCGGGCGGGATCATCACGAGCGTGCCCGCGGTCGCGTCATAGGTTTTCTGTCCGACCGTGAACCGCACCGTGCCGGAGATGACATAGAAACCCTCGTCGTGCTGGGCGTGGCGGTGCTGCGGTGGTCCGTCCGTATGCGGGGCGAGGATGGTCTCGCCGATCCCGAGACGGTGCCCGGTGGTGCTGCCGTCTTCGAGGATGCGCAATTGCGTGGTGCCCAGGAGGATCGTCTCACCCTCGCCCGGACCGACCAGCGATACGGCGGGGTCGGCCATCGGTTCGCTGGTCATCGGTTCGTCTGTCATGCTCCGATTCCACCGCCCGGGCAACGCGGCTGTCCAAGACCGAGTAGGTGAGGCCGATACCGCACGGGTATCGTGGCCGGTTATGGAGCTACGCACGCTGCGGTATTTCGTGGCCGTTGCCGAGGAACTCCACTTCAGCCGGGCCGCCGCCCGGCTGCACATGAGCCAGCCGCCGCTGAGCCGGGCGATCAAGCAGCTGGAGACCGAAGTCGGCGCCGCGCTGTTTCACCGCTCTGCCGCCGGCGTCACGCTCACCCAGGTTGGGGCGGCGCTGCTCGAAGAGGCGCGTACCCTGCTCGACCACGCCGACCGGGTACGCGTACGCGTGGCCGCGGCGGCCGGCGCCGCGACCATCACCGTCGGCATCCTGGGCGACAGCACCGACCCGGGCGCAACGCGGCTGGCCGCCGCCTACCGCCGGCGGCACCCGGGCGTCGAGGTCCGCATCCGCGAGACCGACCTGACCGATCCGACCTGCGGGCTGCGCGCCGGACTGGTCGACGTCGCCCTGACCCGCGGGCCGTTCAACGAGACCGGCCTGACGGTGCACGAGCTGCGCGCCGACCCAGTGGGCGCGGTGCTGCGCGCCGACGATCCGCTGGCCCGCCGCGACCGCCTGAAACTGGCCGACCTGGCCGACCGGCGCTGGTTCCAGTTCCCGGAGGGCACCGACCCGATCTGGCAGTCGTTCTGGAACGGCGGCGAGCCTCGCGAGGGTCCAGTGGTGCGTGCCGTCCAGGAGTGCCTGCAGGCCGTGCTCTGGAACGGCACGGTCGGGATGACCCCGCTCGGGCACGCCCCGCCCGAGGAGCTGGCCGTGGTACCGCTGATCGACATGGCGCCGAGCCGCGTGGTGGCGGCGTGGAACGAGGACGACGCGAACCCGCTGATCCGGTCGTTCGTCCAGATCGCGACGGCCGCCTACCGCGACTGAGTGCCTCACGGTGACACCGAGTACGACCAGTACGACATGTGCGAATCCCGCGCCGCAATCCTCCCGAGCCTGAGGCCGGGAGATCGCCCAGGCCACGGGCCACGGCGGCAGGACCGGCTCGATCGTCGCCCACACATCGTCATCCACGATCCACGGCTTTGCCCTCACACCGGCACGAACGGCTCAATCGCCGTACCGGTCACGGCCATCAGCCCCGAACCACAAGATCGCGTTACGACAGGTCGAGGATCTCGGTGACCTCGGGCAGGAAGCCCATGTCGGCCATCTGGTCGGCCTCGTCCAGCACCGGAGGCGGTCAACCACCGCCCCACCCGATGTAAGGGAGCGCCGTGAATCCGAGCCCGCTGCCCGAGCCCGCGCAGCCTCACATCGTCGTCCCGGCCGGGCAGCCGGCCCTGGGACAGCAGCACCCGAACTTCGTCTACATCAACGGACGGCCGTACCACGTCACCCAGCAGCCGCAGCCGCAGGTCGTGACCGTGCAACTCCCGGCGGCGCAGACGTCAATGCACCAGTGGCTTCGCGACATGATCGTGGTGACGACTCTCGTCCCGGCGGTCGTCGCCGTCTGTACCGCGGGGATCTGCGCGGCCGCCGTCGCCTGCGGCAGCACGTTGATCGGCATCATCGGCGCCAACCTGCCGTTTATCGGTGTCACCCTCGTCGGCTTGGTCCTCGATGGCGGATGGGCCGCCACCAAGTTCAAGGCGGTGAAGGGCGGCAGCAAGGAGTGACCTATCCGAGGCGCATCTGATGCAGGAGAAGCAGCGCGGCGGCAGCGTTCGCCGCGCGCACCTCCCCGCGCCCAACCAGTTCGGGAATCTCCTTCAACGGAACCCACTCGCGCCGGGAGGACTCGAAATCGTCCTCTGGGTGCCCGACATACTCGGCGGTCTCCGCCCAGTACACGTGATGCCGAGCGTCCGCGAGGCCGTTGGACGGCTCCAAGGTCATCAGGTGGCGCAGCGGTCCCGGCTGCCAGCCGGTCTCCTCCAGCATCTCCCGGGCCGCCGCGGCTTCGATGTGCTCGCCGTCCTCGACGACGCCCGCCGCCAGTTCCCAGCCCCACGAGTCGGTGATGAACCGGTGCCGCCAGATCAGTAGCGCCTCATTCGCGTCGTTGACAGCAGTCGCCAAGGCGACCGGTCGCTGCCTGATCAGGTAGTGGTCGAGGTGACGGCCGTCCGGCAGCTCAACGTCAGCGAGGTTCACCCGCAGCCACGGGTTCTCGTACACGGTGTGCTCGCCGAGGTTCTTCCACTGCACGCGCCCTGCCGCCTCTCGTATTGATTCCGCGAATATCCCAGCACGAGCCCGGTCATAGGGGAACGCGCAGGGTCTCGTCGATGAGTTCTGCCGCCTCGCTTGTCGCCTTGCCACCGTTCGCGGTGAGGTTCTGGCGCACGGACCGGAGGCGGTCACGTAGCCGGTGGGATTCCTGTCCTTGGGCGTGCTGCACCATCTCGACGGCTGTTGCGGCGGCTCGCTCGGCTTCGCCGCGGCGCAGGTCGACGTTAGTCAATGTGGCGAGCCGGTGCACTCGCCCTCTCGGGTGGGCCTGCACGTCGACGGCTTCCTGCGCGTAGTCCCGAGCGGGCTGCAGGTCACCGAGAGACATGAGCGTCTCGGCGAAGTTGGCCTCGACGAGGCCGGGCTGTACGTAGCCGGTCTCAGCCGGTTCCTCGGAGCGGCGGATGTTGCGCGCTGTCGTTTCGGCGAGCTGCATGCAGCGGTGTGCGCTGTTCTGGTCGCCCATGCGCGCATACGCCTTGGCCTGCATGGCGTACAGGTCGGTGGCCAAGGCGGGGGACATGTACGGTCCGGCACTGCGCAGGGCGGCTTCGGCGAACGCTACGGCCTGCCGGTAGTCCCGCTGGTAGTTCGCCTGGTTGACGAGGAGTGCTATCACGTAGCCGCCGAACGCGCGGTCCTCGGATGCCTTCGCCAGGCGCAGGGCGTGATGGAAGTAGCGCTGAGCCAGTCCTTGCACGTTGGAGTCGTAGGCGCAGATACCCGCCAGGGCGACGAGTCCGCCGGCCGCCCGGTGGAGTTGCCGCCCTGTGACGTCGGAGTACGCGCCACGCAGCAGTGGAGCGGTCTCGGCGTTGAGGAATCGGACGATGCGGGTGCGCGTGGCAACACCGCCAGCATGGCGGTACATCTGTTCGTAGTGCGAGCGGGCTGTGCGCAGCATGTCGACGTCGGACTGCCCAACGCGTGGTGTGCCCGTGCGCGATACGTCGAGGTCGCCGGGCGGGTTCTCCCACTCCCATACGGGCACGATGGCGGCAGTTCCTTCGACGGTGGGTGCGTTGTGGACGTCAGGCCGCTGTTGCTGGTCGGAGCGCCATAGGGCGGTAGCTCGTTCGACGAATCCGGCCAGCGGTGTGCCGGGGTTTGTACGGCACCAGACACGCCCATGCCGATGTCGTCGAGACTGATGGGCCGTTGCAGCCGGTCAGTAAGAATGCCGCAGATAAGGTCGGGCACACGTCCGCGGGGCCGCTGGCCCTTGAGCCAACGGGCAACCGCCGTATGGTCGTAGCGCAGTTTCTTGCCCTCGGCCCGACCAGCGTGGTTGACCCGCGCGGCCAGCCCGGCGTGCGACATGCTCGCCTCGTCGAGGAGGGCGTCCAGCAGGGTATTGGGTTCCATCAGACCCCCGGCTCCGCTCAGTGAGCGAAGCGTAACGGAATCGGATTCACACGGGGTGTGAAACATCCGCTACGGCGCGAGGTTGCCGCACCCTGCCGTCTACTGCGTACCAGCGCTTCGCTGGTGCCGTGACCACGCCGATGACCACCCACCAGACGCCACTCGCGTTCGTCTACGACAGATGCGCCACACAGGACACGACGGAGTTGGAGCGTCGCCTTAAAGCGTGCGCCGAGTACGTCACCGCGCAGGGCTGGGGCTTCGGCGGCTGGTGGCGCGACAACGGCGACTACGCGCTCACGAACGACCGCCGCCCTGCCTTCGACACGCTGCTCCGCACGATGCGGGCCGCAGGGACCGGGCCGCGGGTGTGCTTGGTCTACAGCTGGGACCGGCTCAGCCGCGACATGCAGGCCCGCGGCCTGATGACTCGCCGGGTGCTGCTGCTCGACGGCTGGGTGGAGACCTGCGCTGGCGAGAAGCGCACCCCAGGCGGCTCACAGACAGGCCGGCTGACGCAGGCCCCGATGCTCCCGTGAGCGGCCGACGGAACGCCGTCGCCAGGACGGTGAAGCGCTCGGCCACGTTCGCGAGCCGGTTGGCCACGCCCCTCTAAATCTTGGCGGTGGTCGGGACTGTCGCATTCGCTACGTCGGCGCGACGGCGAATCGCACCCCATGAACGCCCGCCCCGGCCGGGCAACCTTGGACGGCGCATCGCCCCCTACCCGTCGTGCGAGGCACCGCAGTACGCCCGTGTCGAACTCGATCCGGACACGCGAACCGCCCGCTATTTCACCGCCGACGGCGCCCTGACGATGGCGCCTGGCCACGGCACATCGTCAGGCACGAACCCGCCCACCGGTACGGGCAACCCGAACGATGGCGCCGGCCCCGGTGGGGGCGGCGGTGGTGACCGGGATACCGGGAACGACGCCGATCAGTGACACACGATTCCCGCCCGGTGCTGGTCGTCACCAACCTGGACGACCCGACCGCGGACCTTGTGATTGACGATTCTCTGGGGGAGAGACCTGTCGGCTGGTAGATCCTCGGCGGGTTGGTGCAGCTCAGCGCCGGTATGAGAGGACGCTATCTCGTGCAA
>JBEYJY010000035.1:0-94215 GCA_040631425.1 Streptomyces sp. NPDC020096
CCGTCGACATTGCCGCCAGGGGTGGCCGCCGAGGCGCTCGAGGCTCCGATGGTCGCGGCCAGTACCGACAGTCCGGCGGCGGCGATGCCGCTCATCGCGAACTTGCGGGACTTGGACAGGCGGCGGGTCGAAGGCTTGGTGGAGCGCAGCATACGAGGGTTACCTCTTTCGTCGGGGACCCCAAAAGCATTAACCAGGCATTAGGCGCAAAACAAGACATAACCATCGGCGCCAACTACGACCGAGCTTCGTGCTCTGCAATTCACTCGCGAGCGAACCCCTGCGCAACTGGACCTGATCACGACTAAGCGGCCTCGTATGTGACGCGCCTCATATCGTGGGCATCACAGTGAACCCCAGCGAATGTGACGTGGGTCATATTGCATCCGTCACGCGATTAGGCCGCCGAACAGAAAAACCCTGCGTGAGTAATAGGAAGGCGCACCGGAAATGCCGGGAGAGACCCGGACGGCCCCCGGCCCAGCTCTGGCGGCGCTGGCGACCTCGGCGAGCCTCACGACGAGCCGACCGGCTGCCTCGCCTGGCCTACCGCTGGTCGAGCGGCGCCGTGGAACGGGTGAAGCGCGCGCCGACGATCCCGAGCAGCGGGGTGGCTGCGGTGAGCCCGAGGCGTCTGCGTGGCGGGAGGGGGTGAGTTCTGTGATCGTTCGTGCCGAGTGTGACCACGAGTGGGTGCAGTGGTCTGGCGCTACGCGCTGCCGCAAGTGTGGGGCGACGCAGTAGCCAACGCTGAATGATGGTGGGGGTCACATCTGCGGCCTCCATCATCGGGGAGGGCACATGCGCGTCGACTGGCAGGATCTACCGGCTGCTGTCCATAAGGCGGTTGAGTTTCGCACGGGCAGAGTGTCGAGCTCCCAGTCGGTTATGGACGGCCTTACGTGTGCCACCGCGTCTGCGCTGTCGACGGCGCGGGGCCGGGTCTTCGCGAAGGGTGTGCCCGTCGGCGACGGACGCGGGTGCCAGGCGCAGAGGTGGGAGGCGGTCGTCAATCCTGCGGTGCGCACGGCGAGTCCAGCGCTGTGGTGGCAGGTCATTGCAGACGGCTGGGATCTGCTCGTGTTCGAGCATGTCGAGGGCCAGCATGCGGATTTGTCTCGGCGGTCGGATCGGCGGTTGGTTGCCGAGGTGTTGCGGTCGGTGCAGCAGGTGCAGGCGCCGGTGGACGTTCCGCCGCTCGCGGAACGGTTCACAGGTGTCCTCGATCGCGGGCAGTTGGACCTGCTTGCTGGCTCGTCGCTGCTGCACACCGACACCAACCCGCACAACGTGCTCGTCGGGGCGGATCGGGCTTGGCTGATCGACTGGGCGATGCCCGCTGCTGGGCCTGCCTGGGTAGACGTGGCGTACACGACGGTGCGGCTGTTGGAGGCCGACGTGCCGGACAGCGAGGCGCTTGCCTGGGCCGCGCAGTTCCCTTCGTGGCGGGCAGCCGACCCGGCCGCGGTGGGCGCGTTCGTGACCGGGGTGTGCGCCCAGTGGGCAGCCCGCATTGGTGCCAGCGGGGCGCGCCCGTCGAACCGGCGGTTCGAGGTGCTTCTGGATGCTGTGACGGTGCCGAGGTCGTAGAGAGGAGGCTGACCCAGATTGGACAGGAATCTGATCGAGGTGGAGCGGAAGCGGCAATGGTGGTCGATGCGTCGAGGTACCTGCTCGAATACGAATTCGACCTCTGCTCGCTCGGCCTACGGTATGCCCGGGGTCAGGCCCTCGCGATGTTCCTGCCCGGCATCGGCTCCGCGAGTGCTGTCCGCCATTCAGGCGCGTCGAAGGCGTCCGCAAAGTACTGCGTCTCGTGCACCACATGCCCGTGGGTGAATTCCATAATGCTCACCGAGTAGGTGGGCACCTGGTCGTATGTGATGACGCAGTCGCTCACCCACAGATCCCCGCTGCCAACAATCCGGAGGACGGTGAAGTGCCGACTGGCAGGGTGCCCGCCACGTTGCGCCGAAATCGTCGCGCGGCCCCGGAATCGTTCACCCGACTGGGGGTAGTCGAGGATCGCGTCCGCGGCGTAGATGGCGTGCTCGGCTTCGGTATCCCCACGTTCCGATGCCCGCCAGTGTTCCTCGAGTTCGGCCCTGGTCCGGATATCAGGATCCATCGCATTGTCCCTTCTGCAGGCGGCCGGCGATCCGGGGGACCTGAGAATGCAGGGATTAATCGGGCACTTTTACCGTTACCACTGATCGCCTCATCGCGCCACTTGGCGAGTCCTGGTGCGGGAGATTGCGGAGGTTGCCTGGGCCGACCGGGCCCGGCTCGTCGAGTTGATCCCCGATGGGGTGTTCGGGCCGGTCCAGGCGTACCTTGACGGGCTGCTGCGGTGATGGCCGCGTGGAGTACGTGCCTGGTTGGCCCCCCACGAGCCCGAGATCTGGATCGCGCAGTTCTTAAGAAAGCACAGCGGGAGCGCCCCGGGAAACCTTCCCGAGGCGGCCCCGTTACGACACTGAAGTGCTCCAATGGCTTGGGCACTGTCGTTCATTGGACAGGCCGCCGCCGAACGTGGTCGGCCTACTCGAAGCTGGCGGACCAGTGGTACTCCCTGCCGCCGTACCCGGGGCACTCTGCCTTGTTGTACTCCCACCGGTAGTCGTAGCTGACGGAGTGGCCGGTGTTGCAATCGATGGCCACCAGCACCCTCAGCCCGGTTCCCGCGCATTTGACGTGCCGGCGGTTCCCATGACCAGGGCCCGCCGAGTCCCGCCACGTGATGCACCCGCCGGGGAGGGCTTGCCGGTTGGTCGAAGCGCTGGCGTTGCTCTGTGCGGGAGTCGGCGCCGCTCCGGCAGGGGCCGAAGTCACGAACATACCGCTGCCCGCCAGCGCGACGGCGGACAGCCCCAGGACTAAGCCGCGTCCTGTCCTCACGTTAGGCATTCCCAACCCCTTCTGCCTCTTGACCCTCATGTCGTCCTCCCGAGGTGGTCTGTGTCCAGGTTCCGTGTGTCGTGGCCACCCGTGCCCTGGCTTGCGCAGACCACGGTGCACGGCGACTGGCCTGAGGGCGAGAGGTCTTCGGTCAGGTGGTGATTCTTCGGGACGTCCCACCTCCTGAACTGCTGCAACGCGGATTGGCGTGACGCAGTTGTGGGATGGCAGACGCCGGGCCTACGGGCGGTTGCCCCGGCTGCGGGCGTTTCGCATGGCTGCGGCGAGTCCGATCACGTCGATGAGCATGAACTGGCATCCGGCTTTGGGGTTTTTGCCGCGGACCCAGCCACCGCGGCGTCGGACGCCGTTTTTGGTCACGGTCGGTCGCCGCCAGTGTGGCGACGTAGAGCGCCACCGGGATCGACACCAGGCCGAAGCCGATGGCGCCCTTCCACGAGGTGCGCATACGGCCCACGCTAGGCGGGAAACGGGAAACGCAGGTCGGGAGGTAGGTGCTTAGGTAGCGGGGGCGGTCGTTGGGAGTTCCGCCGCCCCCTTTGTGGGATCTTCGCTAGTACCTGACGATCACGCAGCGGTGAGCTCTGGAGTTCCAGCGGTAGCGGCTCCGGCAGCGTACCCGCGTGCCGAACAGTCTGAAGACGCTCATGGCTCTCCCTCCTGGGAGTCGGGAAGCCGAGAGGTTCATCCCCGTCAACATCAGTTTCTCAAAGACCGGGGATCGTGTCCTGTTCGACGTCGTGCGCCTGCGGCCGTGGCGCGGTCCGCTCAGCGAGCTTGACCCGGCAGTCGCCGCCGAGGCTGCACAGGCGTGCTTCCCGGCCGTACAGAGGCGTCCGCACAGGCGGCAGGTGACGCGTGGCTGCTCCCCCGTCGGCCGGTGGTCGTCTGGGAGCGGTAGCGGGTCGATCCCTTGTTCGGACTGGCTAGGGTCCTGCGGCATGACCGACAGGCTAAGACGTGGAATGTTGATGGTCGCGCTGCGGCTGTCACCGTAGCCCAGTTCGCACTCCCGTCCTTTACCAGCACGCTCTCGCAGGTGAAGGGCGATTGCGCGTTCCGTGGGCTGGTGGTGCGCGGCAACAAGATGTATGAGTGCCAGCCGGACGGCAGCCTGAAATACCTCGGCCCGGTCGGTCGATCGGCCTCCAGCAGCCCGTGAAAGGCGGCACCGGACACGACGGCGCCCCTCCTCCGACTCGGCTGGCGGGTCGAGACCGGGAAGGGGCGCGGGTCGGGGCTTGGTGCACGGCTTCACGCCGCGTTCTGGCCAACCGCGTAGTCGCGTGCGGCGGCGAGTACCTCGTCGGCGCGCCTGGCAGAAATCGCACGGATCGGGGCTTCGTCGTCGAGGTGCGGGTTCATGCCTGTCATCCACGTGTGGGCCACGTCCAGACCGCTGTCCTCAGCGAGCAGGTCGAACGCTTCGGCGACGGCGCGCAGGCGCTGATCTGCACCGTCGCCAGAGCCGATGACGCGCAGGGTCAGCGCCGGGCCGAAGTTGTCGTAGACGAAGCGGGTGATGTCGGCAGGCGGCCTGGTGGTCATGCTGCTTGCTCCTGTTCGGGTTCGTCTTGGTCGTGGGGGTCGTCGAGGTTGCGGCACAGCCACGAACACCACACCAAGCCGGCGGGTATCGACCGGTCACAGGCGGCACACGTCGTGAGCGGCGGGGCCACGACGGCGGCGGTCACGGCTGCTCCTGGGTGTCGGGGTGGGTGAGGTCGGCGAGTCCGTCGCCCGCGATACGGGCGGCGTCTCCGAGGCCGTAGCCGCTCATGAACGTGTCCCAAGTGAAAACCCTGGTTCGGGCCGTTGACCAGGCCGTTTGTCTCGGCGTGGTGAGGCTGCTTGCTGGTACTCGTTGATGAGGCCGCCGAGTAGTTGGGTGCGGCGGATGCGGTTGGCGAGCGGGATCACTGGGGCTGACTGCCCGGCCTGTACGGACTGGGGAGGCCGTTGGTCAGAGGATTTATGCGGGCGGTGCCGGTTGTTGTGGTCGGTGTAGGTATCCAGGATGGCGCGCAGGTGCCGTTCGTTCATGACGAGCACGCGATCGGTGCACCCACGGCGGACTGTGCCAACCCAGCGTTCCGCGAAGGCGTTTGCCTTCGGAGATCTCGGCGGGGAGCGCGGTGCTGCCGAGGGCGTGCACGTGGCGCGTTGCGACCTCCATGACGAACAGCACGTACAGCCGCCGGCAGAACGCGGTGTCCACATGGGACATGCCCGACGCGGGCCCGATCCTGGCAGGTGGCTCAAGTCTCGTAGGCCGTCAGCCCCCGGCCAGCTAGGAGCCGCGAAATCCTGCCTTGGTGCGACGATGCCGCAACTCGGCAGGCTGCCGGTGTCAGAGGGTCGCGAGCAAAAGGTGAACCAGACTGCCGAGGAACGCCCCAGCGACGCTACTCAAAACCGGCAAAAGCATTTCATCCTCCTGTCGTGTCGCCGCTTCTCGTACTGCTGGCCACGTCCAGCCGGTTAAACCAGAATCCTTTCGGGATGACACGCCCAACAGAGCGACCATTGCCTGACGCGGAATCAGCGGGGCATGGCGTGCGGGAGGTAGGTCGCTTGAGGTAGAAGACAGAGGTGAGTGATCCGGACGCGTCACTCAAGGTGAGCGGTCTTTACTCGTCCTCGATAGGCCGCAGCTCCCCGGGGTTGCCGAAGACGACCAGCGTGTCCCCGGGCGTCAGCGTGCAGTCCAGGTCGGGGTGGGGCAGCAGTCCGCCGTCGGCGCGGCGGACGAGCAGGGGCAGCACGTCCTTGCACACTTGCCCCAGCGGCCTGCCCAGCAGGTGTGAGCCGGCGTCGATTTGGATTTCCTCCAGCCGCCAGTTCTCGGTGCCGCGGCGGGTGAACTCCAGGAAGTCCACCACGTGCGGGCGAAGCGCCAGCAGTGCCATACGCCTGCCGCTGGTCACGTAGGGCGAGACGACGCTGGTGGCCCCGGCGTGGGAGAGCAACTCGGCGGAGGCGGCCTCGGACGCGCGGGCGACGATGGAGATCTTCGGGTTGAGCGAGCGGGCGACGAGCGTGATATAGACGTTCTCGGCGTCGGAGTCGACGGCGCAGACCAGGCCACGGGCACGGTCAACGCCCGCGCGCCGGAGTACACCCTCCGAGGAGGCGTTGGCGATCAAGTAGAGCACCTGGTCGCGCAGCATCACCTCCTCCACCTCCGGCTTGCTGTCGATCACCAGGAACGGGATCCGCTCATCCTCGAGCTCCCGGGCCACCGCCTGGCCCACCCGCCCGTAGGCGCAGATGATGAAGTGGTCGCGCAGGGTGTCGATGCGATGCTGCATGCGCCGCCTCCTGGCGCCCGGTCCAATCCGGCCCTCCACCAGCGCGCTGCCGATGAGTCCCAGCGCGGCGACGAAGACCGTCACACCGAGGATCGCCAACGTCGCCGTGAAGATCTCGTCGCCAGCGGTCATCCGGACGGGGCCGGAGAAGCCCTCGGTGGCCAGCGTCATCAGCGTCATGTAGACGGCGTTGACAAGCGAGAAGCCGAAGAGGGTGTAGCCGACGATGCCGTAGGCGAGCAGCAGTGCGATCGCGGACGCCATCAGCAGCGCCCGCCCCCGCACTCCACGCGGTGACCACCGTGACCACACGCTGCACTCCTGCCACCGTCCCCAAGGCCGTCCCCGTCCGGTCGCGTCCCCAGAGCCAGTGTCTCTCGGCGGGACGGGGCGCGCACGGCGCCAAGGCCGTGACCGGAGCAGCGGCGCCCGCGAGGCCCGTGCGTCGCGGCCGGCCAGGGGCCCGGCGTCCAGGCCGAGCCGTCGCGAGACGTTCACCGACGGGGACGGCTTTACCGACTGCAACGACACGATCCCCATCGTGACCACCACCATGGACCGCCTACGCCGCACGGCCCGGCGGGCACGGTGTTCTGGCGGTTCAGAGGCCCCGGCTGGCAGACCCTCCCCCACTTTTGGAGCACTTTCGGGGTGGGAGCGTGGTGGCGTGCTCCCCGTGGGACGGGGCCGGGGAACGGGCTCGCTGTCCACCGGGATCCCGAGACGTCCGTGGTCGTACTGGACTACGCGGTGCACGGACGGGCGGTCCACACCGGGCGAGCCTACGACAACCACTTCGTCTCCGTGATCACCGTCAAGGACCGCAGGGTGACGCACCGGCGGGACCATCTGGACCCCGTCGCCGTCTTCCGGGCCATCGGATGGCCGGCGGAGGATCGCTAGAGGGGGGAAGTTCGAACCTGCCGACAAGCCTGTGGGGCTTCCCGGGTGGGGCTGCGCCACCACAGTTGCATTCGAACCCTGCGTGCCCCTCTTTGTCAGGCCCGCGACGGACCTGGCGAAGAGGGCTGCAACCCTTGATGCTCCAGCGACTGGGCCCGTCCGGCCTGCGCTGGCCGCCACGGGGTCTACCCATGATGCCCGGGCCGAGATCGCACTCACCGGCATTGCCGTCGCCCCGTTGATCGCGGGCGCAGGAGCCGTCCTCCCGGGCCGCCGGCTGAGGCGCCCCGCGCCCTGACGGCACTTCAGGACGGCGTTCCTTCCTGTGCCACCGGCGACCGTGAGGGCGTACGGCTGGTTTCGGCTGTCGACGGCCGAGGCGACAGTCTTCCGTGCGCCCGGTGCAGTACCTCGCCCAGCTCCTCAGCAGCGGTTGGGCCTCGTCCTGTCGCTCACGGACCAGGGGATTGCTCGCTCACGCCGCGCGTGGGCCTTTCCAACCTGGGATGCAGTCACACCTACGCCCAGCTGGCAGCCGGTTTCGGTATCGGGATCGCCACGGTCTGCCGGTACGTGGCCGAGGCCGTCGAGCTCCTGGCGGCCCTGGCGCCGGACCTGACCACCGCTGTCCGCACGGCGCGCGGAAGTCGTATGTGATCCTCGACGGCACGCTGCTGCCCATCGACCGCATCGCCGGTGACCGGCCGTCCTACTCCGGCGAGCACAAAGGCTTGATGTCCGTGTCCTGGGTCCGGAGCCGCCGGCCACAGTCCGTTACCGTGCTTGAGTGTGCTCGCGTCGCGCCGCGGTGTCGCTGCCGTCCCACTGGTAGCGATCTGTGCCGGGCAGGCCCAGGAACTGCAAGACGCGTTCGACGAACTCGTCCCGCAACTGCGCGAGTGTCTCCGGCACGTTGTAGTACGTGGGGATCATGGGATAGACGGTGGCTCCCGCCTCCGTGACAGCGACCATGTTGCGCAGGTGGATGAGGTTCAGCGGCGCTTCCCGGAGACAGAGGACGAGTTTGCGCCGTTCCTTCAACATCACGTCCGCGGCTCGCTCGATGAGGCTCTCTGTCTGGCCGTGAGCGATGCGTCCGAGTACGCCGGCCGCACACGGCAAGATGATCATTGCGTCGCTTGGGTAGCTGCCGCTGGTCACTGGTCCGGACATATCGGCCGGATCCAGGAAGCGTACTTTTGGTGACGTCGCCTCCAGGGCCCGGACCACCGAGCCCGGATCTTCGCTGGTCTGGAATTCGAAGGCCGCTAGTTTGCGCCCGTTGGCCGATACCAGAAGATTGATATGGCCGACTCGGTCGTCCCGCTGAAGTGCGGTAAGCAAGGTCTTGGCCACACCAGTGCCGCCCGCCCCTGTGACAGCAACTGTCACATTCTGCTGGGTCACGATTGTCCCTTTCTTGACTCATCGGGTCGGCAACCGCACTGTCTCGTGCCGAACAAGTCACGTCTCGGCGCCTGTGGTTGAGGACCGCTGTCCGCTTCGGTCCAACACGCACGCTGATCAGTACCTCGCCGTGTGATCGCCAAATCCCATTGGTCACTCGACCAGCGGCTTCTCGTCTCTGTGCGTCAAACACGGGGCCGGTCCAACGCCGCTCCCTGACCGCCATGCTGTGGCCGACCAGGGGGCGAGCTGTGGAGCCGGCACCGTCTGGTGTCCGTTGCGTCTGTTCTGGGACGCTGTCCGACGGCAACCAGCCCGCCTTGACGGGAGGTTGAGGGTTCCAGCGAGACAGATGGCCGATCATGCCGTTCGTGTGACGGGCCACCCGGTGGTCGCACCCCAGGGGTCTACGGCACCGCAGGTGTCAGCGCGATGCGGCAGAGCCGGTGTCGCCTGCCGACTCCGACTCGGCGGCGAGGACCTTGGCGCGCACATCTGCCGGGAAGACGCCGTCGAAGGTGGCGGGCGGAACGCGTCCGCTTCCCGCCGCCGGGAGCAGGGCGTCGTGTACGACGACGGCTCCCCAGCCGTTGTGCAGTTCCTCTTCGAGGAAGCACGGGTACCACGGCATGATCGGCCCGTGCCACTGCTCTTGGCGGAGCGACGGATGCACCCTGGTGGCCAGCGCCCACAGGAGATCCGAGTCATTCGACGGATCCACGTCGTCGTCGAGGACGTAGACGACCGGGGAGAGTCGGCCAACCCGGGTGCCGTTCAGTACCTCACCGATGCGGTGCACGAATCGCGCGGTGTCCATACCCGGCAACAAATCGCGCCAGTTCTGCGGGACCGTGATCACCGTCCAGAAGCAGGCGGCGCCGAGCGGTAGCCAGGCAGTCGTGATGGGCAGTCCCGCCTCCTGCAAGACCGCAACGACCTCTGCGGAGATGCCCGCAGCCGGTGCGACGTGCGAGTCGTCGACAGGCCGTCCGGCGGCGGCCAGCGGCCAGATGGGGTCGTCTCGGTACGTGATCGCTTCGATGCTGAAGAGCGGCTGCGGCGACGTCTCGGGCAGTGCCCAGCCGTGGAACTCCGCGAACGGGCCCTCCACGGCATCACGCGTTGCGGACAGGTGCCCCTCGATGACGACCTCTGCGGAGGCCGGCACTTCCAGATCGTTTGTCTCGCACTTCACCACGTCGACCGGCTTGCCCAGCACCGCTCCGAGATAGGCGCCCTCGTCGACCTCGGTCGGGACGGTCATTCCGCCGACGATGGGAACGCCCGGGTCGCCTCCCTGGACGAGGGCGTAGGGCATCGGCTCGCCGATGGCCTCCCACTCACGCCAGATCGTGCCAAGGTGCTGACTCGGCAGCACCAGTCCGGTCATGTGCCGGTCGTCGATCAGCATGATGCGGGAAATAGACCAGTTCGTCCACCGGCCGTCCGGTGTCTTCGCGACGATCACACCCCACGTGTTGACGTAGGGACCGCCGTCGCTCTGGTGAACGAACGGGATCGGGAATCGGCCGAGCCGAGCTTCTTCACCCATCAGGATGTTCTGCTTGCAGGGCGCCGAGTCGGCTGCCACCCGCCGCGGCGGGAGCAGTTGCCGGGTGCCTGCCTGCCTGAGATGTTCGACCAACTCGGCAGCGGTCGTCGTATACGGCAGGCCGAGAGAAAGGGAGACCCGGGCCAGCGGATACCCAGGAACGCTCGACAGGGCGCCCGGGGCTCCGATCATGCGGAACCCCTCATCGACTCCGCTGAGGTGCTCGAAGAACGGGGCAGGCCGGCCGTTCTCGGTAGACCGTCGCGTGACGGCCGACGCTTCCAGGTTCGGATCAATCACGCGCGAGATGCGCTGAATGTCTCCCAGTGCTTCGAGCGCAGAGATGTAGGACCGGAGGTCATTGACTTCGGACATCAGTTCCTTACGCCTTTCAATTCGGATGGGCGAGGCATTCCGTCCCAGCGTTGCGTCGATGGCATCTGGAAATCCAGTTGATCCAGCACTCGGACAACAACATGCTCAACGAGCTCGTTGATGGTTTTCGGGCGGCTATAGAAGGCCGGCATCGGCGGAACGATTCTCGCCCCCATACGGGAGAGTGCCAGCATGTTCTCCAGATGGATTTCGCTGAGCGGGGTCTCCCTCGGCACCAGCACCAGGGGGCGCCGCTCTTTCAGTGTGACGTCGGCGGCCCGGGGGATGAGGCCGTCAGCGTATCCGGTTCGGATTCCGGCGAGGGTCTTCATGCTGCACGGTGCGATAATCATTCCGTCCGTCCGGAACGACCCTGACGAAATCGCCGCACCCTGATCGTTCCATGAATAGGTCATGTCTGCCAGGTCGGTAACTTCGCGAACCGACAGGTTGGTCTCCAGATGGATTGTCGCCTTGGCCCATTGAGACAGGACGAGATGAGTTTCCACGTCCGGCTGGTTCCGCAGTCGGCGAAGCAGCTCGACACCGAAGACGGCGCCGGTTGCCCCGGTCATCCCCAAGATCACTCGTCGCGGCATGGAAGCCACCTTCCGTACACGGTAAGTCCGCACACGGATCAAAATAGAGGGCGAATCGCTCGATCGCAAATAGTCCGTGTACGGACTCACAGTGCACGGATGTATCCTGGGGTGGTGGTGACTGGAGCTCGATACGACGGCATGCTGGCTGACGGCATGGCCCACCAACTACGACGTGCCTCGCAAGCGGTGAGTGCCTCATGGCAACTTCGCAGCAGCGACCTCACGCCTCCGCAGTTCGCAGTGCTCCAAGTCCTTGACGAGCGCGGAAGCCTCGACCAGAAGACCCTCGGTGCACTTGCAGCAGTTGACCGGTCGACACTCACCCCGCTCCTGGACCGGCTCCTGGCGCGTGATCTGATCACCAAGAACACGGATCCCAACAATCGACGTCGCCAGCTGATCGCGCTGACTCCTGCCGGGCACGAACGGGCAGCCCTGGGCCGGCAACAGGCGCAGGACACAAGCCGTTGGATCGAAGATCTGCTCGGGCCGGAGCGGCTCGCAACCCTCACCGTGCTGCTCAAGGAGATCGGGGACGCGGGCCGCGTCCAGTAGTCCGGGAGCGATCGCTCACGAAGGATGCCGTCGCCGATACCTGGGGAACAGCGTGGGTGCCGATAATTACGTCCGTGCAGGTCAGACGGGTCATGTGCGCGTGCGAGGGAGAGCTGCGAAGGGCGGTCGATCGTGGACGGAGGAGTGGGGCAGCCATGCGCACTGAGTGCTTGACGGCTGATATGCCCGAGGCCGTACGGCTCTTGACGGGCGTTCGTGGCAGCGAACTGGCCCATCGCCCATGGAACTTCTTCATGAGCGACATCAAAAGTCGGTTCTGGCGCAGATCTTGGGGAGCGGTCGAGGAGGGTCACTGAAGCAGGATCATCTTGCGGAGTAGTTCGCATCCGGCTCGCCCGTAGAGCTGCCTTTTGATCGTGCGACCGGTCTGCGGTTTCCTGCCGAGGTTCAGTCATGTGACCGATAGCGCCTGCGTCATCCGGCGCGCAGGCTGAAGACGTGGACACCATCACGCTTGGAAACGTGGAGATCACCCGCGTAGTCGAGCTGCCCTCCAGAGGCAGCGCCCGCGGCTACATCTTTCCCGACGTGCCCGTGGAGCACTGGCAGGCGCACGAGAACTGGCTCGCCCCCACCTTCCTGGACCCGGCCGCCGACGAGATCCGCACCATGATGCAGACCTGGCTGATCCGCAGCGAGGGCCGGACGATCCTGATCGACACCGGCATCGGCAACGACCGGGAGCGCCCGGCCATGCCGTCCTTCCACCATCTCAACACCCACTACCTCGGTGAGCTGGCCGCGGCAGGCGTCCGCCCGCAGGACGTGGACACGGTGATCTGCACCCATGTCCACGGCGACCACGTCGGCTGGAACACCCGCCTGACGGACGACGGAGAGTGGCGACCGACCTTCCCCAACGCCCAGTACGTCATCTCGCGCGCCGACTTCGACTACTGGAACCCGGCCAACGGACACCGGACCCGCGCCGGCTCCCAGATGGCAGGCGTCTTCGAGGACAGCGTCGCCCCCGTGCACCAGGCCGGGCAGACCGTGCTGTGGGAGGGCGACCGCCACGACATCGACACCCAACTCCGTATCGAACCCGCCCCCGGCCATACGCCCGGCTCCTGCGTCGTATGGCTACGGTCGGGCACCCATCGGGCGGTGTTCGCAGGGGATCTGCTGCACAGCCCACTGCAGATCGTGGAGCCGGACGACTGCCCCGGCTTCGACGAGGACGAGCCCCGCGCACGGGACAGTCGGCGCCGGGTGCTGGGGCAGGCAGCGGACCGGGGCGCCCTGCTGTTCCCCGCGCACTTCCCCGGGCCAGGCGCAGCCGAAGTGCGGCGCGTCGGCGACCGGTTCGCGGTGCAGGAGTGGGCGACATGGCGGTGAGGATGTTCCGCGGCATCCCGTACGCGGCACGCCCCGGTCGGCGCCGCGCGGTTCGCCGCACCGACGCCCGTGGTCGGTCAACCCGGTCCCGGTGTCCAGTGGCCGGGGCAGACGCAGGTCGCCGGACTGATCAGACCGGGGCCCCGGCAGGACCTGGCCGTCGGTGATCTGAACGCGCGGCGATGGCGTGGCCGTGGCACACCGCGTACCGCCAGAACCGCACCTGCGGCCCCAGGCGGTGCGAGTGATCTCCCTCTACCCACCCGACTTGAACAATCCTGACCCGCTCTCCGAGGAGTGGGAGGCCACACCGCGCGAGGCCAAGGACGCCCCGTACAGGGTTGGACACCGGGGCCGGAGCACATGAGGCAGCGGTCAGCAGGCATTCGAGCAGTTCCAATACCGAGTCCACCATTAGAGGCCCTTCCTCTGTGCGCCGGTCGCCCCACGATCACCCGATCGGGACCGCCGTTCGATCCGCAGCCTCCTTGATCACTACGACAACGGCTGCTTAGCGCATCCATGTCTGAATCGACCGAAGGGCATGAATGCGCTGAACCGCATGGCGCCTGCCGCACGTGAAGGTAAACAAGCGCTGGTATTCACGAGATCTCCTCCCCTTCCCCCTCCCAGCCGCAAGGAGTGAGCTGAAATGACCCAGCTACTCCCGATAGACGCCCGCAGTGTCCGCGACGCTCGTCCCCACGCCACATACCGAAGCCCGCAGTG
Source organism: Streptomyces sp. NPDC020096 (assembly GCA_040631425.1). GTDB lineage: Bacteria > Actinomycetota > Actinomycetes > Streptomycetales > Streptomycetaceae > Streptantibioticus_A. The sequence goes on from JBEYJY010000035.1 coordinate 13,713, forward strand.
CTCCCGGCCCGCACTGCCCCCGCGAGGCTGCCGCCGCCAGGCGCTGCTCACCCTGCCAGCGCAGGAAGCACATGTCTCCGCCGCCCGTCACCTCACGGCGGACCTGCTGGAAAGCTGGGGCATTCCCCAAGACGAGCGGGACTCCGCCGTCCTCATCGTCGACGAACTCGCCGCCAATGCCGCCCGATACGGCCACGAGTACATGACGCTGCAGCTGGCCATCGACCACCACACGCTGCACATCGTGGTCGTCGACTCCGGAGCTGACGTAGACCGCCCCCGCCCTGACATCGCCCCGGACGAACACGGCCGCGGCAACGGCATCGTCGAGTTCCTCGCACAATCGACCGAGGTCCACCAAGCTCTGGACGGCCGCGAAGTGCACGCCTGCCTTCAGTGCTCGGCATGACCGAACCCAGTGAGGCTTCGGTTACTACGTCACCGTGTCGCTCACATGCCGACCGATCATGCACGCCGTCCGGCTTTTGCCGGGCGGCGGTTCGCACGTCATGACCGTGATTTAGCGCGTGCTTTTTCACAGGTCCCGGGCCATGCGGGCCAGGGGTTGCTGCCAGCGGGAACTCGAAGGCGAAATGGTCGATGTGATACGCCCCCCAGCGACAGCCGCCCCACTGATTCGATTCCGGCGCGGTAGGCGATGCGGGTGGGGCCTGGACACGGCTGGTCGCGTGGGGTTTGGTGAGGATGCTATCGGCGTGGCCCTTGGCCGTGCCTTCCGTCATCTCCAACTCGAGCCGGTAGCCGCGTTGGCGAAGCCGAGGGCGAGTAGCCGCAGCACGTCGTTTTCGCGTGAGCTCAGTCGTCCAGCGTGCGCTGTTCTTCAGGGCTGACGCGCGGGCGCGATCAGTGTGCGCGTCGAGCAGTGGCCGGGCGACCGCCGGTCCGAGCGTGGCACGGACGCGGTGGGCGTTGCGGACGGCCCGCAGAAGGTCGTCGGGTGGGGGTGTCCTTGAGCAGGAAACCCGCGGCGCCAGCGCGTAGCGCCTGGGTGACCTGCGCATCGTCGTGGAACGTCGTCACGACGATCACACGCGGCGTGGCGGTGTCAAAAGCGCTTCGGTGGCGGCCATACGGTCCATACCGGGCATCCGGATGTCGACGGTCTCGGCGGCCCGCCTGCCCGCTACCTGGGCGCAGACCGTGATGTCCGGGGTGGAGTCGATGATCCATGCCAGTCCCCGCCGTGTGATCTCGTTGTCGTCGGCGAGCAGGACAGGGTCGGCGTCGGGCGATGCGGAGGGACGACCGTTGGCCACGGTGACATGTGGAGCGTCGGCGGGGCAGCACTTCGGCTCTGGATGCGCGTTTGGTCGCATTGGTCAGCGACTCCTGCACGATCCGGTACGACGTGCGCTGCACCGGCGCGGTCAGGGCGTCCAAAAAGCCGTGCCACGGTACTCCCCGCGCTGGCTCCGGGCTGTGGTCTTCTGGGCGAGGGACGGTATCCGCGCGGCGTCGGGTTGCGGCGCCAGCGGAACGCGCTGGTCGTTCCGCCTGGGCGCGAGGACAAGGCTTTCGCCGTCCGACCCGCCATCATGGCCTTGTGATCACCGTCCTGTCCGCCGACGACGATCCCGCCATGCGCCAGACCCTGCGCGCCGTCATCGACACCGCCGATGACCTGGGTGTCGTCGCCGAGGCGCAGGACGAACGGTCCGCCCTCAAGCAGGCACGCCGCCTCCTGCCCGATCTCGTGGTGATGGACATCCACATGCCCGGCGTGAACGGCGTCGAGCCAGCGCAACCTGCTCCCGCGGTGCTCACTGCTCGCCACCTTCGAGTACGACACCTACGACGAGCAGGCCCTCAACGCCGGTGCGAAGCAATTTTCCCAGGACGCTCCCCCGGAGCAGCTGACCAGGCCCCTGCACGCCTTGGCCGAAGGCCACGCCGTACTTCGACCCCGCCCTCCCCAGCCACGTCATCGACGTCGTGACCCGGGAGCCCGCCTCCCGGACAAGCCCGCCCGGCCACGGCACGTTTCGCATCGCTGACCAAACACCAGTCCGACGTACTGCGGCTTCTCACCCAGGGGCTCCCCAACGCGGACATAGCCGCCGCGTCGCACATGACCGAGGGGCACTGTCAAAGGCCGTGTGATCCAGGTACTCGCAAGGCTCGGAACCGCCAACCGCGTCGCAGCCGCACACATCGCCCTCTGCGCGGGCCTCGGTGCCGACGAGAGCCGATGGCGGACCGTCACCGCTGGCCACGAGGTACGGGCCGGGCCGAGGCCTCACGCCGAAATGGTGAGAAGCTTCTGGCCGTTGCCGGCGTAGATCTCGAAGTGACTGATCGCTCCTGGGGACATGGGTACCGTCCCGGAAATCATGGCGCCGCCCGGGTACTTGCCAGCCTGCCAGGTGGCGGCGGTCGCTGTGGCGCCCGTGACCCCGACCGCTTGCAGCCGGCACGTGATCCCGGGGGGCGCTCCCTTGGCCGAGACCTGCAGGGCACTGCCCCAGGCGGCGGGCGAGACCTTCACCGAGGCGGACACGCCGGTGGTGGGGTCGGTTCCGGAAAGAGTGCGGACCGGGGCCGGTGACGTCGGTGCGGGCTGCGCCACCTGGCTGCTGGTGGACGCGATGGTAGCCAGCCACGTGCCGCCCGACGCTGCCGCCGCGATGAGCGTCGTGGCCGCGGCGACCCCGACCAGCTGCCTCCGCCAGACGGTACGACGTCGGGACGCGGCCTGCTGGAGCAACCGGTCGAGCCGGCCTCGTTCGGTTCGCCGCGGTATGCCCCGTACGGCAGCGGCCGCGGGCTGCGACGGCGGCTCCGGCTGCGCTTGCGCGGTTGCGGCGGCCCGCCGTACGAGCCGATCGGCCAGTTCCTCGCTTGCTGCGGGCGCGGCCTCGCCTGCGGCCTCGGCCTCGGTCTCGCTGACCGTCGCGAGCAGCGCGGGCAACCCCGCCAGTTCGGCATGCTCGGCCCGGCACTCGTCGCATTCCGCGAGGTGGGCGCGCACCTGCTCCGTCTCCGAAGGGGACAGCGTTCCCAGCACGTACCCGCCCAGGGAGAACCGGATGGCGTCACGGTTGCCATTCATGGTCCGCACCTCCTCCACGCCGCCGTCACGGCTCGATACCCCGTTCCTGCAGCGCCAGCCGCAGCGCCTTCAAGGCGTAGTACGTCCGCGACTTCACGGTGCCTACCGGAATGCCGAGCACCTCCGCGGCCTCGACCATCGTCCGACCCCTGTAGTACGTCTCCAGCAGCACGGCCCGGTGGTCCGGGGGCAGGGTCCGGATGGCGTCGGCCACCGCCCAGCTCTGCAGCGCCTGCTCGATCTCGTCTTCCCCGGGCGTCCGCTCCGCGACCCGTTCCAGCGCCTCGCCATTGACCTCGGTCGGCCTGGCCTGGCGGGCCCGGTGGGCGTCGACGACCAGATGCCGGGCAACCGTGCAGAGCCACGCCCGGGCCGGACCGCGTTCGGGGTCGAACGCCGCGGGGTGCTGCCAGGCCCGCAGCAGTGTCTCCTGCACGACATCCTCGGCCCATTGCCAGTCTCCTGAGGTCAATCGCAGGACGAAGTGGAACAGCGGCCCGGCATGCTCGGCGTACAGCGTGCGGAGCAGTTCCTCGTCCGCGTGGGAAATGGTCCCCGTACCAGAGACACGGTTCCCGGAGCGATCCGGCTCACTCGTTGGACCGCGTTTCCGAAGACTCCACGGCATAAGGCGATCATCGCATATTGCGCAAATCTACGAAATCTCGCAAAAGGTTCTTACGCACCGAACCGCACGGCCCCCGGCACCCGTGGAACTCGACAAGCGCTGATCTCCGGGTTCCCCCCCCCCGTCCCACAAGGAGTGAGCCGAGATGACCGAGAAGATTCCGCCGCCCCTCGGGGCCTCCCCCACCGTGCGGCCCATGCGCACGCGGCACGACCTCGTGCTGCGGCTCCACGACGCGCTCCACGAGCACGGCGGATTCACCGCCCGCGTCCTGCCGGGCCCTCTTGCCATCACGTACAGCGGCTACGCCGTCGCAACCGACGCCGCCCGCGTCCAGCTACCGGCGCACGCCACGTCCGCCGCGCACAGCTGCGCCGTCGGCATGCCGCTCAGCCAGCACCCCCGCATCCGGGCCATCCGCGCACAGCAGCACGGCGGCCGCATCGACCTGGAACCCGTGAAGGTCTTCGCCCCCGGGTCACGGCGCGGAACACCGACCGATGACCGCCCCCGCCTGGCCTCCACGTGGGCTGATCAGTAGAGAGCACACACTCATGCACCTGAATTCCCTTCCGTCACCTCGACGGTCCCTCGCGGCAGCCGGCCTGATCGTTGCCACTGCGGGCACGCTGGGGCTGCTCAGCGCCTGCGGCGGATCACCGCCTTCCTCCTCCGCCGGTTCCGGCAGTGCCTCGAGCTCCGCCCCGAGCGCCCCGGCGATGCCCAGCATGAGCACGCCAGCAAGCTCTCCGGGCGCAAGGGCACCGGCGGCCGGGGACGCGGTGACGATCCAGAACTTCGCGTTCGCACCGGCCAGCCTGAAGATCAAGGCGGGTACGACGGTGACCTGGACCAACAAGGACACCGACGCCCACACCGTAACCAGCTCCGGATCGGGCGGGCCCTTGCACTCGGCACCGCTGACGACCGGCGCCACCTACAGCTACACGTTCACCAAAGCCGGTACCTATGCCTACCTCTGCACCATCCATCCCTTCATGACCGCGACCGTGGAGGTGACCCCATGAACCAGTACCCGGACGAGCACGGCGAGGCGCTGGGCGCCGACCTCGATCAGCCAGCCGGCGAACGTGGCATGACAAGGCGTCAACTCACCATGCACGCCGGGCAACGTCACCTTCTACGCCACCACCACCGCGTACTCCCTGCTCAAGCCGGGCCATGGTCCCGGCCCCATCCCCTAAGTGCTGCCTGCCGGACGGCTCAAGGACACGCTCGGCATCCGCACCGTCGCGTACCGGCGGGGCACGGAGCTGCTGGACATCAAGGAGGAGAAGCTCGCATGAACACCAAGAACGGACTCGGCTCCGCAATACGTCCGGCCTTCGCGACACGCCTGGCCGTCGCCGCCACACTCGCTGGGAGCGGCTACATCCATGCTCAGCTCTACCTGGGCGGCGGGTATCGCTTCATCCACGTCGTCGGCGACCTGTTCCTGCTCCAGGCGAGCGCCGCCTTCGCGGTCGCCGCCCTGATGCTGTTCGCAGCGCCGGTCCTGCTCAGGGCCGCGGCTGCCGGTGTCGCGCTCGGTGCTCTCGCCGGGTTCGCCGCCTCCCGCACGATCGGTGTGTTCGGGTTCACCGAACACGGTCTGCAGCCTGCCCCCCAAGCCCTGCTCAGCGTCCTGCTGGAGACCGGCACTCTGCTGCTCCTTGCAGCCTGGCAGGTAGCCACGACGGCCCGTCGTCCCGTAGCCCCCAACGTCCAGTAGATCTCAACGAAGGGCTCCTCGCCCGTCGAGGCTGAGGGCCTGTCAGGAGTACCGATGAAAGAGCTAATCACCGCTAAGTGGAGCCACGTCACGCGCACAGTGCCCGATGCCAGGCAGTGCCGACTCGGCGCACCGTCCGCGCCGCTGCGCCTCGGCGATCTGGTGGTGACTCAGGTCACCGGGGTTGGAGCCCATGAGCATCTGGAGGACGCACACGGCCGCAGGTTGAAGCTCCACAGGGGCGACCTGGTGGTGGGCGCCTGTGGCAACCGGTATGCAACCGACGTCTACGAGGGCTACCACCGGCACGGGCCGAAGACGCACCTGCTTACCGCAGGCGGGGTGATCGGCGTCGCCGTCTCCTGGCACACCGGCTGCCCGCCGCCGACCGAGCTCGATGTCCTCGGACCGCTGACGGATGACCACGGGCGTCCCCTGTCACTGGAGCACTTCGCACGGCCGCGGCCGCCGTCCCCGCCACAGTCGCAGCCGTCCATGCAACCGCCGACGGTAGCGGTCGTCGGCTCGTCGATGAACTCGGGAAAGACCACCACAGCGGCCGGGTTGATCAGCGGCTGGACGCGCGCAGGCCTGGTTGCCGGAGCGGCGAAGGTCACCGGCTCCGGCAGCGGCAAGGACCGCTGGGCCTACATCGACGCCGGTGCCCGGCATGTCGTGGACTTCCTCGACTTCGGGATGTCCTCGACCTTCGGCTATCCGCCCGAACGGCTGCTGAGGACCATGGGGGCGATGCGCGACGCGCTCGGCCACGACGGTGCCGAAGCGATCGTGCTGGAGATCGCCGACGGCCTGCTGCAGGAGGAGACGCGCCGACTGGCCGGCCAACTGCCGGCCATCTGCCGTGGGGCGGTACTGGCGGTGGGTGATGCGCTCGCCGCCCGCGCCGGGGTCGATCTGCTCGATGCGGTCGCGGTGCCGGTGCTGGCCATCAGCGGGCTGATCACGGCAAGCCCGCTGGCGTCCCGGGAGGCGGCGGCGGCCACCGGTCTGCCGGTGCTGTCGCCCAGCCAGCTGGCCGGCGGCGCGGCTGTGGATCTGCTCGCCGAGAGGATTCCCGCAACATGATAAGGGTCACCGCATATCTGACGGATCATCACCTCGATTCGGACCGTCCTGGCGGACCGGGACAGCCGGCCGAAGTCGATCTCGACGCCACCGTGACCGGACCCGCCGAGCTGAGGTTGGCCGGACTGACGGTACGGGACGAGCGCGGCGGCGACCTCTTCCGTGGTCCCGGTGAACACGCGTACCTCTTCGACCCGGCGGCGGGCGGCGGTCCGCTCGCCGGGCCGGAGGCCCAGTACCAGGCCCGCGGCTTCGGGGTGACCAACACCGCCTACCACGCTGCTCGCGTCCTGAACCTCGCCGCACGGCTGCTGGACCGGCCGCTGCCGCCCCTGGTGATCCGGATCGGCCCGCACTCCGTACCGGGCCGGAGCTGGGGCGGAGGGCACTACCGGCTGCCCGGAGAGGCATCACCGCCAGAGCCCGAGCCGCCGGCCCGGTCGGGCGAGATCCATCTGGGCACCGGTCGCAGCTTCATCGAGCGTACTGATCCCGGGTGTTCCCGCTACTTCCACGCGCCCGCGCACAACCCGGCGATCATCTGCCACGAGGTCGGCCACCACATCTGCCACCACACCGCCGACTTCCGGGCGAACCGGCTGCGCCCGCCGCTCGACCAGCACAACGGCAAGGTCGCCCTCGACGAGGGCACGGCCGATTTCCTCACCGCCGTCCTCCTCGGCACCCCTGACATCTACGGCTGGCACCGCGGCCACATCCCGCCGTGGGACCCGCGCCGCCGACGGCTCGACGCTCGCTGGACCACCGCCTGCCTGTGCCCGGGCAGCGGCCGGGCACACGCCAACGGCACCGTGTGGGCGTCCGCCTTGTGGACGGCGCACGAGCGCGTACGACAGGCCGGTGGTGCCGGTATCACCCGCGCCCTGCTCACCGCGATGGCCCGGTTCGGCCGCCGCGGGGCCGATGTGGCCGAGGAACAGCAACGGCGCATGAGCTTCTCCGAGTTGCTGCGCGAGCTCCTCGTCGCCGATCCGGCCATCGCCCGGGTCGTTGTCGGCGCGATGGCCGACCACGGCATCCTCCCCTACGGCGACAACCGGGAACTGCGGGTGCGGATGCAGGCCCGAGCCGCATCGCCGGATGTGCGGACGCCGGCGCGTAGGACGTCGGAGGAGGCCGGACGGTGACCGGGGACGGCGGCGGTCCGGCCGTGACCGGCACCCGGGGCATACGGAGCGCGGACCAGGGGCAGGTGCTGTGGCGGTTCCGCGGCTACGGCCTGCCGTACCTGGGCATGCTCTGCCTCGGCCTGGGCCTGCGGATCTGCGAGATGGCCGCAGACCTCGCGGCGCCGTGGCCGATCGCCGTCGTGGTCGACCGGGTCCTCGGCGCGGCCTCCGCACACAATCCGCTCACCCACCTGATCGGCATCTTCGGCGCCGGAAAAGCGACGATGCTCGCCACCGCGGCCGGGGCGGTGGTACTGATCGCCGCCGTCTCCGGAGCGTTCGACTACGCGGGCGACCGGGTGATGAACGGCGTCGGCGAACGGATGAGCGTGGCGATCCGCGCGGACGCCTACGGCCATCTGCAGCGGCTACCGATGAGCTATCACGACCGGCAGGCCGTGGGCGAGTCGACCAGCCGCATCATCACCGACTGCGCCCGCATCAAGGACAGCCTGGTCGCCCTGTTCGCGACGCTCCTCCCCGGCATGCTCTCGGTCGGCAGCTTCGCCATCGCACTGCTGTGGCTGGACTGGCGGTTCGGCGTGATCGGCATCGGCTGCATCCCGCTCGTCTACGTGATCGGGGTGCGCAACCGCAGGCTCGGCCACCGGGCGGCACGCCGTGAACGCGAGGCCGAGGGCCGGCTTGCCTCACTGGTCACCGAAACCCTGCACGGCATCCGCACGGTGCACTCCTTCGGCCGCCAGGACCTGCACGACCATCGCTTCGCAGTGGAGAGCGAGGGCGCGCTGCAGGCCGGGCTGGCCACGACCCGGGTACAGGCGCTCCGGGTGCCGTTGCTGGAGTTGGCTACGGCGGGCGGCACCGCGCTGCTGCTGTGGATCGGCGGATCGGGGGTGCTGAATCACTGGTGGAGCATCGGTCAGCTGGTGGTGGCGGTCAGCTACCTCAACAGCATGGTCTCGCCGATCAAGTCGCTCTCCCGGCTCTCCGTCACCTTCGCCCAGGGCCAGGCCTCCGGCGAGCGCATCCTGGGCATTCTGGACGAGCCGCGCAACCCGGCGCGGAGTGAGGCCGGGCTGCCCGTTCGGGCGGCCGGCCGGATCGACTTCCGGTGCGTCTCGATGGCCTACGGGTCCCGGCCCGCGCTGGGCGGCCTGGACCTGACCGTCCTGCCCGGCGAACGGGTAGCACTGACCGGCCCGAACGGCGCCGGCAAGTCCACCTCACTCGCTCTGATCGCAGGCTTGTATCCGCCCACCCTCGGTTCGGTGGCGATCGACGGCCGTGCGACCACCGAGCTCCCGGAGCCCTGGCTGCACCGGCAGGTCTCGGTCGTACTGCAGGACACCTACCTGTTCCCCGGCACCCTGGCCGAGAACATCCGCTACGCGCGACCGGACGCCGACGACGCCGATGTGGCCCTGGCGGCCCGGGCCGCGCTCGTCACCGACTTCGCGCAGCACCTTCCGGACGGTCTCGCCACCCGGGTCGGGGACCGCGGGACCGGCCTGTCGGGTGGTCAGCGCCAGCGGGTGGGGATCGCCCGCGCGCTGCTAGCCGACGCGCCGATCGTGCTGCTGGACGAACCGACGTCCGGCCTGGACGCGGACGCCGAACGGCTGGTGATCGGCGCTCTGCGTCGGCTGGTCGCCGGACGGACGGTGGTCATGACCACGCACCGCCCAGCGCTGCTGGCCGTGGCGACCCGTACGGTCCAGCTCACTGCGACGCTGCCCACGCCAGGAGGGCGGAACGAGGTCCCGTGCCGGACGGCCGTCCGCGTCGTCGGCTAGGGTCGCGGCATCGGCGGCACCGCCCCAGGCGAGGACCCGTTCGATCGGCCGGTTGGCAATCAGCGGCACTACCCGCTCCCATACCCGATGTGAGCCGCCCAGTCCGTGCATCACATGACCGGGCGTGCGTCGGACCGACAGGCGATCGCGGCTCCGGCGCTCATGACGCCACCGGTGCGGGCGTCGGCTGACGGTGCAGCAGGTCTTCGGTCGGCTCGAATTGCAGTGTCCGCCTTCGGAATTCGAGCGTCGTGCCGGACCGGGTGTTGCCGTTGCGGCCGTTACCGTTCAAGTGCCAGCACTTACAGCCGCCTGCGGTCCAGTACGGACACCGCGGAAACTCCCCTGGCCCTACGGGTACTGCTACCCGCCGCCACAGTGAAACAACGAAAGGTTTCGCCGTGGGATTCGTTTCGGTGAATGGAATCCGCTGTCCGCTCACATAAAGTAATCCACCGGGTTACACCCCCTCCAATATCCCCCCGGGGGGGTGTAACGCGGTCGCCTACCTGCCTGAAACAGGCCGATCACGGACCGGTCTTGGATCACCCGCCCCGTGCGGCTGGGGACGCGTAGAAGGAACGATGCCCATGAATGCGAACTCCTCTCTGCCGGTCCGGCGGTCGCGTACGGCGTGCCTGGCCGCTGTCGCCGTTGCCGGAGCACTGGGACTCCTCAGCGCGTGCAGCGGATCGTCACACCCCAAACCAGTGGGAGCACTGAGTCCCGGCCCCGGCCAGACCCTGCCGGGAATGCCCGGTGCCTCCGGAACGGGCGGTGCGGTCAGCCCACCAGCGGTCACGCCCTCGACCTCACCTACCACCGGCCAATCGTCCGCTCCGGCGGCCGTCAACGCGGTGACGATCAAGAACTTTGCGTTCTCCCCGGCCAAAGTGACGGTCAAGGCAGGCACGAAGGTGACCTGGACCAACACCGACCCCGACGCTCACACCGTCACCAGCAAGCAAGGATCGGGCGGGCCGCTGAACTCGCCAGCCCTGGCCACCAACGCCACCTTCAGCTACACGTTCACCAAACCCGGCACCTACGCCTACTACTGCTCCATCCACCCGTTCATGACCGCCACCGTGGAGGTGACCCCATGACCGAGCCCACACACGACTCCAACGGCGGCGGCGAGCACGGCATGACCCGCCGTCAGCTCATGCGGCACTCTGCCTGGTTCGGTGGCGCCGTGATCCTGACAGTCACCGGGGGTGAGGTGATCAGCCATCTCCCCGGTTCGCCGGACCCCACCCCGGCAGGCAGCGCGGACCTGCGGTTCGTGCAGGTCTCCGACAGCCACATCGGCTTCCAGGGCCCGCCCAACATGGATGTCGCGGGGACGTTCTCCGCAGCGCTCACCCAGGTCAACTCCCTCGGATTCCGACCCGACTTCGTCATGCACAGCGGCGACCTGACACACCTTTCCACCCCCGCCCAGTTCGACCAGGTCAAGCAGATGCTGTCGCAACTGCGCACGGACCGGGTTTTCACCGTGCCGGGCGAGCACGACTCGATCGGAGACAACGGACGCGCATACCGACAAACTTTCGCCAAGAACACCCTCGGCAACGGCTGGTACAGCTTCGACACCCACGGTGTGCACTTCATCGCCCTGGTCAACACTCTGCACCTTGAGCAACTCGGCCATCTGGGCAACGATCAAATCGACTTCGTCCGCAAGGACATCGCCGGCTTGTCGTCGGACACCCCCATCGTCGTCTTCAGTCATATCCCGTTGTTCGCGATGTATCCGAAGTGGGGCTGGGGCACCGACGATGCGGTGCAGGTGCTGTCGATGCTGCGGCGCTTCTCCTCAGTCACGTGCCTCAACGGGCACGTCCACCAGCTGTTCACCAAGACCGAGGGCAACATCACCTTCCACTCGGCCCGCCCCACGTGCTACCCGTTTCCCAAACCCGGCCAGGGCCCCGGCCCCATTCCCCAGGTGCTGCCCGCCGGACGCCTCAAGGACGCACTCGGCATCCGCACCGTCAACTACCGGCAGGGCAGCCACGCACTGGCCCTCAAGGACGAGCAGCTCACATGAGCACCCGGAGCCTGCCCGCCCTAGCACTGCGCCTGGTGCTTGCCGCCACGCTCGCGGCGAGCGGATACATCCACGCCCAGCTCTACATGGACGGATACCGCTTCATCCACGTCATCGGCCCGTTGTTCCTGCTGCAGGCCAGCGCCGCCTTCGCAGTGGCCGCACTCCTCCTGTTGGCGGCACCCCTGCTACTCCGAATGGCCGCCGCCGCAATCGCCATCGGCGCGCTCACCGGGTTCGCCACATCCCGCACCATCGGATTGTTCGGGTTCACCGAACGCGGCCTGCAGCCCGCCCCGCAGGCCCTGCTCAGCCTCGTCGCCGAGACGCTCACCCTGCTGATTGTCGCGGCCTGGCAGGCATCCGAGGTCCGGCGACACCGGCGCACCCGGCCGCACCACGACGAGACCAGCCGAGTGCGGCCCGACCCCCGCATCACGGCACCGGACAGATGAACAGACACCGACGCGCCTCCCACACGACGGACACCACCCGGCGCGGACGCCCACCCGCCGGCCGCCGTTTACCTGATGAGGGGCCTGAAATCCGAACCCGGGTCACCTATGGCTCTACGAACACGGCCCCTCCTTCACCTGGGTCGGCGTGTCGCTCTCATCGGCCGTCCGGCTCAACCGCTCTCCTCGATTCGCGTACCTGCGGGCGCGCCGACTGCACCCGGCAGGGACTCTTCGACGTACTGGCGGGACCGGACCGCAACGGCTGGAGAACCTGTTGAGAAGCCCTCGCCTCGTGACCGCCTCGGTAACCGCTGACGCCATGCGTGTGACGGTGCACAGCGGTTGCTCCGACGGCAGAAGGACGACGATCGGCGTGAGTCCGCAGCCCGCAACGGCGGCGGTCGCATCGGCCCGCACCGATCCTCGCCTCGCCTCCCGGCTGTCAGCCCGCACCACCGGGACTCCCAGCGTCGCGCTCGGCACCAAGTCGTGTGCCGACGAGATCCAGGGCGGCACGATCGAGAGCGGCAAAATCGAGAGCGGGGGCGGCTGATCACGTGGACGGCCTCGCTCCCCCTGCCAACCACCGACGGCGCTACGGCGTCCTGTGGATGCTCCTGCCCATGGCGGTCGCGGTCGGCCTCTACTGGTACGGCCGGGTACACACCCCCAACTACGAGGCTGGCCTCTTCGGGCAGCGCGGCAACGACGTCAGACTGCTCAAAGCCGAACTCGGCTCCGCGCTGCTGGGCCTGGCGCTGATTCAGCTACTTCTCGCCCTCTGGATCTACGGCCGCCTGCCCGCACTGCGAGCCGCACCGCACCCGGTCCACACCACGCATCGCCTCATCGGCCTGACCGCCTTCCTCCTCTCCCTCCCCATCGCTGAGCACTGCATCACCGCCTACGGCGTCCAGCTGACCGACACCCGCCTGGCGCTGCACTCGGTCACCGGCTGCTTCCTCTACGGGGCCTTCGTCGCCAAGGTCATCGTGGTCCGCCACCGCCGCTGGCCCGGCTGGGCACTCCCCCTGGCTGGAGGCACCCTCGTCACCGCGATCGCCCTGGTCTGGTACGCCGCCGCCTTCTGGTACCTGAACGGCTTCCAGGCACCCGGCCTGTGAGCAGAGCGCGAGACCTCTCCCGACGGCCGACGGCGGCCCCGGCCGGGCCGACAACATCGCGGTGAGCGACACGCTGCCCAGTGACACCCTGTACTTGGGCGGTGTCCGCCCGCCCGGGCGAACTCAAGCAGGGCCCAGCCCTACGAAGCAGTTCACAGCCGACGCCCTGCACACCCGCCGCGACCACGCGCGCCGCCCGATGGAGGAGAAGAAGGCCCACTGCCTGCTCCTGGCCAAGGCCAACCAGCCCGAACTACACCGCCGCCCGCGGCCACTGCCGTGGAAGGACGGCGCCGCACGCCGCAACGACCGCGAGATCGGCCACGGCCGCAGGGAGACCCGGGCGACCAGAGCCCGCACCGTCACCGACCTCGGTCTGGACTTCCCCCACGCCGACCAGGCCGTGCGCACCCTGTCGAGATGGGCGACGCTGCGCCGTACCAGGATGAGATTGCTGGGCTGCGGGCAGCACGCCTCGGTGATCGTGGTGGCTGAACGCCAAGAAACCTGCACGAAAACGCTGTTGTGGAGAACGCGATCGAGTGTCTGCTCCCGCGCGGCGCAGGCCCGGCTCACCTTACGCCGGAATTGTGAGGAGCTTTTGGCCGTTGGCCGCGTACATGTCGAAGTGGCCGATGGATCCTGGGGACATGGGTACTGTCCCGGAAATCGTGGCGCTACCTGCGTAGCTGCCGGCCTGCCAGGTGGCGGCGGTCGCCGTGGCCCCCGTGATCCCGACCGCTTGCAGCCTGCACGTGATCCCGGGGGGCGCTCCCTCAGCCGTGACCTGCACGGTGCTGCCCCAGGCGGCGGGTGAGACCTGCACCGAGGCGGACACGCCGGTGGTGGGGTCGCTCGCGGACAAGGTGCGGACCGGGGCCGGCGAGGTCGTTCCCGGCTGCGCCACCTCACTGCCGGCGGACCCCAGGGTCGCCAGCAACGTGCCGCCGGAGGCGGCCGCGGCCATGAGCGTCAGGGCAGCCGCGACGCTGACCAGTTGCCGCCGACGGGCCGTGCGACGTCGGGCCGTGGTCTGTCGGAGCAGTTGCTCCAACAAACCGGGCTCGGGCACGTGCGGCATGGACGGCTCGGCGGGCGGATCAGCCAGCTGTGGGCTGGGGTGGGCACGGTGCGCGGCCCGTCGCAGCAACCGCTCCGCACGGTCCTCGCTGGGCGCGAGCGCGGCCTGGCCCGCGGCCTCGGCCTCAGTGATCGTCGCGAGCAGGGCGGGCAGCCCCGCCAGTTTGGCGTGCTCGGCCCGGCACTCGGCGCATTCCGCGAGGTGCGCGCACACCCGTTCCGACTCCGCGGGCGACAGCGTCCCCAGCACGTATCCGCCCAATGACAGCCGGATAGCCTCACGGTCCGCATTCATGCTGTCCACCTCCTTCATGCCGCCGTCACGATGCCCATGGGGATGCTGAGCGCTGTGCGGCCTTGACCGTCGTCCGGCCCCGGTAGTACGTCTCCAGCAGCAGGCCCCAGGTGGTCCCGGGGAGTGTCCGGATGGCGTCGGCCACCACAGTTCGGTTGTCTGTTCCAGGGCCTGCCCATCGGTCTCGGGCGGTGTGGCCTGCTGGGCCGGGAGGGCGGGCCACCGTACACGGCCATGCCCAGGCAGGACCGCGTGCGGGCTCGAACGTGGCAGGGAACGGCCACGCCCGCAGCAGCGTCTCCCGCGCGATGTCTTCGGCCCATTGCCTGATTCCTGATGTCACGATCCTCATCTGTTCTGCACTCGGCATAGTCCTCGTATAAGAGACACGGCTCCCGGAGCGATTCGGATCAGTCATCGGAACGCTTTTTGCAAAGGGCCTCCCCTGTCGCTTCCCGTGGGTCGCTGAGCAGGGACGATGAATACAAGACGCCGTACCCGGGATACGTTTCGACGCGCGCAGCTACGAAACGTAAGAACCTCGATACGGCGTGCGATCCACAAAGATATGGGCCCGGCTACTCGGTGTCGAGAAGACCGCGATCGAGAAAGTCGAGGTAGAGGAAGGCAGGCCCGGATGCGGATGATCTCGGGGACCTGCTGATCGTGGTGCACGCCCGTCCGACCCGAAGACGCCGAGGACGGGCGGGATCTATGAGCGAACGCCAGCGTGCCCGGACTGGAGTATCCGGCAAGGCCCATCCGGTCGTGCACCGCGCCTAGCTCCTCAGGGAGCGGCTACGCCTGGCATTGAAGTGCGACCCCGACACCGCCGCGCACGCCATGAGCAACGGCATCGCCAAGAGCATGAAGACCGGGATCCGCCTGATCGCCCACATCGCATTCGGCTTCAAGGCCCCCTTCGCGCTGATCGCCCTCGCGATGTGAGGCCTCGGCGGACGCCACCCCCGCCTACCAGGCCATCAACCCACGTGATCACACCCACGGCCCGACAGAAGAGCCCAAAAGGAGGACCGTCCGGCGTCTCGACTTGGGCTGTCGGCGTTACACAGCCGCATGTCGCTCATGAGGTGCTGGGGCCGAAGCCGCCGCCACGGCGTGAGCCGGTCGTGGTGCCGCGTGCCGAGGAGTGGGGCTTCGTGTGGCCCGCCCACAAAGAGGCCCCACAAAAGGTGCGTATCCGCCGAACCGTGCGGCATCCGCCGCCCGTGGAAATGAACAAGCGCTACTAGCCACGGGATCCCCTCCGCACCCACCAACCGCAAGGAGCGAGCCGAGATGACCGACACGCTCCACCCGCAGCAAGCACCCGCGACGCTCGCACCGACCACGCACACCGAAGCCTCCGCCACCGAACGGGCGGCCCGTGCGCGGCGCGAACATCACGCACTTCGGTTGTACGAGGCGCTCAGGGCACACAGCGGCTTCACCGCCCGCCTCCGCTCGGGCACGCTTGTCATCGCCCGCGACGGCTACGTCGTCACAACCGGCGCCGACCGCGTTCAGCTCCCGGCAGACACCACGTACGGCATGTTCAGTCACGCCCTCGACATGCTGCTCACCCGGCACCCCCGCATGCGGGCGATCCGCGCTCAGGAGCACGAGGGCCACATCGACCTGGAACTCGTGGAGACGCACCACTCCCCCGGGAGCCGCACACAACACCCGCCGGATGCTCGACCGCACCGCGAGGCACGATCCGCGCCCGCCCACCCCGGGCCCCACCGAGCCCACCTCGGTCTTCGGACGCGGCGCGGAGATGCGCCGGGTACGAGCGCGTGCCGCCTGACCGAAAGGGTGACGTCGTGAGCGTGTTCCTGCCGGGGGTCGGTGGCGCCTGCTGCCTCGGCGTCGGCTTCGTCCTGCAGCAGCGACAGGCCCAGCGGGCGCGCCTTTCTGACTCTCTCTTCTTCCGGTTGCTGCTCGGCCTGATGCGTTATCCGGAATGGCTGGTCGGCATCGCCGCGATGATCGCGGGCATGGCGCTGAGCACCATCGCCCTCGCCAACGGCGAGGTGTCGCTGGTCGAACCGCTCACCGCGACCAACCTGCTCTTCGCGATGGCGCTGTCCCGCTGGCTCACCGGCCAGCCGCTCGGCTGGAACGGCTGGGGTGGGGTGCTGCTGCTGGCGCTGGGCGTGACGGGGTTCATCGTCGCCGGACAGCCGTCAGAGGGCGGGCACCTGGCCGGGATCGCCAGCGGGGTCGGCATCATCGGCGACCGACTCCGGGTCACGCCGGGCGCGCTCGCCGTGCAGACCGTCGGACTCGTGGCGATCGTGATCGGCATCGTGCTGATCGGCCGCCACCCCTGTGTGGCTCCAAGAGTCCCGCAGGGGCGCTGAGCTGCGTGTGCGCCGAGTCTTGGCTAATTCATCGTCAGGCACTGCGGTACTCGTGGATGAGTCCGCCGAGGGTGTCATGGCGCTGGATCCGCTGTGCCGGGAAGGGGATGAATGATGTCCGGGGCGTCGGCAGGAGCCCGAAGCTGTAGGGCGCGGCGCGGCCTTTCAAGGAAAAGGTGTAAAAACCGAACCGCACGGCGTGCGTCACCCGTGAAGGGGGTGAGCGCCAGAATCCATCTGCCGCCCCCATATCTCCATGGAAGAGCAGAAGAGCATGTTCGTCACCGACCCAGCCATCACCAGCCGCCCGCGTCCGCGGACCTGCTGTAGCGCTGGAACGTTCCCGAGAACCAGCGGGACTCCGCAGTCCTCAACGTTGACGCACTCGCGGCCAACCCCGCCCGGTACGGCCCCGAGTACACGACGCTGGTGCTGACCCTCGGTTACCACACATTTCACATCGCGGTCACCGACGCCGGAACTTCCGTGCCGCGCTGGCAGCATGGCGCCGCCTCGGGTGAGCACGGCCGCGGCACCGGCATCGCCGCTCGGTATGAGGAATGGGAGAACTATGCAATCAATAGTGCCCGGGCCGGCCCGCATGGACCTTCGGGATGATCCGGCCCGCTACGTGATGCGGAAGCTTCCGCACATAACGGTGCTGTTCTGGATACTGAAGATCACAGCCGTGACCCTGGGGGAAACCGCGGGTGACTTGTTCGGGATCACCCTCAGAATCGGCTATGTCGGCACCGCGTTCATCTTCCTCGCGTACTTCCTGATCGTCCTGGTAGTCCAGGTCACGGCCAAGCGCTTCTACCCAGCCGTCTTTTGGGCGGTGGTCCTGGGCACCAGCATGGTCGGTACCGAGATCTCGGACTTCCTCGACCGCGGACCTGGTTCCGGCAGCGCCGAGAACGGGGTTGGCTATGGATGGGGCGCGGTGATCCTGACCAGCCTGCTGGCAATCATCTTCGTCGTGTGGTGGCGCACCGGGCAGACCTACGACGTTGAAAGAATCTCCAGCCGCAAGGGAGAAATCCTCTACTGGCTCGCGATTCTGGTGTCGAACACGCTGGGCACCGCCAGCGGTGACTGGCTGTCACACAGCACCGGACTGGGCTTCCGCGGTGCGTTCCTCGTAATCTCCGCGGTCATGGTCGCCATCATGGTCACGCGCTATGTAACCCACGTCAACGGCATGCTCCTCTTCTGGCTGGCGTTCATCCTGACCCGCCCGCTCGGGGCGGCCGGGGGCGACTCGTTGGTCAAGCCGGTGGACCAGGGCGGCCTCGGCTGGGGCACGTTGTGGGGGTCGATGGCGCTCTTCGCTCTGCTCGTCGTCCTGGTCATCTATCAGACCTCTCAAATCCACCGTCACCCACTTGAACCGCTGCCCTCCCCCGTCAATCGGCGGACCGGCGCACCGCAACAGCCCAACGGGGCCGTCGTCGCGAATCCACGGTCGGCGGACGTGGGCCCTCACGCCCGCAGGGCCGCCGACGGCACGCCCACCGCGACTCGGGCCACCCTGCCGGTGACACCTGCGCGCGGAAGCTGATGGAGCACAGCGGTGCCGGAGAGAGGATCGATTCCGATGCGTTGCAAAACTGCTTGACGATGGCCCCAGGCGACTGGGAGGCGGACGGGGAGCGGGTGCCGTCGCGATCGAGGCGGCAGAAGTCCTCGGTTCCATCGACACCATGCCCCCGACCCTTTCGTTCAACGTAACCATCCAAGGGCAACGGAGCACCGCACGGGCGCAGGCGGCCGGACCGGGAGTGCAACTCGTCCAAGTCGACAGCAAACCCTGGGGCTGGCAACGGTGAGAGCACCATGCGCACCCCAGCCGGCCACGGGCGCGGCTACCGCCGGTACGGCCGCCTGACGGGCTGGTTCCACGTCCGGAACCTCCGTCAAGAACCGTACGCCGCCGAGCAGATCAGCCGTCAAGCGCTCAGCACGCATCGCTGCCCCGCTCTTCCGTCCATGACCGACCGACTTTCACGCCCCCCCCCAAGCGCACATGACCGCCTGCCCTGCGCGGATGCATTTATCGGTAACCGCAGGGTCCAGGTTCGATTGGTGTCTGCTCGGCTACCCGGTGCAAGTGCGCCGTAAGAGGCCGGCAGGGGTCGACCTGCGGCGCCCCGCTCGATGGGTGAGCCTTGACCCAAGGAGCCTTTCGCGGCTCGCCACGCCCGTGCCCGGGTAAGGAGGCACATGGTGTCCGACACTCTCGCCCGGCTCTCCGCGTCCGGGGTGTCGATCTGGTTGGACGACCTGAGCCGACAGCGACTGGTAGACGGCAGCCTGGGCAGGCTCGTCGCGCACCGGCACGTCGCCGGCGTCACCACCCGGTGCCAGGCCGCAGCGGCTGTTGTGGGCGTCCACGGGCGTGAAGGACCCGGCATACGACGCCACGCGGTACGTCGTGGACCTGGTCGCCCCGGGCGTGGTCAGCACCAAGCCGGAGGCGACACTGAACGCTGTCGCCGAGCACGGCGCGGTTCCGGTTGGCAGTATCCGCGACACCTATGGCGAAGCGCACCAAGTGCTGGAGAAACTCGCCGCCCTCGGCGTCGGTTACGCCGACGTCGTGCAGGTGCTGGAGGACGAAGGCGTGGCGAAGTTCGACGCCAGCTGGAATGAGTTGGTTGAGAAACTCGCGATCAGCCCGCACGAATCCGACAGCGGCCAGACAGACCGCAGCAGGGAGAAGGTGTGATGGCGCAATCCACGTTCGTGATCGTCGGGGCGAGTCTGGCCGGAGCCAAGGCCGCTGAAGCGCTACGCGAGAACGGCTTCGACGGCCGGATCCTGCTCATCGGGGACGAGCCGGACCCACCGTATGAGCGTCCGCCGCTGTCCAAGGGCTACCTCATGGGCAAGCAAGACCGCGAAACGATCTTCGTCCATCCGTCGCAGTGGTATGCCGATCAGGGCATCGATCTGCGGCTGGACACCATCGTCACGGCCATCGACCGCTACCGGAAGGCGGTCACCGTCTCCGGTGGCGAGACGATCGGATACGACAAGCTGCTGCTGGTCACCGGCGCCTCCCCGAACCGCCTGGCCGTACCGGGAGCGGACCTCGACAGCGTGCTCTACCTGCGCCGCGCCGACGACTGCGAGCGCATCCAGCGCACCTTCCGCTCCGCCTCCCGCATCGTCCTCGTCGGCGGGGGCTGGATCGGCCTGGAGGTGGCCGCCGCCGCACGGGAGGCAGGCGTCGAGGCCGCCGTGCTGGTGGCAGGCGAGCTGCCACTGCTGCGCGTCCTGGGCCCGGAGATCGCGCCCGTCTTCGCCGACCTGCACCGTGAGCACGGCGTGGACCTGCGGCTCGGTGCGCGGGTCACCGAGATCGTCGGCGAGGACGAGAAGGCCGCGGGCGTACGGTTGGCCGACGGCACCCGCATTGACGCGGACGCGGTCGTGGTCGGCATCGGCGCCACTCCCAACACCCAACTGGCCGCCGAGTCCGGTCTGCAGGTCAACAACGGCGTCGTGGTCGACGCCTCCCTGCGGACCTCCGACCCGGACATCTACGCGGCCGGCGATGTGGCCAACGCCCTTCACCCGATGCTGGGCAAGCACATCCGCGTGGAGCACTGGGCCAACGCCCTTCACCAGCCTGGGACGGCCGCGCGGTCGATGCTGGGCGAGAGTGCGTTCTACGACCGCGTCCCGTACTTCTTCACCGACCAGTACGACCTGGGCATGGAGTACGCGGGCTACGCCGAGCCCGGCAGTTACGAGGACGTGGTGGTGCGCGGCGATCTGGCAAGCCGGGAGTTCATCGCCTTCTGGCTGGCCGACGGTCGCGTGCTGGCCGGCATGAACGTCAACATCTGGGACGTCAACGACGCGATCCAGCACCTGGTCCGCTCCGGCGAGCAGATCGACCGGGACAGGCTCGCCGACCCGGATGTGCCGCTGGAACAGCTGACCGCCGGGTGACGTACGGCCGCGGACCGCTTCACGAGCTCGTCGGGCGCCCGCCCGCGGGGACGGGCAAGCCGGCGATACCGGCTGCTCGACGTAGGACATCGCGGAGCATGGCGAGGGTCAGCCAACCGGTGAAGGTGTTGCGCTGGCTGGGGTGGTAACAGCAGAGCAGGTGGATCTGCCGGTCTCCGCGGGCATCGCGCGGGTTCCTGATCGGACTGCTCGGCGTCTCCCCGCCCCAGCGAGCCTGAGTCCCCTGTTTCAAGCCCGCTCGCTCCGGCCGGTCGCGGCGCCTCAGCCAGCGGCTGCTCAAACGTGGCAGGCGCCGCCGCAGTCGGCACCTGTCTCTGGACTCCACCGATGGCCTGCAGCAAGCCGGGCCCTACCTCGGCCCATCCGATCAGCAGGCCTGTGCCCCCGCGTCCTGGCTCAGACACCAGGGGAGGCGTCGCGCGCCCGCTGGGGCGCGGGCGGACGGCTCGATCCTGCTCGCCGGCGGTCCGGCCCGACCTGGCGCGAGTTCCTGTCCGCGCAGGCCACTGGCGTGATCGCCTGCGACTCCCTGAGCATCGACACCATCGGCCCGCAACGCCTGTACGCCCTGGTCTTCCTCGAGCACGGGAGCCGCCATCTGTACATCGCCGGCGTCAGCGCACACCCGACCGCGGCCTGAGAGCCACCCGGCAAGCCCGCAACATCGCCGCCTACCTCGGCCCACGCCTGGACTCGATACGCCTCCTCATCCGCGACCGCGGCAGCAAGTAGACCGATGCCTTCGACACGGTCTCCCAGGCCGAGGACAGCGAGCTCATCACGACGCCAGTCCGAGCCCCGCGGGCGAACGTCCACTGCGAGAGAGCGATCGGCACCCTCGGCCGGGAAGTCCTCGACCACATCCTCTTCCTCGGCGAAACCCACGCCCGCCACGTACCGGCCGAGTACCAGCGGCACAACAACGCACACCCCCCACAGGCCCCGGAACCAGCTGCCACCCGATGCCCAGGAACAACCGCCCCCAGTACAGGACTCGGCCACCCACCACGTCCTACGTACACGCGTCCTCGGTGGCGTGGTCAACGAGTGCCAATAACGCCGCTTGACCAGCGGCGATGATTATTCGAGCCCCACAAGTGCTCACACGTCTGCTGCCGGAACGGCAGGACCACCGCGGCGAGCCAAGTGCCCGCGCATGGGGCTCCCAAGCGTGAAGACCACCAAATGGCGATAGCGCATCATCCACAGGGGTGGTTGCCTTCGGTTGGCTGTTCCGCGATTTGCCCCATAAAGTCTCAATGGTCCGGATGGGGGTGGAAATCCCGCCCCCTGCGATCGAAGGGAAGTGATCACTATGAGCGAGACACTGGCCATCGAGACCACCGACGTCTACGAACCCCCGCTACTGGTGGAAGCCGGCGACTACACCGAGCTCACCCAGGGAACCGGCGGGATTACGCCGGAAGGCTGGGGTGCCCACTGGGTCGGCGACTGACCTGGGCACCGGGTGCCGGCCCTGCCGCACACTGGGCAAGGGCCGGCACCCGGCCGTGACCCGGGCGGCTCATTCTGGAGTCGCCTCCTGCCACTCGTACCCGCCTCACCGCTCTGGACAGGCCCATGGGCTCCCCCCACCTGGTTCGTCGTCTATGTCCAGCGTGATGGGCATGACCACGGCCATGCTCACCGAGCTGCGCCTAGAGCCCGGCTGGTCGTACCTCGATCTCGGCAGCGGCGCCGGAGTCACCGGCGCTTTGGTGTACGCCATCTGCGGCCCGGACTGGGTGACGCTCCTCGACCGCGATCAGCACCTGCCCGATGCTGTTCGAGAGCGGCTCGCGCTGCTCGGCTACCGCCCCCGCGTCGTCGCTGGCGACGGATACGCCGGATTCCCCCAAGGATGCGCTGTACGAGCGGATGATGTCCGGGTTCACCGTGGAGTGCATCCCCGGCCCTTGCGTGGAGCAACTCGCCTGCGGCGGGCGCCTGTTGACGACCATCACGACTCGGTAGCCCAGCTGGCCCGGGCGTCCCATCGTCGAGAGGACCAGACGCGGGCGGATCACGGCCACCCTGCGCGCGGCCCCTGGGCTGGTTCGGGACTACAAGGCGGAGCACTTCACCCTCGTCGCCCCGGACGACGACTCCTGGGTGGTTCTCCGCCCGGGTCCTGGCGGCGACTGGGTGACTGAGTCTGCCGGCAAGCGCGCCAGCTGGAGCGAAGTCGAGGACGTGCATGCCCACTGGTGCGCGGCGGGCCGCCCCCCTCCTACCGGCTGGACATCTCCAGCGACGGCACCCAGCACGTCACCTCTGGAACCGGGCCGAGGCCGCTGGAGTGGGAGCTGCCCTCCGGCGCCGGTGTCTCAATGCCCGCACCGCCACGGGGGCGATCATGAGCGGCGACGAGGCGCATGAACGGCCACTCCGGCCTCGCCGCTTCAGCGGCCGCTCGTACCTCGCCCCTCTCGCCTAGGTGGAAATCCAGAACTGATGGACGCACAGCACCCCGAACCGACCCAGGCGGCGCGCTGATCGTCAACGACGACGGCCACTACCCGTTGCATCGCCGGGACAACAAGCCCGGCGTCATCGTCTACCCGGCATGTGGTCTCTGTTCGGCGGCCGGCGCGAAGGCGACGAAGCCCTGGACGAGACGATCGCCCGGGACCGCCTGGTGCGCGTCCTTGCATGTGGCGAGTAGGCCCCTGCGTTCCTGTACTCAGTCGAGGCCGGTTGACGCGGAAGCACCCCGCGCCGACCGGCCTCCATGTCGTCCGACAACTGGTCATGCGTCCAGCATGTAGGTCAGTTCGCCGTCGGCGGTGGCCGACGACGGCGCTATGGGCCTCCCGCCGCTTTTTGACTGGCCTTCCGAGTGACGGCTGTCCTCGCTGAGTGCCAGAGCGTGCGCAGGTTTTCCCAATCGGGGTAGAGCTCGACCATCTGGGTGATGATGCCGGCCGTTGTGGTCTCCTCGGCGGCGATCCGGGAGAAGTCCCCCCAGATACTGTCGAGATTCCGCAATGATCTTCGGATCGTTGTCGTTCTCGACCTTCTTGTGGTCGGCGACGACAACGGGGTCGAGCGCAGCAACCTCGTCCAGGTTGGCGATCCGCTGTTCCCGCTCGGGTTCACCGGTCTCGGCGGTCATCATGTGCACCCCGTTGTAGGCCAGATCCCCGGTGACGACCGCAGCCAGCGATGGGACATACAGGACGGTGGATTCCGCCGTATCGGCCTGACCGACCGGATGACCCGCAGCTCGTTGCCTTCGAGGTCGGCGCATGCGCTGGCCGCGTGTTCGCGAGCGCGGTAACATTTTTTGGAAAGCGCACTGCCTGATCAGTAAAGGCTCGAAATTCTTGCACGGGCATGCACGCAGTCTTTGGGCGACGTGGGCTTTGTTGTCCTGAAGCGGTCCCTGCGTGTTCGCGATGCCGTCTCAACAGTTTCTCAAGAGTTGGGCCGAATGCGTGACTCGACTGCACGTGTCGGCCAACCGCACAGAGCGGCATCCGGATGTGTTTTCGGGCGGCCGGCTGGCATGTCGATCCCCGGGCTCACACCCTCGGATGTCCAAGTGCCGTCTGCTGCACTTTGCCATTTCACTTGTAAGAATATCTTGACGTTTGATCGGTACGGGGTCTGCGCATGGGCTGGCTCACCTTCGGCTATTTCATAGCTTACGTTCCGTACGCCATGCTGGTGAAGGCACTGGCCAGCGGCGTGACTCCGATGTCGCGGGAGCCAGTCAACGGCTTCGAGCTGCTGCCCGCAGCCACCCTGGGGCAGCTCGTCGCGATGCTTGTGTTGCTGAGCCTTACGGGTTGGTGGCGGCTCATGCGACGGGGTGCGATCGGGGGGCGCCGGATTCCGGTGGCGGGTCGGGAGACGCTGGCGTCCGGCTTCTTTGCTGCGCTTATTATCGGCGCTACCACGATGAACTACACATTTTCTGGCGTGTCGATCCTCTTCATGCTGTTGTTGATGCGCGGGGGAGTTCTGGCTCTCTCCCCATTGGTCGACATGGCCCGCAAGCGGCGGGTGACGGTATTTTCCTGGGCGGGGCTGTGTCTCAGCCTGGTCGCGGTTTCGGTGGCTCTGGGTGATGTGAACAGCTACCGCCTCACGCTGGCTGCCGTGCTGAGTGTCCTGACCTATTTCGTGGGCTACATGGGCCGGTTCGAAATCATGAGCCGGGTGGCCAAGACCGGGGTTCGCGCGACAGACCGTCGCTTCTTCGTGGAGGAGCATGTCGCCGCGCCGGTTTGCCTGGCTCTGCTGCTGGCGGCAGGGGCGCTGGCCGGGCAACCGGAGTTGCGCGCGGGCTTCACCACATTCCTCGGTACCCGTGCGGCGCTGGCGGCGGCGGGCATAGGCGTGGCGTACGAGGTGCTGTTCGCCTTCGCTTCGCTGATCTATCTCGACTGGCGCGAGTACACCTGGGGTGTGCCGGCATGGGCGTTCGCCAGCCTGATGTCCGGTCTGGTCGCCTCCTTCTCGCTTGCGTGGCTGGCCGGGCTCCAAGCTCCGGGGGGCGCTCAGCTCCTCGCGCTCGTCTTCGGCCTCGGCGCGGCGGCCACGCTGTCCTACCCGTCGGTCCTCTCCTGGTGGCGGGCACGCGGCCCTGGCGCGGTGCGCCATGTGCTGTTCGTCTGCGGCGGGAACACCGCCCGTTCGCCCATGGCCGAGGTCATCGCATGGGCCCAGGCCGCGGAGGCGGGAGTCGCGCACGCCTTCCGGTTCTCCAGCGCGGGCATTGCGACGACCCGGCCTGGGGCGCCGATGACTCCCGACGCCCGGTCCGCACTCGCCGAGCTCGGACTGGACCGGGCGTCCGGCCGCGGAAATCCCCGCCGCCATCGGGCGCGCCAGGTCACCCCGGAACTGTGCCGGGAGAGCTTCGTCATCTACTGCATGACCCGGGCCCATCGCGACGGGGTGATCGCCATGGCCCCCGAGGTCGAGGGCCGTACCCTGCGCCTGGATCCGCGCCGTGACATCCCCAACCCGGAGGGACGCTCTCCGGAGGTCTACGGCCGATGCGCCTGGCTCATCCAGCAGTCCGTCCGCTTCCGCCTGCGCGAACTCCGCCGCTCCGCGCTCCTCGCGGCCGCACTCGGACGAGGGTGAGCCACAGATGGTGCCCGCGCTCCGCGACGTCCTGTCCCTGATCACCGCCCGTCACTGCAAGAGAGCCTTTCTGGACCGGGCGGTGCCACGGGACGCCCTGTGCGAGGCGTACCGCGGTGATCGGCCCAGGCCCGGCTCCGCCAATCGGCCGCCGTCGCTGGACGACGTCGTCGAACGGCGCGCCCGCGCCGCCACATCGGGGGTGTTGCCGGCCAAGGGCCACGCCGCCGCGGACACCGCCGCCGCATGGGCCCGCTTCCGCGGCAACCTTCGTTTCTACGGGGCGCCGACGGCCGGCTACGCGGATATCGTGCGCCTGAAGCTGGGGATCGACGCTGAACGGCTCGTGGTGTGCACCCTGGCTGCCGGGCACGCGGACGAGGCGGCCCCCGTCATCCGGTTCATCCCGCAGCAGGCCCGTCTGGAGGAGTACGTCCAATGGAGCTGTTGACGAGCGGATACGGTGCCGCCGCCGCGCGTCGGGCCCAACTGGTCGCGGTGGTCGCCGAACCGGCGGATCTCACTACGCCTCGCCTGCACGGCCTCGCAGGGGTGGCCGACGCGCTGGAGGTGCGTGCCGACCTGGTCGGCGACCCCGATCCGCAGCATCTGCGCCGGCACTTCACCGGGCCAGTGACCTACAGCTTGCGCTCCGGGCTCCACGGTGGTCGCTCGGCTGCCGGCTCAGTCGAACGGCGCACCCGGCCCCTCCGCGCGGCAGACCGCTACGACCTGGTCGATCTGGAGGCCGTGGACGACCTGGTCCCGGAACTGCTGCCCGGCAGCGGCGTGTCTCCTGGCACCAGCCCCAGCCGGGGTCGATCCACGCGGCCGCAGGGCCGCCGTCATCGGTTGCGGCGGCACCGCGCAGGCCGTCGCGCTGGCCCTGCTCCAGGCCGGAGCCCGGGTGACCCTGGTCAACCGGGGGCATGCGCGCGGCCGGGATGCCTCCTCGCGCCTCGGGGCTCCTTACGTACCGCTCTCCCGGTTCTCCCCGGCAGGACACGCTGTGCTCCTCCACGCCACGCCCCTGGCGGAAAGGCAACCGTTTCCGGTTGCCGCCGTCGACCCGGACGCGGCAGTGTTGGAAATGGTCTACCGCGATCCTCCGACCGCGCTCATGAGCGCCACACGCGCCCGCGGACTGATCGGCATCGACGGCTGGGACGTCCTGCTCGTCGAAGTGAGCGAACAATTCCAGCTGTTGACAGGCCATCCGATCCCCGATGCGCTGCCGCTGCGCTCGCTCTGCTTCAGCCAGGTCGAGCGCGCCGACGCCCGCGGCCTCACCGAGCCGGGGGAATGGCCCCTGGCGCAGTCCCCGATGCAATCCACGAGCGGAGAGGCACCATGACGACCCGTTCGACGTCCCCCGCCGGACCGGCCGCGCCCGACGTCTCGGCGCTGCTGGGCGACTGGGTCAACACCGACCAAGGCAGCTCGAAGGGCGCCCTGCGGCTGAACGTGACGTGGCACGAGAAGGGCTTGTTCGTCAGGGCTTTCGGCACCAGCAGCCCGCAGCCGCGCGACTGGGGTGAGGTGTCGGCGGTCGTGTACACCGCGCCAGGAACCCCATCGGCCGCCTGGTCGTTCTCGGCGATCTTCGACTTCGGCTCGCTGCGCACTGTCCTGTGCGCCTACCACAAGACGGGCATCCTGGTGGCCACCACGAGCAGCATCTTCAGCGATGGCAGCGGGGGCGCCGACCACTGGGCCCGCTCGTTCTTCCACAGGGCGGAGGGGCGGGCATGACGGCGCGGACGGTCGATCCGGCACCGCTGGCCGGTGGCTGGGTCAACTTCGACACCACCGCCACTGGTATCCACCTGGTCGATGCCGCGGTCGACGGCAACCGGCTCATGCTGCGGATCACCGAGCGCGGCGACCCGGCCCTGTCACAAGAGGCGCTCGTACCGACCGCAACGCCCGTCACCGGCGCCACCCTGCCCGCCGTCCCGCTGGCCGATGACATGGACGCCGCCGAGGCCGTGGCCTTCCTCGCCAAAGGTCCGCTCGACTCCCGCCAGGTCATCCTCTGCGGCTACCTCAACCGCGGCCTGCTGACCATCGATGTCCATACCGTCCATACCGTCCATACCGTCCATACCGTCCATACCGTCGATCCGCAGATACCGAACGTGATGTACCGCGCCCACTTCTACCGCTTGGAAGGGGCCGCCCTCCTATGACCGACGACCTGGGACACGGTCCGGCCCGCGATCCGGTGGCCGCGGGCGACCGGGCCGTTCTCGACGCCGTGGCGAAGCTGGCCGCGGACAACTTCGCCCCCCGCGCCGAGGGGTACGACCGCAGGGCCGTCTTCCCCGCCGAGGACTTCGACGATCTGTTCTCCGGCGGGTTCCTGACCGCCCCTGTGCCGCGGGAGCACGGCGGCTTGGGCTACGGCCCCCAGCAGCGCAACACCCTGCCCCTGTGGGAGATGACCACCACGCTGGCCAAGGCCGATCTGTCACTGGCCCGCTGCTGGGAGGGGCACGCCAACGCACTCGTCCTCATCGACGCCCTGGCCAGCCCGGAGCAGAAGCGACACTGGTTCACCGGCGTGGTCGAACACGGAGAGAAATGGGTCGCCTGGAGCGGCGAACCCCAGGCCCCCAAGCCGGGCGAGAGCGGTCGCTTCGGCACCACGCTGACGCCCGTCGGCGGCGGCTGGACCCTCCGCGGCAGCAAGGCGTTCGCCACCAGCGCCACCGGAGCCCAGTGGGCGATCCTGCTCGTCGATCCGGCCGGCCCCGGCGGAGCCCGGCACACCCGAGAGGTCCCCGGGGATCTCCTGCTGCTCGCCTGCGACCTGTCCGACCCGACGGTGACCGTCGACCGTTCGTGGTGGGACCCGATCGGCATGCGCGCGACGGTCAGCCACGTGGTGCGGTTCCACGACACCTTCGTACCGCGCGAGCACCTCATCGGCACTCCCGGCGGCTACTTCGAAGGGCACTGGCAGACCGCTTTCATCCCCCACTACGCTGCCAGCTTCCTCGGCGGCGCTCTCGCCGCGTACGAGTACGGACTCGCGTATCTGAAGCGGCAGGGCAAAGGTGGTGATCCCCATGTGCAGCAGCGGGTGGGCAGTATGGCGGTCAACATCGACACCGCCCGCCTCTGGTTGCGCCACGTCGCCGGTCTGTGGGACGAAGGCAGGCACGACGAGGCCCGGATCGCCGGCAGCAGGGCCTGGCACGTGATCGAGCACCTGGCGGAAGAGACGGTGCACCACGTCATCCGCGCGTGCGGTGCCCGCAGCCTGATCCGCCCAAGCCCGGTGGAGCGGATCCTGCGCGATCTCACCTTCTACGAGCTCCACGACAACGACGACCACATTCTCGCGACCATCGGCCGGGCCGCCCTTGGCGAGCAGCACGATCTGTCGTTCCACAGACCATGAGCTCGAACCCTCAAGCCGGGTCAGGGAGCACGTCATTGCAGGGTGTCCTTCGGAGACGACGCATGGACATGCGAGAACACGACCTACGAGTGCTTGGGCGCGCAGCCGCCGCGGCTGAGGGTGGAGCTCAGCCTGTGGGGCTCGGCAATTCATCGTTGCTGCTCCAACAACCTCAGCCTGGGGTGTAGGTCTGCGACCATGCTGGGGTGATCGTGTTGCTCCTGCACAAAGTGACCCGACGTCTGCTCTCCGTGCCGGCAATCCCGATGGGGGCACCGCCGGATCCAGAGTGAACTGGCCCGACGTGGACACCCGATCGCTGCTCTACCGTCTGGGAGATCCTCCACGCAGGTGGAATCTATCCTGCCCCTCGGCGATCCGGCCCGACCTGGCACGAGTTGCTGTCCGCGCAGGCCACCGGCGCGATCGCCTGTGACTTCCTGAGCATCAACACCGTCGGCCTGCAACGCCTGTACGCCCTGGTCTTCCTCGAACACGGCACCCGCCACCCGCACATCGCTGGCGTCACCGCACACCCAACTGCGGCCTGGGCCACTCAGCAAGCCCGCAACGTCACCACCGACCCCGGCGTACGCCTGGACTCGATGCGCTTCCCTATCCGCGACCGCACGTACACCGACGCCTTCGGCGCGGTGTTCCAGGCCGAGGACATCGAGATCATCCAGACGCCAGTCCGGGCACCGCAGGCGAACGCCCACTGCGAGAGAGTGATCGGCACGCTCCGCCGGGAGATCCTCGACCACGTCCTCATCCTCGGCGAAGCCCACGCGCGCCGAGTCCTAGCGGAGTACCAGCGGCACTACAACGGACACCGCCCCCACCGAGCCCGGAGTCGACTACCGCCCGGTACCCAGGAACAACCACTCCCGACAAAGAACTCGGCCAACCTCCACGTCCTACGCACACGCGTCGTCGGCGGTGTGGTCAACGAGTACCGGTACGCGGCGTGAGGTACAGCGATGATCATTCGAGCCCCACAAGGTGCCTTCTCGCCTTTGTGCACAATGCGGCCGTAAGGCCTGTCCCGCTCGAAAATACGATTCGCGGCCGCGGGATACGCCTCCGAAGCCCTCCGCGGACTGCTGCTGTTCGCGCGGGCACGCGGCCTAACCTGCGTGAAAGGCGACGCCGACCACGACAACATCGCGTCCCAGCACATCATGCTGGCAGCCGGCATGCGGTCGGCCGGAGAAGACGAACGCGTCAAGTACTTCGAGATCGCCTGGACCGACACGACGGCGATTACCGACCCACGCTCCTAGCTGCCGACTTCGCTCGTCTGCTTCGCGCATGTGGTCCGCGCGGACAACACGACTCGGTCGACGAAGACCTTGCTTCCAAGCAACGGCTGCTGAGGGACACCTAGTCTTCCGAGTCAGGAATCTCGACCTGAGTCAGCCGTGCTGGTGCTGGACGAGCGCGGGCGGTGTCCGGCTCATGTACCAACCCTCGACACGGGGTCCGACGAGGTCGGACGGCCAGCCTGCCGTCTCGACGGCGGCATCGTAGACGGCGTCACCGAACGCCACAATGCCCTGGTGCGGGTCCGCTGTCTCCCTGAGCTTGGCCCACGGCAGACGAACCAGACCAGCGTCGGGGTGCCAGGCGGCGCCCTCAACACCCCAGGACCGGCCCCCGAGACCGTCCGGCTGGGGCCAGATGTACGCGTACATGCCGACGTTCGGCGCCTTGGCATCCCCGAAGGAGAATCCCACCGACACGTACGCGTCGAGCTGGGCGTTCTGCATGAACGGCGGCTGGTGGGGCGGCGGCACGGTGGGCTGCGCCCGGTAACGCGTGGCGGACAGGTCGAAGCCGCCCCACATCACACCGACCCGGGGGCGGTATCCCAGGAAGGGGGCCTGCCACGCCTCGAGCCCGTCAGCGGCGAGGTTCAACGCTGTCCAGATCAGCCGGGCCGCGTGGCCATCCCAGGTGCGTTCGACGTGATCGTCCTCGAAGCGCGGCGGGGCATCCGGAATCTCGCAGATCAACGAGCTGCGCGGTCGGTGTATGCCGAGCTCGTCTGCCGCATCGCAGAAGGACGCATAGAACATGGCGACTGACCCCTTGGACAATGGCACCGTCCGCGAGCCATTGTCGGCCTCGATGACCACGCCACCGTCGAGCAGGCTGTAGTGCACCGTGAAGGTCACGCCTCGCTGCCGAAGTGTTGGCGTACTGAGGCCTCGGGGGGTGACATCGAGGACGATGTTTCCCCAGCCGACTTCGAAGGGCTCGTCGAGGGTGTACTTGCCTGCGACCTGTACCACCCGGTTCACGTAGTCAACCATGGGCGCCAAGTCCTCATAGACCAGCGTCGGCCACGCATTGAGACGTTCGCTCACAGAGAGCCTCCCCGCGTGTCGATGGGATCAGCGGGAGGGGATGCAAGGTGCCGCGCCTGCTCCCCCATGCAGCGACGGGCGGGCCTCGGACACCGAACTGCGATCCAGTACCCAATTCTCACACGCAGGTCAGGGTCCTGCACGCTCGGTGGCGCCGGGCGTCCGACGTGCTGGCCCAGCAGCCAGGATGCGGTGGGTGACCGAAAACCCCGCCTTCATCGCCTGAGGGTCGAAAGGCGCCGCTTCTATGCAGGTCAGCTGCCTATCAGAGGGTAGAACGCGGTTCACAGGGGGTAGAGCGCCGTCGCTTCGAACGGCGTGGAGGTCGACGCCGCTGCCGTCGTCGTCCTGCTCACGGCCACGGCACCCTCGGTCTCGCTGACCAGAGAAGAACCTAGCTGCCAGTCCGGGTCAGCCAGCCGGTGGTGGCGACCACCTCGCACGCTATGTCGACGACGGAACGCCCGTCAGTCGCCACTCGTACGGTGCCCACGGGCGCTTGCTCGTCCAGAAGCCGCGCCTTGTAGGCGCTGCTCTTCAGCTCATCCTCCAGCTCCGAGCCGAGCTCCCGGCCCGCCAGCCGCTCACCGGCCGTGCCGTCGGAGGCGGTGAGCAACACCCGCACGATCCTGGCGTCCGTGCCCATGGCACGCTGGAACATACCTGTGTTCTCGGCCAATACGCTTACGGTGCTCGTGTAGATCAGGCGGCGGTACCCGAGCTCCGCGAAGTTCGACCAGACTGCCGTTAGATTGCGCTCGATGAGCTTTCTGCGGCGCGGGTCACCCTCGGGAGCAGGATGCGCCTGCCCCATAAAGTCGCCCTCGATGACGCAGTGAGGGACCATCACGGCACGCAAGCGCGCTGAGACCTCCCACCCCACCGTCGACTTGCCGACACCAGCACGCCCCCCGATGAGCAATACCTCCGCTTGTTCCATGGCAGCACCCTGCCACCAAGCGGCCGGATCGGGCGAACGAATGCGGTGCGCACCAGAGAGACAGAACCCAACCTCCCCGCGAACCGACCGGACCCCACCAGCATGGCACCCCGCAAAACCACACGTCAGACGTTCACCAGAACCGGGCGACAGAGTCCAACAGAGCAAGGAGCGGCCACATGAACGGCAAGATCGCGCTCGAAGAGCACTTCAACCTCCCGGAGTTCAGCACCGAACTCCCGCAATACGTCAACCCCGAGATGATGAAGGAGGTCTCCCGGCGCCTCCTCGAGGTGAGCACGGAGCGGCTGGCGGAGATGGACGCCGCTGGCATCGACTACTCACTGCTGTCGCTGACAGCGCCCGGCGTCCAGGCCGAGACCGACCCACGCCGCGCCGTCACCCGCGCCAGGCGGGTCAACGACGAGCTGGCCAAGATCGTCGCCGCCAATCCCACCCGCTACGGCGGATTCGCCACCCTGCCCCTGCAGGACCCGGCCGCGGCCGTGGCCGAGCTGGAGCGCTGCGTGACCCAACTCGGGTTTCACGGAGTGATGCTCAACGGCTTCACCAACATCGGTGACGCCGACACCGGCTGGTACTACGACCACGAACGCTTCCTGCCGTTCTGGGAACGCGTCGAGGCACTCGGCGTGCCGGTCTACCTGCACCCGCGCGATCCCCTGCCGGGCAACCAGGGCATCTACGAGGGTCATCCGGAACTGTTCGGCGCCGTGTGGAGCTTCACGGTCGAGACCGCCACCCACGCGCTGCGGCTGATGACCAGGGGCCTGTTCGACCGATTCCCCCGACTCACGATCATCCTCGGCCATCTGGGCGAGACCCTGCCGTTCAACATCTGGCGCATCGACCACCGCGCGGCCATGATGGGCGACCTGATCAAGTTCAAGAAGCCGCTGACCCACTACCTGCTCAACAACTTCTACGTCACGACCAGCGGCAACTTCCACACCCAGACGCTCAACGCGACACTGGCCGAGATGAGCGTCGACCGCGTGCTGTTCTCCAGCGACTACCCCTACGAGACCATGCGCGAGGCGGCCGACTGGTTCGACAACGCCGCCATCAACGAGAACGACCGACTCAAGATCGGCCACACCAACGCCAGGCGCCTCTTCCCCGGCCTGCCGGAGCGGATCGGCAGGCCCGCGGACACCGCGCGAGCCTGACGACTGCGTGAGCACGGCGAGGTCACCAATCCGCTGACCTCGGTCTATCACTAATGGGTTTTTGATCTTGGATCGGCCCGGCTGACTGCCAGTTTTGGCTGGGTTTCAGCGTGCGGGCATGCTGGTGGTCGGCACGGGGCCGGTCGGGCGGTGCGCTGGACATGCTCGGAGCCCAGTTCCCAGGGTCAAGGCGATGCTGCTGGAGCGAGGACGACCTGACGGCTCGCGCGGTCTTCCCTGAACGACATTGGAAGAAGATCCAGTCGACGAACCCCCTGGAGCGGGTCAACCGCGTGATCAAGCACCGCATCGACGTCGTCCAGGAATTCCCGAACGACGAAGCGCTGCTGCGGCTGGTCACCGCCGTGCTCTTCGAGCCGTACGACGAGTGGATCGCCTTCCCCGCCGCTACCTCCCTGAAGGCAGCATGGAACAGATCTACCCCACCAAGCTCCCGGAACGCGCCCGCGCTCCCCAACACCACCAACACGACCGCCGGATGATCGGCCACGAAAGGGACGCCATCCGGCATCGCGTAATCGCGGCCCGCCGCGACTTTGCTTTCGTCGTTCAGCCCAACGCTGGTGAAGGTGTTGGGCTACGGCTTTCTACCCGTGATGTCGCCAAGACGAAGTCCCAGCCGAAGCCGTCCTTGAGGACCGCGTGCATCGGGGCCGAAGGTGCCGATCGCGCAGGCCACGCCGCACTTGCCCCCCCCCCCCACGTCAAGTGCTCACGGATCGCTGCCCCACTCCTTCGCCCGCTACCGACTTTCACACCCCTCCCCCACACGCGCACATGACCGCCTGACCTGCTCGGACGTATCTATCGCACAAAGTTGAGCCAGAATCCGAGAACTGATGTCGCTGGTTCACTGAGCCCGTTGAGCCGAAGTCGGCCTGCTGAACGGGCTCATGGGTCGGCGCTGTCCCGGGCCGCGCGGCATCAGCAGTTGGACACACCGCGTGGTCGGCGCTCCTGCGCGTGATAGAGAGCCCTGGCATGCTCCAGGTCCACGGCCCCGGCCTCACCGATGGGCAAGAAATACTTCACCTGCCACGCCTGGGTGTTGCGGGCCTGGCGGTTCGTCGTAGTCACCCATGGCGGGTAGACGCGGAACGCGCGCTTTCCGCCGGAGCCGTTCCTGGAGACTATGTCTCGCTCACAGAGCACGTCCCGGGGGAACACGAATTGCCCGAACCGGTCACCGTCACGGCTGCTGATGACGAAGAGATCAACGGAGTCGTCAGTGTCGAAGGGCCGGATCGGACCTTCTGCGGACCTCAGCCACACGGTGACGAACTGGCCGACCTTCGTCGGGGTCGTCTTGGCCACACGGAACCTGACCGACAGACCATCCAGTGTGAACTCGTGAGCCGCGTACTCAGCGCTCTCCACCTCCGGCGTGGGCGGTGTGCAGGAAAACCCGCTCGGGTCGTACACCCATTCCTTCGCCGCCAGCAGATCGCTATGTGCCGCCCACGGCTGTTCTGTTGCCATTCCCTCATCCTGCCACCATGCCAATCGAACACGTAGACGGGTCACGGGTGGCAGGCCCGCCCCTCCTGCCTTGGTCGCTATTCGGTGGCGCCTGTGGGGCTCGGCTATTCATCGATACTGGTCAGAGCGCCACGAGCCGACGCGTAGCTCTGTGACCATGCTCGGGTGATCGTGTCGCTCCTGTACGGTACGAGCCCGCGGGCCGCCTGTGGTTCACGGCCCTGTCCTCGCTGGTCCCCCGC
Organism: Streptomyces sp. NPDC020096; assembly: GCA_040631425.1. GTDB lineage: Bacteria > Actinomycetota > Actinomycetes > Streptomycetales > Streptomycetaceae > Streptantibioticus_A. The sequence continues at coordinate 49,277 of JBEYJY010000035.1, forward strand.
CGCCGCTGGGCCACAATCTTCCCGATTACTCCGAGCACGCTGTTGGGATGGCACCGCAAGCTCGTCGCCCGCCGCTTCGACTACTGCCAACGACACCGAGGCCCCGGACGACCGCCCACACAGGCCACTTCGCGCTCGAGACGCACGCGGGTGAGACCGCCGCTGCCATCCGCGGATTCCTCACACACTGACCCTCACGGAACGGACCAGACCGGTGTCTACCAGAACACGAACACGGCCGCCGGTCCCCCACCTGAAGAGCTGGCGAAGTCTCCCACCAAGACGAAGACTTCGACGCATCGCGACCAACCACGACCGAGGTCGTCAGGCCAGCAGGGCCGAGCCGAGGTGGTCGTCAGGGCCGGTGACGCCCGGTAGGGCGAAGAAGTAGCCGCCACCGGTCGGGGAGATGTAGTCGACCAGCGGCTCGCCGGCCAGGCGGTGCTGGACGGTCTGGAACTGGCGGGCCACGTCCTGCTGGTAGCAGCAGAAGGCCAGGCCGACGTCGAGGTTGCCGTCTAGGTCGAGCCCACGCTCGTAGTTGTAGGCCCGGCGCAGGATCTGCTGGTTCGCGGTGGCCGGAGTGCGCGGGTTGGCGAGCCGGATGTGGGCGTTCATCGGGGTCAACAGGCCCAGCGGATCGGCGTGGTAGTCGGGCGGGTCGGACTCCCGGGTGCCGTCCAGCGGCGCGCCGCTGTCGCGCCGCCGCCCGATCATGTTCTCCTGCTCGTGCAGCGAGACCCGGTCCCAGAACTCGACCAGCATCCGGATGATCCGCACCACCTGGTACGAGCCGCCCTCGACCCACGCGGGTTCGCCGGACGAGCCACCGTGTGTCCACAGCACCGCATCCGCTACCGAGCCGGAACCGACGTCGGGGTTGGCGATGCCGTCCTTGAAGCCGAGTTGGTTGCGTGGGGTGCCGCTCGGACGCGGTGCCGCATGGAATCCGTCGACCTTCCAACTCGCCTGCATCCCACCGCGGGTGTGCCTGGTGATGTCGCGCAGTGCGTGCATCACGGTGTCCCGGGAATCGGCGCAGATCTGCAGCATGAGGTCACCGTGCAGTTCCCTGGAACCCACGAGGTCGTCGTCTGGGAAGACCGGCATCGGGACCAGCTTCGCCGGCTTGCGCGCGGCCAACCCGTAGCGTCCGTCGAAGAGCGAGGCGCCTACGCCGACCGTGACGGTCAGCCCGTCAGCGGGCAGCACCGGGCCGAGGGTTGCACTGTCGCTGGGTGGGGAGGCGAGGTCGGTGGCGGGCGCCGGGCCACCGGCCGTCAGCGCGCGGATCCGGTCGGTCAGGGTCCGGAAGAGCCCCGATAGGCCGGCCCGGTCGGGCGCGATGACGGTGAATGCGACGAATGACGCCGCGGCTTGCTGCGGGGTGGTGATGCCCGCCTGGTGCGGTCCGTGGAAGGGGATCCGCCGACCGGACGGTCCCGGACCGGGCTCGGCGGCCGTCGCCATCGCCCCGGCCAGCGTCCCCGCGCCGACCGCGGCACCGATGGTGGCCCCCAAAGTGGCGCCGCGCAGAAAGGAGCGTCGGCGCAGCGGTTCGGGCTGACCGGCGGCCATCGGGCAGCCCCCGGGAGCGGGAGTGGGGGGCAGGTTCATCTGATGCCTCCGAAGAGACCCCCGGCTGTGGCCGGGGGAGGAATCGGAACTCGTGCGGAGCAGGTCGGGGACAGGCGTCCCGCCGTCATGTGGGCCTCCGTCCACCGTCGCCCGCCCGCAGGGGCGTTACGTGTCTGTGTGTCACTCCGTCTCCGGCCGGCTGAGGAGGTCAAGCGTGGTTCCTTGGAGTGAGCAGGTTGGGTACGGCGGCCAGATCCTCCAGAAGGTGGCCGAGGTCGCCGTCGAGCCTTCGGCGCTGGGAGGCGTCGAGCTGGGTCACCGGCGTCCATGCACCGGGGGCGGTCCGATGGGACGTCACCTCGGCGAGATATGCCGCCAATTGCTGGTTCACCTGGCTGAGCAGCTCGGGGTCGCGCGGGCTGAGTACCGGGGTCAGCACTCTCAACACCTCTTGCGTGCCTTGGACGTTGGCGCTCAAGGTGGCCAGCGTGGTGCCGCTGCCGTAGTCGTCGATGCCGCCCAGCTGGAACTGCAGGGCGTTCTCCAGTATTTCGTGCGCGCGTAGCGACAGGTCGCCCGGGTCGGTGTCCTCGCTCGGGAAGTCCTGCTGCAGTTTGACGATGTCGGTCACCAGCCGCTGGCCGAGCTGTTGAAGTCTGCTGACGGAAGCGCCGTGCCAGAGGCCGTGCTCCAGGGCGAAGAAGCCGGTCCATTGCGGACTGTCGACGCCCTGCGGCAGACCGTTCGCCATCCCGTTGATCGCGTCGTCGTACTCGCCGAAGGAGTGGTAGGCAGCGCCCAGGCGCTCGTACTCCAGGTGTGCGGTGAGCCAGTCAGACTTGGCGGCGGTCAGGTCGCCGCGGGCGAGATCGGCGTCCAGGGTGCGGGCGGCCGTCAGCAGCCCGGGGAACGCGGCCGTGACGTACGCACGGTAGGCCTTGACCGGCCCGGTCATCTCCAGGTCGGACAGCGGACGGTAGCCGGCCACCGCGCCGGTGGCGGTGCCGGAGACCGCCACCGTACGGGAGGTGCGCACCGTCCCGTTCGAGAAGACGCAGCGGATGGCGTAGTCACCACCAGTCAGCGTGGTCGCCAGCGGCAGGGTCTTGTTCGGGCCGAGCCAGGGGATTTCCGCGTAGGCCAGACTGCCGTCGGACGAGACCACGTAGATGCTGGCAAAGACTTTGTCGCCGTTGGTGACGGCGAAGGAGAGCCGGCCGGCGGGCAGGTGTGCGGGAGGCGTGCCGCAGCCGGCGGCGTCCACCCGCAGCGGCCCCCCGGGCAGGGCTTCCCCGGGCGCCTGCGTGGAGCCGGTCAGCGCGGCCGCCCCCAGCAGGAGCAGGACGGCCAACCCGGCACGACGCCAACGCCCTTGACGCGTGGGTGATTTGCGTGGCTCGTACAGCGCGGGATCCGGCATGGCGGCGGGACGGTCCCTTCGGTCGTCGGGCCGGGGGGAACCGTCCCCCGGGAAGCCCGGGGGACGGATACGACGGACGGCTGTCAGCCGAAGATGTCGGTGATCGGCGTGGCGTTCGCGCTCTCGCCGACCGGCGACAGGCCGTAGAACTGCTCCAGGGTGGCGAGCACGTTGTAGTGGTTGATCGTCTCGCTGTACTGGCCGGGCTTCACGCCGGCACCGACGATGATCGTGGGGATCTGGTTGCTCTCGGTGTAGTCGTCCTCGTCCCATGTGACGACGAGCAGGCTGTTGTTCTGCTGTGCCCAGGTCGCGTAGGAGGAAATGTTGTTCTGCAACCAGCTGTCCCCCTGGTTGATGGTTCCGTCGTGCATGTCGTCGTCCAGGTTCGGGATCACGAACGACACGGTGGGGAGTGTGCTGTAGTCGGTGGGGAAGGAGCTGAACGGCAGTGAGTCGGCGCCCGGTACGTTGCTGAAGTTGACCCACGGCGAGTGTTTGCGCGCGTATGAGCCGCTGGTGCAGACGGTCGAGCCGGTGCTGGGCAGATCCTCCGAGTAACCCTTGAACGTGTAGCCGGCGGCCAGCAGTTCGGAGCCGAGGTTGGGAGTGTCACCCTCGTCGGTCGGACAGGCGTCGGAGGTGAGCCCGAAGTCACTGCCTCCGAACAGCGCCATGTAGTTCGGCTCGCTGGGGTGCGTGACGCCGAAAGACTGGGTCATCAACGCACCTTGCGACGCCAGGGAGTTGATGTACGGGGCGTCATTGGTGTCGCCGATGATGTCGTCGTAGGAGTGGTTCTCCTCCATCACGACCACGATGTGCGAGGGAGCGGAAACGGTGCTCGACGCCAGCTGGGTGCGGGCGGCGGCCGAGTTCTGCGGAAACAGGGCGAAGCACGTAGCGGCGGCGGTCGTTAGGGCGACCGCGGACAGCCCGGCAAGACGCGACCTCGAACGCATTGACACTGACACTCCAAGGAGAAGCGGCCGACGTTCGGTAGCCGGCCCACTGGGGAGGTGCTGGAACCCGCGACACCGGTCCGTGGCGGGAGCCGCGAACCGGTTCAGGGCGGGGCCGGGCATCGCGCGTCCCGGCTTCGGTGCCGTCGGGGAGTATTCCCGGCGGAAACGCCATTATGTTGTCGGTGGACTGTCAACTTCATGAACTTGTGGGTGACAAATCATCCTGTCCCGCGTGAAGACCCGAACTCGGGTCGCTGATCTGCACGTTTCGCTGCGGGACGGGTGCGGACCGAGGCATGATCGAGGTCCATGCGGTGGTCGTCGATCTACTTGCCGACACACAGGGCGCTGGAGCTGGCGGGCCTGAGGCTGCTGGGCAGCGCGGCCAAGGACGTCGAACTACTGGTGCTGCGACACCAACTCGCAGTGCTTCGACGACAAGTCAGTCGGCCGAAGCTGGAACCGGGTGACCGGGTTCTGCTGGCGGCCCTGTCGCCTCTGCTGCCCAAGCAGCGCTGGGCCAGCTTCTTCGTGACCCCGGCGACGCTGCTGCGCTGACACCGGGAGCTGACCGCCGACAAGTGGACCTAATTCGTGGATAGCAGCTCCTGTTGGGGATCGAGGCCTCGGGAGCTGTTCGAGTACTGGGGCGGTTATGCCTCAAGTGGACCCGGCCGCCAGGCCTGTTGGGTAGAGCGGTGCGCCGCCCTGGTACTTGAAGGCGATGGCGGTCGCGCGGGCGCCGGGCGGATGCCTTTACAACACCCGGCCTTGATGCCTCTGGGCAGAGTGGCGACGTTCGGCGTCCTCCGCTGCCACCACCCCGAGGATGCAGGCTCGTTGACCTTGGTGGTGCGAGCCCGTTGCACGGAGACCTCTTGTTACGCCCGAGTCGTCCGAACTCCCGCACAGACCGAGGCCCGTGCGACGCGCTGGTGCCGCGAACGGCTTGTGAGGTGGCGGACCGGCCCTGGAGCTGAGTCCTGGAATTAGGTCGCTGCGTGGCCCGCATGCGCTCGTGACCAGCGCAAACACCGATTGCTCAAGGGGAGAAGCAACTTGATCTACTGCGGAATTGACTGGGCCGAACGCACGCACGACGTCGCCCTGGTCGACGACTCCGGCCAGTTGCTAGCCAAGCGCCACATCACCGACGACGCTGCCGGCTACCGGATCCTGTTGGACCTGCTCGCCGAGTACGGCGACACCGAGGACAACCCGATTCCGGTGGCGATCGAGACCTCTCGCGGCCTGCTGGTGGCCGTGCTGCGGCAGGGCAAGCGCAAAGTCTTCGCCATCAACCCGATGGCCGCCGCCCGCTACCGTGACCGACACAGTGTCTCTCACAAGAAGTCCGATCCGGGCGACGCCTTGGTGCTTGCCAACATCCTCCGCACGGACATGCACGCCCACCGGCCCGTGCCGAACGACAGCGATCTGGCCCGTGTCATCACAGTGTTGGCCCGTGCCCAGCAGGATGCGATCTGGAACCGGCAGCAGCTGTCCAACCAACTTCGGTCCTTGCTGCGCGAGTACTATCCCGCCGCCCTGGCGGCCTCCGCCACCTGGACTAACGGCCTGTGCCGCCCCGAAGCCCGCGAACTCCTCAAATCCGCCCCGACCCCGACCAAGGCCGCCCGGCTGACGCGCACGCAGATCAGCGCCATGTTCAAGCGCGCTGGTCGCAAGCGCGGCATCGATGCCGAAGCCGAGCGGATTCGCGAAGTCTTCCGAGCCGACTGGGCTCATCAGCCGCCGCTTGTCGAGGACGCGCTCGGCAAGCAGATGCTCGCTCTCCTCGGCCAGCTGGAGGCTGCCTGCACCGCCGCTGACAACCTCGCCGAGGCGGTCGAGGAGGCTTTCCCTCAGCACCCGGACGCTGACGTGCTGCTGAGCTTCCCCGGGCTCGGCATCCAGCTCGGTGCCCGGGTACTCGCCGAGATCGGAGACGACCACGAACGCTTCGCCCACGCCCGCGGCCTGAAGGCCTACGCAGGCTCCTCGCCCATCACCAGGGCCTCGGGCAAGAAGTCGAGCATCACCCGGCGGTGGGTGAAGAACGACCGGCTCAACCACGCCGGCTACCTCTGGGCCTTCGCCTCGCTACGGGCCTCCCCGGGAGCTATGGCCCACTACCGGCGCCGCCGCGACGACCACGGCGACTGGCACGCCGCCGCCCAAAGGCACCTGTTCAACCGCATGCTCGGCCAGCTCTACCACTGCCTCAAGACGCGGGAGCTGTTCGATGAAACGACCGCCTTCCCCACCGAGCTGGCCGCCGCAGCTTGACGCCTTGGCAACGTGAGGTGTCTACCCCCACCACAGGCCCGGTCGCCCACCGATACCGCAGGAGCCAAGCGAGTTGATCCTGCGCCTCGCGCATCAGAACCCTCTGCGGGGCCACCGGCGCGTGCAGGGCGAGCTGGCACCGTTGGGCATCACCATCTCCGCCGCCACCGTCCGGGCAGTCAGCGCGCCCTGACGCTCGCGGCGCCGCCGCCGTCATCCCTGCCCGAGCGCGCGGCCGAGTTGATCGCCAGCCAGTTGGACGTGGTCACCGCGGCGGCCGAGGGATGCGATGTGCTGGTGGCGACCGGCACGGTACCGGCCGCGGCCGGCGCGCTGTCGGTGGCCGAGAAACTGGGCGTCCGCTCCGTGTCCGTGACCTTCCAGCAGCTCACCCTGCCGTCGCCGCGGCGCGCGCCGCTGGCGTATCCGGGTCGGCCGTTCCCGGCGGAGATGACCGACAACCGGGTGCTGTGGGACCTGGACGCCCAGAGCAACAACGCGCTGTTCGGCGAAGAGCGCTCAACACGAACCGGGCCTCGATCGGCTTGCCGCCGGTGGACGACGTCCGCGACTACGTCATCTGCGACCGGCCATGGCTGGCCACGGACCCGGTCCTCGACCCGTGGCACGAGACTCCGGACCTCGACGTCGTCCAGACCGGCTCGTGGATCCTGCCGGACGAACGCCCGCTCCCGGCCGAGTTGACGGCGTTCCTGGACGCCGGCGAACCACTGGTGTACGTGGGCTTCGGCAGCATGCCCATGCACACGTCGACGGATGTCGCCCGGGCGGCCATCGAGGCGGTCCGCGCGCACGGCAGCCGCGCGGTCCTCGCCCGCGGCTGGGCCGACCTGTCCCCGACCGACGACCAGGATGACTGCTTCGTCGTCGGCAGCGCCGACGGGGCGGCGACGGCAGCGAAGCTGCCGCTCGACACGGTCAGCGGAGAAAGGCCGCCGGCGTCCGCGTGAGTTCACGTTCCTGGTGCGGGACCGGGCGGGCCAGTTCAACGCGGCCTTCGACGCTGTCCTGGCCCAGCGCAGGCATCGCCACGGTGAAGACTGCTCCGCGCTGTCCGCGAGCGAACGCGTACGCGGAGCGGTTCGTGCGCACCGTCCGCTCGGAAGTCACCGACCGGATGCTCATCTTCGGCGAGCGCCACCTGCGCATCGCGTTGAATGAGTACGCCCGGCACTACAACGGACAAAGACCACACCGCGCACGCCAACTCCGGGCGCCTCGCCCCGAGTACCCCGTCGCCGACCTCTTCCACGAAAGGATCAAACGGCGCCGGGTCCTTGGCAGGCATCAACGAGTACGAAAGAGCGGCATAGACCGGCACGTCAGCGACGCTGGCCCTGTTCTGGAACCCCACACGCTCACCGGCGCGCCCTCAGAGCACGCGGGAATCCACAGGGATACGATCTCCCTGTGGCAGACGAGAGCCATGACGTGATGGTGATCGGGACCAGCCAGGGCGGCCGGTTCCTCCCCGTCGATCTGGCGAAGGCAGGCAAGAAGGTGGCGCTCGTCGAGCGCGACCACCTAGGTGGCGTCTGCGTGAACAGCGGGTGCACCCCGACCAAGACGATGGTCGCCAGCGCGCGCCTCGCCTACCAGGTGCGGCGCGGCGCGGAGTACGGCGTGCGGACCGGTCCGGTGTCGGTCGACCTCGCCGCCGTGCGGGAGCGCAAGCGGGCGATGGTCGCGGGCGCGCGGGAGAACTACGCGAGCCGCCTGACGCAGGACGGGCTCGACCTGATCGAAGGCGAGGCCCATTTCACGGGGCCCAAGACGGTCGAGATCGCCCTGAGGGACGGCGGGACACGGGAGATCAGCGCGCCGGTGATCGTCATCGACACGGGCACTAGGCCCAAGCCGCTGGCGATCAGCGGCGCGCAGAACGTCCCTGTCCTGGACTCAACGTCAATCATGGAGCTGGGCGCGCTCCCTGAGCACCTGATCATCCTCGGCGGGGGCTACATCGGGCTGGAGTTCGGGCAGATGTTCCGCCGGTTCGGCAGCGAGGTCACGATCGTCCAGACCCGCCCGCGCCTGATGATGATCGAGGACGATGACGTCTCCGACGAGGTCGCCGCCATCTTGCGCGATGACGGGATCACGGTCCTGACTTCGGCGACGCCGGACCGGGTCGAGGAGGCAGGCGGCGGGCGGGTGCGGCTGACCGTTCGCACGCCGAACGGCGAGCAGCAGGTCGAGGGCTCCCACCTGCTGTCGGCCATCGGCCGCGTCCCCAACACGGAGGCGCTCGCGCTGGCGGCGGCCGGCATCCGGCTGCGCGACAAAGGCTTCATCGAGGTCGATGAGTACCTGGAAACCTCCGTACCCGGCGTCTACGCCATGGGGGACGTCAAGGGCGGCCCGGCCTTCACCCACCTTTCCTACGACGACTACCGGATCCTGCACGCCAACTTGCTCGGTCGCGAGAAGGCGAGCACGCGGGACAGGATCGTCCCGTACACCGTGTTCATCGACCCGCAGCTCGGCCGCGTCGGCATGACCGAGCGGCAGGCCAGGGAGCAAAACCGCGCGGTCCGCGTCGCGAAGCTGCCGATGAGCGCCGTCATCCGGGCCCTCGAGACCGGGGAGACGCGCGGCTTCATGAAGGCCGTCATCGACGCGCACACCCAGCAGATCCTCGGCGCCGCCGTGCTCGGCGCGGAAGGCGGCGAGATCATGACGATCATCCAGGTCGCCATGCTGGGCAAGCTCCCGTACACCGCCATGGCGAACGCCATCTTCACGCACCCGTTGCTGGCGGAGGGCCTCAACAGCCTCTTCATGACGCTCGACGCCTAGTCGAACGGCGCCACGTGGCTCCGAGAGCACCAGTTTGGATGACTGAGGCTGCGGATCACTGCTGAGCTGCATCAATCCGGACCAGGGCGAACGACGACGAGGAACCGCGACTCCCCGTCAGTCCCACTTGCTCCTGTGCCGCTCGAATACATGGGTCACCTTCATCCGCTCACAAGCCGACGCACTCCTGGCGTGCGACTTCTTCGAGGCTGTCACACTCACCGGCGCGAGACTGCACGTGCCGACGGTGATTGAGCAGGCCAGCCGCCGGATTCGGTCCTGGGCGCGACCGCCCACCCGAACGCGGCCTGGGTCGCCCAAGCGGCGCGGAACCTGGTCATAGACCTGGAGGACGCCGGGTGCCGGGCCCGGTTCCTGATCCGCGATCGGGACGTGAAGTACCCGCAGATGTTCGATGCGATCCTCGCCGACGCCGGGATCGAGACCGTGCTCACCGGCGTCAGGATGCCGCGAATGAACGCGGAGATGGAACGCTGGGTAGCCACCTGCTGACGGGAACTCCTCGACCGGACGCTGATCTGGAACCAACGCCATCTCATCAACGCACTACGCGAGTTCGAGCATCACTACAACACCCAACGCCCGCACCGCGCCCTCGGCCAGGGCTCGCCCCTGAGGGCACGGCCCACACCGGTCGACGTTCCGGACCGGATCGCCCAACTGAACATGCGCCGCCACGGCCGACTCGGCGGAACCCTCCACGAGTACAGACATACCGCCTGACCAGCTTGGCTGTACTATCCGGCACCCACAAGGCCAGTCCCCTCGACGGGAACCGCCGCGCGGGCGCCTTTGCCACATCGGACGGTGTGGCCAACTGCGGTGCTCAGAATGGCCAAGTAGGGCGCTCAGTCATACCTGGGGGTCACTGAGCGCGTTAGTTGGCCAGTTAGCGCTCCAGTTGGCCAGCCCCGTGCTCAGGCGTCGATGTGGTCTGAACGGAGCGCGCTGCTGCGGCGGTGGCAGGCCGGGTCATAGGCGCTCGATGACCAGGGCGGTGTCGTCAGTGACGCCGTCGGGCGGGAGCAGGTCGGCCAGCAGGGCGTCGGCGAGGGTTTCGGGGTCGGCTGCCTGGTTGCGGGCCAGGGCGTCGGCGAGCCGGGCGAGGCCGGTGTCGATGTCTTCGCGGCGGCGTTCGATCAGGCCGTCGGTGTACAGCACGAGGACGGCGCCGTCGGTGAAGGGCGCGGTGGCCTGGGGCCTGGGGGCGTGTTCAGGGCGGGCGCCGAGTGGGGGGTCGGTGGCCTGGTCCAGCAACTCCACGGTGCCGTCCCTCTGCAGGAGGGCCGGTGGGGGGTGGCCGGCGCTGCTGTAGGTGATGGTGTGGGTGTCCCAGTCGATGAACGTCGTGGCCACTGTGGTGTTCTCAGCGCCGACGATGGAGCGGGCGTACAACCCGAGGACTTCCAGGGCCCGGGCGGGACCGTCGACGGCGTGGGAGGCGGCGCTCAGCGCGCTGCGCAGTTGCCCCATGACGCCGGCCGCGGACAGGCCGTGGCCGACAACGTCGCCGACGGCGACCGCGATGCGGTCGCCGGGCAGGTCGACCAGGTCGTACCAGTCGCCGCACACGTTCAGCGTGTCGATGGCGGGCCGGTAGCGTACGGCAGCCGGATGGCGCCCGACCGGGCGGGGAGCGGGCAGCATCGCCTCTTGCAAGCTCAGCGCGACGCCGCGAGCCTGGATGAGCTCGGTGACCTCCTCCACCCGGTGCAGCACCAGCGCCACCCGCCCGTCCGAACCGAAGACGGGGGCGTTGATCCAGCTCCAGTACCGCTCGACTCGCACCCCGGGCCGGTCAGGGTCCTCCACGTCGGCGCGCTGCAGCGCCATGATGTCGCGCTCACCGGTCTGCGCCACCCGGAGTAGTGACGCCTGAATGTTGTGGATGACGGCCGCGGCTGGGTCGTTCGGGTTGTCGCGGAAGTCGTCGGGCAGGTAGCTGCCGATCACCTGCTCGCGGCTGCGGCCCAAGGTTCGCAAGAACTTCTCGTTGGCGTCCGCGTAGATCAACTGCGGGGTCAGCAGTGCCACCGCCCCGGGAAGGGCCTGGAACACCGCTGCGTAGTCGATCTCCGGTTCCGTCACGTCTTTTCCCACCTCGACGCCACCCCTGGTGTGTCTCCTCTCAACGATAGGAGTCTTACGGCGGAGCTGGGCAGGTCGCATGGGGCGGCTGGCAGGGAGGGCTGAGGAAGTCCGTTCGTCAGCCTCGGCAGGGCATGCCGAGCAGCCGGGAGCTGTGGCCGACTGGGACGCTCAGAGTGGCCAACTATCGCGCTCAGTCACAATGCGCGTCCCAATTCACTCGTGCGTGTGCTGCGCCGCAATTCGAACATGTGATGCAATCTGGTGGTGATGTCCTACGCCTTCCCTGACGACCTCCTGCAGGCCCAGCGCGACTGGTACACCGCGTACCAACAGCTCGCCTCGGCGGAGCACCCCGCGCAGACCACGGTCCTGCGGCGCACACTGCAGCGGCTCTCGGTGCGAATCACCACGCATCCTTTCTGGGCGAACGTCCCCGGCCAGGTACCTGCCGCGCGGATGGCGCTGAAGCAAGCGGCATGGGAACCGCAGGAAGCGAGACCATGACCGCCTACCTGACCGACACCCAGGAACGGATCGTGCGGGCCATCCGCGAACTGACCGACAATTTCGGGTATCCGCCATCCATACGGGAGATCGCCGACGCGGTCGGGCTGTCGAGCACCTCGTCGGTCGCCTACCAGCTACGAACGATGGAGCGCAACGGGATCGTCACCCACACCCCGCACTCGCTCCTACCAGGTCCACCTTCTGTGAGACGGCGCCGCGTGAGCCCCGGCCCGCGGGCCGCAGGGGCGTAGGCACGTAGGGGCGTAGGCGATACGCCAGGGCACTGGATCGAACTTGTAGAGCGATGCTCAGCGCGTGGTCCAGCGTGGGACGTACTGCGGCGCGCTCGCGCCGCTGGGCGGCCCTCGCCGCACGAATGGCGCGTCAGAGAGGCACCGTTGCCTCCACGGCTACTTGCGTCCCAGAAAACCGCGGGTAGCCCCGGTTCCCATCTGTGTTGAACCCCGCCAAGGACTCGAACCTCCGCAGAGCCCCCAGCCACCCAATAGAGCCTGCATTCAGAACGACACGGTCGCAGTGACGACCAACGACCTCTCGTTCTCCCGCGATGATTCGGCTTCGCTTGTCTTGCTGCTCCTGCCCAGGACTCGAACCTGCGGCTAACCAAGGCGCCGTTCCAGCCAACGGACCGTCGGATAGCCAGCTCCGCAGCTACCTCTCTGTGGGGTTGGGTCACCGGCGGATCAGGGACTGGATTGATGCGTGCACTGGGCCGCGGCAAGAGCTAGTGCCGCATTAGGTTCGCCGCCGACCAGGAAGAGGTCTTCATCACCGGACGAAACCCGGACACTGTCGAACGGACGGCCAAAGAGATAGGGGCTCACGGCGTCGTCTGTGATGCCACCTCGGCCGAGCGGGTTGGGGCACTCGCCGCCCAGCTCGGCGACCTGGACGTCCTGGTCAATGCCGCCGGAGGGTTGCCTGAGCCCGCATCCGGTGACCCATCGACGCTGGAAGCGCAACTGGCCCAGTGGCACAGCAGCTTGGCCCAGAATCTTCTGACCGCGGTGCTCACCACCGTCGCGGTCCAGGACAAGCTCACCAACAGCAGCTGCGTCATCAACATCGGCTCGATCGGTGCCGAGCGTCGAGGTGGCTCCTACGGTGCGGCGAAAGCCGCCCTGGCCGCCTGGAATGCCTCACTGTCCGCCGAACTCGCTCCCAAGGGCGTCACCTGCAACGTGATCTCCGCGGGCTTCGTTGCCGACACGAACTTCTTCCGTGGCCAGCTGGCCGAAGAACGCCACCGCGCGCTCGTGGAAGAGACACACAACAAGCGCCCGGGAACGGTCGACGACATCGCCCAGACAGGCTACTTCCTCGCCTCCCGGGGTGCCCGGCACATCACCGGCCAGACCATCCACGTCAACGGAGGCGCCTTCACCACGCGGTAGCGCTTGACGTACCTCGAACGGCGTCCCGAACGGTGTCACTCACCTGGGAGTTCGGCGTACGCGGACGGCGGTCTTGGCGTGATCCTTCGTGCTGACCAGAGCGCGAGATTTCACTGACCCCAAGACCGCCGTCGGAGGTGAGCCCGCTGCACCGCGATGTCCGGCAGGAAGCGTTCATTTTCGCGTCACACTTCCGGGAAGACTTCTTTGCTTGCCTGGACGCGCACCGGGACGAACTGTTCGAGCTCACCGACGCGCTGCTGTGTGCCGACGGCCGGGTGATGACGCCGGTGGAACTGAAGGTCGCCGAAGACCTGAGTGCGTTCGCCCCACCGGCTCCAACCCGATGTCCGACAGAGAGCCAAGCCAACCTGTCACATCGTCAACTCGCCTCAGCAGTTGAACGCTAGTGAATGCTTACTCGGGCTCGGGGTCCAAGAGCCGTCGAACCTTCCGGCAACAGGGGACGAACGCCAAACGAAAACCCCGGTTCCTGAAAATTCTACGCGCATCACCTTGCTCGGCGTCCGTTCCACGGCGACCATACGGACCGTAGCCATCTGACCATGCACATCATGTATGGAGGGGTGCCGATGAGAAAGTGGAAGAGAAGATCGGCGAGTGTGGCTCTGCTCGCCGTGGTCACCGTGGCGGGGGGCTCACTGGCCACGGCCGAGGCCGGAAAGCACCCCACAACCGGCGTCGGCTCGTGCACGCTGAAGGGGTGGAACCCGGCGACCAGCCCGACGAACGCCAAGAACCTGCCGGTCGGTCAGCGCCCGCAGACGTACAAGCCGGACGACTTCGACTGCACCGGCGCGGTGTTCGCCGCGCCCGGCGTGGAGTTCGCGAAGTTCCCGCAGCCGAAGAACTTCAAGATCACCAACAAGAGCGTCGTGCAGAAGGTCGGTGGCCATCAGACGGTCGTGGGGAAGCCCGCCGCGGCGGTGAACCCGCTGGCGCCGTACTTCCCGCCGTTCCAGCACTTCGTGGTCATCTACCGGGAGAACCACACCTTCGACGACTACCTCGGCGACTGCGCGACCACGATCAGCCCCAGCTGCAACGGCCAGGTGGAGAGCACCAACCACATCAGCTCCGTGCCGAACCTGCACTCGCTGGCCAAGACTTACGCGCTGTCCGACTCGTACAGCACCGGCACCCAGCCGCCGTCCGGCCCCAACCACTGGTGGCTGTTCTCGGGGCAGTCCGCGTCCAGCAGCCAGCAGCAATCCTACCCTGCGAACGGCACGCAGTTCGACCGCTTCCTGCAAGGCGCCTCGGGCCCCACCGACGAGGGCACCAACGCGTGCACCACCCCGACCGGCACCAGCAGCGGCACCAGCCCGTACACGTTCATCATGAACGGCGACATCTACTGGATGCTCAACAGTGGCAGCGGCTACTGGAAGAACCCGGCCGACGGCAAGCTCGTAGTGCTGCCGCCCAACCGTCCGGGCACGAAAATACCCCAGGAGCTGCACTACAACGAGTACACCTGCCAGAACCAGAGCATCCCTGACAGCACGGTCGCCAACGACTACATCAACTTCATCAACACCAACGGGATGCCGGCGTACAACTACGTCGAGCTGTTCAACGACCACCCCGGCACCTACCAGGACGTCTCCGGCAACGACACCGCGACGAACAACATCGTCAACGCCATCGAGAGCAACCCGACGTACAAGAACAACACGCTGATCGTGGTCACCGAGGACGACACCCAGAACGGCAGCAACGGCCCGGACCACGTCAGCAACACCTACCGCGTGCCGCTGGTCGTCATCGGGCCGTCGGCCTACGTCAAGCAGCAGTACGTCTCGCACGTGGCGTACACCACGAGCAACGTGCTCGCGGCCATGGAGCGCACGATGGAGAACGTGCACTCCGGCGTCATCGACCCGAACGACAACCTGGGCCCGTCCACGTTCCCGATGACGACCGCGGACCAGGCCGCGCTCGGCGACCCGCTCGAGGACTTCTGGGTTCAGGGCTCGACCCCGCTGTCCGCGAGCGCCACGGGGTCCCCGACCACCGGCAACGCGCCGCTGACGGAGAACTTCACCGGCTCGGCCACCGGCGGCACGGCCCCGTACACGTACAGCTGGAACCTCGGTGACGGGACCACCAGAACAACCCAGAACCCGAGCCACACCTACAGCACCGCAGGCACCTACACCGCGACGCTGACCGTCACCGACAGCGCCTCGCCGGCCAACACCGCGACGTCACAGGTGACGACCACGGTCAGCGCCGTTGGCAACCCGCTGGCGGCCAGCGCCTCGGCCACGCCCACCTCCGGCCAGGTGCCGCTGAGCGTCGCCTTCACCGGCACCGGCACCGGTGGCACCCCGGCGTACAGCTACAGCTGGAACTTCGGTGACGGGACCACCAGCACGGCGCAGAACCCGAGCCACACCTACAGCACCGCGGGTACCTACACCGCGACGCTGACCGTCACCGACAGCGCCTCGCCGGCGAACTCCGCATCCTCGACGGTGACCATCACAGCCTCGCCGATCGCCGCGACGGTACCGGGCGCGCCCACCGGCCTGACGGCGACAGCCGGAACCGGGCAGGCCGCGCTGAGCTGGACGCCGCCGTCCAACACCGGCGGAGAGAACATCACCTCGTACAAGGTGTACCGCGGCACCACCAGCGGCGGCGAGACGCTGCTGACCAGCGGCGGCTGCAGCGGCCTGGGCGCGGTGACCTCGTGCACCGACACGGGGCTGACCGCCGGTCAGGCCTACTACTACACGGTCAGCGCGGTGAACGGCGTGGGCGAGGGGGCGCAGAGCAACGAGGCGACGGCCACCCCCACCGGCACGGGCTGCCAGGCACAGCAGCTGCTCGGCAACCCGGGCTTCGAGAACGGCAGCTCCAACCCCGCGCCGTGGACCGTGACCTCGACGCAAAGCCCCGTCGACGTGATCAACAGCAGCAGCTCCGAACCGCCGCACAGCGGCACCTGGGACGCCTGGCTCGACGGCTGGGGCAAGACCACCACCGACACCCTGGCCCAGACCGTCACCCTGCCCAGCGGCTGCAGCAACTACAGCTTCAGCTTCTGGCTGCACATCGACACGGCCGAAACCTCGAAGACCACCGCCTACGACACCCTCAAGGTGCAGGTGCTCAACAGCTCCGGCGCCGTCCTGGGCACCTTGGCCACCTACTCCAACCTCAACCACAACACCGGATACGCGCAGCACACCTTCAACCTCGGCGCTTACGCCGGCCAGCAGGTGACGCTCAAGTTCACCGGTGCCGAGGACTACGAGTACCAGACGTCGTTCGTGCTCGACGACACCGCGCTGAACGTCAGCTGAGCCTGACGAGTCAGACGAGTTCGCCGAGGGTCCGATGCGGATCATCTGATCGCGGCTGATCTGGTCGCGAAAGGGGCGCCGGGTGGTGCACTGCGGTGTACCACCCGGTGCCGCGTTCGCGGGCCGAGGCCCCCGTCCGCGAGGTTGCGCGTCACGCGCCAGGAACAGGTTCTTCAGGATCAGCTGGGCGCCAGCTGAGGGATGGATGAATGGATGGACACACCCGTCGCGGTGAGAGGCAGAGGCATCACCAAAGTCTTCGGTGATGTCGTCGCCCTCGACCACATCGATGTGAGCATGACGCAGGGTCAGATCCACGGCTTGGTCGGCCCGAACGGGGCCGGCAAGACCACGCTCCTCGGTCTGTTGTTGGGCCTGGCCGTCGCCGACGAAGGGAGTCTGGAGATCCTCGGCACTCCGGTGGGACGCGCGCCAGCTGCGCCTGACGGTGTCTCCGGGTTCGTCGACGGGCCTGGCCTCTACCCCACTCTCACTGCGAAGCAGAACCTTTCAACGCTGGTCAAGCTGCGCCCTGGTGACGCGCCCGCCACGGGTGTCGAGGGGGCATTGGAGCAGGTCGGGCTCGCCGACGTCGCCGACGCCAAGGTCCGCGGCTTCTCCCTGGGCATGCGCCAACGGCTGGGGCTGGCCGCGGCGCTGCTGACCAAGCCACGGCTGCTGGTGCTCGACGAGCCGTCCAACGGCCTGGACCCGGTCGGCAAGAAGCACGTGCACGGTGTGCTCAGCCGGTTGGCCGCCGAAGGCGTCACTGTCGTGATGTCCAGCCATCGGATGGACGATCTGGAGGCGCTGTGTTCCGAGGTCACCATCCTGGCCACCGGGCGCGTGGTTTTCTCCGGACCGGTGTCAAAGCTCGCTGATGACAACCGCGAACTCGACTACCGGCTGCGCGCGTCGGATCCGTCCGCCGCTCGCGCGGTCGCGGCCGGAACGCCCGGTATCAGCATCATCGACGGCTACGACGCCCCGGCGCGACCGGACACCGACGTGATCGTCGTCCGCGCACGGGTGGCAGCCGTGGACGAACTCGTGGCCCGAATGGTGCGCGACGACATCGCGGTGCGTGAGTTGGCGCCCGTCGTCTCATCGCTGGAAGCCGCGTTCCTCGCTCTGACCGAGCAGGAGGCCGACCGATGACCGCGACCGTCGCTGACGCCCCCGCCGCCGGGGCTGGGGCTGGGACAGCGGGCGCGCGCCCGGTCCCGGTGGCCCGCATCCTCCCCTTCGAGTTGGTCAAGCAGTTCTCCGCCTGGCGGGTGCGCCTGCTGATCGGGCTGTGCTGGCTCGGTCCGGGCCCGCTGGTCTTCGCGATCGGCCAGCAGAGCACTCTGCCGTCGGACACCCTGTTCGGCCGGTGGATGCACGCCACCGGCTGGGCCGGGCCGCTGGTGGTACTCGGCGTCGCCGGCACGTGGGCGCTGCCGCTGGTCACGTCCATGGTCGCCGGCGACGTGTTCGCCTCCGAGGACCGGCTGGGCACCTGGCGCCATCTGCTCATCGCGGTCCGCTCGCACCGGCGTATCTTCGCGGCCAAGGCCATCGCCAGCGTCACCGTGATCGGGCTGCTGGTGGCAGGCCTGGCCGTCTCCAGCGTGTTCGGCGGACTGCTCGCGGAGGGGAACCAGCCGCTGGTCGGGCTGGACGGCCACCTGCTCTCCGGCGGGGACGCGGCCGGAAATGTCCTACTGGCCTGGGTCTGCGTGCTGGCGCCGACGCTCGCCCTGGCGGCCATCGGGCTGCTCGGGTCCGTCGCCCTGGGCCGATCCCCGATGGGCCTGCTCCTGCCCATGCTCGCCGCCCTCGGGATGCAGGTGGCGCAGTTGCTGCCGCTGCCGGTCCCGGTGCGCCTGGCACTGCCCGGTTACGCCTTCATCTCCTGGAACGGCCTTTTCACCGATCCCCAGCAACTCGGGCCCTTGCTGATCGGCGTCGGGGTCAGTCTGGTGTGGGCGGTCGTCGCGACGGCACTGGCCTACCTGCTCTTCCTCCGCCGGGACTTCACCAATCTCAACAACGACGGCGCCGGACGCAGGGCGCTGACCTTGGGTGTCCTCCCGCTGGTCGGCGTGCTGGCCGCGACGGTCGGTGTAGTCGTAGTGACGACCGGGGCGGGCGGTTCCGGCATCGACCAGGCCAAGGTGCAACGGTCGGTGGCCACGGCGTTCGCCCACCTCTACCGCTTCCAGCAAGCGCAGATGCGCCAGCCACCGGTCACCGAAGCGCAGCTGCAGACCTCCGCGGCCTGTGACAAGAGCGAAGGACTCGGCGCACAGGAGGGACCGGGCAACGACTGGCGCTGCACGGTTTCCTGGAACGTCCCCGGTTACAGCGCCACCGCCCAAGCCATTTACCAGCTCAATGTCACCGCGAACGGGCGGTACACCGCCGACGGAGACGGCCCGGTGGAGGTGAACGGCTACTTCCTGATCGTCAGTGGGGGAAAGGCGGTGTCGAACCCGCTCTGGCAGTTCGACGGCAACGTCGATCTGCTCCCCAGATGAACGCTGCGTGTGGGCGGCAGCATCCCTGAGAAGAAGGACCAGGTCGGTCACCGGTTGGCCCGTGGCCCGGCCGGTGGCCGTCCACCAGCTTCGACCGCATCGCGTACAAGGACGAGGCATGAGCCGCCAGGCAGAGGCTGCGGGTGCCGATAAATCATCCGCCCAGGTCGCGCCCTTGATCGCCAATCTCCGGGCCGTGCCCGCCGATCGTGTCAGAGCCTTCACCTGCTCAGGGCATCGACGGCATCATGATCTGTCGTGCTGCTGCGCCTGGCCTACCTCGCCGCTACCGACACCTTCGCGCTCCTGCGCCTGCTGCCCAGGAGTGACCGGGACAAAGACATCGAGATCCTCGCGCTACGGCACCAACTGCTGGTCGTGCAGCGCCAGGTCGGCAAGCCCACGTTCACCGACACCGACCGTGCTGTACTCGCCGGCCTGCTCCACCACCTCCCCATGGACAAGCTGCGGCACCTCCTGCTGCTGGCACACCCCGACACGCTTCTGCGCTGGCACCGCAACCTGCTCAAGCGAGCCCACGCTGCGACCTGCGTGCCAAAGCGCCGTGGCCGACCGCCCACCGTCCGCTCGATCCACGCCCTGGTACTGCGCCTCGCGCGTGGGTTCGACTGCGGCGACACCCTCGGGCTGCTGCTGGCAGTGATGGTCACCGCAGCCTCGGTCACCGACCGGGACACCGGGCAGACGCGCACAACCGTGTTCCCTTCGTGACCGCGCGACGAGCCGTGGTGGCCCCGGTCGCTCTGGCTGACAGATGGGCAGAGCCTTATGCCCGGGCTCGCGTCAGCCACGCTCAGTGATGCACGGACGGCCTGCTCGCTTCCGCGCCGACCGAGTGGGCGACCCACGGGTCTTCGGGAGGAAGTCGGAGGCCGCCGACGGCGACGACCTTGCTCGGTGTCGGCGCGACGCACCAGTCCCGTGGAGCCAGCAGGACGCTAAGGGTCACCGCGAGGACCAGCCAGAGCCGGAGGTCGCCAAGGACCTGCGCGTCGTTGGTCAGCCTCGGGGCGAGGTAGAGCGCACCGAAGGAGACCAGCGACCAGACGGGCACGGGCCGACGCAGCCCCAGGGCCTCCCAGCACAAGGTGCCGAGCAGGAATCCCGCCGAGTAGTAGTCGTAGACGCCGGGATCCAGCAGGAGTCGCGCGCCGATGCCGAGCAGCGGCACCGCCACCCAGCGCCCTCGGAGGATCGCGGCCGCCCCAAGCACGCAGCCGAGCACGAGTTGCGCCGGCCGGTCCCACGACGGCGTCCCCGTCGTCGACACCCCGAGCGCACGGAGCGCCGAGGACGGCTCGTTGACGATGTGGTACTGGGTCGCACCCAGCGTCGCGGGGTCGGCGACGACGAAGGGCAGCCAGGCCAGCAGCACGACGGCGACGGCGTAGAACGCGACATGCCGTCGTCGGTCGTGGGCCACGGCGAGAGCCAGCGGCAGGAAGACCAGGGCCCACGGCTTGGCGTCCACGGCTAGGCCCAGGCTCAGTCCCGCCAGTGCCGGGACGTCGGCGAGGACCGCCCGGATCGCCAGTGCCGCGAAGAGCAGCGCCAGCACGTCGTCGAGGTGGCTGTAGTGCACCGCCAGGGATGCCCAGACGATCAGGAACACCGCCCCCGCGGCCTCGACGGTCATCCGCAGGGCCTGCGGGCGCGACCCCAGATCCGGCTGCCGGGCCAGTACCGTCTGCTCGATCAGCCGCAGCACCAGAAGGCCGGCGCTCATCATCGCCAGCTGGGCGGCGACGACCCCGCCGATGTTCCCCAGAACCCAGGCGCAGAGGAAGGCCAGTGGTCCTATCTGCAGGTTCGGGTAGTTCGCATAAAGGTGCAGGCCCCCCCGCCGGCGAGGCTCCGGAGCCGGAGAAGAGCAAGGTGCTGCCGTTCGCGAAGTAGTGCCACGAGTAGCCGCTGCCGGGCAGGTCCGCCAGGAACCAGACCGCCGCCCAGAGTCCGAGGAACCACCAGTGCCAGACCACCCCGCTCCGCGCGGGGCGGCTGCTCTGATCAGCCATCCTCATCCCTCTCTGGAGGTCGACCCCCTGCCTGGGATGACTCCCCTGACCGCTCCCGGGTTCCTGCACAACCATGAGATTTGGGTAAGGAGCGTCTGAGGCTCGCCCTGGGACGGTGGGCCTGTGCGTCAGCGTCGGCTCATCGCGCCCCGCTAGTCCCTCCATCCCCACTGTCGCGCGACGTCAGAGGTGTGCATGAAGACGACGTGGTCGTGGCGAACACGGCGTCGGCTTCGTGCTTACGGTGGCGCGCGGGTCCCGGTGATCGCGGAACAATCATGTCGATGGGGCGGGGGGCCTACGACGTTGAGGACGGGGTCTTCCCCTTGCGGGATTTCGAAGACGAAAACGACGCCAGAGGACGTGGCCTGGACCGCGCACTGTCACGGCAGGTTGGTGGCGGTGGCGGTGCGGACAGGGCTCTTGGAAGTTCGATGTGATCTTGTGAAGTGGCTGGTCAGGCCGAGCGTCACCGGAGGGACCGAAGCTCCGTTGGGGTGAGTGACCTCTCAAGTCGCTTGCCCGCAATTACTCAGCCATCGCGTAGCTTCGAGATCATCGCGACTGGACCCGTCCTCCGATCCCTGGTCGATCGTGAGATACGCCACTGCGTTTAGAGTCTACACAGGTGTAGACGTTAGTGTCGCGGCATGACAACTTCGACGACTACCGCGACCCCTCGAGGTGCCACGGGCAGCCGCCTGTTGAACAAGGTGCCCGAGGTCACGGTCTGGTTCTGGATCATCAAGATCCTCTGCACGACCGTCGGCGAGAGTTTCGCCGACTACATCAACACCACGCTGGGCTTTGGCCTGACCAACACCATGCTGTTGTTCACCGCGGTATTCGCAGTCGTGCTGACGGTCCAGTTCCGTACGAAGCGCTACATCCCGTTCCCATACTGGCTCACCGTGGTGGTGGTCAGTGTCACCGGCACGCTGTACACCGACATGCTCACCGATGAGCAACACGTCCCGCTGTGGCTGAGCTCGACGGTGTTCTCGGTCCTGCTGGCCCTCGTCTTCGGGGTCTGGTGGCTACGCGAGCGGACCCTGTCGATCCACAGCATCACGACCTTCCCACGTGAGGCGTTCTACTGGCTGACCGTCCTGGTGACGTTCGCGCTGGGCACCGCCACCGGTGACTGGACGCTGGAGCTGACCAACTGGACGCCCGCGCAGTCGGTGTTCCTGCCGCTGGGCCTCATCGTGTCGATCGCCGCGCTGCGGAAGTTCGGCGCCAACCCGGTTCTTTCGTTCTGGCTGGCCTACATCCTCACCCGCCCACTCGGCGCCAACATCGGTGACTGGCTCGCCTCCCCGAAGGTCGCGGTCAACCCCGGCGACCCGGTTGGACTCGGCCTGGGCACCTTCACCACGAGTCTGATCTTCCTCGGTGCCATCCTGGCGACGGTCATCTACCTGACGATCAGCCGCAGCGACGTCGCCGAGACCTACGAGATGACGCACGAGCCGTCGGTCACCACCAACGCACGCAAGGAGCGCATCGCGCTAGGAGTCTTCGGCGTGATCGCCGCCGGCACCGTCGCGCTGATGATTTGGGCCCACAACCAGCCCCACGTCACCTGCGACCCGACCGGTCAGAGCGAAACGATGCCGGCCTGCCCGAAGGCGGCCCTGACCGGCAACCAGACGACCGCGGCAGTGGCGAAGTACGAGAACCTCGCCCAGACGGCGATCGCTCAGGACCGGGCCGGGACAGCCGCGGCCTCCCATGCCACCGTGCAGAAGATGCGCGATGACTGGGACGCCGACGCCACCTCGCTGCAGGCGGTCAACAACACGACCTGGACCCTGCTCGACCACCAGATGGATGCGGTCCTCAAGGCGTACGCCATCGACCACGGCAACATCCAGTCGGCTCCAGCCGCCGAGCAGGAGAAGCAACTCAACATCCTGCTGGGCGACCTCCAGAGCCACCGCTTCTGAGTGGGCGTTCAAAGTAGGCAGATTGCCCTTTATGTCCTAGTAGGTTCCTCGCCAGGTTGGTGTGGTCTCGTCGGCTGGTGACGGGGTGCCCGGGTGCGGTTCGATGATCCGGGTGGGCGTCCGAGGCCGGAGCGGGAGGGTTTCGGCGCACTGGCCGGGGCAGGCGGTCTTCGGCCGGAGGTTCCGAAACCCGGTGGCGGTCATGGTGCGGTGTCCGCGTAGTCGTGCCAGCGGGGGGGGCAGGCTCGCGCGCGGTGCTGGTGGCGTCGTCGCCGGGCGGACCAACGCAGGGCGTGCGTGGCGTCCCGCTTGGGCGCTGGGAGGATCATCACCCGTAGGAGTCTGAGGAGTTCGGGGCAGCTGATCGGGATCAAGCCGGCCTCGTCGGGGTCGTCGCGCTGGTGTTGGGCGTCACGTTCCAGCGCGGTGACGACGGCGAGGAAGGCGTAGGCGGCCAGCGCGGCCGTGCTCCAGCGGTGCCAGGGGGTCCAGGTGATGACCTGGCCCTTGTCCAGGCCGGTGGCGCTCTTGCAGAGCTGGAAGTCCTCTTCGATCTTCCATCTGCGGCACACCACCCACACCAGTCGCGCCAGGGGCACGGGGGTCGGTGACCAGCAGCGGAAGAAGGACACGGTGCGCGTGTAGCGGTGGCGGCGGGCCAGCAGCACCGAGAGCCCGGCCTCGGTCCGCCCGTCGGGGTCGTCGTCCGCGACCACCTCGATCATCGCCCAGTCGTAGTCGCGTGCGCCCCTGGAGCCGGTGCCGGTCCGCATCCGCTGCCAGGCCTGCGCCGGCACCAGGGCGAGCGCGTCCGTGCAGGTCAAACGCCCGCCAGGGGTGGTCACCTTGTGGTTGGAGCGGACCGCGACCGCGTAGCCGAGACCTAGAGCACGGCAGGTGCGCCGCAGGGCCCGGCTGCCGTAGACCTCGTCGCCGGTGAAGAAGGATGCCCGCACCCCGGCCGCGCAGGCCTGGGTAAGCATGGCGGCGGCCAGTTCGGGCTTGGTGGCGAACACCAACTCTTCCGGGACGCCTGCCCGTTCGCGCCGCTCCTCGTCGCCGGCCCACTCCTGGGTGACGTACAGCGCTCGGTCGATGATGGTGTGTCCGCGGCGGGTGGCGAAGGCGAGGTGGACGGCGACCTGACACAGGCCAACCCCGCCGAGGGATCCGGAGTACTGGTGGGCGGCGGCGACCGCGTCGGTGGACGACTTGGCGGTGTGGGTGCCGAGAAGTCCATCCGCACAGGTCAGATGATGGATCGCGCTGTTTGGCCAGGGCGGGTCGGCGTCGATGGGCATGATGATCGATCGTGCTGCTGCGCCTGGCTTACCTGACGATGACGAACGCCTTCACCGTGCTACGGCTGCTGCCGAGGAGCAGTAGAGAGAAGACGTGGAAGATCCTCGCGCTGCGGCACCAACTCGCCGTGCTAGAGCGTCAGCTCCGAGGAACCCGCCGCTGTTTCACGCCTGCGGACCGCATATTCCTCGCCGCCTTGCTCCACGGCCTCCCCCGGCAAACTCTGCGTCAGGTGCGGCTCCTGATGAGACCGGACACCGTGCTGCGATGGCACCGCGACATTCTCCGCCGCCGACACGCCGAACGCTCACGCCCCAAGCACATGGGCCGGCCGAGAACGGTCCGCTCCATCCGGATCCTCGTGCTCCGACTGGCGAAGGAGAACCCAACCTGGGATATCGCCGCATCCACGGCGAACTCGCGGTACTCGGAATCAAGGTCGCGGCCTCGACCATCTGGGAGATCCTGCGCGCAGCAGGGATCGACCCGGCACCGCAGCGCGCGACCACCACATGGGCCGCTTTCCTGCGCTCGCAGACCGACGCCCTGCTGGCCTGCGACTTCTTCGAGACCGTCACACTCACCGGCACGAGGCTGCACGTACTGACGGTGATCGAGCACGCCAGCCGCCGGATTCGGATCCTGGGCGCGACCACGCACCCGACCGCCGCTTGGGCCGCACAGGCGGCACGGAAACTGGTCATGGACCTGGAGGGTGCCAGGTGCCAGGCACGGTTCCTGATACGCCATCGGGACGGGAAGTACCCGCAAATCCTCGACGCGATCCTCGCCGACGGCGGCATCCAGACCGTGCTCACCAGAGTCAGGATGCCGAGGATGAACGCGGTCATGGAACGCTGGGTGCTCACCTGCCGACGTGAACTCCTCGACCGGACGCCGATCTGGAACCAACGCCATCTCCTCAACGCACTACGCGAGTTCGAGAACCACTACAACACCCACCGCCCGCACCGCGCCCTCGACCACGGCTCACCCCTGAGAGCACGACCCACACCGATCACAGATCCGGACCGGACCGCCCAACTGAACATACGCCGCCACGACCGACTCCGCGGAACCCTCCATGAGTACCGACATACAGCTTGACCAGCATAGATGCGCTTTCCGGCACCCCACAACGGCTCCTTCCACACCCGCACCGTCCGCGTGATCCTGCTGCGCGACGACCACACCGACACGGGCTACGGCCTGGCGCTGGTCACCACCGACTTGACCCCGCCCGCTCCGGCGCTGATCACCCGGTACGCGTGGCGCTGGTCGATCGAGGTCACCTTCGCCGAGGCCCGCGACCTGCTCGGGGCCGGCCAGGCCCGAAGCCGCACCCGCCTCGCGGTCGAGCGCACCGTCCCGTTCGCCTGTACTGCTACACGATCACCGTCATCTGGTACGCGCTGCACGGCCACCACCCGAGCGACGTCGCCGAGCGCCGCGAGCGCGCACCCTGGTACACCACCAAGGCCGACCCGTCACTGTCCGACATGGTGGCCAAGCTCCGCCGCACGATCATCGCCGCCCGATTTCTGCCCACCCGCCCAGGTCAGCCCACCGAGCAGGAAATCCGCACCGTCCAGCAGGCATGGGCCGCTGCCAGCCTCAACCACGCCGCGTGATCAATCCGATCTGTCAGAACGTCGAAAGTGGAGCTGTCGGCCTCGGTGAAGAACCTCCGGCGCAGCTCCATCGCGTCGGGCAGATCCAGGTCGACCCAGTGGAGACGGCCGTTGCCGAGCCGCTCGAAGCGTGTGTTGAGCCTCGTGCCGATTTCGACGACGGTACCGGTCGGGTGCTCTGCGAGGAAGGCGCCCACCCAGCTGTCGAAGACCGCGGTGCGCACCACCGAGCCCCATAGGCTTGGCCCTCCGTCGAACTCCGCGAAGTCATAGTCGATCGACTGGACTATCTCGGCGGCCTTGGGGTCACGCAGCACCGCGTGCTTCTTGCCGGTCTCTACCGCCCGGCCGTATAGCGGGATGAGGAGCGTCTCTTGTATCTGACCGAGCGTGACTGCCTGCTTATCAGCCAGTGCCGAAAATATTGGGTTTCCTCCGCAACCAACGGCCGTGCTCTGGCGGTGCCGTGACCCCTTTCCGTGTTGCCCGCCCGGGCCTTGCCTCTGCCGGGGAGCCACGGGTCCGGCAGAGGCGGGGTTCTGTATGGAGGTGAGGGGTTCACCTGCCGAGGCGGGCGCGGATCACTGCCGCCAGCTCGGTGACGCCGTGTTCCTTGAGCACGCTGTAGTGGTCACCGTGCAGGTCGACCAAGGTCGGGGGTGCGGCGGAGTAGCCGGTGCGGCCTTCGATGAACGAGTAGTCGTCACCTGCGGCCTTGAAGATGGTCACCGGCGCGTTGAGGCGCCGTTCGGCCAGTTCGTGGAAGGTGTACTCGAACTCGTACGTCTCGCCCACGATCCGTGTGATCCTTCGGATCAACTGCTCGTCCAAGGCGGGGAACAGAGCGTGGACGAAGAAGACGAAGCTGTTCTCGTCATGTGCTGCCTTGAGGCACTGTTCCCGCTCGGCTCCGCTGATGGAGCCGGCGAAGACGGAGAACAGGATGGTCACATACGCCGGGTTGCCGTAGGACGCCGCGGGTCCGTAGCGGTCTGCATCGGTCTCGTGGATCTTGGGGTTCCCGGGGCAGATCAACAGCAGGTTCTCCACCTGCTCGCCGGATTGCTCCAGTTGCCAGGCCGCCTCGAACGCGAGCCGGGCACCGAAGGAGTACCCCCACAGCGTGTAGGGACCCTCGGGCTGCACGCGCCGGATCTCGGCCACGTCGGCGGCGGCCATCTCCCGAATGGTCGGGTAGGGCACTTCTCCGGCGTTGATGCCGTGGGCCTGTATCCCGTAGAACGTCCGGTCGAGGCCCGTCTCACGCGCCAGGAGACGGAGGTTCATCGGGTAGCCGCCCAGCCCCGGCCAGCAGAACACCGGGCTGCCCGTGCCGGTGTTGTGGAGCGGCACGAGCCGCGAGGGCGGCTCGCTGTCGCCGCTGTCGGCGTCGTTGTCGATTCGGGCCGCAAGGTCGGCCAGCTTCGGGCACTCGAAGAGGACCTGGAGCGGTAGCCGGGTGCCGAGCTCTCGGTTGATCTTGTTGATGAGCGCGACAGCGGTCAGCGAGTTCCCGCCGGAGGCGAAGAACTCGTCCTCCACGGACGCGTTCTCGTACCTCAGCGCCTTTCCCCACGCTTCGGCGAGCCATCGTTCGGTCGGTGTCGCAGGGGCCACATACGGGGTGGCCGGGTCCGCCGACCTCACCTCGTCGAAGGCGGCCAGGGCCTTGGAGTCCACCTTCCCGTTCGCGGTCAGCGGCAGCTCGTCCAGCACCAGGACCCGGTTCGGGATCATGTAGTCGGGCAGGAAATGGGCCAGTTCATCCTTGATGATCTCGGCTGGGCCCTTCATGTGGACCGTGTCCTCGTACATGCCCTCGCTACGGATCTGCTCCTCGCTGACCCTGCCGCCGAGGAAGAAGTACGACGGGCCCGGCGTGATCCCGCAGGAGTACAGGATGTCGTCCATGCGCCGGGCGGCAGGAAGGGGATGGCCGGTCTTCGAGCTGTAGCCCGATGACATGAACCCCAGCCCGAGGCTGTTGCGTTGCAGGTGGTGCAGTTTCGTGCCGAGGCTGATGTACTCCAGCCAGGCCTGGTTCGCCCGGCTGACGGCAGTGATGCCGAAGCTGGCCCGCTCATACACCCTCTGGTTGATGGCGATCACGTGCTTGGGCAGCACCAGGGCGTCCGAGATGCGCTCCAACTCCCCATCCAGGTAGCGATACTGGCCAGCTTGCAGACCGACCACCCCTCCGGGGTGTGCCTGCACATAGATCTCGGTGGGGTCCTGTCGGAGCGCCCCGTCGTTGGGGTGGATCTCGAAGGTACCCAGGTAGTAGTCGTCGTCGGCGACGTCCAGGCGGTTCCTCAGGGACGGGCGGTAGGCGAGGGGGCGGATGTTCAGCCCGTACTCGGGCAGCACCTCCTCGAACACGCCCACCATGTGCCCGGCCTCGAACTCCAGCACTTCCTGAATGTTGTTCTTGTACACCGGCTCGATCGCCCGCTTCTTGCCGACGAAGTGAACCGAGAGATTCCCGCCGAAACGCTCCGCGCAGTGGCCGATCCGCACCAGGGTGTGGTCCGCGGGGTGGTAGTAGTACACCCCCGCATCCAGGCCGCCTACGCCGCCACCGGTCTCCAGGTACATCTGCGTCGCATACAGCGCGCCGGGAGAGGCGTAGGCGTACTTCGGCAGCAACCGCTCATCACTGTGGAACTGGCCGAACCACCTCAGCATCTCCCCGAGTTCGGCAAACGACAACTCATCGAGGCCGCGGGAGAAACCGCTGACCGGCCGCTCGGCGAGAAGTTCCCGGACATCATCGCGGGTGACCTGTCCACCCCCGTAGAAGCGGTAGGTCTTGCGTGCGAAAGTCTCCCGCCGCTGACGCGCGGACTCCTGCTTGCCGGGCAGGACCACCACCGGATTGCCGTGCAACTCCCCACCGTTCCTGAGGCCCGGGTTGGACAGCTGCGCCTTCACCTGAAGCTTGCTCGTCTTGGACTGGTGGTGGGCGCCGTGGTTCCCCTGGTCCATCAAGGCCGCTTCCTTCGGGTTCAGCTCGACGCACGCCACCAGGTTCTGGAAGCCGGTCCGCGCGTCGTCGGTGACGATCGCGGCTGCGCGCCTGACCCAGGTGTGCTCCTCGATGGCCAAGGCGATCTCGTCGAGCTCGACGCGGTAGCCGCGCAGCTTGATCTGGTTGTCCGCCCGGCCGGAGAACTGGATCGTGCCGTCCGGGTTCCAGTACGCCAAGTCCCCGGTCTTGTACAGCCGCTGCGTCGGCACGAAGGGCGAGGAGATGAACCGTTCCTGCGTCTGGTCCGGCCGGTGCAGGTATCCGCGGGCCAGTTGGACGCCGCCGATGTACAGCTCGCCGGTCTCACCGATCTCCACCGGCGCGAGATTCTCGTCGAGGATGTAGCAGTGGGTGTTGTCGACGGGCACGCCGATCGGGATGGTGCCGGCGCCTTCGCCGATCGCATCCGGGTCGACCAGGTACGCGGTCGCATTGATGGTGCACTCGGTCGGCCCGTACAGGTTGACCAGCGACGCCCAGGGAAGTTCGTCGGTGAAGGCCCGTGCGAGCTGCCGGGAGAGCGCCTCACCACCGGAGAACACCCGTCTGAGCGTGGTGCAGAGGTAGAACTCCTCGGTGTCCAGCAGTACCTGAAGCAGAGTGGGCACGCACTGAAGCGTGGTCACCTCGTGCTTGACGATGGTTTCGATCAGCGCCTGCGGGTCGCGGTAGATGCCTGGTGCACCCATGACGACGCTGCTGCCCATGGCAGGGGCCAGGATCTCCCACTGCGCCGCGTCGAAGCTCATCGGCGTCTTCTGGAGCACCATGGCGCCCTCGCCCAGGTGTCCGCAGTCACGCATCCAGCGCATCTGGGACATGATGCTACGGTGTTCGATCATCACGCCCTTCGGCCTGCCGGTACTGCCGGAGGTATAGATCACGTACGCCAGGGCATCCGGCCGGGGCGCCGTCGGGCACGCTTCGGTGACGTTCTCCGCGTCGGCCAGGGTGACGATCCGCGTCCCCTGAGGGGCAAGCTCGGCCAAGCGGGCGGCCAGATGGTCCTGGGTGACGATGACGCGGGTGCGGCTGTCCTCGATCATGTAGCGCAGCCGGTCTTCGGGGTACTCCGGCGACAGCGGCAGATAAGCGGCCCCGGCGAACAGGATGCCCCACACCCCCGCCATCAGATCCAGGGACGGTTCGACATACAGGCCGACACAGTCGTCGGCGCCCACACCCAACCGGTGCAAACAGTTGGCCAACCGACTGCTGACCTGATCGAGTTCCCGGTAGGTGAAGCGCTGGTCTCCGCAGGCAACTGCTATGGCCTCGGGCTGCGAATTCGCCCACTCCTTCAGCAGGTTGGGCAGGCAGGTGCCCAGGTGAGTGTCATGTATTCGTGCACTGAACTGTGCGGTCTTCACAGGCTTCCCCTGCTGGCTGGTACGTGGTTACGACGCATGAGTGACGGGCTTGTCGGCCGCCACTGGGACTGCCCGCTGCCGCCTGGGCTGGGCCAGGACGACAGCGGCGACGACGGCCACGGCACCGGCCATCTGGAGTGGTGACAATTCCTGGCCCAGGAAGATATATCCGAGGACCGTTGCTGCCAGTGGGCTGGCGAAGCCCAGGATCGATACTCCCAACGCCGACAGCCGCTCAATGCCCCGGAACCAGATCGCGTAGGCGAACAAGGCCCCGATCACGCTCAGGTACGCGAACCCGGTGATATTCGTGCCGGTGATACGACTGGGAAGGCCTTCGGCGACCAGCGTGACCGGCACCAAGACGATGCCTCCGACGGTCAACTGCCAGCCGGTGAACGTCAGTACGCTCACCCCCGCCGGACGGCTCCAGCGTTTGGTGAGCACGATGCCGGACGCCATGCAGGCTGCCCCCGCCACTCCAGCCAGGACACCAACGGTGTCCAGGCCCGCCTGTGGCGTCAACACCAGCAACGCCACACCTACCGCGCCAAGCACGCACGATGCCACCTGCAGCGAATGGATCCGATCCTTCAGCACCAGTGCCGCCAGCAGCAGCACCAACATCGGCTGAACCGAAACCACCAACGCTGCCACCCCACCGGGCAAGTGGTAAGCGGCCACGAACAGCAGGTAGAAGAAGGCACCGATGTTCAGCACACCCAGTACCAGAGCACGCCACCACCACACCCCGCGCGGCAGCACACGGCCGACCGCCAACAGCACCAACCCGGCAGGCAGAGCCCGCACAGCGGAGGCCAGCAGCGGCCTATCGGGCGGCAGTAGCTCCGTCGTCACCAGGTAGGTGCTGCCCCAGACCGCCGGAGCCAGCGTCGTCAAGGCCGAATCGCGCGCCAGCCGGTTGCCGTTCACCTGACCCCCGCATCCAAGGCCAGTGCGAACAAGACGGGCAGGGCAGCACCGGTTATGACGGACGGTGCGGATCTGAGCACGATGACTTCTCCGATTCGGGCAGGACTGTGCATTGAAGCCAGACGCCCCCGGTCGCGTCTTCGGTCCGCGCGGCGCGGACCCAGCCGCAGAGCACTATAAATTAGGTAAGCCTTACCTAACAAGCTCCGGTGTGCTGCTGGATTCCAGGTGGTGGCTGTCGAGAGCGGAATGCCGTCAGGGCCGGTCGAGTTGATGCGGCCGAGTTCGGTGACGGCGGTGCCTGATGAGGGCGCGATGCGCGGTGGGACCCGCTACGAGATCAAGTTATGGACAGGGTTTGAACTTGCCCGTTGTCCACGACGGAAACGGGGTGGGCCCTCCGGCATGGTGGGCCCACCCTGCGGATCAAGGCCGCGGTATGCCTGCCGTGATGCCATCGGTCTGGTGTGTGTCGCTGTGGTGACGGAGACGTTGTCGACCATGTGTGGTCGGTTCAGAGGCTGCCTGGGCGGACCAGACCGGTCCTTTTGACCCCGCTCAGGATGGGGGTGACCTCAATGGTGGAGATGTGGGTGAGGGCGCCGACGGTGTCGCTCAGGAAGTGGTAGAGCGCGTTGAGGTCGGCGGCGGCGACGGCCACAAGGAGGTTGGCGGGGCCGGTGGTGGCGGAGGCGAAGCGGACTTGCGGGTGGCGGCTGAGTTGCCGGCCTGTCTCCTCCATGCCGCCGGGTGCGACGGTGATCCACAGGAGTGCCTCGGTGCGGATGCCCAGCCTGGCGAGGTCGACTTCGGTCGCGAGTCTGAGGACCTGGTCGCCGACCAGCGCCTCCAGTCGGCGCCGGGCGGTGACGGGGGTGGTGTCGGCGCGGCGGGCGAGGTCGGTGTAGGAGGCTCGTCCGTCCTCGACCAGAGTGGCAATCAGCGCGTGGTCGACGGGCAGGAGGGCTGAGCGGGCGGCTGGGGCAGGTGTGTCCGGCCGCAGGCTGGTCAGTTCGGCTTCCGTCAGCAGGCCGCCGCTCCAGTCGAAGGCCGCTGGGAAGACCCGCAGGAGGACGTGAGAGGTCCATGACTGGACCGCGGGGGTGGCGGGAAGATCGCGTAGCAGCAGCGTGTTGCGTGCGTCCGGCCCGTCCAGGAACAGGATGGTGCAGATTTCGTCGCCGCCGCCGAGGACGTCCACCCAGATGGTGTCGGGGCGGCGGGCCAGGGTGGCGGCGATGGCGCTGATCTGGTTGGGCCGGCACCGGATGCGCAGGGCCAGCGGAATCAGATCAGGGAACCACACGGGGTTGCGCACGGCTGTGGCGCGCAGCGTCTTGTCGTGGAACAGCGGTGCCGCGCGACGCACCACGGTGCGCTCCGAGATGCCCAGGACGCGTCCGACCGTGCGCCACGAGGCCCGCGGGGAAGCCAGCAGCGCGGCGGCGATCCGACTGTCTGTTTCATTCAATGGATGGCTTACTTTCGCCATATTCCTAGATTGCCTGTCCCTCATTCGCGCTTCAAACCCCTTTTTCTGGCTCAGATTGATGCTCCCGGATAGAAACGGCTCAGAGCAACCGAGACGAAAGAGGTGAGCACGATGACGGGAATCGCAGACCGGATCGCGCAGACGGACCGCGGCAAGGTCACGGGGGTCACGCAGGGCGAGGTGATCTCCTTTAGGGGAATCCCCTACGCCGCGTCGCCGGTCGGTGAGCTGCGTTTCGCGCCGCCCCAGCCGCACCCGGGATGGACCGGGGTCAGGGAGGCGGTCCAGGCTGGACCGGCTGTCCCGCAGGCTGCCTCCCGCCTGGAACAGGTGATGGGAGCCCGCGTGCCGGACTGGAACGAGGACGGCAGCCTGACCGTCAACGTCCACACTCCGTCCCGGGCGTTCGCGGGCGGCGCGTCCCGCCCGGTCCTGGTGTGGTGGCACGGGGGCGGCTTCACCAGCGGCTCCGGCGGATGGGACTGGTACGACGGGCGCCGGCTGGCCGCACTGGGTGACATCGTGGTGGTCACGGCGAACTACCGGGTGGGCCCACTCGGCTACCTCTACCTGCCGGAGATCGGCGCCGCCAACCTCGGTCCCCAGGACCAGGCCGCCGTGCTGCGCTGGGTGCGGGACAACATCGCCTCTTTCGGCGGCGATCCGCGCAATGTGACGGTCGGCGGACAGTCGGCCGGAGCGTACTCGGCCCTGTCGCTGGCGCTCGATCCGCAGACGAGAGGACTCGTCACCCGGGTGCTGCTGCAAAGCGGCCCCTTCGGTCTGCCGCCGCAGGACCCGCAGAACGCGGCCGAGAACGCCGAGGCATACCTGCGGCTGCTCGAAGTGCCGGGCGGCGCGGACGTCGCAAAGGTACTGCGCGCGCTGACCGTTGAGCAGTTGCTGTCCGCCTACGGCCAACTGGCGAGGCAAATCGCGCGTCCGGGCAACGCCGCCCCGCCGATGTATCCGGTGCTCGGTGGCCCCGGTGTTCCCCGCGACTTGCAACGGGCACTCGCGGACGGCGCGCTGGAGGGCAAGGCGCTGCTGATCGGTACCACCCGGGACGAGGCGACGGCCTTCACCACCTTCGACCCGCACATCCAGCACCTCACCCCCGCCGGCGCGCTGGACCTCCTGACCGGCCAACTCGGCGAACAGGCCGACGAGGTCTACCAGCGGCATGCCGCCCGGCTTGAGCAGGCCACACCGGCGCAGGTCTTCACCGCGGTGCAGACCGATGAGCTGTTCCGCAACGGCTCGCTGTGGATCGCCGACCACCACGCGGCGGGCGGCAACGCGACCTACGTCTACCAGTTCGACCACCAGCCAGCCGAGGACGAGCACACCCTGGGCGCCACTCACTGCGCCGAACTGCCCTTCCTCTTCAACACCTTCGACGCCTACCCGGACAGCCCGATGCTGGGCAGGCCCACCGACGCCGAGCGGGCCCTGGGCCACACCTTCGCGACCGCGGTCGCCGAGTTCGTCACGACCGGATCGGTGACCGACTGGCCGCCCTACACGCCCGCCACGGCCGCCCGCATCCGGCACTTCGGCTGAGACA
The DNA here is from genome assembly GCA_040631425.1 of Streptomyces sp. NPDC020096. GTDB lineage: Bacteria > Actinomycetota > Actinomycetes > Streptomycetales > Streptomycetaceae > Streptantibioticus_A. The sequence goes on from JBEYJY010000035.1 coordinate 83,548, forward strand.
GGAGGCAACCATAAAGCGCCTCTTCCGCCGTGCCGCCATGCCCCACTGGGCCGAGTTCCTCATCCCTGCTGGCCACCATCTACCCGGCGGACCGGCTGTACTCCCTGACCGTCGCTGGCCGGTTCGCGCACGGCAGAGCGAGAACTCGCGGCGAGCGAGGAGCAGCTGCGGGACGCGGAGCAGCGCGTCCAGGACCGAGCGGAACGGGTTAATGTGCTCGCAGATGAGCTGGAGCAAGCCCGTCACAAGCAGCGAGAGGCCGAGCAGCCTGCCGAACAGGCGCGCCGGAACCGGGACAATGCCACGCGCCGCGCCCAACAGGCCAGCCGAGAAGCGGAAGAAGCCCGTAGCCGCCTCCAGCGGCTTCAAGCAGACCCTTCAGGGCGCGAAGGTCGTGGGTGATGTTCCGGTGTGACCGCCAGCGGTAGGTGGCCAGTCCGCCTCACGGAACTGCACGTTGCGGGCCCCGCACTCAACCGCAGTTGGCCACTCCGCTCAGTGGCAGTTGGCCATTCGGACTTTGGAACGGTGATGTCCTCAATTCATCAGCTGCGGCGCGAAGTAGTCACGCAGTCGGGCGATCTTCCCGTCGCGGATGCGGAAGATCTGCACTAGCGAGACAACCACGTCCTCTCCGTCCCCGTCGAAAACCGTGTCGATTTCGGCGATGAACACGTCGGGGCTGGAGGTGGTGTGCAGTACGTACCCGGACTTCTCAAGGTTCGGCGAGCGGTCGTCCTTCACCTGTTGCTCGTAGTACGCCGCCATTGCGCTACGGATCTCCTCACGACCCACCAACCGCCTGGGGAAGGTGGCGCCAGCAGGCATGAGCGGTGCCTCAAAGACGCCATCCGCGGTGAAGTTCTCGGCAAGGGCATCAGCATTCCGGGTCATGGCACCGGCGTAGACGTAGCTCTCGAAGATCTCCTGCGGCGTTCTGGACACGGGGCCTCCCTGGGCGCGGACGCGGAAGACCACATCATCACAGCGATGCTCGCGGGGACGTGGATTCCGTGAACGATCACGTTCCGCCGGATCGGCTGACCTCCAGTCGCCACGGTCGGCGTGGGCGATCCTTCACCTGAGCCCGCAACTCGTGGAGGAAGTCCTCCACGCCCCGCACCGACTCGACGTAGAAGGCCGTCCAGCCGTCCACGCCCGCCGAACGAGCACCCTTATTGCCCCGCACCCGAGCCCACCCGACCAGAAGGAAGGCGGGATCGGCAACGAGATTGAAAAGATCGTCAAACCTGCGATGAGGATCCTCGCGGGCCCAACGGTGCAGTTTGGTCTGGATCTCCTGTACCCGTCGCTCGGCCTGATACAGCCCGTGCTCCAGTTCGTCGGTGTTCACCGTCGAAGACCTCCAGGCATTCCAGCATCCTCCCCACCGACTTGCTGGTCCCCTTCGCCATGTGCCGGCCTTTCGCGAGCTCCGACTACTACGGGACCTCCGCCCCATCCGTGACCCTCAGACGGCAACGAACCTGCCCTGACGCCAGAGCTGGAGGCCCAGGCACCAGGGCGGACACGGATGGTTCCCACGTTCACGATGTCTTCGATCGGCCAGGTCGGCGCTCAGCTAACCCCGGCAGCATCGCCACGCCTACGCCGCTGGCATTCAGCGTGGCCTCCCCACCGTCGCTTACACACGGCTTCGGAGTTGAGCAGAGTCAGGAGACTCCGCTCACGCACTGCACACCGGCCCAGATCCACCAGGTTGGAGCCGGCACTTCGATTACGGGGCTTCGACCACTGATTCACTCTCGTTACGCCCACTGGACTCGCTAGCCGGACACGGACCGTCTAGCAGTACCGGCCCGTCCCGTCGTTGTCGGGACTGCTCCTACCCTCCCCGGCGTTCCCCGGACCGGGCTGTCCCCAGCTTCAGTCGGGCCGCTGCGACGACCCGACGGTAGCGGTCTTTCACCGCTACTCGAACACACCGCGCCTCGTGGCGCACGCGAGCACGAAGTAGACGCCGACCCGTGAGGGCAGGTCGCGCAGTCGGCGTTGCACGGTCAACGTCTCTTCGAGGACGGCGTCGACGAGATCGAACGGCAGCACCTGGGTCAGCTCGCCCAAGTGGCCGGGAGCGAACCGCCCCCGGCCACTGTGAATTCGCGGGACACGGTCATCAGACCAGGCGGCGGGGCACAATGACGTACAGGCAACGGAGCTCCGCAAGCGGCAGAAGTCTTGGCGGACTACCTGCTCCAACGGGACTCCGTTGCCGGCGTTCCCGACGCTGCCGGGATCCCCGCCAACTCGCTTGCCACCAGCGCGAATGCGTTAACTACCCGGCCTTGGATCAAGCCCACGCCGGGTCTGGTGGAACGGGGAGGCGGCAGAGTTCAGGTGACGGAGCGATACCCGAGCCACTTCTGCGATGTGAAACCTGATCTGCAGGCGGCCCACACGATCGTATGAATACGCCGTTCGCGGCACCTTCACCCCAGATACGCAGGGCTACCTTGTGAATACTCTACGCAACAGATAGAGGATGGTGAGCTCATGCGTTCTCGTACGGCGGGGCATCGCACTCTGGCGACCCTGGCCTTCGCTGCGGTCGCCGCCGCAGGGCTAGGCGCAGGTGTGGCGACTGCGGAGCCGCAGCAGATGGTTCGGATCAGGACTTTCGTGAACAAGTGCCTGGACGTGCAGGGCCGGAGCCCGGCTGACGGCGCCCCGATCATCCAGTACCAGTGCAACGGCCAGATCAACCAGGACTTCCGCATCGAGCCAGTCGGCGAGGGCTTCTTCGCAATCGGGACCTTCGCGGACAAGTGCCTGCAGGGCCGAAGCCCCACTATCGGCGCTCCGATCGAGCAGTTCCCGTGCAACGGCCAGTTCGACCAGCGCTTCCGCTTCGTGAACCTCGGGGGCAGCTTCTTCGAAATCAGGACCGCCCTCAACCTGTGCCTCGACGTGCAGGGCCAGAGCGCGGCTGACGGCGCCCGGATCATCCAGCTCCCGTGCAACGGCGAGAGAAGCCAGCGCTTCCGCATCGACTGAACCAGAACCGGTCGCACAGGTGGGGTGGGGTAGACCGCGGCCCAGCCTGCCCCACCTGGCCGGGGCCGGTGGGGGCACAGGTGGCACACGCGCGCCTGGTCCTTCGACGCACCCGCGATCCTGGCATCGCCGAACGTGTAGCGCCCACACGCAGCGCTGTCTGACCAACGATGCCCTGCCTACGGACGTCCGGGCTGCTGGCGCGATCACCCTGCTGTTCGGTCCGTCCACCGAACGTCTTTGGCCATCTGACGCCCGAACACCTAAAGTTTGGCGACAAACACGCCCGCCTGGTCCTGGGCCGCCACCCCGTACTGCTGCCTCCACGACTCGCCGAACTCCTTCGGCGCCTCGCCGAACAGCCTCAGCTACGGCCGCAGCTCTCAAGAGCCCACCCAGGCCCTCGGTCGCTCTTCCCGGGCATGGTCCCGGGCAAGCCGACCTCGACGCACGGCATGACCCAGAAACTCAACCGGCACGGCATCCCGGGCCGGATGCTGTCTCAGCTGATCTGGTCCGCGTCCGCTGCTTCGAAGTGCGAAACGGCCTAGCCCTCGGTGGGGACGATCTGGGAGTCGGTGACGGCGTAGCGGCCGTCGGTCCAGTACGGCGCCGCGCCGGGTGAGCTCTGCTTGTCCTTACCGGTGAGGGCTTCCAGAGCCACCGGGCCGTTGTCCGTCTGGCCGTAGACCACGCCGTGCCAGGCGCCGGTCACTTGGGGCGCGATTCGTCCCGAGGAGTCCGGCAGTGACCAGAGCACCTTTCCGCTGTGCGGATCCATGCCGAACGCTACGTTCCCTGCGCAGACGACCACGGACCGCTGGTCGTAGATGCACCGTCCCGGCAGGCTCTGGCTCCCCACCCCGGCTGCAGCTGCCGGGACTTGGAAAGGCGACTCCTTGCCCGTCGCGATGTCGACCGCCGCGTCCTGCCCGGAGTCCTTTAGTCCTTGTACCAACAGCAACTCGGGTCCGGCTGCTACGACGGTGGGGGCGTCGGTGTCCTTCGACCACGTGGTGGAACCGTCGCGCACGGCCTTGGCCTGAACCGGCTGCGGCTTCCCGGACCCGTCGTCGCGTACGCCGACGACCTGCCCGGCGGCCACCGACTCCGGTGTGAGGCCGGGGTCGGCCCACACCGCCTTGCGCGCGGCCAAGTCAATGACCGTGACACCCGCTTCGCTGCCGTCGACGGCCGAGGTACCGGAGACCTGCACCACGGCCATCGCGCCCTGGACGCCGATCACGGCGGTCCGAATCGCGTGGCGTTGGAAGTTCGTTTGGGTGTAGTCGGTGTTCGCGAATTCCTTGGGCAGCTCCACCACTTGCCGCCAGGTGAGCCGCACGGTGTCCGCGTCAGCGGCCACCACTTCGATCGCGTTGTGGTCGGGCGTGGTGCCTTGCCCGCGGATGGTGACACCGAAGGTCTGCACGACTAGGTCGTGCCCGTTCACGGTGGCGACCTGGGGCAACGCGAGGTCGGACCGCACCGCGTCCACGGAGTTATCTGCCTCGCTGGACTGGTTTTGGGGTGTGAAGGTCGCCCGCGTGGTACCGGTGGCCGGATCGATGGCCAGCAGCCCCTGGGAGGTCGCGGCCCATGCTGTGTCACCGCGCAGCAGGACGTGCGGGGCGGCGATGGTCTTGGTGGTGACGTCCTGGACGTCCTGCCGCACTGCGGCGGGCAGCGCAACGCCGTTCGACGCGAACTTCGTGGGTTGGTCATACGCCTTGCGCTGCGGTCGCGTCGGATGGGCGTCGGCCCCACCCGAGTCACCACTCGACCGCGCCCCATCGCCCCCACACCCGGTAGCTCCCAACAGCACCGACGCGGCGACGAGCGCGCCCGCTGCACTTCGGGCGAAACGTATGCGCCTCGTGCCACCGCTACGCGTCCTGCTCTGACTCATACCCCGTACCCTCCCCCAAGATCATCTGTAGCCAAAGGCAGAACCTTATCCCGAACGCGCAATCAAGAGCGGCGAGTTGCGTTCGGCACCGTCCAACCGGCCTCAGCGTGACTGTTCTTGGCGACACCGACCCGCGGCGCCCAGACGGACACCGAGGCCGTCTGGGCCGCAGCGGCGTCATCCGCAGGCCGCTCACCCTCCCAGACAGCAAGGTCATAACTCATGCACGAAGACTGCCATCCCACACCGACAGCAGCACCGACGGACCAGATCGCCTGAGACGAGGAGCGAATAGGCCCAGATCAACCGAGATCGGGGCCAACTTCAAGAAGACGGGACAACAGTCCCTCCTACATGGAACTCGTCCTTGCGTTCAGGACACACGAACCGACGGAATTCGCTGACCTGCTGAAACGCTGCTCAGGGCGTGTGAACGTCCCATGCTGAGACGTGGAGATTCCCGGTGAACCTCCCGTGACGACGACCGATGGGTGGCCTCTCCGATCGATGGTCGGCCCCGGCGGCCGCTTGCGGCCCACTGACTGCGGTCGGGTAGCCGACTCACAGATTCGGCTGCGACCTCGGGTACCAGCCGCCGGTCTCTCCGATTCGGCCGCGACTTCTCAGTCCGGCAAGGCGATGGCCTCCAGGAAGTCGTCGTAGGCCTCGCCGTACTGTTTGGCAGCGACAAGGAACATGGAGCGGTCGGTCAGGGCCCTGCCCAGCGCTTCCCGGCCTTGGCCCGCGCCTGCCAGGTCTGCCAGACGGCGGGCAAGTGCCACGCCCTCGTCGAAGACCGGGCGGAGCGGTTTCAGGATGCGGTGGCTGCGGTTCTCTCAGTAGAGCGCCGAACGGATGGTCAGCCCGCGGTGTATGGCGACCAGTTGAGGGAGCGTCCGTGTGGGTCGGTCCTGGCCGCGTCACCCAGGGCGGCGGCCTCCTGTTCGACAGTGGCTCGGTCGTCGAAGTACGCCTGCTTGATGTCGGGCGACCAGTCGAGGAAGGGCCGGGCGAACGGAGGTGCTGGTCCACGGGGAGGTGCCGCGGGCTCCGCCGACCGTCCTGACAAAGCGAGCAGAGCGGTCCACCACGACAGGATGTTGCTCCAGCTCTTGCGTTCCCCCGCCTCCCCCAGCTCTGTAAGGAAGCCGAGGGCCTCCTTCCGGGCCCTCTTGGCCTCGGCGCGGCGCCGGCGGCGTCCAGCATCCGGGAATGATGGACCAGATTCCACGTCAGGATGGCCAGCGAAGTACTGCCGGCATCGAGTTCGCCGCGGCTGGCGTCCACGAGCTCCGCGAAGGCCTCCAGCGCCGCTTCGTGACGTCCAGCGGCATCCAGCTCGGCCGCCCATTCGACCATGGTCCAGAAGGAGACACCCGCCGAGCCCTCCGACCGCGCGGCGTGGACGAACTTTCCGCAGATCTCCGCGGCCTCCCGGTGACGTCCGTCCTCGGCCAGTACGGCGGCCAGACGCCCATGCCCGTACACGGGGCTCGACACCTGGCCCTGATCGAAGCCCCACCGCCCAGCCTCCGCCATCTCTTCGCATATGGCGAAGCCCTCCGCCCGTCGGCCGACTGCGTACAGCTCGTGCTGGTAGGCGGTCGGGGCGCGAACAAGCAACTCGGTCCTCTTCGGATCGCTCGCGTCGACGCGGCGGGCGGTGGCTGCCGCCTCGGCCTGCAGAGCCAGCTGTATGTCCGGCATGTTCTGGAACTCCGGCGCGTATCGGTACGAGACCAGTGCCTCGGACAGCTTCGGCAGATACGTTAGCGGGCTCACCTCCGCAAGCACCCGGTACGCCTCGATCTGTCGGGCGAGGCTCAGCCGGCCGGATCCGAGCAGCAGCGTCCGTGCTCTCAGCACCGCCTCATTAACCCTCGTCACACGACCGGCCCTGTGAGTCGGCGTCGGGCATTCCGTCACCTCACGAGCCGCATTTCGTCGGTTGTCCAAATCCGCGGACGGGGTGGCTCTGTACACGTCGAGGAGCAGCGTTTCTACAGCAGTTCGTTTTGACACCGCCGCGGTACTTGCGTTGGCAGCATTGGAGTGCTCTGCATCGTGAACACGGTCGGCCGGGTCCCGCGCCGCGTACGGGGCTACGCTGCGGATCCCTCGGCTGGTTCCGTGCGGTAGATGTCGGCCAGGTCGGGCACCGTGGACACGCCCAGTTCCTGCGCCACGGCTGGCACCGCCTGGGCCGCGACGGACGGATCGTGGCGGCCGTCGGCGGTGAAGTACGGTGCGACATAGCGTTCGTAGTGCTGACTTGCCTCTGTCTCGCTGAGGCTCGGGATGAGGGCGTTCACGTACCGGGCGGCGAGATCCGGCTGGTCGTGGATCGTGCGCAGGGCTCGGCGGTTGGCCCGCACGAGGGCCAGTACCGCCGGATCGTTGGGTGCGATGTGGGTGGGGTCCACGGCGACGCCCACCGTGGGGTACCTGAAGTGGTCTCCCACGTAGGTCAGCACCCGCAGGCCGTGCTCCTGGGCCGTCACCTCGGGCGCCAGGGTGCTGCCGACGAACGCCGCGTCCAGGGAGCCCTCGGCGAGCCGGCGGAGGTGGCGGCCGTAGTCGCCCGGTGTCATGACGACCGGCTGGACGTCATGGTCCAGATCGAGCCCGTACTTCCTGAGCACGATGCGGGAGAAGCAGCCGGGCGCGGTCTGCGGCGCGTGGACGCCGATCCTGCGGCCCTTGAGTTCCTCGACCGACCTGTAGGCGTCGCGGGCGAGCAGCCAGAACATCGGCCGGTGGGTGTTGACGCACAGAACCGTCCACGGGATGCCGTCGGTCAGGCGCGACACCACTGCCCGGCCCAGGCCGATCGTGGCGGTCCGCCGGGTTCGTTCGCTGTCCCAGGCGCGTCCGTCGCGCATGGCGACGTGGACGCCCTCCTGGTCGTAGTAGTTCTGCTGGTCGGCGACGTAGGCGACCAGTTGCTCGTGGATTCCCAGCTCGATGTAGGTCAGGTCGATGGTGTGCACGGCGAGGACTCCTGTCCGGGGTGCGTCAGTTCATGACCAGTCCGCCGTTGACCGGCGCGGTAGTGCCCGTGATGAAGCCGCTGTCGTCACCCGCGTAGAAGGCGACGGCTCGGGCCACGTCGTCGGGGGAGGCGAGGCGGCCCAGTACCGTCTGGGCCGCCTGACGCTGCTGCTGCTCCTGATCGAGGTCGGCATGCAGGAGACTCTCCACTGGTCCCGGGGCCACCACGTTGACGGTGATCCCGCGAGGCCCCAGCTCCTGCGCGACGTAGCGGGCGAAGGAGCTCAGGGCCGCCTTCGAGGTTCCGAGCGCGATCATGCCCTCTTGCGGCCGCCGGCTCAGCACGGCGCCGAGGTAGACGATCCGTCCGTAGCCGCGCGTGGTCATGCCGGGGACAACGGCCTTCGTCATCAGGTAGGCCGCTCGCATCTCCTGATCCAGCTTGCCGCCCAGTTCGTCCCAGGAGATCTCGTCGAACGACTTGATGGCGTATGGGGTCAGGGCGCTGTGGACCAGGACCTCCACCTCGCCCATGGCGGCCCGGACCTGCTCGGCCATGCCGAGCACGGCGGACTCGTCGCGCACGTCGGCCTGCACGGCCATCGCCCGGCCGCCGGCGGACCTGATCGACGCGACCACGTCCTCCGCCTCGTCGCGGCTGCTGTGGTAGTTGACGACGACCCGCATGCCCCGGGATGCCAGCAATCGGGCCACGGCCGCGCCGATCCCCCTGCTCGCGCCCGTGATGAGGGCGACCCTGCCATCCTGCCGAACATTCGTCATACGGCCCTCCTGGCAGTCGCGGAAGTTGTGGACGTGCCCGGCGCAGATGACCGGTCACCCGGTCCGGATATCCCGCCGTCACCGACCAGCGCCCCGCACAGCACCACGCCGACGGTCTCGCGCAGCAGATCGGCCGCACTCCGGTCGCTTCCACCTTCCCAGCCAGCCATCCTCAGGCACTCGGCAGGCGCTGAGGAAGAAACGACACGCCGACACGGCGGTGTCAGGTCTCCTCAACATCTCGCGGCACACGGATTTGCTCAGCTCGCCCAGCGCTCGGAGCACACGGAGCACACGGAGCACAGCCGGAGTGACGGCCTTGTCGGCCATCCCCTCGCCTCGGTCCGGTCAGTCCGGTCAGTCCGGGACCAGCAGTGCCGGACCATGAGCGCGAAGCACGGCGGGCCGACTCACGCGTCGCCGACAACTCGGATCGCGGTCTTGCACAGGGATTCCAGCGCGCCGAGGCCACGCATCAGTTCGTACTTCATCGCGGAGGACGGGAAGTTCTCGGCGCCGTTCAGTAGCTCCGTGCCGAGCGCGAGATCAGCACGGACCCCGGCGGCGTGAGCCGCGAAACGGTGCTACACGGCCGCAGCCACCGCAGTCACCGTTCGGTCCGGTAGCCATCCGTACCGGCGTAGCGTGGGTGCGCGGTGGAGGCACCAGCGGGAGCAGTGCAGCCGTGCGCGTTGGGTGGAGGCAGGCAGGGCTTGGGCGCACACCGGGCAGTGCCCTGGCGGGATTTCGGGCGCCAGGCGCTTGAGCAGTCGATGAGCGTGGTCCTCCTCGTCTGGGGTGAAGGGGATTTGGTCGGCTGGGCAGTCGGCGCAGAGTTCCGCGAACACGGAACGGAGCTCGGTCAGGTGACGGCGTCGAGCGCCGAGCAGAGCGAGGTAGTCGTCGACGGGCGTGCTGCACTTCGCCCAGGCCGCCCAGGCCCTGACGCAGCGCTAGACCGACATCCCGCCCGCCGCGCCCCAGCCGCCGCGGAGGTCGGCCAGGGCGCGGCGCTGCTCTTCCTCGTAGGCGATCTGCTGCGCAATCCTGCGGGTTCCGTCCGTGATCCACTCCCAGGGCAGCCGCCCAGGCTCCCGCAGTTGGCCGACCTCGCGGACGACAACCGAGTAGTTCCGGCGGGAGTGGCCCATGTCCTTGTCCCACAGAAGCCCGATGCCGAGGTAGTACGCTTGGCGGACGCTGCACGGCTGTGCTGCCTCCACCAGCTCGCAGATCGCCGCCCGTAGGGCCGCCACTTGCGCTTTTGTGCGGCGAGGCCGTTTTTACGGAGCTAGCGCCATAACTCGCCATACCTCCAGTGAACGCCCGAGGCGGTGCCACCGTCACGGCCCTCCGCTCGGGAAGCTGCGATGACCCCAAGTAGCCGCCGCCCCGACCGGCCGGTACCGCTGTTGGCCGGTACCGCCGCGATCGGGGCGGTTGTGCATTTGCCGGGCGCCGTCATCGAGGAGGGCCGGGACCTGTCCTTGATGACGGCATCATGGCCGACGCCGCTTACCGTCTGCTGCTGGCCTGACGGCCCGGCCTCACTTCAGGTGCCGGCCGAAGAACCGGTCCCCGTCCTCCACCTCGAACCACGGGGTGCCGACGTGCCCGCCCAGATTGGCGTGCAGCGTCTTCTCCTTGGTGCCGAAGGCGTCGAACAGGTCCAGGGCCCGCTGCCGGGGGTTCCCTTCGTCGTCCCACTGCAGCAGGAACAGCAGCGGAATGGTGACCTGCCGGGCCTCCTCGCGCTGAGCGCGAGGCACGTAACCCCCGGCGAACAAACCGGCGGCCGCGATGCGCGGCTCGACCACCGCCAGCCGAATGCCGACGGCGGTCCACCCCGCGTACCCGACCGGGCCGCCGATCTCGGGCAGCGCAAGGAGGGCGTCCAGGGTGGTCTGCCATTCCGGGACCGTCTTTTCGACCAGCGGGCCGATGAAGGACTCGAAGATCTCATCGACCGG
>JBEYJY010000036.1:0-90749 GCA_040631425.1 Streptomyces sp. NPDC020096
CGGTGACGGGCGAGAAGGTCTCGCAGAACGGTCTGGGTGGTGCGGATGTGCACGCCGAGACCTCGGGTGTGGCGCACTTCGCCTACGACGACGAGGCCACGTGCATCGAGGAAGTCCGCTACCTGCTGTCGTTGTTGCCGTCCAACAACCGGCAGATGCCGCCTGCGGTGGAGTGCGGCGATCCGGCCGACCGGCCCGGTGACGCGCTGCTCGATCTGGTTCCGGTGGACGGCAGTCGGCCGTACGACATGCGCAAGGTGATCGAGGAGATCGTCGACGACGGCGAGTTCCTGGAAGTCCATGAGCGCTGGGCGAAGAACGTGCTGTGCGCGCTGGCCCGGCTCGACGGCCAGGTCGTCGGTCTGGTGGCCAACCAGCCGCAGGCGCTGGCCGGGGTGCTGGACATCGAGGCGTCGGAGAAGGCCGCGCGCTTCGTGCAGATGTGTGATGCCTTCAACATCCCGCTGGTCACGCTGCTGGACGTGCCCGGCTTCCTGCCGGGTGTGGACCAGGAACACGGCGGGATCATCCGGCACGGCGCCAAGCTGCTGTACGCGTACTGCAACGCGACCGTGCCGCGGATCTCGCTGATCCTGCGCAAGGCGTACGGCGGTGCGTACATCGTGATGGACTCGCAGTCCATCGGCGCCGACCTGACCTACGCCTGGCCGACCAACGAGATCGCGGTGATGGGCGCCGAGGGCGCCGCCAACGTCATCTTCCGCCGCCAGATCGCCGACGCGGACGACCCGGATGAGATGCGGACCCGGATGGTGAAGGAGTACAAGGCGGAGCTGATGCACCCGTACTACGCGGCCGAACGCGGCCTGGTCGACGACGTGATCGACCCGGCCGAGACCCGCGAGGTCCTCATCCGCTCGCTCGCCATGCTCCGCACCAAGCACGCCGACCTGCCGTCCCGCAAGCACGGCAACCCACCCATGTGATCCACCGCCCCGCACTTCCCGTTGGCCCCGTAGTGCCCGTAGTGCCCGTAGGCCGCGTAGGCCCGTTGGCTCCGTAGAGAAAGGCCCCGCTAAAACCATGACCCCGATCGACAACGGCGTGATCCCTCCCCGTGGACCGGAGGTGTCCGAACGCACCCTGACCTACGCGGGGTTGGCGACGTTCGGACGTGTTCCCCGGCTTGACGAGGTGGGGGAGACGGATATTGCCGTGATCGGTGTGCCGTTCGACTCCGGTGTCTCCTATCGCCCCGGCGCGCGCTTCGGCGGAAACGCGATACGTGAGGCGTCGCGCCAGCTGCGCCCGTACAACCCGGCGCAGCAGGTCTACCCCTTCCACTTCGCCCAGGTCGCGGACGCGGGGGACATCACGGCCAACCCGCACAACCTCAACGAGGCCGTGGAGACCATCGAGGCCGCCGCCGGTGAACTGATCGACACCGGCGCCCGTCTGATGACGCTCGGCGGCGACCACACCATCGCCCTGCCGCTGCTGCGCGCCGTGGCCCGTAAGCACGGTCCGGTGGCGTTGCTGCACTTCGACGCCCATCTGGACACCTGGGACACGCACTTCGGCGAGCAGTACACCCACGGCACTCCGTTCCGTCGGGCGGTCGAGGAGGGCATCGTCGACACCTCCGCCCTCTCGCACGTGGGCACCCGCGGTCCGATCTACCACCAGAACGACCTCGACGAGGACGCGAAGTTGGGCTTCGGCATCGTGACGTCCGCCGATGTGATGCGGCGCGGTGTCGACGAGGTGGTGCAGCAGCTCCGCGAGCGGATCGGCAAGCGGCCGCTGTACATCTCGGTCGACATCGACGTCCTCGACCCGTCGCACGCCCCCGGCACCGGAACGCCCGAGGCGGGCGGCCTCACCTCGCGCGAACTGCTGGAAATCGTGCGCGGCCTGTCCGACTGCCATCTGGTCTCCGCCGACCTGGTGGAGGTCGCCCCGGCCTACGACCACGCCGAGATCACCGCCGTCGCGGCCTCACACACCGCGTACGAGCTGATCACGATCATGTCCCGGCAGATGGGCCCGGCCCGCTGGGCCGGTAAGTAAGTCGCCTCTCCGGACACCCGGGTCATAGGTTGTGACCCGGGCGTCCGGCGGCGGGCGGGAAGTCCGGAGAAGGGGCGGCGAGATGCAGCACATGACCACCGAGGAATGGCGGACCTTCGTCTCGACCGGCACCCGCACCGGCAAGCTCGCCGTAACGCGCGCCGACGGCCGCCCGCATGTCACCCCCGTGTGGTTCCTGCTGGACGACGCGTCCGAGAACCCCGAAGTCCTCTTCACCACCTGGGGCGCCTCGGTAAAAGCCAAGGCCCTGCTCCGCGACCCCCGCTTCAGCCTCTGCGTGGACGACCAGCAGCCCCCGTACTCCTACGTCCGCCTGGACTGCACGGCCACCCTCACCGAAGACCCGACCCAACTCCTCCACTGGGCTACCCGCCTCGGCCACCGCTACATGGGCGGATCCCAAGCGGAGACCTTCGGCAAGCGCAACGCGGTACCGGGCGAGTACCTGGTACGGGGGCGGGTTGATCGGGTGGTGGCGCAGAGGGGGATCGCGGATTTCTGAGCGCTCACGGTCCATCGTCCGTACGGACAGGCTCACTTGACCGGCCGCACGGGCCTCCTGAAGCGATCCGTAGCGCCGGGCCCCCGTAGACCCCCGCCTTTGTGAATACCCCGGAATTCTTCGAGTACTTGGGCATTCCTCGCGAGAAGATCAGCGACATGGCCACCACGGACGCCGCCCACGCCCTGGGCATCGCTTCCGACACCGGACGCCTGGCCGAAGGGTTCCCCGCCGACATCCTCGCCGCGCGGGGAAACCCTCTGGAGGACTTGGACGCCCTGCGGGCCGCGCCCGATCGGGCTTTCAGTGCCGGAGAAGATCGAAGACGATCCCCGCGACCGCCGCCCCCAGGGCGGTGCCCGCGAGGACCTGGGCGAGGGTGTGGTCCCTGAGGGCCACGCGAGACCAGCCGATCACGGCGACGAGCGGATAGAGGGCGAGCATCCACGGGCCGTAGGCGATGGCCAGCATGACGACCGCTCCGGAGGATACGGCCGTGTGTACGGAGATCTTCCACACCGTGGTGATGGCCAGGATGGCCAGGAGCGTCGACAGCATCGCCGCGACCAGGGCGATCATTTCCCCGGGGGCGCCCAGAAGGGCCATCAGGACGATGCCGAGCACCACGGAGGCCGCCACTCCGGGGAGCAGGATCAGCCGGTCCTGGCGGCGGCGTGCGTGCCGGTCTCCCCAATATCCGCGGCGCTGCCCGAACTTGATCCACACCATGGGGATGGCACCCGTGAACACGGCGGCGAACGCCCCCCAGCCGACACCTGTGACGCGGTGCGCGTGCCAGCCTATGAGCACGGCTACCGCGATGATCCAGTTCTTGGGCTCCAGGCCGTCGGTTATGAGGCGAGCCGGCCGGGATTCCGCCTCGTTCAAGAGGGTCACGCTTGTTCCTTCGAGTGGGTGCGGGCCGCGGTCTGTGCCGTGGGGGAGTGGTAGGCCTCACTGAGGATGAGCAGCCGAACGACTTCCGCGTCGAAGTCGAAGGCCATGGCGGCTGACGGAGAGGCTTGGCGTTCGGCTTCACGGACGATGTCAGCGCCGTCGAGCTTCGCGGCGCACGCGGTACGTAGCCAGATGGCCTCGGCCAGGGCAGCCCGCTGTTCGCCCTGGGCGCCGGATAGGTCCGCGGTGCGCTCCGCTTGTCTGCGGACGTGTTCGGGCACGTAGGAGGAGAGGACCAGCACCGCGTCGCGGATCTCGATGACCGTGCGGTGCAGCCGTACCCGAGGGGTGAGGTGTGAGCGGTCCTCCAGCACGATGTCCGGCACGGCGCTGGTGAGTGAGGCCCACAGGGGTTGTATCCGGCGAAGGGCCCGCCAGTCTCGGAGCGAGCGCCACAGGACCCCGACAGCGGGAAGCGAACTGCCGACGATGATGAGCGCGATGGCGGCGTTTTCCACGATGTCCGCCGTCGTTTTGGCCGTGCCGTTGATGACGTGCGGGTGGAGGAGGCCGAGCAGCATCAGCGCGGTGCGCAGGAGACTGTAGAGGCTGCCGAGGGCGGTGCCGGTGCCGAGGAGGCGTAGCCCGGTGCGTAGCCAGGCGGCTCCGGCATGGCGGCTGTATCCCCAGAAGAGCCAGGTGGCCACGGTCATGGCGATGCCGAGGCAGCCGGTGAAGACCATGCAGTAGGCGGTGCCCGGCAGGGATCCGACATTGGCCTGGTAGAAGTCGCTGACCTCGGCCGGGCGCGGAGTGATCGCGAACAGCACGGTCAACGCCGCCATGGAGATCGCCGCCAGGACGACCAGGATGCGGCGGGCCTTGGGGACGATCCTGGGCCGGGCGATGGCGACGACGAAGTCCAAGATGGCCGCTGACCCGACGATGCCCAGCAGGTTCTTGCCGAGTGTGGTGAGGTTGTGTATTCCGGCGAGCCTGTCGATGCTGTCGACGATGCCGGGCTCGCCCAGGGTGGAGGCGGCGGCGATGGATGCGAACGCGCCCCACAGCGCACGCTGGCTGGGTACCCGAACCGCCGCGGGAAGCCGCCAGAGGGTGACTGCCCACAGCAGGGCGAGGACGATGTCCTTGACGGTCGTCATGGCCTGCGTGCCGGGTGTCCGAAGGCGTCGTTGAGGCGGGTGAGCACATCCGCGGCTTCGTCCGACGTGGAGCGGGTCTCGTTGCGGCTGGCGCGTTCGAGGATGAGCGTGGCCAGGGTCTCCGCATCCTTTTCTTGACGGCTCGCGAACTTCGTACGTCCGAGGAGATGGACGATGCGGTCGGCCGAGAGGCCCAACTCGGTGTCGGTCGGTGCGGCCGCCGCGGCGCTGGCGCGGATCCGCGCGGCCTCGGACCGGACGATGTCGGCGATCGGCAGGGTGGGACCGCTGACGTCGTCCATGGCCTGGCTGGTGCGGGCCAGGAGGTTCTGGAAGTGCGCGGTGGCCGTGTGGAACTCGGCCTCGGTGGCGTCGTCGGCGACGTCGAGCTCAGGAGCCACATGGCCGAGCAGCATGTGTGCGATCTCGTGCAGGACGATGTGCACCTTGAGGATGTCGGCGGCACTCGCCTCGTAGAACACGATGTCCGCGACGTCCAGGCCGAGCCAGATACCGCAGGGCAGGTGCGGGTCCATCGGCCCGTCGAGCGGCAGGAGGTGGAGGGGGCGCCCCCGCTGCTCCGCGATGCTTGAGCAGAATTCTTCAAGGTCGAACGGCTGGGGGATGACGAGTCGTTCGGCGAGACCGGTGAACTGCTGCCGGTGCGAACGTCCCCACCACTTCATGCGCTCCCGCCTCCTTTCCAGCCACCGACACCAACACCGGCCGGGCGGACCGCTGGAAAGCTTCGGAGCGCACCCAAACCACTCGCGACCAGTACTCTAAGCGGAATGCGCGAGGGGGTACGAGGCAGGGCGTGGGAACACCCGGCGCCGGGGCGGGGTGCGGTCATCCCCTGCGGCGTTTGGCCCGCTGAGGCTTGACCTCCGGCAGGCCTTCCGCCTGGCGGAAGCCCTCCACGATGCCCTTGATGCCCCTCAGCGATTTGGCCGACAGGCCGCTGAGGCGGAACGCGACGGCACGCACGTCCCGGTCCTGCAGCGCATCGGCGAGCTCATCGCTGGCGTCGGCCTTCTCCGTACTCTGCTTGATCTCTCGGATACGGGCCTCGACCGCGTCGGAGACGGTGTCGTCGAGGAAGTAGGCCGCGGGCACGCCGAAGAAGGAGGCCAGGGCCCGCAGCGAGTCGACGCCCGGGTTGGTGACCTTGCCCGTACGGATCGCCTGCACCGTGCCGTGGGACACCGTCGGGTCTCCCTCATGGGCCCGCTGCCGGATCAGGTCGGCGATCTCCTGGTAGGTGAACGGGCCACGCCCCTTGGGGTGGATCTCCCGAATCAGGTAGTCGAGCTTCTGGGCGATCGTGCGCTGCCCAGTCGCCGAAGATTGGTCACCCATCGCCGTGATCACTACTCCCCACCCCGCGGCTGTGCTGTCTGTCTACGGCCCTCATTATCCTCTCAACTAGAGGAGATGTGTCACCTGACGCTTCATCAGCCGGGCTCTGTCATCTAGTTGATTTGACAGGGATGTTGGGGGCAAGGGTATGTTCCTCGCACCGCATCTAGTTCGCTAGACGCACGGGGGAGTCAGTGTCGGGGGAGCATCTAACTGACTTTACGCGCTGGCGAACGGCGGATCGCGGTGCACGGATAGCGGTCCGAGGCCTCACGCCTCGGACCGCGAACCGGGGTCGCAACTCGGCACAAACCAAGGCCACTTGGCGGCACGCATGCCGGAACGCGCGGCCCGCTCGGGTCCGAACCGCGGGGACTGCTCTTCTACTCGGCCGACGGCCATGTCTCGGTGACCATGATGCGCGCCGGTCCGGCCGACCCCGAGCGCGGCAACTACACGAGCTACGCGGGCACTTGGCGGCGCGAGGGCGACCGTGTCGTCCACACCATCGATGTCGCTCCCGATCCGGGCTGGCTCGGTTCGGAACAGTCCCGCGACCTCCAACTCAACGGCGACGAACTGGTGTTGCACGGTGCGGCCCTGGTCGGGCGGCCGCAGCGCCGGGTCCTGCACTGGCGGAGGGTCGCTGCCGATGCCCCCTGAGCAACCCCGAGGATGTGCAAGGGGTCAGGGCATTGGACTTCACACAGGCACGGGGGCAGGGTGATGACCCGCCCTCTGGAAAGGAACGAGCAGATGAGCGTCGGCGTGGAAGCGCTGACCGCCACGGTGCGAGGCCCCGTCCTGATGCCCGGCGGTGACGCCTACGACGAGGAGCGGGCCGGATTCCAGGCCGGCTTCCAGCACCGTCCGTCCGGCATCGTCGGAGCCACCGGTGCCGAGGACGTGCGCGCCGCGGTCCGCTTCGCCGCCGAGCGCGGTCTGCCCGTCGCCGTGCACTCCACCGGACACGGCATCGTCACCGCCCTGGACGGTGAGGGCGTCCTGATCAGCACCCGCCGAATGGCCGGTCTGGAACTCGACGCCGAGGCCCGCACCGTGCGGGTCGAGGCGGGGGTGCGCTGGGAGCAGGTGATCAGGGAGGCGGCGCGCCACGGGCTCGCCCCGCTGAACGGCTCCGCCCCGCACGTGGGGGTCGTCGGCTATCTGCTCGGCGGCGGAACGGGTCTGCTGGGCCGCGAGTTCGGCTACGCCTCCGACCACGTGCGGTCCATCGAACTCGTCACCGCCGACGGCACCCTGCGGCACGTCACCGCCGAGTCCGACCCCGACCTGTTCTGGGCGCTGCGCGGCGGCGCCGGGAACTTCGGTGTCGTCACCGCCATCGAGACCGGTCTGTTCCCGGTCGCCCGGTTCTACGGCGGAGGGCTCTACTTCGAGGCGGACAGCCCCGTCGAGGTGCTGCGCGCTTACCGGGAGTGGACGCTGACCGTGCCGGAGCAGCTGACCTCCTCGATCGGGCTGATGGGTTACCCGCCGATTCCGGCTTTCCCGAAGGAACTGCAGGGACGGTACGTCGCCCACGTCCGCATCGCCTTCAACGGCGACGCGGCCGAAGGCGAGCGCCTGGTGGCGCCGCTGCGCGCACTCGGGCCGCGTCTCATCGACACACTCAAGGAGATGCCGTATGAGGAAGCCGGCTCCGTCTACCACGACCCGACCTTCTCGCACGCCTACTTCGGCGGAAACGTGCTGCTGCGTGAGCTCGACTCCACAGGGCTGCAGACCCTCATGGACCTCGCGGGTCCGGACTCGGCTGTCCCGTGCATCATCGACATCCGCCACCTCGGCGGGGCGTTCTCCCGCCCGCCGGCCCAGCCCAGCGCGGTCAGCGGCCGCGAGGCCCAGTACATCCTGCGGGTGATGACCGGGGGCGTGCCCCTCCCGGCGGACCACGTGCGCCGTGTCCACCAGCGGGTTTACGACGCGATGAAGCAGTGGACCGTGGGTCGCAGCCTCAACTTCGTCTACAACGACGGCACACCGGTGAACGAGGAGCAGGTGCGAGAGCTGTTCGACGCCGACGCCTACGAGCGGCTCAAGCGCATCAAGGCGCACCACGACCCCGACAACATGTTCCGCTTCACCCACAACATCCCGCCGCTCAGCGGGAACTGAATCCACCGGTAGCGAATCCCCCGGCTACCGGTACACCCGGCCCCGGCCTTAACAGGCCGGGGCCGACGCTTTTTCCACGCAATTCCAATATCCGCTCTATATTTGACGCGAGCCCCCGATGACGACGTATGCAGCCCAGCGCGCGGCGACCAGGACCGGGTGGCGTGTGCCGCCTGGCATCGCGTCGGTTGCCTCCGGGGGGGTAACGGTCCGGGCCCGTGGCGGTGGATGGGGATTCTCCGAGGTTCCAGCGCTTCAGGCCCCATCGAACCCGCGTTGTGAAGTGAATCACGGTGGCGGACTGTCACGGTTTCCTGGTGTGGGGTGTCTCGATGAGCATCCGAAGAGAGGAGCCGGGCGTGATGCCGAGGTCCCAACGCGTGCTCGTGGTGGGGGCAGGCCATGGCTGAGGACGCCTTCACCGAGCACCGTCCGCTGCTGTTCACCATCGCCTACGAGATGCTGGGCAGCGCCACCGACGCCGAGGACGTGCTGCAGGAGAGCTACCTGCGGTGGAGCGCGGTCGATCCGGCCGCGGTCGAGCATCCGCGGGCCTACCTGGTCCGCGTGGTGACCCGGCAGGGCCTCAACCACCTGCGCGCGGTCAGGGCACGGCGCGAGGAATACGTCGGCCCGTGGCTGCCCGAGCCGATCCGCACCGCACCCGAGGTGAGTGAAGACGCGATCCTGGCCGAGTCGGTGTCGATGGCCATGCTGCTCGTCCTGGAGACGCTGAACCCGACCGAGCGCGCGGTGTTCGTACTGCACGACGTGTTCGGCTACACCCACGGCGAGATCGCCGCCTCGATCGGTAGGACCGAGGTCACCGTCCGGCAGATCGCCCACCGCGCACGCCGACACGTCCACGCGCGGCGCCGCCGCTTCGAGCCCGACTCCGATGCCACCCGGCAGATCGTCCAGCGGTTCCTGCTCGCGGCGGCGAACGGCGAAGTCCAGCCGTTGATGGACCTGTTGGCGCCCGATGTCGTGGTGATCTCCGACGGCGGCGGGAAAGCGGTCGCCGCCCGCCGCCCGATCATCGGCCGTGACGATGTCGCCCGGTTCGTCCTCGGCGTGTCCCGCACCGGCACCGCGACGACCCACGTCGAGCACCTCACCTACAACGGCATGCCCGCGGCACGGTTCCTCACAGGCGGTGAGCTCGACTGGCTGCTCGCGTTCGAGATCCACGACGGCCGGATCACCGGCCTCTACGGCATACGCAACCCGGACAAGCTGCACCGCGCCGATGAGGTGCGCACACTCGACAGAGGAGGACCCCAGCCGTGGAAACCATGACCGTGGAACGCGTCATCGACGCCCCGATCGACGATGTGTTCACCTGGCTCACCACGACCACCAACTACACGAGTTCGCCTCTGGTGCTGCGCTGCCGCCTGAGTCGGCACGGTGAGACCGCGCCCTACGGCGTCGGCGCGGTGCGCAGTCACCTCTGGCTGATCGGCTGGTTCCGGGAACGCATCACCCACTACGACCCGCCGCACGCCACCGAGTACCTCGTCGAGCGCAGCCTGCCGCCGTCCAGGCACGAACTCGGCCGCATGACATTCACCGAGGTCGACCGCGGCACCCAGGTCCGCTGGACCACCCGCGCCGAGATTCCCATCCCGTTGCTCGGCGCCCTCCTCACCCGGCTCCTCGCGCGGCCGATCATCACCCGCACCTTCCGCAACATCCTCGACGCCGCCAACACCGCACTGGTCCAACACCCCCAGCCGGAACCGAGCATGCCGACCACGCACGCGCCAGCGAGCGGAAACGAGCCCCATTGACCGCCCCGGCGAAACCGGCCGTTCAGCTCTTGGTCTGCGCGCCACGGCCTGTCGCGGCTGGGGTGGGCGGCGCGGCGAGCTCGGCGGCCCGGATGGTGAGGTAGTGCCGTTCCGGCAGGCTGGTCGTACGGTTCGCGGCTGCGCGGTAGTTCTCGATCGCGGCCCGGAAGTCGCCGGCCATCTCCAGGAGATGAGCCCTGGCGGCGTACAGGTGGTGGTGCCCCGTCAGGCGTCGGTCCGACTCCAAGGCCCTCAGGATGTCGAGGCCCGCCGCCGGGCCGTGCACCATAGCGGCGGCGACGGCGCGGTTGAGCGAGACCAGGGGATTGGGAGACATGTGTTCCAGCACTCCGTACAGTGCGAGGATCTGGGGCCAGTCGGTCTCCTCGACCGTCGCCGCCTCGTCGTGGACGGCGGCTACCGCCGCTTGAACCTGGTATGGGCCTACGGGGCCCTTGGGCAGGGCTGCGGTGATGAGCGCGACTCCCTCGGCGATGGCGTCGCCGTCCCACAGGTTGCGGTCCTGTTCGGCCAGCGGGATCAGCTCGCCGCCTGGGCCGGTGCGCGCCGGGCTCCTGGCATCGGTCAGCAGCATCAGCGCGAGCAGCCCGGTGACCTCGCTGTCGTCGGGGAGGAGGCCGTGCACGGCCCTGGCCAGCCGGATCGCTTCCTTCGAGAGCTCGACGCGTTGCAAGTCCGGGCCGCTACTACTGGTGGATCCCTCGGTGAAGATCAGATACAGGACGTGCAACGCCGCGTCGAGTCGAGGCGCCCAGTCGTCATGGCCGGGCAGACCGAAGGGGATCCCGGAGGTCTTGATGCGCTGCTTGGCCCGGCTGATCCGCTGCGCCATGGTCGCCTCGGGCACCAGGAAGGCGCGGGCGATCTCGGTCGTGGTCAGGCCTCCCACCGACCGCAGGGTCAGGGCGATCGCGGACGCCGTTGACAGAGCGGGATGGCAGCACATGAACAACACGATCAGCGTGTCGTCCCGGTCCGCAGCTTCGTCGTCGTCCGCTGCTGGCGCCGACTGCCGGTCCACGGGCACCAGGCTGGCCGCGAGATCCTCCCGGCGGCGCCGTGCCTGCTCGCTGCGCACCTGCTCGATCATGCGGCGGCTTGCGACCTGGACCAGCCAGCCGCGCGGATTGCGGGGCAGACCCTCGTCCCGCCATTGGGTCGCCGCGGCCAGCAAGGCCTCCTGGACGGCGTCCTCGGCGGCGTCGAAGTCCCTGAAACGCCGCGTGAGCACGCCGACGACCTGCGGCGCCAGCTCGCGCAGCAGGTCCTCGGCGCTCACGCTCGCGTCAGCCAGTGCTCACATCTCCTCGGGTGGTGCCGACATCACCTGGCGCACCTCGATCGGCATGTTCAGCGGCGCGCCGCCGGGGCCGGGCGCGGCCGAAATGGACGAGGCGATCTCCACCGCCCGCTCGGTGTCGCAGTCGACGATCCAGTAGCCGGCCAGGAACTCCTTGGTCTCGGGGTAGGGGCCCTCGGTGACTACGGGCACGCCGCCGCTGTGGGAGCGGACGATCCGGGCCGTCTCCGGCATCGCCAGCCCCTGGGCGTCGACCAGTTCCCCGGCTTCGTTGAGCTTCCTGTTGGTGTCCATCATGAACGCGATGTGCGCCTTGACCTCCTCCGCGGTCCAGGTCCCGACCCCCGGGAAGTCCGCCGTCTTCTCGCTGAACTGCATCAACAGCATGTACTTCATGGCCGGCTCCTCAAAGCTTCCGCGCCCTGGTCAGGCGCTCTCACCGATAGGTAGAAGCACGCGCGACGATTTCGACATCCGGGGTAAGGATCTGCTGAAGACGTTACGGTGACCTGGCATCCGGACGCAGCGGCGATCCGTACTACTGGCTGGTGGCGATCGGCCGGTATGCGTCTGGTGGCCCTATGCGCGGCCTCCGCGAGCACCGGGCACCGGCGACCGGGGAGGAGCTCAGACGTCAACCTCACGACCACGGTGCTGCGAGGCGAACCGAGACTGCGCCTTGTCTTGGCCGGTTCATCGATGCCCCGAGGCCCACAAGACGGCGAATGCGTTATTGGGGCTACGCGTGTCCGGTGAACATGTTGATCAGGCCCTGGGGTGCGTTGTCGCCGAAGCAGAGCCGGAGAATGTCGGCGGCCTAGGTGGCGGCCGCGGCGCTGCGGGGGAACAGGGCTTGCGGGGCGCTTCTACCTCTACGAGGTCTACACCGATGCGGCATTCGCGCACCACCTGCGCGCCGAACACGTCCGCGCATTCATCGCCTCCATCCCGTCGCTGAGCACCGGCGGCCCCGAAAGCCTCCTACAGCTCGACGAGATCCCGATCCGCTGACAGCCACCGATCCCGCTGAGTCCGGACACACCACGCTGTTCTGCTGAAGCCCGGCAACCCGACTCAAGAACTCACCAACACGTTCGGCGCATCTCTCAAGTGGCCGTTATCTGGCCCGCGCGGACGGCCGCCTCGGTCAGCGTGGTCGCCGTCCGTACGGCGCTGCTGACGGCGGCGTCGGGGTCGAGCCTGCACAGGTCGGTGAGGGTGAACAGGGCCTCCGCACTGACGACCACCGCGAGGTCCCGCTTGAGCTGGGCGAAGGCGTCCGGATCCGCCGCCGCCAGGGTGTCCTCCAAGGGCAGGAGCGCGTGGTCGATGAGGCCGAAGCGGATGCCGGGTCTCGTAGTCACCGTCTCGGGTCGGGTGACGGTGGCGGCGATCATCGCGCGCACCGAGCCCTGCCGGGCGAGGATGCCGCGGAGCAGGAACTCGCAGGCGAAGGCGACGCGTTCGACAGGGTCACGGGATTCCCCGACGGGCCGGAGCGCGTCGGCGGGGGCGGGCCAGACGCCGGCCAGCGCCTCGCCGATCAGTGACGGCAGGTCGGGGAAGTAGCGGTAGGCGGTGGCCTCGGAGACCAGAGCCGCACGGGCGATGGCGGGCATGGTCACCTCGGCGCCCGTGCCGATGAGCTCGCGGGCGGCCTCGACGATCGCCGTGCGCGTGCGCTTCTTCTGGTTGCTGCGGCCGGTGTCCGTCGATGTCGTCGCCATGGGTACGCCACGCCCCCTCTTTCCTGCTCATTCCTACGGGTCCCTCATCCCCATGCTACCAGTGCCCTCTCTTTGTGAGAGTGCACTTGCGTAACGAAGGCGATCCATCTACGCTCCTGAGAGCGCACCCTCATGAAGTGGGTTGCGAAGGAGAGCAGGAGGGGAAAGCAATGAACGAGGTTTCCGTGGTCGGCCCGGACGGCGGCGAGACGATCCACCTCGGCCCGACCCAGATGCGCATCCTGGAGGACGGAAGCACCACCGGACACCGGATCGGGGTCGGCGAGATCACCCTCGCCCCGCACACCCAGGGCCCGCCGCAGCATCGGCACGCCGAGCACGACGAGGGCTTCTACGTGGTCTCCGGCACCGTGCACTTCACCGTCGGGGAGACCACCCACATCGCCCCGGCCGGATCGTTCGCGATGGTCCCGCCCGGCGCCCCGCACACCTTCGCCAACCTCGGCGACGAGCCGGCGGTGATGCTCAACACCTTCACCCCCGATCGGTACGTGCAGTACTTCCGCGATCTGCGGGACATGATCGCCGGCGGCCAGGAGCTGGACCCCGAGTCAACGGTCAAGGTCATGAGCCGCTACGCCACCGTTCCCGCCACCGACTTCGCCTGACCGCCGGGTCTCCGGCCTCCCGACCCCCTTACCTCCCCCACCAGTTGAGGACATCCATGACCAGCACCGTCCACACCCTCTCCCTCCCTTCCGGCGACCTCGACCTCACCGTCGACGACCAGGGCCAGGGCCACCCCTTCCTGCTGCTGCACGGCGGCGGCGGTCCGCAGACAGTGGCGCCATTCGCCGGGCTGCTCGCCGACCAACGGTCGGCCAGGATCGTCACCCCCGTCCACCCCGGCTTCGGCGCCACCACCCGGCCCGACTGGCTGACCGACGTCCCCGGCCTCGCCCGGGTCTACGCGCGGCTGCTGGAGGACCTCGGCCTCACGGACGTCGCAGTCGTCGGCAACTCCATAGGCGGCTGGATCGCCGCCGAACTGGCCCTGCTCGGCAGCGACCGCATCAGCAGCGTGACCCTCGTCAACGCCGCTGGCATCCACGTGCCCGGCCACCCCATCGCCGACATCTCCTCGATCACCCCCGCCGAGCTCTCGCGGCTCGCCTTCCACGACCCCGCGAAGTTCGCCGTCGACCCGGCCACCCTCCCCGAGGCGGCCCGCGCGGTCATGGCCGCCAACCGCGCCACCCTGCAGGTCTACGCCGGGCCGCACGACATGGCCGACCCCGGCCTGCGCGAGCGGCTGGCCAAGGTCACGCACCCGATCCTCGTCGTGTGGGGCGAAAGCGACCAGGTCATCGACGTCGACTACGGACGTGCCTACGCGGCAGCGATCCCGCAGGCCCGGTTCGAACTCCTGCACCGCACCGGCCACATGCCCCAGCTTGAGACCCCCGAGCAACTCCTCTCCGTGGTCTGGGACTTCGCCGACACCCACGCCACCAACCGGCCGAACCACTAGTCCGCAGGGAGCCCTCGGTGCCCGAACCCGCCTGCGGACGACGGCCGTTGGTGCTGGCCGTCTGCTCTCTGAGCGTTCTGCTGGTCAGCCTCGACACCACCATCCTCAACGTCGCCCTGCCGTCGATACGGCAGGACCTGAACTCCTCGGTTTCCGGGCTGCAGTGGACGCTGGACGCGTACACCATCGTGCTGGCCTCGCTGCTGACCCTGGCCGGCTCCACCGCCGACCGGGTCGGGCGGCGACGGATCTTCCAGCTCGGCCTGGTGCTGTTCACCGGCGCCTCGGCGCTGTGCAGCCTGGCACCGACCACGGGGTGGCTCGTGACCTTCCGCATGGTGCAGGCGGTGGGCGGCTCCATGCTCACCCCGGTTGCCATGGCCATCCTCACCAACACCTTCCCGGAGCCCCGGGAGCGGGCGCGGGCGATCGGGGTGTGGGGCGGTGTCGTCGGGGTCAGTATGGCGGTCGGGCCGGTTCTCGGTGGCCTGCTGGTGCAGTCGGCCGGGTGGCGGTCGGTGTTCTGGCTCAACGTGCCGATCGGCTCGGTGGCCCTGGTCCTCACCGCGCTGTACGTCCCCGAGTCCCGCGCGGCCCGGGCCCGCCGGCCGGACCCGGTGGGGCAACTGCTGGTGATGGTCCTGCTCGGCGCGCTGACGTACGCCCTCATCGAGGCCCCCGGGGAGGGCTGGACCGCACCGCTGATCGTGGCCTGCCTGATCGCCGCGGCGGGCGCCCTGGTCGGGCTCGTACCGTACGAGAACCGGCGCGCCGAACCGCTGATCGACCCGCGGCTCTTCCGCAGTGCGTCCTTCAGTGGGGCCACCCTGACCGCGGTCTTCGCGTTCGCCGCACTCGGCGGCTTCCTGTTCGCCAACGCCCTCTATCTGCAAGGGGAGCTGGGGCTGAGCCCGCTGGAGGCCGGGCTGCGGATGATGCCGATGGCGGTGCTGTCGCTGGTGTGCCCGCCGCTGTCCGGCCGGATCGTGGGCAGCCGCGGCCCGCGCGTCCCGCTGCTGCTCGCGGGGGCGGGCATCACCGCCAGCGGTGGGCTGGCCGTGCTCGTCACCCGCTCACCACACCCCTCGTACGTTCTGCTGGCCCTGACCTACGCGCTGTTCGGCCTGGGCTTCGGCTTCGTCAACGCGCCGATCACCGACACGGCGGTGGCCGGTCTGCCGCGCGACCAGGCGGGAGTGGCCGCCTCGCTCGCCGCGACCAGCCGGCAGGTCGGCTCCTCGATCGGCATCGCGGTGATCGGCGCCGCGGTCGCCGCCGGGGCGCGGCCGGCAGCCTGGTGGATCATCGCTGGCTGCGGCTCGGCCGTCCTGGCCCTGAGCGCCACGACCGCGATGCGGCCGAGTTCGACACCCACACGCCCCACTGGTTCGGCGCGGCAGGCGAGGAGCCGTCCGAGGTGCTCTTCCTCGTAGGCGGGCCGGGGGATCGGGTGCGTCTCCAAGCACGCGTGACGGGGCAGCCGACCGAGCCTCTCCGGGCCGCGGACGCGGTGCCGCGCCTGCCGGAGGCCAGCCCCTGACCCGGGGTGGCCCGGTCGTCCCATCCCGAAGCTCAAACGCTGGTCAACGTGGCGGCCGACGCCGCGTGGGAGTTCGGGCGGCGGCTCGCCGAGGGGGTGTCTGCTCGGCGCTCGCTGCTCGTGCGTCGGTGCAGTTCGCCGCTCAGTTCTCCGCCGATTTGGTCGAGCGGGCGTACTCAGTGGGCGTCCGGCCGTAGTGCCTCTTGAAGGCGCGGATGAAGTGGCTGCTGTCCGCGAACTGCCAGTGGGCAGCGAGTTCAGAGACGCTCAGCCGACCGGAGGGCGCGGTGAGGGCGAGTCGGGCCTCTTCCAGCCGCCGCTGGCGGATGTAGGCGGTCACCGACTCTCCTGCTGCGGCGAATGCCCGCTGCAGATTGCGTACGGAGACGTTGAGTTCACGGGCCAGCATCGTCCCGGATAGCTCTGGGTCGGCAAGGTGGATGTCCGCGAGGTCTTTTGCGGCCTGTGCGAGCGCGGGAGCCAGCTGGGGTTCTGCGTCGTCGACCCGCTGCCTCGCCACCGCCTTGGCCAGCTCGATGAGTGTGCTGTGGGCGGCGTGCACTCCCGCCGGCCCGAGGTCGGCGACTGTTTCGTAGATCATGTTCGAGTGGGCCACCAGCAGGCGCACCTCGGCGGAGTCCGCTGGCCCGGTGATGCTCTGCCGTTCCCCGAGCAGGGGTTTGAGCATGGTGGCGGGCAGGACGAGGACCTTCGCCGTCGTGTCCGGCGGCGTCTCGAAGTGCAGGGGCCGTCCGATGTGGCGGAGCAGGAACTGCCCGGCTGACACGGTCTGTTCGCTGCGGGCGAGCGGGGCGCCCAACGTCCATGCGCCGCGCTGTACGACGTACATCCGTACCTGGTCCTCGACGCCGTTGAGGGGCCCCTCGGTCCGGATGGCCGACGCGCCGTGGAGATCGGTGATAGCCACGTCGCCCACCTTGGCGGCGCGGCTCTTGACCCGGAAATCACGGGTCGTGGCCGGGCTGAAGGTCGGCAGCGGGAAGCCGTCGCCGATCTCCGTCTCCCAGCCGCTGCGGAAGGCGTCGAATGGTCGCGGCGCGGTGTCCGGGAGTGCGGTATCCCCGGAGGACGCGCCGCCTGACCCGTCGGCGTTCACTCCCGTGCTGTTCATCGACGGTCGCCCCCTCCGCGTTCGTCGCTCCGACGCTGTCTGGCGCCGATGTTCTGCCCGGATGGCGCTGAGGTTCAAGCCTGTGGTGTGCCGATCTTCCTAGGCTTCGGAGGCAGGGACAACCCCCATTCGCGCCCGGTGCACACCCAGGAGGAAATGCTTGTGTGCCAACACAATTCCGCCCCGGTGGCCGTCATCACGGGTGCCGGTACCGGCATCGGAGCCGCGACCGCGCTCCGGTTCGCCGTCGATGGGTACACCGTGGTGCTCGTGGGACGCACTGAAGCGACCCTCCATCAGATCACCCAGGAGGGCCCGGAGGGTGCGGAGATGCATCCCTGGGTTGCGGACGTCCGGGGCGCTCGGCTACCTGGCCAAGGCCGCCGCCCGTGCCGACATCGAACGCGCCGTCAAAGCCGCCGCCGCGGGCCAGGCCATCCTCGATCCTACGGTCCAGCGGCGCCTGATCGCCGCCGCCACTGGCGCCCCCGACGACCTCCCTCGCCGGACGACCTGACCGCCCACGAGGCCGATGTCCTGCGCCTGATCGCCACGGGCCACGCCAACCGCGAGATCGCCCGACTGCTCTTCGTCAGCGAAGCCACCGTCAAGACGCATATCAACCGCATCTTCACCAAGACCGGCAGCCGCGACCGCGCCCGGGCAATCCACTACGCCTTCACCCACGGCTACGCCGACCCTCAGGGACGAGTCCGGCCCCTGTAGCGAGTCGACACCGGCCCTTCAGGGAGCGGGTGGACGGGCGACGTCAACCCGACCTCCACCCTTGTTCCCCCCACGGTTTGACGCCCGTGAAGGCCCGGGTCCGTAACTCTGTCATCGGCGAGAGCGAAGAAGACGACCTCACAGGAGAAGCCATGTTTATCGCCCATTACCTGGCCGGCTGGCTGGGTGTCTCGACCGGGATCGTCATAGCCGCCCTGCTGGTCCTGCGTAGGGGCGGCAAGGCCCTCCGGGCCCGCCGCAAGCAGCGGTCCAGCATCGAGGCGTCCCGCCCCGAATAAAGGCGAAGACGAAACCGCAGCGGCCCCCCAGCATGCGCGTTGCGGGAAGACGGACCTGGTCGGCTCACGACCTGTCGGGACCATCCCGAGAGAGGCGGTACGGCATGAACGAGCAAGCATCGAATGTGGAGCGCATGCGGTTCTTCGTCGAGCAGGTGCAGGAGAAGGGGCGGCTCGAGCTGATTGACGAGCTCGTGCGTTCCGATTTCCGAAATCACACGGTGGAGCCGGGACAGAGGGAGGACCGGGAGGGGGTGCGTGAGACCGTGGCGGCCATGCACCAGGCGTTCTCGGAACTGCGCGTCGAGGTCCTGCACTGCGTCGGCGACGGAGACCTGGTGGCCACCCACAAGGTGTTCCGAGGGCGGCACACGGGCGCGTGGTTCGGTGTCCCGCCCTCGGGCAACCCGGTCGAGTTCAGGGTGATGGACGTGGTCGGCTACCGGAACGGGCAACTGGCCGAGCACTGGGCTGTCGCCGACGCAGTGAGCCTGCTGCGCCAGACCGGCGCCCTCACCTGACCCAGGACCTCCCGCCCCGGGCCGTCCCATCTCGCGGCTGCTGCGGGCGTCGCGAGGCAAGCGCCACGGCATCTTCCGGTCGGCGCTTGAATCCGAACACGGTACATCCATCTTCACATCCATCGTCCGTTTCAAGAACGCGACCCTGCTGTTAAGACGCCCTCCACCGGAGACGCGAACTCACGCGCCCATGGCGTAGTGAGGGTCCTCCTCTGTGTGGCTGACACCACGCACATGGCGCGCCGTGGGCTGAGGGCCGACCGCTGTTCGCGAACGTTCGATCTTTTCGCCCGCCGAGACGTGCGGCCGACAACATCGCTTGATACATGAGGAGTTGAAGTCTTCCGATGGCTGAGGACAAGTTCACGGGCAAGGTCGTCATTGTCACCGGCGGTGGATCGGGCATAGGCGCGGCCACCGCTCACCGCTTCGCCGCCGAGGGCGCCACGGTGGTGATCATCGGCCGGACGCAGGCGAAGCTGGACAAAGTGGTGTCCGACGCGCCAACGGGCTCGACGCTGACCGCCCGGGTCGGTGACGTCTCGGACCAGGAGGAGATCACCAGGCTGGTGGACGCCGTGGCCCACGACCACGGCCGGTTGGACACTTTGGTCAACAATGCCGCGACGTGCGAGCCGTTGGGCTCCGTATCCGACATCGATGCGACGGGCTGGCGACGCGTCATGTCCACCGATGTCGACGGAGTCTTCTTCGCCTCCAGGGCCGCACTTCCGCATCTGCGTGCCGTGGGCGGCAGCATCGTCAATGTCGGTTCGGCATCCGGGCTCGGCGGTGATTGGGGCCTGGCCGCCTACGACGCCGCCAAGGGCGCGGTGACCAACCTGACCAACGCGATGGCGCTCGACCACGGCGCGGAAGGCGTGCGGGTGAACGCCGTCCATCCCAGCATGATCTCCACTGACATGACTGCGGGATTCCTGCAGAACGATGAGATCGTCGCCGCCGCGCTCAACCGTGTACCGATGCAACGCTTCGGCGAGCCTGCCGAGGCGGCTTCCGTCATCACATTTCTGGCCAGTTCGGCCGCGAGTTTCGTGAACGGGGCTCACATCCGCGTCGATGGTGGCCTCGGCGCCTCGAACGGCAATCCGCACATCGCGTAACGCCGCGACCTGCGAGGCCGATCGCCGCAGTCGTCGGCGCAGGCGCCGGGCAGGGCTGATCCGACGCCGATGGGCGGTCGCCGTACGGGCGTACCCGATCCGGATCGGCCGCTCGGTACGGGGCGCGGGTACGACGGCGAGCCGCTCGGCAGACTTTGGCTAACGAGCCGCAATGCGAAATCCGGCGTGCTGGTCGAGGGCTCACCCCTGTCGCTGCCTCCCGCTCACACCAAGCAGCGCCGGGACGGCTACCGGAGCTGGGTCGGTGAGGAGGAGCAGCGCTCGTGAGGGAGCCGGGGCGCTTGCCGGGTTCCGCCCGCGCGTTACCGGGTCGCGAGCAGTTTGGCGGCCAGTGCCGCGGCGGTCTGCGGTCCTGGACCGTGGTGGTGACGGGCTCCGGCGAGGGACGGCATGGTGCCTGCGGCGCGTTCATCGGGTGCGCGTTCGATGATGGTGGTGCCGGTTTCGGCTTCGAGTGCGGGTGCGTAGCCTGCGGTGCGCAGCGTGGCCAGGGTGGTGTCGGGGGTGGCGGTGCTGATCAGCACGGTCGGGGCGATCCTGCGCAGTCCCAGTTTGGTCAGGGCTCGGGCTTTGGATAGTTCCGTGATGAGGGTTTCGTCGTCGGAGCGGATGCAGCAGGCGGAGCGGACGACTCGCATCCGGCCGTAGGTGCGGGCGGTGTCTTTGATGGTGTACTCGAGTGGTTGGGGCAGCGCGGCGCCGCCTTCGGAGACGGCCGCGAGGCGTGTCAGAAGGTCGCTGGAGTCAAGGCCGTTGTCGAAGGCGCGGCGCAGGGTGGCGGGGGTGATCCGCCAGACCACGGCGTGGCCCTCGGATTCGCGGTCCGCGGCGGCGGAGAGCAGGTCGGTGAGTTCGGGGGAGGCCGCGCCGGTGACGGTGACGGTGAGGTCGGCTTGGAAGCGGGCGGTGGTTTGCGGCGGGGGCAGCAACTGAGAGAGGGCTTCGGCCAGGGCCCGTACGGCGGCAGCGAGGCCAGGGTGATCCGTCAGGTCGGGTCCTGCGCCGGGGATGGCGGGGAAGTGGCGAGCCGCTCCGGCGTTCAGGAGGTCGAGCGCTGCTTGTCCGACCGGGGTGAGCGCGCCGTGGGCGACGACCCCGAGGAGCGCGGCTTCGTCCAACGTGGCTAGGGCACGGGCCATGGCGTCTTGGCCGAGTCCGGCGATGGCGGGCTGGAACCACTCGGCGCCCGCCAGCAGTTCGGCCACCGCCTCCGGGGCGGGCGCACCGCCGGGGCCGGGGGCGAGACCGTGCCCGGGCGAGAGCTGCGCCAGGGCGCCGAGCAGCGCGTGGCGCAGCGGTACGGCCACCGGGTCCTGGGGGGAGATCAGGGCGACGGGGGTCTCGTCCGGGTCGGGCCAGTAGCTGAACACCTCGGGGGTGACCGCCCAGGTCGTCAGGAGCGGCAGCAGCCGGTGGGCGGGGGAGGCGGCCAGCCAGTCGTCGTAGCGGCCGGTCGGCAGCATCCGGGCGGGTGGCGGTGGTGCGGGCCTGCGATTGCGGCCTCGGGTGGGGGAGGGCTCGTCGCGGTGCGGGGCGATCAGGTCGGCGTTGGCGGCGAGGTCCAGCCACAGTCGGGCCTGTTGTTCGGGGGCGCCGATCGCCTTGGCGAGTCGTTTGGTGTCGCGTACCGCGATTCCGCCGGCCTTGCGTACGGCCAGGGGCTGGGCCGCGGTGGTGCGCAGCAGCAGTTCCACTCGGGAGGCAGCGGTGGCGGCTGCCGACTGGGCCTCGCCGGTGGCGGTGCGCGGTAGCGGCACCAGCGAGGTGACCGGTGGCGGTACGGGCTGGAAGGCGGGTCGGGCGTCGTCGTCGCGCAGCGCGCGGCCGACCTCGTAGGGCAGTTCCGCCAGGTCGGTGCCGACCGGCACGACCAGGCCCCGTGCGGCTAGCCAGTCCGTGCCCGGATCGCCGGAACCCCCGGGCCGGAAGAGGAACTTGGAGTGCGGGCCGGAGTAGTAGCCGTACTGGGTGGTGAAGCAGTGGGTGCGCAGCCGTGCGGGACCGGCCACCAGCTTGTCCAGCAGTTCGAGTGCCTCGCCCGGGGCTTGTGCCACCAGTTCCCGCATCCGCTGCGGGTCGCTGAGCAGGGCGGTGATCTGTCGCTGGGCGGCGTCGCGGGTGCGGGCCTTCGGCAGGCCCAGTCCGTCCGCGATGCGGTGGATCTCCGTGGCGTTGAAGGCGGTGGACAGCAACGAGTCCACCGGGGCTCCCAGGCCCTGGAGTTCGGCCGCCTGCTGATGGAACACCATGGGTACCGCGACCTTCGCGGCGTGCGGAGGCAGGACCAGGGCCCGTGACGCGAGCCGCTCCAACGCACGCTCCGCGGCGGCCTGTTGCGCGGAGCCGTCCGCCAGCCACTCCAGCAACTGTGCACGCGGCACGGCGCGCTCGGAGGGATCCTGCTCGGCTTGTACCGGATACCCGAACTGCCCCGACAGGGCCGTCCCGCCGGTCGGCAGCGGTCCGTGCACCCGCTCGGCCAGCCGTGCTATCGCGACCAGCACCTGCAGATCCCCGAGGCTGACGTCACGCAGCGCGCGGCTGACGGAAGAGGCGGTCAGCAGATGGTCTGCGAGCTGTCCCAAGGTGGCCAGCCCGTTCCTGCCGTACGCTGCGGCCTGTGGCAGATCCCGCTGTTCCAGCAGCTCGGCCAGCTCTTCGCGGGTACGGCCGACGAGCCAGGACTTCAAGGCGGTGGCGCTCTTCACCGCGCCGAGCGTAGTGGAACCGGCGAGGGGCCGGCACGGGGAAGCGAGTCTGCGGGTAGGCGCGAAGTATGCGTCGACGGCGCGGCGCGCGCCCGTGTGCCTCTCCATCATCGTCTGCGTCGCTGCGAGAAGCGAGCTAGCATCTAAGTAAGATTCAATCTACGTAATATCGAATCTATGTTTTCTTCCCGTGGTGCTGGGAGTGATTGCTGATGGAGTTCAAGGGAAGGGCGGCCGATCTGGATCTGCTGTCTCAGCAGCTGGGCTTGGTGGTCGATGGTGCGGGTGCCACCCGAGGGCGGGCTGTGATCATGACGGGGCGGCGTCGGGTGGGGAAGTCTCGACTGGTCCAGGAGTTCTGTGACCGGTCCGGGCTGCCGTATGTCGTGTTTCAGGCGACCCGGGGCCGCAATGCCGTGGCGGAGCGGTCGGACTTCACCGCGACCCTCGCGCATTCCGCTTTGCCCGGGGCGGAGCTGGTGGCCGGGCTACAGGCTGCGGACTGGAATCAGGCGCTGCGTTCCCTGGCCATCGCGGTTCCGGATGATGTCCCGAGTATCGCGGTGATCGACGAAGTGCCGTGGCTGGTGGAGCAGGACAGGGAGTTCGAGGGGGCGCTGCAGACGGTCTGGGACCGTCATCTGTCCGCCAGGCCGGTCCTGCTGGTGCTGGTCGGCAGCGACATGTCGGTGATGGAGGCGCTGCAGTCCTATGGCCGTCCGTTCTTCGGGCGAGCGGCGAAGATGACCGTACAGCCGCTGCATCTGGCCGATGTGCAGGCGATGACTGGTCTGGACGCGGCAGACGCGGTGGATGCGCTGCTGATCACTGGGGGCTTCCCGGAGATCGTTCAGTCGTGGCGGCCAGGGATGAGCCGGGCGGGCTTCCTGCGTGAGGCCGTGGCCAACCCGCTGTCTCCGCTGCTGGTGGCGGGCGAACTGTCGTTGTTGGGGGAGTTCCCCGAGGCATCCCATTCGCGGGCGGTGCTGGAGGCGGTGGGCAGCGGCGAGTGGACCTTCTCCACCATCGCCGCACACGCCGGCGGCGCGGGGGCGCTCCCCTCGGGAACACTGTCCCCGTTGCTGAACACCCTGCAGACCAAGCGGGTCCTGGCCGCGGACCTGCCGCTGTCCACCAAGGCCGACAGCAAGAACAAGCGGTACCGCATCGCCGATCCGTATCTCCGGTTCTGGCTGGCGTTCCTGCAGCGGGGGATCCCGCTGATCGAGCGCGGTCGCGGCGATCTGGCGCTGGAGCGCATCGAGCGGTCCTGGACCACTTGGCGGGGACGCGCAGTCGAGCCGGTCATCCGCGAGTCGCTGTTGCGGTTGCTGCCCGATGAGCGGTGGCCTCAGACGGAGGCGGTCGGCGGCTGGTGGAACCGGCAGAACAACCCTGAGATGGACCTTATCGGCGCCGACCGTGAACCGGTTGCGGGCGCGGTGCACTTCATCGGCTCGGTCAAGTGGCTGGAGTCCCAGCCGTTCGGTCGGCGCGAATACGACGCGCTGGCCCGGGACATGCTCGCGGTGCCCGGCGCCGAACCGGACACCCCGCTGGTGGCGGTGTCTCGCTGCGGCGTCGAGGACGGTCTGCCGCTGGTGGCGCACTGGGATCCGGAAGACCTGGTGCGTGCCTGGCAGTAGTTCGTTGGCGGGGCCGGGACCGTTCCGCGTGGTGCACGCGCTTCAGGGCGCCCAGGAACAGCTCCCCCAGCGACCTGATGACATCGGAGCCGACCGCTCCCGCCAAATCCGCCCGTCGGCCGCAGGCGGTGACGAAGGCGTCCAGCAGCCGCTCGCGCTCCGCCTCCTCCAGCGGCTGGTGCTCCGGCCAGCCGGGCACCATCGGGCCGCCTACCTCGCCGATCTGGGCCATCAGCGTGTGCGGGACGGGACCGTCGTACGCGATGAACAGCACCCGCTCGCTGTCCCACACATCCACCGCGCACCATGCCCCCACCGGCCGGCGCGCCGAGGCCCCGTGCCAGGACGGCAACGGCTGCGACTCGGCGAGGACCTCCACCGTTTCCCGGAGCATGGGATGGCTGTCGGGCGGGCCGACTCGCTCCAGCGCGGCCACAGCGGCAAGGCCGAAGGGCGACTGTGCCATCGAGGCCCGGCCCACGACCTCCAGGCACAGCGTCTGCTCCGGCTCGCGCTCCGCCATCTCGGCCGCCAGCCACGCTTCGCCGAGCCAGCCGCTCGCCCACGCCTCCGCCGCCAGGACATCCTGCTCGCGAAGGCGCACAGCGCGGGCCTCACGCAGCAGGCGGTCCGACAACCGCAGGGGACGTGGCGAGCAGCGTACGGGCTTCTTACCGCCGCCCGTCTTGCGGCGGCCACGACTCTTCGGCATACCCACGAGTCCGACAGAGCACGACGGGGCGTGGACCGGGCGGTTGAGGATAGTCCCCGCGGAGGTGATTGCGGCCGTGTTCGGCCACCTTGCGGCCCGCCGACGAGGCGCAGGGACCCTGACTTTCATGAAGGAACCACCGCACGTCCCCGACAAACCCCCCGCCAGGTCCGGGCAATCCCGGACCCGTCCCCTCACTGTTCAGGTGCAGTACGCCACCATCGACGGAGCCGACGGCGAGGTACTGCACCGTTACCAGACCCAGGCGATCGTGGCCGCGCTCCGGTGGCTTGCCAAGCATCCCGACAACGACGCCCTATAGGGCATGATGCGTCGATATCCAGCCCTTTGCTGCGTGCCCCTCCTGGGACGCGAACCTGCGGCCGCGAAGCCACCGTGAGCCTGGCGACACCACCCCATTTGACCTGCACCTTTGCCGCCACTGGCCGCCAAGCAGGGCTGATTGCACTTTACCGACGCGACTGGAACGACCGCACTGCTCAAGGGCGGAGAAGCAGCAGAACCCCGCTGAGCTGCACTTTCCTCGGAACGGCAGGTGCAGTTGCGTGCCCCCGGCGGGAGCCGCACAAGAGGGCTGGTCGTTCCACAGTCCCTGTGACCTGTAGAGATTCACTAATCATCACGCAAACGGTCCACCTACAGAAGACGCGCGCCACTGCACATCCCGCGATTGCTCCACGGCGCTGCGCAGGTTCGAGCCCCTCCGTTTCAGCTCACGCGCCGAGGTTGGCGTGGAGCAGGTGGCGCGGCGGCCGCCGCCTACGGGGCTCGGGCGGACATAACCTGAGCCGCAGGCAAGGCGACGGACCTGCCACACCGGCCCAGGGTGTTACTTCCTGTCGCCGCTGCGCGAATGAACTGGCAGGAGGCTTTCTGTCAGCGTGTCAGTCCCCTGTAAGCGGCTTGGAGGATCTTCTGGCCGCGTGGGTCGGTGAGGCCGAGGTTGGTCATCTGGTTCATTACATAGGCGACGGTCATGTGAGCGTCGAGGTCGTTGACGACCAGTGAGCCGCCCCGTCCGCCCCAATAGCAGGTATGGAGGTTGGTTGTGCTGACCGGTGCGTCGCTTGCGTTCAGGGCGTAGCCCATGCCGAAGCGTAGGGGGATGCCGAGCACAAGATCGATGCCATGGGACTGTTCGTCCAACACTGTGCGGCAGGTGGCTTCGGAAAGAAGGCGGCCGAGGGTTGTGTGGCCTCCGGAGGCGAGTACCGATTGGACGGCGGCCACGGATCGCGCGTTTCCGTAACCTGCCGCAGCGGGGATCTCTGCGCGGCGCCACTGGGTGCTCCAGGTGTCCTGGGCGGTCACGTAGGCGCCGACCGGAATGGTCACCCGTGGGTTGGCTGCGGGTGCGGGGCCGGGCGCGGGTATGACGTCGCTGACACGGTGATCGTGTTCGGCTGCGAGGCCGATGTGGAAGTCGGCGGCTAGTGGGGCGGCGATCTGGTCGGCAAAGAACGTGCCGATCGACTGTTGGCAGATGCGGTGGATGACTTCGCCGATGAGAAAGCCATGGGTGAACCGGTGGTAGCCACACGCCGTGCCGGTTTCCCAGCGGGGTGATTGTCGAGCGAGCAGGGTGGTGGCTTTCTCCCAATCGCACAAGTCGTCGAGCGTCAACGGCTGGTCCCAGTCTGGGAGACCTGCGGTGTGGCTGAGCAAGTGTCGGACCTCGATGCGGTCCTTTCCGGCGGTACCGAACTCGGGCCAGTATTTCGCGACCG
This sequence comes from Streptomyces sp. NPDC020096, assembly GCA_040631425.1. Taxonomy (GTDB): domain Bacteria; phylum Actinomycetota; class Actinomycetes; order Streptomycetales; family Streptomycetaceae; genus Streptantibioticus_A. The sequence continues at coordinate 26,623 of JBEYJY010000036.1, forward strand.
GTGCGGAGAGTTCGAGTTCGCCGCGGTCGGCGAGGACGAGAGCACACAGCGCGGTCATCGTCTTCGTGGTGGACCAGACATTGGTGATGGTGTCGCGCTGCCATGGTTGAGTACGTGCCTGGTCGGCGTAGCCTCCCCACAGATCGACGACGGGTTCGCCGTCGAGGTAGATCGCCACTGAGGCACCGACGTCGGCTCCGCTGTGCAGGGAGTCGGCGAACGCCTCCCGTACTGCGGTGAACTGGTCGCTGCAGTTGCCTTGGATCTCCATGTTCAGCAAGGGCTCCGATCTTGATGTGTTGCCATCAGGCGGCCTAGACGCGCGCTGAGTTCGCGAATCTAAGACGAAGTGTTGGCTTCGGAGAGACCGTTGTCATAGTGACTGACGGACACCTGGCTTACCCATTCGGGCGGGAAATCACCGGATACAGGGTGGCAGAGCTGGGCGTGACGCTAGCCAAGGCCAAAACAGCGGGCGCGACGGTGCTTTGGGGACCGCACTCGTCCACCGACCAGAACAGCGCCATCGTGCAGTTCCCCCGCGGCTATATCGCTGAAATCCACGACACCATCTCTCACTGATCAGGCACCCAGGGCCAGGCAACCGCACCCGCGTTGTGCGTGCCCCCCACTTGCCAGCAGACCATGAAGGCTCGGCTCGCCGCGATCGTGGACCGGTGCGAGTGCCTCAACGGCCCTGTAATCCCTCCTACGCTGCGAGCACCAGCCTGGCCTGCCGAGAGTAGGAGGAGCGTCTGAGCGGCGCGAGGCCCATGACCACTCGCGGGGGGATTCCCAACGCAGGCATCACCTGCTCGCGGCAGCCCTGTGGACCCTTCTAGCCATCGACATCACACGCTTTGGGATCCGCACACACCGCCACGGCTGGATCAGGTCCAGCCCCTTACGAGCTCGTGCGCGCTTGAGAAGTTGAACAAGCTCTGCGGTGTGCAACGGCCCCTGCGGTCGGCGGCGGGACCACCGGCAGGTGATCGACGGGACCCTGTACCGGATACGGACCGGTGTGCAGCGGCGGGACCTGCCGTCTGTGACCGGAACGTCAGGCTGGTCCCGAGGGCATGGTCGGCCGTGTCTGGAGCCGGGAAGCGGGCACCCCTGACCGCATCACCTGCTCCAGGTCCCGCAACGTCCTCTCGGCCTCGCTGCGCACCTCAGCTGGGACGTCACCGCGCTCTGCGATGAGGCGACTGTAGATCGGGGGGTCGTAGAACACGGCCAACACATCCTTGTCTCATTGGGCTTGGCACTTTCAGGCCGATAGCGGCTGTCGAGTGTACGGGGGTCCCGCTCCGGGCCACCGTTGCCCTCTTTTCGAACACAGTTGGCCCTATTCGCTCCGGCTCACGCCCTCGTGGCGGCGCGGCGACGTCTACTCCCCGGATGAGGCGCCTGAAGCCGAGGGCCTGCGAAGGAAGCCGGCCAGGATCGCTGTGAGCGCGGCTCGCGCCGTGACGCCAGTGAGTCAGGAATCCTGAGCCGACCGGGAGTTGACGCTTGGCCGAGTGGCCGTCGCCTGGGCTGGGGGCTCCTCTACGAGCTAGCAGCAGGCCCGGAGTGCTTGGGCAGGCACATCAGCGGCCGGTCGGCGAGCGCGTCGAGGGTGATGCGGGTCGGGGTCACGAGTGGGTCGCCGGGACCCACGACGGCGACGACCAGCGGCTCGTCCACAACGATCTGGAGCCCGATCCCGGGTGGAGGGTCGACTGACCAACCGATGATCGCCAGGTCGATCGGCCCGCCTGCAGGGCCTGGACGAGGCGGTCGGAGGTGTCCTCGGTGAGGCCGATCTCCACGGCAGGGTGGTCGCTGTGGAAGGAGGCGAACTGCGGGCGCGCTGCGGTCGTGCCCGCACGGGGTGAGTGGCCGCGGCCCGCGGACATCCGCCACACTGTGAACAGGCACTGAACTGCTCAACCGGGTTACCTCTGGGGGGATTTCGTGGACACGTTGGTGGAGTTCGCCACGGACAGCGGAGCCAACGTCGTCGTCGCCGTCGACGACCTTGAGCGCGGCTCCCGGCTCGTGTCCCGGGGCGACGGATCGCTCGCACAGGCCACGCGGACGTTCGACGGCGCCCTCGAGGGTGTCCACGCAGCGGCCGAGTCGGCGCTGCGGATCTTCCGGGACGGGCGGCTCAAGCCCGATGCGGTGGAGATCGAGTTCGGGGTGAAGCTGACGGCGGAGGCGGGGGCGGTGATCGCCAAGAGCGCGGTCGAGGGGCACCTCGTGGTCAAGCTGTCCTGGTCGCCAGGGGCGGACCAGCCGGTGCCCGAGCAGGCGCGCAGCGGTTCCGAGCACTGATGCGGGACACGGGGTCGGGGCACGACTCGCGAGCGCCGATAACGACGCAGTCCTGGCAGGCGCGGGTGACCTGCGGCCGTGAGGTCGGGGCCGGTTTCCTGATCACCGACCGCCATGTGATGACCTGCGCGCACGTGGTCCGGCACGACGACCGCGCGACGGTGTACTTCGCGGGCCGCGGCGGTCTGGGCTCCGTCGACGCCGAGGTGGAGTTACGCGGCGACTGGGCGGGAGCCGCGGACGACGCCGGCGATGTGGCGGTACTGCGGCTGGCGCGACCGGTGCCGATCACGCCCGCCGCGTTCGCGAACCCGTCGGCCGCGTACGAGCACCCGGCGCGCAAGCTGGTCGCGTACGGCTTTCCGCGCGGATACGACGAGGGGATCCTGGGCGAGTTCCGGGCGACGGCGGCGCAGTTGATCGCCGACGAGTGGGCCCAGTTGGAGACCTGGACCGGACACGGGCAGCCGCTGGCCGAGGGGTTCAGCGGATCCGCCGCCGTCCTGGAGGACTCCGGGGCCGTCGCGGGAATGATCTCGGCGGCGGCGGATGATGCCCGGGTGCGGGTCGGGCGCATGGTGCCCGTGCACGTGCTGGCGCGGTACTGGCCGCGTGCGGCCGAACTGATCCCGACGCCGGGGTTCGGCCCCGCGGCCAAGCGGGAGTTGCGCGATCTCGTCGCCAGGGTGCCGGCCGTGGACGCCACGCCCGAGTGCCTCTACGCCGAAGCCGTCGGGCCGCTGGGTCCCGCGCACCCGGCCCGGGGCTTCCGCTCGCTGTGGGAGGCCGCCTGGTACCTGGTCTCCGAGGTGTCACCGCACTCGGGTACGGCTCCGGCAGCCGAGTTCGCCCGGGCGCTCGCCGCCCGGGTCGCCGACCCGGACGTCCGCCGGGGGCTTCAGACCTGGGCCCGCGGTCACCGCGGTCCCGGCTGCCCGGTGCCCGGCCGGGGCAGGCACCAGTGGTCGCCGATCCTTGTCGAGATCGACCGCAGCGGTGCCGACCGCAACACCTTCCTCGTGGAGGTCTCGGCCTTCCGCGACGGGCACCGCCGGGTGGTGGGCACCCGTACCCTCCCCAAGGCCAAGGTGCGCGGGTACGTGCTGGAGCGGATCGACGAGGCGTTCCGGGAGCTCGACCCGAGCGGCGACGAGCTGATCGCGTTCGCCGTCCCGCGCGAGTGGCTCAACCAGCCCATCGACCGCTGGGAGCGCAGCAGGAGCGACCCCAGCCCCCTGGGGTGCTTCTCGCCCGTGGTCGTCATGGATCTCGACCGGCGCCGCAGCGGCGGTCTGCAGCACAAGATCCAGAAGAAGTGGGAGATCCTCGACAAGCAGCCCGCGTCCCCCGTTCACCGCGTCCGGTGCGGCAGTCGTGAAAACCCCGTTCAGCTGACCGTGCGCCTCGGTTCCAGCCACGACGTGGTCGGCTTCGGCTCGACCCCGAAGTCGGGGCACGCCAAGCGGCTGCTGGCGGCCGGGCTCAACGCGGCCGTCCCCGTCATGCTCTGGTCGCGGTCCGGCTGCCCGGACGCCGCGGCGAGCGCCGATCCGCACGGCGACGGCTGCGTCGGGAACGCCTTCCTCGACACGCTGGCCGAGGAGTTGGCCGCGCTGTCTCCGAGTGAACTCCCTCAATACGTACAGCGGTTGCGGGAGCAGGCGTTCGTCCACAGCGGTCCGGATCCGCACTGGGCCGAACAGATCACGCTGATGTGGGAGGACCCCCGGTGGTTTCCCGACATCCCCGACTACATCAGGTCCCCGGTAAGTTGACCAGCACGGAGAGCGCGAGATGACCCTGTGGCCCGTGTACACCGGTGCGGCGGAACCGCACGACGGCATCACCCGGCTGCCCCCGCCACCGCCCTGGCGGGCCTTCAACGGCGGTCCCGCGCTGCCGGTCCCGCGCGAGGACGAGGAGAGCGCCTCGGCCTCACCGGACCGGGTGCATCGCGCGCGTACCTACAAGGCGACGGACAAGAGCGTCCAACTCGTCAACGCCGCGCTCTACTTGCGCCGTCCGCTGCTGGTCACGGGCCCGCCGGGAAGCGGCAAGTCGAGCCTGCCGTACGCGGTGGCTGCGGAACTGGGACTCGGCCCGGTCCTGCGTTGGAACATCACCAGCCGGTCCGCCCTTCACCACGGCCTCTACCAGTACGATCCGCTGTCGCGGCTGTACGCGGCGGGCCGGGCCACGGCCGCCGCCTCCCCGGCCCCGCCGGAGGGCGGCGAGGTCGAGGACCATCTGCGCCTCGGCCCGCTGGGCACCGCGCTGCTGCCGTACGAACGGCCGCGGGTGCTGCTCATCGACGAGATCGACAAAAGCGACCTCGATTTGCCGAACGACCTGCTCAACGTCCTGGAGGACGGCCAGTACGACATCCCGGAGCTGGTCCGCGCGGCGCGGCGCAGCCCGCAGGCCGAGGTGCTGACGGCGGACGGCGACGAGCGGGTGCGGATCGTCAAGGGCCGGGTCCGGTGCCGCGCCTTCCCGTTCGTGGTACTCACCAGCAACGGGGAGCGCGAGTTCCCTGCCGCCTTCCTCCGGCGGTGCGTGCGGCTGGAGTTGCGGCAGCCCGAGCCGGATCACCTGATGGCGATCGTCCGGGCCCACCTCGGCGAACCGGACGAGCACGCCCGAGGCCTCATCTCAAGGTTCCTGGAGCGCGGCAGCGGTGGCGAGCTCGCCACCGACCAGTTGCTCAACGCCATCTACCTCACCGGCGCCTCGGGCCTGGACGCCGAGTCGCGGGACGAACTCGCGGAGAGCCTCATGCCCTATCTGAGCCAGGCGTCGGAAGCCGATGACTTCTGACGTCCCTGCCGCGGGCGGTCCTTCGCCCGCCTCGGGCGCTCTCGGGCGCCTGACCGACGTCCTCGCCCGGGCCTCGGGCCGCCCGCCCACACCGACCGAGCTGGCCGAACTCCTTTGGCTGGCCGGGCACTCGGGCGCGCTGAGCGCGCCGGACTCCGGCGACGGTCCAACGCCGTCGGTGCCCTGGCGGCAGCCCACGCCACCGCCCGAGCCGAAGGCCGACGCGGCACACCCCCGGCGCGAACGGCAGGGCGCCCCCAGCCTTACGGCCCTGCACGCGACCGCGAACGGAACCGCTCGCTCGGCGGGCGGTACGGCGCATGCGTCCCTGCTCGCCCCCGCGCCGCCGATGCTGGCCCATCCGCTGCCGCTTCAGCGAGCGTTGCGTCCGCTGAAGCGGAGGGTGTCCTCGCCGGTCGGCTGGGAGCTGGACGAGGAACGGACGGCGGACCGGATCGCCCGGCTCGGTGCCGGTCCCGGAACGTGGGTGCCCGCGCTGCGGCCCGCCTCGGAACGGTGGCTCGATCTGCATATGGTCTTCGACTCCGGCCCGACCATGCCGATCTGGCGGCCACTCCTGCGCGATCTGCACCGGGCGATCGCGCAGACCGGCGTGTTCCGCACCGTGGACGTGTGGCTGCTCACCACCGACGGCACGCTGCGCCGCCCCGGCACGGCGACACGGCACACGCCCCCGCCCCGATCCGAGGCGCCGCCGGTCCGGCCCGGCCGCACCGTCACGCTGCTGATCAGTGACGCCATGGGACCGCTGTGGCAGGACGGCGGCCGCCCGGGCCGCCGCTGGTACCGCACGCTGCACGACTGGGCGACGAGGATGCCGGTGGCGCTCGTCCAGCCGCTGCCGGAGCGCCTGTGGCGGCGCACCGCGCTCTCCCCGGTCCCCGGCCTGATCAGCGCGCCGGGGCCGGGCGAGCCGAACTCGGCGCTGGCGTTCGCCCCTTACGGGCCCTGCGCCGAGTCCGGGCGGGGCGGGGTTCCGCTCCCCGTACTGGAACCGACGGCCCACTGGCTCGCCCACTGGTCGGCCGTGCTGGCCGGTCCCGGGGGCGTCGCACACCCCGGTACCGTCGCGTACGTTCCGCCGGTGCCGCCCGCCGCGTCACTCTCTGACGGCGAACCGGGCGCTGGATTCGAGCGCCTGACGGCGGAAGAGCTCGTCCTCCGCTTCCGAGCGGTCGCCTCTCCCGAAGCGTTCCGGCTCGCCGGCCACGTCGCCGTGGGCGAACCGCTCCTGCCCGTCATGCGGCTTGTCCACTCCGCGATCGAGGAGCGTCCCCAGGCACAGCAGCTGGCGGAGGTGATCCTCAGCGGCATGCTCCGGTCGACCGGCGAGGGACCCGGTTGCTACACGTTCCGCCCGGGCGTGCGTGACGTCCTGCTCAGGACGCTGCCGCGCTCGGCCCTCGGGCACACCGCGCATCTGCTGTCCCGGGTGAGCGCCGAGATCGAGTCCCGCGCCGGTGCCGTCCCCGGCGAGTTCCAAGCCCTCGTACCCGCCCGGCAAGGGCCGGGAACCAGGCGGACGAAGCCGGGTGCCCACCCGTTCGCCCTGGTAAGCCCGGAGTGCCTGCGGCTGCTGAGGGGGCCTGCGGGGGTGGCCACGCAGCAGGCACCGGCGGTCGCGCCCGATGGGACCCGAAGCACGGAAACGGAAGAACGCCCGGTGGAGGCCGAGGTGCCCTGGACCGTGGGGTTCGGCAGCCTGGTGAGCGGCAGGTACCGGCTGCTCGAACCGATCGAAACGGGGCGCTTGCGCGAGGTGTGGCGGGCGATCGACGAGCGGCTGGACCGCCTCGTCGCCGTCAAACTCTTTCGGCAACCGGCGGCGGACTCCCGCGATCTGCTGTCTGCGCTGTCCGACTGGTTCCTACACGAGGCCCTCAACGTGGCGAGCCTGGCGCACCCCGGTCTCGTCACCGTGCACGACTTCGGGGCCGAGAACGACCTGTGCTACCTCGTCATGGAACTGGTCGAGGGTACGGACCTGCGCCGCTCACCGGGCCGAAAGTTCCCGCTGGGGGCAGTGGCGGGTGTCGGACGGCAGGTCGCCTCCGCACTGGCGTATCTGAACTCCCATCAGATCGTGCACGGCGATGTCAAACCCGCCAACATCCTGATGACTCACGAAGGGCGGGCGGTCGTCTGCGACTTCGGCATCACCTGGGCGGTCGACGCTCCCGCGAGCCCGTGGGCCACAGCCTTGACCTACACCGAGCACTCCCGCCGGTCCAACACACACGGACAGCCAGGGACGCCGCTGTACATGTCCCCGGAGCGCATCACGGGCGGCCGGGCGGACCACCGTTCAGATCTGTACGCACTTGGCTGTGTGCTGTACGAGATGACCACCGGGGCGACACCGCTCACCGGAACGTCCAGAGAGCAACTCCGCGAGCAGCACGTGTCGGGCGCCGTACGTCCGCCGCGTGAGCTCCGTCCCGAGGTGCCCGAACCGCTTCAGCGGCTCATCCTCGACCTGCTGGCCAAGGACCCGGCTCGTCGCCCTTCGGCGCCCGAAGTGTGCGCCCGGCTCGATGCGTTTCAGGTCCTCCCCTCCGGTACGGCGACCGTCGGCCCGGGCGCGCCCGAGGAGGACCCCGCCGGACGACTGCGCTTCGAGGTCCTCGGACCGGTGCGGGTCTGGCGGGGAAGCGACTCCCTGCCCGCGGGCAGCCCCCGGCAACAGGCCCTGCTGACCGCACTGCTCCTGAAGCGCGGCCGCGTGGCGACGGCAGCGGAGCTAATCGAAGCCATGTGGGGTGCCGAGCCTCCGGCGACAGCTCTGGCGGCCCTGCGCACCTACGCCTTCCGCCTCCGCAAGGTCCTCGGCGGCGCTGTTCTGCAGGCAGCGGCGGGCGGGTACGCCCTGCGTCTGGACGACAGCGTGCTCGACCTCCAGGAGTGCGAGCACATGGCCGACGCCGCGGAAGAGGCACGGGCGACGGGCGACGCGGCACGCGGCCGCGATCTGCTGAGCACCGCTCTCCTCTACTGGAAGGGCGAGCCGCTGGCAGGTATCCCGGGCCCGTTCGCCGAGCGGGAACGGGCCCGGCTCAAGGAGTGGCGGCTCGCCTTGCGCATCACCCTCGTGGAACTGGCCCTGGACACAGGCGACTTCGCTGCCGCAGTCACCGAGCTGGACGGCCTTGTCGCGGAACATCCCCGCCATGAGCCGTTGCGCGAACTGCAGATGCGTGCCCTGCTCCGGTCCGGCCGCAGTGGCGAGGCGCTCGACGCCCACCAGGACGTCCGCCGGGTGCTGGTCGACGACCTCGGGGCCGCGCCCGGCCCGGAGCTCACGGCGACGCACCGGAGAACCCTCGAATCCGACCCCGCTCTCGCGGTCTCCAGCCCACGCACCCGCACGGCGCACGTCATCGGGCTCAGGCTGGAAGACCTGGGTGCCCACGGCCGGGCCACGCCGGAACTTGCGCTCAGGCTCGGCGTCCTGCGCACCGTGGCCTCCTCGCTGCGCACGGCCTTCGGCTTCGACGAAGGCCGGTGCTTCGTCCACGAACGGGAGGACAGCGTGCTCCTGCTCATCGACGCCGACGTGCAGGAAGGATGGCTGCTGACCCGGCTCGCGGAGCACCTCCCCGACGCGCTGGCCGACGCTCTGCCACCGCCCGAGGCCTCCGTCGATCTGCGCCTGTGTGCTGCCCTGTACTCCGGCGAGGTCGAGGAGACGCGCGCCGGTGCCACAGGCTCCGCGGTGCGGACGACGGATGAGCTGCTCGACGCGGCGGCCCGGCGGTACGGCCTGTTGGAATCCGGGGCGAGCGCGGTCCTGTGCGTGTCCGACGCCGTGCGCCGACGCACCGCGGACGTGACGTCCAGCCCTCCGGCGGTCCCGTATCTGCCGTTCACGGTGAGCACGGACGAGGGCCCGGTACGCGCGTGGGTCCGTCGTCTGGATGACGCCCGGGGCGTCGAACAGCCCGATCCTGAAATGCCGGACGACAACGAGCCGTGGGACGACATCCGCTACGACCCCCCGCGGCAGCAGACGCTGTGGTGGGCCGTCGAATCTGCATGCCAGCACCTCGTCGGCGCGGAGGTCGTCAGACCCGACATCCTGAATCTCGCGATCGAGGGTCCCGAGAGCAGGGTCCATCTTCCGGAGGGGTTCGACCGCGCCATCATCCGCGGCGTCTCCGCCGACGAGGGCAGCCTGGAATGGAACACGTACGAGACCTACGAGCACGGCCTGTTGCTCGCCGAGGTGACCGTGGAGGCCTGCATCACCTTCGAAGGGCTCTCGAACGGGGACGGGGTCGGGGGGTGGACGTCGATCGATCAGGACGCGGTGTTGGTCTTCGACGCCCAGATCGAGTCCTCCACATGGGAGGTCGACCTGGAGTTCAAGGGCACGGTCGGGCGTGGCCGGCCTCCCATGTTCTGACGTATCCCGCTCGAAAATACGGTTCGCGGCTGTGGCCTGTACGTTTGCCAATCCTGGCCACGCGGCCTCGACTGGCCTGTGACGATCTGCGGATGTCGCTGTCGATCGTCGCCGCGCTGGTCCGAAACCTGATCACAGTGCCCGTTGTCGTGCTGCGCAGCCGCGTGGCCAAGAATGCGGAAGTGTTGGCGCTTCGCCATGGAAACGCAGTGCTCCGCCGTCAGATCGCCCGGGCCCGCTACAAGCTGGCCGACCGGATCTGGCTCGTCTGATCCCTCGCGACCGCCTGCGCCAGGTCTTCGCCTCGCCCCCCACCACCCTGCTGCGCTGGCACCGCCAACTCATCGCGCGCAAGTGGCCATTCGCCCCACACTGCCGCCCCGGCAGACCCTCCACCGCACCCACCGTCTAGCACCTCATCCTGCGCCTGGCCCGGGAGAACAGGACTTGGGGCCACCGCCGGATACAGGGCGAACTCGCCCGCCTCGGCTACCCGATCGCCCCCTCCACGGTCTGGGAGATCCTGCACGCCGCCAGCATCGACCCCGCCCCGCAACGCTCCGGCCTCACTTGGCGCCAGCTCTGTGGCGTCTGCCAGAGCCTCCAGCACCCCAGGCAGTCTCGCCGGGCGAATCCGTGAGCTGGGCCGTCAAAGCCGCGATAGCGCGGCTCTGGTCGATCTTGAGCAGAACTTCCGTCGCTCTGCGATAGTCCGAAGCCCGCATGCCCGGCGATCGCACACCAGCTGACACTCCGACCTGCCCTGTCACCGGAACAGCATGATGGGCCGCCATGGATCAATTACCGGGTCAACCTATCGAGCAGAGCCACTAGCCGCAGGCCCGAGTGCTCGGCGGGAGCAGCAGAACATGGGAAGCCGAATCGTCGCGGGTCAACGCGGGGTCGTTGGTCGTCACTGCGACCGTGTCGTTCTGAGCGCGGAGTCCGTCGGGTGGCCGGGGGCTCTGCTCTGCGCAGGTTCGAGCCCTCGGGCAGGCTCTTCGGCGGCCGTTAAGTCATTGGCCTTGCGCCTAGCCCTGTGGTGCCAGGGCGGGCTCGGGTGCGCCCAGCAGCCTCACGATCTCGTTGACCGCCGCGCGGCCCGCCCGGTTGGCGCCGATGGTGCTGGCTGACGGGCCGTAGCCGACCAGGTGGATGCGCGGGTCGGCGGCGGCCCGGGTGCCGTCCATCCGGATCCCGCCGCCGGGGCCGCGCAGGCCCAGCGGGGCCAGATGGGTGATCTCCGCGCGGAAGCCGGTGGCCCAGATGATCGCGTCCACCGGCAGCTCCTCCTCGCGCCAGACCACCCCGTGCTCGGTGAGCCGGTCGAACATCGGACGGCGGTTCAGCGCCCTGAGCTCCTCGGCGCGCTTGTACGCCACGCTCGGACCCAGACCCGTCACGCTCACCACACTGCGCACCGGCTGCCCCTGCCGCACCCGCTCCTCGACCTTGGCCACCACGGCCCGGCCGTACTCGGGGGTGAACGGACCGTCGTGGTAGACCGGGGGCGTCCGGGTCACCCACACGGTCTCCGCCACCTCGGCCACCTCCGACAGCACCTGGATCGCAGAGGCACCCCCGCCGACCACCACGACGCGCTGACCGACGAACTCCTCGGGACCCCGGTAGTCGGCGTAGTGCAGCTGACGTCCGGCGAAATGCCCGGGGTAGTGGGGGAGGAAGGGGCGGGTCCAGGTACCGGTCGCGTTGATCAGCGCCCGCGCTGTCCAGTCGCCCTGATCGGTCTCGACCCGCAGTCGGCCGTCTTCCAGCGAGCGCACCGCCCGCACGCGGACGGGCCGGACCACCGGCAGGGCGTGCTTGGCCTCGTACGCGGCGAAGTAGCCCGGCACCACGTCGCGCGCCGGGGCGGCGGGGTCGGGCGTCGGCAGCTCGAAGTCGGGCAGGTCGTGGAAGCCGTGCACCGTCGCCATCCGCAGCGACGGCGAGCGGTGCGCCCAGGCTCCGCCAGGCGCCGGGTCGGCGTCCAGTACTACGAAGCCGTCGTACGGCGCGAAGCCGCGCCGCCGCAGGTGGTAGGCGGCGGACAGGCCGGCCTGCCCGCCGCCTACCACCACGACGTCGACATCACGATTGGTTGCGCCGTAAACAATCACGCCGGTGAAACATCGGCCGGTCGCGACCTGTTCCCTAGCCCCAATGCCAGTGACTTAACGGCCGCCGAAGGGCCTGCCCGACGACGCCTCCGCACGCCGGGGCTTCGAAGAACGCGTTAAGAGGTTCCGGCAGTAGACGCCCAGTGAGTTGATCTCGTTGTCCCTGGGGGCGAGGCAGGCGCGGGTGTAGGTGATCACGATGTGCCAACGCTCCGTGATCACCGGAGTGCTTGTGCCTGCCGTGCCCTATTGTCTCATCGATCCCCTTTTGCCGAACCAGAGGCCCTGCTTCAAGTAACCCCTCTACCGCCAGAGCCGCTAAACAGGGCTGCGGCACCAGTCCAGCAGAGTGCAGTTCTCGACGAACGCCGTGGTAGGGCAACAGATCAAGCCTCACGAGCAGTGCTCGACGTAAGCGAGATCGAGCCTGATCGACTCCTCACACGCCAGATCGGATCGACCGGCCGACCAGCGTGCTCGTTCCTCCAGTGGGCCAAGGAGAACGCGGGCGCTTCCGCTGATGCCGGGCCCCAGCGCCCATCGCGGCGATCAGGCGCATGGCCAGCGGCTCGGCCGGCACGATCTGCTGGGCCTCGAACCGCGCGATGTCGGACTCTGCCGCTCCGGCCGCCTCGACGCGAGCTAAGCATGGCTCAAGCCCTACTCCTGGCGGACCAGCCGGACCGGGTCCTCGGGTCGTGGGGTGCTCGGTCACGCTGGATGCGCTTTCGTGGTCGGCCGCTATCCCGTGTTACGCGGCGACAGCCGCCGTGTTATCCGGTCGAACAGCTCCGCCAGCGGCTCGCCGACGTCTCGACCGAACTCGGTCAGCCCGTAGGTGACCTGGGGCGGGGTCGTCGGCTCGACCTCCCGCCAGACCAGGCCGTCCTGGACCAGCGCGCGCAGGGTCTGGGCGAGCATCTTCTCGCTGATGCCCTGGATGCTCTCGCGCAGCTCGTAGAACCGGAGGCTGTTGCTCCGCAAGGAGATCAACACCCAGACGCCCCATCTGCTGGTCACGTGGTCGACCACATCGCGCGCGGGGCAGTCGGTGTGAAACACCTCATACCGCTTCTCCGCCTCGGCCCGTGTGTGCTGCACGCCTCCCGCCATGTGATGAGCTTACCTCAAGGTATGTCCTTACCAAGAGTTAGCCCGGCTCCTAGCGTGAAGGCCACAGAAGACATTCGACAAGGAGCTGATCATGATCGTGGTAACCGGGGCTACCGGGAATGTGGGCCGGCCGTTGACGCGGGCGTTGGCCGAGGCGGGCCAGCAGGTGACGGCGGTGTCACGGCACGCGGCGGCAGTGCCGGACGGCGTCCGCCACGTGGCGGCCGACCTGGCCGAGCCGGCCAGCCTTGAGCCCGCGTTGGCCGGGGCGAAAGCGCTGTTCCTGCTGCTGTCCGGCGACATGCACGCCGCCGGAGCCAACCCGGCCGACATCATCGGCGCAGCCGAGGCCAGCGGGGTCCGCCGGGTCGTCCTGCTCTCCACGCAGGGCGTGGCGACCAGGCCCTTCGGCGCAACGCGGATCGCGATGCGCGCGCTGGAGGACGTGCTGCGGGAGTCCGACCTGGAGTGGGCCATCCTGCGGCCGGGCGGCTTCGCCTCCAACGCCCTGTGGTGGGCCGAGTCCATTCGCGCGCAGCGGGTCGTCGCCGCGCCCTTCGGCGACGTCGGGGTGCCGATCATCGACCCGGCGGACATCGCCGAGGTCGCGGCGGCCTGCCTGCTGGATGACCGGCACGCCGGCGGCGTGTACGAACTGACCGGCCCGGAGGTGATCACGCCGCGCCAGCAGGCGGAGGCCATCGCCGCCGCGCTGGGCTTGCCTGTGCGGTTCCACGACCTCACCCGCGACGAGGCCAAGGCCGCCATGGCCCAGAGCATGCCGGCTGAGCTCGCCGAGGACACCCTGACCATCCTCGGTTCCCCGAACCCGGCCGAACTGCGCGTCAGCCCGGACGTCCAGCGGATCCTCGGCCGCGCCCCGCGCCCGTTCGCCGACTGGGCCGCCCGCAATATCGCCGCGTTCCGCTGAGACTGGTCAGCGCCGCTGGAACTGCTCGGCGTGCTCGGCGATCCACTGCTGATAGTCGAAGAACCTGATCCGAAGTTGACGTTGGCGTTATGCCCGGGACTGACACTCCAGATAACTGACTTCGTGCGCTTCAGAGGCTCTGGTAGTAGAGGGGTTCCTTGAGGCGGCGGATGGTGGGGCGGGTGTCCCAGCGGTGGGTGCGGCGGGCCGCCTGGATGAGGCAACGGACGGTGACGAACGCGGCGGCGAGGTGGACGTAGAAGTCGACAATGACGCCGTCGCGGTCGGTGCAGCGGCGGAGCTTGCCGAAGTTGTTCATCCATGAGTTCGTGCGCTCCACCACCCACCGCTTGCCGACCTGAACGGGGCTGGGAATTCCTTGCTTCGCGATCTCGCCGATCATGTCGTGGGTGGCGAGCACGTCCCGGCAGGGTTTGCCGTCATAGCCGGAATCCAGATGCATCACTGGTTTCTCCGGCAGTTTCCCGACTTGGTGTTTCATGGTGTCGATCGTGGGTTCCAGCAGCGGAGAGTCGTGCCGGTTCGCACCCGCTGTCACGACTCCCAGGGGCACGCCCTGGGAGTCGGTAGCGGTAGAGCGTTTCAGGCCGCCTTTGCGGCGATCCACCGGGGAGGGGCCGGACTTGTCCCCGCCGCAGGGCGCTTTCGTGATGCAGCCATCGATATGCCATCATATCCTGTCATCCGATATATGGCGGGGATGGGGGGTGCCGGCGTCGGCCCGGTCATGAATCTTCAGGTCGACCATGCGAACACGGCGTCCGGCGCGACCGCGCAGGGGTACGATCCCAAGATCTTCATCGGCCTTCTAGCTGAACGCTCCAAGCCCGCCACGGCTTCGGCACCTGCGCGACCAACGGCACGTGCGATGTCGGCGAGGGCCGTCGCCCACGTGCCCGGTCGCGGGCGCCGAAGGGGGCCTGGGCCGTGCCCGTGCCCCTGTAACAGCGGCGGCTTCTGCGGGGGCTGCGGCCACGCGGGGTGCAGCGTGCGCCGCTGAACCAAAGACCCGGGCCGCTCCAACGCCCGCCCCGCCGATCCGTGTTCACCGCTGGACAGATCCGCGGTGAGCGCCCCGATGTAACCGTGCGAGGGCGTGAGGCAGGTGGGATGAGGAGGACTTCCATGGCCTCGTGACCAGCTACGACTAGACCGCCGCCTCCTACGAGGCAGCGGCCTGCCTAGCGTCCTTCCTGCTCTGGGTGAGATCGCCTTGACAGTGGGCTCTACGGCCGGGTCACCTCGGTGGCGCGGAGGTTGCGCAGCTTGCCGTCACCGGCGTCGTGCTGGGACCGGTAGAGCAGTTGCATGGCCACGGTGAGGGGTGTGCCGGGCTCGATGGTGTGGGAGTCGTCCGGCGTAGCGATGACAACGGATCCGTCGGTGCCGTCCTTGATCACCTCGTACCACTGAGTCTGTTGCGGGTTGATGCGGGTTCCCGCCGGTACGTCGAAGGAGATCTCCCACCTCACCACCCGCTGCTCATTGGCGGCCAGCGTGAGGTCGTAGCTGATGACCCACCCCTTCGCGTCCTCGGGCCACGACTGGGGCCATTGCCCGACGATCACGGGGATGATGCTGACCCGGGGCAGTTCGACGTCGGTGGTGACCGAGTCGGAGTGCTGCTCGGCCGTGTTGGCGCGTGACGGCGACTTGATCAGGCTGGTGCACGTGAGACGGCCCTCGAATTGCGGGTCGATGGTGCCGGCCAGGTTGATCACCGCCTTGCTGCCCTTGGGCAGGTCGATCGGCAGGCGCAGGCCCTCCACGACCGAACCGGTACCGCAGACGGCCCCGTTCTCTCCTTGGCAGGTCAGCTCCAGATCGGTCAGCTCCGCTGGGATGGTGCCCTCCACCACGGCGTCGGGGGCGTCGTTGGGGCCGAGGTTCTGCACGCTGATGCCGTAGGAGATCCGATCTCCCGCCTTTGCCGTCTGCGGGCCGCTCATCTCCAGCGGCATGTTCACGGGCAGGGCCACCGTGAGGTTCCTGATCCGGTGGGCCGCGGTGGCGCTGCCCGTACCGGCCGCGAAGCCCAGCTTGAACGTCTGGGGCATCTGCGTCTGCCCGGGGGCATTGGCGAGGTCGAAGTCGTCGATGAGCAGGGCGCCGTTCGGGTTGGCCTTGTCGGCATGCCGTACGGTCAGCCGACCGCCGATGATCGACACTTGGATGTGGGCGCCGACTTCCCATGCCGCGCGGAACCCGCCGGGCACCTGGACGCCGGTGAGCCAGCGGAACCCTTCCCGCAGACTGCCGGAGCCGCGTACTCCAACGGTGTTGGGGCGATGTCCGGGGCCCTCCGTTCCGGCGAGTGGCGTGGCGAAGTTCCCGAAGTTGTCGAAGCCGATGCCCACGTACCCGGCCGTGACCCCTGGGGCGACGATCGTGTCCGGCCCGGACTTGGTGAAGGAGTAGCCGAGCGCTCCGCCCAGGCCGCCAGGCCCTGTCGTGTGCTCGCCGTCGATCACGTAGACGCTGAAGCCGTCGCCGAGATTGGCGCCGCCCTCGCAGGAGTAGTCGAAGTCGATGGTGACGCCGAGCGATGAGGAGAACGGCTGGTCGAGGAAGGCCGTTCCGGCCTTGGAGCGTTCGTTGGGGGTGAGTTCCAGGCTGCCGTCGTTGAGCCGCGCACCTTCCAGTTTCCAGTGAGGGTTGGTCACGGTGCCTTGGGTGAACGATTCAACGATCGGGAACTGCACTTGCTGAGAGGCTGCGGACGCGTGCGTCGTCATGGGGAATCCTCCTTGGCCGGACTTGCCATGGGATGGGTGGTTGCGCCATGCCGATTCGTTGTGTTCGCGAACTCCACGAACTCCATGAGGTTATGGGGGCTTCGGGGTGATTGTGTCCGCTAAATCCGGCCTGGTGAGGCATGGCCGGTTTCCCTTCCCATCCAGGCCGCGCCGCGCAGCCTTCGAGGCAGCTTCCACGCCGAAGCACCGTTGGGAAGCGGGCCGTAGGAGCGGTGCCACATAGCCCGGACGCCAGCGGGGCATCGCCTCCGAACGCTCTAGCGACTTCAAATCCCGCCGATGCTGATCAGCTAGCTCATGCCCAAGTGCCTTCCGAAAACGGACTTCCCGAGAAGTCGGCATGGCCAGCCACCGCTGCCCCGGCTCACATCCCCGGGCAGCGGTGGCGTCGTCGGTACGCAGCACAGCGGGCGGTCGCTGGACCGCAACTCCGCTGTGCTGGGGACGCACGGCGGCGGAGCGTGAACGCGCAGACAGCCATTGTCCTTTCCTTATCTAATTTGCCTAATTAATCCGTTAGGGGAGTATTTGAGAATCCGGCGGGTGTGCGTCGGTTGCCGGGGCAGGACCGCAGTGTGGAGAAGGCCGCGGCACACAAGGATCAGCCTCCCCGGATCCTGGAGGGATTGCTCGCGTTGTCCGCACCTCGTTGTCAGCCGGTATGTGTCTGGTGGCCCTATGCGCGGCCCCCGTGAGCGCCGTGGAGCCGCTCACGGCCGCACGTTCGGCTCCGGTGAGTGTCGTGCCTCTGTGTGAAATCACGGCCAGGGCGGTGGATGTTCGGTCCCAGCCACGGCCGAACGCAACCGCCATGGGTGTAGCTCACCGTGGTGATCAGTGCTCCCGCCTCGACGTGATCGACAACAAGGCCGGGTGCTGGAACAAGATCAAGCTTCGCGGGAGCGGCGTGGTGGGCAGGGTCCGTCACGACCACATGCAAGTGGCCCGGGACTCTCTGCCTGTGTGTACCGATTAGCGCCTGACGTCAGTGGTGATCGGGAAGAAGAGGGTATCGATGCGTCCGATGAGGCTTGGTTTTGCTGCAGGGGCGGTGGCCGTGGCTGCGGCGGTGTTCTCCCCGGTCTGTGCGTCCGCCGCAGGTGTGGATCGTGGCGGCGAGAACGCGGGGGTGTGCATGGTATCGATGGCCGCTGTGAGGCTGCGTGCCGCACCGCGGATGTCGGCGACAGCGGTTGGCGTCGCTTACCGCGGAGACGGATGCGCCCAACTCGGCTCCTTCGTTGGGCAATCCGGCATCTGGGAGAAGGTGAAGATCCGCCGGAGCGGCGTGGTGGGCTGGGTGAAGGCGGACTGGGTGCACACAGCGAGCGACGACGTGCGTTCATGCCTTCCCGAGGACGAAACCTGTCACCAATAGCGGTAAATAGGCTTGGTTGGATAGTGAAGCCGGGATGGGTGCGGCTCCTCTGAAGGGAAGGGGATTTAGACCATGGAGGACACGGTCTTAGCTAACTGGCCCTTCTGCCTGATGCGCGCCTGACTGTTGGTCAGGCTGGTGACGGCTTTGAGCCGCGAGGGTCGGCCGCCTTGGTTGATGCATCGTCGCGGTGGTGGGCCGGGCCAAGTACGTCGTCGGTGCTGCGCGGCTCTGTGCGCGGCTGCTGGTTGAGCTTGTGGCGCTCGATGGAGGAGTGCCGGCACCGGAAGGTCGAGAATGCCGATTGCCTGCTGGTGCTCGCCGCGCGTACAGACCGCGACGATCTGGCTGCCGGGCAGTAGGTCCGCCTTCTTCACGGTGACCTCGACTCCGAGGACGACCGTCTTGAACGGGACGGCGAGATGCTCCGCGATCACCGCAAACAGCCCTGCGAGTTGCTCCTCGTCGTCATAGGCATCCATCGTGGCCTGCGCCACCAAATCTTCGAGCTGCGCCTCGCTCAGCTGCTTGCTGTCGCAGGTGTCAAGTGCGCTGACCTGCACGGATGAGGTTTCCGGCAGGTGCAATGCCCCGGGCCTTCGCCTCCAACTGGCCTATATCAGCCCTCGATCCGCTCCTCCTTGTCGACCAACCGCCCGTAGCTCATCGCCTTGTGCTTGGAGGCGTTCGCCTCCAGCTTGGTGCGGTCCAGCGCGACACGGCCCATCTTCACCATGCCCAACTTCATGGCCAGGCGCAGTGACTGGGTGAACGGGCTGGCCAGGGCATCGAGGTGGCGGCGGCGGAACCGGGCGATCGACCGGAAGTCGGGTGCCTGCTCGGCGGCGAGGAACCGGAACGCGACATCGTCGGCGCACTTGCGGTGAATCGCCCGGGAAGAGCGCACCCCGGTGGTGTAGCCGTAGATCAGCAGCCGCACCATCAGCCGCGGATCGTACGGCGGGAACCCCCGTTTCTCGGTGTAGTCGGCCAGGATCGGCGTCAGATCCAGGACTTCGTCGACCAGTTCGGCGACGTACCGGGCCAGATGGTCCTCGGGAAGCCAGTCGTCCAGCGATGGCGGCAGCAACAGGACCTGATCGGGATCGAACACCCGAAACGTCTTGCCCACCGGCACCGCACCACGGGGCCGCAGTGTCTTCTTCCCGACCGGCTGGACATCGAACAGGCCATCCCCACCATGCAGACCGTGATGATCTCCCGCAAAAGGCCAAACCACAGGCGGGGTGCCCCAACATCGCGGCGACCGTGCCGAATCGCTCCGTACAGGCGGTTGACAGGGCTAGAGTCGGTGGTGACTGACAACTGGTATCGGCGTAGGGGCGTGGGTGATCGAGTTAGCCAGTGTGATCAGGGACCTGCGGGAGGAATTGGAGCAGGCGGTTGTCGCGGCGGAGGGTGAGACGCTGCGCTTCGAGTTGGGGACGATCGAGCTGGAATTGTCGGTTGCGCTGGAGCGAACCGGGCACGCGGGGGCGAAGGTGCGGTTCTGGGTGGTCGAGTCCGGTGCGGACGCGACGGTGAACGCCACCTCGACACAGCTGATCAAACTGGCTTTGCGGCCGACCCTCGAAGGATCGCTTAACCCGCCATTCGTCTCCGGCCGCGCTGGCCGGAACGAGCAATGAGTACTGCGGGCGGCGGCGCATCGGGGGTACCCGGGCCGGACGAGCTCGACGTACGGCGACTGGTCCAGGTCATCATCACCCGGCGCGGAGGCGAGGAGTGGCGCGGATCGGGTTACCGCGTGAGCGGGGATGCGGTACTCACATCCGCGCATGTGGTGCGGGACGCGGTCTCGGTCACGCTGCGCTTTCTCACCGAGGACGGTGACGTAACGGAGTTGTCCGGAGAGCCGGAGCTGCTGTGGGAGGACTCCGATGTCGATGTCGCGGTGCTCAAGATCCCGAACGACGCGGGCAGCAGTGGGCTCTACGCCGCCGAGGTCCCGGCGGTGCGGTTTGGCCTCATCACCCAGCCGGTGGATTGCGAAGCACTGGGGTTCCCCAAATTCAAGCTACGCCCCGATATCGCATGGTCAGAGTTCAATAGGATTACGTGGTACCGAGATTCCCACCATGCGCAGGGCAAGACCACGCCGTGGGCGGACCTGCGCACGGGCACCCTGGAGATCTCCGTGGGCGCTCCGGGGCCCGACCCGGAGGGCCGTTCCCCATGGGAGGGGATGTCAGGAGCCGCGGTGTGGAGCGGTGGGTGCCTGATCGGAGTGGTCAGCGCGCATCACCTCACCGACGGAGCCGGCAGGCTCACGGCAAGCCGGGTGCAACGCTGGTACAAGCGCCTCACCCAAGCTCAGATTGATGAACTAGGCGCG
This sequence comes from Streptomyces sp. NPDC020096, assembly GCA_040631425.1. Lineage (GTDB taxonomy): Bacteria > Actinomycetota > Actinomycetes > Streptomycetales > Streptomycetaceae > Streptantibioticus_A. The sequence goes on from JBEYJY010000036.1 coordinate 46,860, forward strand.
CTGATCGGCCTGCCGGCCCGCGCCGTCCACCTCACGCGGCTCCCACCGCCACCGACACAGCCACCGCCGGCTGAGGGTGATCCGGCCGAGGCCCTCGCCGGCGAGGTGTCCAAGCAGTGGCGTAGGGAGGAGGAGCAGCGGCGGGTGCATGACCCGTTCCCGCTCCCCGTGCGCTTCCGGTGCACCGACAGGGATGTCTTCGATCACTGGGCCAACATCCGCAAGCTCCCGCGCGGGGCGGCTGCTGGGCCCCTCCCGCTGGACGGTGAACTCGACCAGATCGTGGACGCGTTCATCTCCGTCCCGTCCTGTCGGCTGGTGGTGCTTGGTGAGGCCGGGTCGGGCAAGTCGATCCTGACCCTGCGCTTCCTCGTCGATTGGCTCGATGCCCGCACCCCTGGCGACCGGGTACCGGTGATCTTCGGCCTGGGTTCCTGGGATCCGGCCGCGACTTCGCTGCGCGACTGGATGTGCGCCCGGCTGGTGCGCGACCACCCCTTCCTCGCGGCTCCAGCCGCGCGCGGAGGCAATCTGGCCCGCGTCCTGCTCGACACGGGCCAGATCCTGCCCGTTCTCGACGGTTTCGACGAGATCCCCAGCGGCCTGCACGGTATGGCGCTGAAAGCTCTCAACCAGGCCACCACCATGCCGCTGCTGCTCACCAGCCGCCCCGACGAATACACCAGGGCCGTCAACAGCCCAGAAAATTCCGTCGATTCCGAAGGCTCCGACGATTCCGACGTGCTCACCGCCGCCGCAGTCATCGAGTTGGAGGGCCTCACCGTAGACGACTACGCCGACTACCTGATTCGCGCCAGCCGGACGATCAGAGGCGGCGGCGCGGACCGCACGGTATGGGATGCCGTCCTGGCCCGGTTGCGCGAAGCGCCGCACACCCTGGGCACGGCGAACCTCGCCGAGGTTCTCACCACCCCGCTGATGGTCTCCCTGGCCCGCACCATCTACAGCGACGCCCCCAGACGCGACCCAGAAAAGCTGCTGCACTTCCCCACACCCGAAGCCCTGCAAGACCATCTCCTGGCCGCGTTCATCCCCGCCGTCTACAAACCCGCGCCGAAGGACGATCGCGACGCCGACGGTCCCCGTCACCGCCATCACTGGACGCCCGAACGTGCCCAGCACTGGCTCGGCTACCTCGCCGCACACCTGGAGCAACTCAAGACCCATGACCTCGCCTGGTGGCAACTGGGCACCATTGAGCGCCGTTCGTCGCGCATGCTCATGGTTGGGTTCCTGGCAGGGATGGCTTTGGGGGTGCCGACCGGGATCGGGAACCTGCCGGTGGACTTGGTCGCGACCACGCATGGGTTCGGATTCGCGATCGTGCGAGGGCTGCTGGTCTGGCTGCTACACGGGCTGGTGGCCGGGTTGGTGTTCGGGTTCGTGTACGAGTTCGCGCCCAGAGGGGCGGCATCCAAGCCGTCGACTCTGCGCATACAGATCTTCGGCGAGACACGGCGCAACGGTGCCGAGATCGCCCGCAGATTCAGGCTAGGGCTCGTGTTCGGGGTGCCAAGCGCGGTCGGGCTGGAGCTCATGGACAGATTGGTCGTCGGGCCGCTGAGGTTCGACGACGGACTCAGCGGCGGCCTCAGTGGCGCGTTGCTGTTCCCGATCGAACTCGGGATCGCAGCCGGGCTCGCGTTGGCGATCACGGCGTGGCTGGAAACTCCCATTGACACCACATCCGCTATCAGCGCCTCGGACCTGTTGAGGACAAACCGCAAGAACGCGTTCGTCCATATGCTCGTGTGGTTGCTCGTCCTCGGGATCCCAGCCGGGATCGCCCTCGGGCTTAAGCCCGGGCGAACAGGCGCGTTCGAGTCCGGGCCCGTGCTCGGGCTGCTGGCCGGACTCGTGTTCGGGATCGAGGGCGCTTTCGGGGGCGGGCTCGGATACGGGCTGAGTTTCACCGCTTGGGGCCAGTGGGTGGCCCTGTCGCGTCTGTGGTTGCCGCTGACACGGCGTCTGCCCTGGGCAGTGATCGCTTTCCTGGATGACGCCCATGAACGAGGTGTGCTGCGCAAGGCCGGCGCGGTCTACCAATTCCGCCACGCTCGGCTCGAAGCCCACCTGGCCCACGTCTACAGGGCGCGCCAGGAATCACACCGGCCACCGAGTTCACCCGATTGGCAAGCCGGGAACCATGGGAGAGCCGAAGAGCGTCGCCCTGGACACGGCGATGCGCGAAAGCCGTTGGCCGATGGAATCGCAACTGATCAGCTGATGGGAGACAACTCATGAGCAGTGGGGACAGCTTAGGAAGGTCGAAGACGAAGTTTGCCCTTGGGGTCGCGACGGCAGCAGGAGTTGCGGTCGCCATCGTGGGCGTTTCCGGGGTCGGCACCGCGTCCGCGCACCCGGTTTCGATCACGCTGAATTACACATGCTCAGCTTTTGGGGTCAGCCGGCCCGTCCCGATGGAGATCCACGCGGATGTCCCGGATTCGGTCGCAGTCGACAAGCCCAGCCCGACATTTACCTTCGACGCGACGACGACGGCGAGCAAGGACGACACACACCTGATCCACACTTTCCTTGGGGACCTGAAGTCCATTGAGGGCACGGTGGACACGAACGTCGAACTGCGCTCGCAAAAGGGCAACGTCAACGATCCTGTGCACTTCGGCATCAGCCCGGTCACCATTCCCGAGTCCGACCGCGCCTTCGCCATCACGGCAACCGGCACCGTCCCCTCTCGCACATTCCACAAGCCGGGCAACGTGCAGATCGCCGTCGGCAACCTCACCATGAAGCTCGTCGGGAAGCAGGCGAACGGCAAACGCCTGGGCCCGGTCAACGCAGCGTGCAACCTCGATGCCCACCAGCAGCCCGTCGTAGCATCGTTCGCGATCACGGGGACAGGGACGACGACCGGCTCGCCCGCGTCCGGCACTTCGGGCACGAGCGCCACGACCGGTTCGGCCTCCGCCGGGGCGTCGGCTCCGGCGCCATCCCATGCCGACGCTACGGTGAAGGGCACCACCGCGATGACCGGCCAGGACACCAAGGGTCTGATTCTGCTGGCCGTTGGCACTCTCGTCGCGGGCGGCGGTGTCTTCCTCTTCGGCTCGCGGCTGAAGCACCGCCGTCGTGGGTGACGGCCGTCGTGCGTGACGTTCAGACGGCGCTGTCCTTGCCGTAGGTGCCATGCACAGGGGCGTCGTGCATCTCTCAGACCAGGTACTCGACGGGACCGTCAGCTTCGGCCACCAATCCCTGCGTGTCGGTGATCCGAGCCGCGTCCCCCTCCCCCAGCGTCTGGCCACCGAGCCGCACACCGCCGCGCACCACATGGATGTACACATACTCCGATTCCGGCAGCCGCATCGCCGAGCGGGCGATATGCCGCGTCGCAGCCGGCTGCCCGGCCGGCCGCACGGACGCCGCCCCGGCCATCGTCTCGTACTCCGGCTCTCGTCCGGGGACCTGCGGATGTAGCCACATCTGCACGAAGCGCAGCGGCCCCTCCCTCGCGTTGGTCTCCGTGTGCCGCACCCCCGATCCGGCGCTGAGCCGCTGCGCCTGCCCGGACCGTTACTGGGACACGCTCCTAGCCCGGACTCCGGCCGATGCAACCCCGACCCCCTCATCTCTCCGCGACCCTGGGCGCATGACAGCCCAGGAGACACCGGAGTCGGCACGTCCGCGAGCTCCGAGGTCCGAGCCGGAACTCACGGTCAGGATCCAGTACGTCATCGTCGACGGCCCCGAGGGAGCCGCCCTCGAACGACGCCAGCGCAGCGCGATCCGGAACGCGCTGACCGAACTCGCCAGGCAACTGAAACCCCACGACCACGAAAACGACTACGGAGAGTAGCCCGCGCATAGGGCCGACAGGGGGGCGCATGCGGCGAAGCGCGTGCGCCCTGCGGCTATCACGCCCATGCATCGCCGCAGGTCAATACCCCGCAAAGGCGGACAATCAGTGCTCTTTTGTGTGCCCCCGGCAGGACTCGAACCTGCGGCCAAGCGCTTAGAAGGCGCCTGCTCTATCCACTGAGCTACGGGGGCCGGGCTGCGGCCGCGGCTGTGTCCGTCCCCGGTGTGCCTGCGGTTCCGACCGTGCGGGCCGTGGTGCTGGCGGGCTCGGTGGTTCCGTGACCTTGCCGGGGACAAGGATAGAGGGCTGCGGACCTCATGCCGGTTGCTTCACGTCCACGACACGTTGTGTAGGTTCAGTGAAGCGATCTGATAATCGCAGGCTAGTCCGAATTTCGCAGCGTTTTTTACGCCCCTCGTGACGGGTGTTGTGCACTCGTTATCCCGGTGTCCCAGGAGTCACCCGCGTGTCGGGGCTCGGCTGGCTGGGTCGAAGGAGGCGGACAGGGGCAAGATGCGCTTCAAAAAGGGAGCAAAATTGGGCATTCTTCGCATGTGGCGATCCTCGACGTACAGCCTGGACTGATCGAAGCGCTGTCGGTAATGCGCGACCACGTCGACGACGCGCGTTTTCCGTTGCCGCTGCCGGGCGCGCCGCGTTCCCGGCGTACCCGGCAGGAGCTGCTGGCCCAGCTGGACGACTACCTGATGCCGCGGCTTCGCGCGCCGGAGGCGCCGTTGCTTGCCGTTGTCGGAGGGTCGACCGGGGCTGGGAAGTCGACGCTGGTCAATTCACTTGTGGGACGGCGGGTGAGTGAGGCGGGGGTGTTGCGGCCTACTACCCGCACTCCGGTACTCGTATGTCATCCGCGGGACCGTGAATGGTTCGCTGATCCGCGCATTCTGCCGGGGTTCGCGCGGGAGTGCGTCGCGGGCCTGCCCCGGCAGGACTGCTGGGAGGCGGACACGGGGCGGCCCGGGGGGCCTCGACACGGCGCGGGCCACCGCGAAGGGCGGTTCGAGGACGCGCCGGGCGGAGCGCACCGCTGCTCCCCGGCGGGCGACGCCGGGCTGCCGTGCCTCCGGCTGGAGACCGCCGACGCTCTGCCGCCGGGCCTCGCGCTGCTCGACGCGCCCGACGTCGACTCGCTCGTCGCCGCCAACCGCGAACTCGCCGCCCAACTCCTCTGCGCCGCCGATATCTGGATCCTCGTCACCACGGCCGCCCGCTACGCGGACGCGGTTCCCTGGCATCTGCTGCGTTCGGCCAAGGAGTACGACGTGGCGCTGGGCACCGTACTGGACCGGGTGCCGCACCAGATCGCCGACGAGGTCTCGCGGCACTACGGCGCGTTGTTGAAGAAGGCCGGACTCGGCGACGTCCCCCGGTTCACGGTTCCCGAACTGCCCGAGTCGGCTGACGGCGGCGGGCTGCTGCCGCGAACCGCCGTGCACGGACTGCGGGAATGGCTGCGGCACTGTGCGGAGGATGCCGCCGCCCGTGATGCGGCGGCGCGCCGCACCGCCACCGGAGTCCTGAAGTCGCTGCGGAAACGGATTCCCGCGCTCGCCGGGGCGTCCGCGGCGCAACACGCGGCCGTCGTACGGCTCACCGGCCATGTGGCCGGAGCGTACCGCTGCGCCGCCGAGCGGGTCACCGAGGCCGTGGAGCGCGGTGATGTGCTCTGCGGCGCGGCACTCGCGCGGTGGCGCGGGTATCCGGCCTGCGGTCCCGAGGCGTTGCAGACCGCGTTGGCCGACGGGTGCGCCGCGCTGCTGCGTACGGCGGTTGACCTGGCCGATGAGGCCGCGGCGGAGCGGTGGCGGCGCGACCCGGCCGATGTGGTCTTCCCCATGCCGCAGGACGGGGCCGCGGGCGGAAGCGATCTGGCGGAACGTATCGCCGGGGCGGTTCGGCGCTGGCGTACCGCGGTCACCGATCTCGCGTACGAGGAAGTGCGTTTTGCCCGTGACGGCGAGCGAGCGCCTGCCGACCCCGAGGACATCGCCGCTTTGCTCTGCGTCGCGCTACTGGGCGGACGGCGTGGCCGGGGCGCCGGAGAGCAACTGGCCGAGCGGCTCGGCGCGCTCGTCGCGCTGCGGATGCGCGACCGCGCGGCGGACGAACTCGACGCCGCAGTCGACGAGTTGCTGCGGGCCGAACACGAGCTGCGGCTCGCCCCGCTCGACGCCCTGGACGTGTCTCCGCGCCAGCAGGCCGCCCTCATCGCCACGTTTTCCGTACTGCAGAAGGTGAGCTGACCATCGTGCGAGCGGCTGTGGGAAACTCCGGCGACCTGCTGCAACAGCGGGTCGATGCGCTGGGCGAACTGCTGGGCCTGTCCCGCACCCGCGTCGAGGCGGACGCGCTGGCCGACGCGGGTGCGCTACTGGACCGGGTGGCGGAGCGGCGCAGGCTCTCCCTGAGCCATACGGTCGTCGCGCTCGCCGGGGCCACCGGCAGCGGTAAGTCATCGCTTTTCAACGCCCTGACCGGGCTGGATCTCGCCGAGGTCGGGGTGCGGCGGCCGACCACCGCTTCACCCCTTGCCTATGTTTGGGATTCGCACGGCGCAGAACCGTTGCTCGACCGCCTGGGGATCCCGCACAACTCCCGTTTCGCGCGCCGCAGTCTGCTCGACGGTGTCCATACCCGGCTGGGGATGGACGGGGCGCGCAGCGACGCTGTGGAGGGCCTGGTGCTTCTCGACCTGCCTGACCACGACTCGGCCGCGTTCGGCCACCGCCACCAGGTGGACCGGCTACTGGAATTGGTGGATGTCGTGGTGTGGGTGCTCGACCCGGAGAAGTACGCGGACGCCGTGCTGCATGAGCGCTATCTGCGGCCGATGGCCGGACACGCCGACGTCACACTCGTCGTACTGAACCAGGTGGACCGGCTCCCGGCGTACGCCGCCGAGCAGGTGTTGGACGACCTGCGCAGGCTGCTGGACGAGGACGGCATCGCGGTGGGCGAGCACGGCGAGGCGGGGGCGGTCGTACTGGCCGCCTCGGCGCTCACCGGTGAGGGCGTCGGCGAAGTACGGGCCGCGATCGGGCAGCTCGTCGCCGAACGCGGCGCCGCCAACCGCCGGTTGGCGGCGGATGTCGACCGGGCCGCGACGCGGCTGCGGCCGGTGTACATCGGTGATCGCACCGCCGGATTGACGGATGCGGCGTGTGAGGCGTTCGCGGACCAGCTGGCGGACGCGGTGGGCGCCTCGGCGGTGGGGCAGGCGGCGGAACAGGAGTGGAGCGCGGCCGCCGGACGGGCCTGCGGGGTGCCGTGGCCGCGGCTGCTGGCGCGTCGGCGCGGTCCAGTGGCGGAGGGCGCCGACGAGACGCGTGACGAGCCACCGCTGGCGGCGCGGCCGGTGGTGGCGGAGTCGGTACGGGCCATCGCCGACGCGGCGGCGGAAGGGCTGCCGCAGCCCTGGGCGCAGGCGGTACGGGAGGCTGCGCGGCGGGGGGCGCGGGGCTTGCCCGAAGCGCTGGATGAGGCGGCGGCCCGGGCGAAGGAAGCGGAATGGGAGCGTCCGCGGTGGTGGTCCATCGCCGCTGCGGTGCAGCGGACGCTGCTGGTGCTCGCGGTGACCGGGGCGCTGGGGCTGGTGGCGAGCGCGGTGTGGGCGCTCGGGGTCCCGGTGTGGATTTCCTTGCTGGCCCTGGCGGTTGGCGCGTTCGGTGGGCCGGTACTGGCGTGGATGTGTCGGGTCGGGGGACGCGGACTCGCGCGGCGCTTCGGGCGGTGTACGGAAGCGCGGCTGCGGGACGCCGCGGCGGACTGCGGTCAGGCGCTGGTGCTTGAGTCCATGGCCGCCGAGTTGCTGCGGTACCGCGAGGTACGGGAGCGCTACGGGGTGGTGGCGGGGCGCTGACGAGGGAGCGGCGCGGTTGCCTCCCGTGTGCGCGGGAGCGGTGAACCACACTTTCGGGTGGGCGAGTTATCCACAATCGGCCGGTGCTCCACAGATTTCAGGCCGTCGCGGCACGCGCCTTCCCGCCGGGTGCAACCTGTCCTCAACGACTCGGCAGACGAAGGGGAGGACAGAGCCATGAGCATGGGCGAGACGCTGGTGACGGTGGTCGGAAACGCGGCTACGCGGCCGGAGTTGAAGGTGACGTCGACGGGGGCGCCGGTAACGCGGTTCCGGCTGGCGACGACGGAACGGCGCTACGACCGCGCGGGGGAGCGGTGGACCGACGGACATACGAGCTTCTACACCGTCTGGGCATGGCGGTCGTTGGGCGAGAACGTGGCGGCATCGGTGGGGATCGGTGAACCCCTGGTCGTGCGGGGGCGGCTACGGGTGCGGGAGCGGGAGGACAAGGGGCACAGCTTCGTATCGGCGGACATCGACGCGGTGACGGTTGGTCATGACCTCAGTCGGGGGACGTCGGCCTTCCGACGGGTGGTCAAGTCCCGCCCGGAGTCGGCCGAACAGCGGCCGGAATCCGCTACGGAACCAGCGGCGGCAGCCCGGGAACAAGCCCCAGCCGAAGCCGCGCAGGCCGGACCCCCGCAGACCGAAGCCGCGCAGGCGGATGTCGCGCAGCTTGAGCTCGCACCGTTCTGAACGTCCGGATCAGCAGTTTCGGTCCATGATCGTCCCCTTCATCACGAGATAAAGCGGTGAGGGTTGTGGCGCGGAATTTGGCAGTCATTCGCCGCAATTCTAAGGAAATAGCTGCGGTGAAGTCGTCCAGAAGATTTATCGATAATTCCAGGTCTATGCGCGATTTGGATAACGATTCAGATTCGGATCGGTTATCGAAAGGGATTAGCGGTGGTGCTGGTGCCGTTGGTTCCTAGGATCCGTCGAGTAGCCACGGGGGATCGGATCTGGCTGGCGAGACGGGCCCCTCGACACTTCTGTCTCGCCCGGAGGGGAAATCCATGTTCACTGTAGGGAGGCGGCGTACTGCCCGCCTTGCCGCTGCTGTGCTGGCATCCGGACTGGTAGCAGCGGGTTCGATCGTCGGCGCGGGGTCGGCGGTCGCGGACGGTTCCGACCCGGCTGCCGGCGGCGCCACCGCCACGCTTGGCAATCTCAAGACCTACGACGCGGCCACCATTCACGAGAACGGCCACGACCAGCAGGTTGGTGCCGGTCTGTTCGACATGTCGGTCGACGACGGCGGCTCCATCCAGACGTACTGCATCGACATCCACAACCCCACGCAGGACAGCGCCAAATACCAGGAAGTCTCCTGGGGCGCCTCCTCGCTGGGCGCCAACCCTGACGCGGGCAAGATCAAGTGGATCCTGCAGAACTCCTACCCGCAGGTGAACGACCTCAACGCGCTGGCGAAGAAGGCGGGCGCCGCGTCGCTCTCGCCGCAGCTCGCCGCCGCCGGTACGCAGGTCGCCATCTGGCGGTACTCGGACCACATGGACACCGCATCGTCGTCGGTCACCGCGAACAACCCCGACGCCGAGAAGCTGGCCGACTACCTCTACAAGAACGCGCAGAGCAGCGCCGAGCCCCAGGCGTCGCTGACCCTCACGCCGCCCGCCGTCTCGGGTAAGTCCGGCAACCGCATCGGCCCGGTCACCGTGCACACCGACGCCAGCACCGCGCAGGTCAGCCTCGCCCCGCAGGGTGCGGCCACCGGCGTGAAGGTGGTCGACAAGAACGGCAAGCCGGTCACCACCGCGACCGACGGTTCGCAGCTGTACTTCAACGTTCCGGCCGGTACGCCGGACGGCAACGCCGCGTTGACCGTGCAGGCGACCACCAAGGTCCCGGTCGGCCGCGTCTTCACCGGCGTGGGCCAGTACAAGGTGAGCCAGGTCCAGATCCTGGCCGGTTCCAGCGACAGCACGGTCACCGCGCAGGCCACCGCGACCTGGGCCAAGCAGGGTGCGATCCCGGCGCTGTCCGCCATGGTCGACTGCGCCAAGGGCGGCGTGGACGTGACCGCCACCAACAAGGGCGACGAGGCCTTCACCTTCCAGCTCGCGGGCAAGGAGTACACGGTCGCCGCGGGCAAGGCGCAGACCATCACCGTGCCGGTGAAGGAGGGCCAGAGCTACAAGATCAGCATCACCGGCCCGAAGGGCTTCTCGAAGACCTTCAGCGGCATCCTCAACTGCAAGACCGCCGGTAGCGGTAACGGCTCCTCCCCGTCTCCGGCGCCCAGCTCGTCCTCGACGGGCGGCACGTCGACCGGTGGCAGCAACCTCGCCGAGACCGGTAGCAGCAACGCCACCCCGTACATCGCGGGTGCGGCTGTCGCGCTCGTCGTGATCGGCGGCGGCACCGTCTTCTTCCTCCGCAAGCGGAAGTCGACTCCGGTCGGACAGTGATCACTGACCGGTAATCCGGTCCCGAAAGCCGGACCCCGGCACACGAACGGTGTGCCGGGGTTTTCGGTACTCAGCCCCGGAAACCGGCGCCCCAAGCGGCCGCGGCCACCCCGCCGCCCGGATCACGTTTTCGCGGTGCAGCGTGCGTACGGCAAGATGGGGTGTATCTGCCCACTCCCACATCTGCCGGACGGTTTCTGTTGGCTGAGTACATCTACACCATGCGCAAGGCGCGTAAAGCGCACGGCGACAAGGTGATCCTCGACGATGTGACCCTGAGCTTCCTGCCCGGAGCGAAGATCGGCGTCGTGGGCCCGAACGGAGCCGGTAAGTCGACCGTGCTCAAGATCATGGCTGGTCTTGAGCAGCCCTCGAACGGCGATGCGTTCCTCTCGCCCGGGTACTCGGTCGGCATGCTGCTCCAGGAGCCGCCGCTGGACGAGACCAAGACCGTGCTGGAGAACGTCCAGGACGGCGTGGCCGAGACCAAGGCCAAGCTCGACCGGTTCAACGAGATCGCCGAGCTGATGGCGACCGACTACTCCGACGCGCTGCTGGAGGAGATGGGCAAGCTCCAGGAGCAGCTCGACCACTCCAACGCCTGGGACCTCGACGCCCAGCTTGAGCAGGCCATGGACGCGCTGGGCTGCCCGCCCGGTGACTGGGCGGTCACCAACCTCTCCGGTGGTGAGAAGCGCCGGGTCGCGCTCTGCAAGCTGCTGCTGGAGGCCCCCGACCTGCTGCTGCTCGACGAGCCCACCAACCACCTGGACGCCGAGTCCGTGCAGTGGCTGGAGCAGCACCTGGCCAAGTACGCCGGTACCGTCGTCGCCGTCACCCACGACCGGTACTTCCTGGACAACGTCGCCGAGTGGATCCTCGAGCTCGACCGCGGCCGCGCCCACCCGTACGAGGGCAACTACTCCACGTACCTGGAGAAGAAGGCGTCCCGCCTCAAGGTCGAGGGCCAGAAGGACGCCAAGCGGCAGAAGCGCCTCAAGGAGGAGTTGGAGTGGGTCCGCTCCAACGCCAAGGGGCGGCAGGCCAAGTCCAAGGCGCGTCTGGCGCGTTACGAGGAGATGGCCGCCGAGGCGGACAAGATGCGGAAGCTGGACTTCGAGGAGATCCAGATCCCGCCGGGCCCGCGGCTGGGCAGTGTCGTGGTCGAGGTGAACAACCTCTCCAAGGCGTTCGGTGACAAGGTCCTCATCGACGACCTGTCGTTCACCCTGCCGCGCAACGGCATCGTCGGCATCATCGGGCCGAACGGTGCGGGCAAGACCACGCTGTTCAAGATGATCCAGGGCCTGGAGACCCCGGACTCCGGCGAGATCAAGGTCGGTGAGACGGTCAAGATCTCCTACGTCGACCAGAGCCGCGCCAACATCGACCCGAAGAAGACGCTGTGGGCCGTCGTCTCCGACGAACTGGACTACATCAACGTCGGCCAGGTCGAGATGCCGTCCCGGGCCTATGTGTCCGCGTTCGGCTTCAAGGGCCCGGACCAGCAGAAGCCCGCGGGCGTGCTCTCCGGTGGTGAGCGCAACCGCCTCAACCTCGCGCTCACCCTCAAGCAGGGCGGCAACCTGCTGCTGCTCGACGAGCCGACCAACGACCTCGACGTGGAGACGCTCTCCTCGCTGGAGAACGCGCTGCTGGAGTTCCCGGGCGCCGCGGTGGTCGTCTCCCACGACCGCTGGTTCCTGGACCGGATCGCCACCCACATCCTCGCCTACGAGGGCAACTCCAAGTGGTTCTGGTTCGAGGGCAACTTCGAGTCGTACGAGAAGAACAAGATCGAGCGGCTTGGCCCGGAGGCGGCTCGTCCGCACCGTGCCACCTACAAGAAGCTCACCCGGGGCTGAGGGACGGACTGGGGGATGGCCCGCCATATCTACCGCTGTCCGCTGCGTTGGTCGGACATGGACGCCTTCGGCCATGTCAACAACGCGGTCTTCCTCCGCTACCTGGAGGAGGCACGGATCGACCTGACGTTCCGCCTGGCACCCGGCGAAGGCAGTGACTCCTTCTCCGGGGGGTCCGTGGTCGCCCGCCATGAGATCGACTACCTGCGCCCGCTGGTCCACCGGTACGAGCCGGTGACCGTCGAGACCTGGGTGACGAAGATCAGCGCGGCCTCGGTCCGCTACTCGTACGAGGTCAAGGACGAGGAGCAGGTGTACGTACGGGCGATGACCGTCGTGGTGCCCTACGACCTCGCCGCGGGGCGGCCGCGTCGGATCACGGCCGAGGAGCGCGGGTTCCTGGAGGCGTATCTCGAGGACGACCAGGCTGAGGAGGCCGTCGCCGTATGACGGCGCTCCCCGGCCGGGTACGGCTGGCTGACACCGGGGAGGCGGCGGATCTCGCCGCCTTCCTGGTCCGGCTGGTCCGCTGGGACAAGGCGGCGGTGGTTCGGCTGCAGGCGGCGGGCTCGGCGCTCGCGGTCTTCGGCCAGCCGCCGTTCGGCGGCGTACTGGCGGTACGCACCGGCGCACTCGCCGAGTCGTACGCTTTCGATGTGACGGTCTCGGCTGGCCAACTCCTGGACGGTGTCGACGAGTCGGCGGCCGTGGCCGCCGTCCCGCCGGGGGTGACCGGGCCGTCCTGGGCCGGTGTGCTGCCTCCGCGCGGCGGTTGGCAGCGGATCGCCGAGCTCGACGCGGAGCAGTTGAGGGCGGCCGCGGCCCGCATCATCGCCGAATTCCGCGCCCGTACCGAGGCGTTGGAACCGCAGAGGCGCACCCGCGGTGAACTCGACACGCTCGCCGAGGAGATCTGGTCGCGCCACCTCGGCGACACCGCTTTGCCGCTCCGCGCGGTGCATGCCGCGCACGCGCTGGGATTCCTTCGGCCGGTGCGGGTTTCGGCCGGGCCCGGTGGTTCGGCGGGTGCGGAGAGCGCCGCGCTGTTCGCGTCCGGCCCCTGGCTGCGGCTGGGCACCCCGTACGGTTCGATCTTGGTGCGCCGTACGACCGGGATCGGGCTGGCGGTCACCCCGGTTTAGCGCCCTTCCGGCGGATCTTCGGCGTTGGCGGTCAGCCCGCCGCTCGGCGCGGGTCCCTGCGGGGGCGCCGGAATGGCCGCCTCCGGCGAAGTGCGGCAGCCGACGTCGTCGAGCGGGGGCTGGGGCGCGCCCGGGAAAACCCCCGGAAAAGGGCAACGTAACCGGCCAACGCGAGCCGGAGGCCCGGGTGCCGCCCCGGAAAAAGGGCAGCGGTGCTAGTCGGTGGTGTTGATCATGGAGTTGGCGGCGTACACGAGGTAGTCCCAGAGCTGGCGCTCGTGCTCGGGGGACAGGTGCAGGTCGTCGACCGCGTCGCGCATATGGGCGAGCCATGCGTCGTGGGCGGCCCGGTTGACCTGGAACGGGACGTGCCGCATCCGCAGCCGGGGATGCCCGCGGTTCTCGCTGTAGGTGCGCGGACCGCCCCAGTACTGCATGAGGAACAGCGTGAGGCGCTCCTCCGCCGGGCCGAGGTCCTCCTCGGGATACATCGGGCGCAGGATCGGGTCGCCCGCCACCCCTTCGTAGAAGCGGCGCACCAGACGGCGGAAGGTCGGCTCACCGCCGACGGCGTCGAAGAACGTCTGCTGCTGTACCGTTCCGCGCGGGATCTCGGTCACTGAAACCTTCCTTGCCATGGCTTTCCGATTCGCGGCGTCCCTCCATGGTCGCAGATGACCCGGCGGACGACTTGGGTCGTAGGTCCGCAGGTACCACAGTGGAAGTGTGGAGTCGGACCGTTGGGCGCACACCGCGGAAATGCTCCGGGCGCGGTTGGTACGGCGGATCATGGATGCCGGGATGCTGCGTGACCCGGCGTGGCGAGCGGCGTTCGAGCAGGTGCCGCGGCATGTCTTCGTGCCCTACTACTACCGCCCGTACCCCGGTGGCCGGGGCTGGGACCGGCTGTCCGCGGACGACCCCGACCCGCGCCGCCGGATCCGCTGGCTGTCCGGGGCCTACGACGACATACCGCTGGTCACCCGGGTCCACGAGGGCGTGCTGGTCTCCTCCAGCAGCCAGCCGTCACTGATGGCCGCGATGCTGGAGGCGTTGGAGGTGCGAGAGGGGCAGACGGTACTGGAGATTGGTACCGGGACCGGTTACAACGCGGCACTGCTCGCCCACCGCCTCGGCGGCCCGGCCGTCACCACCGTCGATCTCGACGAGGAGATCACCGACGCGGCCCGCGACCATCTGGCGGCCACCGGATTCGGTCCGCGGCCCGAGGGACGCGGGGAGGTCACGGTGCTCACCGGGGACGGCGCGCTGGGCTGTCATGAACGTGCTCCGTTCGACCGGATCATGGCCACCTGCGAGCTGTCCTCGGTGCCCGCCGCATGGCTGCGGCAGTGCCAACCGGGCGGCATGGTGCTGGCGCCGATCGCGGACGGTCTGGTCGCGCTGCGCGTCGCCGACGCCACGTACGCCGAGGGCCGCTTCCTGCGCACACCCGCGTACTTCGTCTCGCTACGGGGGCAGGGCGCTCCGCAGCGCCCGGCGCCCGAGCCGGTCGGGGCGGGCGAGCGGGTGCGCGGCACCCACACCCCGCCGTGGGTGCTGGACGACGATGTCTTCCGGTTCGTCCTCGCCCTGGCGGCAGGCGAGGTGGACGTCAACTGGGCGTTCGGCGGCCGTGGTGTGGCGCTCACCGCGCCCGACGGCTGCGCGGCCCGCGCACAGCGCGACGGCACGGTGCTGGTCGCCGGGCCCCGCGATCTGTGGGCGCTGGTCGAGGAGACCTACGACATCTGGTGCCGCGAGCGCTATCCGGAACGGGAACGCTTCGGCGTCACCATCGCGGGCTCGCGCCAATGGGCCTGGCTGGACTCCCCCGACGGCCCGCACACGTGGTCGCTGCGCTAGCTTGTCCGGCGCGCTTTCGAGGGGGTGCGGCCGGTTCGGCACCGTCGGGCCACGACGACGTGGTTGCTCGCCGGTGCGGCGGAAATCTCTTTCTTGGGGCAAGCCCACAGACCCCACGGGGCAAGCCCCCCAACCGCCCTAACCGCGGCGCAGGGTGATCGTCGTCCATGCGCCGACGTGCACCCGGTCACCGTCGGCCAAGTCGACCGGCTGGAACGGGGCGATGGGGTCAGCGCCGCCGTTGACCGTGGTGCCGTTGGTCGAGTCCTGGTCGATCACCGACCAGCCGCCGTCCGGTTTGCGGACCAGTACGGCGTGCTTGTGGGAGACGCCGGGGTCCTCCGGCGGACGGGACAGGTCGATGTCCGGGGCCTCACCGGTGCTGTGCCTGCGGCGGCCGACGGTCACCTGGGCGCTGGTGAGCGGAACGTACTGCTCAGGCGAGTACGTGGGGAAGTACAGCCCCGCGCCGTCGGATTCGCTGCGCGCCATCATCGCCGTGAAGTACTCGCGGTCGGCGGCCACGATCGCCGTCCAGCTGGCGGTCGCCGGATCCGCTGACTCCGTGGCCCCGGAGCCCGGCCCCTCGGACTCCTCGTGCCGTACCGGTGGTTCGAACGCCGCGGAGGCTTCCGACGTGGACCTACCGCCGCCGCTCGGCGGGGACAGCAGGAAGTCACCGCCGTCGCCACCGACCTCGGTCTCGCCGGCGACCGTGGCGTCCGGCGACAGCGGTTCGGCGGGACGGTTCATCTGCGAGGGGCGTGAGCTCGTCCGCTCGTACGGCGGTGGGTAGTTGAGACGGGCGTACGGCGCCGCGGGTGGAGGCGGCGGGAACGACGAAACGGTGTGGCTGAGGAAGTTGTAGCGGCACTCCTCGCAGAACGCCGCCTGGCCTTCGCGCAGCGTGCCGCAGCTCGGGCAGGACTCGGCGGCCACGGTCGCGTCCGGGTCGAGCGCGGCGGTGGAGCGGGCGGATGGCGGGGGAGGTGCGGGCACGCCAGGGCCGGTCGCGGGCGCGGACATGCGCAGCCCGCACACCTCGCACCAGTCGTCGCTCTGCGACTGGTGGCCGTTAGGACAGGTCGGCATGTCGGTGAGTCCCCCTCCCATCGCACCCAAGCGTGCCCAGGTGCCTACTTCTTCACTCGCACGGTCTTTGTGGAACGCGTCTCCAGGGTCATCTCGTCGGCGTCCGCGACCTTCTGCTTCAGCCGCACAGTACCTGTCGCCACATCGACCACATCCACCACCTTGGCCAGCAGCTTCGCGGTGTCCTCATTGCCCGACTCCGCCGCGAGTTGCACCGCCCGCCCCAGCTTGGCGGTGGCCGAGTCGAGATCGCCCGCCTTGCGGAATTCCAGGCCCTGCTGGATCACCTGGGCCAGTTCGGCCTGGCCCGTGTAGTGCGCGACCTGGGCGTTGATCTTGGTGGAGGCGGTCATGTCGTCGGTCCACACGGCGCGCACCAGGCCCTGGCTCAACACCTGCGGCGCGCCGCCGTCGCCGGACGGCAGCACCAGCGATACCCGTGCCGCCAGCATCTCCTGGCCGACACCGGCGGGCGGCACCTCCACACAGACGTGGTAGTCGCGCGACTCGTCGCCCCAGGAACCGGTCGGATAGTCACCGGCCCGCGGCCCCGCCTCGACGCGGCGGTCGGTGAGGTCCTCCACCGTGGGCGCTACCTGCTTCACGTACTTGATCCGCGTGCCCTGCGGGGTCCACAGGCGCAGGCTGACATCCGCGACCTCCTTGCCCATCGCGGTCTCCATCATCCGCCGGAAGTCCGCTTCGAGACCGGCGGGGTCGGCGACGATGTCGGCGGTGCCGAGCAGCGCCGAGGCGATCCCGGTGACCTCCTTGACCTCCCAGTCGGTGCCCACACCACGGCAGTCGCAGGTGAACCGGCCGGCGCAGGCGTCCAGGGCGGCCCGCAACTCCTCCGGCTTCTCATGCTCGTTGCGGCCGTCGGTCAGCAGGATCCCGTGACGTATCGCGACGTCGGCCGATGACAGCAGCCGGTCGGCGAGTCGCAGCCAGGTGCCGATCGCGGTGCCACCGCTCGGCTTGAGCTTGCGCAGCGCCTGCTTGGCCTGTTCGCGGGTGGCGGGGTCGGCGATCGCCACCCGCCCGTTGCCGGGGTAGACCTCCTCGGCCTTGTGGGTGCCCGCGACCACCGCGAACGCCACACCGTCGCGGATGGTGTCGATCGCGGCGGCCGTCGCGTCCCGGGCGTTGCGCATCTTGGTCGGCGGATAGTCCATCGACCCGGAACAGTCCACCATGATCACCACGGCGGCGCTCGACCCGCTGGGCCCCGGCTGCCTGCCAGTCGTGCCGCCGCCGGTGGAGGTCACCGTGACGATCGCGTTGACCTCACTGGCGCCTTCCGGCAGGTATTCGTTCTGGTAGACCTCGGCGGTGAACTGCGGGACGTGCGACTTCGAGAAATTGGCCATCGACGGGCTCCTTGACGCCTTTTGTCAGCATGTGGCTCATCAGCGAGCAGCGGTGTACGGATCGGTGCGCGGGCATGGCGTGGTCAGCCCAGCTCCGGCGCCGGGAACGGCAGCACCGCGACCGTCACGTTGTCGTGGCCGCCTCCGTCGAGCGCGACCCCGACCAGTGTCCGCGCGCACCGCAGCGGATGGCTTCGCGCGTCGGCCGGAACCACCGCGGCCAACTCGGCAGCGGATTCCGCGTAGTTCCACAGCCCGTCGGTGCACACCACCACCACACCCGGCCGGTCGGGCTGGAAGGAAGCGGTGTGCGGATCGAGTTCCACGGCGTCCGCGCCGAGCCAGCCGGTGATCGCATGGGCCCGTGCGTCCGCGTACGCCTCGGCCTCGGACATCAGCCCCGCCTCGACCATCCGGGCCGCCCAGGAGTCGTCCTCGGTGAGCCGGGCGGGCTGCTGGCCGGTGCGGTCGTCCGGGATCCAGTACGCGCGGCTGTCACCGATCCAGCCGACGGTGAGCAGATCACCGGCGGTGATGGCGCTCACGCAGGTGCACGCCGGGGCGTTGTGGCCCGGGTCCGACTCATGGCCCTCGGCAAGGGAGTTGACCGACTCGGCGGCGGTGAGCAGCGCCTCGTGCATCGCCTCGCGCGGTGCGATGCCGTCCGCGAGCGCGGAACGCAGCGACGCGTTCGCCGACTGGGACGCGGCGGCGGAGGCCTCGTCGGGGCGGGCCGCCGAGGACACACCGTCGCAGACCACCGCGATGACCGCGGGGGTGCCGTCCGGCAACGCGATCTCGGAGACCGCGAAGGCGTCCTCGTTGCGGTGATGCCGCAGACCCCGGTCGGTCACCGCGGCCACCCCGGCCAGCCGCTGCTCCATGTGGTCGCGTTCGCGCGGCTGCGCATGGCCGCAGTGCTCGCAGTAGCCGTCGGCGTCAACGGCGCCGGTGCCGCACGCCACGCACATCCGGGCCCCGGCGTCCGCTTCGGCGAGCAGCACCTCGCGCGGGTCCATGGCTCCGGCCCGCGGCACCACACCGGCGGCCGAGTGGTCCGGCTGCGGTGCGCGGTACGGGGTGGCGGGCGCGGGCCGCTCGGGCGGCGCGAGCCCGTAGTCACCGGGCGCCGCCGCCGACCCCTGGCGGGGTGGCGGTGGGCTGTATCCCGTCGCCGGCCGCTCGGATTGGTGGCCGTACGGGTCGCGGGCGGCCGTCTCGGCGGCCGGTTCCCCGGCGCGCGGCGCGACGAGCGCGCCGTCCGGGGCGGACGGCGGCTGCCACGGCTTACGCGCCGGTCCGGGCTCGGGCGCGGCGGGCGCGTCCGCCGCGGCGGCGAGATTCGTGCCGCAGTTGCCGCAGAACTTGTCCTCGGGTTCCAGCCGTTCGGAGCAGGACGGGCAGACGGTCAGTTGCGGCATTGGCTACACCCACGTCCGGGGGCGGAAGCGGTTGGCCCGCTCCACCAGTTCGATCCTTTCCTCGCCACGCTGGGCGAGCCGGGCCAGGACGCGGTACGAGCGCTCCAGCCCGAAGCGCAGCTCCTGTTCCTCGACGGCATTGCCCAGCAGGGCGACCTGCACCGTACCGCTCGGGGTACCGTGCCGGCCCGCCAACACCCAGTCGAGGGCACCACCCAACACCTCGGTGGCCAGCTCCTCGCGGCGGACTGCGTCCAGCCCCAGGGCGCCCAGCTTCTCCACCTGTGCGGAGGCGGCCGTCAGGTCGTCGAGCAGCGGGTCGTGGGGGGAGCGGGCGCGCAGGCGGGCGCGTATCGCGGCCACCCGGGCCGCGATGTAGTGGATCGAGGACTCGGGGATCGACTCCAGGGCCCGTACGGCGGCGGTCCGGTCGCCCGCCGCGAGCCGCACCCGGGCGAGGCCGAACGCCGCGCTGACGTACGCCTGGTCGGTCGTCCACACCAGCCCGTAGTACTCGGCGGCGTTGTCCAACTGGCCCAGCACCTCGGCGCAGATGCCGAGCGCCAGCTTCGGCGCGGACTCGCCGGGGAACGCGTCGTAGATCGCGTCGAAGGCGAGCGCCGCGGTCTCGTGGTCGCCCTCGGTGAGCGCCCAGAGCCCGCGGTACCACACCACCCGCCAGTCGTCCGGGTGCTGCTCCTCCAACGCCGTCAGGGCATGCGCGGCGTTTCCCCGGTCCTCCATCTCCAGCCGGGCCCGCAGCTCACGCAGCCGCTTCTCCACCGAGTCGGTCGGCGCCGCACCCAGCGCCGCGATCAACTCGGCGGGCGCCGCCGCGAGCAGACCGGCCAGGAAACCGGCGTTGGGGTCGCCCGGATCCACCAGCGGCACCGGCAGCGCGAGCGCGGCCGCGCTCGCGTCGAGCCCGGCGACGATCCAGCGCTGGGCGCCCTGGGCCGAAGGGCCGGTCCCGCCGACCATGTGCGGGGAGTCGGGGCCGAAGACTTCCGCTTCCGCAGCGGGCGGCAGTTGGCCCGGTACGGCCTGTCCCTGCGCGGAGGGGCCGGTACCGCTCGGCACGGTGTAC
Source organism: Streptomyces sp. NPDC020096 (assembly GCA_040631425.1). Taxonomy (GTDB): domain Bacteria; phylum Actinomycetota; class Actinomycetes; order Streptomycetales; family Streptomycetaceae; genus Streptantibioticus_A. The sequence goes on from JBEYJY010000036.1 coordinate 66,856, forward strand.
GGGGATGCGCCGCCCGCGGACATCGGCGCGCCGACCCCCGCGGTGGCGGGGAGTCGGCCCCGCGCGGCAGCGCCACCCGCGCTCGCCGCCGGGCGCCCCTGGCGTGGTACGCGGAGCAGCCCGGCGGGCAGCGGCCGCGCACCCAGCGAGGACACCTCTCCCTCGCGTGGTGCGACCAACTCGGTGTCGACCACCCGTAGTTCGGGTCCGAACAGCGTCGACAGTGCCGGGCGCGGCGTGCCCGTACGCAGTGCCACGACCTCGCGCAGCACACCCGTCAGCTGCTCACCCATCTCGTCCGCCGAGGCGAACCGCCGCCCGGGATCGGGGTCGGTGGCACGCACCAGCAGCCGGTAGAAGGACTCGTACCGGGAGAAGACCTCGATGTGCTCCGGGTCGGGCAGGCTGTCCGCGAAGACGTTGGTGTAGCCCTGGAAGTCGAAGGTGAGCACGGCGAGGGTACGGGCCACCGTGTAGAGGTCGGAGGCGACGGACGGGCCGACCTCGGCGACCTCGGGCGCCTGATAGCCGATGGTGCCGTAGATCGGGCTGTCCGTGTCGTCCATCCGGCGGACCGCGCCCATGTCGATGAGCTTGAGCCGGTCCTCCTGCTGGATCGCGTTGTCCACCTTGAAGTCGCAGTACAGCAGGTTGCGGCTGTGCAGATGGCCGAGCGCCTCAAGCGCCTCGATACCGTAGGCGATCGCCTGGTCGACCGGCAGCGGTTCGCGCCGCCCGTCGGCGGCCCGCCGGTCGTTGGCGATCTCCTTCAGCGACTTGCCACCCACGTACTCCATGACGATGTAGCCGTCGAGGGTGCCGGTGCGCTGGTCGAGGTGTTCGACGAAGTTGTAGATGCGGACGATGTTGGGGTGCTCGATCTCGGCGAGGAACCGCCGCTCGGAGACGGCCGCGGCCAGCGCGTCCTCGTCCCCGGTGTCCAACAGGCCCTTGAGCACCACCCAGCGGTCGCTGACCGCCCGGTCGACGGCCAGATAGATCCAGCCCAGGCCGCCGTGCGCGAGACAGCCGACCACCTCGTACTGCCCGTGCACCACATCGCCCGCGCGCAGCTTGGGGGTGAACGAGTACGGGTTGCCGCACTTCGTACAGAAACCCTCGGTGCGGCCGGGCCGGTCGCCGCGCGAACGGCCCACCTGCGCCTCGCACTTGCTGCAGTACCGCTTCCGCTCCGGAACCTCCGGGTTCGCCAGCACCGCGGCCCGCGGATCGGGCCGCGGAATCGTCGGCACCGACACCAGCCCCGCGCCGAGCCTGCCGCGCGCCGAACCACTGCTGCCGGACCGCGAGCTGCGCACCGACACCGAGCGGCCGGAGGTGGCTCCCGACAACCGCCCGGAGACCGACCGCCGGGAGGACGACGAACGCGACGAGGTGGCCCCCGAGGTACGCGCGGACGCACCGCTTCCGCCACTGCTGCGGGCGGACGGGATGGCCCCGACGGAACTTCCGGTTCCGCCAGTGCCAGTGCCAGTGCCAGCGCCGGTACCGGCCACCGGCGCCAGCCCGCAGGTATCGCAGTACAGCTCGCCGCCGCCGACGTCCTCCAACGTCCCGTCGCAGCCCGGCCGTCCACACTTCATCGGGTTTCTCCTCCACGGTCCGAGGGACCGCCTTGTCCCGGCACCAGTACTTCCGCGACCGCCTGCTGGTAGCGCCGCACCGAGTGCTCCGCCGCCCGCAGGTCGCACGGCGCGCTCCACAGCAGCCGCCGTGCCTGGTCGTACCGCTCCACGAGCAGCGGATCCTCCGCCATCCCGTGCCGCGCCGCCTTCGCCTTGTACGCGTCCAGCCGACCGCGCAGCTCGGCCCGGACCGCGAGCGGCGCGGTCACCGCGGTCAACGAGGCACGAGCCCGGTCGAGTTCTTCGTCCGCGTGCTGCTCCAGGCCGTCGAGCAGCGGCGACAGCCGGTGCCACCGGCCCGCCCGGTGGTACTCGGCGGCGGCCGCCAACTGCTCGCGCAGCGCGGCGGCCGGGCCGTTGACCGCGGGGACCTCGGACGCGGCGATCTTCGCCAGCACCTCACCGCGCGCGGCCCGCGCCTCGGTGAGGGTACGGTCGGCCCGCGAGAGCACATCGCGCAGCCGCAGCAGCCGGTGCTCGGCGTCGTCCCGTACGTGCAGCACCGCCTCGACCTCGCGGCGGATGTCCTCCAGCTCGTGCTCGGCGCGTTCATAACGGCCGGTGTCGGGGCGGCCGCCGCCGCTGCCCCTGGGCGTCAGCCAGAAGGCGAGCGGATCGGCCACCACCTCGGCGCGCAGCGCGGCGAGATCGGCGACCAACCGCTCCAGATCGTCCCCGGACGGGTGCTCGCCGGGCGTCACACCGACCGAGCGGGCCAGCGACCGGACCCGCTGGGCCTCGGCGGAGAGCAGATCGATACGGGCGGGGAGCGCGGACCAGACCGCGTCGGAGGCCGAGACCACCTCGATGATCTGCTCGTACCAGCCGTTCATCCGTTCCACGAGCCGTTCCAGGCTGATCTGCTCGCTCAATCTGGCCGGGCCGGTCAGCGTGCGCGCCAGATCCGGCAGCGCGCCGCCGGAGACCGTGACACCGGACCCGCGCAGCAGATCCGTCAGCTCCGCCAGATCGCCGGGGGAGGGCCAACGGCGTCGGCCGCGCAGCTCACGGGCGGCGCGCAGCGCGGTGCCGTACGCGTCGAAGTGCGCCCACAGCAGCGGGATGGCGGGCTCGGCGGCGGCCCACCGCTCCTTCGTCTCGCCGGTCAACTCGGCTCCTTCGAGCAGCCTGCGGCCCGCATGGTCCTGGAGGGCGAGCAGCGAGGACTCGATGGCCTCGTACTCCGAGCCGAGCCGCGCGAGTGCGCGGTCCACCTCCTCCCGGCTCATCACCGGGCCACTAGGCCCCGCTGCCGCCATCGAACTCCCCTCTTGGTCCTGTGCCGCGCACCGCTGTCACACCTCTCGCCTCAGTCCTTGTAGACCGGCGCCGGAGGGCCGGTCACGCCCGGCAGGTTGTGCGCCAGCCACTTGTCGTACGCCTGCATCCAGGGGCTGTTGGCACCCCCCGCGCGGTAGTCGTCCAATACCTTGTTCACCCGGCGTACCAGGTCCGTGTCCCCCAGGTTCATCGCCACGCCGTATGTCTCCTGGGTGAGCGGCTGGCCGATCAGGTGTACGGCGGGGTCCTGGGCGGCCTGACCGGCGGCGAGGGCGTTGTCCGTCAACACCGCGTCGACCTGTCCCAGTTGCAGTCGTACCAGGCAGTCCAGCTGGTTGGGCACGCGGAGCAGGTGCGAACCGTGCGGTTCGCTGTCCAACAGCGTCTCGGCGGTCGAACCGGAGGCCGCGCAGACCGACTTGCCGCCCAGGCTGTCGTCGAAGCCGGTGACGCTGGTGCCGGTCTTGGGCACCAGCAACTGCTGGCCGACCTCGAAGTAGGCGGTGGAGAAGGCCACTTGCTTGATCCGGGTGCAGGTGATGGACATGGTGCGTACCACCATGTCGACCGAGTGCTGCTGGAGGGCGGTGATGCGCTGGTCGGTCGGGATCGTCTTGTAGACGATCTTCGCGTCGCTGCCGAGGATGTCCTTGGCGATGGCCTTGACCAGGTCGATGTCGAAGCCGACGATCTGGCCGGTCTCGGGGTCCCGGTATCCCCACAGATAGCTGTTCTGGTCGACGCCGACGGTCAGATAGCCGCGCTGCTGGATCCGCCGCACCGCGTCCCCGGACGCCGACGACGGGCGCAGGCTCGCCTCCGGATGCGCGCACGAGTCATCCACCGAGGCCTGCTGGGCCCGTGCCAGACCGGGGCCGTGCGACGCGGCGCCCTGGGATGCCGCGTCGCACGGCAGCAGGGGGAGCACCGTCGCGGTGAGCGCGACGGCACACGCACCCGCCATGGCCGCGACGCCTCCCCAGCCGCGCAGCCGTGGACGTCGACGGGGAAGGCGCCGCCAGGACCTCCCGGTACCGCTCGATCCGTTCATCGGCTCTCTCCCCTCTCCGCTTCGCTGCCCTCGTCCGCTCACCGGTACTCCGAGAGCCGTCGGCCGATGCCCAGCACCGCGCCCCCCGCGGCCAGTACCGCGAGCACCGCGGCACCCTCCGGCAGCCCGGTCAGCGAGTCCCGTGCGTCGCCCGCGGCCTGCTGGAACTCGCCGGTCTCATGGTCGAGCGCCTGCTGCAGGCCCTTGTCCACCGTGTCGAAGGACTGCCCGGTGGTCTGCGTGATCTCCTTGCCGGAGGAGTCCTTGCCACCGATGACGTACGCCAGCGCGGAGTTGTAATCGCCGCCCGTGTCATCGCCGTTGGCGACGGCGTGCCGGGACCGCCACTGGGCCACCCCGTCGACCGCCTGCTGGACCGGTGTGCGGCCCCCGGGGTCGTCGGCGAGCGAGAGCGCCTGGGACAGCAGGCCGCCCGCGCCCTTCTGCCCGCGCGGCCCGTCCAGCGTGGCCATGCCCTTCTCGTACGTGTCCTCGTACGCGGCGCCCGCGCCGCGCGCGACCAGCGTCAGGTTCTCGTTGCCCCGGGCCTGCAGGGCGCCGATCCGCGCCTGGTTGAGGACCTGGAGGGACTTGCCACCGTGGTCCCAGGAGTCGCCGAGGTCCGCACGGGCCACCGTGTGACCGACCACCAGCCACACCAGCGCCAGCCCGGCCGCCGCCGTGCCCGCCAGCATCCCCGGGTTGAACACCCGGTTGGTGCGCAGGTACGTACGCCGCTGCGTCCACGCCAGGCCCGTCAGGGCGATGACGCCGAGCCCCCAGGCGGCCCAGGGCAGTGACTTGGCGGCCGCGTAGTCATCGTGCAGGCGGCCGGTCTCGACCTGGTAGAGCTTCTGCGCGGCCGGCAGCAGGGTGCCGCTCATCTGGTCGTTGGCGTACCGCAGATAGGCGCCGCCCAGCGGCAGGCCCTGCCGGTTGTTGGCGCGTGCGGTCTCCACCAGGCCGGTGTACACCGGCAGTTGCTCGTTGAGCAGGGTCACCTGGGTCTGGGTGTCGGCCGACCCCTGGCTGTTGGCCGCGGCGTTGGCAATCAGCTGGGCCGCGGTGTGCACATCGTCCTGGTAGCGCCGCAGCACCGCCGCGGGCTCCTGGCCGCTGACCAGGAAGCCGCCCGCCGCCGTGGTGTTGGCGTCCGCCAGCGAACGGTAGATCTCGGCAGCGTCGGCGCTCAGCGGCTCGCTGCGGGTGGCGACATCCCGGGCGGCCGAGGACCGCGCGCTGATCTGCCACGCCGCCACCGCGCCGAACGCCACGACCAGCACGGCCAGTACCGCCCCGATGATCCGCAGCCGTCCCGGTTCGGTGGTCGCCGCGTCCCGCAGCCGGTCGACGCTCTCGGCCCACGCGGCCCGGCGCGGGCCGGGCAGCCATGCGGGCCCCGACACCGCGCTACCGGTGGTTGGCGTATGTGTCACCCTGACCCTCCCCCATGGGCGCTGACCGCGCATCGCCCCCTCTCGGCCCTGAGGGAACAACTCTTCTCAGCCAGCCAGTATGGACACCAGGACTGACATCTACCTAGTGATTCTTACGATCTTGCCCTGACCGCAACCCAGACGCGCCTCCTCCGTGCTATCACGCCGGGCTGCTCCTCATTGGTTCCCGGTGCGGTACCGCTGACAAAAGAGCGACACCGGGTGGGTTTCTGTCCGTATTCCAGCTGACTTGGGTCAGTTTTCTGTCCGCTGATTGACGTCCGCTCCGTAGTGTTCCCGCAACCGCGCGCGGGCCCGAACGGACGCCGCGACCCGGTCCAGGCCCAGTAGGGCCGCGCCCAGCACCGGGGGCACGGTGACCACGTGCGGTACGGCCTTCGGCGCGGCGGCGGTGAGACGGTGGACGATGCCGTCCATCAGCAGTGGAGGGCGGGCCGCCAGCACTCCGCCGCCCAGGACGACCACCACCTCCTCGGCCAGCAGCCCCAGTCGGTCGAGCGCGACCGTCGCCAGAGCGACGACCTCCTCGGCCTGGCGCTCCACGATCCGGACCGCGACCGGATCGCCCTCGGCCGCGACCTGGAACAGCACCGGCGCCAACTCGTGTTTGCGGGCGGCGTCGATCTCCTTCAGATGGAGCGACTCGATCAGCGCGTACATCGATCCGAAGCCGAAGTGCGCGGGCAGCGCCGCGGCCAGTGCGGTCGGCTCGCCGCGCCCGTCCTCGGCCCGTGCCGCCCACCACAACGCCTCCTCCGCCAGATGCCCGCCACCGCCCCAGTCGCCGGAAATTCGGCCGACCGCCGGAAAACGGGCGGTCCGCCCGTCCGGCAGCATTCCCACGCAGTTGATGCCCGCGCCGCACACCACCGCGACCCCCCGCGGCTCGGCCGCCCCCGCCCGCAGTATCGCGAAGGTGTCGTTGACCACCCTCGTACGGCTGCCCCATCCGTAACCGTGCAGGGCCAGTTCGAGCTGCCGTTCCTCCACGGGGAAGTCGGCGTTGGCCAGGCACGCGGAGACCTGCTCGACCAACGGGCGCTCGTCCAGGGCCAGTCCGGCCTCATGGGCCGCCAGGGCGACCAGCGGGGCGAGTCCCGCCACGGCCTTGGCGACGCCGATGTCCGGCGGGTGGAAGCCGCCGCCGCGCGCGGTGCCGAGCACCGAGCCGTCAGCGGCGACGATCGCCACGTCGGTCTTGCTGTTGCCCGCGTCAATGGCGAGCACGCCGCCCGGCAGGGACGGCTCGGAGGTGGTCAGGCCCACGCCAGGTGCTCCCGGTTGTGCGCGATCAGGCGGTCGGTCAGCCCGTCCGCGTACTCGTACTGTCCGATCAGGGGGTGTGCCAGCAGCGCCTTGAACACCCGGTGGCGACCGCCGCGCAGCGCCGCTTCCAGCGCCAGGTCCTCGTACGCCGCGACGCCCGCGATCAGCCCGGCGTACAGCGGATCAAGGGTGCGTACGGGGAGCGGCCGCACGCCGCGGGCGCCGACCGCCGCGGGTACCTCGATCACCGCGTCGTCGGGGAGGAACGGCAGCGTGCCGTTGTTGTACGCGTTGACCACCTGGACGTCGCCGCCCTCTTGGCCGGACGAGGTCCGCAGCAGCGAGGAGGCGAGCGCCACCGCCGCCTCCGAATAGAAGGCCCCGCCGCGCCTGGCGAGCAGTTCCGGTTTCTCGTCCAGCGCCGGATCGGCGTACAGCGCCAGCAACTCGCGTTCCATCGCGGCCACTTCCGCGGCGCGCGACGGCCTGCTGCCCAGCTCCCGTACCACCTCGTCGTGTGCGTAGTAGTACCGCAGGTAGTACGAGGGGACCACGCCGAGGCGGTCGAGTACGGCGCGCGGCAGGCGCAGGTCGTCGGCGATGGCGTCGGCGTGCTCGGCGAGCAGCTTCGGCAGGACGTCCTCGCCGTCCGGGCCGCCGAGGCGGGCGCCCAGCTCCCAGGTGAGGTGGTTGAGGCCCACGTGATCGAGATGGATCCGCTCGGGCGGCACCTCCAGCAGCGCGGCGAACTTCCGCTGGAGTCCGATCGCCACGTTGCACAGCCCGACGGCCTTGTGACCGGCCTGGAGCAGGGCGCGGGTGACGATGCCGACCGGGTTGGTGAAGTCGATGATCCACGCGCCGGGTGCGGCCCGCCGCACCCGTTCGGCGATGTCGAGCACCACCGGTACTGTGCGCAGCGCCTTGGCGAGGCCGCCCGCGCCGGTGGTCTCCTGTCCGACGCAGCCGCACTCCAGCGGCCAGGTCTCGTCCTGGTTGCGCGCGGCCTGGCCGCCGATACGCAGTTGCAGCAGTACGGCGACGGCGCCCTCGGCCCCGGCGTCCAGGTCGCCGGTCGTGATGACCTTGGCCGGGTGGCCCTGTTTGGCGAGGATCCGGCGGGCGAGGCCGCCGACGAGCTCCAGACGCTCGGCCGCCGGGTCGATCAGCACCAGTTCGCTGACCGGCAGGGTGTCGCGCAACCGGGCGAATCCATCGATGAGTTCGGGGGTGTAGGTGGAACCGCCCCCCACGACTGCGAGCTTCATATCCGTGGTTAGCCCTTCACTCCTGTCAGCGTGACGCCTTCGACGAACGCCTTCTGCGCGAAGAAGAAGACGATGATCACCGGAGCCATGACGAGCATCGTGGCCGCCATGGTGAGGTTCCAACTGGTCTGGTGAGCGCCTTTGAAGGACTCCAATCCATAACTGAGCGTCCAGGCGGCCGGATTCTCGCTGGCGTAGATCTGCGGGCCGAAGTAGTCGTTCCAGCAGTAGAAGAACTGGAACAGGGCGACCGCGGCAACGGCCGGTTTCGCCATGGGCAGCACGACCCGCAGCAGGGTGCGCAACTCGCCGCAGCCGTCGACGCGTGCGGCGTCCACGTACTCGTTGGGAATGGTGACCAGGAACTGCCGCAGCAGGAAGATGGTGAACGCGTCGCCGAACGCCATCGGGATGATCAGCGGCCACAGCGTGCCGGTCAGATGCAGTTGATTGGCCCAGAACAGGTACATCGGTACGACGATGACCTGCGGCGGCAGCATCATCGTCGCGACCACCAGCATCAGCGACAGGTTCCGGCCGCGGAAGCGGAACTTGGCGAGCGCGTACGCCACCGGAATGCTGGACACCACCGTGAGGGCGGTACCCGCGCCCGCGTAGATCAGGCTGTTCTTCCACCAGGTCAGGAATCCCGGAGTGCGGAACACCGTGACGTAGTTGTGCCATACGAACGGGTGCGGCCACAGCGCCCTGGTCAGCGCCTGGTTGTCGCTCATCAGCGAGGTGAACAGTACGAAGACGAACGGCAGCACGAAGAACAGCGCCGCCGCGATACCGAGGGCGTGTACCGCGATCCAGCGCAGAACCGCCTTGCGGCGTACCGCGCGTGCCGGATCGGAAAGGGACGGGGAAACCGTCGCGGGCGGGGTGAGGACATCGGTCATCGCGGGTCAGTCTCCCGCCTGGATCAGGCCGCCGCGGCGGCGCATCAGCAAAGCGGTGAAGGCCATGGCGAGCGCGAACAGAATGAGCGCGATCACACAGGCGGAGCCGGTGTCGAAGCGCTGGAAGCCGAGGTTGTAGACGAGTTGCGGCAGCGTCAACGTCGATTGCTCGGGGTAACCGGGCTCGAATTGCTGCCCGGCGTTGCCGATGATGCCGCTGGCGACCTTTCCGGCGACGATCGGCTGTGTGTAGTACTGCATCGTCTGGATGACACCGGTGACCACCGCGAACATCACGATGGGCGAGATGTTCGGCAGGGTCACGAAGCGGAACCGCTGCCAGGGACCGGCGCCGTCCAACTCGGCGGCCTCGTACTGCTCTTTGGGCACATCGAGCAGCGCAGCCATGAAGATGACCATCAGGTCGCCGATGCCCCACAACGCGAGCAGCGTGAGCGCGGGTTTCGACCAGGACGGGTCGTTGAACCAGCCGGGCTGCGGCAGGCCGATGTCGCCCAGCAGATGGTTGACCGGACCGGTGCCCGGGTTGAGCAGGAAGGCGAAGGCCATGGTGGCGGCGACCGGCGGGGCGAGGTACGGCAGATAGAACGCGGTGCGGAACAGCCCGGTGCCGGTTTTGATCTTGGTGATGAGCAGCCCGATGCCCAGTCCGAAGACCACGCGGGTGGTGACCATCACCAGGACCAGCCACAGCGTGTTGCGCAGCGCCGGCCAGAAGAACGGGTACTGGGTGAAGACGTAACTCCAGTTCCTGGTGCCGTTCCAGGTCGGCGGCCGGAATCCGTCGTAGTGCATAAACGAGAAGTAGACGGTGGAGATCAGCGGATACGCGAAGAACACGCTGAAACCGATGATCCACGGGGCGAGGAAACCGAGGGTCACAAGCGCCGACCGGCGGCGCTTGGCCCGTAGCGTCAGGGTACTCATGCGCTGTGCCCGCCCGCTTCTACTTCGTCTGCGCGATGTCGCGGTCCACCTGCTGGTCGACGCCGCGCAGACCGGCCGGTAGATCGGTGCTCTTCCCCGACTCGTAGGAGTACGCGAAGTCCTGGAGCGTGACCTGGTACTGGCCGCCGTTGGGGCTGGCCGGGGTGGTGTTGCTGTTCGGGTTCTGCGCGATGTCCAGGAACGTCTTGAAGTTCGGATCGTTCACCAGTTTCGGTGACCTGAGCGCGTCGAGGGTGGACGGCACGTTGTGGATGGCGTTGGAGAAGTCGACCACCGCGTTGGTGTCGGTGGTCAGGAACTTCACCAGTTCCCAGGCCGCGTTCTGCTTGGCGCTGTGTGCGGCGACGCCGACGAGGGTTCCGGTGATGTAGCCCTTTCCGTAGGTGTTCGCCTGGTCGTCGGGCACGGGCATCGGCGCCACGCCGATCGGGAACTTCACCCCGGCGTCCTTGGCCATGCCGAGCCGCCACTCACCGTCTATGGCCATCGCGACCTGGCCGGTGTGGAACGGGTTCTTGGCGCCGAACTCATCGCCGAAGGTGTTGCGGTACTTCTCCAACTTCGTGAAGCCGCCCAGCGAGTTCACCAGGTCCTTCTGGAAGGTGAGCATCTTCGCGAACGCGGGGTCCTTCGCCGTCTGCGATGTGCCCCGCGCGTCGAAGTACGTCGGGCTCCACTGGGCGAGGTAGTGGGCGGGCGTCGACTCGTATCCGTGGAAGTCCGGCATGAAGCCGAGCTGCGCGTACGAATCCCCCTGCGGCTTGGTCAACTTGACGGCGTCCGCCTTGAACTCCGACATCGTCCGGGGCGGGGCGGAGATCCCGGCCGCCTTGAAGGCGTCCTTGTTGTAGTACAGCCCGTACGCGTCACCGAGAAGCGGCAGGGTGCACCGGGTGCCCTGGTAGGCGGTGTAGTCCAGCATCGGCTTGGGGAAGGTCTTCTCCGGCTCGATACCGGACTTCTTCAGAAACGGCCCGAGATCGGCGAGCGCTCCGGACGAGCAGAACTTGCCCACGTTGTCGGTGGTGAACGACGAGACGACGTCGGGGGAGTCCGAACCGCCGGTGCGCAGCGCCTGATTGATCTTGTCGTCGTTGACGTTGGGTACTACACGCACATGGATGGTGGGGTGGACCTTCTCGAAGGCGGCGATATCGCTGTTGATCGCCTTGAGCTCGTTCGGCTGACTCCATGCGTGCCAGAAGTTGATGGTGACGTCCTTGTTGGCGTCGTCACCGGCCTGCCCACCGCTCTGGCCGGTGCAGGCACCGGCCAGCAGCGATATCGAGGCGGCGGCAGCGACGATGGAGCATAGCCTGGTAAGTCTGGACATATTGCCCTCCAGGAAGGCATACGGGGGTAAGGGCGCGTACGGGAAGAGGTATCCCCGGCCGCAGTGCGGGGGATTGGGGGCTTGCCCCCGAGCGGGGGTCCGGGAGGGCAGGCGCCCCATGCCTACGGGGGCTGGGGGCCTGCCCCGAGCGATTACGCCTAGCCAGTCGTAGTGTCGAAAACCTCGTCGCGGGCCGCGGAAAGCGCCCGCGACACCGCACCCACCAGCACCGGATTCCCCTCCAGCGTGCTGAGCAGCAACCGGGGCCGTGGGATGGCCAGTTGGCGGAGCTGGTCCTCGATGCGGGAGCGCAGTTCCTCGCCGCCCGCGGTCGCCACACCGCCGGAGAGCACGACGAGCTGCGGGTCGAGCACGGCGACGATCGAGGCGAGCCCGGTGGCGAAGCGCACCGCCAACTCGTCCAGTACCGCCACCGCGTCCTGGTTCTCCGGGTTGTCGGTGGCCTCCGCGACCGCCCTGGCGACCGCCTCCTGCGGGGTGCGGGCCTTGAGGCCGTTGAGGCGGGCCAGTTTGACGACGGCCTCACCGCCCGCCAGCTCCTGGAAGCCGCCGGTGTTGGCGCGGCTGACGTTGTGCAGTACGGGCGCGCCGGGAAGCGGCATGTAGCCGACCTCGCCCGCGCCGCCGGTCGCGCCGCGGTGCAGCCGACCGCCCAGCACGATGGCCGCGCCGATGCCCTCCTCCGCCCAGAAGAGCACGAAGTCCTCGCAGCCGACGGCCGCGCCGATCCGCTGCTCGGCCACGGCGGCGAGGTTGACGTCGTTCTCCACCGCGAGCGGCACGCCGAGTGCCTCGCGCAGTTCGTCGAGCAGGGCGGGGGAGTGCCAGCCGGGCACATGGCCCGCGTACCGCAGCTTGCCGGAGACCGGGTCGAACGCACCGGGGATGCCGATGACCACCCGGTTGAGCCGTGACCGGTCGGTCCCGGCCGCCTTGGCCGCCGCGTCGACCGCCTCGGTGACCTGGCTGACGGTCTTGGCGGCGCGCCGCCCCTTGGTCGCGATGGTGTGCTGCCCGCGCAGCTCACCGCCGATGTCGGCGACGGCCGCGAGGATGCGGTCCGGGGTGACATCGAGCGCGGCCACATACCCGGCGTCCGGGTTCACCCGGTAGAGCTGGGCGCTCGGGCCGGGCCGCCCGGCGGTCGTGCCGGTGGCGACGACCAGGCCCGCGGCCTCCAGCCGGGCGAGCAGCTGGGAGGCGGTGGGCTTGGACAGGCCGGTGAGTTCGCCGATGCGGGTGCGGGAGAGGGGGCCGTGCTCCAGCAGCAGATCGAGCGCCGCCCGGTCGTTCATGGCGCGCAGCACGCGCGGTGTTCCCGGTGTCCCGGCCACGGTCCTGATCCCTCCCTCGCGGGTCCATCGTGATCGTAGGTGAACGCAACGGTACGGCCACCGGGGGTTGGGGTGGACGCACTATTAGGAAACTTTCCTATCGGTGACTGGAAAGTTAGGCCTCACCGATTGCCCCGTCAAGAGGCGCGCACCGTCCGACTCGAAGCGTTATGGAAAGCCGAGTGGCGCCCGGCATCATGCCGGGCGCCACTCGGGGAGGGTGGGAGTCACTTCTCCAGATGCGTGGCCGCCGGAGGCTCCTGCGGCAGCGGAGCGGCGGCCGACGACTGCGGCGAGCTCGGGTTGGCCAGCGCCGAGGGGGCGGCGACGGCGGCGGCGGGGTCGGTGGACGCGTCCTCGGTGAGGGCGGTCGGCGCGCCGCCGATGATCACGATGCCCGCCTCGTCGAACGCCTTCTTGATGCGCCAGCGCAACTCGCGCGCGACGGCGGTGGCCTTCCCCGGCATGGTCTTCGCCTGCGCCTGGATCACCACCGAGTCCGCGGAGACCGACTCAAGGCCGAGCACCTCCACCGGCTCCCAGAGCGTCTCGTCCCACGGCGTTTCCTTGCCCATCGCCTCCGCGGCCCGCGCGATCACCTCACGTGCCCGGTCCAGGTCCTCGCGGTAGCCGACCTGTACGTCCACCACGGCCGTTGCCCAGCCCTGGCTGAGGTTGCCGATCCGCTTGACCTCGCCGTTGCGCACGTACCAGATCTCACCGTTGTCCCCGCGCAGCTTCGTCACCCGCAGGCCGACCTCGATCACGGTGCCCTGGGCGACGCCCGCGTCGATCACGTCGCCGACGCCGTACTGGTCCTCCAGGATCATGAACACGCCGGAGAGGAAGTCGGTGACCAGGTTGCGTGCGCCGAAGCCGACCGCCACACCCGCGACACTGACGCTGGCCAGCACCGGAGCGAGATCGATCTTCATCAGGGAGAGCACCATCAGCGCCGCGGTGCCCATGATCAGGAAGGAGGCGACGCTGCGCAGCACCGAGCCGATCGCCTCGCTGCGCTGCTGCCGCCGCTCGGTGTTGACCAGCAGCCCGCCCAGCGCGCCGATCTGGCGGTGCTCGGCGTGCTTGTTCATCCGGGCTATCAGCTGGGTGATCATGCGGCGGACCGCGGCGCGCAGCACCATCGCGATGACCACGATGAGCACGATCTGCAGCCCGGTGGTGAGCCAGCTTGCCCAGTTGTTCTCCACCCAGGTCGCGGCGTTGGTGGCCGACTTCTGGGCATGGTCGAAGCTTGCGGTGCCGGGAGTCGAGTCGGCAGCCGCGATCACGGACCAGGGGCGGAGCACAGCAGAAACCTTCCGTATGGGACGCGCCCGACTGTGGGGAGGCGGGCCGGTCCGCCACGCTGCGGTGGACCGGACAACCACCCTAACGGGGTAATGCCGCGATCCTGTCGCATTGATCGTGCCTGATCAGCGCTGGTCGCTTGGTGTGCTGTCCGTAATGCTCGGATGTAAGGAAGTGTGCGAGAAAACACCCTGAGGTCGTTACCCGGTCATGGTGGCGCCATGACCAGGCTTGCGGCGACACTGGGAGAGATCGTCCCGGCGCGAGCCACGCGCCGCCGGCGTATAAGGGAGGCATCCGTGCCGCATGTCCTTGTCCTCAACGCGTCGTACGAGCCGCTCGGCGTCGTACCGCTCCGCCGCGCGCTCATCCTCGTACTCAATAACAAGGCCGTATGCCTCGAGGAGTCCGGCGCCCTGATGCACAGCGCGACCCGCGTCCTTCCGGCGCCCAGCGTCGTCAAACTCACCAAATTCGTGCGAGTCCCCTTTCGGGGGCCTGTTCCTCTCACCCGTCGTGCGCTCTTCGCGCGGGACGGCGGCAAATGCGCCTATTGCGGAAGCGCCGCAACCAGCGTCGACCACGTCATTCCGCGCAGCCGCGGTGGTCAGCACTCCTGGGAGAACGTGGTCGCGGCCTGCCGCCGCTGCAACCACGTCAAGGCCGACCGTCATGTCGCCGAACTCGGTTGGCGGCTGCGCCACCAACCGGCTCCGCCGTCGGGCCTGGCCTGGCGGATCATCGGCACGGGCCATAGGGACCCGCGCTGGCTGCCATACCTGCAGCCATACGGCGCGGACGACGCCATGGCCCGGATCGACGGCATCTCTGCCTGATATCCGGGCCTTCGTGTGTCTGACAGGCACCGGCCCCCCAGACCGCAGCCGGGCGCGGTCTGGGGGTTTTGCCGTGCGTGCGGTGAGCCCCGGCGAGGCTCACCGCTGCCGTGACCGGTGATCCGCGCCACATGCGATGTTCGCCCTCAACAGGTGATCGGCCTCGACCAGCCCCCCATCGTGAGCTCCCGGGGCCGGGCCGCTGCCGCTTGCGCGCACGGTACGGGTACGTGCCCGTATCCGTGGTCCGTACCGGGAAATTGGACTCGTCTCCCGGGTACGGCATTGCGTGCCGCGGGCCGCATCGAGAACGATGGTGACGTTGCGCGGAAGCTTTGCGGAAGCTTTAGGGGGAAGGGGATCCGTGTCACTAGAGGTCACCACCGGTGAGGACGGCATGATCTACATCCGCGAGACCGAGGAGCCGGACGTCGTTGCCGTGACCTCTCCCGCCAAGTGGGACGCCTTCGTCAAGGGCGTCAAGGCAGGGGAGTTCGACCACTTCGTGGAGGGTGTGGAGGACCCGGCGGATGAGGAATAGGACACGGCAGGTCCGGTTCCGCGCGGTTGGGTGAGCACGTCACAACCGCCACCGACAGGAACGTCGGCCTGGTCAGGTAGTAGCCAAGTGACACGTCGCCGCCGGATGCCAACGTCTGGGCGGCGCGGGCCACTTGGCGCGCAAGCCGTGCCGGATCCCGGTCGCGCTCCGAAGCGAACCGGGGCGCGTGCTCCCGCAGCACCCCGCCCAGCCAGGCGGCTGCCTCTGCCGGGTCGTCCCAGGTGCCCCGGATCAGGGACGGGGACTTCATCAGCCAGTGCGCCGTTTCCAACGGCGGCACCTCGGACCGGATGAAGGCTTCCGTCCATGCCCGGTACGCGGACTGTCGCTGCACCGTCTCCTCGGGGTCGTCCGCCGCCCACGGCGCCACCGGCATCCGACGCAGGCCGTCGTCATCGAAGACGGCCTTGTCGCCGACCCAGAGATAGCCATGGTGATGCACGCTGTCCGATGGTGCACACCGCCGGTGGCACCGATGGCCAACGCGCCCGGGTGCCTCCGGCGAATGGCCCGGGTGGCAGCGTCACCGGGCGCCCTCGACCGCGTACGCCTCCAGCTCCCACAGCGAGATCCCGTACCGCGTCGCCCGCTGGTCGCACTGGACGCGGATGAAGCGGGTGTCCGCCTCATCCATCCGCACCGTCTCCGTGCCGCCCTGGCCGTTGGTGACCGCCGCCGCGGTGCGCCACGACCGGCCGTCGGACGACACCAGTACGCGGTAGGCGCCGGCGTAGGCGTCCTGCCAGTGCAGGACGACGCGACCGATCCGTGCCGGGCGGGGCAGCTCCACCTGGACCCACTGGCCGTCCTTGGCCGGGGAGGACCACCGGGTGTTTGGGCGGCCGTCGGCCACCGCCGACGCCGGGAACCGCGCCGTCTCCTCGCCGGACGAGCTGGCCTGCGCGCCGCGCACAAGGTCAGGGCCGCTGGTGCGCGGGTACGCGTGCACGGTGACCGGCTGCGTCACCGTGCCGCCGTCGGCGGTGAACGAGACCAGGATCTGGTAGGGGGCGGCCTTGGCGTCCGCGGCGACGGACACGCTCAGCGGCACCGCCTGCGTCTCCCCGCGCCGCAGCACCACCTGACCGGGCGCCCGCACGCTGACCCCCTTCGGAGCCTTCACCTCGACCGTGCCGTGCACGTCCGTCGGCCGCAGCGAGGACAGCTGCGCGTCGACGGTGATCTGACCGCCGCCGATGTCCGCGTCGGCGGTGGGCTGGTCGACGGTCAGCCGGGCGGCGGGGGCGTCGGTGAACCACGGCACCACCGCGTAGACGGCGGGCGGCGTCGCGCCGGACGCCCAGCTGATCCGTACCGCGTCCGCGCGTATCCCGTGGCTGGTCAACTCGGTCCAACCGTCGCCGAGTTGCCCTATGCGCTGCCAGCCGCGGCCGTCGACCTCCGCCTCCACCGAGCCCTGCGCCCCGCTGCCGGGCGCGGTCAGCACGGTGAGCCCGTCCAGTGCGCGGGCTGATCCGAATGCCATGGTCAGCGCGCCGCCGTCGCTGCCGGCGGCCTGGTACGGGACCGTCGGATTGCCGCTGGCCACGGCGGACGGCGGTGTTCCGTCGGTGGCCGCGGGTCCGTCGACCTTCGGCTGGAACGTGCCGACGGCCGTGACGTCGAAGCCGCGCACCGCCACCGCGTTCGGCTGTGCGGAGGCGGCCCTCAGCCGTACGTAGCGGGCGGTCGCGCCCTTCGGGAAGTCGGCCGTGATCGTCTGCTGGTTCTGGTACGAACCGGCGGACTGCCAGGTCCCGCCGTCCGCCGAGTACTCCAGCACCGCGTCCCGCAGAGAGTCCTCAGCCGCCGGGGAGTCGTCGCCGGAGCCCATCGCGATCCGCACCCGGCTCACCTGGCGGGCCGAGCCGAGGTCCACACCGAAGGTGTCGCCCGGCTGCGGCGGGCGGTCGCTCCACCAGTACGTCGAGTCGTTGCCGTCGGTCATCAGCGATGGATCGGTGGAACGCGCGGAGCCCAGCGAGGTCACCGCCTGGGGGCGGTCGGCGCGCACTCCCGTCCAGGCGTTGGCGGTGTCCACCGCCCTCGTCAGGAACGGGCCCAGGACCCCGCCGCCCACGGTGGCCGTGGACTGCGCGATGGCGTTCTGCGCGCGCTGCACGACGAGTTGCTGCCGCCAGCCCTGCGCGCCGTCACCCCGCCGCTGCGCCAGCAGCATGTCGACACCGGCCGCGCCCGCCTGGCCGTACCGGCTCAACTGCTGCAGCCAGGGCCGTACTTCGGTACCGAAGGCGCCTCCCGCGAGGCCCCCCAATCGCTGCGGAGCCTGGTGCATCGTGTCGAAGGCGGAACGCAGCCGGTTCGCCGCCGTCTGCAGCGCGGAGTCGTCCGTACCCGCGTAGGCCTTCCAGAAGCCGTCGATCAACGGGCGCAGATAGGCGGACTCGCCGTTGGAGTCCAGCGCGGACGACGCGTCGTTCCCGGCCAGCGCGCTCAGCGCCTCGCGGGTGGCCGGGTCCTGGCCCGCGAGCTCGTCGATGGCCGCCTGCCAGGACTGCTGGGGCTGGTAGCCATTGGGATTCCAGGCGTAGTCGGCGGCGGTGAACAACGGGATGCGGCCGGCTGACGGCTGCTGCATGGCGTTGGCGAGCAGACCCGCCGAGGTGGCGGCGACGGCTGGATCGCGACCCGCGTAGGGACCGAGGAAGATGCGGTCCTGCGCGTAGTCGTTCACCGGGTAGTTGTCCATGGTGAGCAGCGGATGCCGGAACGCCGCCTGGGCGTCGGCGAGTTGGCCGCCGGTGATCTTCGCGGGCACCACCCCGACACCGGTCCACGCGACCTCGACACTCGGTGCGAGCGCGTTGGCCAGTGCGCTGCGGTAGGAGGTCGAGCCGTCCTGGTAGTACTCGGTCGGCAGCACGGACAGCGGCGGTGCGCCGGTGCCGTAGCGCGAGGACAGGTGCTGGGCCAGCGCGTTCGCCACCTTGGCCTGGGCGCGGGCGGCGGCGCCCGGGCCGTTGCCGAACGCGGCGGCGTCCGAGGAGCAGTGCCACTCGGTGTAACTCACGTCCTGGAACTGCAGTTGGAAGGCGCGCACCCCCAGCGCCCACATCGCGTCCACCTTGCGGACGAGCGCCTTCAGGTCGTCGCCGGAGGAGAAGCACAGGGACTGGCCGGGGGCGACAGCCCAGCCCAGCGTGACGTGGTTGCGCTGGGCGCGGGCCGCCAGCGCACGCCAGTCGTCCCGCGCCGCGGCGGGGTAGGGCTCCCGCCACTGCGCCGTACGGTACGGGTCGTCGCCGGGCGCGTAGAGGTAGAAGTCCTGCTTGGTGCGGCCCATGAAGTCCAGTTGGGAGAGCCGCTGGTCGGCGGTCCATGGCTGGCCGTAGAAGCCCTCGGTGATACCGCGCACCGCCGTGGACGGCCAGTCGCGGATGACCACGCCCGCGAAGCCGTGTTGCGAGCCGCTGCTCTGGGCGAGTTGGCGCAGGGTCTGCGCGGCGTGGAAGAGACCGTCGGGGCCGACACCGGAGAGCGCCACGGTGTCGCGGTCGTCGGCACGGCCGACGGCGAGCCGGTAGCCGCCGGATGGCAGATCCCCCCGGTCGGGCGCGCCGAGGGCGTGCAGCGCGGAGTCGGCGCCCTGACCGTCGGCGTAGACGATCAGGGTGTGCGCGGGGAGCGGCGCGCCGGGGGCGATGTCGCGGATGTCGTGCGCACCGGCCGCGCGCAGTGTGTCCCGCAGGCAGTCGAGTGCGTAGCCGTCGGCATGGGCGTCCGCGACCAGCGCGACGGTGGAGGTGACCGGCGCGAACTGGCCCTGCGCGCGCAGTGACTGTGGCTTCGGCCACACCGAGGGCGGCTGCCCCGCGGCTGTTTCGCCGTCCGGCGTGGTCATCGGTGTGAGACCGGTCGCCGGTGTGGCGACCGCGCAGGGCGCACCTGAGAGCACACTGCCGATGACGGCGGCGATGAACGTCGCCACGGCGGGCTTGATGCGCCGGGGATGCACGGTTCCTCCTAGCGGAGAGCGGGGGGTGAGGAGGGCAGCGCGTCGCGGGACGCGTGAGGGAGGGGGGACGGTTTCGCGCGACGGCGTCGAGCCCATCACCGGCTCGGCGGGCTGTCAACGCGCCTGATCATTATGTCGGTTACGTCCCTGCAAGCTTGGGCCTGTCCGGCGGTTCTTGGTGGATTGCGGCGGTTCGGCACCGCCGTTCCGCACCGCGGGAGTTGCTCACCGTCGCAGCGGATCATTTCGGGGGCAAGCGCGCAAACTCCCGGGTGCGGGGCTTGTCGGGGTGAGCCCGCAGACCCCCGGGGGTGTCGGGACCGGCGGTGCCGAACCCGCCGCAACCCAACAGGAGTCCGCCGGACAGGCCCTGCGGGCGACCGGGGCAGAACCCCCGAATCCCCCCAGCGGGAGGCGTAACGTCAAGCCCATGGCGCAACCGCATGAGTTGACGATGCTGGAGCAGGCCGCGGCCATCCGCGCGGGGGAGCTCTCCCCCGTCGAGCTGGCGCAGCACTACCTCGCGCGCATCGACCGGCTGAACGACGCCGTGGGCGCGTACCTCACCGTCACCCCGGAGCGGGCGCTCGATGACGCCCGGCGCGCCGAGCGGCGGTTGGCCGCCGGTGGACCGCTTCCGCCGCTGCTCGGGGTGCCGGTTCCGGTGAAGGACCTCACCCCGGTGCCCGGGCTGCGGTTCACCGCGGGCTCGGCCGTGTTCGCGGACCGGGTGGCGACCACGCCGACCCGGCTCGGCGAACTGCTCCAGGAGGCCGGGACCGTACTGCTGGGCAAGACCAACACGCCCGAGTTCGGGCTGCCCGCCTACACCGAGAGCCGGGTCGGGCCGCCCGCCCGTACCCCGTACGACCTCACCCGGGGCGCGGGCGGATCGAGTGGCGGCGCGGCGGCCGCGGTCGCCGCGGGGCTCGCCGCCGCCGCGCACGGCTCGGACGGCGGCGGTTCCATTCGGATCCCGGCGAGCTGCTGCGGCATCGTCGGGCTCAAGCCCAGCCGCGGCCGGGTCAGCCCGGCGCCGCTCGGTGATGTCAGCGGGCTCGGGGTGTCCGGGCCGCTGGCCCGTACCGTACGGGACACCGCAGCGCTGCTCGATGTCATGTCCGCGCGTGTCCCGGGCGACCCGGCGCCCCTCGCACCGCCGGAGCGACCGTTCCTCGACTGGTGCGACGCGCTGGACCGCGCCCCGCGCCGTCTGCGGATCGCCCGCTGGGCGCAGCCGGATGTCCCCGGTGTGAGCGTTGACCCGCGGATCCTCGACGCCTACGAGAAGACGTCCACGCTGCTCGCCGAACTCGGCCACGAGGTGTTGGACGTACCGCAGCCGCTCGACCCCGGGGACCGTGACGCCTTCACCCCGGTGTGGGCCGTACTGGCCGCGCTGCCCCCGGTGCCCGCCGAGCGCGAGGAGGAGCTGATGCCCATGACGCGCTGGCTGCGCGCGCAAGGGCAGGCCGCGAGCGGGCTCGACTACGTACGGGCGCTGATGGCGATGCAGTCGATCGGCCGGAAGTTCGCGACCGCCGTCGAGGCGTACGACGCCGTACTCACCCCGACGCTGGCGCAACTCCCGCAGCCGGTGGGCGCGTTGCGCGACGACGCAGACCCCGCCGCCGACTTCGCGGCGCAGATCGCCTTCACGCCGTTCACCGGGCCGTGGAACATCTCGGGTCTGCCCGCCGTCTCGCTGCCGGTGGGATGGTCGGAGTCGGGTCTGCCGATCGGCATGATGCTCGGCGCGGCGCATGGTGCCGAGGGGCCGCTGCTGGCGCTCGCCACACAGGTGGAGGCGGCCGCCCCGTGGTCCGGCCGGGGAGTGGTCGAATTCGGGACGGATGGCACCGCGTGCAGTGGGTAGGGCTGACGTGTCAGCCCCCACGGCGGCCGGAGGTTTTCCGGCCGTCCCTACCAACCGCCGGAGGATCTCCGTGCCCGTTCCCGCCGATCTGCTCCTGTCCGCCTTCTCCGAGTGCGACTGCGGCTGCCCTGAGCAGCCGCTCACCTCGGAGCCCGCGATGGCCGAGGACGTGCCGCTGACCAGCGAGCCGCCGCTGCCCGCCGAGCCTGCGCTGACCAGTGAGCCGGTGGCCGCGGTGACCACCGGCGCGAGCCTGGGGTCGATGGAGATCTGATGGGCGGACCGATCGGGGAGGCGGAGGACGCCGACTGCCATCCGCTGGCGCGGCTCGCCGCGCTGTGCGGTGTCGACACCCGGTACGAGCCCGCGCCGGGCCGGGTGCTGCGCGTTCCCGAGGCGACGGTGATCGCGGTACTCGCCGCGCTCGGCGTCGACGCCTCCACCCCGCAGGCGGTGCACCGCGCACTCGTCGCGCACGAGCAGCGGCTGCGGACCCGGCTGCTCCCGCCCTGCCTGGTGCTGCGGGCGGGCTCGGCGCCGCGCTCGTGCCTGCCGGAGCTGCCGGACGGCACGGTGTGCACGGCGGAGCTGGAGACGGGTGAGCAGGTCTCCGGCGAGACGGACACGCTGCCGCTCGGGTACCACACGCTGCGGGTACGGGTGCCGGACGGGCGTACCGCCGTCGCGCCGCTGATCGTCGTACCGGAGCGGATCGACGGACCCGAGGCCCGCGGCTACGGGTTCATGGTGCAGCTCTACTCGCTGCTCTCGGACCGTTCCTGGGGCATGGGCGACCTCGGTGACCTCGCCGACCTCGCGGCCTGGGCCGGGCGGGCGCTCGGCGCCGGATTCATCACCGTCAACCCGCTGCACTCCGCCGTCCCCGGCACGGACCCCTCCCCGTACCGGCCCTCCTCGCGCCGCTTTCCGGACCCCGTCTATCTGCGGGTCGAGGACGTCCCCGAGTACGCCTACCTGCCACCAGCCGCGCGGGAGCGGGCCGCCGAACTGCTCGCCCAGGCCGCCGCGCTCCGCGAAACCGTGCTGGACAAGCGCGAACTGATCGACCGCGACGCGGTGTGGCGGCTCAAGAGCGCCGCGCTCGAACTCGTCAGAACCGTGCCGCTGACCCCCGGTCGGCGCGCCGCGTACTGCGACTTCCTGGCCGAGCGGGGCCAGGCACTCGACGATCACGCCACCTGGTGCGCGCTCGCCGAACTCCACGGCCCCGACTGGCGTTCCTGGCCCGCGGGGCTGCGTGATCCGCGCTCACCGCAGACCGCACGGGCCCGTACCGAGGTGCTGGACCGGGTCGACTTCCACTGCTGGCTGGCCTGGTTGACGGACAGCCAGCTTGAGCTGGCTCAGACCGCCGCCGACGACGCCGGGATGCGGCCTGGGATCGTCCACGATCTCGCCGTCGGTGTCCACCCCTGCGGCGCGGACGCCTGGGCGCTGCGGGACGCGCTCGCACCCGGCATGTCGATCGGCGCGCCGCCGGACGTGTTCAATCCACACGGCCAGGACTGGGCGCTGCCGCCCTGGCGCCCGGACGCACTCGCCGCCACCGGCTACGCGCCGTACCGCGATCTGCTGCGTGGCGTGCTGCGCCGGGCGGGCGGACTGCGCATCGACCACATCATGGGCCTGTTCCGGCTGTGGTGGGTGCCGGAGGGCCGCCCGCCGACGGAGGGCACCTATGTCCGCTACGACGCCGAGGCCATGCTCGGCGTCCTCGCCCTGGAGGCGCACCGCGCCGGAACCGTGGTGATCGGCGAGGATCTGGGCACGGTCGAGCCGGGAGTACGGGAAGCGCTCGCCGAACGCGGGGTGCTCGGCACCTCGGTGCTCTGGTTCGAACGCGACCACGAGGGCGACGGCCAGCCGCTGCCCCCCGAAGCCTGGCGCTCCGCCTGTCTGGCCACCGTCACCACCCACGACCTGCCCAGCACCGCCGCCCGCCTCACCGGTGAGCACGTCGACCTGCGGCACCGGCTCGGCCTGCTCACCCGGCCGCTCGCCGTGGAGCAGGCCGAGGACGCCGCCGAGATCGCGCAGTGGCTGGCCCTGCTGCGCAGGCTCGGGCTGCTGCCGGAGGGAACCGGGGACGAGGAGGGCGCGGTCAAGGCCGTGCACCGGTTCCTGCTGCGCACGCCCGCCCGGATGGTCGGGATCTGGCTGCCGGACGCGGTCGGCGACCGCCGCCCGCAGAACCTGCCGGGAACGTCCGACCAGTACCCGAACTGGCGGCTGCCGATGGCGGACGCGGCGGGCCGCCCGGTGACCCTGGACCAGCTGGCGGCCTCGGCACGGCTGTACGCCCTGGTGGACGAGGTACGGGACGGGCTGCACCGTTAAGGCGACCCCGGCCGCGCGGTGCTCAGGAACCTTCGCTACGTTGGGAACGTGGTCAACAAGAACGCCCTGCGCGCCGGTGCGATAGCCGCCGGTACGACGCTGATGCTGCTGATGTCGTCCCCTGCCTTCGCGCTCATCCACGACGATGGCGAGGACCCGGGTCCCGGCCTGAGCATCGGCCAGACCCTCGGGCTCTACGTGGGTATCCCCGTGCTGCTCTTCGCGGTGATCGCGGGCTTGGTGATGGTCACGGACAAGACCCGCAAGAAGGCGAAAAGCTGACACTTGCCCCCGTTTTGAGGGGGTTCGGGGGCGAAGCCCCCGAGGACATCGGGGTGGGGGGGGGGGGGCCCCCCCCCCCCCCCCCCAACCACCCCCCCCCCCCCCCCCCCCCCCCCCCCCCCCCCCCGCGCGCCCCCCCCCCCCCCCCCCCCCCCCCCCCCCCCC
>JBEYJY010000037.1:0-90590 GCA_040631425.1 Streptomyces sp. NPDC020096
TTTCGTGACCGATCCGGACAGTGCGGGCCAGGCGCGGTTGCCGTTCTCCTGGACCGGAGTCACGGTGCACAACACTGGCGCCTCGGTGCTGCGCGCACGCTTGTCGCCGACCGGATCTGACGGCGTGGCCTTGAACATCGCCGACGGCGAAGGCGCGCCCGTGGTCTCGGTGCGGTCCCTGGTGACACGTCCGGTGTCGGCTGACCAACTCCGCGCCGCACGACCGGACGACGGCGACTCGCTGTTCCGACTCACCTGGACCGAGACTCCCGTCGCCGAGGGGCAGGCCGGGTTTTCGCGGTGGGCGGTCGTGGGCGACTCCGCTGGTCTGCTCCGGCCGTTGTCCGAACTGGACGATGTCGAGATCACCCGGTGCCGAGATCTGCCTTCGTTGGCCGAAGGAATGGACATAGTGGAGACGGCGTTGGTGGTGCTTCCGCCCACTGACCTCCTCAGCCGTGAGCTGATCGACGCCACCCACACCGCGACGAGCGAGCTCCTGTCCACCGTGCAGTCGTGGCTGTCCGACGCGCGTTTCGAGGGCATGCGGCTGGTGGTGGTGACGCAGGGAGCGGTCGCAGCCAAGGCGGGCGAGGGAGTCGGCGACCTCGCGGGCGCTGCCGTGTGGGGTTTGGTGCGGTCGGCGCAGTCCGAGCACCCGGGCCGGTTCGTGCTGGTCGACGTCGACGGTAGTGAGGCGTCGTGGGAGCGGTTGCCTGCCGCGTTGGACCTGGACGAACCGCAGGTAGCGTTGCGAGGCGGGGCGGTGCGGGTGCCGAGGTTGGAGCGCGCCCCGGCAACGCCGGATCGGGTGTTCGGACAGGGCAGCATTCCAGGATTCGATCCGCAGGGCACGGTGTTGATCACGGGTGGCACCGGGACGCTCGGCGGTCTGGTCGCCAGGCATGTGGTGGCCGAACACGGTGTGCGGCACTTGGTGTTGAGCAGTCGTCGCGGCAACGCGGCGCCTGGTGCGGCCGAGTTGATCGCGGAGCTGGCCGAGTTGGGTGCTGAGGCCACGGTGGTGTCCTGTGACGCGGCTGATCGCAACGCGCTGGCCGAGGTGCTGGCCGGGATTCCGAAGGAACACCCGCTCACGGGCGTGGTGCACACCGCGGGCACGCTTGATGACGGTGTGATCGAGTCGCTGACCCCGGAGCGGGTGGATACCGTGCTGCGGCCCAAGGTCGATGCGACGGTGAACCTCCACGAACTCACCCGAGACGAGGATCTGGCCGTGTTCGCCGTGTTCTCCTCCCTGGCCGGTGTGCTCGGAGGTCCGGGTCAGGGCAACTACGCGGCGGCGAACGCGTTCCTCGACGCGCTGGCGCTCCGCCGTCGGGCGCAGGGCCATCCGGCGGTGTCGCTCGCGTGGGGTCTGTGGACGCAGTCCAGCGAGCTGACCGGGGAAGCCGATGTCGGCCGGATCGCGGCACACGGCATCAACCCGCTGACCTCCGCGGAAGCGCTGGCGTTGTTCGACGCCGGACTGGCGAGCGACCGCGCGCTGTTGGTACCGGCCAAACTGGACACCGCGTCACTGCGCGCGGCCGCGAAGACCGGTGCGGTCCCCGCGCTGTTCCGCGACCTCGTCCGAGGCGCGTCGAGGCGCCCGGCGGAACCCGCCGCCGCAGGTGGAGCGGAATCCCTCGTTCCGCGGTTGGCCGGGCTGTCCGCGGAGGAGCAGCACCAGATACTGCTGGACGTGGTGCGCACCCACGCCGCCGCGGTGCTGGGGCACAGCGGAACGGAGGCCGTGGAGCCGGGGAAGGCGTTCACCGAACTCGGATTGGATTCGCTGACAGCGGTCGAGCTGCGGAACCGGCTCAACTGGGCCACCGGGGTGTCCCTCCCGGCGAACGCGGTCTTCAACCACCCCACGCCGAAGGCGCTCGCGCAGCACCTCCGGACGCAGCTGCCCACCGGCGGCTCCGGCTCGGCGAACGGTTCCTCCGAGGGCACGCCCACACCGGTCAGTGACGACGGCTCGTCGGACGCGATCGCGTCGCTGTACCGGCGGGCCAACGAACTCGGCCGCTACGACGAGGGCTTCGACCTGCTGCGCGCGGCCGCGCGCCTGCGTCCGGTGTTCCACGCCGGATCGGCGGACGCGGAACAGCCGAGGCTGGTGCACCTGTCCCGGGAGAACACCAGGGCGAGCGTCGTCTGCTTCGCCTCTCCGATGGCCGAGCAAAGCCCCTACCAGTACACGCGGTTCGCCGCCGCGTTCCGGGAACTGCGCAACGTTTCCGCGTTGCTCTCACCGGGTTTCGTCGCGGGAGAGCGATTGCCCGCCACGCTCGACGACGTGATCGAGGCGCAGGCGGACGTGGTGCTGCGGTCCGCGGCCGGTGCGCCGATCGTGCTCGTCGGGCATTCGTCGGGCGGGTGGTTCGCGCACGCCGTGGCGACCCGCATGGAACGCATCGGCACCCAGCCCGCGGCAGTCGTGCTCATCGACACCATTCTTCCCCGGCACGACATGGTTTCTTCGATCCGATCGGTGTGGGCCGACAACCAACTCGAACGAGAACAGCGGACCGGACAGTACGACCACCTGCAGTTGACCTCGATGGCCGCCTACACCGATCTCTTCCTGGAATGGCAACCGGAGAAGATCTCCGCGCCCACGCTGTTCGTCCGCGCCTTGACACCACCCGTTTCCGGCGGCGCGGGCGTGCCCGTCGAAGAACTGCGCACCTCGTGGGAACTCGACCACACGGCCGTGGATGTGCCCGGCGATCACTGGTCAATGATGGACGAATTTGCCGGGTCCACCGCCGGATCGGTGGAGAACTGGTTGTGCCAGAACGCTTTTCCGGATCACGGTGAGCATTCCCACGACCTGACGTAACACCCGGCAAGGATTTCGAAAGGAGTTACAAATGACAACTGCTGCCCAACACGGAAACACCCCGCAGCGACACTTCTGGATGCGCGGCGAACAGCCGAAGCAACGGGTCGCCTTCGACGAGGCGACCGGCATCTGGAGCG
Source organism: Streptomyces sp. NPDC020096 (assembly GCA_040631425.1). Lineage (GTDB taxonomy): Bacteria > Actinomycetota > Actinomycetes > Streptomycetales > Streptomycetaceae > Streptantibioticus_A. The sequence goes on from JBEYJY010000037.1 coordinate 2,995, forward strand.
TCTACGGATACGACGAGGTCCTCCAGATCCTGGCCGACACGAAGACGTTCTCGTCCGATACCTCGCGCATTGTCCCCGAGTTCAAGGAGTTCACCGAAGGCGGTCTGACCACTTTGGACCCGCCGCGGCACACCAAGCTGCGGAAGATCGTCAGCAAGGCGTTCACCCCGCGCATGGTCGCCGAAATGGAGTCGAGCATCGAACGGCTCGCCGCGGAGCTGCTCGACCAGGTCGGCGGCGACCGCATGGACCTCGTCGCGGACTTCGCCTACCCGTTGCCGGTGATCGTGATCGCCGACCTGCTCGGCATTCCAGCCAGCGAGCGGGAGGTGTTCCGTCAGTGGGTCGACGTGCTGCTCAGCGGCACCATGGACTTCTCGCTGAACGACCGCAGCGAGGAGTACGAGAAGGAGTTCACCAGGGCGATCGAGAACATCCAGAAGCTCAACGCCTACATCGGCGAGCACGCCCGGGAACGCCGCACCAAGCCCCGCAACGACCTGCTGACCAAGCTCGTCGAGGCCGAAGTGGACGGTGAGGGGCTGAGCGACCAGGAGGTCGTCAACTTCTCGGCGCTCTTCCTGCTCGCCGGGCACATCACCACGTCGATGTTGCTGGGCAACATGATCCTGTGCCTCGACGAGTACCCGGAGCAGCAGAAGGAGGTGCGGGAGGACCGTTCCCTCGTCCCCACGGCGATCGAGGAGGCGCTGCGGATGTACAGCCCGTTCGCGTCGATTTCCCGGGTCACCCAGACCGAAGCCGAGGTGGGCGGCACGACGATCCCGGCCGACCAGCTCGTGGCGGTCACGCTCGGTGCGGCGAACCGGGACGAGCGCCAGTTCCCCCATCCGCACACCTACGACGTCCGTCGAGACCCGAACCCGCACCTCGCGTTCGGACGCGGCATCCACTTCTGCCTCGGCGCGCCGCTGGGCAGGCTGGAAGGGCGGATAGCGATGAACATGCTGCTCGACCGGTTCCCGCACCTGCGCTGCGACCCGGATGAGCCGCCGACGTTCCTGACGATTCCGAACCTGACGGGGCCGCAGAAGCTACCGTTGCTGCTGACGCCCGAAAGCTGAGAGCGACGCGAAATGCCAGTGGTGACCGCGACGTCCCGCGGTCACCACTGGCATTTCCGCCGATCAACCGGCGAGGTCGGCGGCCGAGATGACGGCCGTCCACGCCTCCTTGCATCGCCTGCCCAACTCGTCGTCCTCCGGCGTGGGGAAGGTGGACTTGTCGATCGGTTCGCCCCGCAGATGGGTGGCCAGGTAATTCAACGCCACTTCCCAGCCGCTACCGATGTCAGGAGCGACGGCTGCCCACGCCGTGGCGTCGACGGCCATCGTGTGCTCGAACTGGAGCACGGTTTCTCCGTCGCCCGTGCTCAACCTGAGTTCGGCTTCCCCGGGCAGGCCCTGGAAATCCATCGTCACGGACAGCAGGTCCGGCGCGGTGCAGCGCAGGATCTCGCCCTCCGCGTAGGTTTCCAGCTGGTACTTCCCCCCGATGCGCAGGTCACCGGTCACCGGGAGGAACCACAGGCTCACCCGTTCCCGCGTGGTGCACGCGTCCCACACCTCGTCCAGCGGAGCGGGAAAGCCCCGACGAATGCGGACGCTGTGTCCGGTGCCGCTGGTGATGCTCCTCGTGCCGATCTCGCGGGTGGTGCTGGCCACCCAGCCGTCGATGTCGGTCATCCGTCTTCGATATCCTTCCCCCAGGTTCGCGCACGGACCGAGCGGTGCTGCGCCCGGGCGAGTCTAGGGCACTGGGTTCCGCGATCAGCCCTGTTGCAGCCGAAAAGCGCGGAGCCACACGGCACGAGGTGCCCCTCAGCACTCGATGACGTTCACCGCGAGCCCGCCCCGCGCCGTCTCCTTGTACTTGATCTGTATATGGACGGCGGATGATCAAGGTGATGACCTGCGTTTTTGGGCATGCATGAGTGTTCGCTGGCGCGCTGGGGACAATCCGGGGACTTATCCGCGTCGGACAACGAGTCATCGGGCAGTAGGCGGAACTGGGTGTACGGCGCGGAATGCGCGGCGTTCGAGGGTGAGCATTGCGTCGGTGCGGTACTCGGTGGCCAGTGCGATGTTCATGGTATCGGCCAGACTGGGGTCCAAGTCGGTATAGCGCTTCCGGACCACCACTGCCGTGGCCAGGATCTCGGTGGTGGTTTGGGGGATTAGGAAGTGCATCCATCTCTGGCCCAGGATGAACATGGTGATCGTGGGGCGGGCGGCGGTGCCGAACCGGGCTTTGGTCAGGTGATCGACTTCGGCGAGAACCAACGGCGAGGTGATCACGGTTCCGGCGTCGCGCAGCACGCCTTGACAGACGGCGGCCTTGGGGTTCGGTCCGAGGCGGCGATGATGCGGGAGGTGTCCGCGATGACGATCAGCGCTCGGTTGAGCGTTTCTCCATGGCGGCGGGGTGGATGCCCTCGCGGATGATCTCGGCCTCGGGGATGCCGCGGCGCTGGGCGGTCTTCTTGATGAGAGCCAGATTTTCGGGGTCCGCGTAGACGTCGGTCCTCTTGGTGGACATGTATCGACGCTAGGGCCTGTGTGATGTCGTGATCAATCTTGCCGGTCCGGATCCGCCGGGAGGGCGTATCCGGTAGGAACGAAGATTGTGACGCGCAGGCAACTCGCCGATGATCAGTGGAAGTTGATAGAGCCGTATCTGCCGATCGGCGAGTACGGCCCGTACCCCGAGCGGCTGCGGGATCAGTTCGAGGGGGTGATCTGGCGGTTCCGGTCCGGTGCCCAGTGGCGTGAGATGCCGGGAGAGTTCGGGCCCTGGGCCACCGTCTACGGACGCTTTCGGGTCTGGCGGAACGCCGGTGTTTTCACCGCGCTTCTGGAGTGTCTGATCGCCGAGGTCGCCCGTCAGGGAAAGGAGGACTTGTCCCTGGTCAGCGTGGACTCCACGACCGCCCGCGGCCACCATGACGCCGCCGGGCTGCGCATCGGCAAGGAGGTCATGGACGCCCTGGAGGAAGCCGCCGCCGAGGAGGAACAGGCCCGGCAAAAGACATCTCGGGGTCTTAAGAAGTCAAGCCGCAGCTGCCAGGGCCGGTGAGAGAGGGGAGGTGAATGCGTGGTGTTCGTCGTAGTGGATGCGGTTCTGGAGGCAGTGGTGGAGCTGGCCGAGGAAGCGATTGAGGAGGTTGCGCTGGGCTGCGGCGTGCCAATCTCCGTGGTCGCGGCGGCGCTTGTAGTGGGCGTGAGCGCCGGGCGATGCCTTGAGGGAGGCGAAGGCCCACAGGTAGCCGGCGTGCATGAGCCGGTTGTTCTTGATGAAGCGGCGGCCGACGTAGTGCTTCTTGCCGGAGGCCCGGGTGATGGGGGCGGATCCGGCGTAGGCCTTGAGGCTTCGGGCGTCGGCGAAGCGTTCGCGGTCGTCGCCGATCTCGGCGAGGACGCGGGCGGCGAGCTGGACGCGGAGGCCGGGGAAGCTCAGGAGTATCCCGGCGTCGGGGTGTTCGCGAAAGCAGGCATCGACCGCCTCAGCGAGGTCGTCACCGGCCTGGCAGGCGGCGTCGAACTGCTTGAGCAGGGCGAGGAGTTGCTGGCCGAAAGCGGCTTCGACCGGGGCGGGCTGGTGGGCGTACTCGGCGCGGAAGACGCCGCGCAGGCGCTCGGCCTCGGCGTCGATGCCACGCACGCGGCCCGCGCGCTTGAGCGCCGCCTTGAGCTGGTTCAGGGACAGCCGGGCGGCCCTGGCCGGGGTCGGAGCGGTGGCCAGGATGACGCGGGCGTCGGGGCGGGCGAGACCGCCCTCCTTGGCCTGGAAGGCGTCGAGTGCTGCCGGGTAGTACTCGCGCAGGAGGGAGCGGATCTGGTTGCCGATCTGCTGGCGGTTCCAGACGGCGTCCTGCTGGGCACGGGCCAGCACCGTCAGGGCCCGGGCCTGGTCGGAGTCGGCGGGCAGCGGCCGGTGGGCGTGCATGTCGGTGCGCAGGATGTTCGCCAGGACCAGGGCGTCGCCGGGGTCGGACTTCTTGCGGGACACGCCGTGGCGGTCGCGGTAGCGGGAGACGGCGAGCGGGTTGATCGCGAAGACCTCGCGGCCCGCGGTCCGCACGGCGGCGACCAGCAGGCCGTGGCTGGTCTCGATCGCTATCGGGATCGGCGCGGTGGGGCTGTCGTCGTACTCGGCGAGCAGTTCCAGCAGCAGCCGGTAGCCGGCCGCGTTGTCGCCGATACGCCGCTTGGCCAGCAACTCGCCGGCTTCGTCGACCAGGGCGACATCGTGATGCGACTCGGCCCAGTCGATGCCGCAGAAGACCTTCAACCTGTTCCCCTCACTGTTCTCATTCGTGCTGGTCACGAACCTGTTCGGGTCGCGCGGCGCCCTAATCCCAGGACTCGTCCGGTCCGCCATCTCGGTAGCCGTTCGCGACACCAGCGCACCCCGGGGGGCCTCCGTCTGTGCCAGAGCTCACGGCTCGTGGAGTTCAACAAGAGGTCGCCCCGGGACGGGCTCGCGCCACGACGCCAACGAACGCCAGTTCTGGTGGGTTCGCGGTGGCCCGCAGACACCAAGCCGCGCCGCTCTTTTGCAAGGCCTTCGCGGGCCCGGGGGCACTCAGGCATCAGCCCGGTGCCCACGTGACCACCACGAAACCCACCACCGTGACAACACCGCTCTTCGGTAAGGCCTCAAGGGCCCGGGAGAACCAAAGGTGTCCGTCACGCAAGACCCTCCGGAAGCCCCAACCGGGGCGATCCGGAACCGCCTTCACACAGGATTAGGGGGCGGCGAGGCGGGACAGAACGGGCAGGAGGACGGACGCGACCCCGAGCGGGAAGAGCGGCGACGCGTCCGGCGACGGCGCAGGCTCCGGTTGAAGGAAGCCCTGCTCGGCAGGTCCCGTGGTGGGCTGACCAGCAAGATTCACCTCGCCGCCGACCGGAAGCGCCGGCCGCTGTCGTTCGTCCTGACCGCCGGGCAGGCGGCGGACAGCCCGCAGTTCATCCCTGTCCTGAAGAAGATCCGCGTCCGCATGCCTGCCGGCCGGCCTCGCACCCGGCCGGGCGCCGTCGCGGCAGACAAGGCCTACTCGTCCCGCGGCAACCGCTCTTACCTGCGGAAACGCAACATCAGGGCGGTGATCCCAGAGAAGAAGGATCAGGCCGCCAACCGCAAGAAGAAGGGCAGCCGAGGAGGCAGGCCCGTCAGCCACAACGCAGACCTCTACAAAGAGCGGAACACCGTCGAGCGCTTGATCAACCGGCTCAAGGACTGGCGCGGCATCGCCACACGCTTCGACAAGATGCCCGAGAGCTACCTCGCCGGCCTCGAACTTCGCGCCTCGATGATCTGGCTCGAAGACCTCTTACGAGCAGCCGATTGATCACGACATCACACAGACCCTCGACGCTAACCGCCTATCCGGCCTCGATCCTCTCGTCCGTCGCACTCTCCTCGGCGTATGGAACAGGCCTTGGGTAGTTTCCGATCCTGAGAGTGGGACCTGGTGGAGACACGTGAGGTCGGCAATGTTCGCGCCACCGATGCGCCGATCCCTGGCGGAGGGCATCAGTGCGGCTCGTAGGTCAGCCGGACAGGAGGCGCACCGCCAGGGTCGGCGGCTGTTGCAGTCGGCGTCGAGGGCCAGACCGCAGGGGCGGCGCAAGCGGGCTTGCATTCCTGCCCGGCTGGCCTTGCGCCTCGACGGCTTCATTGTCGCCGAGTACCGCGCCTCCTGGTAGGACTCGTCCATGTGGGTGGCCCCCCGCTGCTGAAGCCCCCAGGGGCCATGGCGAGCGCGTTCGTCACGCTCAGGTGCGCCAGGCGTAGCAGAACCGCCGATCACCGCCGTGGAGTCGGCGGACTGCGCCGGCAGAGCCGCCGCTCACTCAGCGGACGGTTTGGTCTTCGCCCCGGGCTCCTTGGACGGGCCCGGGCGGTGCTGGGGTTGGGCGCGGTACGCGGAGGCGGAAGAGGACCGCGAGAGTGGCGACCGCGGTGGCGACTCCAGCCACCAGGAGGCTGGTGTGCAGCCCGTCGACGAATCCCGAAGCGAAGTACCGCAGCGTCGCGTGGACGTCCAGGCCCAGCCCGGAGGGCGCGGCACCGTGCTGCGAGACGATGGCGTGGGCCGCGTGGTCCCGTTCGGCCGGGGTGAGCGAGGAGGCCGAGTCCAGTTTCCCGGCGACCGTGTTCTCGGCCCGGGCGTTGAGCAGGGAGCCCAGGACGGCTATACCGAGGGCGGTCCCCACCTGCCGGGTGGCATTGACGGTGGAGGCGGCGCCGCCCGAGCGTTCCCGGGGCACGGCAGCCATGGCGGCGGCGTTGGTGGGGGCGATGCCCAGCCCCATGCCTAGCCCCAGAAGTGCGAAGAGCACCGCCACCTGCGCGTACCCGGTGGTGGGGGTGAGGGTGAGCAGACCCAACAGACCGACGCTGACCAGGCCGTAGCCCGCGACCATGACGCCGCGAGGACCGAATCGGGCGGTCAACCTGCCGGCCTGGGTCGAGCCCACTGCGATGGCCGCCGAGTACGGGAGGAACTTCACGCCGGTCATCGCGGCGCTGGTGCCCTGTACCTGCTGCAGGTACAACGACAACAGGTAGAACGTGCCGTAGGCGCCGAACCCCAGCATGAACGAAGCGATGTTGGTGATGACGAAACGACCGTTGCCGTAGAGCGACACCGGCAGCATCGCCCGCGGGACGCGGCGCTCGACCGCGACGAAGGCGGCGAGGGCGACCGCTGCCACGCAGAAGAGCACGAGGATCTCGGTGTCGGTCCAGCCCTTCCGACCGGCCTCGTTCACGGCGTAGGTGAGGGAGGCCAGCCAGACGATGCCGAGGATCTGACCGACAGGATCGGCGGCCGCGTGCTCGGGGTCGGCGGACTCGGCGATGCCTTTGGCGCCTGCGAACAGTGCGATGACCCCCAGGGGTACGTTGATGAGGAAGATCGCGGGCCAGCCGACCGAGTCGGTGAGCACCCCGCCGAGCAGCGGGCCTAGGACGACGGCGAGCGCGCTGCAGGCGCCCCACAGGCCGATCATCTTCGCCCGCTTCGCCTGGTCCGGGAAGCCCTGGGCCAGCAGCGACAGCGCTCCCGGAGTCACCGTGGAGGCGCCGATGCCCTGCAGCAGTCGGCCGATCACCAGGGTCGCAGTGTTGGGCGCCACCGCGCACAGCACCGAGCTGAGGGTGAACAGGGCGAGACCGAACAGGAACAGCCGCTTGCGGCCGAACCGGTCGCCCAACGCCCCACCGGTGAGCATGAACGCGGACAGGCACAACGTGTAGCCGTCCACCACCCACTGGATGTCCGTGATCCTGGCGTGCAGATGGGTTTGCATGGCGGGAAGCGCCACGTTGACCACGCTCATGTCGAGCAGGGCCATGAAGGTTCCGAGGAAGATCGCTGTGATAAGCCCGACGGGTTTGCGTGGTGTGGACACGCGTACTCCTGCTTCGGCGGTGATGACGGAGGCTTGGAAAGTTGCCGCCCGGGCCTACGGGGGCGGGGCCCGGGCGACGGCAGTTATAACCGTTTCACCTCAAGTCGACTTGAAGTCAAACACCGCTTCCCAACGGCGTCGGGTATTTGACGAGTTCGCCGTGCTTCCAGACATGGGTGATCCGCCGCGGGTCGCCGAGCACGGTGATGTCCGACAAGGGGTCGGCCGACAGCGCGAGCACGTCGGCCTGGTAACCGGCCGCCAGCTGACCGGACTTCGGCGCCTGCGGCCCGAGCGTCAGCGGCCCGTTCGCGGTGCAGGCCTCGATCGCTTCCAGCGGGGTGAGCCCGGCGGCGACGAGGTGTCCCGCCTCCATGCCGTTGCGGCCCCAGGAGAGCGGGGTGCCCGGTCTGCTGGTACCCAGGTCGGTGCCGGCGGCGATGCGCACGCCCGCACGGTGGGCGATGGCGATCGCTTCGAGGTGGCGGTCGGCCATCGCGGCGGCCTTGGCGTAGGACTCTTCGTTGAGCAGATGCCGTTCCGCGAGGATGCCCTCGAAGATCGTCCTGGTGGGGACGAGGACGGCGTCCTGCTCCCGCATCAGCGAGGCGGCTTCCTCGTCCAGGCAGCTGCCGTGCTCGATGGTCCCACATCCGGCGGCGAGCGCCGCCATGATGCCGTCCCTGCCATGGCAGTGGGCGGCCACGATCCGGTCGGCACGCTGGGCCTCCTCGACGACGGCCCGCAGCTCCGCGGGCGAGAACTGCCGGTGCAGCGGGTGGTCGAGGTCGCTGATGACGCCACCGGACGCACAGACCTTGATCACCCTTGCGCCGCGCCGCAGTTGCAACCGCACGGCCCGCAGGCATTCGTCGACGCCGTCGGCGGTCTGCAGGATCCCCCCGTGGGCCGCGCAGTCGCGCACCCAGGGATAGGGGACCCGATGGGCGTCCCCGTGCCCGCCCGTGGGGCTGATGGCGGCACCGGCCGCGTAGACGTCGGGGCCGGTGACGCTCCCTTCGGTGACCGCCTGCGCCAACTCCGGTCCATGGCCGCCGAGTTCGCGTACGCTCGTGATGCCCGCCCGCAACGCGGCGGCCAGGTCGCCCACCGATCGGGCCGCGGCCACCGCGGGCGGGGTGAGCAGCACGGTGTCCAGACCGAATCCCGCCCGGGTGCCGACTAGATGAGTGTGGCAGTCCCACATGCCCGGCATCGGCCGTGCAGCGCGTTGGCGAGTTCCTGAGGCGGGTGTTGGCCGGTGAGTTCGCGGCTGTCAGGTTTGTCGAGGGTGTCCCAGGCGAACGGGAGTGGCAGGCTGTGGCAGGCGCCGAGCTCGATGCCAAGAGTGTTGGGTGCGGTGTCGCTGCGCCACCCGAACTCGAAGAGATGGGTGGTGGCGGGAGCCTCGGCGCGGGCTTCGGCGACGCGGGCCAAGGGGATACGAAAGGCTCGGTCGGTGAGCACTGCGCAGGCGATATCCGATGGCCTGTTGCGTACGTACGGCGGGATGTCGGTCTCGGCGTAACTGTCGTAGAGGTTGGCGGGCACACCGTACGCTTGCAGGCGGTCGCGGAAGGGTTTCTCGTCGGACCAGGCCGCCAGCGGGGTGGGGATCACGAAGAACCGGAGCTCCTCGGTGGTGGTGCCGATGAGGAGGGGGATGTCGTGGCCAGCGCCGTCGGCGATCGCGTCGATCGGCGCGTGATGCAGGAGCGTGTCGTCGATGACGGGCATGAAGGCCAGACCGCAGCCGGCGATGGTGGACGCGCCGAAGCGCTGCGCGTCGGCGGTGGTCGCGATGTCGTCGCAGACGGCGTCCTGGGCGAGGAGGAGTTCATGCACCGGTACGTCGGCCAAGGCGTGGGCGGTGGGCTCGATGCCAAGGCGTGCGATGATCTCCGAAGTGACCATGGCGGCGTCTTGGCGGGTCTGGGCGACGTGGGCGGAACTGCTCTGGACGATGGCCTTTCGGAAGAGGCCAAGGTTGAGGGAGAGCAGCGTGAGCACGCTCATCGCACCGGCGGACTCGCCGGAGACGCTGATGTTGTTCGGGTCCCCGCCGAACCTTTCGATGTTGTCCCAGACCCATTCCAGAGCGGCGATCTGGTCCAGCAGGCCGCGGTTGGCCGGGGCTGAAGCATCCTCGATGTAGGCGAAGCCCTCCACTCCGAGGCGGTAGTTGATGGAGACGCAAACCACGCCGTCGCGGGCGAAGGTGGCGCCGTCGTAGATGCTCCGGGCGCTGGATCCGGTGGTGAAGCCACCGCCGTGTATCCATACCAGAACCGGCAGTGCCGTCGCATCCGGGCCGGGGGTCCACACGTTCAGATTCAGGTACTCGTTCCCCTCGATCACCGGGTCGGCGAGGAATTCGCCCAGCTTGCCCTTCAGTGGCAACTGCGGTGCGGTAGCGCCGAATTCGTGGGCGGGGCGCACGGCAGCCCACGAATTCGGCGCCTCGGGTGCCGCGAATCGCTTGATGCCTTTCGGCGTGGCGGCGTACGGAATGCCGAGGAAACGGGCGATCCCGTTCTCGGTGATGCCAGACACCGGGCCGTACACGGTCTCGACTTTGATGCCGATGGTCTCGGGCATGCGGCTCCCAGAGCCGATACGGATGACGCGACCTGCGCGTCGGCGGCCCTCCCCGAGCGGATCGCCTCAGGGCGACGAGCCCCCAAGAAACACGACGGTAATCGGTACGGCTTTGTCGCAGCCAAGGGTGACCAAAATGAGTTGTTCCTTGACTGGAAGGCGATCGGCTGGGCTGCTGGGGGCAAGGGGGTGCCGGTTCGAATCCTGTCGTCCTGACCTGCGAACCCACACCTCGAGAGACTTCCCCAGGCGCAGGAGTACCTCGCCGTCGTCAGGGCAACACAGCTCGGCCGACCAGCGTGCCAACGCCTGCTGGACCAGCCCTGAAGGTGCTGGTCAGAGCCCCCGCGGCCGGGGACTTTTCGGGGACTTTCAGCGCTGTCCTGGGGACTTTCCGGGGACGATCCGCCAGGTAAGCAAGGAAGATCCTGACAGCGCTGAACGAAGCAAACCCGCAGGTCAGGGCCGGTTCCTCAGCACTCGATGACGTTCACCGCGAGCCCGCCGCGAGCCGTCTCCTTGTACTTGACCTTCATATCGGCCCCCGTCTCCTTCATGGTCTTGATGACCTTGTCGAGGGAGACATGGTGCCGGCCGTCGCCGCGCAGGGCCATGCGGGCCGCGGTGACCGCCTTGACGGCGGCCATGCCGTTGCGTTCGATGCACGGGATCTGCACCAGACCGCCGACCGGGTCGCAGGTCAGGCCGAGGTTGTGCTCCATGCCGATCTCGGCGGCGTTCTCCACCTGCTCCGGGGTGCCGCCGAGCACCTCGGCCAGACCGCCCGCGGCCATGGAGCAGGCCGAGCCCACCTCGCCCTGACAGCCGACCTCGGCGCCGGAGATCGAGGCGTTCTCCTTGAACAGCATGCCGATCGCACCGGCCGCCAGCAGGAAGCGGACCACGCCCTCCTCGTCGGCGCCGGGCACGAAGTTCATGTAGTAGTGCAGGACGGCCGGAATGATGCCGGCGGCGCCGTTGGTCGGGGCGGTGACCACCCGGCCGCCCGCCGCGTTCTCCTCGTTGACCGCCATCGCGTACAGCGTCACCCACTCCATGGCACGGGCGGCGGCATCGCCCTCGGCGCGCAGCTGACGGGCGACCGCGGCCGCCCTGCGCCGTACCTTCAGGCCGCCGGGGAGTATGCCCTCGCGGCCCATACCGCGCCCTACGCAGTCCCGCATGACCTGCCAGATCTCCAGCAGGCCGGTGCGGATCTCCTCCTCGGTGCGCCAGGCCTTCTCGTTCTCCAGCATCAGCGCCGGGATCGACAGTCCGGTATCCCGCGACATCCGCAGCAGCTCGTCGCCGGTGCGGAACGGGTACTTCAAGACGGTGTCGTCGAGCTTGATCCGGTCCTCGCCGACCGCGTCCTCGTCGACGACGAACCCGCCGCCCACCGAGTAGTAGGTCTTCTCCAGCAGGGGCGCGCCCTCGGCGTCGTAGGCGAACAGCGTCATGCCGTTGGCGTGGTACGGCAGTGAGCGGCGCCGGTGCAGGATCAGATGCCGGTCGAAGTCGAAGGCGATCTCCTGTGCGCCGAGCAGCTGGAGACGGCCGGTGGCGCGGATCCGGTCCACCCGGTCGTCCGCGGTGTCCACGTCGACCGTGCGCGGTGCGTCGCCCTCAAGCCCGAGCAGTACCGCCTTCGGCGTGCCGTGGCCATGGCCGGTCGCGCCCAGCGAACCGAAGAGCTCGGCGCGCACCGTGACGGTGTGCGCGAGCAGGCCCTCGTTCTTCAGGCGGAGGGCGAACAGACGGGCGGCGCGCATGGGGCCGACCGTGTGCGAACTGGACGGGCCGATGCCGACCGAGAACAGGTCGAAGACCGAGATGGCCACGGGGAGACTCCTTTGTCGGCGCGGGGGTGGTGCGCTCTGTGATGCGTGGCGCGGGGCACCGGCGTACATCCAGTGTGCACGGTGCCCCGTCAGCCGGATCCGGACTAGCTCAGCCCGGGGTACAGCGGGTACTTCGCGGCGAGCGCCGTCACGCGCGCCTTAAGGCCCTCCGCCGTCCCCGCGTCGTAGGACGGCTTCAAGGCCTCGGCGATGATGTCCGCGACCTCACGGAACTCGGCGGCGCCGAAGCCACGGGTGGCCAGCGCGGGAGTGCCGATCCGCAGGCCCGAGGTGACCATCGGCGGGCGAGGGTCGTTCGGGACCGCGTTGCGGTTGACCGTGATGCCGATCTCGTGCAGCCGGTCCTCGGCCTGCTGGCCGTCGAGCTCGCTGTTGCGCAGATCGACCAGGACCAGATGGACGTCCGTGCCGCCGGACAGCACCGAGATGCCCGCCTCCGTCGCGTCCGGCTGGGTCAGCCGCTCGGCGAGGATCTTCGCGCCCTCCAGCGTACGGGACTGCCGCTCCCGGAACTCCTCGGTGGCCGCGGCCTTGAAGGCCACCGCCTTCGCCGCGATCACATGCTCCAGCGGACCGCCCTGCTGGCCGGGGAAGACCGCGGAGTTGATCTTCTTGGCGAGCTCCGCGGTGGACAGGATCACACCGCCGCGCGGGCCGCCGAGCGTCTTGTGCGTGGTGGTGGTCACCACATGCGCGTGCGGTACGGGGGAGGGGTGCAACCCCGCCGCCACCAGCCCGGCGAAGTGCGCCATGTCGACCATGAGGTACGCGCCGACCTCGTCGGCGATCCGACGGAACGCGGCGAAGTCCAGCTGGCGCGGGTACGCCGACCAGCCCGCCACGATCAGCTGCGGCCGGTGCTCCTTGGCCAGCCGCTCGACCTCGTCCATGTCGACGCGGTTGGTCTGGGCGTCGACGTGGTACGGCACCACGTTGTAGAGCTTGCCGGAGAAGTTGATCTTCATGCCGTGGGTGAGGTGCCCGCCGTGCGCGAGGTTCAGACCCAGGATGGTGTCACCCGGCTTGAGCAGCGCGAACATCGCGGCCGCGTTGGCCTGGGCGCCCGAGTGCGGCTGGACGTTCGCGTGCTCCGCGCCGAACAGCTCCTTGACCCGGTCGATGGCGATCTGCTCGGTGACGTCGACGTGCTCGCAGCCGCCGTAGTAGCGGCGGCCGGGGTAGCCCTCGGCGTACTTGTTGGTCAGGACGGAACCCTGGGCCTCCATCACCGCGACCGGAGCGAAGTTCTCCGACGCGATCATCTCCAGGGTGGACTGCTGGCGGTGCAGCTCGGCGTCGACGGCGGCCGCGACCTCGGGGTCGAACTCGTGCAGGGAGCTGTTGATCAGCGACATCGGGTCTCCCGGGTCAGTTGCCGGAGAAGGCGGTGTACTCGTCGGCGGACAGCAGGTCCTCGGGCTCGCCGGAGACCCGCACCTTGAACAGCCAACCACCCTCGAACGGGGCGGAGTTGACCAGCGACGGGTCGTTGACCACGTCCTCGTTGAACTCGGTGACCTCACCGCTGACCGGCGAGTACAGGTCGCTGACCGACTTGGTGGACTCCAGCTCGCCGCAGGTCTCACCCGCGCTCACGGTGGCGCCGACCTCCGGCAGCTGGACGAACACCACATCGCCGAGCGCGTCGGCGGCGTGCGAGGTGATGCCGACGGTGGACACGCCGTCCTCGGGGACGGAGAGCCACTCGTGCTCCTTGCTGTAACGCAGTTCCTGGGGGTTGATGCTCATGACGGAATTCTCCCGGATGTAAAGGCGTGCTCGTGCGGCGGGTGGGCGTTCGGGCGGGTCGGCCCGGCGGGCATTCGCGCTGATGGATCAGCGTGGACGGTCATCCGCGGTGGACGGAGCCGGTCAGCGCTGGCGCTTGTAGAAGGGGAGGGCCACGACCTCGTACGGCTCGTGGCTGCCCCGGATGTCCACCGCGACGCCCGGCGTGCCGGGGGCGGCGTGCGCGGCGTCGACGTAGGCGATGGCGATCGGCTTGCCCAGGGTCGGAGAGGGCGCGCCGGAGGTGACCTCGCCGATCACCCTGCCGCCCTCCGCCGTCACCGGGTACCCGGCCCGCGGCACCCGGCGGCCCTCCGCGATCAGCCCGACGAGCTTGCGCGGGGGGTTCGCCTCGGCCTGCACGGCGGCCTGCTCAAGCGCCTGGCGGCCAATGAAATCGCCCGGTTTGTCAAACTTCACCACTCGCCCGAGCCCGGCGTCGAACGGCGTCAGCGCCGTCGTCAGCTCATGCCCGTACAGCGGCATGCCCGCCTCCAGACGCAGCGTGTCCCGGCAGGACAGCCCGCAGGGCACGAGTCCGAACGGCTTGCCCGCCTCGGTGAGCGCCTGCCACAACGCTTCGGCATCGGCGGGGGAGACGAACAGCTCGAAGCCGTCCTCGCCGGTGTAGCCGGTGCGGGCGATCAGGGCGCTCACCCCGGCGACGGTGCCGGGCAGGCCCGCGTAGTACTTCAGGCCGTCCAGATCCGCGTCGGTCAGCGACTTCAGGATCGCGGGCGACTGCGGGCCCTGCACCGCGATCAGCGCGTACCCGTCCCGGTCGTCGCCCACCTCGGCGTCGAAGTCCTTCGCCCGGTCGGTGACGGCGTCCAGCACCACCTGGGCGTTGGAGGCATTGGCGACGATCATGAACTCGGCCTCGGCCAGCCGGTAGACGATCAGATCGTCCAGGATCCCGCCGTCGGCGTCGCAGATCATGGTGTACCGGGCACGGCCGACCGCCAGCGCGGACAGATGCCCGACCAGCGCGAAGTCCAGCGCCGCGCCCGCCTGCGGGCCGGTGACGGTGATCTCGCCCATGTGGGAGAGGTCGAAAAGACCGGCCGTGGCGCGTACGGCGTTGTGCTCGTCGCGCTCGCTTCCGTAGCGCAGCGGCATGTCCCAGCCCGCGAAGTCGGTCATGGTCGCGCCCAGCGCGCGATGCACCGCGTCCAGCGCGGTACGGCGTGGTGCTGCGGGGGCGGTGGTCATATACGGGCTCCCAGGTGCAGACGAATCAGGCGTGGCGATGACAATCCTCCCCATCTGTCATCGGAACCTGAGAGGTTCACCACGACCCCGGCGGGGCGCGGTTTGCACCTTGGGTGGGGCAGCCGGGGCTGCCCGCTTTTCAGATCTGCCTAAACCGCGCGGTAACGGGGCCTGAGAGATTCAAGGGAGGACTTGCTCCTTCGGCGCCCCGGCGACGTCACGCATGATCACGCGTGTCGACCGGGAACTCTCCCGCACGGATTCGAACGGCCGGTATGGAGTTGGCGCGTGCATCATTACACGCCGCGCGGCGTACCGGCCAGGGCCGCTAGGGTTCCGCCAGGCATGACGATGACCGCAGGTGGGTGGAGATGAACGTTCCGGCGCAGTACGGCTACGGCCAGGGGGAGCACGAGGCCTACCAGCCCCACGGGAACCCGGCGCCCGGGCTACCGCACGGTGGAGGCTGGCCCGCCAACGAACTCGAAGAGGTGCTCGCCGCCGCTCTCGGCGAGCCCAGCGCCACCCCGCGGGTCCTGGAAGTGCTCGGCCGCTCCTCGCTGTGGGTGCCGCTGCCGAACGGCGGCGGGCCGGACAGCCCCGATCTCGATCTGCCCGGCATGGAGTTGGAAGGCGCCGCGTACATCCCGGTGTTCAGCTCCGAGGAGCAGTTGGTACGGGCCGCGCCCGGAATGGCCTTCGCGGTCGCGCCCGCCCGGGAGTTCGCCCGCGGGCTGCCGCCGCGGGTCGGCATCGCGATCAACCCCGGTGGTGCGGTGGGTCTGCCGCTGCCGGCCGCCGCGGTGGAGGAGTTCTGCCGGGGCGGGGCGGCGGGTGGCGGCCGGGTACGGCTGTGGGAGCCCGGTCCGGACGACGAACCGGTGGACTTCCTCGCCGCCGCGGCGGGCGAGTTCGCGATCACCTCGGTGGTGCTCTCGGCACGCCGCGCGCTGGGATCGGTGGAGGGGCAGCCGCCGACGCTGTTCGTCGGCGTGGAACTCGACCGCTGGCAGGAGGAGGACCGGGCCGCCGCGATGGACGCCCTCGGCCGCGCCCTCGGCGCCGCACCGGTGCGGTGGACGGTCAACCTGGTGCTGCTGGACGTCGCCCAGGACCTGGTGGGCGACTGGATGCACGAGCGCGTCCGCCCGTTCTACGCCCGGGGCTGACGGGGGTTGTTTCGGAGAACGCCCCCGTGCCCCGGCCGGAAGGCGCTGGGCCCAGTCGGTGAGACCGCCCGAACCCTTTCAGCGGCCGCCGTGTGGTGTTGTATCGGGGGACAACCCCCGTGCCCCCGGCCGGAGGGTGCTGGGCCCAGTCGGTGAGACCGCCCGAACCCTTTCAGCGGCCGCCGCTACGCTGGGGTTCGACGGAGGACGGAGCGGACCGAGCAACGGAAGGGGCGGGCCCCCAAGGTGAACGCGGGCGCGGCAGGAGGAGCGGGGGGTACCTCGCGGGCAGGCGTGGAGGACGCGCTGCGCCAGGTGGCGCCCGGCCGCTACGACACGTACGAGGCGCTGCTGCGCGCGCTGGCCGACGGGCAGGTGTGGATGCTGCTCTGGCACGGCCAACCCGGCACGGCCGACGCCCAGTACGGGAACATGGAGGTCGGCGGGTACGGCTACGCGCCGTGCGTCACCTCCGTCCAGGAACTGACCGCCAGCGGCTGGAACCGGTCGCACGAAGTGGTCACCGGTCGGGAGATCGCTGCCGAGCTCTACCGCGAACGCTGGGGCCTGTGGCTCAACCCGCACGCCCCCGGCGGCGGCGTCGGCGTGCCCTGGCTCGATCTGCGGCGTATCGCCTCCGGACTCGACCGGTTGCCCGCCGGACCGCTGCAGATCTCCGAACCCACCCTGCAGATACCGCAGTTCTACGCGGCGCTGTCGCAACACGCCCAGCACACACCGGTGGTGCGCACCCTGTGCGCCGCGTGGGTGCGGCCCGCGCTCGGTGAACCGTTCCTGGCGATCGGCGTCGGCCTGTACGACACCGGTCCGCACGCCGTCGAGGCGGTTCAGATGATGATGCGGCAGTCGGCGAGCGGGGCGCCGGACGGGCTGGCACTGTCCACGGTGTCCATGGCCGACGAGTTCGACCCGGTCGCGATGTGGATGCGGGTGTATGCGCGGCCGTTCTTCGACCGCGACGCGTATGGCGCCGTGTCGGCGCCGATGACGGGGGGTTGGGCGCCGTCCCCCCAGCACCCGCAGCGGGGTTGGCCGCCGCGTCCGTACTAGGACCCTTCCGGCGGATTCTTCGTTGGGGTGCGGCCGGTTCGGCACCGCCGGTCCCCAACGTCGTGGTTGCTCGCCGTCGCGGCGGAACAATCTTGGGGGCAAGCCCCCAAAGCCCCCACGGTTGAGGGGCTCGCCCCAACAGACCGCGCCGACGGGGGGTTTGGGGCTTGCCCCCAAACCAAATCCCGCCGCGATGGCGAGCAATCACGACGATGTGGACCGGCGGTGCCGAACCGACCGCACCCCGTGGCACAGCCAAGGACCCGGCGTCAGCCGACTAGCGTCAGCCGCCCAGGGCGGCGTCGACCAGGCCCAAGGGCGGGCTGCCAAGCCGAAGCAGCGCAGCGTGAAAGCGCTGGACGGTGAATCCGGCGCCCCACTCCTTGCGGGCCTGTTCGCGCAGACGCAGCAACTCCAGCTTGCCCCAGGTGTACCGCCCGTAAGCGGCGTCGAACGTACCGCGCCGCGCCTCCGAGGCGGCCGCCGCGCGGGCCAGATGGGCATCCCGGACGAACCGTTCGGTGGCCTCCGCGACATCCATCGCACCGGTGTGCAGACCGATCGCGCAGGTCAGGCGGGTGACCCGGACCAGCGCCTCCAGCGCGACCCCGATCGTGAACCGAGGATCGCCCGCACGGAAACCTTCCTCCAGGCACATCTCCTCCGCGTAGTGCGCCCACCCCTCGCAGAACGTCAGCGAGTGCAGTGCCCGCCGCACATCGCTGGGCGCGTGGCGCAGCGCCCTGCCGTGCGCGAAGTGCCCGGGGGCGACCTCGTGCACGGTGACCGAGGGCAGGCCGGTGCGGCTGAAGAGGGTCAGCCACTCCTCGCGCTCGGCCGCCGACCACTGCGCACTGGGCGGAGTGATGTGGTACCAGGAGGGCGCGTCGGCCTCGAACGGCGCCGCCCACGTCATCATCGCCGATGACCAGCGGCGGGACTCCGGCGCCGGACCGACCCGGCACTCCCCGTCGAGATACGGGACGAGGTTCCGGGCACGGGTGAACTCGATGACCTCGGCGGCCAGTTCGGCGGCCTCGGGGATCACCCCGTCGGCATCGGGGTGGTCGGCGAGCAGCTCGGGGACCAGCTCCTGGACGGTCCTGCGCGGGTCCAGCGCCCGGCACGCCTCCGTCAACAGCGCGGCCAGCCGCTCCCGTTCGTGCTGCGCCGCGTCGGCGAGCGCCGACAGGTCGACCTCCACGCCTTCCTGACTTCCCATCAGCGCCGTCAGCGCCTCGCCGCCCAGTCGAGGATCCGGGTCGCCGGTCTCCGCGGCGCGGGCGATGTGCGCCACCAGGCGCTGGTGGGCCGCGAGCGCCGGTGCCGTCTCCTGGTCCCGTGCGGCGTCGAGCCCGGCCGCCAGGCCGCGTACCGCCGCCAGCAGCGCGCCCGCCACCGGCGCGCTGACCTGGTCGAGCGAGGCGATCGCGGCGTCAACGGCGTCCGGCCATTGGGCGAGGTGCCTGCGGCGGGCGGCGGCACGCTCCTCCTGTGGCGCGTACTCCCGGTCGTATGCGGTGAGTTCGAGGTTCGACAGATGCAGGTACGGGTCCCGGCGGTGCAGTTCGAGCTCGCCGAACTGCACCCGCAGCCCCTCCTCGAAGACGGCCAGATGCGCCTCGTCATGCGCGTCGGAGTAAGGCGGGGCATCGCGCCGCGCCCTGGTCAGCGCGGCGAGGGAGCGCCGGACGCCCTCCGGCGACAGGTCCTGTACGACACCGTCGTACTCGTGCAGCCCAGCCATTTCGCGGACGACAGGCACCATCAGGTCGCAGACCGCCCGTAGTCGGTTGTCCATGGGACGACGTTATCCGCCGGTAACCCGGGTGCGCCTCCGTGTTACGTGCGGTGGTTGACGATCCCGGCGCCAGTTCTTTCGCCGCGTCGCCCCGAACGCCGGATCACGGTTGCGCATCCATTCACCGCCGGGACTGGCGAGTGATCTTAGTCACACGTGAGACTCGCGCCGCAAGGTGCTCCTCTCGCGCACGACCCAGAACCACTGCACGTCGAGCCTGTCCACCGCCGGTCACCCCCGGCCAGGGACCACCGAGGACCGATGACCGCACCCCTGCACGAGCCCGGCGCCACCGACACCGCACTCGCCGACATCGCCGCCGATCTTCCGGCCAAGGCCATCGAGGGCCGCTCGCCGGGCCGCATCGCGTGGCTGCGGCTCAAGCGCGACAAGGTCGCGCTCGCCGGTGGCGCGGTCGTCGTGCTGCTGATCCTCGTCGCGGCCTTCGCGCCGCAGATCGTCGGTCTGCTCGGGCATCCGCCGGACCAACTGCACGAGGACCAGATCGATCCGAACCTGGGCACGCCGATCCATGCGTTCGGCGGTATCAGCCGCCACTTCCTGTTCGGTGTGGAACCGGTCAACGGCCGCGACCTGTTCAGCCGGGTGGTCTACGGGGCGCGGGTCTCGCTGCTGGTGGCGTTCCTGGCCGCGGTGGTCGCCGTGCTGCTGGGCACCTTGTTCGGCATCGTCGCCGGGTATTTCGGCGGCTGGGTGGACGCGCTGGTCAGCCGGGTCATGGATCTGCTGCTGGCCTTCCCGCAGTTGCTGTTCATCATCGCGCTGGTCTCCGTCGTGCCGGACTCGCTGTGGGGGTTCAGCGGTTCCGGTGTGCGGATGGCGGTACTGATCGTGGTGATCGGGTTCTTCGGCTGGCCGTACGTCGGGCGCATCGTGCGCGGGCAGACGCTGGCGCTGCGCGAGCGCGAGTACGTCGAGGCGGCGCGCAGTCTCGGGGCGGGCCGCGGCTACATCCTCTTCCGCGAACTGCTGCCCAACCTGATCGCGCCGATCACCGTGTACACGACGCTGATGATCCCCACCAACATCCTCACCGAGGCGGCGCTCAGCTTCCTCGGAGCCGGGGTCAAGCCGCCGACGCCGTCCTGGGGCCAGATGCTCTCCGCGGCCGTCACCGTCTTCCAGGCGGACCCCATGTTCATGATCATTCCCGGCCTGGCGATCTTCGTCACGGTGCTGGCCTTCAACCTCTTCGGCGACGGCGTGCGTGACGCGCTCGACCCGAAGGGCAGTCGCTGAATCCCCCCGCTGCACTTCCCAACGCCCCGTACATTCAAGGAGGTTGAGACGCCCGTGACGTCACATCGGTCCACCCGGGTCAAACTGGCGGCCGGATCCGCTGTCGCCCTGGCCGCGCTGCTCGGCACGGCCGCGTGCAGCGGCAGCTCCGGCGGCAGCGGCGGCGGCGGAGGCGACAGCAAGGCGGCCGGTTTCAACGCCGCGGCCAGCAGCGTCGTGCACCCGTCGACGGCGAAGGGCGGCACCCTGCGGTTCACCGCCGCCCAGGACTTCGACTCGCTTGATCCACAGCGCGGTTACTACGGCTTCATGTGGGACTTCGCCCGCTACTACACCCGCCAGCTCATCACGTACGACACCCGGCCGGGCAACGCCAGCCTGAAGCTGGTGCCGGACCTCGCCACCTCGCTGGCGCAGATCACGGATGGCGGCAAGACCTACACGTACCACCTGAGAACCGGCGCGACCTGGGAGGACGGCTCGGCGGTCACCTCCAAGGACATCAAGTACGGCATCGAACGCACCTGGGCGCAGGACGTGATCACGGGTGGGCCGATCTGGCTGATGCAGAACCTCGACAACGGCCAGAAGTACCCGGGGCCCTACAAGGACCCTTCGTCGGACAAGCTCGGGTTGAAGTCGGTCGACACCCCCGACGACCAGACCATCGTCTTCCACCTGGCCAAGCCCAACGGCGACTTCGAGCAGATGCTGGCGCTGCCCGAGGGCTCACCGGTCAAGCAGTCCAAGGACACCGCGGCCAAGTACGGACTGCGGCCGTTCTCCGACGGCCCGTACAAGTTCCAGGCGTACCAGCCCAACAAGACGCTGGTACTGGTCCGCAACGACAAGTGGAACAAGGCCTCAGACCCGATCCGCCCGGCGCTTCCGGACCGGATCGAGGTCACCTACGGTTCCAACGCGGACGACCTGGACAGCAAGATGCTGAACGGCGACGCCGACCTCGACCTCAACCAGACCGGACTCCAGCAGGCCGCCCGGGTCAAGGTGTTGCAGAACTCGCAGCTCAAGGCGAGCACCGACGACCCCACCACCGGATACATCCGCTACGTCTCGCTGGTCCCGGCCATCAAGCCGCTGGACAACATCCACTGCCGCAAGGCGGTCATCTACGCGACCGACCACAAGGCGCTGCAGACCGCACGCGGCGGCCCGATCGCGGGCGGTGACATCGGCACCAACATGCTGCCCGACGGCGTCAAGGGCGCCGACGTCAAGTACGACCCGTTCGGCCAGACCGGCAACGGCGGCGCACCGGACACCGCCAAGGCCAAGTCCGAACTCCAGCAGTGCGGCAAGCCCAACGGCTTCTCCACCACCATCGCGGTACGCAACAACAAGCCCGCCGAGGTGGCCTCCGCCGTCGCCCTGCAGGCCTCGCTCAAGAGCGTCGGCATCAACGCCCAGATCGACCAGTACGACGGTGCGCAGACGCCGAACATCATCGGCGTGCCCAACGTGGTCCACAAGAAGGGCTACGGCCTGATCATCATGGGCTGGGGGCCGGACTTCTTCACCGGCCAGGGCTTCCTCCAGCCGCTCGTCGACGGCCGCTTCATCCTGCCGAACGGCAACAACAACTACTCGGAGATCAACGACCCCACCATCAACAGCGAGTTCGACCAGGCCATCGCCACCACCGACGCCGACAAGGCCGGGCAGTTGTACTCCGACATCAACCACAAGGTGATGGAGGACGCCTACTACCTGCCGATCGTCTACGACAAGGCGCTGCTGTGGCGTAGCAACCGGCTGACCAACGCCTACATCGCCGCCTCCTACAGCGGCAAGTACGACTTCGCCTCACTCGGCGTCGAGGGCGCGAAGTAAGGGGGCAGGGCGCCGTGCTGGCTTACATCGTCCGGCGGCTGGTCGCCGTCGTGGTGATGCTCCTGGTGGTCACCCTGGTCACCTTCGGCATCTTCTTCCTGGTCCCCAAGCTCACCGGAGGCGACCCCGCGGCACTCTTCGCGGGCAGGCAGGCGGACCCCACCGCCATCGCCGGCATCCGGAAGAAACTGGGCCTGGACGCACCCGTCATCGTGCAGTACGCCAGGTTCATCTGGGGACTGGTCGCCGGCCGCGACTACGCGAACGGCGCTGATGTCACGCACTGTGCGGCGCCCTGCTTCGGCTACTCCTTCAAGACCGAGCAGCCGGTGTGGCCGCTGCTCACCGACCGGTTCCCGGTCACCTTCTCGCTGGCCATCGGCGCGTGCGTGCTGTGGCTGGTGGTGGGCGTCGCCACCGGTGTGCTCTCCGCGCTGCGGCGCGGCAGCCTGTGGGACCGCACGGCCATGACCGCCGCGCTCGCCGGGGTCTCGCTGCCCATCTACTTCACCGGCATGCTCGCCCTCGCCGTGTTCACCTACAAACTGCACTGGCTGACCGTGAGTTACGTCCCCTTCACCCAGAACCCCTTCGCCTGGGCCCGCGGGCTGCTGCTGCCGTGGATCGTGCTGGCCTTCCTGTACGCGGCGATGTACGCCCGGCTCACCCGCGCCACCATGCTGGAGATCCTCGGCGAGGACTACATCAGAACCGCCCGCGCCAAGGGCCTCGCCGAACCGGTGGTGATCCGCAGACACGCGCTGCGCGCCACGATGACGCCGGTGCTGACGATTCTCGGCATGGACCTCGGTGCGCTGGTCGGCGGTGCGATCCTCACCGAGACCACCTTCAGCCTCCAAGGGCTGGGGCAGGCGGCGGTCCGGGCGATCAGCGACCAGGACCTGCCGGTGATCCTCGGGGTGACCCTGGTCGCCGCGTTCTTCGTGATCGCCGCGAACCTCGTCGTGGACCTGCTGTACGCCGTGGTCGACCCCAGAGTGAGGCTGACATGACGGGCGAATCCGAAGTCTTCCTGTCCGTCCGCGACTTGAAGGTGCACTTCCCGACCGACGACGGGCTGGTCAAGGCCGTTGACGGGCTCTCCTTCGAGCTGTCGCGCGGCCGCACCCTCGGTATCGTCGGCGAGTCGGGCTCGGGGAAGTCGGTGACCTCGCTGGCGGTGATGGGCCTGCACGGCGTGGGCCAGTACGGGCGCGGGCAGGCCCGGATCTCCGGCGAGATCCGGCTGGACGGACAGGAGCTGACCGGCGCCGACCCCGACACCGTGCGGCGGCTGCGCGGCCGGGAAATGGCGATGATCTTCCAGGACCCGCTGTCCTCGCTGCACCCGTACTACTCGGTGGGCGCGCAGATCAGCGAGGCGTACCGGGTGCACCACCCGGTGACCAAGGCCGCCGCCCGCACCCGCGCGGTGGAAATCCTCGGCCGGGTCGGCATCCCGCAACCGGACCGGCGCTTCGACGACTACCCGCACCAGTTCTCCGGCGGTATGCGGCAGCGCGTCATGATCGCCATGGCGCTGGTCAACAACCCCGATCTGCTGATCGCCGACGAGCCGACCACCGCCCTCGACGTCACCGTACAGGCGCAGATCCTCGACCTGATCCGGGACCTGCAGCAGGAGTTCGGCTCGGCCGTCATCGTCATCACCCACGATCTGGGCGTGGTCGCCGAACTGGCCGACGACATCCTGGTGATGTACGCCGGACGGTGCGTGGAGCGCGGACCGGCTGAACGGGTCTTCTACGCTCCCCAACACCCCTACACCTGGGGGCTGCTGGGCTCCATGCCGCGCCTCGACCGGGAGCGCAGCGAACGCCTCACCCCGGTCAGGGGCGCGCCGCCCAGCCTGATCAACGTGCCCTCCGGCTGCGCTTTCCATCCGCGCTGCCCGCACACCGAGCTGACGGCGGGCGCCAGCCGCAGCACCGTGCCGGAACTGCGCGAGGTGGCGGAGCGGCACTTCGCCGCCTGCCATCTGCCGGTGGCGGACCGCAACCGCATCTGGGAGGCCAGCAGATGACCGCCGCCGCCAGCACGCAGCCGCTGCTCAAGGTCACCGGCCTGGTCAAACACTTTCCGCTGGCCAGGGGGCTGCTCCGGCGGGGGGCCGGTGCGGTCCAGGCGGTGGACGGAGTCGACTTCGACGTCCACCCCGGTGAGACGCTCGGCCTGGTGGGAGAGTCCGGCTGCGGCAAGTCCACCCTGGGCAGGCTGATCACCCGGCTGCTGGAACCCACCGGCGGCAGGGTCGAGTTCGCGGGCCGGGACATCACGCACCTGGGCACGGCGGCCATGCGGCCGCTGCGCCGCGATGTGCAGATGATCTTCCAGGACCCGTATTCGTCGCTGAACCCGCGCCACACGGTGGGCACCATCGTCGGCGCACCCTTCAGGCTCCAGGGCGTACAACCGGACGGCGGCACCAGGAAGGCCGTACAGGAGCTGCTGGAACTCGTCGGGCTCAACCCCGAGCACTACAACCGCTACCCGCACGAGTTCTCCGGCGGCCAGCGGCAACGCATCGGCATCGCCCGGGCGCTGGCGCTCAAACCGAGACTGGTCGTCGCCGACGAGCCGGTCTCCGCGCTCGACGTCTCCATCCAGGCCCAGGTGGTGAACCTGCTCGACGACCTCCAGGGCGAATTGGGCCTGACGTACGTGATCATCGCGCACGACCTGTCCGTCATCCGGCATGTCTCCGACCGCATCGCGGTCATGTACCTGGGCAAGATCGTGGAGCTGGCCGACCAGTCGGCCCTGTACACCCACCCCGCCCACCCGTACACCCGCGCCCTGCTGTCGGCCGTACCGGTCCCGGATCCCAAACGCCGCACACAGCGCGAACGCATCCTGCTGTCCGGCGACGTCCCGTCCCCGATCGCCCCACCGAGCGGCTGCCGCTTCCGCACCCGCTGCTGGAAGGCGACGGACCGGTGCGCGACGGAAGAGCCCCTGCTCCGCGAGCTACGAGCGGGGCAGCGGGTGGCGTGCCACTTTCCGGAGAACGGGCCGGACACGGCAGGAGGACCGCACGGAGGGTGAAGTACCCGTGCCGTTCGCCGTGGAGCTGGATACCAGCGAGTTCTAGGGAGACTCCA
This sequence comes from Streptomyces sp. NPDC020096, assembly GCA_040631425.1. GTDB lineage: Bacteria > Actinomycetota > Actinomycetes > Streptomycetales > Streptomycetaceae > Streptantibioticus_A. The sequence continues at coordinate 28,171 of JBEYJY010000037.1, forward strand.
CGGCGAACGGTGGCTCGGCGCTAGCGCCGTACCGGCGGCAGCGTTGAGCCGGAGGGTGCCGGGACCAGGATCGACTCCGGGCCCAGGGCCCTGCCGGTGTTGCCGTACATCGACACTTCGCCGTCGGACCAGCGGACGATGTAGTCGTCCGGCCACGGGCCGGTGCCGTAGTTGCCCGCGGTGGTGAGGGTGGCGTTGGTCCACAGGGCGCTGGAGTTGCGCTCACGGACCTCGGTCTTGACGCCGTGCTCGTCCACATCCGGGTAGGCGTCGACCTCGCCGTCGGACCAACGGACCATCAGGTCCCAGGTGTTGGTGCCCGCGAAGTCGCCCGCGGCGACGCTGGTGGCGTGGGTCCAGACGGAACGCGGCTTGGCCAACTGCACCTGGCTGTGCAGGCCCCCGGCGTCCACGTCCGGGTAGAGCGTCATCTCACCGTCGGACCAGCGCACGATCAGGTCGTCCGGCCACTTGTCGGTGGTCGAGAAGCGGCCCGCGGTGATGGTTGAGGCGTGCTGCCACAGCGAGCCCGGCTGCACCAGCACCACCTGCTTGTGCAGGCCGGTGGCGTCCACGTCGGGGAAGAGGGACAGACTGCCGTCGGTCCACCGGACCACCAGGTCATAGGTGTTGGCACCGGCGAAGTCCCCGGCGGTGATGGAGACCGCCTTGCTCCAGACGGAGCCGGACTTGGCGAGGGTGATCTCCTTGTCGAACCGGCCGTTCCCCGCACCGCGGTAGAGCGTCAGCTCACCGTCGGACCAGCGCACGATCATGTCGCTGGAGTCCTTACCGGGCGTGGGGGAGGGGGCGAAGTACCCGGAGACGATGGTGGCGGCGTGCGTCATGGTCGACGCGCTCGGCAGGACGTTGGGGCGCGCGGGTGCGGCGCCGGAGACGGCCGTGTTGTACAGGTTCTGGATGTCGGTGCCGTAGTACGAGCTGTACGAGACGTCGGCGGTGGGACCGCCGGTGTCCCAGCCCCCGATGCTGCCGACCACGTCGCCGGTGCCCGTCTGCGGGTTGAAGTTGGCGAGGAACGGTCCGCCGCTGGTGCCGGTCCGGTAGTCCTGGCAGGCGATGCGCAGGAACGAACCCGGAGTGCCGTCGGTGGGCGTGAACTGGGTGGTGTTGGTGGTGCAGGTCAGCGGCTGGGAGTCGCCGCCCGGGTAGCCGATCAGGTTCACGCTGTCGAAGGCGTAACCACGCCCGGTGGCCAGGTTGTTGGCGCCGACCACGTCCTGGACCTGCTTGCCGCCGGTGCCGGGACCGACCTCGGCGAAGGCCACGTCCCACTGGTCACCCTGCACGCGTCCGCGGTCGTAGTAGTGCGGATCGATCCAGATCCGGCCGCGTCCCTCGGAGTCCTGGTTGACCGGGAAGATGCCGTACGGCTGCGGGTTGGCCGCCGTCCACTGCGGTACGAAGGCCATCGCGTCGTTGGGCGCCGCGGTGTCCAGGCAGTGTCCCGCGGTGAGCACGATGTTGTGGTGCGGGCTGGCGATCACGCTGGCGGTGCAGAAGTACGAACCGCCGTTCCGCAGCAGGTACATGCGGCCGATCATCGGCAGCCCGCCGAAGTGCGTACTGCCCGCGGTCGGGGAGGCACTCGTGGAGGGCGCGGGGCTGGGCGACGGGCTGCTGGACGGGCTGGTGGAGGCGGACGGCGTGCTGGACGGCGCCGACGGCGTCGGGCTGTCGGTCGGAGCAGGTGGGGGGCTGCTCGGGCCGGTCCCGTTCGTCGGGCTGTCGGTCGGTACGGGCGATGACGAAGGCAGGTCCATCGTGCTGAAGTCGTGCGCCGCGTCGCGTATTCGGCCGACCGCGGCGGCGGGCTTCGGCACGCCCTTCGACCCGGGCTTCCTGGCATGCGCGACGGGCTTCTTCGCGTCGGACGGCAGCGGCATCGGCTTGGCGTCGGCCATCCGCGTCGCGGTCCAGAACTGCCTGGCGTCCTTGGCGGTCCATCGGCGCGACTCGGGAAGCGCCGGGGGCGCTTCGTCGGGTATCGCCTGGGCTGATATGGACTGGTCCTCGGTGAACTCGGCCGTCACAGCGGAGGCGTTGGGCCACAGAAACGCCCCCGCCACAACCGCCGCGCCTGCGGCGGCGCCGATCACTGCACGGCGCTTCGCGCGGTGTACTCGACGTCTAGCGCGGCGTGGAAAAAGTGTGCGCACCCTGGTAGACCCCCCACGTGGTACCGGACATGTCACGGTGACTTTACGTGACCCGTCTGAGAGCTGGTATGCGAGTACGGCCGACGGGCGGCTGAGGCTCGCCGCCTCGCGGGTGCCGCCGTCCGTTCCGTGCGGACGTTGCAGGTAGAACTGTCTGCGTGACGCCCCACCCGCTCGGTGCCGCCCTGGTCGGTCCCGCCCTCTTCAGCCCCTCCGTGCAGCACACGCTCGACCTCATCGGGATCTTCATCTTCGCGATCTCCGGCGCACTGCTCGCCGTACGCAAGAACCTCGACGTCTTCGGCATGTGGGTGCTCGCCGAAGTCACCGGGCTCGGCGGAGGGGTGCTCAGGGACCTGGTGATCGGCGCGGTGCCACCCGCCGCCTTCACCGATCTCGGCTACTTCCTGACCCCGTTGGGCGCGACCGTGCTGGTCTTCTTCCTCCACCCCGAGGTGGAACGGATCAACCGCGCGGTGATGGTGATGGACGCGGCGGGCCTCGGGCTGTTCTGTGTGACGGGCACCACCAAGGCGCATGCGTACGGCCTCGGCCTGACCGCCTCGGCCGCGCTCGGTGTCGCCTCGGCGGTGGGCGGCGGTGTCATCCGCGATGTGCTGGCCCAGGAAGTGCCGTCCCTGCTGCGCTGGGACCGCGACCTCTACGCCGTTCCGGCACTGGTGGGCGCCACCATCGTGGTGCTGCTGATCCGCCTCCACGCACTCACCGCTTTCGGCAGCGGCAGCGCGGCGGTGGTCGCCTTCGTCCTGCGGCTGCTGGCGATGCGGTACGGATGGCGGGCGCCGCGCGCATGGCATCGCCGCAGTACCGCGACCGAGGTGCCGGACCAGCTCTAGGGCGCGTTGACAATCTGGGGCTACCCGTCGGTAACTTCCGGGTGTACCGTGCACGCCATGGCACAGGCGACCATCGGGGACAGCGAGTTCGACCGCGACACGGCGGTCACGCCCCGCCCCGACGACCAAGGCGGACCCGGCGTCTTCGACGCCCACCTCTCCGCGGGCTGGACGATCCTGCGCGCGGTCAACGGCGGCTATCTGCTCGCCACGGCGGCCCGCGCCCTCGGCCAAGTCCTCCCGCATCCCGACCCGTTCACCATCACCGCGCACTATCTGACCCCGTCCGAGCCGGGCCCGGCCGTGGTCCGCACCGACGTGATCCGCACCGGCCGCACCATGTCCACCGGACAGGCGCGCCTGCTCCAGACCGACAGCGCTGGCCACGAGGTGGAGCGGCTGCGGATCACCGCCTCGTACGGCGACCTCGACGCGCTCCCGGACGATGTACACACGAGTGCCAAGCCCTTCGCCATCCCGCCCTACGAGCGGTGCCTCGGCAGGGCCGACGGTCCGGACGTCGCCAGCGCGACGGCGTTCTCCTCCGGCAGCACCGAGATCACCGAACGGCTGGACATCCGGCTGGACCCGGACACCGCTGGTTGGGCAGTCGGCGCGCCGAGCGGGCAGGGCGAGATCCGGGCGTGGTTCGGCCTCGCCGACGGCCGCGACGCGGACCCGCTCTCGCTGCTGCTCGCGGTGGACGCCCTGCCGCCGACCGCCTTCGACCTCGGCCTGGGCGGCTGGGTGCCCACCGTCGAACTCACCGTCCACGTACGGCGGCGCCCGGCCCCCGGCCCGCTGCGCATCGCCACCAGCACGCGCAACCTGGCCGGCGGCTTCCTGGAGGAGGACGGTGAGGTCTGGGACGCCGACGACCGTCTGGTGGCGCAGTCACGGCAGTTGGCGCGGGTGCTGGTGCGCTGACCGCACGGATCCGTGGGTGGGGTTCGCCCACCCGCCCACCCGTTTGCCCCGGGGCTTTGCCTGCCGTTGCGCACGCTGGTTGAGGGATGGGGTTCCGCGCCGCGCTGCTGTCTGGTGGGTGGCCTGTAGTGGACCCCGGCCCGGCGCGGGGGCCTCGGGCGGGCTCGTAGAATCGGGTCCACCATGGCCTACCTTGACCACGCCGCCACCACTCCGATGCTTCCGGAGGCGGTCCAGGCGATGACCGCGCAGCTGTCCAGCACCGGGAACGCCTCCTCGCTGCACGCCGCAGGGCGGCGCGCCCGGCGGGCCGTCGAGGAGTCCCGCGAAGCGCTCGCCGCCGCGCTGGGCGCCCGGCCCAGCGAGGTGGTGTTCACCGGGGGCGGCACCGAGTCCGACAACCTCGCGGTGAAGGGCCTGTACTGGGCGCGCCGAGCAGCCGATCCGCGCCGCACCCGGGTGCTGGCCAGCCCCGTCGAGCACCACGCCGTCCTCGACGCGGTGCACTGGCTCGCCGACCACGAGGGCGCCAGGATCGACTGGCTGCCGGTCGACGGCTACGGCCGGGTGCACCCCGAGGCGCTGCGCGAGGCGATCGAGCGCGACCCCGCCGATGTCGCCCTCGCGACGGTCATGTGGGCCAACAACGAGGTCGGCACTGTTTTCCCGATCCGTGAAATCGCCGCGGTGGCACGGGAGTACGAGGTTCCGCTGCACTCCGACGCGGTCCAGGCCTTCGGCCAGATCGAGGTGGACTTCGCCGCCTCCGGCCTTGACGCGATGACGGTGACCGCGCACAAGATCGGCGGCCCGTACGGCGTCGGAGCGCTGGTGCTGCGCCGCGAGTGGGCACCGGTGCCGCTGCTGCACGGCGGCGGGCAGGAGCGCGATGTGCGCTCCGGGACGCTGGACACGCCCGCGGTGGTGGCGTTCGCCACCGCCGCGAGGTTGGCCGCGGAGCGCCGGGTGGAGTTCGCCCGGGAGGTCGGCGGGCTGCGCGATCGCCTGATCGCCGCCGTCCGGGAAGCGGTGCCGGACGCGATCCTCAACGGAGACCCGGCGCCCGAAGGGCGGCTGCCCGCCAACGCGCACTTCTCCTTCCCCGGCTGCGAGGGCGACTCCCTGCTGTTGCTGCTCGATGCGCAGGGGATCGAGTGCTCCACGGGGTCCGCGTGTACGGCTGGGGTGGCCCAGCCGAGCCATGTGCTGCTCGCCATGGGCGCCGACTCCGCCCGGGCGCGGGGGTCGCTGCGGTTTTCGCTGGGGCACACGTCCACCGCGGCCGATGTGGCCGCGGTGGCGGAGGCGATCGGTCCTGTTGTCGCTCGGGCGCGGGCAGCGGGGTTGTCGTAGAGGTTTCGCCCGCCCGCCCACCCGTTTGTCCTCGGCCTTTGCGTGCCGTTGCGCATGGTGGGCTTGGGGCTGGAGTGCGCTTGTGCGCTGCGGGCGCGTGAGTGGGGGACGCCCCCCGCCCACTCGCTTGCCCTTTGCCTTTGCTTGCCGTTGCGCTCTGTTGCCGTTGCGCTCTGTTGTCTGTGGGGCGGGGGTGTGCCGGGGTGTCTCCTCACTCCAGGTTTCACCGCACGGTTGCGGTGCGTCGCGGGGTCGCTGCGGGGACACCCCGGCACACCCCCTCGCGCGGTTCGCTGCGAAAAGGGTGGGTGGGGAAAAGCCCCGCAGGGGCGCCGCACCCGTACCGGAAACGTGCTGGCTGCGGGCAGCGGTGAACGACACGTACCCTGGAGGGGCTATGACTGATTTCCCAGGGGCCCCGCAGGGGCCCCGTAACGGCACCCGCCTGAGGGTCCTCGCGGCGATGTCCGGTGGCGTGGACTCCGCCGTCGCCGCGGCCCGGGCGGCCGAGGCCGGGCATGACGTGACCGGTGTCCACCTCGCCCTGTCGGCCAACCCGCAGTCGTTCCGCACCGGCGCCCGCGGCTGCTGCACCATCGAGGACTCGCGGGACGCCCGGCGGGCCGCCGACGTGATCGGCATCCCCTTCTACGTGTGGGACCTCGCCGAGCGGTTCCGCGAGGACGTCGTCGAGGACTTCATCGCCGAGTACGCGGCCGGTCGCACCCCCAACCCCTGTCTGCGCTGCAACGAGAAGATCAAGTTCGCGGCGCTGCTGGACAAGGCACTCGCCCTCGGCTTCGACGCCGTGTGCACCGGCCACTACGCCACGGTCGTCGTCCGTGAGGACGGCGCCCGCGAACTGCACCGCGCCAGCGACGCGGCCAAGGACCAGTCCTACGTCCTCGGCGTACTGGACGAGCGGCAGCTGGCGCACGCCATGTTCCCGCTCGGCGACACGCTCACCACCAAGGACGAGATCCGCGCCGAGGCGGAGCGCCGAGGACTGGCCGTCGCCAAGAAGCCGGACAGCCACGACATCTGCTTCATCGCCGACGGCGACACCCAGGGCTTCCTGGCCAAGCGCCTCGGCACCGCCGAGGGCGACATCGTCGACCAGGACGGCACCAAGCTCGGCTCGCACGACGGCGCTTTCGGCTTCACCATCGGCCAGCGCAAGGGCCTGCGCATCGGCACCCCGGCCGCCGACGGCAAGCCGCGGTACGTCCTGGACATCTCCCCGGTGAACAACACGGTCACCGTCGGCCCCGCCGACGCCCTCGACGTGATCGCGCTGACCGCCGTCAAGCCCCGCTGGTGCGGTACCCCGCCGACCGGCCCCGGCACCTACACCGCCCAACTGCGCGCCCACGGCGGCGAGACGGAGGTCACGGCGGAGCTGACCGGCGGGGAACTGCGGGTGCGCTTCACCGAACCGGTACGCGGTGTGGCGCCCGGTCAGGCGGTCGTCCTCTACGACGGTACGAGGGTGGTCGGTTCGGCCACCATCGCCACGACGGAGCGGCGCGAGGGTGCGGCTACCGTAGCCGTATGAATATCTGCGTCTTCCTGTCCGCGGCCGAGCTGGACGAGCGATACACCACTCCCGCACGCGAGTTCGCGGAACTCATCGGCAAGGGCGGACACACCCTCGTCTGGGGCGGGTCCGACGTCGGGCTGATGAAGGTGGTGGCCGACGGTGTGCAGGACAACGGCGGGCGTCTTGTCGGGGTGTCCGTCGAGTTCCTGGGGGACAAGGCGCGGGGAGGCGCGGACGAGATGGTGGTGGCCGCCGATCTCGCCGAGCGGAAGGCGCAGTTGCTGGCCCGCTCCGACGCGATAGTGATCATGGTGGGCGGCACCGGCACGCTGGACGAGGCCACCGAGATCCTGGAGTTGAAGAAGCACGGGCTGCACACCAAGCCGGTCGTGCTGCTCAACACCGCCGGTTTCTACGACGGCCTCAAGCAGCAGTTCCAGCGCATGGAGGACGAGGGCTTCCTCCCGCTGCCCCTCGCTGACCTGGTCTTCTTCGCCGAGGACGGCGTCGGCGCGCTGGCCTATCTGGAAGAGGCCGTCGGCATCCAGTGATGTCGGTTGATGACAGCATGGCGGCATGAGTACGCACCTGATCACCGGCGCAGGTTCCGGCATCGGCGCGGCCGTCACGCGCCGCCTCCTCGACCGCGGGGACGAACTGTGGCTGCTCGCCCGTGACGCGGGCCGCGCCAGGGAACTGGCCGGAACCTTCCCCGGCGCCCGCACCCTCGTCGGGGACCTGGCCGAACCCGAGCGGCTGTCCTGGGCGTTCGGTCACCAGACACTGCCGGACCGGCTGGACTCGCTACTGCACATCGCGGGTGTCGTGGACCTCGGCCTGGTCGGCGAGTTGAGCGCGAAGACCTGGAACCGTACGCTCGCCGCCAACCTGGTGGCTCCTGCCGAGCTGACCCGGCTGCTGCTGCCCCAACTGCGGTTGGCCCGCGGCCATGTGGTCTTCATGAACTCCGGCGCGGGCCTGCGTGCCAACCCCAACTGGAGCGCGTACGCGGCCAGCAAGCACGGCCTGAGGGCGCTGGCCGACGCGCTGCGCGCGGAGGAGCACGACAACGGGCTGCGGGTCACCAGCATCTATCCGGGCCGCACGGCCAGCCCGATGCAGGAGAAGGTGCACCAGCAGGAGGGCAAGGAGTACGACCCGCGGCGCTGGATCGACCCCGAGTCGGTCGCCACGACCGTGCTGACGGCGCTCGACCTGCCGCGGGACGCGGAGATCACCGAACTATCGGTACGCCCGGGAGCGTAGATAATCGGGGTGGGAATTTCCCCGCACGCGCCGGCCCGGGCGCACGCGTACCTGGGGCACCGCCCCCGGCGGGGGAGGGAGACGACCGGCAAGGCCGGAAGTCTCTTACGCTTCGTGCGTGAGTACGGAGAACGAGACCCAGCCGAACACGTTCAAGCCGACCGCCGGAACGGCGACCGGCGTGGGATCGATGCCTGGCGGCGACGCGCGCGAGGCCGCGCGCACCGCCGCCGGGACGGTGGAGACGCTGCCGTTCCTGCCCGAGCTCCCCGCACGGGGACCGGGCGCCGACATGATCGGGCGCACCCTCGGCATGCTGGTGGAGCTGTACGCGCGGGTGGAGCCCAGCGGCTGGCGCTTCGGGGACCGGCCGGGCCGCGACACCCGGCGGGCGCGGACCTGGCTGGGGGAGGACCTCGACGCGCTGGAGGAGTTCACCCAGGGCTATGCGGGGCCGCTGAAGGTGCAGGCCGTGGGCCCCTGGACGCTCGCGGCCGGCGTTGAGCTGCGCGGTGGCGAGGCGGCGCTCGGCGACCCCGGCGCCTACCGCGACATGACGGCCTCCCTCGCCGAAGGCCTGCGGCTGCATGTGGAGGAGGTCCGGCGCCGGGTGCCGGGTGCCGAGGTGGTGCTGCAACTGGACGAACCGTCGCTCACCGCGGTGCTGCGCGGGCAGGTGCGGACCGCCAGCGGATACCGGACCTACCGCACGGTGGACCGCGTGGTGGTCGAAGGGGCGCTGCGCGAGGTCATCGAGGCGGTGCGCACGCCGGTGATCGCTCATTCGTGCGCCCCCGACGTGCCCTTCGCGCTGCTGCGGCGCTCCGGTTTCACCGGTGTCTCGTTTGACTTCGCCCTGCTCACGGAGCGTGAGTGGGATGCCGTCGGGGAGGCGGTTGAGGGGGGCGTCAAACTTCTCGCGGGCGTGGTGCCCGGCACGGACGCGGAATCGGGCACTGATTCGAGGGCATTGTCAGACCCTGCCGGTAGCGTCAGTGGTGTCCGGTCGCTGTGGCGCAGGCTGGGGCTGGCGCCGGGGACTCTCGCGGAGTCCGTGGTGGTCACTCCGGCGTGCGGTCTCGCGGGTGCCTCGCCGACGTACGCCCGCGCGGCACTGGCGCACTGCGCCAAGGCGGCCAGGACACTCGTCGACGACCCTGAGTAGCCGCTCGCAGCGCGCAAGAAGACAACGGAGGACCCGGCATGGAGACACCGGCAGAGGTTCGGGAGCGGCACGCCCAGTTGGCCGAGCAGGTCGAGGAGCACCGCTTCCGCTACTACGTGAAGGACGCGCCGGTCGTCAGCGACGCCGAATTCGACAGGCTGATGCGCGAGTTGGAGGCGCTGGAGGATAAGTACCCGGAGCTGCGCACGCCCGACTCGCCGACCCAGAAGGTCGCGGGCTCGTACGCCACCGAGTTCACCGAGGTCGAGCACCGCGAACGCATGCTCTCGCTGGACAACGCCTTCGACGACGCCGAGTTGGCCGCCTGGGCGGAGCGCGTCGCCCAGGACCTCGACGGGCTGCCCTACCACTTCCTGTGCGAACTGAAGGTGGACGGCCTCGCCGTCAACCTCACCTACGAACATGGGCGGCTGACCCGCGCCGCCACCCGTGGCGACGGCCGCACCGGCGAGGACATCACCCCCAACATCCGCACCATCGGCGAGATCCCCAACCGCCTCAAGGGCGACCGGATCCCGGAGCTGGTCGAGGTCCGCGGCGAGGTCTACTTCCCGATGGAGGAGTTCGAGGCGCTCAACGCACGCCTGGTGGAGGCGGGTGAGAAGCCGTTCGCCAACCCGCGCAACGCGGCGGCAGGCTCCCTCAGACAGAAGGACCCGCGCATCACCGCCACCCGCCCGCTGCACATGGTGGTGCACGGCATCGGCGCCCGGACGGGCTTCGACATCGACCGCCAGTCGCACGCCTATGAGCTGCTGCACGAATGGGGTCTGCCGACCGCCGCGCACTTCAAGGTGGTCGACTCGATCGAAGCCGTACGGGAGTACATCGCGTACTACGGTGAGAACCGGCACTCCGTCGAGCACGAGATCGACGGTGTCGTGGTCAAGCTCGACGAGATCGCGCTGCAGGGCCGCCTGGGCTCGACCTCGCGGGCACCGCGCTGGGCGATCGCGTGGAAGTACCCGCCGGAGGAGGTCAACACCAAGCTGGTCGACATCCGCGTCGGCGTCGGCCGCACCGGGCGGGTCACGCCGTACGCGGTGGTGGAGCCGGTGACGGTGGCGGGCTCCGAGGTCGAGTTCGCCACGCTGCACAACCAGGACGTGGTGAAGGCCAAGGGCGTGCTGATCGGCGACACGGTGGTGCTGCGCAAGGCCGGAGACGTGATTCCGGAGATCCTGGGGCCGGTGGTGGACCTACGGGACGGCAGCGAGCGGGAGTTCGTGATGCCGGCCGAATGCCCGGACTGCGGCACGGCGTTGCAGCCGATGAAGGAGGGCGACGTCGACCTGCGCTGCCCCAACGCCCGGTACTGCCCAGCCCAGTTGCGGGAGCGGATCTACTACCTGGCGGGCCGCAAGTGCCTGGACATCGAGAACTTCGGCTATGTGGCGGCCACCGCGCTCACCCAGCCGCTGGAGCCCGCCGAGCCTCCGCTGCACGACGAGGGCGATCTGTTCGACCTGACGGTCGATGAGTTGCTGCCCATCAGGTCGTATGTACTAGATCCGGACAGCGGCCTGCCGAAGCGCGATCCGAAGACCGGCGAGGAGAAGATCGTCACCTTCTTCGCCAACCAGAAGGGCGAGCCGAAGAAGAACACCCTCGCCATGCTGGACAACATCGCGGCGGCCAAGAACCGCCCGCTGGCCCGGATCATCACCGGTCTGTCCATCCGTCACGTCGGCCCGGTCGCGGCCGAGGCGCTGGCCCGCGAGTTCCGTGACCTGGACCGTATCGCCGAGGCCGACGAGGCGGAGCTGGCGGCCGTGGAGGGCGTGGGCCCCACCATCGCCGCCTCGCTCAAACAGTGGTTCGCCGAGGACTGGCACCGGGAGATCATCGAGAAGTGGCGGGCAGCCGGTGTCCGCTTCACCGAGGAGGGGTCGGACGAGGGGCCGCGGCCACTCGAAGGGCTCATCGTGGTGGTAACCGGAACCCTGCAGGCGTACACGCGAGATGGCGCGAAAGAGGCGCTCGTCAGCCGCGGTGCCAAAGTGACAGGGTCGGTGTCGAAGAAGACCGGATTCGTCGTAGTGGGCGACAACCCCGGTTCGAAGTATGACAAAGCGGTCCAACTGAAGGTGCCGATCCTCGATGAGGCGGGATTCGCCGTGCTGCTCGAACAGGGCGCGGACGCGGCTCGTGAGGCGGCGGTCAATCCGACTGAATAACAGGTATACGTCACCCGTTCGGCGCATACCAGAAGGATGAGGGAAGCAGTGTTCCATTCGGGCAACCACGGTGGATCGCTGCCCGCGGCAGGCTTATCCGGCCTACTGTTGAGGAGCGCTCCTGCCGGGCATCAGTCTCATCGCCGGGCGTGGCTACCAACAGGCGCAGCACCCCCGGCTGTGAGAGGGACGGGCATGAAACCGACGGACAACGCCGGACCGGCTTCGCGCCGACCGCGGTCCGCCGTGCCGCCGGTACCCCCGGCGGTGCTGCGCGGAGGGCTGGTGGCCGCCGCAGCGCTGGCGCTCACGGCGGGCGTGGCACGGATACTGGCTGACGGTCATGCGCTGTTTCCCGGCGGTGCGCCGGGCTGGGCGTTCGCCATACTGACCGGCATCATCGTCGGCCATCTGGTGGCGCTCGGCCGGGACCGATGGTGGGGCGGCACCGGATCGGGCGCCGCGCTCACCCTCGCGGTGCTGCTGCTGTACGGCTGGGTGCCGTCCGTTCTGGTCAGCCTGGCCGTGGTGGTGCTGGTCGGCACGGCCCGCAGGCACCGCTGGCGGCAGGCGGTGCTGCACGGAGCGGTGGACATCCTGGGCATCGGTGCAGCCGCCCTCGCCCTGGCCTTCTCCGGCAACCAACCTTCCGTCGAACGTCCTTGGCGACCCGAAACCTGGCAGCTGACCGCGCTGCCCATAGTCGTCGTGGCCTCGCTGTGCTATCTCGCCGCGACCCGCGCCCTGTTGTGGTACGCGGTCGCACCGCGCGGCGGAGGGCTGCCCACCGTGGCCCGCACCGCGCTGATACGCCAGGGCCTGGTCGGGGTCGCGCTGCTGGGTATCTCGCCGCTCATCGTCGTGGTGGCCGACCGGATGCCGGTGGTGCTACCGCTGTTCGCGGTGCCGCTGATCGCGCTGGACTCCACGCTGTGGATCGCCAGGGCCCGCGCCGAGGAGCAGCTGCGCGACCCCCTCACCGGACTGCCCAACCGCCAGTGGCTGCTGGAGCGCACCTGGGCGGCGCTGGACCACGCGGAACGCAACGGGGAGCGTGCCGCGTTGGTCCTGATCGACCTCGACCGGTTCCGCTCGGTCAACGACACCCTGGGGCATCTCGCCGGCGACCGGCTGCTGTTGCAGATAGCCGATCGGCTGCGGCTCGCACTGCCGAGGGGCGCGGAGGCCGCCCGCCTCGGCGGTGACGAGTTCGCCGTACTGCTGCCCGCATGCGACTCGCCGACCCGCGCCCAGCGGGTGGCCCGCACGCTGGTGGGCGCGCTCAGCTCACCGCTCAACCTCGACGGCCTGACGCTGGTGCTGGAGGCCAGCGCGGGGGTCGCGGTCTTCCCGGACCACGCGGTGGACGCCGAAGGCCTGCTGCGGCGCGCGGACGTGGCGATGTACGAGGCCAAGCAGGACCGTAGCGGGGTTGAGGTGTACGAGGCCACTCGGGACGGCAACACCCCTGACCGGTTGGGCCTCTTGGGTGATCTGCGGCGCGCCCTTGACGTGGGCGACGTCAAACTCCACTACCAGCCCAAGGTCCGATTCGACGGCCAGGTGGCCGGGCTTGAGGCGCTGCTGCGCTGGGTGCATCCGGAGCGCGGCCGGGTCAGCCCCGAGGAGTTCATCGCGATCGCCGAGAGCTCCGGGCTGATGCCGCAGCTGACCGAGTACGTACTGGAGACCGCGCTCGCACAGGTGGCGCGGTGGCGCAAGATGGGGATAGAGGTGCCGGTCGCGGTGAACGTCTCGCCGCGCGACGTGCACAGCCCCGGCTTCGCGGGGGCGGTCGCCGCCCGGCTCGCACGGCATGGAGTGCCGCCCGGTGCCCTGCAGTTGGAGATAACCGAACACGTCCTGCTGGAGGACCCGCAGCGCGCCGCCGACACGCTGGCCGGGCTGACCGGCCATGGGGTGAAGATGTCGCTCGACGACTTCGGCACCGGCTACTCGTCACTTGTGCATCTGCGGCGGCTGCCGGTGAGCGAGTTGAAGATCGACAGGTCGTTCGTGGCCCGGCTGGTGGTGGACACCGAGGACGCGGAGATCGTCCGGTGCACGGTGGATCTGGCGCACTCGCTGGGACTGCTGGTCGTCGCGGAGGGCGTCGAGGACGACGAGACCTGGGAACGGTTGCGCGATCTTGGATGCGACGCGATCCAGGGGTGGCTGGTCGCGGCGGCGATGCCGCCGGAGGAGACGACGGCGTGGCTGCGGATCCGGGCCAAGAGCGGGTGGCACCGGGGCGACGACGACTCCGTCGGCGACGCCGCTCCGGCCCCGGAGGCGGAGGCGTCCCACTCCTCCGGCCAGGCCGTGAAGTAGCTTTCCTTTCCCACCCACCCGCCCTCTCTGGTCCTGCCGCCCCAGCCCCGCCCGGGGCTGCCGCCCCGAACCCTGCTTGGGGCTGCCGCCCCTGGCCCCGCTCGGCGTTGCGCCCTGGACCCTGCTTGGGTTGCGCCGTTGGCCTCGCCCGGGGCCGTTGCCCCAACCCCCTTGTCCTGCCCCGGCCGCGACCGTTCCGGCCTGCCCGGCCGGAGCCGCCGCCCGCCGGGCAAACCCTGGGCCGGACCCGGACCGTAGCCTCCGTCCAGAGGGCGCAGGCCTGACCGCGGTGGCGGTGCCGGGGGCCTCGCTGCCCGCCGGGAGGGCAAACCGTTTCGCGGGCCGGGGGGCCGCAGCCATAGGATTGGGCGCGAAACCTACACACTCACTCCCTGAGGATCGCCGCATGCCTGGCATCACGCGCGAGGAGGTCGCCCACCTCGGCCGGCTGTCGCGTCTTGAGCTGAAGGACGAAGAGCTCGATCACTTCGCCGGACAGCTCGACGAGATCATCGGCGCGGTCGCCCGCGTCTCCGAGGTGGCCGGCGAGGATGTACCGCCGACCTCCCACCCCCTGCCGCTCACCAACGTCATGCGCCCGGACACCGTCCGGCCGTCGCTGACCCCTGAGCAGGCCCTCTCCTGTGCCCCGGCACAGGAACAGCAGCGCTTCAAGGTGCCGCAGATCCTGGGGGAGGACTGACCAGCATGACCGACCTGACCAGGCTTACCGCGGCCGAGACCGCCGCGAAGATCGCCTCCGGTGAGACCTCCGCGGTGGAGGTCGCCCAGGCGCATCTGGACCGTATCGCCGCGATCGACGAGAAGGTGCACGCCTTCCTGCACGTGGACACCGAGGGCGCGCTGGCCGCCGCCCGAGCGGTGGACGACAAGCGGGCCAAGGGCGAGAAGCTGGGCCCGCTGGCCGGTGTGCCGCTCGCGCTCAAGGACATCTTCACCACCGAGGGCGTGCCGACCACCGTCGGCTCCAAGATCCTCGAAGGGTGGATTCCGCCGTATGACGCGACACTGACCCGCAAGCTCAAGGACGCGGGCATCGTCATTCTCGGCAAGACCAACATGGACGAGTTCGCCATGGGGTCCTCGACCGAGAACAGCGCCTACGGTCCCACCGGCAACCCGTGGGACCTCACCCGCATCCCGGGTGGTTCCGGTGGTGGATCCTCCGCCGCGCTCGCCTCCTTCCAGGCGCCGCTGGCGATCGGCACCGACACCGGCGGTTCGATCCGCCAGCCTGCGGCCGTGACCGGAACGGTCGGCGTCAAGCCGACCTACGGCGGGGTGTCCCGCTACGGCATGGTCGCCTTCTCCTCGTCGCTCGACCAGGGCGGCCCGTGTGCCCGTACGGTCCTGGACGCGGCGCTGCTGCACGAGACGATCGCCGGGCACGACCCGCTGGACTCGACCTCCATCGCCGCGCCGGTTCCGCCGGTGGTCGAGGCGGCGCGCAACGGCGACGTGAAGGGCCTGCGGGTCGGCGTCGTCAAGGAGTTCGCCGGTGAGGGCTACCAGGCCGGTGTGATGGAGCGCTTCAACGACTCCGTGGAGCTGCTGCGCGAGCTCGGTGCCGAGGTCGTCGAGGTGTCCTGCCCGTCGTTCACCTACGCGCTGGCCGCGTACTACCTGATCGCGCCGTCCGAGTGCTCCTCGAACCTGGCCCGGTTCGACGGCCTGCGGTACGGGCTGCGCACCGGCGACGACGGCACCCGCAGCGCCGAGGAGGTGACCTCGCTCACCCGCGAGGCCGGCTTCGGCCCCGAGGTCAAGCGCCGCATCATGCTGGGCACTTACGCGCTCAGCTCCGGCTACTACGACGCGTACTACGGCTCGGCGCAGAAGGTCCGCACCCTCATCACCCGCGATTTCGAGCGTGCCTTCGGCGAGGTGGACGTCCTGGTCTCGCCGACCACCCCGACCACCGCGTTCCCGATCGGGGAGCGGGCGGACGACCCGATGGCGATGTACCTCGCCGACCTGTGCACCATCCCGGCGAACCTCGCAGGCAACGCGGCCATGTCGCTGCCGTGCGGGCTCGCGCCGGAGGACGGCCTGCCGGTGGGCCTGCAGATCATCGCCCCCGCGCTGGCCGACGACCGGCTCTACCGGGTCGGCGCGGCGGTCGAGGCCGCGTTCACCGCCCGTTGGGGACACCCGCTGCTTGAGGAGGCACCGACTCTATGAGCACCGTGAAGAAGGTCAAGGGCTTCAAGAAGTCCAAGGCCGGCACCTACCTGCAGATCGGCACCTCGCTTTTCGGTGCGGTCTCCGTGATCAAGCAGCTGCGTACCGCGCGGAGCGAGAGCGACAGGCTCAAGCTCGTTGACGCGGTCGTGGGTGCGACGGCCATCGTCACCGGCGTGGCCCTGCTCGTACGCGATCTGCGCCGCCTTGACAGCGGCGATGTCCTCGCCGACTGACGGGTCAGAAAAGGGAAAGTTTCCGTGACTGTCACTGAAGACCTGGTGTCGTACGAGGACGCGCTGGCGACCTACGACCCCGTTATGGGCCTTGAGGTCCATGTCGAGCTGGGCACCAAGACGAAGATGTTCTGCGGGTGCTCCACCGAGCTGGGCGCACCGCCCAACTCGCAGACCTGCCCCACCTGCCTCGGCCTGCCCGGCGCGCTGCCGGTGGTCAACGCGATCGGCGTGGAGTCCGCCGTCAAGATCGGTCTCGCGCTCAACTGCGAGATCGCCGAATGGTGCCGCTTCGCCCGGAAGAACTACTTCTATCCGGACATGCCGAAGAACTTCCAGACCTCGCAGTACGACGAGCCGATC
This sequence comes from Streptomyces sp. NPDC020096, assembly GCA_040631425.1. Lineage (GTDB taxonomy): Bacteria > Actinomycetota > Actinomycetes > Streptomycetales > Streptomycetaceae > Streptantibioticus_A. Next base: position 44,789 of record JBEYJY010000037.1, read on the forward strand.
GCCTTCAACGGCTACCTGGACGTCAACGTCGAGGGCGAGATCTTCCGGGTCGAGATCGAGCGCGCCCACATGGAGGAGGACACCGGCAAGTCCACTCACGTCGGCGGTGCGACGGGCCGTATCCACGGCGCCCAGCACTCGCTGCTGGACTACAACCGCGCCGGTATCCCGCTGATCGAGATCGTCACCAAGCCGATCGTCGGCGCCGGTGCCAAGGCCCCCGAGGTCGCCAAGGCGTACGTGGCCGAGCTGCGCGAACTCATCAAGGCGCTCGGCGTCTCCGAGGCCCGGATGGAGATGGGCCAGATGCGCTGCGACGTCAACCTGTCGCTGCGGCCCATCGGCCGGGAGAAGTTCGGCACCCGCTCCGAGACGAAGAACGTCAACTCGCTGCGCAGCGTGGAGCGCGCCGTCCGGTTCGAGATCCAGCGGCACGCGGCCGTGCTCGACGGCGGTGGCACGATCGTGCAGGAGACCCGGCACTTCCACGAGGAGGACGGCTCCACCACCTCGGGCCGGATCAAGGAAGAGGCCGAGGACTACCGGTACTTCCCCGAGCCGGACCTGGTCCCGGTCGCGCCGGCGCGCGAGTGGGTCGAGGAACTGCGGGCGACGCTACCGGAGTTGCCGCGGGTGCGGCGGCAACGCCTCCAGGCGGAGTGGGGCATCTCCGACCACGAAATGCAGTCGGTGCTCAACGCGGGCGCCATCGACCCGATCGTCGCGACGATCGACGCGGGCGCCCCGGCCGACCAGGCGCGCAAGTGGTGGATGGGCGAGTTGGCGCGCCGCGCCAACGAGTCCGGCACCGAGCTGAGCGCGCTGCCCATCACCGTGGCGCAGGTCGCCCGGGTCTGCGCGCTGGTCGCCGAGGGCACGCTCAACGACAAGCTGGCCCGCCAGGTCATCGACGCCGTCCTGCTCGGCGAGGGCGACCCCGACCAGGTGGTCGAGCAGCGCGGTCTGGCCATCGTCTCCGACGACAGCGCGCTGGGCGCCGCCGTGGACGAGGCCATCGCGGCCAATCCCGGGGTCGCGGACAAGATCCGGGACGGCAAGGTCGCCGCGGCGGGCGCACTGGTCGGTGCGGTCATGAAGGCCACCCGCGGGCAGGCCGACGCGGCCCGCGCTCGTGAGCTGATCCTTGAGCGGCTGGGCGTCCAGGGCTGAGCTGTCCGTAGGCCACGGAAGGCGGCGATCCGGTTCACCGGGTCGCCGCCTTCCGTTTATGGCCCGCCTTCCGTGTGTGGCCCGGATAAGGCTCTGATGAAGGCGCGCTGAGAATTCCTGAACATCGCTGTGACGAAGCCCACGAAAGCCGCAAAGGATCTTTTTCGGCTGCCAGAGTGGGCGGCTGTACCCGAGTGTTCTTTGGGGGCATTACCCCCGAAAGATCCGGTTGGCCGAGAATTCCAAGGAAGCGCCAGGAAGCAGGGGAATGGCCGTACTCGCCCGGTGGTGTCTGCACCGCCGCCTCGCCGTCATCGTGCTCTGGCTCGCGGCGTTCGCGGGGCTCACCGTGGCGGCCGTCGCCACCGGCTCCGCGTACTCCAGCAGCTACGACGTACCGGGCACCGAAGCCGGCCGAGCGGCAGCACTGCTCAGCAAGGCGTTCCCGGGTGCGGCGGGCTCAGCCGACACCATCGTCTGGCACACCGCGGACGGTACGGTCCGTGCCACCGCCGTCGAGCAGCGCGTCACCCACGCGCTCGACCGGGTCTCCCATCTGCCCGGCGTCACCGGCGTCACCAACCCGTACAGGGCGGAAGCCAGGTCGGCCGACGCCGGTGCCCCGCAGATCAGCCGGGACGGGCACACCGCGTACGCCACCGTCACCTTCGAAAAGGACGCCGAGCATCTCCACGCCGGCCAGGTGCGGCAGGTGGTGACCACCGCGAAGGCCGCCGCGACCAAGGGTCTCCAGGTCGAGCTGGGCGGCGACGCCATCGCGCTCGCCCAGCCGTCGAGCGGGCAGCTCAGCGAGGTCGTCGGGGTGGCGGTGGCCGCCGTCGTGCTCTTCGTGGCGTTCGGCTCACTGGCGGCCATGTGTCTGCCGATCGTGACCGCCCTGGTCAGTGTGGGTGCGGCCACGATGGGCATCCAACTGCTCAGCCATGTCATGAGCATCGCCAACTTCGCACCGATGCTCGGCACGTTGATCGGCCTTGGCGTCGGGATCGACTACGCGCTGTTCATCGTCACCCGGCACCGAAGAGGGCTACGGCGCGGACTGGACGTACGGGAGGCGGCGGAGCGTGCCGTCGCCACGTCGGGGCGCGCGGTGGTGTTCGCGGGCGGCACCGTGTGCGTGGCGGTGCTGGGCATGCTCGTGCTGCGGCTGAGCTTCCTCACCGGCGTCGCGATAGCGGCCGCGATGACCGTCCTGCTGACCGTCGCCGCCTCGGTCACCCTGCTGCCCGCGCTGCTCGGCGTCATCGGCAAGTTCGCGCTCAGCAAGCGCGAACGGCGGCGGCTCGCCGAACACGGACCGCAACCGGAGCTGCCCACCGGGCTGGCCGCCCGCTGGTCGAGCTTCGTCGAACACCACCCGAAACTGCTGGCCGCAGTGGCGGCCGTGGTCATGCTGACGCTGGCGGTGCCCACGCTGTCGATGCGCCTGGGCACCTCCGACCAGGGCAACGACCCGGCGGCCTCCACCACCCGCAAGGCGTATGACCTGGTCGCACACGGCTTCGGGCCGGGCGTCAACGGTCCGCTGCAGCTGGTCGCGCAGGCGGACGACGCGGCCGGCAAGGTCGCCCTGGACAAGCTGACCGACACACTGAGCGACACCCACGGCGTCGCCTCCGTGGCCGCCGGGACCGGCCAGCGCTCCGGCGACGTCGAGGTGCTGACCGTGGTGCCCACCACCGCGCCGCAGTCCCAGGCCACCAGCGAGCTGATCAACCGGCTGCGGCACGATGTGATCCCGGCCGCCGAGGCGGGCACGGATCTGCGGGTGCAGGTGGGCGGTGTCACCGCGGGCTACGACGACTTCGCCTCCGTCATCGTCAGCAAACTGCCGGTCTTCGTCGGCGTGGTGATCACGCTGGGCGGCGTGCTGCTGCTGCTCGCCTTCCGCAGTCTCGGCATCCCGCTCAAGGCCGCGGTGATGAACGTCGCCGCCGTCGCCTCGTCCTTCGGGGTGGTCGTGACGATCTTCCAGTGGGGCTGGGGCAGCGAACTGCTGGGCCTCGGCCGAGCCGGTCCCATCGAACCGTTCCTGCCGGTGATCATGGTTTCGGTGCTGTTCGGGCTCTCCATGGACTACCAGGTGTTCCTGGTGAGCCGGATGTACGAGGAGTGGCGCGAGACGCGTGACAACCGGCGGGCGGTACGGATCGGGCTCGCCGAGACCAGCCGGGTGATCAACTCGGCCGCGGTGATCATGATTTCGGTCTTCCTCGCGTTCGTGCTCAGCGGTGACCGGGTGATCGCGATGTTCGGCATCGGACTCGCGGCCGCGGTGGCGCTCGACGCCTTCGTCCTGCGCACCCTTCTGGTACCGGCGCTGATGCATCTGCTCGGTGGCGCCAACTGGTGGCTGCCCGGGTGGCTGGAGCGCATATTGCCCCGGATCAGCATCGAGGCGCCCGAGACTGAGGTGGCTCCGCTGCCGCCTAAGGTCCCGCAACCGTACGATGACGTGCGGTCTAAGGCATCCGACACCGCATAGATCGGGAAGTCGCCCGATGTGGCGCACCCCCCTTGGGGACGAGGCTTGAGGCAGTTCGAAAAGCCGAAGTCAGCACGTTCACAGGGGGCGTCATGTACTACTACGAATCCGAGATCCGGTCCCGCGGGGCCGATCTGCGGCAGGCCGCGCACCAGTGGCGGCAGGCCCAGCAGGCGCGGCAGGGGCGGGGCGACGAGCCGCAGGCCGCACCGGCGGCCCGCACAGGCGCGGTGGCCCGGCTGCGTTCCCTCATCCGTCCGCGCCTGGCCGCCTGACCCCCGCTATGGCGACCGCCGTCCCGGTCCGCCGATCGAGGCCCACCGGATTGTCGGACCCCTGTGCGATGCTCAGCACTGTGCAGACGCAGTCCGTATCCCCGGTGTTCGTCGGCCGCATCAGCGAGCTGACCCAACTCGACGCCGCGCTCGCCCGCGCCCGCGCGGGCGAGCCGCAGGCGCTGATGGTCGGTGGTGAGGCAGGGGTCGGCAAGACCCGGCTCATCGAGGAGTTCCTCTCCCGCTCCTGTGCGGCGGGCGCGGTCACCGCGATCGGCGGCTGCGTCGAAATGGGCGCCGACGGCCTGCCGTTCGCCCCGGTGGCCACCGTACTGCGCGCCCTGCACCGGCAGCTCGGGGACGAGCTGGCCACCGCCGCCGCCGGGCTGGAGGGCGAACTGGCCCGCCTGCTCCCGGAGTTGGGCGAAGCCACCCGCGAAGCGCACAACGAGACCGGCCGGGTGGGGCTGTTCGAGCTGACCGCGCGGCTGCTGGAACGGCTCGCGGCGGACCGTATGCTCGTGGTCGCCATCGAGGACCTGCACTGGGCCGACAGCTCCACCCGCGAACTGCTCAGCTACCTCTTCCGCTCGCTGCACCGCGCCCATCTGGTCGTTGTCGTCACCTACCGCTCCGACGACATCCACCGCCGCCACCCGCTGCGGCCGTTCCTCGCCGAGCTCGACCGCATGCGCACCGTGCGCCGTATCGAGCTGTGCCGGTTCAACCGGGCAGAGGTGCAGGCCCAGATGGCCGGGATCAACGGTTCCGAACCCGGCCAGGCGCTGCTCGACCGGGTCTTCCAGCGCTCCGAGGGAAACGCCTTCTTCGTCGAGGAGTTGGCCTGCAGCATCGCCCAGGGGTGCGAGACCGGGCTCAGCGAGTCGCTGCGCGACCTGCTGCTGGTACGGGTCGAGGCACTGCCGGAGGACGCCCAACGGGTGGTGCGGATCGCCGCCAAGGGCGGCTCCGAAGTGGAGTACCCACTGCTGGCGGCCGTGGCGGGACTGGGTGAGGACCAGCTGATCGAGGCGTTGCGGGACGCCGTCGGCGCCAACATCCTGCTGCCCACCGCGGATGGCGACGGCTACCGGTTCCGGCACGCCCTGGTCCGGGAGGCCGTCGTCGACGATCTGCTGCCCGGCGAGCGCACCCGCCTCAACCGGCGCTACGCCGAAGCCCTGGAGAACGACCCCGGTCTGGTGCGGGCCGATGAGCGGGCGGCCCGGCTCGCCAGCTACTGGTACCACGCGCACGACCCGGCCAAGGCGCTGCCCGCCGTGCTGGCCGCCTCCGTCGAGGCCCGCAGGCGGTACGCCTACGCCGAGCAAATGCGCCTGCTGGAACGGGCGTTGGGGCTGTGGGAGGACACCCCGCCGGAGATACGCCAGGCGCAGCGGCCCTTCGACTACGCGGAGGTGTATCCGGCCTGCGGCTGCGACGACCAGGCCCTGAGTCATCTCGACCTGCTCGCCGAGACGGTGGTCGCCGCCCATCTGTCCGGTCAGCGCGAGCGAGCGCTCGCCGTCATCAAGCGGGCGCTGCGCGCGCTGGACGGCGGCGCCGACCCTTCCGCAAGCTCTCAACCGAGTTCGAGCAGGGCAGACCCCCTCCGCGCCGCCTGGTTCTGGACCCAGCGCGGCAAGCTGGTGGAGGGCCTGGGCCGGGGCGACGGCTGGGCGGAACTGAGCCGCGCCCAGGAGCTGGTGCGCGGCCTGCCGCCGTCCGCCGTGCACGCCGAGGTGCTGGCGCAGGTGGCTGGCTGGAGCGCGATGCACGAGCCGGGACCCGAGGCCTTCGTCACGGCGGAACGGGCGGTGGAACTGGCCCGGCTGGTCGGCGCCGAGGGCACCGAGCTGCACGCCCGCCTCACTCTCGGCTGGCTCAAGGTCGACTCCGGCGATGTCGCGGGCGGCCTGGCCGAGATGGCGGAGCTCTGCGAGCGGGTCACCGAACTAGGCAACGTCAGCGTGCTCGGCCGCGCTTACGTCAACTACGCCTCCGCCCTGGAAGGCGTCGGCCGCTCCGCCCAGGCGGTGGAGGCGGCGCTCAAGGGTGTCGACGTGGTGCGCCGGTTCGGACTGTCCGACGCCAGGGCGTGGTCGTACTGCAACCTCGCCGAGTCGCTGTTCTCACTGGGGCGTTGGGCCGAGGCCGAGGAAGCGGCGCTGTCCGCGCGCCGCCTGGCCGCCGGTGCCAAGCCCCGGGCCTCCGCCGCCAGTCGGCTCACCGCACTCGCCCTCGGCCGGGGCGAGCTGGACGCCGCCGAGCGGGAGCTCGCTGTCGCCCGCGAGCACTACGGCACCCACGACCCGCAGCCGCAGTACACCATCCCCATGCTTCGGCACACCCTGGGCCTCGCGGCGGCCCGCGGCCGGATCCAGGACGTCCGTGACGCACTGGACGAAGCCCTCGCGGCGGGCTTCCCACCGGGTACGCAGCGCTACGCCTGGCCGCTGCTGCTCTCGGCGGCCAGCGCCGAGGGGGACGCCCGAGGACTGCCCGCCGCCGAACCGGACCGTGCCGAGGTCCTGGCCCGCATACGGGTCGCGGCGCGGCGGCTGCCCGGCCGCCTTCCGGTGTGGGACGCGTACGCCCGTCTGATGGACGCCGAACTCCTGCGCGCCGAAGGCCGCGACACGGCCGAGCTCTGGGCGGAGGTCACCGCCGCCTTCGAACCCCTTGAGCGTCCCTACCAGTTGGCGCTGGCCCAGTACCGCTGGGCGGAGGCACTGCTCGCTCCCGGCGCGGACGGTGCGGACCGGCAGTGCGCGGCGCGGCCGCTGGCCCAGGCGCACTCTACCGCCGAGCGCATCGGTGCCGGGCCGCTGCGCGAGGGCATCGAGCTGCTGGCCAGGCGCGCCCGGCTGCCGCTCGGCGAGCCGCTCCCCGGCGACGACCCGGAGCCGGCCGAGGAGTTGGGTCTGACGCCGCGCGAACGCGATGTGCTGCGCCTTGTCGCGGCGGGCCAGAGCAACCGCCGCATCGCCGAGGAGCTGTTCATCTCGCCGAAGACGGCGAGCGTCCATGTCTCCAACATTCTGGCCAAGTTGGGCGTCTCGGGCCGAGGCGAGGCGGCGGCGCTGGCGCACCGGCTGAGGCTGTTCACCACGGAAACCGCACCAGCGGTCAACTGACTGCGGCGGGAGGCGCGGGCCCCCACGGGGGTGGGGCGCGCACTCCCGCCGCAACCGCCGCCCGTCCGACGGCCCTTGGCCGCGAGGGCCGATTGCGGACGGGTGTTGCCGAACTGCCCACCGGGCGCCGTGGGTCGCCGCGGTCCGATCACCGCCGGTCTACACCGTGGCGGTTGCGCGCCGTCGCGGCGGAAGATCTCTTGCCGTCGCAGCGGCGAGTAGTTCGACGGCGTGGACCGACGGTGCCCAACCGGCCGCAACCCGACGAAGATCCACCGGACCGGCTTCAGGCCGCATGCCGGAACGGAGAATCTCTTCCTGCCGCGACGGCGAGCAACCACAGCGTCGGAGGCCGGCGGTCACAGAACTGCCGCAACCCAACCCGGCCAGGATCCGCCGGACAGGCTTCAGTCCCACGAACCCCTGGCCCGCGGCAGGGACGCGATCTCGGCCAAGTCGGCGTCGCTGAGCCGTAGTTGCGCGGCGGCGGCGTTCTCCCGTGCCCAGTGGGACTTCTTCGTGCCCGGTACCGGCACCACATGCCGCCCCTGGGCCAGCACCCAGGCGAGGGCGACCTGGCCGGGGGTCGCCTCGTACCGGGCGGCTATCCGCCGCAGACCAGCCACGATCGGCTGGTTCGCGGCCATCATCTCGGCCGTGAACCGCGGGTGCCGGGCCCGGACATCGTCCGGTTCGAAGCCCTGGCCCGGGGTGAGCGTGCCGGTCAGGAAGCCGTTGCCCAGCGGCATCGCCGCCATGAGGCCGATGCCGCGCGCCGTGCACCACGGAAGCAGTTCGTCCAGCGCCTCCGCCGCCCACACCGACAGCTCGGCCTGCACACAGCTCACCGGGAACACCTGCTGTGCCCGCTCCAGTTGACGTACCGTCTCGCGGTGCAGCCCGGTGCCGTTGCGCCGGTTGCCGCGTGCGCCCACCGCGCACAACCCGAGCGAACGCACCTTGCCCGCGGCGACCAGTTCCGCCATCGCGCCCCAGGTCTCCTCGATCGGCACCTCGGGGTCGACCCGGTGCAGCTGGTACAGGTCGATCACATCTGTCTGGAGCCGCCGCAGCGACGCGTCGCAGGCCCGTCTGATGTAGCCGGGGCGGCCGTTGGCGACGATGTGCTGGTCGCCGACGAGCAGCCCGCACTTGGTGGAGACGAAGACCTCCCGCCGCCGCTCCTTCAACACCCGTCCCATCAGTAGCTCATTGGTGAACGGGCCGTACATGTCGGCCGTGTCGATCAGTGACACCCCCGCGTCGAGCGCCGCGTGCACGGCCCGCAGCGAGCCCTCCCCCTCCTGCTGCGAAGTGGTGTACGCCCAGCTCATCGGCATGCAACCCAGCCCCACCGCGCCCACTTCAAGGGCTGCCGCACCGATTGTCCTGCGCTCCACCTGACCCCGTCCTCCTCGTCATCCCTCCCGTCACCCCACCACCACCCTCAGCGGAGTCGCTTCGCGCGGCAGTGTTGACCCGGAGGCGACCCCCAAGGTAACGCCCTCGTCGGACACGCGGTCGTACAGGCTGTCGCATAGCCTCCTGAACATGGTGCGAAGCGTGAACACCCCCCTGACCGTCTGGCTGCCGATCGACCCCGCCACCATCGACGGGCTCCCGGAGGGGCCGGAGTACGTGTACTGGGACGGCGAGGACGAGTTCCCCGCCGACCCGCGCGACATCGACTTCTACGTACCGCCGTACATGCGCGGCGCCGAGGTCGCCACCCGGCCGCTGCGGCACGGTGCCCGGCCGCGCGTCGTACAGACCCTCACCGCCGGGATCGACCACGTACAGGACCACGTGCCGCCGGACGCGGTGCTGTGCAACGCGCGAGGGGTGCACGACGCCAGCACCGCCGAGCTCGCGGTCACCCTCACCCTCGCCTCGCTGCGCGGCATCCCGCGCTTCGTACGGGGGCAGGACGGCGAGAAGTGGTACGCCGGGATGTATCCGGCGCTCGCCGACAAGACCGTCGTCATCGTCGGCTACGGCTCCATCGGCGCCGCCGTCGAGGACCGGCTCGCCCCCTTCGAGTGCCGGGTGGTGCGGGTGGCGCGCTCGGCGCGTGAGACCGAACGCGGTCCGGTGCACGCCGTGGCGGAACTGCCGGACCTGCTGCCGGGCGCCGATGTGGTGATCCTGGTGACACCGCTCACTGGGCAGACCCGCAACCTGGTCGACGCGGACTTCCTGGCCCGGATGCCGGATGGCGCGCTACTGGTCAACGTGGCGCGCGGTGCCGTCGTGGACACCAAGGCGCTGCTGGGCGAGTTGGAGTCCGGACGGCTGTGCGCCGCGCTCGATGTCACCGAGCCGGAACCGCTCCCTGCGGGGCATCCGCTGTGGCACGCGCCGGGCGTACTCATCACCCCGCATGTGGGCGGCAGTTCCTCCGCGTTCCCGCCGCGCGCCCGGCGCTTGCTCTGCGAGCAACTGCGCCGTTACATCACCGGGGAGCCGCTGCGCAACATCATCAGCGCCCCCTGACCACCCGAAGATCTGACCGAAAGGCACCAGATGAACACGCTCTGAAACCGCCATCATCTGCCTGATTACGCTGTGTAGAGAAGCTATGTCCCTGAGTGACGATTCTGGTGTATCGTCCCGATCGGGGGTGCGCCGAACCAGGCCACGCTGCGGCCCAGGCGCGCACCGGAAACGAACAACGCGCACCGGAACGAAGAGTCCGAATCGGTTGCCGAGACCGGACACCGGACGCTTCAGGACGCGAGGGGGATGACGGGCGATGTGCGGCCAATGGAGACTCACACCGGTACGGACACACCGCCGGGTGCGGTGCCGGGCGGTCGGGTGAGCGCGTCCGGGGCGGTGCTCTCCGGCCCCGCCGCTGCCAGCGGCCGGGCGGCACTCGTGCCCCAACTCCTCGTTGCCGTGCTCTGCGGCGGTTACGCCACCGGTGCCGCCCTCGGCTGGGGCACGCCTTCGCTCGCGCAGTTCATGGGCGACTTCGGGCTGTCCGCAGCCGCGATGACCGCCAGCGTCTCCTGCCTGTGGTACTCGCGCGCCGTTCCTGGCCGGGACCGGCCCGCCTGGGTGCTGTTCGCCATCTCCTCCGCGATGGTCGCGGCGGGCAACGGCGTCTGGGGATGGTACGAGGTCGTACTGCGAGAGGCCGTACCGCGCGCCTCCGCCGCCGACTTCTGCTTCCTGATGTTCGCCCCACCGGCCATCATCGGCCTGCTGGTGCTCGCCAAACGCCCGGTGACCAGGGCGCGTTGGATCTGCCTGGGCCTGGACGCCTGGCTGATCGGCGGCTCGCTGCTGACCTTGACGTGGAGCCTGGCGCTCGCCCGCACCGCGCAGTGGGACGGCCGCAGTACGGCCAGAATCGCGCTGTCACTGGCTTATCCGGTACTCGACATCATGCTGGTGTCCCTGGTGCTCGCGCTGCACTTCCGGCGATCCTCGGCCAACCGGTCGGCGGTGAACACCGCGATCGCCGCGCTCGCCCTGACCGTTCTGTGTGACGCGCTGTTCACCTCGCCGCTGCTGCGTGAGCACTACCGCTCGGGGCAGATCCTCGACGCGGGCTGGTTCGCCGGCAGCATACTGCTGGCGTACGCGCCGTGGGTCGCCCAGCGCGAGCCGAGCCGCCGGACGGTGCCGCCGCGCGGCTCCCCGGACCCCAAGGGCGGCGGTTCGCTCAGCGCGCTCACCCCGTATCTCGCGGCCGCCGTCTGCACGTTGGGCATTCTCTACAACGTGCTCAACGGCCGGAAGATCGACCGGGTCGTCCTGTTCACCGGCTGCACAGTCGCCCTCGTCCTGGTCGCACGCCAGGGCATCATGCTGCTCGACAACATCGCCCTCACCCAGGAACTGGCCCAGAAGGAGAACCACTTCCGCTCCCTGGTCCAGGGGTCCAGCGATGTGATCATGATCGCCGCGCATACCGGCATCCTCCGGTATGTGAGCCCCGCTGCCAAGGGGGTCTACGGCCGTGACGCCGAGCAGATGGTGGGGACCGAACTCGCCTCGCACATCCATCCCGAGGATCTCGGCAGAGTGCTGCACGAGGTACGGCGCTTCCTCGCCGCGCCGCCCTCCGAGGAGCCCGCCACCCGTATCGAGTGCCGGATCCGCTCCGGCGACGGCGGCTGGCTCAACGTGGAGTCCTCCGTCAACCGGTACCAGGGCGGCCTCATCTTCAACAGCCGCGATGTGACCGAACGGGTGCGGCTCCAGGCCCAGTTGCAGCACAACGCCTCCCACGACCCGCTCACCGACCTGCCCAACCGCGCGCTGTTCTCCGAACGGGTACGGCAGGCGCTCGGCGGCCGCCGAGCCGACGACGGCGATGCCGCCGTGCTCTACATCGACCTGGACGGCTTCAAGGCGGTCAACGACTCCGTCGGCCACCAGGCGGGGGACGAACTCCTCATCCAGGCGGCCCGCAGGCTCCAGGAGTCGGTACGGGCGGGCGACACGGCGGCACGGTTGGGCGGCGATGAATTCGCCGCCCTCATCTGTGGTGGCAAGGGCGAGCGGCACGTGCGCGAGCAGCAGATAGTGGAGATCGCCGAACGGCTGCGGCTCACCCTCTCCGAGCCGTACGCCGTCCTCGCCGGTTCCGCGGCGCGCGGCGCCTCTGCCGACGGGGGTGGCGGCGCGGCGCGAAGCGCCTCTCCCGAGCGGGGCGGGCAGCGGGTCGGGGAGACCACCGTGCGGGTGGCGGCCAGCATCGGCGTCGCCTTCGCCGGGCCCGGCATCGGCCCGGCCGAGCTGATGCGCAACGCCGACCTGGCGATGTACCGCGCGAAGTCCGCCGGAAAGAACCGCGTCGAGCTGTACGCGCCGCAGATGCAGGCCGAGGTGGCGCGCCGTGCCGAACTGGCCGAGCGGCTGCGAACCGCCCTGGACAGAGGCGAGTTCACGCTGCTCCACCAGCCCGTGGTGGATCTGGAGAGCGGGGTGGTCGACGCCGTCGAGGCGCAGGCCCGCTGGCGCTCCGCCCAGGGCATCCTGTTCACCCCGGCCGAATTCCTGCGGCTGGCCGACAGCCGGCGGGGGGTGGACGAGGACCGCCCCGAGGTCAGCCGCTGGATGCTGGAGCAGGCCGTCGAACAGGCGGCACACCGGCATCGCCTCGGACACCGGGTGCCGGTTTCGGTGCGGCTGTCCGCGCGTCGGCTGATGGGCCGCGACCTGCCGCCCAAGAGCGTGGAGTCGCTGCTGGCCCGCCATGAGCTACCGGCCGGTGCGCTGGTGCTGGCGCTCACCGGGCATGATCCGCGGATCTGCATGGACGAGCTGGAGCGGCGGCTGGTGGCGCTGCGCCGTGCCGGGGTGACGATCGCGCTGGAGGGCTTCGGCACCGGATACGCGGGCATGCTGGCGCTGCGCCGGCTTCCTGTCGACGTCCTCAGGCTGGACCGGGCCTTCACCGCGGATCTGGTGGAGTCGGCCCGGATGCACAAGATCACCGCCGGGCTGCTGCGGATCGCCCGCGATCTGGGCCTGCGCTCGGTCGCCGACGGGGTGGACCGGCCGGAGCAGGTGGTGGCGTTGCGCGAGATGGGGTGTACGCACGGGCAGGGCATGGCGTTCGCCGGGCCGCTGGACGAACCACGGTTGCGCGGCTCGCTGGCCCGCGGCGGCTATCCCGTACCGATGTGCGCTGAACGCGACGTCGTACCGGCGGGTAGCGGACTGGGGCTCAGGGGGGTGTCCCCTGACCAGCCGAATACCGCGCTCACATAAGAGCACTGCGCTCACATAATGAGACGTCCGTCCCACCCGCTTGACACTGCTGTCCAAGGGGGAGGAGGGTCGGAGCCATGCGCACCCGAATTCTCGTACTTGGAAAGCGCGTCGGCTGATCCGGGGCCACTCACCCGCCCCGATGACAGCACCGGCGCGCTCCCCTCGCTTGCCTAACGGCACGAGGGGTTTTTTGTTGCACTGGCACCTACCGCCCCTCATACCATTGAGCCGGGGCGGCCTCTTCGAGAAGAGAAACGCAGATGACCGAGCAGGCCACTGGGGCCCACCATCCGCAGCCGCGGGCCCGCAGCGCGGCACAGGCAGCACAGCCCGTCACCGAGCATGTGACGGGTGCCCAGTCCCTCATCCGCTCTCTGGAGGAAGTCGGCGCCGACACCGTATTCGGCATTCCCGGCGGAGCCATCCTTCCCGCCTACGACCCGATGTTCGACTCGAAGCGCGTGCGCCACATCCTCGTCCGCCATGAGCAGGGCGCGGGCCACGCCGCCACCGGATACGCCCAGGCCACCGGCAAGGTCGGTGTGTGCATGGCCACCTCGGGTCCCGGTGCCACCAACCTCGTGACCCCGATCGCCGACGCGCACATGGACTCGGTGCCGCTGGTCGCGATCACCGGCCAGGTCAGCTCCAAGTCGATCGGTACGGACGCCTTCCAGGAGGCGGACATCTGCGGCATCACCATGCCGATCACCAAGCACAACTTCCTGGTCACCAAGGCCGAGGACATCCCGCACACCATCGCCGAGGCGTTCCACATCGCCTCCACCGGCCGCCCGGGCCCGGTGCTGGTCGACGTCGCCAAGGACGCGCTGCAGGCGCAGACCGTCTTCACCTGGCCGCCGACGACCGACCTGCCCGGCTACCGGCCGGTCACCAAGCCGCACGCCAAGCAGATCCGCGAGGCCGCCAAGCTCATCGTCCAGGCCAAGCGCCCGGTGCTCTACGTCGGCGGTGGCGTGCTCAAGGCCCACGCCACCGAGGAACTGCGGATCCTCGCCGAACTGACCGGCGCCCCGGTCACCACCACGCTGATGGCGCTGGGCGCCTTCCCCGACAGCCACCCGCAGCACGTCGGCATGCCCGGTATGCATGGCTCGGTCTCCGCGGTCACCGCCCTGCAGAAGGCCGACCTGCTGGTCGCCCTCGGCGCCCGGTTCGACGACCGCGTCACCGGCCGGGTGGACACCTTCGCCCCGTACGCCAAGATCGTGCACGCCGATGTCGACCCGGCCGAGATCGGCAAGATCCGGGCCGCCGATGTGCCGATCGTCGGTGACGCCCGCGAGGTCATCGCCGATCTGATCGTCGCCGTCCAGGCGGAGCACGAGTCGGGCCACCGCGGTGACTACGCCGAATGGTGGGGACAGATCGACTCGTGGCGCAAGACGTATCCGCTCGGCTACGACCTGCCCGAGGACGGCAGCCTGTCCCCGCAGCAGGTCATCGAGCGCATCGGCAGGCTCGCGCCGCAGAACACCATCTACGCGGCCGGAGTCGGCCAGCACCAGATGTGGGCCTCGCAGTACATCGACTACGAGAAGCCGTACACCTGGTTGAACTCCGGCGGTGCCGGAACCATGGGCTACGCCGTCCCGGCCGCGATGGGCGCCAAGGCGGGCATGCCCGAGGCGACGGTCTGGGCGATCGACGGCGACGGCTGCTTCCAGATGACCAATCAGGAACTGGTCACCTGCGCACTGAACGACATCCCGATCAAGGTCGCCATCATCAACAACGGCGCCCTGGGCATGGTCCGCCAGTGGCAGACCCTCTTCTACAACGAGCGCTACTCCAACACCGTCCTGCACAGCGGCCCCACCGAGTCCAGCGGTGGCTCCGCCGCCGCGGCGGGCAAGCAGCCGAACCTCGGCACCCGCACCCCCGACTTCGTCAAGCTCGCCGAGGCGATGGGCTGCGTGGGCATCCGCTGCGAGGATCCGGCCGACCTCGACGCCGTGATCGAGAAGGCCAACTCCATCAACGACCGGACCGTGGTGGTGGACTTCATCTGCCACGAGGACGCGATGGTCTGGCCGATGGTCGCCGCCGGTACCTCCAACGACGAGGTCATGGCCGCCCGCGGGGTCCGCCCGGACTTCGGCGACATGGATGACTGAGACCAGGACCGAGAGAAGAAGCGAAGGAAGTCCCGCCGTTATGTCCAAGCACACGCTCTCCGTCCTGGTGGAGAACAAGCCCGGTGTTCTGGCCCGGATCACCGCGCTGTTCTCGCGCCGCGGCTTCAACATCGACTCGCTCGCCGTCGGCACCACGGAGCACGCCGACATCTCCCGCATCACCATCGTGGTCAACGTGCTGGAGGAGCTCCCGCTGGAGCAAGTGACCAAGCAGCTCAACAAGTTGATCAACGTGCTCAAGATCGTTGAGCTTGAGCCGTCAGCGGCGGTGCAGCGGGAACTCGTTCTGGTGAAGGTCCGCGCCGACAACGAGACCCGCTCGCAGATCACCGAGATCGTCTCGCTGTTCCGCGCCAAGACCGTGGACGTCTCACCGGAGGCGGTCACCATCGAGGCCACCGGCGGCGCCGAGAAGCTCGAAGCGCTGCTCAAGATGTTGGAGCCGTTCGGGATCAAGGAACTGGTCCAGTCCGGCACCATCGCCATCGGCCGTGGCGCCCGCTCCATCACCGACCGCTCGCTGCGCGCCCTGGACCGGAGCGCGTAAGCGGTCGCAGGACCGCATAGCGAGACCCGACGACCCATTTCCCCCCACCGGCATACGGTGGGAAGCACAACCTTCACATCAGCCAAGGAGAAGTCCCAAGTGGCCGAGCTGTTCTACGACGAAGACGCCGACCTGTCCATCATCCAGGGCCGCAAGGTCGCGGTTCTCGGTTACGGAAGCCAGGGCCACGCCCACGCGCTGTCGCTGCGCGACTCGGGCGTCGACGTGCGCGTCGGCCTCCCCGAGGGCTCCAAGTCGCGGGTGAAGGCCGAGGAGCAGGGCCTGCGCGTGGTCACCCCTGCGGAGGCCGCCGCCGAGGCCGACGTGATCATGGTCCTGGTGCCGGACCCGATCCAGGCCAAGGTCTACCAGGAGTCCATCAAGGACAACCTCAAGGACGGCGACGCACTGTTCTTCGGGCACGGCTTCAACATCCGCTTCGACCTGATCAAGCCCCCGGCGAACGTGGACGTCTGCATGGTCGCCCCCAAGGGCCCGGGCCACCTGGTCCGCCGCCAGTACGAGGAGGGCCGCGGCGTTCCGTGCATCGTCGCGGTGGAGCAGGACGCGAGCGGCAACGCGTTCGCGCTCGCGCTGTCGTACGCCAAGGGCATCGGGGGCACCCGGGCCGGCGTCATCAAGACCACCTTCACCGAGGAGACCGAGACCGACCTCTTCGGAGAGCAGGCGGTGCTCTGCGGTGGCGCGTCCGCGCTGGTCAAGGCGGGCTTCGAGACCCTGGTCGAGGCGGGCTACCAGCCGGAGATCGCGTACTTCGAGTGCCTCCACGAGCTGAAGCTGATCGTGGACCTGATGTACGAGGGCGGTCTGGAGAAGATGCGCTGGTCGGTCTCGGAGACCGCCGAGTGGGGCGACTACGTCACCGGCCCGCGCATCATCAACGAGGGCACCAAGGCGGAGATGAAGAAGGTGCTCGGCGAGATCCAGGACGGTACGTTCGCCAAGAACTGGATCAACGAGTACAACGCGGGTCTGCCGAAGTACAACGAGTACAAGAAGGCCGACAGCAACCACCTGCTGGAGACCACCGGCAAGAAGCTGCGCCAGCTGATGAGCTGGGTGGACGACGAGGCGTGACGCCTCCGGCGCGGTAGGAGGGTGTCCGGGGGCTGCGCCCCCGGACCCTGACGGGGGCTGCGCCCCTCGACCCCCTGGTACGGCTGCGGCTGGGGTGCGACGCGGGGCTGCTGCCCCCGGGACCGCTTGGGGCTGCGCCGCTTGGCCCTCCAGCGGTTGCGGTTTGGACACTTCGCGGGGCTGCGGCCCTCGGCTCCCGGTTGCGGTCTTTTGGGCACCGCCGGTCCGCGCCGTGCGGCTTGCTCGCCGTCGCGGCGGCAACGAGATTCCGTCGCGGCGGCGAGCGAACGATGGTGCGGACCGGCGGTCAGGCGGATGCTGCAGCCCGCGGGCGCGGGGGTTCGGGGTCGCAGCCCCCGAAGCGAAGGGGCCGTCGCGGTCGGTTGTGGACAACCGCCGCGTCGTTGTCCACGTCGTATAGGCCCGTGCGGGTGATCCTGCCGGACCGGCAGACGAAGTCTGGTGGTCCGCCGATACAATTCGTTAACAAGCGCGTCAGGCTCACAGCGTCGTGCGTCTTCCACGCGGCATGCCATCCCTCCCTCCCTGGAGCGGTCGTACGGGACACGGCCGCCCACGAAGGACAAGTGAGGACCCCGTGAGCACTGCTTCATCCACCAAGCCTGTCGTACTCATCGCCGAAGAGCTGTCGCCCGCCACCGTCGACGCCCTCGGGCCGGACTTCGAGATCCGGCACTGCCACGGCGCTGACCGGTCCGAGCTGTTGAGCTCGATCACCGATGTCGACGCGATCCTGGTCCGCAGCGCCACCAAGGTCGACGCCGAGGCCATCGCCGCCGCCCGGAAGCTGAAGGTCGTCGCCCGCGCCGGTGTCGGCCTCGACAACGTCGATGTCTCCGCCGCCACCAAGGCCGGCGTGATGGTCGTCAACGCCCCGACGTCCAACATCGTCACCGCCGCCGAGCTCGCCTGCGGCCTGATCATCGCCACCGCCCGCAACATCCCGCAGGCCAACACCGCGCTGAAGAACGGCGAGTGGAAGCGCAGCAAGTACACCGGCGTCGAGCTCTCGGAGAAGACCCTCGGCGTGGTCGGCCTCGGCCGCATCGGCGTACTGGTCGCCCAGCGGATGTCCGCGTTCGGGATGAAGATCGTCGCGTACGACCCCTACGTACAGCCCGCGCGCGCCGCGCAGATGGGCGTCAAGCTGCTCTCGCTCGACGAGCTGCTTGAGGTGGCCGACTTCATCACCGTGCACCTGCCGAAGACCCCGGAGACCCTCGGTCTGATCGGTGATGAGGCGCTGCACCGGGTGAAGCCGAGCGTCCGGATCGTCAACGCCGCACGCGGTGGCATCGTCGACGAGGAGGCGCTGGCCTCCGCGCTGAAGGAGGGCCGGGTCGCGGGCGCGGGCCTGGACGTGTTCACCTCCGAGCCGTGCACCGACTCCCCGCTGTTCCAGTTCGACTCCGTGGTCGCCACCCCGCACCTGGGCGCCTCCACCGGCGAGGCCCAGGAGAAGGCGGGCATCGCGGTCGCCAAGTCCGTACGGCTCGCGCTCGCGGGCGAGTTGGTGCCGGACGCGGTCAATGTGCAGGGCGGTGTGATCGCCGAGGACGTACGGCCCGGGCTGCCGCTCGCCGAGAAGCTCGGCCGGATCTTCACCGCCCTGTCGGGCGAGGTCGCGGTCCGCCTCGATGTCGAGGTCCGCGGCGAGATCACCCAGCATGACGTCAAGGTGCTCGAACTCTCCACGCTCAAGGGCGTGTTCGAGGACGTCGTCGCGGAAACGGTCAGCTATGTGAACGCTCCGCTGTTCGCGCAGGAGCGTGGCGTCGAGGTCCGGCTGACCACCAGCTCGGAATCGCCCGAGCACCGCAACCTAGTCACCGTGCGCGGCACGCTGGCGGGCGGCGACGAGGTCTCGGTCTCCGGCACGCTCGCGGGCCCCAAGCACATCCAGAAGATCGTCGGTGTCGGCGACTTCGACGTGGATCTGGTCCTCACCGAGCACATGGCCTTCCTGCGGTACGGCGACCGGCCGGGCATCGTCGGCATCGTCGGCCGGATCCTGGGTGACGCCGGGATCAACATCGCCGGTATGCAGGTCGCCCGTACCACCGAGGGCGGCGAGGCACTGGTCGCCCTGACCGTCGACGACTCCATTCCGCAGCCGGTCCTCGCCGAGATCGCCGAGGAGATCGGCGCGACCTCGGCCCGTGCGGTCAACCTGGTCGACTGACGTACCCGTGGGCTCTGTGGCCCGGCGCCTTCCGGAAGGCGCCGGGCCACACTCATGCGCGACGGTAACCGCACAACCAAGGGGTCGTTTCCTCCGTCTATGCGTGTGATGAGTTCCCGGTAAAGAGTCGGGGCGGTCGCAACGAGTGAGGGAACGCGATGAGTTGGTCCAGGCCGCTGACCGCGATGGTGTCCGGGCTACTGCTGTACGGCTGCGTCGCGACGGGAAGCGCGGCCGCCGCCGCTCCGGGCCGCGAGAAGCCGGTAGTGATCCTGAACGGCAGCACCGAGGCCCGCCCCGGGCAACTCGTCGACATCCTGCTGGAGGGCGTCAGCGGCGCTCAGTCGCGCGGCGGGGTCACCGCCGCGTCGCCCGCGTTCCACGGCCCGGCCCGGTTGCGCTGGCACCAGGACGAGGGCGCCTTCGAGGCCGTGGTGCCGCTGTCGATGACCGACAAGCCCGGCTGGTACCCGCTGTCCGTCGCCGTCGGCGGCCATGTCGTGGCCCGCGACAAGATCCAGATCGTACGGTCCCAGCGCCCGTCGTTGAGCGTGACGGCCTCGGCTGCCGTGGCCCGGCCGGGGGAGCAGCTGTCGGTGCGGTTCGACGACCTGTACCCGGGCGAGACCGGCACCGGCTTCACCGTACGCTCCGAGGCGCTGCCCAAGCCGGTCCGGCTGGCCCACGACCCGATCGGCGACTTCTACGACCCCCGGGCCTTCTCCGCCCAGCCGGAACTGAGGCCGGACCTCAGGGACGGTACGTACACCTTCGAGCTGTACGGGCCGCACGGCCGGATCACCGAGAAGCGCCTCACGGTCCAGGGGGCGCGCCCCGGTGACGCCGACTATCGGGGCAAGGCGCGCGGTCCGGCGTTCTTCAAGCCGCACGGCTCGCCCGAGGACGCCCGCGAGCACGGCTACAAGGTCCCGGCCGGTGGCCGCGTCGAGGTCCTGTGGCACGACGTGTACCCGGACGCGGGCGAGGAGACCCGCCTTGTCGCCACCTCCCCGGCGTTCACCCACCCGGTGAAGCTCCGGCGCGACGAGAGCAAGGGGGCGGACGGTGACGATCCGCGGTACTTCAACCTCGCCACGATCCGTACCGACCTCAGGCCGGGCAGCTATCCGGTGACGGTCGTCTCCCACCACGGCCGGGTGCGGCTGACCAACTCCCTGGTCATCACGGCCGCTTCGGCCCCGAGCCGCAGTGTGGCCGCGGGCCCCGGCACCGGATGGCTCGGCGCGGCCGGTGGCTCGCTGGTGCTCGCCGCGATCGGCGTCGCGACGGCGCTGCGCAGGCGCCGGCCCATGACCGGGCACTGATCCGCCAACTCCCCGTCCGCCGACCGCCAGCGCGGTGGCCGCGCCCAGATGACCACCGCGGCATCGACGAGTGCGTATGCCTCCGTGAGGGCGGGCACGGGCGATCGCTCTACCGCTCCGTGTTCCAACGGCGCACGGAGGCACTCGCGTTCATGGACATGGCCATCCACGACGCGCACAACTCCCGCCGCCGCGCCGCCGAGTAGCCCCGCGGCGTGATTCGTACGTAATCCCGCCAGGGCCCGCCGGGCAGGCCCTAGCATGGCAGGGCGGGTGCCAAGGGGGAGGGGCCACAGGGTGTCGTTACGGGGTCGGGCGGTGTGTGCTGTGCTCGGGATCGCGTTGGCGGTCCCCGGCTTCACGGCCTGCAATGACCTGAACAGGTCGGTGGACTGCGGGAAGTCCGCGCTGAAGATCGCCGGTGATGTGCAGGATGTGGTGTCCGCAGTCACCAACGTCGGGAATCTGGTGGACTCCGAGCGGCGCGCCAGCACCTCGGAGTCGATCGGCAAACTCCAGCGCGACGTTGGGGAGTTGGACAAGAGCAGTCACAACGTCGACCAGCGCAAGGCGGCCGACGACGTGGCCAAGGCGGCGCGCGGCGTCCAGGCCGCGGCGGACAAGGGCGCGACGCCGGATGTGAAACCGCTGGCCGATGCGGCGGCGGAGCTGTCCAAGGTGTGCACGTCCTCCTGACGGTGGCCCGCGGTCACAGCTTCGCGGCCTTCAGGGCCATGTGCAGCAGCAGCCGGTCCTCGCCCTCGTCCAGGTCCAGGCCGGTCAGCCGCTCGACCCGGGACAGCCGGTAGTAGAGCGTCTGGCGGTGGATCGCCAGCGCCGCCGCGGCTCGGCCCGCCTGGCCCGCACAGTCCAGGAACACCTCCGCGGTGTGGGCGAGTTCGGCGTGCGCGGGCTGCAGCAGCGCGGCCACCGTGCGGTCGGTACCGGTCGGCAGACCGGTGAGCAGGCGGTACGGGCCGATGTTCGACCACTCGGCCACCGGACCCACCCTCGGCTGGGCGTGTGCGGCCCGCGCCGCCCCCGACGCCTCGTGCCAGGCGTCCGCCAACTCGGCCAGGCCCTGCCGGGGTTCGCTGACCCCGGCAGCCGCGCCGCGGGCGCGTACCGACTCCAGGAGCCGGGAGGCAGCGGCCTTGGCCGGGGTCACCACATCCGCCGACCGCAGCCGGATCAACGCCGCCAGGCCGTCGCCCCGCACTGTGCACAGCGCCGCCGCGCCCGGTACGCCGCGTACGTCCGGCAGGGCGTCGGAGTCCTCATCGGTGTCCGTGGTGTCCCACGGGGTCACGCAGACCAGCGTGAACGGCCCGTCGGCGGCCCGCCCGAGGGCGGCGCGCAGTACGTGCTCCGCGGCCTCGCGCCGTTCGCGCGGTCCGGTGATCAGCGCCAGCAGTTCCCGGCCGAGGTCGGCTCCGGCGCGCGCCTCCGCGGCCAGCAGTGTGCCGATCCGCGCGGCGACCGCCATCGCCGCGCCGAGCGGCCGCGCCTGGCCGTCGTCGAGCAGCCACACGTAGCCGTAGACCACGCCGCGGTGGCGCACCGGCAGACAGATCCGTGCCCGTATCCCCGCCTCCGGGTCGGCCGGGATGCGCACCGGCGCCTGCGCCCGCGCGATACCGAAGCCCTCGAACCACGCACGGACCTCGGCGGTCGAGCCGCGCGTCAAGATGGAACGTGTACGGATCGGGTCCATCGCGCTCGCGTCGCTGTCATGCGCGCAGAACGCGATCAGGCGGAAATCGCGGTCCTCCAGGGTCGCGGGCGCGCCCAGCAGCGCCGACACCTCGTCGACGAGTTCCTGGTAGTCGCTGTAGTCCCCGCGCACCGGATCATTGTCGCTCATACACGTGTATGAGGGGCTGGTCACGGATGCGTGACACCTGTCGATAGCTCACCGTGAGGGTGAAACCTAAATTTCATGGCGGAGCCACCTGCGCGAAGTCACCACTTCGCGTGCTTCGCGCCGCGCGGATGCGCTCCACGCACCCCCGCTCTACGCGCACTTTGGAGGAGCCCCGTGCTGGGTCCCGTGTTGCTCGCCGCCTCGCGCAGCGACCGTATGCGCCGCATCGTCGCGGCCGCCCCCGTCACCCGGCCGGTCGTGGACCGTTTCGTCGCCGGTGACGAGCTGCGCCCCGCCATGGCCAACGTCCGGGCGCTGACCGCCTCCGGGCTTGAGGTCACCCTCGATCACCTGGGGGAGGACGTCACCGACCGGGCCACCGCCACCGCCACCCGCGACGCCTACCTGCGGCTGCTGGACGCCATCGCCGCCGAAGGACTCGGCAAGCGCGCCGAGGTGTCGGTGAAGCTGTCCGCCTTCGGCCAGGCGCTCCCGGTGGACGGGCACGACATCGCGCTGGAGAACGTCCGGAAGGTCGCCGAGGCCGCCACCTCCGCGGGCACCACGGTCACCCTCGACATGGAGGACCACACCACGGTCGACTCGACCCTGGCCATCCTCGACGAACTGCGCAAGGAGCACCCGGGCACCGGCGCCGTCGTGCAGTCGTACCTGTTCCGCACCGAGGACGACTGCCGCCGCCTGGCCACCCCGGACTCCCGGGTGCGCCTGGTGAAGGGCGCCTACAAGGAGCCCGCCTCCGTGGCGTACCAGGACAAGCGCGAGGTCGACCGGGCGTATGTGCGCTGCCTGAAGATCCTGATGGCGGGCGCCGGGTACCCGATGATCGGCTCGCACGACCCGCGCATGATCGCCATCGGCCAGGACCTGGCCCGCCGCCACGGGCGCCAGCCCGGCGACTACGAGTTCCAGATGCTGTTCGGCATCCGTACCGCCGAGCAGCGCCGTCTCGCCGGCGAGGGCGAGCGCATGCGCATTTACGTGCCGTACGGCGCAGACTGGTACGGGTACTTCATGCGCCGCCTCGCCGAGCGCCCCGCGAACCTCGCGTTCTTCCTCCGCTCGTTCATCCCCGGCGCCTGACCGGCGCCGCAGCACACCCCAACGTAGAAGGAGACCCCCTCACATGGACGCCGTGACCCAGGTCCCGACCCCGGTCAACGAGCCGGTGCACTCCTACGCGCCGGGGAGCCCGGAGCGTTCCCGCCTCGAAGCGAAGCTCAAGGAGCTCGGCGAGAACCCGGTCGAGCTGCCGATGACCATCGGCGGCGTGAAGCGGATGGGCGGCGGCGAGCCCTTCGACGTCGTACAGCCGCACAACCACGCGGCCAAGCTGGGCACCCTGCGGAACGCCACCACCGAGGACGCGCGGGACGCCATCGACGCGGCGCTGGCCGCCGCGCCCGCGTGGCGCGAGCTGTCCTTCGACGACCGCGCCGCGATCATCCTGCGCGCCGCCGAGCTGCTCGCCGGTCCGTGGCGGGAGACGATCGCCGCCGCGACCATGCTGGGCCAGTCCAAGACCGCCCAGCAGGCCGAGATCGACACGCCCTGCGAGCTGGTCGACTTCTGGCGGTTCAATGTCGCCTACGCGCGGCAGATCCTGGCCGAGCAGCCGCCGGCGAACTCCCCGGGTGTGTGGAACCGCCTCGACCACCGCCCGCTGGAAGGTTTCGTCTACGCGATCACGCCGTTCAACTTCTCGGCGATCGCGGGCAACCTGCCGACCGCGCCCGCGCTGATGGGCAACGTCGTGCTGTGGAAGCCGTCCCCGACCCAGACCCGCGCCGCCGTGCTGCTGATGGAGCTGCTGGAGGAGGCGGGCCTGCCCAAGGGCGTCATCAACCTGGTGACCGGCGACGGCATCGCCGTCTCCGAGGTGGCGCTGAACCACCCCGAGCTGGCGGGCATCCACTTCACCGGCTCCACCAAGACCTTCCAGTACCTGTGGAAGACGGTCGGCGCCAACATCGAGAAGTACAAGAACTACCCGCGGATCGTCGGCGAGACCGGCGGCAAGGACTTCGTCGTCGCCCACCCGTCGGCCGACCCGGCGGTGCTCAAGACCGCGCTGACCCGTGGTGCCTTCGAGTACCAGGGCCAGAAGTGCTCGGCGACCTCCCGCGCCTACCTCCCGCGCTCCATCTGGGACGGCGGCTTCAAGGAGGCCTTCGCGGCCGAGGTCGACGGCATTGCCATGGGTGACGTCACCGACCTGGACAACTTCATCGGCGCCGTGATCGACGACCGTGCCTTCGCCAAGAACAAGGCCGCGATCGACCGCGCCAAGGCCGACCCGACGTGCGAGATCATCGCCGGTGGCAGCTACGACGACTCGGTGGGCTACTTCGTCCGCCCGACCGTCGTGGCCTGCTCCGACCCGTCGAACGAGGTCTTCCGGGACGAGTACTTCGGCCCGTTCCTGGCCGTGCATGTCTACGAGGACGAGAACTACGAGCAGATGCTGGCGCAGATGGAGTCCGTCTCCAAGTACGCGCTCACCGGCTCGATCATCGCGGGCGACCGTGCCGCCGCCGCCCACGCCATGGACGTGCTGCGGTACGCCGCGGGCAACTTCTACATCAACGACAAGTCGACCGGCGCCGTGGTCGGCCAGCAGCCGTTCGGCGGCGGGCGCGCCTCCGGCACCAACGACAAGGCGGGCGCCGCGCAGAACCTGATGCGCTGGACGTCCACCCGTGCCATCAAGGAGACGCTGGTCCCGCCGACGGACTACCGCTACCCGCACATGGGCTGAGCCCGCGCAGTATCCGCGAAAACGGCCCCTCCGGCATATGCCGGAGGGGCCGTTCGCATGGTTGCCGTCTCAGATAGTAGGAAGTCCGAGTAATCACAGCGACAGATCGACGAAGTCGTCCTAGCGTTGTAGGTGAAGCCGAACGTCTCGCTTGATCCAGCGATCGGCGGATGAGAGCCGGTGCCTTCGCGCAGGCAACCCCTGCGGCGCGCGCTCCCCGCCCCTTCCGGCGCACCCCTCACCTTCTTCGTCATGGTTGGAGTTGTGCACCATGGATGAGACCGCCCGCAAGAACGCCGCCGAAGCCCTGCAGCGCGCCCTCGACCGCCGCGACAACGGCGGGGCCACCGGCCACGAGCGCCACTGATGCTCCGTAACTTCCCAGCCGACTGGGCGACTTGGCCGCTCGGCCGATCGGGTGTCCACATGATGGATAGTCGATGTCATTGAATGGGACGACGCGTACAGTGCCCAACATGTCTCGCAGCATCAGCCTCGCAGTGATCCCCGGTGACGGCATCGGCCAGGAAGTCGTGGCCGAAGGACTCAAGGCGCTCAGCGCTGTCCTTCCGCAGGACGTGAAGCTGGAGACGAAGACGTACGACTTCGGCGCCAAGCGCTGGCACGAGACCGGTGAGACCCTCACCGACGCCGATCTGGCACAGCTCAAGGAGCACGACGCCATCCTGCTCGGGGCGATCGGCGACCCGTCGGTGCCGTCCGGAGTCCTGGAGCGCGGCTTCCTGCTCAAGCTGCGGTTCGCCTTCGACCACCACGTCAACCTGCGGCCCGGCAAACTGCTCCCCGGCGTGAAGTCCCCGCTCGCGGGCTTCGAGTCCGACAGCGCGTCTCCGGCACGACGTGAGATCGACTTCGTGGTGGTCCGCGAGGGCACCGAGGGCCCGTACGTGGGCAACGGCGGTGTGCTGCGCGGCGGCACCCCGCACGAGGTGGCCACCGAGGTCAGCCTCAACACCGCCTTCGGCATCGAGCGCGTGGTGCGCGACGCGTACGCACGCGCCCAGGCCCGGCCGCGCAAGAAGCTCACGCTCGTGCACAAGAACAACGTGCTGGTGCACGCCGGTCACCTGTGGAAGAACATCTTCGACAAGGTAGGCCAGGAGTTCCCCGAGGTCACCACCGACTATCTGCATGTGGACGCGGCGACGATCTTCTTCGTCACCCAGCCCGAGCGGTTCGACGTGATCGTCACCGACAACCTCTTCGGTGACATCCTCACCGACCTCGCCGCCGCCATTACCGGCGGTATCGGCCTGGCCGCCAGTGGGAACATCAACCCCTCCGGCGAGTTCCCGTCGATGTTCGAGCCGGTACACGGCTCCGCGCCGGACATCGCGGGCCAGGGCAAGGCCGACCCGACCGCCACCGTGCTGTCGGTCGCGCTGCTGCTCCAGCACCTCGGCTACCGCGCGGAGGCCGCGCGGATCGAGGACGCGGTAGCCGCCGACCTCGCCGAGCGCGGCGAGGCCCAGCGCTCCACCAGCGCCATCGGCGACGCGCTCGCCGCCCGGCTCTCTTGAATTAAAAGGGGGCCGGCTGACCGCCGGTACCTCATCTCCCACGAGGGCCTGTCCGGCGGATTCCCCATCCGCCGGACAGGCCCTCGTGCTGTGCAACGGCGACCCCGGATGCCACCATCGACCCCTGGGCCGCGACCTCCGCCACATGTGCGCTTGGTTTTCACCCAAAGCCCTCTCAGTGATAATCGGACAGAGGGCCGCACGGCGGGAAGAAGCTAGGACGTCCTAGCAACATCCCCGAGGCGGAGTACGCGGTCCGCCACTACCTCACGGTGAAGGACACGCAGACATGACGACGCCCACGATCGAGCTCAAGCCCTCGGCACACCCGCTCTCCGACGCGGAGCGCGAGGCGATCCTCGCCAACCCCGGTTTCGGCCGCCACTTCACCGACCACATGGTCACCATCCGGTGGACCGAGGGCCGCGGTTGGCACGACGCCCAACTGGTGCCGTACGCGCCGCTCTCGATCGACCCGGCCAATATGACGCTGCACTACGCGCAGTCCATCTTCGAGGGGCTCAAGGCGTACCGGCAGCCGGACGGCGGTGTGGCCACCTTCCGCCCCGAGGCCAACGCCGAGCGCTTCCAGGCCTCGGCCCGCCGACTGGCCATGCCCGAGCTGCCGGTGGAGACCTTCATCGCCGCGTGCGACGCGCTGGTCACCCAGGACAAGGCGTGGGTGCCGAGCGAGGGTGAGCAGTCGCTCTACCTGCGGCCGTTCATGTTCGCCACCGAGGTCGGGCTGGGCGTCAGGCCCGCCAACGAGTACCTGTTCATCGTGATCGCCTCCCCGGCCGGGGCGTACTTCCCCGGTGGCGTCAAGCCGGTGTCCGTCTGGCTCTCCGAGGAGTACGTGCGGGCCGCGCCCGGTGGCACCGGTGCGGCCAAGTGCGCGGGCAACTACGCCGCTTCGCTGGTCGCCATGGCACAGGGCGCCGAGCACGGCTGCGACCAGGTGGTCTGGCTGGACGCGATCGAGCGCCGCTGGATCGAGGAAATGGGCGGCATGAACCTGTACTTCGTGTACGGGAACAAGATCATGACGCCCGAACTGACCGGTTCGCTGCTGCCCGGCATCACGCGGCTGTCGCTGCTGCGGATCGCCGAGGACCTCGGCTACGAGGTGTCCGAAGGCCGGATCTCGGTGGACGACTGGAAGACCGGCAACGAGAACGGCACCCTCACCGAGGTCTTCGCCTGCGGGACAGCCGCCGTGATCACGCCGGTCGGCTCGGTCAAGTCCACCCGCGCCAACTGGACGGTGGCCGACGGCCAGCCGGGCGAGGTCACGATGAGGCTGCGCAAGGCGCTGCTCGACATCCAGACTGGCGTCTCTCCCGACACCCACGGCTGGATGCACCCGCTCGGCTGACGCCTTTCTGTCTGGTCTGTCTGGTCGTCGGGGTTGCGTTTGGTTCGGCCACCGCCGGGCCACGCCGATGTGGTTGCTCGCCGTCGCGGCGGAGAATTTGTTGCCGCTGCGGCGAGTGGCTCCGATTGCGTTGCGGCGGCCATTTTTCCGGGCAAGCCCCGAAGCCCCGGGGGTTGGGGCTTGCCCCCCAAGAAGACCCGTCGCGACGGCGAGCAACCCCAACCGCGCGGACCGGCGGTGTTCGAGCCGACCGCAACACCCGCCGGAAAGGCGTCAGTTGGCGCCGACGACCGCGCCGTCGTCGGCGACCCGCGCCGGAGTCGGGACGGGGTGCGGGCGGCCCGAGTTCAAGGCCGCGTACACCACCGCGGCCAACGTGGCGGACATCAGGAAGCTGATGTCGATGCCACCGGTGTACTTCAGCAGCGGACCGCTGTAGAGCGGGGTGTCGACCTCCAGCAGGCCGATCGCCGAGCCGCAGGCCCAGGCGATCACGGCCTGGACGTTCCAGCCCGCCTTGTACCAGTAAATGCCGCCGTGGGTACGGCGGTTGTAGACCTGTAGGGCATCGGCGTCGTACCGCCCGCGCACCCTGCGGAAGCCCAGCAGCGTGATGACCGCCCACGGTGTGCCGATCGCGGTGAGCACCAGGACGAACGAGGTCATCGCGTCCTGCGCGGCCCAGGCGAAGTGCCCCAGGTAGACCAGCGCGGTGGAGACCGCCGCCACGACGTAAGTGGCCTGGGTACGGGTCGCCTTGGGCAGGATCGCGTCCAGGTCGAGGCCCATGCTGTACAGCATCAGACCCGCGTTGCCGACCGAGCCCGCGGAGGCGTTGAGCAGCAGGAACAGCAGGTACCAGGCCGGGCACGCGGCCATCAGCGAGGTCGCGTAGTCGCCGCCCGCGCTGACGCACAGGGCGGTGAAGGTGCCGAACAGCTGCGGCACCAGCAGCCCCACGACCAGGCCGAAGCAGGTGCCCCAGAACACCTTGGGCTGGCTGAAGCGCTGCGGGGAGACGTAGCGCGTGTAGTCGCCGAGCAGCGTGATGAACGCGATCGGGCCGCTGAGCCCGGCGGAGACGGCGGACAGCAGCCAGGTCGGCCAGTAGCCGCCGAGCAGGTACGACGAGCCGTGCGGCGGCGCGGTGTGGAACATCCCGAAGTACGCGATGACGCCGACGAACAGCAGCACCGTCAGCGAGATGGTCAGCAGTCGGCTGAGCCGCAGCAGCATCCGGTAGCCGAACACCGCCGAGGACGCGGTGGCCAGCGCGAGCACCGCGTAGACGACCGCGTAGCTCGCGGCGCCGGTGGGCAGCCCGAACATCCGGTGCAGACACCCCACCACGGCATCGCCGCCGACCCACAGGGTGAGCGCGGTGTACCCGAGCGAGAGCAGCAGCCCGATCATCGAGCCGAGCAGCCGCCCCCGGACACCGAAGTGGGCTCCGCTGCTGGTCGACAGATTGGTGGCGGTACGCCACGAGACCAGCGCGAGCGGTGCCACCAGCACCGTCCCGACCAGGGTGCCCGCCACCAGTGAGGTGAGCGAGCCCCACCAGCCCAGCCCGAAGGAGACCGGGAGCCAGCCGAAGACGATCACGCCGAGGGCGAGGTTGGAGCCCAGCAGGATGCTGATCACGTCGCGTGGCCCGCTGGTGCGCTCCTCTTCGGGGACGGTGTCGACTCCCCGCTGTTCGATCTGCATGGGCGGTCTCCCTTGAGTGCCGAAGCTTTTAGAACGCCGTTCAATGTGACTCACATCAAGCCGTCGGTCAATGCTTCATCTCAAGGAGATTCATTGTTAGAGTGACGTTCAAATCACGATCTTCTGGCTGAGAGGTGTGGCGGAATGCGGCTGACCCCGACGGAGCGCGACCGCCTGCTGCTGTTCGGCGCCGCCGAGCTGGCACGGGCGCGGCGGGCGCGCGGGCTGCGGCTGAACGTGCCGGAGGCCACCGCGCTGATCGCCGACACGGTGTGCGAGGCGGCCCGGGACGGAAAGCGGCTCGCCGAGGCGATCGAGGCCGCTCGCCGGGTCCTCGGCCCCGATGACGTCCTGCCCGGTGTGGCCGATGTGATCGGAGACGTCATGGTCGAGGCGGTCTTCGACGACGGCTCCCGGCTCGCCGTGGTCAGCGACCCGATCGGCGGCGGCTCGCTGGGCGACGACGCGCCCGGCGCCGTACTGCCGGGGCCCGCCGACCCCGAGACCGAGCCCGCGGTGCGGCTGACCGTCCGCAACACCGCGACCGTGCCGGTCAGTGTCACCTCGCACTTCCACTTCTTCGAGGCCAACCCCCGGCTGCGCTTTGACCGTTCGGCCGCCTACGGCATGCGGCTCGCGGTGCCCGCCGGGTCCTCGGTGCGGTTCGACCGCGGCGAGGAGGTGGAGGTCGGCCTGGTGCCGATCGGCGGCGACCGGGTCGCGATCGGCTTCGCCGGTCTTGTCGACGGCCCGCTGGACGCGCCCGGCGCGAAGCGGGAGGCCCTGCGACGGGCAGCGGCCTGCGGCTATCTGGGAGTGGAGGAGGAGCTGTGATCGACACCCGTGAGTACGCGGCCGTGCACGGCCCGCGCGCCGGTGACCGTGTCCGGCTGGGCGATTCCGGTCTGGTGGTCCGCGTCGAGTCGGACTCCCAGCGGCCCGGGGAGGAGTTCCTCGCCGGATTCGGCAAGACCGCCCGCGACGGGCTGCACCTGAAGGCCGCGTCCGTCCGTGAGACCTGCGATGTGGTGATCAGCAACGTCGTGGTGATCGACGCGGCGCAGGGCATCCGCAAGGTGTCCATCGGCATCCGCGAGGGCCGGATCCACGCGATCGGCCGCGCGGGCAACCCCGACACGCTCGACGGCGTGGACGTGGTGGTCGGCACCGGCACCACGATCGTGCCCGGTGAGGGCCTGATCGCCACCGCGGGCGCCATCGACACCCATGTCCACCTGCTGTCGCCGCGGGTCATGGAGGCCTCGCTGGCCTCCGGCGTCACCACGATCATCGGCCAGGAGTTCGGCCCGGTGTGGGGTGTCGGCGTCAACTCGCCCTGGGCGCTGCGGCACGCCTTCAACGCCTTCGACGCCTGGCCGGTCAACATCGGCTTCCTGGCCCGCGGTTCGTCCTCCGACCCCGCACCGCTGGTCGAGGCGCTCGCCGAAGGAGGGGCGTCCGGGTTCAAGGTCCACGAGGACATGGGCGCACACGCCCGCGCCCTGGACACCGCGCTACGGGTCGCCGAGGAGCACGACGTCCAAGTCGCCCTGCACAGCGACGGGTTGAACGAGTGCCTGACCGTCGAGGACACCCTGAAGGTCCTCGAAGGCCGCACGATCCACGCCTTCCACATAGAGGGCTGCGGCGGCGGCCATGTCCCCAACGTGCTGAAGATGGCGGGCGTGCCGAACGTCATCGGCTCGTCCACCAACCCGACCCTGCCGTTCGGCCGGGACGCGGTGGCCGAGCACTACGGCATGATCGTCTCCGTCCATGACCTCAAGCCGGACCTGCCGGGCGACGCCGCCATGGCCCGGGACCGGATACGTGCCGGAACCATGGGCGCCGAGGACGTGCTGCACGACCTGGGCGCGATCGGCATCACCTCCTCCGACGCGCAGGGCATGGGCCGTGCGGGCGAGACGGTACGCCGCACCTTCGCCATGGCGGGCAAGATGAAGGCCGACCTGGGGCCACTGGCGGGCGACGGCCCGGCCGACGACAACGCCCGCGTACTGCGCTACATCGCCAAGCTCACCATCAACCCCGCGATCGCCCACGGCCTCGCGCACGAGGTCGGATCGCTGGAGGTCGGCAAGCTCGCCGACATCGTGCTGTGGCAGCCGCGCTACTTCGGCGCCAAGCCGCAACTCGTGCTCAAGTCCGGCTTCCCGGCCTACGGCGTGACCGGCGACCCCAACGCGGCCACCGACACCTGCGAACCCCTGGTGCTGGGACCACAGTTCGGCTCGTACGGGGCGACGCCCGCCGACATCTCGGTGGCGTTCGTCGCCGGGGCCGCCGTCGCCTCGGGGGACGACCGGATGCCCACCCGCCGCCGCCGGGTGGCGGTACGCGGAACGCGCGGCATCGGCCCGGCCGACCTGGTGCTCAACTCCCGTATCGGACACGTCCAGGTGGACGGCGACAGCGGCCTGGTCACGCTGGACGGGGACCCGGTGCGCTCCGACCCGGCCGAGCAGGTCTCGCTCAACCGCCTGTACTTCCTGTAACCCCCTGCCTTCGAAGGAATCCCTCATGACCGCTCTGCCCGCAGCCGACGGCTTCCACATGCCCCCCGAGTGGGCGCCGCACGACCGCACCTGGATGGCCTGGCCCTCGTCGGGCATCACCTTCGACGGGCCCGAGGACCTGGCCGCGTCGCGGGCGGCGTGGGGCACGGTGGCCAAGGCGGTGGCGCGCTTCGAGCCGGTGACCATGGTCGCCGCGCCGGACGACGCCGAGGGCGCCCGCGCGGAGCTGGGCCCCCGCGTCGAGGTGGTCGAACGGCCGCTGAACGACGCGTGGATGCGGGACATGGGCCCCACCTTCCTGGTGGGGAGGGGCCGACTCGCCGCCGCCGACTGGATATTCAACGGCTGGGGCGCCCAGGAGTGGGCCCGCTGGGACCTCGACGCGGAGATCGGCGCCCAGGTGGCGGAGCTGGCGGGGGCCCGCCGCTACACGTCCAAGCTGGTGAACGAGGGCGGTGGCATCCATGTGGACGGCGAGGGCACGGTGCTGCTGACCGAGACCGTCCAGCTCGACCCGGGCCGCAACCCCGGCTGGACCCGCGACGAGGTCGAGGAGGAACTGCACGCCTTCCTCGGCACCTCCAAGGCGATCTGGCTGCCGCGCGGGCTGACCGCCGACTACGGCCGGTTCGGCACCCGCGGCCATGTGGACATCGTCGCCGCGTTCGCCCGGCCCGGCGTGGTCGTGGTGCACAGCCAGCAGGACCCGGCGCACCCCGACCACGCGGTGTCACGCGAGGTCATCGCGCAGCTCAGCGCCTCGACCGACGCGCGGGGCCGCAGGCTGGAGGTCGTGGAACTGCCCGCGCCCACGGTGACCGAGATCGACGGCGAACCGGTCGACTACTCTTACGTTAACCACTACCTGTGCAACGGCGGCGTCGTGCTGTGCGGCTTCGACGACCCGGCGGACGAACGCAACGCGGAGATCTTCGCGAAGCTGTTCCCCCAGCGCGAGGTGGTCCTGGTCGACGCCCGTGAGATCTTCGCGCACGGCGGCGGCATCCACTGCATCACACAACAGCAGCCCCGGGCGTGATGTACCGCGACGGGGCCCGAACTCGGAGGTCGCGGTGCCCGGACCCGTCCGCCCCAGGCGACGGCTGAAGCAGCCCCGGGAGCAGGTGATGGCCGCCGCGATGGCGGCCATCGCCGAACGCGGCCTCGCCGAGCTGACCATCGCCGGGCTCGGCCGCGAGGTCGGTATGAGCAGCGGCCATGTCATGTACTACTTCGGCAGCAAGGACGAGCTGCTGCTGCAGACCCTGGAGTGGAGCGAGGAGCAGCTCGGCGTCGACCGCCGGGCCGCGCTGTCCAGGCTGGTCCCGGCGCGCGAGCGGCTCGACGCGTTCGTCGACCTTTATCTGCCCGACGGCCCCCGCGACCCGCGCTGGGTCCTGTGGTCCGAGGTGTGGAACCGCTCGCAGCCGGGCGAGTCGGCGCTACAGCGCCAACTCGAACTGGAACTGGTCTGGCACCGCGACTTGGTGGCCCTCCTCGCCGAGGGCATCTCACGCGGCGAGTTCCGCCCGGTGGACCCGGAGCGGGTCGCGGTACGGATGCGGGCCCTGCTGGACGGCTTCGGCACGCATCTGGTGGTGGGGCTGCCCGGGGCGGACCGAGGTCAAGTGCTTGGGCACGTACGGGAGTTCGTGGACGAGTCGCTGGGGGCGTGAGGGATTCGAATTACGGATCCCTGTCGATCCAGTAAAGCCTGGGCCAAGACTCTACGCGCGTCATTCACATGTCGGCTCACATCCATACGGTTGTCATGTCCGCGCTGTACGCAGGGCGCGGCATCGCAGCGATGCCTCTTCACCCCCCCCACACAGGAGGAAGCATGCGCCGTATCCCGTTAGCACGCCTCGCAACCGCCACGGTCGCTGCCACCGCGGCCCTCACGCTCACCGCCCCCACCTCCAACGCCGCTGCCGGGACGTACTCCCTGATCGTTCAGCCCGACCAGGGCATCACGCCGATCTACAACCTGATCAACTCGGCGCACAAGAGCATCGACCTGACGATGTACGAACTCGTCGACACCACCGCCCAGAAGGACCTGGTGGCGCGGGAGAAGGCGGGTGTCAAGGTCCGCGTCATCCTCGACCAGCGCCGCAAGTCCACCAACTCCAGCACCTACACGTACCTGAAGAACAACGGCGTGGGTGTCGTCTGGTCGAACAGCACGTACTACTTCACGCACGAGAAGACGATGGTCGTCGACGGCACCCAGGCCGTCATCATGAGCGGCAACATGACCTCGAAGTACTACGCCGCCGACCGCAATTACAGCGTGACCGACACCGACAGCGCCGACGTCTCGGCGATCGAGAAGGTCTTCAACGCCGACTACGCGCACAAGTCGATCACCCCGGGCGACGGCGACCACCTGGTCTGGTCCCCGACCGACTCCCAGTCCCAGCTCCTTGCGCTGATCAATGGCGCGAAGGCCAACCTGTACGTGGAGAACCAGGAGATGGGCGACACGGACGTGGTCAACGCGCTGACCGCGGCCGCGGGTCGCGGTGTCAAGGTCGAAGTGGTGATGACCAACACGAGCAACACCTACGCGAGCGAGTTCAACACCCTCAAGTCAGCGGGCGTCAAGGTGAGTACGTACGCGGCCACCGCCCCCCTGTACATCCACGCCAAGGCGATCGTCGCGGACCAGGGAACGGCGAACGAGAAGGTGTTCGTGGGCTCGGAGAACTTCTCCAGCACGTCGCTCAACCAAAACCGGGAACTGGGCATCGTCCTCCCGGACGCGAAGATCGGCGACGGCGTCGAGAAGGTCATCGCCAAGGACTTCGCGGGCGGCACGGTGTGGTCGTGACGACCCCCGAGGGAACGGCAACCGTTCGATGACGCGAC
Organism: Streptomyces sp. NPDC020096; assembly: GCA_040631425.1. Classification (GTDB taxonomy): domain Bacteria; phylum Actinomycetota; class Actinomycetes; order Streptomycetales; family Streptomycetaceae; genus Streptantibioticus_A. The sequence goes on from JBEYJY010000037.1 coordinate 79,616, forward strand.
GGCCCCCGACCGCCCAGGGGCCGTTCGCCGTTACACGGACCCCCACACCAGGGGCACGGGGTTGTGCGGACCGTCGAGCCACACGTGATGACCGCGGCGGTCCGCCGTCAGCCCGAAGCGCTCGAATCCCGGGCGTCCCTGCTCCTGCCACCAGCTGTAGGCCGCGACGACCTCGTCCCACAGTCTGCGGGGGCCGGACTGGTACACCTCGTACTCGTCGCGCCCCTTCTCGTAATCGGCCGTTGCCCACGATGTGACGGCCGTGTCCCGCAGCCACAGCGTGTAGGAACCGTCGCCGTACGACTCCATCCACGGGTACGCCGCAGGCACTTGGACGCCGATCGCGAACATGACCGTCCAGCCTCCGATGTCCTCCGGCGAGAGTGAGGTCATGGACCTGCTGCCCTCAGCAGGCCACGGCTGGCCTTTGAGGTACTCGCGTACGTGCCTGCGGGACGTCCGCTGGGCGCGTAGCCGCATGAACGCGGAGGACCCGATGAACGGGCCGGATGCAGTGCCGTCCTCGGCCACGGCGAGGCGGACCACCGCCTCCCCGCCGTAGGCCGGTCCCCAGGGGGCGACGATCACCCCGCCCGGCTTCGTCTGGTCGATCCAGGCCCGGGGGACGCGGCCGATCGAGCAGGTGGCGATCACGCGATCGTACGGGGCGCCTTCGGGGTGGCCCTCGGCGCCGTCACCGACTATGGCCAGCGGGTCGAACCCCGCCGCGCTCAGCTGTGCCCGTGCTGCGCGTGCGCTGGCCTCGTCCACTTCGACCGTGACAACGTTCCCGGAGCCCAAGCGGTGCGACAGCAGGGCGGCATTCCAACCGGTACCGGTGCCGATCTCCAACACCCGGTGGCCTTCCTCGACGTTGAGTGCGTCCAGCATCGAGAACACCATGGTGGGCATGGAGTTGGAACACGACGGGACCTTGCCCTTGCCAGCGTCGGTGTACGCGCCGTCGTCCCACTGCGTCGTGATCGGCGCGTCCCGGTAGACCGCTTCCCACCACGCGCCCGGCTCGTCGGTCCGGATGACGCGGTCGCTCTGCCGGTTCGCCCCGGCACGACCAGGCCAGATCGCGTCCGGCACGAAGAGGTGCCGGGGGACTGCCTCGAACGCGGGGAGCCAGTCGCTCTTGAGCGCTCCCTTTTCCATGAGCGCGGAGGCCAGCCCTTTGGGACCAGCCTCCTGTGCGCCGTGCCCGCTCACTCAGCGACCGTCCGCCGGACCTTGGCCGTCGTTGGTGTTGCCGCCTTCGTCGGAACCGCCTCCACCGTGCTTGTTACCGCTGTCGCTGTCGTCCTGCGGGTTGCCGCCGTCGGACATGAGCATCCACCACTGTCGCATCGCTGTGCCTCCGTAGTCGTCCCGCTCCAACTGACCCGCCGAAGCGGGCGCTTCTACTCGGCGCGCACCACCTGTGCGAACGAGGTGCAGATGCGCCGGAAACCTGTGTGGCTGGTGAGGCCTGTGTGGCTCATGCATGCGATATCGACCGGCGAGGAGTCGTCGGCGGGTTCCGCCGCCCAGTCGCAGCGCAGACACTCGGCCTCGAAGGTCACATCCGTGTCCGGGTGCGTTGTGATCTTGTGGACGGCGTAGCGGAGCACCGCCCTCGCGGTCACCGCGAGCTCCGGCTGCGCGCGTTCACCTCTGCGAGGCGGGCGTGCATCGATTCGTCAGCGTGGCATGCCACGACGTGGCGACGGATCAGCACCGCCGCGTCTGTCCGTCGGCTCCGGTCGCGTTCTGCCTCAGCCTTCGCCTTCTCGGCGGCCAGCCTCACGCACTCGGGGCAGGTGGCGTCGTTGGTTTGCTCGCTTCGCTCCATGCTCAAGACGTTAAGAAGCGCGCTCGGCTGGAAGCTACGAAGTTCTACGAGATTGCACGACGGTCAACCGAGGGCATTTACGGCCGCCGTGACCAGCGAACGAGCACGGGAACCGTACACAGCTAGCTTGGCCAGTTCGCCAAACGTCTCGGCGTACATGGCGATCTCGCGAGGCTGTGTGATGGTGAGGTAACCGGAGACCAACTCGACGTTGACCTGTGCCGCGTCATATATCCAGAACCCCTCAACTGGCCATCGAGACCGATCCGGTCGCATCGGCACAACTCCCAGGCTCACATTGGGCAGTGACCCGATAGTGATCAGGTGGCCGAGCTGTCCAGCCATCACTTCCTTGCCGCCGATGCCGGAGCGTAGAACCGATTCCTCGATGAGGAGGGCGAAGCGGCGGTCACCCTCGAAGAGCAACCTCTGACGCTCCATACGCGCAGCCACGGCATCATCAACGTCGTCTACGAGTCCGCGTCGTTGCTGGATTGCACGCAGTGCCGCCGTTGTGTACGCGCGGGTCTGGATCAGACCGGGCACGAGCCACGAGGAATACGAGCGGAAGCGGCGCGTCCGCTGGTACAGCGGAAGCCGTGCCTCTTGGGCTTGCCGTAGCCCGGCGCGTTCCATCCGCTGCCACTCGATGAACATGCCTTCGACAGCGCGCAAGCATGCGATGAGATCCGCCGTCTGTCCCTCCGCACCGCAGGCGTGGCACCATGCCCGGATGTCGTCAGCAGACGGCGGAGTGCGCGCGTTCTCGATGCGAGAGGACTTTGACGGGTGCCAGCCGCATGCGCGTGCGATGTCGCGCCCGGTCAGCCCCGCATCACGTCTGATCTCCCCGAGTCGATCCGCGAGGACTTGCCGGGCTTGCTGAACACTCGATGATGCTGAGGCAGCCATGGACGCTCAGTGCTCAAACCGGGTGGTACTCCGTGTGCGGGATCGCCCGTTCCCATACAGCGTCAAACGCCGAGCTGCACAGCCTAACCAGGGCGGGATCAGCGGTCAGCTCCATGCCGGGCTCGGACCATTGACCATCGCCGGTGAAGTGGTTGTAGATCACGGTCGCGTCGTCAAAGACCCAGAAGTCCACACCAGGCAAAGCGAGATCCCGCGTCTTTCGCCTCGGCAGCCAACGCACCTGCTCGCCCGCGGCGATGTTGGTGAACGTCCCGTCGTACTCATATCGGATGTAATCGCTGATTGGTTCGGAGACGATGCGGGCTCGCCGCATTGCCACGCCCCGGCAGGTCGTCTCGGTCACTATGTCCAGCCATGGCCTCCACCAGGAATCACGGTTGTCAGGGTCGGGCCTGTGCCCCTCCTGCCATGCGATGAAGGCGGGATCGTCGCGCATGTAGCTGTCGCGCATCTCGAGATGCACCGCCGACCGCCTGGCCGCAGCCAGTGCCTCACGAACCGCCGTTGCCATCGTGGACCTCACTGTCAGGATGGGGAATGAACTGGAGCATGTTGGCCGGGAGCCTAATGACAGTCTCGTGATCGGGGACGTCTGTTGAGTGCCCAGGAATCGAGCCGACGTCCTGACACGCACGGATCGTCGCCTCGTCCGCAATGTAGGACTGGATCACGAGGTCGCCGTTCTCCTCGTCGAGCCAGATTGTCGGGGAACCGTCGTCCGGAGTGTTGGGATAGATGCCGAGGAACTTCAGCGTCACAACGGCCTCCTCTGCCGAGCGGATTGCACACCGTTGCACGACGGTCGCCCGGATCATGGGACGTGGTCAAGGGCGCATAGGCGCAAAGAGCTCGCGCGCCAGCCCGGCACGCGCCGACGCCTCTCGTGTCGCAAAGTCCCCGGGCGATCACTCGCCGTTAACGCCCGAATGCTGAGACGTGGCGGCGGACAGGCGCGGCCATGTGCCAAACTGCCCCCGTGTCCTTCGCCATGATTATTGGCTAGGCGCGCCGGTCCGCAGTGGCCGTCCTCGTGCAGACCTGAGCGCGATGGCGATCACCGTGTCCCAGACCCGCGCGCAGACCTCTCGCATCCGCGAGAGGTTTTTTCGTTTCCTGGGCCAACCATCACCAGGCGGCGAGGCGCGAGGGATCATTGGGGGCAAGTGGAGTTGGTTGTTCCGCAAACCCGCTCACTCGACAGGAGTCCACCACATGACGGCAGAAAACGAGCCCACGCTGCCCGACGACAGCTTCCATGTCTTCGACACCACGCTGCGCGACGGCGCGCAGCGTGAGGGCATCAACCTCTCCGTCGCCGACAAGCTGGCGATCGCCCGGCACCTGGACGAGTTCGGGGTGGGGTTCATCGAGGGCGGCTGGCCGGGGGCCAATCCGAGGGACACCGAGTTCTTCGAGCGGGCGCGCAAAGAGATCGACTTCCGGCACGCACAGCTGGTGGCCTTCGGCGCCACCCGCAGGGCGGGAGTGCGGGCCGAGGACGACCCGCAGGTGGCGGCGCTGCTGGAGTCCGGCGCGCCGGTGATCACGCTGGTGGCCAAGTCGCACGACCGGCATGTCGAGCTGGCGCTGCGCACCACGCTGGACGAGAACCTCGCGATGGTGCGTGACACGGTCAGCTATCTGCGCGGGCAGGGGCGGCGGGTGTTCGTCGACTGCGAGCACTTCTTCGACGGCTACCGGGCCAATCCGGAGTACGCCAAGTCCGTGGTGCGGACCGCGCACGAGGCCGGGGCCGATGTCGTCGTGCTGTGCGACACCAACGGCGGCATGCTGCCCGCCCAGGTCGCGGCCGTGGTGCGCACGGTGCTCGCCGACACCGGGGCTCGGCTGGGCATCCACGCGCAGGACGACACCGGCTGCGCGGTCGCCAACACCCTCGCCGCGGTCGACGCGGGCGCCACGCACGTCCAGTGCACCGCCAACGGCTACGGCGAGCGGGTGGGGAACTCCAACCTCTTCCCGGTCGTGGCGGCGCTGGAGCTGAAGTACGGCAAGCGGGTGCTGCCCGAGGGCACGCTCGCCGAGATGACCCGGATCTCGCACGCCATCGCCGAGGTCGTCAACCTCACGCCCGCCACCCATCAGCCGTACGTGGGCGTGTCGGCCTTCGCGCACAAGGCGGGACTGCATGCCTCCGCCATCAAGGTCGACCCGGACCTGTACCAGCACATCGACCCCGAACTGGTCGGCAACACCATGCGGATGCTCGTCTCCGACATGGCGGGACGCGCCTCCATCGAGCTCAAGGGCAAGGAACTCGGCTACGACCTGACCGGCGACCGCGCACTCGCGGGCCGCGTCGTCGAGCGGGTCAAGGAGCGCGAGCTGGCCGGATACACCTATGAGGCGGCCGACGCGTCCTTCGAACTGCTGCTGCGCGACGAGGTGCGCGGCGAGGCCACCCGCTTCTTCCGGGTCGAGTCCTGGCGCGCCATCGTCGAGCAGCGGCCGGACGGCGTCCAGGTCAACGAGGCGACGGTGAAGCTGTGGGCGAAGGGCGAGCGGATCGTCGCCACCGGCGAGGGCAACGGCCCGGTGGACGCCCTGGACCGCGCGCTGCGCGCCGGGCTGGAGCGCATCTACCCGCCGCTGGCGCACATGGAGTTGGTCGACTACAAGGTCCGCATCCTGGAGGGGCGGCACGGCACCGAGTCCACCACCCGCGTCCTAGTCTCCACCAGCGACGGCCAGGGGGAGTGGTCGACCGTCGGTGTCGGCGAGAACGTCATCGCGGCGTCCTGGCAGGCGCTGGACGACTCCTACACCTACGGGTTGATCCGCGCCGGAGTCGAACCGCAGCACTGATGAGCCGGGCGGGTCAGGCGGAGTACCGCAGTATCTGCCGGGTGACCGGTTGCGCGTAGGGCAGTCCGGCGCCGTAGCGTGCCAGCTCGTCGATGGCGGCGTGCGCCAGTCGCGCCAGTTCGTGGCCGAGCGAGCCCGCGATGTGCGGAGTGAGCAGTACGTTCGGCAGCTCGTACAGCGGTGAGCTGTCGGGGAGCGCCTCCGGTTCGGTGTGGTCGAGTACGGCGTGCAGTCGGCCGCGTACCAGCTCCTCGGTGAGCGCCTCGGTGTCCACCAGCCAGCCGCGGGCGGTGTTGATCAAGGTGGCGCCGTCCGACAGCAGCGCCAGTCGGGCGCGGTCGAACAGGTGCCGGGTCCGCGGCAGCGCGGGCGCGTGCAGGGTGACGATGTCGCTGCGCCGTGCGAGGTCATCCAACTCGACCGGCTCCGCGCCGAGTTCACGGGCGGCGTCCGCGGTCAGGTACGGGTCGTGCAGGAGCACCCGCAGATCGAACGGGCGCAGCAGCTCGATCACCCGGCGGCCGACCCGGGAGGCGCCGACGACGCCCACGGTGCGGCGGTAGTTGCCCAGCGTGTGCCGCGGGAAGAGGGCCAGCGGATCGAGGGCGGTGCGCCGGGTGCGGTAGGCCAGCGCGGACTCCAGGACGCGTTTGCCGGAGAAGAGGATCGCCGCGACGGTGTACTCGGCGACCGGCAGCGCGTTGGCGGCCGCCGCACAGGAGACGGTCAGCCCACGTTCCCAGCAGGCGTCGGTGATGTGCCCTTTGACGGATCCGGCGGCATGGACGACGGTACGCAGCCGCGGCATCCGGGTCAGCGCGTCCGAGGTCAGCGGCGGGCAGCCCCAGCTGGTGAACAGCGCCTCGGCCTGGGCGAGTTCGGCCGCCCGGCCGGGACCGTTGAAGTCGGCGGCGTCGCTGATCAGCAGCTCGGGGTCGAGCCTGGCGACGCCGGACAGGCGGCGCAGCGCCGCGCGGTCGAGGAGCGCGTCCCGTACCGCGTGGCGCATGGCGAGGACGGCGCGTGGGCGATGGGGCATCTCGGGGCTCCTCAGCCGAGGTCGGGTTCGTCGCGGATCTCCACGAACCGGTCCCGCAGGCCGTCGAGTTCGAGCACCACGATCTCGTTGCGGCCCTCGTGCAGCAGCGGCCACGGGAGGTAGAGGGTGCGCTGCGGACCGCGGTCCCAGTACCGGCCCAGACAGAAGCCGTTGACCCAGACATAGCCCTTGGTGCCGCCGGGCAGGGCCAGGAACCCGTCGCCGGGCGCGGCCACGTCGAGGGTGGCGCGGTGGAACACCGGCCCCGGGCGCTGGCCCGGTGCGCCCGTGGACGCCGCCGAGACGCCCCACGGCAGATCCGGCAGCGGCCCGCCGAGCGGGACCGTGCGCACCGTCCAGCCGTGTACGTACTGCTGGCCGTGCCGTACCGCGGCGACCCCCTTGCGATCGCCCAGCCGCGGCCCGTAGTTGACCCGGCCCATCGACTCCACCAGCAGTTGCAGGCGGGCGCCCGGGGTGCCGACGGCGATCTGCGGAAGTTCGTCCTCCTCGTCTCGCTCCAGCACCGCCAGCGGTTCGCCGTCCAGGTAGACGTGCGCCCGGTCGGCCAAGCCCTCCAGGGCCAGCGGGTACTCCGCGCGCGGCCCCGGCACATGGGCCTCGTAGAGCGCCAGCCCATGGGCCAGCCCGAGGTCCTCGAACGACGGCGGTACGGGGGAGCGGACGGCCGGGGAGGCGAGGGCGTCGAGCAGATCGAACAGCTGCACAGAGTCGGTGAGTTCCACCCGCGACGGCGGAAGGACCGGCGGCAGTGGCTCGGGCTCCGGCGGTGCGCCCGGCACCTGCGCGAATTCGGTGAGCACCTCGCGGAACGCCCAGAACTTCGGTGTGGGCGCGCCGCGTTCGTCGATCGGGGCGTCGTAGTCGTAGGAGGTCACCGTCGGCTGGTACGGGCCGTCGTGCGACGGTCCGCCGCGGTTGGCCCCCGCCCAGGTGCCGAAGCTGGTGCCGCCGTGCGCCATGTAGATGTTGACCGAGGCGCCCGAGGCCAGGATCCGGCGCAGGGTGTCGGTGGCGTCGTCCGGATCGCGCAGGGCGCGCTTCTCGCCCCAGTGGTCGAACCAGCCGCACCAGAACTCCATGCACATCGGCGGGTCGTGGGGCCGGAAGCGGGTCAGTTCCGCGAAGGCGTCCTCCGGGTGGCTGCCGAAGTTGACGGTGGCGGTGGCACCGGTCAGCGTGCCGCCGGTGAGGAAGGTGTCCTCGGGTCCGTCGGAGGTGAACAGCGGCACGTCGATGGCGCGTTCGCGCATCATCGTGCGCAGCCGGTCGAGATACGCCGTGTCGCTGCCGTAGGACCCGTACTCGTTCTCCACCTGCAGCATCAGCACATTGCCGCCGCGGGTGATCTGGTGTGCGGCGATGCGCGGCAGCAGTTCGTCGTACCAGCGCTCCACGTGCGCCAGATACGCCGGATCCGACACCCGCAGCCGCAGCTCGCGGTCGGCCAGCAGCCACCAGGGCAGTCCGCCGTTCTCCCACTCGGCGCAGATGTACGGGCTGGGCCGGACGATCGCGTACAGCCCCGCCTCCGCCGATGCCGTCAAGAACGCGTCGAGGTCGGCGATCCCGGTGAAGTCGTAACGGCCGGGGCGTGGTTCGTGCAGGTTCCACGGGACGTACGTCTCCACGCAGTTGAGCCCCAGGGCGCGCACCATCCTTAGCCGATGCGACCACTGCTGCGGCAGCACCCGGAAGTAGTGCAGCGCGCCGGAGAGCACGCGTAGCGGTCGGCCGTCGAGTTCGAAGCCGGACGGAACGATGCGGAAGGACGACACGGGCGCTCCAGCGTCGGTCGGGTGCGGTGGCACGTGCTCTGGTCCGCACTCTAAGGCGGACGCCGCCGCTGTTGGAGGTACCGGCGCCGCAAGCCGGTCGTGGCGGTGTACAACGGCACCGGGACCCGGCGGTCGGCACGCGGGCCGGGGCGCGGTGACCAACGGCACACGTACTGACCAGTAACGTAACCGCGCCGCCACCCCTAGAGTGAACGCCGGATGGCGCCGCCGGGACGGGCGGCGACCCGCACCCCTCGATCCGACCAGGGAGACTGGATGCGCTCTCCGAAGGACTTCTTCCGCCCACTGGCCGTCGGAGCACCGGCCCCGGTACGGGAGGTGCCGTTCCGGCCGTCCCGGATGATCCACTTCTTCGACCCCGGCAACGAGAAGATGGCGGCGAAGATCCCCTCCATCGCGCCCACCGTGGACGTACTGCTCGGCAATCTGGAGGACGCGGTCGCGGCGGACCGCAAGGAGGCGGCGCGCGCCGGTCTGGTCTCCATCGCCAAGGCCACCGACTTCGGCGACACCCAGTTGTGGACCCGCGTCAACAGCCTTGATTCGCCCTGGGCCTTGGACGACCTGATCACGCTGGTCACCGAGATCGGCGACAAACTCGACGTGATCATGGTGCCCAAGGTGGAGGGCGCCGAGGACATCCACTACGTCGACCGGCTGCTCGCCCAGCTGGAGGCCAAGGCGGGCATCGAGCGGCCGATCCTGGTGCACGCGATCCTGGAGACCGCGACCGGCGTGGCCAACGTCGAGGAGATCGCCGGTGCCAGCCCCCGTATGCAGGGCATCTCGCTCGGCCCGGCCGACCTGGCCGCCAGCCGTCGGATGAAGACCACCCGGGTCGGCGGCGGCCACCCCGGCTACCTCGTACGGGAGGACCCGCAGGGCGACGCCCCGCGAGCCACCTACCAGCAGGACCTGTGGCACTACACCATCGCGCGCATGGTCGACGCCTGCGCGGCGCACGGGATCCTGCCCTATTACGGGCCTTTCGGTGACATCAAGGACACCGTGGCCTGCGAGGACCAGTTCCGCAACGCCTTCCTGCTCGGCTGCGTGGGGGCGTGGAGCCTGCACCCGGTACAGATCGCCATCGCCAAGAAGGTGTTCTCGCCCGCGCCCGCCGATGTCGCCTGGGCCCGTAAGGTGATCGCCGCGATGGGCGACGGAACCGGCGCGGTGATGATCGACGGCAAGATGCAGGACGACGCCACGTACAAGCAGTGCCAGGTGGTGGCGCAGCTCGCGGACGAACTCGCCGCCCGCGACCCGGAACTCGCGGAGGCGTACGCCGCCGCCGAGAAGGAGTGACCCGCACGATGTCCAACGCGAGCCTGCGACCCCGCCGTTCGGTGCTCTACATGCCCGGCGCCAACGAACGCGCCCTGGAGAAGGCCAAGTCCATCCCCGCCGACGCCCTCATCCTCGACCTGGAGGACGCGGTCGCCCCCGACGCCAAGGCCGACGCCCGCAAGCGCGTCGCCGCCGCGGCGGCCTCCGGCGAGTACGGCTACCGCGAGGTGACCATCCGGGTCAACGGCCCCGGCACCCCCTGGCACGCCGACGACCTGCGGGCCGCCGCCGAAGCGGGCCCGGACGCCGTGGTCGTGCCCAAGGTCGAGTCGGCCGAGACGGTACGGGAGGTCGAACGCGCCCTTGAGGCGGCCGGCGCCCCGGACCGCACCGCGATCTGGGCCATGGTCGAGACCCCGCGGGCCATGCTGGACGCCCGCTCCGTGGCCGCCGCCAGCGAACGGCTGACCGTGCTGGTCATGGGCACCAACGACCTGGCCAAGGAACTGCACGCGGAACACGTTCCGGGCCGCGCCCCGCTGCTCACCGGCCTGTCGCTGGCGCTGCTGGCGGCCCGCGAGACCGGCAAGGCGATCCTGGACGGTGTCTACAACGACGTGAAGGACCTCGAAGGCTTCGAGGCCGAGTGCGTCCAGGGCAGGCAGTTCGGGTTCGACGGCAAGACGTTGATCCACCCGGCACAGGTCGAGCCGTGCAACCGGGTGTTCGCGCCCTCGCCCGAGCAGATCGAGCGGTCCCGCCGGATCATCGATGCGTTCGACGAGGCGGCCCGCGAGGGCCGCGGTGTGGTCACCGTGGACGGCCGTATGATCGAGAACCTGCACGTCGAGGACGCCCGGCGGATCCTCGCGCTCGCGGAGGCGGTCGCCGGGCGCTGACCGGGGGCCGCGCTCCGCGGCCGGATCGCGCCGGTCGCCCCGGCTGGTACGAACGGTACAAACGATAGGGTCCCGTCCGCTTCGCACGGGGCCCTATCGTCACTCCTTTCTGTTGAGTTCCTCCATGAAGTCGCTTCTGACAGTGTGAGAAGTCAACGCCAGGAAAACGGGGCCACCGCTCGTAAGGTCGATACATGACCGTTGTGGACGAGGTGCCGGCCGACGCGAGCGATGCCCGCGGGCGTGTGGCGGAGCTGCATGCGATTCGTGAGCAGGTGCGGCGGGGGCCGAGTGACCGGGCGACCGAGGCGCAGCATGCCAAGGGCAAGTT
>JBEYJY010000038.1:0-89707 GCA_040631425.1 Streptomyces sp. NPDC020096
TTCTTCGAACCACTCGGCCGCCTGCAGCCGCAGTCTCTCGCGCTGCAGACGCCCCTCCCGCGTCAGACCCGTCTCCTCCATATCCACGGGATAGCACAACCAACTCCCCGGTCAACCCCAAAATCAAGCCTCAGTAGATGCGCGTTCGGCGTGCCGGACTGATGGTGGAAGGGAACGTACTATCCAGTCCCGGGAGGAGTTCTGTCATGGACGCGGTGAAGTTTGAGCTGTACGAACGGGACCTGTCTGAAGCGCACTGGGTCAAGAGCACGAAGTCGCCCGTGGACAATTACTGCGTGGAGGTAGCTGACCTCGGTGATGGCGCTGTCGCGGTGCGGGACTCCAAAGCTCGCCAGTTGCCTGCGCTGCGCTTCACTGCGGAAGAGTGGGCCGCCTTCAGGGATGGCGTGCGTGACGGCGAGTTCGACTAGGGCCGTTTGCTACTAGCAAGTAGAGACGAGCGGAATGACACGGCGGGGCGGCGCGTGTCAGGACAGGTATCGGTGCTACCGGCGCTCCTGCCGATGGGCGTGATGAACCGCGTGGGTGCGATTTGCAGATCAATTCGCCTTGGAGTGCATTACCGCAGGTGAGCGGGGCCAGCAGCGGTCGCTCCCGCCTCGAGCAGCCGCCGCAGGTTCGAGTCATAGGGGGTTAACCGGAGATAGCGCCTCGTCACGCTCTGCGGCGCCCCCTGCTCAGACGGGTTCGTCGCCCCGCGGGCAGGAGTGCGGCACGTGCGAGTCACCTTCTCTATGTTCAGGCCGCTTCGGCGAGGAACTTCCGGCTGGCTGTGATAATGGCCAAGGGCCGTGATCGCTCGAAGATGGTGAAGCCGACGGTCTCGTCGATCCGCTCGGCTGGGCGCGCGTTCCCGTGGGCGAAACCTGTCCCGGACGTCCCCGGACGGCGGCCTTTTCTAGCCTGTTCGGTCCGTTCTGTCGCAGATGAGTTGCGTCATTGCGTGGGCGCTGCCGAGGTAGGTCGCGGGGTTGGTGAGCGCGCGGATGTGCGTTTCGCCGAGGCTTGCCAGGATTTCCGGGTGAGTGAGCAGTTCATCAGCCAGGTCGGTGCCGTTCTCTGTTGCCCGGTTGCAGGCGTCGTAGACGAGTTCGTGGGCTCGTTGGCGGCCGAGGTTGGGTGCCAGGGCCATCATGACGGCTTCGGCGAGGATGAGTCCTTTGGTGAGTTCGAGGTTGGCGCGCATGCGGACGGTGTCGATCCGCAGGTTCGCCATCACGCCGGTTGCCTGGGAGAGGGAGGAGGAGAGGAGAAGGAACGCTTCGGGGATAACGGCCCATTCGGTGTGCCAGGGTCCGGTGGCGCGCTCGAAGTCCTGCATCATCGCGTCGAGCATGGCCGAGGATTTGTCGCGCAGGAGCTTCGCGACGGCCACCATGAGTTCACTGGAGATGGGGTTGCGTTTCTGGGGCATGGTGGAGCTGGCGCCGCGCCCCTTGACGAAGGGTTCGGCCACCTCCCCGAACTCGGTCGAGCACATCATGGCGACGTCGATGCCGATTTTGCCGAGTGATGCGCCGATGGCTGCGAGGAGGCCGACGATCTCGTTGAGGCCGTCACGCGCGACGTGCCACGTGATCTCAGGGTCTCGCAGGCCGAGTTCGGCGGCGAGTTCCGCGCGAGCCCGCAGGGCGTCGGGGCCGGTGCCGAGGGAGGCGAGAGTGCCAGCGGCTCCCCCGAACTGCACCATCAGGGCGCGTTGCCGGACATCGGTGAGCCGTTGGGCGTGCCGGTCCAGCGCCGAGACCCATACCGCGACTCGGTACCCGAAGGTGATGGGCAGGGCGTGCTGCAAGTGGGTCCTGCCGGCGGTGACGGTGTCGGCATGCGCTCTCGCCAGATGGCGCAGGTGTTGTCGCAGCCGGTCAAGTGCTTCTGCGATCAGCTCCAGCCCCCGGGCACATTGCAGGACCGTCGCGGTGTCCATGATGTCCTGGGTGGTCGCGCCCCAGTGCAAGTAGCCGCCGGCGTCGCCGCATTGCTCGGCGAGCTGGGTGACGATCGGGAGGATCGGGTATCCGACGTTGTTGGTGTCGCGGCGGAGCCGTTCACGGTCCAGACGTGTGGGGTCGCAGCGCGCCGCAATCGTGTCGGCTGCATGCCGAGGGATGATCGCGACTCGGGCCTGCGCCTGCGCCAGGGCGACTTCGACGCGCACGACGGTCTCCAGGTAAGTCTGGTCGCTGAAGGTCGTGCGCATTTCGGGGGTGGCGAACATGTCGCGGAACAGGGCCGAGTCGAAGACGGTGCTGTTGTTCATCGCACGGTCTCCGCAGCGCCGGTGCCCACGGCCGGGGTCTGGGGTGCCGGGGTTCCCATATGGATGGCGAGGTACTTCTGCTCCAGGTATTCGTCGATGCCCGAGTTCCCGCCTTCCCTGCCGATGCCGGACTGCTTCATGCCGCCGAATGGCGCGCTGGGGTCGGAGACGTAGCCCCGGTTGAGCCCGACCATGCCGGTCTCAAGTTGCTCGCTCATGCGTAGGGCCCGGTTCAGGTCGCGGGTGTACAGGTAGCTCACGAGGCCGTATTCGGTGTGGTTGGCGTCGTGGAGTGCTTCGTCTTCTGTGGTGAAGGTCTGGATCGCCGCGACCGGGCCGAAGATCTCTTCACGGGTGATCCGCGCGTCGGCGGGGACGTCGGTGAGAACGGTCGGGGGGTAGAAGTAGCCGGGGCCGTCGGGCAGCCGGGCGCCTGCCCGCACGCGGGCGCCGGCTGCGACCGCTTCGTCGACCAGGTCGGCGACACGGCGACGCTGGCGCTCATCGATCAGCGGTCCGAGGGTGGCGGCGGGGTCGGTGCCTGCGCCGAGGGTGATCGTGCCCATGCGGGCGACCAGCCTCCGGGTGAACTCCTCGGCGATGTCGGCGTGGACGTGGAAGCGGTTGGCGGCGATGCACGCCTCACCGATGTTGCGGAGCTTGGCGGTCATCGCTCCGTCGACCGCGGCGTCGAGGTCGGCGTCCTCGCAGACGATGAACGGGGCGTTGCCTCCGAGCTCCATCGAGGTCCGAAGCACGGTGTCGGCCGCCTGTGATAGCAGGAGGCGGCCGACGGGGGTGGACCCGGTGAAGGACAGCTTGCGCAGCCGGCCGTCCCGCAGCAGGGGTTGGGTGACCGCGGCGGCCTGGGTGGTGGGAATGATGTTGAGGACGCCGTCAGGGAGGCCGGCCTCGGTGAGCAGGCCGGCCAGTGCCGCGGTGGTCAGCGGCGTCTGCGCGGCAGGCTTGACGATCATGGTGCATCCCGCTGCCACGGCCGGCCCGATCTTGCGGGCGGGCATCGCGAGCGGGGCGTTCCACGGGGTGATCAGCAGGCAGGGGCCCACCGGCTGGCGGGTGACCAGGACGCGGGCGGTCCCGTCCTCACTGACCTTCCAGGTGCCGTCGATCCGGACGGCTTCCTCACCGAACCAGCGCAGATAGTGGGCGCCGTAGGCGACCTCCGCCCGGGATTCGGCCAGGGATTTGCCCATCTCCAGGGTGATCAACAGCGCGAACTCTTCCATGCGCTCGATCAGCAGGTCGTGAGCGCGACGCAGGACCTCTCCCCGGTGGCGCGGAGGAACGGCCGCCCACGACCTCTGCGCGGTGCCGGCGGCGTCAAGAGCGGCCAGCGCGTCCGCCGGTGTGGCGTCGGACACCTCGCACAGCGGCTGGCCGGTGGCCGGGTTCTCCACCGGGAAGGTGCCGCCGTGCTCGGCTGGCCGCCATCGGCCGTCGATGAAGATCCCCTTCTCCACTCGGTGGATGACGTCGGGTACGGGCAAGGGCGTGTCCATGGAGATGTTCCTTTTCTCAGGCTGATCATGTGGGCGCGGTCGAGGAAGGGACACCGGGGAGGTGCCGACCGCCGCCCCTGTGCCATTGCGGCGACTCGGGGCGGCGGTCGGCGACCGGTGGGGCGGCGCGTACCGGCACCGAACGGCAAGGCCGCCCTGGCGGCGTCAGGACAGCGCGGCGATCATGTCGTCGGCCATGGCCGTGCTGGAGGCGGGGTTCTGGCCGGTGAACAGGTTGCCGTCGCGGACGTTGTACTGCTGGTAGGCCGGACCCCCGGAGTGCACCGCCCCCATGGCCCGCAGCCGGGCGGCGAGCAGCCACGGCGCGCCTTCCGCCGTTCCGAACAGCCGCTCTTCCTCGTCGGTGAAGGCGGTCATCTCACGTCCGGCGAAAGTCCATTTCCCCTCCGGGTCCACGGCACTGAGCAGCCCTGCCGGGCCGTGGCAGACGGCTCCGATGAGTTTGCCGGTCGCGTCCGCGGCGGTCAGCAGGCGGCCGAGGTCAGCGTCCTCGAAGAGGTCGACGACCGGACCGTGACCGCCGGGGAGGACCACTGCGGCGTAGTCGTCGACGTCGACCTCATCGAGCTTCAGCAGGGGTCCGAACTCCCGCAGCGCCCTCTCGGCGTGCGCCACGTAGTGCGCGCAGTCGGCACCGGCGATCTCGGGGTCGGCGCTGTGCCGGTCGAGCGGCTGCAGCACCCCGCCGGGGGAGGCGAAGTCGACCGTGTGACCGGCCTGGACGAACCTTTCGTGCGGGGCAGCGACCTCCTCGGCCCAGTAGCCCGTCGGGTAGGCAGAGCCATCGGTCCGCTCCCATACGCTGGCAGCGGACATGACGATCAGGATCCGGTTCATGGACAGTTCCTCTCTGTGGCGTATGCGGCGGGGTCAGACCGCGGGGAAGTCGGTGGCGGGGGCGCTGGGCGCGGCGGCTGCCACGTTCGCCTTCAGGGCCTCGACCTTGGCCGTGGCGTAGGTGTGGGCGTCCGAGCCGAGCAGCTGCCGCAGCGGGCCGTCACCGGCCAGGACCTGGCTGATGATCGCGCCTGCGCCCTTGACCGGGTCGCCGAGCTGGCTGCCCTGGAGCTTGAGGTGGTTGCGGGTCATCTCGCGAATGGCCGGGTAGTGCGCCGTGGTTTCAGCGGGCAGGGCGAGTGAGTCCTCGGTGAGGAACTCGGTACGGAAGTAGCCGGGTTCGACGATGGTGACCTTGACTCCGAAGTCAGCCACCTCGGCGGCGAGGGCCTCGCTGAGCCCTTCCAGCGCGAACTTCCCGGCGCAGTACAGCGCCCAGCCCGGGACGGCGGTCAGCCCCAGGACCGACGAGACGTTGACGATGTGGCCGCTGCGCTGCTCGCGCAGGACGGGCAGTGCGGCACGCAGCACGTTCCACACGCCGACGACCTGGACGTCGAGCATGTCGCGGACCTCGCGGTCGTTGGTCTCCTCCACCGCAGCCAGGAATCCGTAGCCCGCGTTGTTCACGACAGCATCCAGGCCACCGAAGCGCTCGTTGGTTGCGTGGACAGCCTGCTTCACCGCCGCCTCGTCGCGCAGGTCGACGGTGAGCGGCAGAAGGCGCGATGTGTCGACGCGGTCACCGAGCGCGGTGAGCAGCTGCTGGGAAGAACGTGTCGTCGCGGCGACGCTGTCACCACGCTGCAGCAGTTGCTTGACCAGTTCGAGCCCCAGGCCGCGGGAGGTGCCGGTCACGAACCAGATCGCGGGTCGATCGGTCGGGAAGGTCATGGTCGTCCTTTGCTCATGGGAGGTCGCAGCCAACGCCGGTCGGGGAGGCCCCCCGGGGGCCGGCGTGGCTCCAGCGTGGTTCACCGCGACCCGCTGCGGACGCCCATCTCTGGCCCTGCGCGACCACGGACCGGGCAACCTAGGACGCACAGGTCCAGTCAGGAACGGGCCGCGACGGGCAGCATCGGGGACACTGGGATTCATGGCCGAGACCAACCGTGAACTCGCCGATTTCCTCAGACGCGCCCGTGGCCAGGGCGACCCGTCACGGGCCGGCCTGCCACCCGACGGCCGCCTCCGCAGGGTCCCAGGCCTGCGCCGCGAGGAAGTCGCACGCCTGGCAGGGGTCTCGACCGACTACTACGCCCGCCTCGAACAGGGCCGGCGCATCACCCCGTCCCCGGCGGTCGTCGAGGCGATCGGCCGCGCGCTCGGACTCGACGACGCAGGACGCGCGCATCTGCGGGACCTCATGGGGGTCAGCACAGCGCCCGTCCGGCGACGAGCCCGCGGTGTCCAGCGCGTCCGCCCCGGGCTCTACCAGCTGCTCGATGCCCTCGACGGCGAGCCCGCGCTCGTCCTCGGCCGCCGCACCGACATACTCGCCGCCAACCGGATGGCCAGGGCGCTCTTCGCCGACTTCGAACGGCTGCCGCCCCGGCAGCGCAACTACGCGCGATGGATGTTCCTCGACGACGACGCCCGATCACTCTTCGTCGACTGGGACGTCCAGGCACGCGCCGCGGTCGAGAGCCTGCGACTCGACGCGGGCCGCGACCCGGACGACCGCACCACGCTCGACCTCATCGCCGACCTGCGCGAACGCAGTCCCGAGTTCGCCCACTGGTGGGAGCAGCACCGCGTCCACCAGCGCACCCACGGTTCCAAACGGCTGTGCCACCCACTCGTCGGCGAATTGACCGTCGAGTACGAGGCCCTCTCCCCGCCCGGCGACCCCGACACGGCACTCTTCGTCTACACCGCCGAACCCGACTCACCCTCAAAACGCGCCCTGGACCTCCTCGCGAGTTGGACCCTCCCAAGCTCGGGCAGCGATACGGTCCCCCCGCGCGACCAACAGCCTGGTGCCGCCCAAGACCAGTGAAGGTCAGAAGCCAGCCGGCCACAGCTCACATGCGCCGCTGGGCGAGGGCTTAGAGACAGGGCACCTCACCCTGGCGGGGCCAGTCCCGGCGCCCGGACGCGATCGTCCTCCGGTGCACCGCCGTTTGGCGCTTCGCGCCGCGCGGAACCAAGAGGGGGCTCCTCCGGACCCCGCCCCCGTCAGCGGAGGCCGAACCGGTTCGCCCGCTGAGCGGTGACATCTACCGCGCCTCATCGCAACTGTGACTCGAGCGCGGTGAGCACGTCGGCATGGGATGCGAGGTTGATCAGCTGCTGCGTAGTGAGCGGCGTCCCGGAGGTATTGGGCTGCTGCGTGTCCAACAACCCAACCACCTTCCCTTCATGCGTCCTGACCGCGATCTGCGTCACGCGGCCGTCTCGCGTGGTGTAGGCCCAGCCGTGGGAACCGCCGGACAGACTGACCGCCTGGCAATGCACCCCGTACCTGGGGCACGGTTCGGGCTGGGTCCTCGTGCCCTCCAAAGCACTCAGCGTCGAACGGCTCCCGTCCGCCCGGGTCAAAGTGAAGTTGGTGGAGCCGTCGCCATCGCGGATCTCCGTGCCCTGCGGCAGGTGCGCAAGGAGCGCGGAAAACAGTTCGGTACGTGCGGCGTCGAGGCGCTGGACGGTCAAGTCGGCCAGGTCAGGCTCGGTGCGTCCAGCGGCAGCGTTCAAGGTCGGTGTAGCGGTGGCGGTGTAGACGGCCATGCCGACGCCAATTACCCCCATCACGGCTGCGGAGGTGGTGGTGCGAACCCTCTGTCTGACGCTTTGGATGTTCAAGTGCCATTCCCTCCCCGATTGCGCCCCTGGGCGGAGGGCGCCTCGATCGCATGGACGCTACGAGGCCTGCGAGGCGTTCCGGCTTGCGGGGGTCGGTACCCATGGCGCCAGGAAGCGGGGCGGTTGAAAGACGCTCTGACGATTGATCTTCTGGGAGGCAGTTGCTTGATTCCCGGTCGGGTGATCCGTCGCGGCGATTTGACGGGGAACGTCCACCGTTGACTGATGACCGCTGAGCTGGTCACGACAGGGCGCATGACCCCGTCGTGACCAGCGGGTCCCCTCAGTCGGGGGTCAGCTCAGTGTGAGGGCGGTGTCGTCGATGACGAACGAGGTCTGGAGGGACTGGTCCTCGGTGCCGGTGAAGGCGACCGTGACGGTCTGTCCGGCGAGGGACGATATGTCGAAGGTCTTTTGGCTGTAGCCGGTGGTGGCGTCGAGGTTGGAGTAGGTCGCAAGCGTGGTGCCGTTCGCCTTGATGGTGAGCGTGTCGTACGCCGTCGAGCGTGTCGTCTCGGCGGTGTCGACGTGCAGGTAGAAGCTCAAGGTGGCCTTGCAGCCGGACGGGATCGTCACCGACTGCGACAGGGTGTCGGTGTGCGACGAGCCGTAGCCGTCCAGCCAGGCGTCCCACGTGCCGCTGTGTGGAGGCTCGCCCTGCGAGGCGTACTGCCCGATGACGCCTGAGCTGGAGGACCACACCGTGCTGCCAGACTCGAAGCCCGGATTGCCGAGCTTCTGGCCGGTGCTGGAGCAGTTCCCGCCGCCGGCCGGATTTACCGTCCAGGTGAAGGTGGTGGAGCCGGTGGCGTTGGTGTCGTCGGTGGCGGTGGCGGTCGCGTGGTACGTGCCGGGGGTGGTGGGTGTGCCGGAGATCAGGCCGGTGCCGGGGGCGATGGTCAGGCCGGGAGGCAGGCCAGTTGCGCTGTAGGTGAGCTTTGCCGACGACGAGGAGTCGGTCGCCACGATCTGCAGACCCGCCGCGGTGCCGACGGTGCCGGTCTGGTCGCCCGGGTTGGTGACGGTGACGGTGTTGCCGCCGGGCGGCTGGCCGCCGCCGATCGGCAGGCCTGACGTCGGCGCGTACATCGCCACGTCGAAGGTGCTTCCGCTGGTGGCGTGGGCGACCGGGATCACGGTGATGGCGTTGCCGCCGGACAGGACGGACGTCGAGATGTAGTCGCCGAACATCCGGCCCTGAGAGGTGTTCGGCAGCCAGGCCAGCGTCATGGGACCGGCGAGCTGGGTCGGCGCCGTCCAGGTGGCGCCGCCGTCGGCGGAGGAGATATAGCCCGCGTAGAGCTGGCAGGTGGTGTCCGTGCAGGAGGCGTTCGGGTAGTAGTAGTACGTCAGCCCGATGCGGGCGGTGTTCCCCGAGCTGCTGGGATCCACGCCGATGCCCGGTACGAAGTGGTCGGCGGTGCTGGCGGCCGCGTCGATCGGCACGCGGGTCGGCGAGCCCCACGACGTGCCGTTGGTCGAGGTCGACATGATGATGTCGTTGCTGGTGCAGTTGCTGCGGAAGCGGCAGTCGGACCACACCACGTAGACCGCGCCGGAGGCGTCGATCTCCGCGGACGGCAGCGGCCCTTCGCGCAGGCTGTCCAGCCGCGACATGTCGGCGGCGTTGTCCTCCAAGCCCGCGACCGGGTGGTGCGAGACGGTGGCGATCTGCACGCTGGAGCCCCAACTGGCCCCGCCGTCAGTGGAGATGAAGGACCGCTCGCTGTCCTCACTGCCCGAGGCGAACGGGACGACGACGGTGCCGTTGGGCTGCACGACCGGCTGTCCGCCGAGCCCGCTCGGGCTGTCGGCCGGACTCTGCTGGGCGCCCCACGTCGCGCCGCCGTCGGTCGAGGTCCTCATGTGCTCGGCGTCACCGGCGTTGGCGTCGTCGTATTCGGTGTAGCAGTGGCCGTAGTACGGGCTGGACGAATGGTTGTCGCAGACCGTCCAGTTCTTGTCGTCGAACGTGCCGGTGGAGACGGTGACCGGGTTGCCCCAGGTGTGACCGCCGTCCGTGGAACGGCTCAGCTCGACGTCCACGTTGTTGCCGGAGCCGATGCCCAGCCAGGAGACCATCCACACGCCGTCCTTGGCATCGTAGGCCACGGAGGCGTCACTGGCCGCCGAGTACGGGCCGCCGGAGTTCGTGGTGGAGCCGGGCAGGAACCCGTGCGTCCAGGTCTGCCCGCTGTCGGTGGA
The DNA here is from genome assembly GCA_040631425.1 of Streptomyces sp. NPDC020096. GTDB lineage: Bacteria > Actinomycetota > Actinomycetes > Streptomycetales > Streptomycetaceae > Streptantibioticus_A. The sequence continues at coordinate 9,667 of JBEYJY010000038.1, forward strand.
CGTCGCCCACCCGATGTTGGACGCCCCTCCGCCGAAGACCCGCCCGACCTGGAAACCGGCGACGACGGTGCTGCCGTAGCTGTAGGTGTCCGGCTCCACCTCGGTGGCGTGCTGAGCCTGCGAGTCGGAGTACGGGTCACTGCTGACCTGCGCGAGGGCGGGGGCGGTGTCGTGGGGGGCGTGAGAGGCCGCTAAGGCGCTGGTCGGGAACGCCGGGGTGGCGAACGCCATCGCCGCGGCCAGGGCACCGATGAGGAGCGGGGTTCTTCCTCTTGCCAGTCTGGACATGTCTCTCCTGACATGCAGAGCGGTACCAGTGGGTGTCGGCTATCGCCGATACCGGACGTCCGGATACTGGTGCGACCACCGCCCCCAGGGAAGGCAACGCCCCTGACCAGAAGTCGACATGGCGTACTTGCGCCATGTGGCGCACAGGGATTGCGCGCGGGCTACCTTCAGCTGGCGGGCGAGGTTGACGCGGTCGCTGTTTCGCCGGCATCAGGTAATCGCGCCAGCGGCAGCACTATGTTCCTCGGGCCGGAGTGTCAGCGTGAGGCCTTGCCCTCGTGTAGGAACCGCGAGTAGTGACAAGGCACGGAATCAGAGGGCGCCTGAAAATCCCGTCAGCGGGACATCAAGCTTGTAGCGGGGCCGTGACGCACCTCGGGGGCGGGGTGAGCGAGCAACACCTCGGGAAGCCTGTGAGTGACGACAACCCTGTCACCCGTGCTGAGCTGCGGCTTCAGCGTCACGATGTGATGACTTCGGGGGTGTTCGCGAGTCCGTCGATGCACGCTTGGGAAGCGTGACGTTCCGTCTGGTCTACCGATTCGGCTGCCTCCTGCTCGGCTGGCTACGGCTGCTGGCGCGGCCTTCCGCGGCCAAGGACGTCGAGACTTCCACCGGAAGACTCCTCATAGCCGTCTTCCTGTGTCGGCACAGTGATCCAGCACAAACGCCCTGTCAGGAGCTCTCGATGAAGCGCACGGACCAGGCATAGCCGCTCGGGGAGTCGTGCGGGACCCGCCGGACTTCTGTGACCCGGCAGCCGTCATGGGCGTACTTACGAGCGAAGCGTTCGAGGCGCTGCACCTCGGTGAGATCCTCCATGGACAGCGGCGCTCCGACAACGAGGTCTTCGTGAACCACGGTTCCCGGTGCGGCATCGATCGAACAGGCGGAGCACAGATGCGTTTGGGGTAGTGACATGCGACCAGTGTCCTCCTGACGCCGGAGTGTGCCGCTCGAAGAGGCGATTCGTGGCCCGATCTGCAAGTTCTCCGATCCGATGTTGTGGACGGTGCGTTGTCTGGGACGATCCTCCGATGGTGTCGCCGACCGTCTCCGCGTTGGTCCGGAACCTCGTCACGGTACCCGCTGCCCCGCTGCGCAGCCGCATGGCCAAGGATGCACAGGTGTTGGCGCCGCGGCACGAGAACGCGGTGCTGCGCCGTAAGATCGCCCGCGTCCGCTACGAGCCCTGCGGGTGTCGAAAAGTCCATCCATACAGGTCAGAAGACGGATCGCGCTGTTTGCCACCGACGGTCAGCGTCGCCGGGCATGACGATCGATCATGCTGCTGCGCTTGGCCTACCTGACGATGACGAACGCCTTCGCCGTGCTGCAGCTGCTGCCGAGAAGCGGTAGAGAAAAGGACGTGGAGATCCTGGCATTACGACACCAACTCGTCATACTGGAGCGCCAGCTCCACGGAGCCCGCCCCCGCTTCACGCCCGCGCGCAGGTCGCTGGAGCTGGCGGGCCTGCGGCTGCTGGGCAACGCGGCCAAGGACATCGAGCTGCTGGTGCTGCGACACCAGCTCGCAGTGCTCCAACGCCACGTCGACCGGCCAAAGCTGGAACCGGGCGACCAGGTACTGCTGGCGGCCCTGTCGCGCTTGCTGCCCAGAAAGCGCTGGAGCAGCTTCATCTCACCCCGGCAACACTGCTCCGTTGGCACCGGGAGTTGGTCGCGGACGCGTGGACGTACCCCCACAAGAGGCTTGGTCGGCCAACGATACCCGAGGAAGCAAGGGAGTTGATCCTGCGCCTCGCGCGGGACAACCCGCTGTGGGGGCACCGGCGCGTGCAGGGGGAGCTGGCCCGGTTGGGCATTACCGTCTCGGCCGCATGGGTTTTCTCGACCCCCTCTTCCAGAAGTTCCATGACGTATCTGGCGATCAGCGCAGAGTTTCAGAAGATCCCGCATCGGCATCCGGTATGGCGTCGTCGGCCAGGTACAGTGCAAGCGGGAACATGCAGGTGAAGATCGACGACAAAGACCTGCCGCGTATCGACAATCCGCCATATATCAGCGAAGAGCAGCGGAAGAGCCTGGAAGAGGCGCACAACAGGGCCAGTGGTTTCCGCCTGATCACCACCGAGCTGGGAAAGGCCGAAGGCCTCGCGCTGGACCTGTCGCACAACAAGGCGTACGTCGCCGACCGAAGTGGCCAGAAGCTGCACGCCGTGGATCTCGCCACCGGCGCCAAGCGCGTGGTCGCGAGCGGCCTGGGCGACATCAACGACGTGGCGCTGGACGGGAGCGGCACGGCCTACGTCACCGACTGGGGCGGCGGGCGCCTGCTCGCAGTGAACCTGTCCGACGGCTCCGCCCGCGTGGTCACCGACGGCCTGCCCGCGTACGGCGTCGCGCTCGACGGGCACGGCAAGGCCTACGTCGCCGACTGGTCCAATGGACAGCTGGTCGCGGTCGACCTCAACAACAAGGGACGGAAGGAGACGATCGCCGGGGACTTGGTGCACGCCTCCGGCGTCGCGCTGGACGGGCATGGCAAGGCGTACGTCGGCCAGAAGGACGGCGGCGAGCACCTCTACGAGGTCGACGTGGACGCCCGCACCAAGCGCGAGGTGGCCGCTCTTCTCGGGGCGAACACCCCCCGGGCAACGCTGGACGGCGCGGGCAAGGCATACGTCGCCGACCCCGCTGGCGGGCGCCTGTACGAGGTCGGTCTGGCCGACGGCGCGCAGCGCGTGGTCGTCACCGGTCTCGGCACGGCCCACGGCGTCAAGCTGGACAGCGGCAACGGCCAGATCTACGTCAGCAACCAGGCCGGCCAGCTGTGGCGGATCTCCCAGGCGGCTACACGGAGCATCGGCACAGTCAACGTCGTGGCGTAGGGCGCCTTTTGGCGGGTGGGCGGGCATGAGTGCCTTGATCATGTGGGTTGCCGGACCTCACGTGATGGAAGGGGGTGCTCATGCCCGCCTGCGTCATATCCCGCGCCGTCTTCAACACCGTCACACTCAACGAGGGCTACCCAGCCACTGCCAGGATCTACCCCGACGCCCATCGCGGCGCCCGATACACCATCTGGTCGACGAACACGCCAGTGAACAGACGCCTCGCCGACAACTCGCCATACCGGTCGATGTGGTCCACCACCACCTGGTGGTCGCGCTGAGCACGCGACCGCCAGTCGATGACCTGCTCACGCGTCAGCTCCTCAAACACCAGCGGCGCCTCATCCTCGGGCTGCGGTGGGACGACCGCTACCGGCTGGGGTGCGGACAGCACGACCGCTGCAGGCGGCTCCCCGAGCTGGGGTGTTGGAATGTCGGCCGCCACGGCCTCGACTTCGGCACGGGCTCGCGCGGCCGCTGAGTTCATGCGGGATGTTCCCGCTCCCAGATCGCTCTGGTGACCGGGGCGGGCCGCGGCAGCACCCGGCCGTCGAGGTAGAGGTCGACCTTCTCGTTGTAGAAGGCGACGAGTCCCGCGATGGGCGACAGCTGCCGGGTCGGGAAGTCGTACGCCCAGGCGAGATCCGGGTACGTGGCCTTGTCCGTTCTCACAGACCAGTAACCGCTGGTCTTGCCCTTGTACGGGCAGCTGGTGACGGTGTCACTCGGCTCCATGAGCGTCCAGTCCACATACACGCGATCGAGGTAGTAGCGGGTCGGAAGCCCCGTCTCCAGCACCATCACCGAGCACGGCGCGTCGGCAACCACGGTTCCGTCAAGCATGACACGCACGCTGCGCCCCGACCGGAGGGCGTCGACGCGGGTGTAGGGACTCCTGGGGTGCACGAACACCTGCTCGTCCTCTTCGAACCATGCATCGATGGCCTCCCAGCGGAAGCTGACACAGCCGACGATGCCCGAGGGTGCGTCGTCGCCACACACCCAAGCCGCGCCCGGACGGGTAAGCGAACCCATCTGGAGGGTATGGCGGCGCGCGCTGCCAATCCTCAGCGCGACGGACCTGCCCTCGTCAAGCAGGGCTCCGTCGCGGATGTCCTCGCGGGGAACGCAGTACTGCGGGTACCCCGGCCACAGCCACACATATCGTGCCCGCACTGTGTCGAAGACGGTGTGGCCGGCGGCGAAGCCGCGGATGCGGCGCGGCACCGGCTCGACGTGTCCGACCGGGACGATCATCGCAGGGTAGTCAAGCGTGTGCTGCTCCATGGTTTCCTGCCTTCGCGTGGTTCGTTCCTTGCCCTGGGCGGCCAGGGAGCCCCGCTCCCTCATCTTCAGGCAATCACGGGGGAAGCTGTTCGGCAGCCTGCGGCGCGCTGTTGAGAGTTGACCCGCACCCAGAAGGAAGTTCTCGCCCAACGGCAGCGGATCGGCGAGCTCATGGGCCAGATCCGCGACTCCGATCAGACCCTCCAGGAACGACTTGAAGGCGCCCGCTCCAACCTTCGTTTCGCCGACAAGCGCGACGCTGACCTCGAAACCCAACTCCTTGAACTCCAAAATCAAGGCACTGTTCGTGACTGACCGATAACGTATTGCGAGAACAGCCTGGTCGGTCGCCATCTGCCTGGGGATGGCGCCGCCCAGACCCACCGAGCCGCTACGGAGACAGCTGTGACCATCGCCCTCGCCAAGTTGACCGACCCGGCAGTGCGAGCCTTCGTCGGCGCGCTGAACGCGGGAGACCGGGAGGCATTCGCCGCATCCCTCACTCCGGGCGCCACCATGTCGGACGACGGCAGTGACCGTGACGTCGCCGACTGGACCGAGCGTGAGATCTTCAGCTCCGGCGGGCACATGGACGTTGAATCCCAGTCGCACGACGGCCTCGGCTTGGTCGCGAACTACCGCAACGACACCTGGGGCGAGATGCGGACGGCCTGGCGATTCACCGTGGATGGCGGCAAGATCAGCCGTTTCGAGACCGGACAGGCCTGAGCCACCCCAGCTCACCGAACACGCGCGGCCCAACGGAAGAGGGGCCTCTGGCAGCCGCCGAAGGCCCCTCTTCGCATTTCGGTTTGTCCGCATCCAAAACAGTCACCATCAGTGAAACCATCTAGTCACTGACGCCTACGCGACGCGTCGCCCCTGTTCAGAAGCAATCCCGACAGCATCACGATCCCGTACCGGTCCCTGCTCGTGGACACCGAAGGGTGGTTCTGGATCAGGACCGTTGGCGCGCTACGGGACGGTGACCCCCGATGGCGAACTGCACCAGTCGACTCGCGAAGGTGCCACGTTCGCGGCCACTCAGTCGAGACAGAACTCGTTGCCCTCGATGTCCTGCATCACGAGGCACGACTCGTAGTTGCCATCGGCAAGCAGTAGTCGCACGCGTACCGCGCCGAGCGCGACCAGTCGTGCGCATTCGGCCTCGAGTGCGGCGAGGCGCTCTTCACCCACGAGCCCGGTGCCGACCCGCACGTCAAGATGCAGCCGATTCTTGACGACCTTGCCTTCGGGAACGCGCTGGAAGAACAGTCGCGGGCCCACACCTGAGGGATCAATGCAGGCGAACGCTGAACCCTGATGCTCAGGCGGCCGCGAGCGATCGAAATCGTCCCAAGTAGCAAACCCCTCCGGTGGCGGCGGTACGACGTACCCCAACACCTCGCACCAGAAACGAGCGACGCGCTCAGGTTTTGCGCAGTCGAAAGTGACTTGGATCTGCTTGATCGACGCCATCGGTCCATCGTAGAGGCGGGGTCTTTCGTCGTCTCCACGGGCCCGCCCCTGGCTAGGTTGTGACGCATGCGGCCGACTCTTGGCGATGAGTGGGACCTTGAGCCGTGGGATGACGATCCTGGCAGTGTCCCCACTGGAGGAGGTCCTGGCGGACTTCGGGAACGTCGCATGCGCGCAGGTGAGTTGTAGCCACGCCCCAGTGCAACGAAGGAGCGTACGGGAGGCAACCCGCCCGTGCTCAGCGTCGGCGGTCGCCGACGCTGAGCAGGCTGGTGACTTCGGCGATCGCCTGCGGGGAGGGGTGGAAATACGTCCGTACGTTCTCCGCCTTCTTGTGCCGGGACTTCGCCATCAGCATGAGCAGGCTCGTCCCTGAGTCTACGACTGCTGTACCTGATCTTCTGTCGACTGTTGGGCTGGCTGACACTGCTGGGGCGCTCCTCTGCCGCGCACAAGGCCGAGATCCTTGCCCTGCGCCACGAGATCGCCGTCCCGCGCCGACAGGTCGAGCGGCCGCGGATGTCGTGGGCCGACCGCGCCGTGCTCTCCGCTCTCGCGCGGCATCTGCCGTCCGCCCTGCGGCGGCACCGGTTGGTCGCCCCGGGCACACTGCTGGCCTGGCACCGGCGCCTGGTGCGCCGGAAGTGGCGCCAGCCGCTGCTTATTCATCATGGAGATCAAGGCCCGGCGCGTCCACGTCCTCGGCATCACCGCCCGCCCCACGGGCGAGTGGGTGGCCCAGCTCGCCAGGAACCTGCTGATGGAGTTGGGAGACAGGGCCGAGAGCTTCCGGTTCCTCATCCGTGATCGCGATGCCAAGTTCACCGCCGCATTCGACGCCGTCCCCACCGGCCGCGCCCACCGCAGCCTCAACCTACGAGCCCCCGACGATGATCCGAACGTCATCGCCTTGCCCGCTGCTGCAGTCCAACGCCGCCGAGTGCTCGGCGGACTGCTCAACGAGTACCACGCCACAACGATTAGACCGCCTCGCGGTCCGCAGGAAGTTCCCAGTTCAGCGGCCTGATCGGAGTTTTAACACCCTTCAGGCGTTTCATGTGAAAACATGGCGTCGAAACTGGGTCCGGGCGCAATGAAGAACGGCCGTCAACCCGGAGGCGGACCCGGCGCAGGGCTCATCGCGGCTGGTTCGTGTCAGATCCGTGCCAGAAGAACCGGCGAACCGCGGGCAACAGCGGTCAGATCGACGCCGCCCCCATGACCAACCGCACGACTCCTTGTGCAGGTAATGGCCGCAATTGGTTTGTTCGGCCCCGTGATTCCCAAGCTTGGAGCCTAGTCTTCAGCGTCAGCTGACACAGCCATCACGCATAGGTCATTGCCCCTCGGCAAACGCCTCTCGAACGCGGTTGATTTCGTCATGGGCCCGCCGCTTATCGACTTCCGCTAGGAAGTCGCGCACTTCCGCCAACTGTTCGTCAGATATGTCTGGCCGATGCGACAACTTTACGAGTACTCTTCGTGAGCGCCACACCTTGAATTGCACACCCCAACGTGCGCCCTGGTCACGCAGCAGCGGCAGTACGGCCCCAGTGAGTGCAGCAAAGCCAGGGGATGCCCACATGAGAATCGCCGCGATTGGGCTGTGCGAGGGGACCTGATGCGCAATCGAGAGCATCAGGGTCCCACCAAATCCGCCACCAGCTGCGGCTGCCTTCCTAGTCTTCTTTCTTGCGGAAGTTTGCCTCGGCGCGGATCTCTTCTTTGGAGAAGCCTGAGAATCGTTCCCTGTAGGAACGTCGCTATGCCGAGCACTCACCTCAGTCACATGTCACCTCGCTGGATTGCGAGGGTAGCTGCTCCTGCGCAGGATGGGGCGGCTGCTCATCGGGATCGGGCGGCTGACCATCAGGCCGTTCCAGCCCGTCAAGATATTTGCGGAGGAATTCCTCGGCAGCGCGTTGCGACTTGGTTTTGATGACGACGTAACTACCGTCGCGCTCAGTAGCCCTGACCTCAACGGACCTTTTGCGACGCAGGATGCCTGTCGTCGCGTCTCGCGCGCCCAGGAGGACTAGCCTCGCCGCCGCCATGACGGTGCCTCCCGCCGTGGCAACCGTCACCACGTCAAGCCAGCTGCCCACGACCTCCACCGCCCCCGCTCAGCACACCTGCCGCCACGTCAGGTTAGCGGCGTGTCCTCCTTCGCGGCGAGCAATTGAGCAATCACGCATTGGCGCGGCAGCCCAGCATGTTCAGATGCCCGAGACCGCCGGGAAGAGAGGCCCGAGACACCACAGGTCGGGCCAGCAGTTCTCGGGACAGTCACGAGCGAGAGACCCACCCGTTCCCGCTAGAGCTACGGATCGCGCCTTGGAGTGCGTTACCGCAGGTGAGCGCGCGCAGCAGCGGTAGATCCGCCCTTCTGCAACCGCCGCAGGTTCGAGTTATAGGCGGTAAGTGGAGCTAGCACGTCGCCACGCCCTGCGATGCACCCTGTTCACACGGGTTCATCGTCGCGCGGGTGGGAGTCCGGCCCATTTGAGTCAGCTCGGGATGCCGCGTCGGCCTTCTGCCCGCCTGCGTCGCCTTCAACGCCCACAAGCATCAAGCTGCTATAGAACGGCTGTCCCGACGGGACGTCAGGAGACAGATGACACATGCGGATGACAGCGCTGCCCTGGCTCAGTCAGGGCAGCGCTGTGCCAGCGCAATTTCCGTTTCGAATCAGCGTGCGATGCCCGAGGGGACAGCCGCAGCGTGCGCCCCAGCGCACAACGCGAGGTCGTGGGTTCGGCTGCTGTGCCAGGTGGCGCCTTTCCAGCTCACGAGCGTTCGGCCGAGCGAGGAGTCCATGCCGGGGCGGGAGTGTGGCCTCGGAGATGGCCTGGCTCCTTGGCGCTGGTCCGCCAAGGGCCGCGAGTGCCACTGGTGGTCCTTACCCCTCGCATCGCCACCCTTCCCGCCCCGGCTGGGTCCGCTGCTCGGTCGGGGTCAGTGCGCGAGGAGCTCGGTGGCGCGGTGCTCGGCGGAGACGCCCTGGATGAAGACGAGATCGCTTTCGGAGTTCGCCGTGCGGAGCGGCAGGATCTCCTGGTAGGCGGCCGATGTGTACCAGGCGCGGGCTCGGTCGAGGTCCGGGAACGCTAGGACGACCGCGGTTCCCGGCCAGTCGCCTTCCCGTACGTCGACGTCGCCGCCGTGTGCCAGGAACCGTCCGTCGAAGGACTGCAGCGTGGCGTCGATGCGCTCCAGGTACTCCACGATCGGCGGGCTCATGGCGATCTTGCGCACGTGAATTATGGCGTATGCGGTCATTGGATGCCTCCGTGGCGTTCGTCCTGCTCGCAGCCAGTTGGTGCGGGCGGGAAGGAACGTAACACGCAGAACCCCAATCTTGAAACTCTCGTTCCAAGATGTGAGGCCCCGACGCGGAGACAAGGGGGCGGGGTAGCGGCCCCATGACACTCGCGCGACCTGCGCGACCTGCGCGACCTGCGCGACCTGCGCGACCTGCGCGACCTGCGCGACCTGCGCGAGAACGACCGGGCGAATGCTTCATCGGCGACACGTGAGACCGCCGACCGGGGCGTCCGCGCGCCGGCCGTTGCCATGCTTGCCGTGGTCACCGGACCCCGTGGCCGTTCACTGGGGGTTTTGGCTCTCCAGGCCGAGGAGTCCGAGGGTGGAGGTGACGGTGTCGGCCAGGGCGTCCGCGTCGGCTCCGGCGCGAGAGCGCACGTTCACGCCGTAGGCGAGCAGAACCAGCGCCTCGGCGGTGGCGTCGATCGGGACAGCCGTGGACAACTGTCCATGGCGGCGGGCTGTTTCCAGCACGGCGCGCATCGCGTCCCACAGCCACTGGTGGTACTCCTCCAGGATGGCGCGGACTTCCGGATCGTTACGCTCGGCGCCGGTGTGGGCGTTGACGATCATGCAGCCCCAGCCCGCGTACTCGCCCGAACACCGAATCTCGATCAGCCAGGTGAAGAATTCCTGGATCGCGGGCAGTCCCCGCTCATCCTGCGCGAGCTGCCGACAGGTGGGCTGCGCGCGCTGGTGCACGTAGCGGCGCAGGGCGGCGAGGTAGAGCTCCCGCTTGCCGCCGAAGGTGGCGTACAGGCTGGAGCGGTTGAGCCCCGTCGTGTTGGCGACGTCCTGGATCGACGCATTGGCCGCGCCGTGCTCCCAGAACAGTCGCTCGACGCGCTCCAGCGCCGCGTCCGGGTTGAAGTGCTTGATATCAGGCATGACCTGCCGCTCCTGAGTACTTGAAATGACGATTCCAGGATAGGCGTTGACCCGCGAACCATCCCGTGCCTATCTTGAAACGCACGTTCCGGGATCGATCTGGGTCCTCGAACACTCAGAAAGGGGTGGCCGGCGCAGTGAGCCTCCACGAGCAGTTGCGCGACCTACGCGAGCAATACGAGAGCGAGCGAAGGCTTCCACCGGACGCACTGGAGATCCTCGACCGGGGCATCCGCGAGCCCGCCGAATCCGGCCTGACAGACCGCGCCCTCACCGCGGGAGCGCAGGCCCCACGGTTCACACTCCCCGCAGCCACCGGAGAGCAGGTCACCTTGGACCGCCTGCTCACCAAAGGCCCCGTGGTCCTCACCTTCTACCGCGGCGCATGGTGTCCTTTTTGCAACCTCGCCCTGCGTGCCCTCCAACAACACCACGATGCCATTACCGCCCGGGGCGCACGACTGGTGGCCGTCTCACCACAGACACCCGACGAGTCCCTCACCCAGGCCGAAAAGCAGCAGCTCACCTTCGACGTCCTCAGCGACACCGGCTCCAAGACCGCGCAACAGTACGGAATCGCCTTCGATCTCTCCGACGAACTCGGCGCACTCTACGACCGGCTTGGCCTGGACCTCCTACGCGTCAACGGCGGCCATGCGCGCACCCTGCCGCTCCCCGCCACCTACGTCATCGACCGCTCCGGCACCATCCGCTGGGCATTCGTCCAAACCGACCACACCATGCGCGCCGAACCCGCCGACATCCTCACCGCACTCGACACGCTGAACCGCCCCCCACACCCAGAAGGCATCGTGATCGCCCACCACGCTCCCGGTAACCCAGCACACACCACCTGGACGTGGACCGGACGATAACGCCCCGTCCGTCCTCGATGCCGCCAGCACCTCAACCCAACGTGTCCTGCCCGACGGCTCGGGCCCGCCTCGACCGGCCCGCCGAACACCACTCTTCGACGGCACAGGGCACTGCCACCACCGGCCAACAAGCCTTGTAGATCTCGCCTACAAAACCATGTGAAGGACAACCATGACTGCCACGGATACACATGCCGCGACCAACACCACACACCAGGCCGACTCCACGGCGGGCACCACCGCCGACGCGCCGCTGGCAGGGTGCGCGGCACTGGTAACCGGTGCGTCGAGCGGCATGGGGGCGGCCACTGCCCGGGCTCTGGCCCGGCAGGGCGCAGCCCTGGCACTAGTCGCCCGTCGCACCGAGCGGTTGGAGGAACTGGCCACCGCCATCCGAGACCAAGGCGGCATGTGCCTGACCCTCACCGCCGACCTGCGCGACGCGACGCAGGCCCGCCGGGCCGTCGAGGAGGCCGCCGACCGTTTGGGACGACTCGACGTGCTCGTCAACAGTGCCGGATACGTCACGCTGGGCCCGGTCGAACAAAGCGACCCCGACGACCTGGAGCAGATGGTCGACCTGAACTTCACGACGGTGCTGCACACGTCGCAGGCAGCACTACCGCACCTGCTGCGCGCGGCAGCCGACGGCCCGCGCGCAGTCGCCGACATCGTGAACATCAGCTCGGTCGCCGGCCGACGGGCACGTAAAAACCTCGGCGTCTACTCAGCCACCAAGCACGCGCTCGGCGCGTTCAGCGAGGCCCTACGCCAGGAAGTCACCGGCCGGGGCGTCCGGGTGGGCCTGATCGAACCCGGCTTCACCGCAACAGAAATGACGACAGGCACCAAGCTCGCCGCCGCCAGCGGCCTGCCACAAGACGCCTGGCTGCAAGCCGAAGACATCGCCCGCTCCATCACCTTCATGATCACCCAACCCCGCCACGCCGCCATCAACGAAATCATGCTGCGCCCCACAGCCTCGGAAGACTGACCACTAGGACCAGGCCGATGTCGGCGTCGCCGTTCTTCCCCTGTCCGCCCACGATGAGGTCCTCGACGACGCGGCGGACCTGGCGGGCGGTGACCTCGACGACGTCGTCCTCGGGCCCGAGGCGGACCGCGTCCAGAAGCTGGCACCACGACGTCCGCCCGGTCTCCGGCGCGGCAACGAACGAGTAGGGCCAGCCGGGGACCATCAGGTGCTGATCCCGACCCCGGCGGTAGGTGTGGCAGAACAGCCGCTCCGCGCTGGTCGGCGCGTCCGTCCGCAGCCAGTTGCTCACATCCACGGCCAGGACCAGCCGGTCGTCCACGACATTGGGCTGCGGCAGCGCGGCCAGCGTCCGCCGCTGCCGGGCGACGTCGATACGGCCGTGGTTCAGGGCGTCGTAGAGCGCGCCGTGCCCACGGCGGTGCTCGGCCAGCAGTGTCAGGTCCACCGGTGTAGGGAACGGTCCAGGCCGCACAGTGGGCACGCAGCAGCTCAGGCCGAGGTCAAAAGTCAAGCTCACTGCACGGCGGGGCCTCGCGGTGCCTCACCAAGACCCGCGCGCCATAGCCGACGCCATCCATGCCCTGCTCGGCCACGCGAAACCCGATCCACGGCCAGCAAATCCTGGGGCGGCCGATGACGCCAGCTGGCCCACCATCGCCGCGCGCTACCACCACCTCGCCGTCGAGATCCAGGGAACACTGGCCGAGCCCGGGCAGCGATGTAGCACGCCTTCCTCGACATCTTGATATTCCGTCACCAACTGACGCTCCTGCAGTGGCAGTTGCATGGGATGCGGGTACCGGCACCCACGCGCGAGACCGCCGTCACCCCTCCGGACTTACCACAGCCCTCAACCGTTCTTCATCAGCCTCGTCGGGGGCCGCCAGCTCGGCACCAACTAGCCGCTGCGCACCCGGACCAACAGCCGCAGATGGCCGATCGCCGTTCTCCGCCCGCAACATGGCCACCAACATCCGAGACCGCGCAGCCCCGATGTGGAGTCGCTTGCGCAACGTCTCAGCCGAGATGGGCCGTTGATACGCCTTCCAATGCCAAGCGCCTTCTCGGCGGGCGTGCTCAAGGAGATCATCTTCCCGCGACGGTGCGGGGTCGGTCTGCACAGAGTGTTCCTCAAGAGGGAAGCCCGCATCCTTGTCCTCTGGGTCGCTTGCGCCGGCCGAGGGGGATGCTGTCTCAGCCGGAGGCTGCTCGACGGCGGGCGGTACCGCCACGGTCCGCTCCCCCGCATGGACTTCGCTGATGGCCTGGAGCAGACCAGGTCCGACCTCGGCCCAGCCGATCAACAGCACCGGCCCGACCGCGTCGAAGGCGGCCTTGCCCATCTGGTCGGTAATCAGTGGATCAGCCACATTCAACGCCAACGTAATCACGCTGGAAAAACCAGCAGCATCCGCGCCGGACGAGCGCCGTTCCCTTGGCGCGCGCCTCCCTCACCCATTTCAGGCCGGGCTGCGCCAGTGCAGTGGCGTGCACCTGGCCGCGCCCGTCGAGGAGTTCGATCGTCGCACTGCCAAGGCGAAGAGTTCTCCACGGCGGCAGTCGCGGAGAGCAAAACCGATCACGGTCGCGTCCCGGTCCCGGATCAGGGACCGTGCCCGGTAGCCCGCGTCCTCCTGGTCTTGGGAGGACGCGGGCTGCCCTACCTCCACGCCGACGCCCGATTGCCAAGGGATCCTTCGAGCTCCCACCGGGCCGACGGCCAACGACGCGCTCCGGCGCGGTCATTCCGTGTCGGTCCCGATAGCCTTCAGCATCGGGATTCTTGCGGCCTGGCGCCCCGGCCACACGGAGGCAAGAACGCCGATCGCGGCGGTGGCGATGAAACACAGGATCATCCTGCCCCAGGGGATGACGAGCGGGACGCCGTCCTGGCTGAGGACGGCCGCCGCCCCGATCCCACTGCCAGCGGCGAGGCCAAGTGCGGCTCCGAGAAGGGCGATGGTGACCGATTCGAGCCGCAGAACGGAGGCGATCCGTCGGCGGTCAAGCCCCAGGGCCCGCAGTACACCGATCTCCCGGACTCGTTCGAAGACGGCCATGCCCATGGCGTTGACCACGCCAAGGGCGCCGATCAGCACGGTGACACTGAGCATGGCGTAGATGACGTTCAGGATCGGGGCGATCTTGCGGGTCACTGCCATCCTCGCGTCGGCGCGGTCCTGGACGAGTAGTGCCGGGTTGTCCAGGCTGTGCTGGATCTCGTGCCGGAGTGCGGCGGTGCGGTCGTGAGAGGTGGCGTTGACGAGGACCGATTCGACGCGTGGCCGATGCTCCGTGTTACCGGCAGGCGGCAGGCTTTTGTCGGATATCAGGACCGGGGTGAAGGTGTCCGGCCCGTCGTAGATCGCGACAATGGGCAAGCTGGTCTTCGCACCTGTATCGGCGATGGTGCCGGAGACGTAGGAGCCAAGCTGCCAGCCGTGGGCGATGGCCGTCGTTGCGGTGACGGCGATGCCGTGGTCGAGGCGGTCCAAAGAGCCCTTGCGCACGGTGATCGGTGCCAGGCGTTCCACCGTGCCGGGGCTGACAGCGGTCGCCTGGAGGGAGCTGTCGCCTGGGAGGCTGATCTCGGTGTGGATGACCGGTGTGACGGCCTCGGCGTCCGGGAGTCGTGCGACGCGGTCGGCGATGTCGTCTCCGACCTCGGCGAAGTCGACGGCCGTGATACGCAGGTCCGACGTCATGGCCCGGTCAGCCTTCTCCTCGGCCACGCGGTCCACCGAGGAGATGACCACCGTGGCGGCGGTCGCCATGGCGAGACCGACCATGAGGGTGGTGGCGGTGGCCGCCGTACGCCGCGGGTTACGGCGGGCGTTCTCCACCGCGAGCTTGCCGTGGATGCCCGCCAGCCGCGTCATCGGGGAACGCAGCAACCTGGTGACGCCCAGGGCGAGCAGCGGAGTCAGGACGATCAGACCGATCAACAGGACCGGTACGGCACCGAAGAGGAGGTTCACCTCGCCGACGGCAGCACAGACCAGCAGCGCTCCGAACGCGGTGACGACCAGCCCGACCATGGTGCGTTGGCGAAGCGAGGTGGGGGTGGGGGGCTCGCTGGTCCGCAACGCGGCCACGGGTGACACGGCCGCCGCCCGGCGGGCCGGAATGTACGCCGCCAGCGTCGTGACACCGATGCCGACAGCGAACGCCGCGAGCACCGGTGTGAGGGAAAGGAGCCGCAAGGGTGTGCTCTGGCCACCGGTGACACCGAACAGCGTGTTCAACAGTGCCGCGACCCCGATTCCCAGCACGTAGCCGACGATCGAGGCCGCCGTTCCGACGATCGCGGCTTCGGTCAGGACCAGGCGCATCACGTGCTTCCTGGTGGCCCCGACCGCGCGCAGCAGCGCGTGTTCGCGGGCGCGGGCCGCACTGAGCATGGTGAAGGTGTTGGCCACCAGGAAGGTGGAGACGAACAGCGCGATGCCAGCGAAGCTCAGCAGCAGCGTGGTGAGCTTGTCGTTGTCCGCGGAGGAGGACCCGGAGTCCAGATCCGACGCGGTGACGGCCTGGAGACCCGGGGGCAGCACCTTCTGTGCCCGTTGGGCGAGCTGGGTCTCGGAGGTGTTGTCGGCCGCGGTCAGGGTGATCGCGGTGTAGCTGCCTGGGGCGGGGGCGAACTGGCGCTGCGCGGTGGTGGTGTCGAAGGCGGTGAGCGTGCCGCCGTCGGCCAGGCGGCTGTCGTGGGCGGTGAAGATGCCGACCAGTCGGACGTTTCGCGCGCTTCCGTTGACGACGATGCGTACCCGGTCGCCCACCCGGTGTCCGGATCGCTCGGCGGTCTGTCGGTCGAGGGCGATCTCTTCGGATGTGCGGGGGCCACGGCCCACGGTGAGCGGGTAGCGGGGGTCCTTGCCCGCAGGGCCGGGAACGTAGTTGACGCCTGCGGCTTGGTACAGGTCGCCGACCAGCGTGCCGTTGGAGCCGACGAGGAAGGAGCGGCCCTCCACCGTGCCGCGCGCCGCGGCCGCCCCGGGCAGCGCGCGGAGACGCTGCAGGAGTGTGTCGTCGAGCGGTGCGCCGCCGCCGGAGGAGTCCGAGGAGCGGGATGAGATGGAATCGGCGGGCTTGACCGCGACCGAGAGATCCGGCTGGGAGTTGGCCCGCGCCCGCGCCACGGCTGTGCTGGCGGAATGGCTGTAGACCAGCGAGCCCGTGACGAAAGCCACGCCGAGCAGGACGGCGAGCGTGGGCATCGCGAAACGGAGCCGGTGGGAGCGCAGGGTGCGGAAGACGGTGCGGAACATCGACGGCCTTCGGGCCGGGATCGGTCGGTGGGTCATCGCCGTCAGCACACCCGCTGCCGGGCGTCGAACGCCTTCATCTGTTCCAGCACACCGGCCGCGGTCGGGCTCGGCATCTCGTGCACGAGGCTTCCGTCGGCCAGGAAAAGGGCACGATCGGCGTAGGCCGCCGCCACCGGGTCGTGGGTGACCATCACGATCGTCTGGTCCAGCTCCCTCGCGGACATCCGCAGGAGGGACAAGACCTCGGCACCCGACCGGGAGTCGAGGTTGCCGGTGGGCTCGTCGGCGAAGACGATCGCAGGCCGGGACGCCAGGGCTCTGGCACAGGCGACCCGTTGCTGCTGCCCACCGGAGAGCTGGGCGGGCCGGTGGTCGAGGCGGTCCGACAGCCCCACGATCTCGATCAGGTCCTTCAGCCATGCTCGGTCGGGGGTGTTCCCGGCAAGGTCGGACGGCAGGGTGATGTTCTCCAGCGCGGTGAGGGTGGGCAGCAGGTTGAACGCCTGGAAGATGAACCCGACGCGCTCGCGACGCACCTTGGTCAGCTGCGTGTCGTTGAGCGAGCCCAGGTCCGTGTCGCCGATCCGCGCCGTGCCCGAAGTGGGGGTGTCCAACCCGGCCAGGCAGTGCATGAATGTGGACTTTCCCGACCCCGAGGGCCCCATGATCGCGGTGAACTCACCGCGCAGGAAGCGGGCCGACACCCCGGCCACCGCCACGACGCGGGTCTCGCCCTGCCCGTAGACCTTGGTCAGGCCCTCGGCGGTGGCAACCACCGCGCCGGGCATCTCGGTGGGCGACAGGGCGCCCGTCCTCTGGCTCATCGCACATCGCTCCTGCATGGCTCTCCATGGGAAGGGAGTGGGGACCGCCCGAGGGTCTCGGGCGCCCCGCGGTTCGATCCTGTGGCGCGATGCGGGGGCGGCGGATCCACTGGAAAGCCGAAGCGGCCGCTGCCCCGTCAGCCGAAAGGCTGAGGCGGCGCGCTCGCCGCTGCCGTAGCGTGACCTGCCATGATCGCCGCTTTCCGAACCCGCTCCCGCACCCGGCAAGCCCTCATCTGCCTGGTCGGCACCGGACTGGGCGCCCTCGTCGTGCTGGAAGGGCTCAACGCGCCGTACCTGCCCGTGGCCGTGGCGACGGCGGCCTCCGGAGTGCTCTGCCTCGCGGCCCTGTTCGCGCCGGAACGTCGGTTCTGGCAGTCGGTCGCCGTCGCCACCACCTTCTCGTGCGTCCTGTCCGTGGTGGAGACGCAGCTCCCGCACCGCCCGGAAAACACCCCGGGCATGGTGGAGCTGAGCGCACTGCTGCTGCTGATCACCCGCGCCGTGCGGCGCAACCCTCCCCTGAAGGCCGCCACCTTGGCGGCGGCGCCGGCTGTCGCCGCCGTACTGGTACCGCTGCGGATCGCCGAGTGGGACGACGACCTCAAGAACCTGATCGCCTTCCTCGCTGTTTGCACAGTGCCGTTCATGGTGGTCCTGGGCCTGGGGCTGCGCCTGCGCGACGCCCTGCGGGCCCGGGAGCGCGAGGGCATTCGTCAGGCCCAACGCCTGGAGCACGCCAGGGAGTTGCACGACTTCGTGGCTCACCACGTCGCGGCGATCGTCGCCCAGACCAAGGCCGCGCGCTTCACGGCCGCGGCGGGTCAGGCCCAGTCTCCGGAGGACCTGGACCGCATGCTCGCCCAGATCGAGCGAGCCGGCTCCCAGGCACTGGGGGCGATGCGCGCCATGGTTTCCGCCCTACGGGACACCACCGCACCCGCCACCACCCGTCCCGCCGGTGACCTGGGCGGTTTGCGGGAGCTCACCGAGGAGTTCTCCGTCGTGGGCCCGCCCGCCACCTTGACCCTGGACCCACGCCTCGCTGACCGACCGCTCCCGCCCGAGATCGCCACCACGGTCTACCACGTGGTACAGGAGTCGCTGACCAACGTCCGCAAGCACGCCACCGGCGCCGGACGGGTCGAGGTGACCGTCGCACCACGGCCCGAAGCCCCGGATCACCTTGAGGTCTCGGTGATCGACGACGGCCGCCGCTCCGGCCGGGCCCCTCGTGCGAGGACGGACGGGGGCGGTTTCGGCCTTGTCGGCCTGGCCGAGCGGGTCCAGGAGATCGGCGGGCGGATCACCGCCGAGCGCGCGGACACCGGGGGCTGGCGCGTCCTGGCCGTCCTCCCCCTGGACCCGGTCTCCTTCCCCGCCTGACCGTGGGCGCGCCGCCTGCGATCATGTGCGGCATGCCGATCCGGGTACTCATCGCCGACGACCAGGAAATGGTCCGTTCCGCGTTCCGCATGATCCTCGACTCCCAGCCGGACATCCAGGTCGTGGCTGAGGCCCAGGACGGCGCCGTCGCGGTCGATGAGGCCCGGCGGCTACGTCCCGATGTCTGTCTCCTGGACATCCGCATGCCCAGGCTCGACGGTCTGGAGGCCACCCGGCTCCTGGCCGGTCCCGGAGTCCACGCCCCGTTGAACGTCCTCATCGTCACCACCTTCGACCTCGACGAGTACGTCTACTCCGCCCTGGGCAACGGCGCCTGTGGCTTCCTGCTCAAGGACGGAGCCCCCAGCCTGCTCACCGAGGCCGTGCGCGCCGCTGCCGCCGGGAACTCCCTCATCTCACCGTCGGTGACCGTCCGTCTGCTCGCGCACATGGCACCCCAACGCAACCGGGCGGCCACCCGCCCAACTCATCACGACAAGAGCGAGCCCGACCGACCGACCGAACCCCTGACACAGCGCGAACTCGACGTCGTCCGCCTCGTCGCCCGCGGCCGCACCAACGAGGAACTGGCCGCCGAACTCTACGTCACCCTGTCCACCGTCAAGACCCACCTCGCCAACGTCCAGCGCAAGCTCACCGCACGCAACCGCGTCGAAATCGCCGCCTGGGCCTGGGAAACGGGAATCTGCGCCGACAACCGAGGCAACTGAACGGTGCACCGCACGTAGCGCTCCAGAATGGCCTCATCAGGTCTGACCTCGAATGACGTGCCCGCAGGGCTGCGCGGCAGGATCGGTCCTCGCGCTTGTCCGGATGCTCTAGCTGATCGCTACTCACATCTTTGCGTGGCTGGTCCTCTTGCCCTGATCGGCGGCTGCCAAAGAGGCAGAGATACTGATCTTGCGCCACGAAGTCGCCATGCTGCGTCGGCAGGTCGCCGCGCCCAAGCCCAGTTGGCCGGACCGAGCCTTGCTGGCCGCCCTCGTCCGGCTGCTGCCACGAGTCCTGCGCGGACACCGGATCGTCTCCCCGCGGATGCGGGTGCGGAGTCCTCGCGGGCCAGGCGCAGAACGAGGACCCGGACGCTGCGATGGGTCGGTGGACGCCCGGGCCGCTTGCGGCGGAGGCGTCGGCGTGGCGGCGCCGGATGGGGTCCCGGTGCCACCGCAGGATCGTGTCCGGGGAGACGATCAGGTGCAGTTGCCGCAGCTTGGACCTGGGGAGCCGGTGCAGGAGCGCGGCAAGGAAAGCGCGGTCCGCCGGGGTGACGCGCGGCCTGTCGATCTGCCGCTGCAGGACCGCCAACTGGTGGCGCAGCGTCAACATCTCGATGTCCCCGTCAACCTCGCTCATCGGAAGCAGCCGCATCAAGGCGAACATGCTCGACACGGCGAAGTAGGGCAGTCGCAACAGCACGATCCATCAGCCTGACACGCCTTTCCGGCGACCGGCGGCCGTTTCACGAAAACCTGCACGTCACAGGCCATGGATGGGGCTTTCGGCACCCGCCGGGTCCAGTCGAACGTGCTCGGGCTTTGCGCTGGACTGGCGGCGAGGCTTCAGCCGTGCGCCAGAGTGCAGGGTCGGCTGCTCCCGTCTCGGCCCTCGTTAGCGGCCGTCGGGCTTGGGGATGAGGCCGTCGGCCACCAGGCCGGCGAGTACCGCCTCGCTCAGGGCGTGCACCGCGGACTGCGGGCGGATCATCACGGTGAATTCCTTGACCCGGCCTGTCTCGTCGAACTGGAGCAGGTCGATGCCGTGGATCTGCTTACCGTGCACGGTGGCCCGGAAGAGGAGGATCGTCGACGGAACCTCGTCGCCGTCGGCGCTGGTCTCGGCCACGCCCTCGAAGTGTCCGATGTAGCGGAAGTCCTCGAAGGTGCGCAGCAGGACGTTGAACAGTCCCAGCACCATGGGCTTGCCCTCGAAGGGGGTGAACTTCACCGGGCTGTAGAAGCGGATGTCCTCGGTGAACACGTCTTCCAGTGCGGCGTGATCGCGCGTTTCGACGGCGGCGCGGAAGCGTGCGGCAGTCTCCATGACTCCTCCAGATACACAAGAATATGAGTAGTAACTTTCTTGAGTATGCTGCACCATCGGGCGAACAAAGGGAAGGGTCTCGATGGGGTCGACGCCGCCGCGCTGTCGTCGGGGGCGCTGGCACGGTCACGTGTCGGCGTCGACCCCGCATCGTTCGCGGAGGATCCGAGCGGTCTGCTCGCACCAGTCGGCCGTCTCTCTCTCGAAGCGAAGGCCGCGCAGACAGGTCAGGTACGGCCCGATCCGGTCGCCGGATCTCAGGAACGTTCGCTCATCGGCGTCGCCGCGCTGGCGAAGCAAGTACCGCTCGAAGATATCGATCTTGGCGGCGGCGATGAGTGCCCGCTCATCGAGCTGTTCGATCACGGCCTTCGCGGACACGCTGCCCACGGCCCGCACCTTGACCAGGAGGTCGTCGCGGATGAAGGCCGGCTTGGCGCTGGATTCGGCGAACCGCTCCAGCTCGGCGAGGCCAGCGTCCGTCACCGAATAGAGCCGTTTGGTCGGACGGGTCTCCTGGATCACGGCACGGCCCTGGATCAGGCCGTCCTTCTCCAGTTTGGTCAGCTCCAGGTACAGCTGCTGAGGCAGCGCGTGCCAGAAGTTGGCCATGCCCACGTCGAACGCCTTGGCCAGTTCGTAGCCGCTGGACTCGCCGTCCAGCAGTGCGGCCAGCACCGCATGCCGCAGAGCCATGGTCGTCGGCCTCCTGTCCGTGTTGAGCC
Source organism: Streptomyces sp. NPDC020096 (assembly GCA_040631425.1). GTDB lineage: Bacteria > Actinomycetota > Actinomycetes > Streptomycetales > Streptomycetaceae > Streptantibioticus_A. Next base: position 30,924 of record JBEYJY010000038.1, read on the forward strand.
GTTGGGCCTGAGAGGTGCCGGTGGGGTACCCGACCCGACCCCCTCATTCTACTCTGCTTCATGATTACTCATATTCTTGAGTATCGTGCGGCGCGGCCCTCTGGGCTCCCCGCGACCGGACCCGCCGTAGACAGTCCGGCTCGCCAATGCCGGACGGAACGCCATCGTGAGAGGACTGCGATGAACCCCGTGACGCAGTTTTCGGCACCCACAGGTCCGGTGCCGCGGACCATTGTGCAACTAGTTGCATAACCGCGTCCGGGTGGTCTACAACAGGCACATCGAGACTGCGCGAGGAGGCGCTTGATGAGTGCGTACCCCCATCTGCTGAGCCCGCTCGACCTGGGCTTCACCACGCTGCCCAACCGGGTGCTGATGGGTTCGATGCACCTCGGGCTTGAGGAGGCACCCGGAGGCTTCGAGCGGCTGGCCGCGTTCTACGCCGCCCGTGCCCGGGGTGGCGCGGGCCTGATCGTCACCGGCGGCATCTCCCCGAACGTCCGCGGCAGGCCGATGGAGGGCGGCGCGAAGCTCACCACCGAGGCCGAAGCCGAGCGGCACACGGCCATCACCGCCGCCGTCCACCGGGAGGGCGGGCGGATCGCGATGCAGATCCTGCACTTCGGGCGGTACGCCTACCACCAGGACCTGGTCGCCCCCAGTGCCGTACAGGCGCCGATCAGCCCCTTCGTACCGCACGCACTCACCGACGACGAGGTCGAGGAAACCATCGGGGACTTCGTACGGGCCGCGGAGCTGGCGAGGTCCGCGGGCTACGACGGCGTCGAGATCATGGGCTCCGAGGGCTATCTGATCAACGAGTTCATCGCCGGCGCCACCAACCGCCGCACCGACCGCTGGGGCGGAGCGTACGAGAACCGGATCCGCTTCCCCGTGGAGATCGTCCGCCGGGTGCGGGAGCGCGTGGGCCCGGAGTTCATCCTGATCTACCGGCTGTCCATGCTCGACCTCGTGCCGGGCGGCTCCTCGCTGGACGAAGTGATCACGCTCGCCAAGGAGATCGAGGCGGCCGGTGCCACGATCATCAACACCGGCATCGGGTGGCACGAGGCCCGTATCCCCACCATCGCCACCTCGGTGCCGCGTGGCGCCTACACCTGGGTGACCAAGAAGCTCATGGGTGCGGTCTCCGTGCCGCTCGTGACCAGCAACCGCATCAACACCCCGGACTTCGCCGAGCAGTTGCTCGCCGACCGCCGCGCCGACATGGTGTCGCTGGCCCGCCCCTTCCTCGCGGACCCCGACTTCGTCGCCAAGGCCCAGGGCGGCCGGGCGGACGCCATCAACACCTGCATCGGCTGCAACCAGGCGTGTCTCGATCACACCTTCAGCGGTCAGATCACCTCGTGCCTGGTCAACCCGCGCGCCTGCCATGAGACCGAGCTGGTGCTGTCGCCGACCCGGCACCGCAAGCGCATCGGCGTGGTCGGTGCCGGACCGGCGGGACTGGCCTTCGCGGTGTCGGCGTCCGAGCGCGGCCACTACGTGACGCTCTTCGACGCCGCCGACGACATCGGCGGACAGCTCGACATCGCCCGGCGGGTCCCGGGCAAGGAGGAGTTCGACGAGACGCTGCGTTACTTCCGTACGCAGCTCCAACTCCACGGCGTGGAGCTGCGGTTGGGCACCCCCGTCACGGTCGCGGACCTTCCCGACGCCGACTACGACGAGATCGTGGTGGCCACCGGCGTCACGCCGCGCACCCCGGACATCCCCGGCGTCGACCACCCCAGCGTCGTCAGCTACCTCGATGTTCTGCGGGGCACGGTCGAGGCGGGGGAGCGGGTCGCGGTCGTCGGAGCGGGCGGCATCGGCTTCGACGTCGCCGGCTACCTCACCGACCCGGGCGACGCCGCGAGCCTCGACCCCGAGGCGTACTTCCGCCAGTGGGGAGTCGACACCGACTACCGCGCCCCCGGCGCGCTGCGCGAGCCCGTACGGCCGAAGCCGCCCCGCACCGTGCACCTGCTGCAGCGCAAGACCAGCAAGGTCGGCGCGGGGCTCGGCAAGACGACCGGCTGGATCCACCGCACCGAGCTGAGGCACCGCGGGGTCACCATGATCGCCGGTGTGGTGTATGACCGCATCGACGACGCCGGATTGCACATCACGGTCGACGGCCGCCCGCAGGTGCTGCCCGTCGACACGATCGTGCTCTGCACGGGCCAGGAACCGCGGCGCGACCTGTACGAGGAACTGCGTACCGCCGGGCGTACGGTCCACCTCATCGGCGGTGCGGACGAAGCCGCAGAGCTGGACGCCAAGCGGGCCATCCGACAGGGCACCGAACTGGCCGCGGCGGTGTAGCCCCCATGGTTCCTAGGATGCCGACATGTCACTCCCGCACGCGATCCTCACCGCCCTGCTCGAAAAGCCCTCGTCAGGGCTGGAGCTGGCCCGCAGATTCGACAAGTCGATCGGATACTTCTGGTCGGCGACGCATCAGCAGATCTATCGCGAGCTGGGAAGACTGGAACAGTCCGGACTGATCCGCGCACTGCCCTCCGAGCAGTCGACGCGCGGTCAGCGCAAGGAGTACGAGGTGCTTCCCGCCGGCCGCGCGGAGCTGACCGACTGGGTGGCCCGCAGTGAGGACCCCCGCCCCATCCGCGACCCGCTGCTGCTGCGCCTTCGCGCGGCAGCGGTGGTTGGCACGGCCGGACTCGCCGCGGAACTGGAACGCCATCTCGAACTGCACCAGCGGCAGATGGCCGAATACCTCAAGATAGAGGAGCGCGACTTCTCGCAGGCCCGGCCCGCCACCGAGGACCGGCTCCGGCATCTGGTCCTGCGCGCGGGGATGGAACAGGAGAGGTCCTGGATCACCTGGCTCACCCAGACACTGGACGAGCTGCACAAGCTGTGATGCGTGTGGGTTCCAGACACTCGGCCGCCCTATGCGACCTGCTTGTCTTCGTGGATCACTCCGCCGAGGCGATCACGGCAGATGACCTTGCTCCCAGGAGATCCTGGAGGCCGTGGGGGATGGGCCGTTGATAGGTCTCCCAAAGTCGGGACGACAGGGTTTGAACCTGCGACCCCTTGACCCCCAGTACCGGGCGGTGGGACTGATCACACGCCCTGGACCTCCCTCAAGAGCCGTATCCCTCCGAACAGATCAGCCGTCAAACGCTCACGCATCGCTGTCCCCCTTCGCCCACGACCGACTTTCACACCCCTTCCCCCCAGCGCACATGACCGCCTGACCTGAGGGGATGTATTTATCGGCACCCACAACGTCGGAGAAGTGGTCGACATCGCCGCGGCGACGTACGTCACCGCGCTCATGGTTGTTGTGACGAGTTTCCGCGACGGTCGGATGTACTCAGAGTGAGTTCTCCTGGCGCTATTCGGGGTTGCGGGCACGCTTCTCGTTGACGTGGGCGATGACGCGGACGCGGGCCCGGTCGGCGAGATCGTCGGTCAGGGTGGCCGCTTCAGCCCTGGGCCCGGTTGAACCGGGCACCCCAGTTGTGGATCCGGTCCAGCAGTTCGGGCGGGTCGAGGACGCGGAAGTCAGCGCCGAGCACGCCCAGTGCCATGGCCGGCCAGTCCAGGGAGTCGGTGGTCATCAGCATCCGGCAGCGCTCGGCATCAACCTCCTCGACCGTGCTCCACCGGCCGATCCGTTCGCGTACGGTCGCGGCCGGGGCCTCGACCAGGACCTCCACCCGGTACGGGCGGGGCAGGCTGTCCAGGCTCGCGCGAACGAACTCGGCAGCGTCGGCGGCGGGCAGCACGCGGGGCCGGAACCGGGAGCCGGTGCCGTGGGGCGCGGTGACACGGTCGACCCGGAAGGTGCGCCAGTCGTGCCGGGTGAGGTCGTAAGCGACCAGGTACCAGCGGCGGCCGAGACAGACCAACCGGTGCGGCTCCACGTGCCGGTCGGTGCACTGGCCGTCTGCGGCGGTGTAGGAGAAGCGGAGCTGTTCGCCGTCCCGGCAGGCCAGCGCGGCCTCGGTGAGCACACCCGGGTCGACGCCCGCCCTGGCCGGACCGCCCCAGTCGGCGGGCACGGTCATCGCGCGCAGTGCCTCGACCCGGCGCCGCAGCCGGGCAGGCATCACCTGCACCACCTTGGCCAGCACCCGGACCGAGGACTCGGCGATGCCCTCCACCGCGCCCTGCGCGGCGGCCTGCAGCCCGACAACCAGGGCGATCGCCTCCTCGTCATCGATCACCAGCGGTGGCAGCGCGGCGCCCGCGGCGAGCTGGTAACCGCCGTCGACGCCGCGCTGCGCCTCGACCGGATAACCCAGCTCACGCAGCCGGTCGATGTCCCGGCGCAGGGTGCGGACCGAGACTCCCAGCCGCTCCGCCAGTTCGTCGCCCGGCCAGTAGCGGTGAGTCTGAAGCAGGGACAGCAGCCGCAGCGTCCGGGAGCTGGTGTTCGCCATGTCCCTGATTCTTCCGCAAATTCAGGTCAGAAAGTGGCCGCTATGGCTCCTAGCGTGGTCCTTGCCCGAGAGAAGCAGGAACCACGGAAGGCGAATGCCATGAGCGAGACCACGACCGTCAACGAACCGACCACCGGTGACCTGGCCGACGCTCCGGCCGCCACCGGCGAGCGCGCCGACCTGCTGGAGGTGCTGGCCAAACACCGGCACTTCCTGCGCTTCACCACCCGCGACCTCACCGACGAGCAGGCCGGACAGCGGACCACCGCCAGCGAGCTGTGCCTGGGCGGCCTGATCAAGCACGTCACCGCGGCCGAGCGGGGCTGGGTGGACTTCATCCGGAATGGACCGTCGGCGATAGGCGACTTCACCGCCATGACCGAGGCCGACTGGGCCCGGCGGGCCGATGAGTTCCGGATGCTGCCCGGCGAGACGCTGGCCGGTGTGCTAGCCGACTACGCCGAAGTGGCCCGCCGGACGGACGAGTTGGTAGCCGGCATCCCCGACCTGGATGCCTCCCAGCCGCTGCCGAAGGCCCCGTGGTTCGAGGCCAATACACGGTGGTCGGCGCGCCGGGTGCTGCTGCATATCATCGCCGAGACCGCCCAGCACGCGGGCCACGCCGACATCATCCGCGAGTCCCTGGACGGCGCCAAAACCATGGGCTGACCAGCCCGGATGCCCTGGTCTACGTCGACGTGAAGCACGTCCGCGGGACGTGTTCAACGCGCTCACGGGCTTGCGAGGGGCTCAACTCCCGTCGCCCCGCCATCAGTTCACCGACCACGCGCTCAGGGGCGACGAGGAGGCCACGGTGCCGCATCCGTCGTTCAGGGCGGCCGAGAAGCGTGACCGCTCCCGACCTCACCGAGCGTGGGTGAACCGGCGGGGCCGCGGCTTCGTAGGGACAGGGGCTGGCGCTTCTTGACGACGGGAGAGAGCATGCGATCCGCGCAGGACTCGGTGGGCACCGTTCTGGTGGCCGTGGCAACGCTGTTGACGGCGCCGGTGTTCGCGTTCTTGGTCGTTGACGCGGCGACGACCAAGTTACCGACGGCGAACCGGCCCCCGGTCTCGCGCACGCGGGGGTGATCCTCCCGCCCCTGGCGCTCGTTGTCTACCGGAGCACCGGCGGTCCCGGCAAGGGCGGCGCCCTGTGGGCCAGCGGCACCGCGACGGCGGCGCGATGAACCCGTCCCGACGCACCCCGGTCGTAAGTCGGCCGGGGCCGACACGGCGTGTGTCGGTCCCGGCCGGTGTGCTGCGAGCCGGTCAGGCGTGGCGTTTCCCGACCGGCGGGTCCTGCCCCGAAGTGTCAGGGGTCGGCTGCGCCGTCGTCGGCACCGTCGACGGTGCCCTCAGGTGGCGGCCCTGCCATGTGCTCGCGTCTTGTCCTGTCAGACCTCCAACTTGGCCTCTATTGCCCTCAGTTGGTGTCGGGCCATCGCCAGGTTCGCGCGCTTCTTGTCCAGCGCCAGATACAGGAACATGCCCTTCCCGCTGCGTCCGGTGAGCAGTCGGATGAGGTGGTACTGGGTTCCGAGCGTGATCAGGATGTCCTCGATCTCGTCCTTGAGGCCGAGCATGTCCATCGTGCGGGCCTTGGCCCGCACGACATCCGTGTTCCCGGCCGCCGCGACGGTCAGATCCAGGTCCTTGCCGCCGCCAATCGTCCCCAGCGCCATGCCGCTGGTGTAGTCGACGAGGGCGGCACCGATCGTGCCCTCGATCGAGGTCATCGTTTCCTTCAAAGCGGCTTCGATATCGGCAGCCATACTGCTGCTTCCTTTCTCTTGGGAGGGTGTTTCTCGCGTTGCCGGGGCAGCGGTGCCTTTCAGTGGAGATCCCTCAAGACCGGTCCGGCCGGTCGAGTGCTGCCTCGACGATTTCTGCGATACGGGCGCTCGAACGGCGGACCTCAAGGTGCAGCCGACCCACATTGGCCCGCGCTTGCGCCACCACGGTCACGACGGCGGATGAGCCGGCCGCGTAAATGGCTACGTAGCCCTGTTCGCCACGTACCAGCAGTTCAAGGAAACCGCCCCGCTCGGCGGTGTCGGCGAGTCGTATTCCCACGCCGAGGGCGGCCGCGGTCAGTGCCGCGACGCTCTCGGCCTCACTGGTCGCGGCGTCCTGGGCGATCACCAGCCCGTCGACACTGGCCGCCAGGGCTCCGGTGAGGTGGGGCACTCGCGCTCGCAAGCTCCGCAACTCGTCACTGACATCTGTTGCTACGGTCATGAACCGCTTCCTTCCAGCGCGCTGCCGCAACAGGCGCTTCATGACGCTGTGCAGGGCGAAGGGACATGGCTGCACTTCACAGTCGCGCCTCCAAGGCATCACGGATTCGGCGCAGCAACGCGATGTCCAGGTCGGTCGAGATGCCCGCGGAATTCGCAGCCCTTGACGCGACGGAAGTGGCGGGGCGGGACGGCAGGGCGGTCGCGGGCGTCTCGATGAGCCCCATGGCGGCGAGGCGTCGTATGTCGACCAGCGTGTGGAACGCGGGGCGACCCAGCAATCGGGCGATGGCGCTCGCAGTACGCTCACCGTCCACGAGGTCGAGTACCGCCCGCTGGCGGCTGCTGACCACGGGAGCGCCGGGCACCTGACGCCGCGCCACGGGCGTGGTGTCGACCTGCGGGTGGGGCCACAGGCCGTCCAGCAGCTTCCTACGGCGTCGGCTCTCACGTTCAACCGCCTTCGCGCGGACGGGCCGTAGCGGGCCGAACCAGTGCTCGGCGCCGGGGCGGAAGCGAGTCGCTCCGTCACCATGGGACAGGACGAAATAGCTGGCGTCGAAGAGTGCGCACAGGTGGCAGATCTCCAGTTCGCCGATCGCCATTTGGCCGCTGTCGACGAGGAAGCGCCCGACGCGCCGACGTGCCCCCGCCCGATCCACGGCCGCGCGCCAGCTTTCGCCGGGGAGTCGTCCACTGGCGGCAAGGAGAATCTCGATACCCGGGGCGGCCGGACTCTCCGCATGCACCACATCGCCGTCCGCGAGATAGATGGCTCCGGAATCACATAGCAGGGCGCCGGTGGCCCGCTCATCGGCCAGTCGTAACAGGCAGGGGGAGGAACCGGAGATCATGCGAACACCAGCTGCGTGGCCAGGTTTTGCAGACGAAAACGGGCCAGAGCCAGGTTTCCCTCCCTCCGATCGAGCCACAGATGGATGAAGACACTGCTATCGAAGGTCGTCTCCACGAATCGCAGCACATGCAGATCCGCGCGCGTGGTGACGATGACGTCCTCGGCGAAGAGCACAGTGCTCGACGGTTCTGAATCAGCACCGCTCCGGCGGGCGAACACCGTGTGCTCGGCGGCCAGTCGGGCGAGTTCCGCCGCTTCCGCGGCGGAGGTCTCGTGCTCACCGCCGCATGCTTCTCCCACCGTGCCGAGCGCGAGACCACTACTCCAGTCGACGACGGCAGCGCCGCGCGCCCCGGGCAGGGCCATGGCATCGAATAGGCATTCTTCGATTCCGGGCACAAGACTCCTTCGGTATCGGGGGAATTGGGGGCCGGTACGGCGACCGCCAATCCCTGCTGACTGGCTTTCGAAGGCTGTCGATGCGCACTACCGCATCCGTGCCATCAAGGTGTGTTCCATCAGCGCGATGAGAATGCCTTTCACGTCGGTGCGCTGGCGGGCGTCGATACTCATGATGGGCGTCTCGGATCCCATCTGGAGGGCTTCTCGCACCTCGTCGGGGTCGTAGGGCTGGCAGCCGTTGAACCCGTTGAGGGCGATGACGAACGGCATCCCGGAGTTCTCGAAGTAGTCGATGGCGGGAAAGCAGTCGGCGAGTCGTCGGGTGTCGACGAGGACCACGGCACCGATGGCGCCGCGCACCAGGTCGTCCCACATGAACCAGAAGCGGTCCTGTCCCGGCGTGCCGAACAGATACAGGACGAGGTCGTCATCGAGTGTTATGCGGCCGAAATCCATCGCCACCGTCGTGGTGGTCTTGTCCGGGGCGTGCGTCAGGTCGTCGATGCCCGACGAGGCGGCGGTCATCGCGGCTTCGGTTCGTAGCGGGTTGATCTCCGACACAGCACCGACGAACGTGGTCTTGCCCACACCGAAACCGCCCGCCACCACGATCTTCGCGGAGGTGGTGAGGCGCGATACGCCGTCAGATCTTGCAAAGTCCAATGAGCACCTCTCGCGCGGTGTCGCATCCGGCTTGTCGCCCGAATTCCTCGTCATCGACCGTGTAGGCCGCCGTCCAACCGTCCGGCTGAAGCAACTCGGGCGGATCGCCGCGGCGAGCACCGCGTTGGTGACGCCCGCCGCTTCCGCCCTCAGAGCAGTCATTCCGGCCACCACCGCGTCATGGTCCGCTTTTGCCCTTTCCTCGTTCGCAACCCGCGGGCTGTTCCAGCACCTCGTCCACCGGCGGGATCCCCACAAGAGCAGCCGACGGCAGCACGGATCACCCACACGGAATCGAATGGAGGCACGCAGCACGTGTGACCGATGCGTCGCGCCAGGTGAGTAGTCGTACCAATCCGTCGACGCCAATCCACAAGACATTCGCGAAGCGACTGGAAGTGGGGGCGAGTAGGCCTATCGATGTTGCTTGTTCTTCGCTATCTGATCGACTTGTTACCGGGTCGGCCCGCGGATCTTCTTTGCCTTGGGCTCGGCACTTGCCGCCGAACCCCACGGAACGGCGGCAGCCGTCGGGGGTCAGCCCGGCAGGAGCCGTGTCAGCTCGTTGGCGACGGCACGGGTGGCTGGGCGCCGGGGCCATGGCCGGGCTCAGGGAGGATGTCCGGGCCACGCGCTGCGGCATCGCCCCTTCCACCCTTCCTGGCAGCCCTCGTTCAACCGCTACCCCGGAAAGTGCTGCGCCAACTGCGGTTGCTCGTCCGACCGGACACTGTCCTTCGCCGGCATCGAGCACACCCGCCGCCGCGTGCGGATCCTGGGTACGACTGCACATCCGACCGCCGGTTGGGGCCCAGGCTGCGAAGAACCTGGTGATGGATCTGGAGGACGCTGCCGCCAAGGCCAGGCACATGATGCGCGACCGCGACGCGAAGTTCCCTGAGCTCTTCGACCAGGTACTCGCCGACGCCGGCATACAAGTCGTCCTCAGCGGCGTCCAGATGCCGAGAATGAATTCGACTATGGAGAGGCGGGTGCAGACGCTCCGCCACGAACTCCTCGATCGGACTCTCATCTGGAACGAGCGCCATCTCCGCCAGGCACTCCACGAGTTCGAGCAGCACCACAATGCCCACCGGCCCCACCAAGCCATCAACCAGGCAGCACCGCTACGCGCTGCCCCCGAACCCATCACCGACCCTGGACGAATCGCCCGCCTCGACATACGCCGACACGATCGCCTGGGAGGAGTCATCCACGAGTATCAACACGCTGCTTGACCTGCACGGATGAGATTTCCGTCAAGCGCGAACTCGGCACACTCCGCAAGATGACGCAGATGCGACGCCCGGTCACCCCATCACGAAAATCTTGCAAGAGTCTATTTATCGGCACCCACAGGTTTTTGAAGGCTCTGTGGCGTCCGTACGACTCCGCCGGGTGATCTTCAGAAAACGATGGTTTCTTGAAGTGGGGTCCGGCGGTTTGTCGAAGCGTGTTAGCAGCTTCTCTTGCTCTGACCTGGCGGACTGCCGGAGACACCGTGGTGGGCGACGGGGTCGCCGCCGGTCAACTCTTGGGTGCCGATGACTGTCAGGAGCTGCAGTTTGTCGTAGCTTTCCGTGCCGGGTGTCGCCGTGAAGACGAGGAGGGAGTGTTCCTGGTCGGGATCGAGGAGCATCTGGCAGTGGAGGGTGAGTTCGCCGACCTCGGGGTGGATGAGGCGTTTCTCGTCTGTGTAGGTGAGGCCGACTTGGTGCTCGCCCCAGATGGCCGCGAACTCCTCGCTTTCGTCGAGGAGACGGTTGGCGAGGGCTGCGGCCGGTGAGTGCGGGCCGTGCTCGGCTGCAGCCCGCCGCAGTTGGGCGGTGTAGATGCGTCCGTGGGCCGGGTGGTCGGATGCCGGGTAGATCAGCCTCGACGAGGGGTCGGTGAACCACCGGTAGACGGCGCTCCTGGCCGGGCCGGTGTAGTGGGTCTGATCGCCGAGCAGCGCGGTGGCCAGCCGGGTCTGGACGAGTGTCTCGCCGAGGCTGCCCATGATCTGCGCCGGGGTGTCCTGCAGCCGGTCGAGGATGCGCATCAGCCCCGGGCTGACGTGGTCACCGCGCAGGGCACGCCGGGGTATGCCGTGGCCCGCGAGCAGGAAGAGGTGATCGCGTTCCGCCAGGGACAGGCGCAGTCCGCGGGCGATCGCGGCGATCATCTGCTCGGAGGGATGTAGGCCCGTTCCCCGTTCCAGGCGGGCGTAGTAGTCCGTGGACATGTCGGATAGTTCGGCGACCTCTTCCCGGCGCAGGCCGCGGGCCCGCCGCCGGGGCCGACGTGGCAGCCCGACGTCCTCGGGCTGCAGGGCCTCGCGGCGGCCCCGCAGGAAATCCGCGAGTTCCGAGCGGTCCATGATCCCTCTTTCCTGCTGCGGCGCGCCGCCGATATACCGCGACCTTCGTTCCTGACCAGTGTGGCGAGAGGGCCGACGGTTATCCACGGCCTGCCGATCAGTGGATGAGCGAGTCCTTGTTCCTCGTCGCGGCGCCGGATCGACTGGGTCACAGGGGCCCTGGAGGCCCGAGAGAGTGAGCGCGGCCCCACCGGCCTGCGCCGGAACGATGGGAAGGCACTATGACGAAATGGACCGCAGCCGATCTACCCGACATGACAGGGCGCACCGTGGTGATCACGGGGGCGACGAGTGGGATCGGGCTGATCACCGCGCGTGAGCTGGCCCGCGTGGGCGCGACCGTCGTCCTCGCCGTCCGGTCGGTGGGCAAGGGGCAGGCGGTCGCCGACACGTTCCAGGGACGTACCGAGGTACGTGAGCTCGACGTGTCCGACCTCGCCTCGATCCGGCGCTTTGCGGCCGAGTGGTCGGGCGGGATCGAGGTCCTGATCAACAACGCGGGGATCATGGACGTACCGCTCAGCCGTACGCCCGACGGGTTCGAGTTGCAGATGGCGACCAACTACTTCGGACCGTTCGCACTGACGAACCTGCTCCTGCCCCACATCACCGACCGGGTCGTGTCCGTCTCCTCACAGCTGCACCGGATGGGCAAGCCGCATCTGGAGGACCTCACTGGGCGGAACCGGCCCTACAAGGGCCTGGACGCCTACAACGACTCGAAGCTGAATCTGATCCTGTTCTCCACCGAACTGCAGCGGCGCCTTTCCGCGTCCGGCAGCCCGGTCAAGTCGCTCATCGCGCACCCCGGCATCGCCTCCACGAACCTGGCCCGCCACTCCTCCTCCGGCAAGATGACCCGCGCTCTGCGGTTCTTGTTCAACGATGCCGAGCACGGCGCTCTGCCCTCGCTGTTCGCCGCGACGCAGGACATCCCCGGCAACTCCTACGTGGGCCCGAACGGGCTCGGCAGTGTCAAGGGCCACCCCACGATCCGCAAGCCCGCTGCCGCCGCCCTCGATCCCACAACGGCCGCCCGGCTGTGGACCCGCACCGCCCAGCTCACCGGCACCGCAACGGATCTGCCCACCGTCGCCTGACACGCACCAGCACGCACCAACGTCCGATCGGATCCACCCGATTCCTCCCTAGTATCCGCAGACAAGGCCCGCAACAAGGTCACCATCGCGGGACGCCGCGAGGAGCAGCTGCGCCGGATCACCGCCGAGCACCCCGGTATCGAGGCCGTCGTGATCGACACCACCGACCCCGCCTCCTTCAAGGAGGCGGCCGAGACGGTCCAGACGCGCTTCCCCGAGACGAACGTGCTGATCACTATGGCCGGGATCATGCAGCCGGAGGACTTCCACACTGCCGGTTTCCTCAGCACGGCCGAGGCCACGGTCGTCACCAACCTGCTTGGCCCGCTGCGCGTGATCGCCGCGTTCACGGAGTTCCTCGCCGCGCAGCCGGAGGCGACGCCGATGACCGTCTCGTCGGGGCTGGCCTTCGTGCCGCTGCCACTCACCCCGACCTACAACGCCACGAAGGCGGCCATCCACTCGCTGACCTGCGGCATCCGCGTCCAACTCGCGGACACCGGCATCCAGGTGATCGAGCTCGTGCCGCCTGCGGTGCGCACCGCGCTCATGGGCCAGGAGAACGCGGAGAGTGCCATGCCGCTGGAGGACTTCCTCTCCGAGGTCATGACCCTCCTCGAAACCCAGCCCGACGCCCGCGAGATCCTCGTCGAGAACGTGAAATTCCTCCGCTTCGCCGAAGCGAACGGCAGCTACGACCAGGTGCTGGACCTGCTCAGCAGCCACTGACACCCCCCTGCGGCGCGGCCCGGCACACCAGTCCCGCAAGCCGCATTCCCCAGAACACTTATTCCCGGTCACTGCCGACCGGCCCCAGCACGAGGAGCCGTCACCCATGAACCACCTCGAAGCAGCCGACCGTGCGGAGACTTTCGTCCCGCACGCGTTCCCAGAGCACCTGGTCGACCTCGGCGAGATCCGGATGAACTACGTCGTGGCAGGCCAGCCCACCCGGCCGGCGCTGCTCCTGATCCCCGCGCAGACCGAGTCCTGATGGGGCTACGAGCGGGCCATCCCCCTCCTGGCCGAGCACTTCCAGGTGTACGCGGTAGACCTGCGCGGCCAGGGCCGCAGCACGTGGACACCGGGGCGCGCGCACCGTGTGTTCTTCGGCAACTTCGCGATGGAGCCCGCGCACCCGCTCACCTGAGCCCGACCAGCCCCGGCCGATCACAGCGTCGCACCGCACATCTAACACCTACCATCGACTACGATGGGTAGTCGAACAATCGCTGTGGGTTGGACTGGAGAAGAAGCGATCGTGCACGAGCATCCCCCCAACAGCCCGACCGGCCAGGAGCCGCTGCCCGTCACCGCTGTCGCGGAAGCCACCGCCGCGGTGGGCACAGCAGCCGGGTCGCGCGGCGGGAACGTGCACCCCGTGTACCCGAACCCGCGCGGCGCGATGGCCGCCATGTGCCTCGCGCTGATCCTCGTCGCCTCGTCCATGTCGGCCCTCAACCTGGCTCTGCCCCAGCTGGCGCTCGACCTCGGCGCCTCCACCACGTCGTTGACGTGGATCGTCGACGGCTACACGGTGGTGCTCGCGGGCCTCGTGCTGCCGCTGGGCGCCCTCGGCGACCGCTACGGCCGCCGGGCGGTACTCGTCGCGGGCACGGCGGTGTTCGGGGCGGCGGCGCTCACCGCGTCGTTCGCCTCGGGGAACACCGAACTCGTGGCGTGGCGCGCGGTCATGGGTCTGGGCGCGGCCATGATGATGCCCGGGACGCTGTCGACGATGACGGCCGTGCTGCCCGTCGACCAGCGGGCGCGCGGTGTGGCCGTGTGGGCCGGGTGTGCGGCCGCGGGCGTCGCCCTCGGGCTGCTCGCGTCGGGCGCGTTGCTCGAGTGGTTCTCCTGGCGGTCGATCTTCACCGCGGCGGCCGCCGCCGCTCTCGGCACGGGCGTCGTGGCGGTGCTGTTCGCTCCGGAGACCCGGGAGGCGCGTCCCAGGCGTTTCGACGTGGCCGGGGCCGTGTGCACCGCGATCGCGCCGGGCGCGCTCGTCTTCGCGCTCATCGAGGGCAACGACGTGGGGTGGGGCGAGCCGCTGGTGGTCGCGGCCCTGGCGGTCTCGGTGTTGGCCGCTGTCGCCTACGTCGTCCTCGGCCTGCGCGCTGACGAACCCCTGCTCGATCCACGGTTGTTCCGCATCCCTGGGTTCCGCGCGGGGTCGGTGACGATCGCGGCGCAGTTCCTCGCGGTGTTCGGGTTCTACTTCGTGGGGTTGCAGTACGTGCAACTCGTGCTGGGCTACCGTCCGCTGAAGGCGGGCCTGGCGCTGCTGCCGATCGGCCTGGTCGTCGTGCCGGTGTCGCAGACGACGCCGCGTCTGGCCGCGCGCTTCGGCGTGCGCGCGGTCATGGTCACCGGCCTGCTGCTGCTGGGGTGCGGGCTCGTCGCGATGGCGTCGCTGGACGCCGGGTCGGGCTACCTGCCGTTCCTCGCCTGCCTTCTTGTGGCGGGGCTCGGCGTCGGGATGACGGGCGCGGTCGGCACGTCGGCCATCACCGGCTCGCTCACGCGCGACAAGCAGGGCGTCGCCTCGGCGGTGAACGACGTCACCCGCGAGGTCGGGGCGGCGGTCGGCATCGCGCTGATGGGCTCGGTGTTCGGCAATCGTTACCGCGCGTCCCTTCCGGAGGCGGTCTCGCGCCTGCCGCAGGACGCCGCCGAGGCCGTGCGCCGCTCGCCGGCGGGCGGTGTCCACGTCGCCGGGCACGCCGGGCCGCAGGGCGCGGCGCTGGCCGCCGGGGTGCGCGAGGCGTTCATGAGCGGCATGTCCGCTGCGTTGCTCGCGGCCGCGGTCGTCGTCGCGGTCGCGGCCTGCTCGCTCGTGCGCGCCCCCGGGCGGACCCGGCGGTCCGCCGAGTAGGGCGCCTTTCGTCCCGCTCAAGCCCCACCCTGGGAGTTCCTCGATGACCACCTCCACTCGACAGATCGACGTCCTCGTCGTCGGCGCGGGCCCGACCGGGCTCGCCTGCGCGATCCTGCTGGGCCGGGCGGGGATCAGAACCCACGTCGTGGCCCGGCACACGGGCACGGCGACCCATCCCAAGGCTCACGTCGTCAACGCCAGGTCCATGGAGATCCTGCGGCAGTGGGGGCTGTCCGCCGCTGTCGCCGAGGCCGCGCTCCCGCCCGAGCGCGGCCTCGGCATGGGGTGGATGACGCGCATGGCCGGGCGCGAACTCGGGCGGCTCATGGTCGACGACGACCCCCAGGCCCTGCACGCCGCGCTGAACGACTCCAGCGAGATCCTGCGTTCGTGTCCGCAGGACGTGCTGGAACCGCTGCTCCTGGAGGCGGCGACGGCGAGTTCCAACGTCACCGTGGAGTTCTCGACCGAGGTCCTGACCGTCGACCAGGACGGTGAGGGCGTCACCACCCGCGCCCGCGCGGTACCGGACGGCGGAGAGCGCCTCTTCCGCTCGGCATACGTCATCGCGGCCGACGGCGCCCGCAGCGCGATCCGGCGGCACCTGGGCATCGCCAACGACGAGTTCCAGGCGACCGCGCACATGATCGGCGTCCACTTCGCCGCCGACCTCGCCGACTACCAGAGCGAGCGGCCGTTCCTGCTGTGGTGGATCGTCAACCCGGACACCCAGGGCGTGTTCATCGCGCTGGACGGCCGCCACCGCTGGACCTACCTGTTCGGCTACGACCCCACGCGCGACACGCCCGGCGACTTCACCGGGGAACGCTGCGCGCGGATCATCCGAGACGCGGTGGGCGCACCCGGGCTCGACGTCCGGGTCCACGGCGTCTTCCCGTGGCGCATGGAGACCGCGATCGCGCGCCGCTTCCGCGACGGCCGGGTCTTCCTCGCCGGGGACGCCGCCCACCGGTTCCCGCCCACCGGCGGCTTCGGCATGAACACCGGTATCCAGGACGCCCACAACCTCGCCTGGAAACTCGCCCACGTGCTGCGCGGCACGGCCGGTGAGGGGCTGCTCGACACCTACGAGACCGAACGCCGCCCGGTGGCCGTCACCAACGCCCTCCAGAGCAAGGCCAACGCGGAGGGTCTGGCGCCCACGGGAGCCTTGCTCGCCGACCCGGAGTCGCTGCGCGCGGTGGAGGACGAGGAGTCCGCCGAGGGCGAGGTGCTGCGGGCGGGGATCGCCGCGGCCGTCCCGGCGCAACGCGACCAGGCCTTGTTCAACGGCCAGACGTTCGGCTACCTCTACGAGTCCGCGGCCATCGTGGACGACGGCACCGAGGCGCCGGTGTCGAGCGTGTCGGTTTACCGCCCCACCGCGCGCCCCGGCGCCCGAGCGCCGCACCTGTGGCTGACCGGGCCCGACGGCGACCGTGTGGCTCTGGTGGACGCGACCGGCGACGGGTTCACGGTGCTGGCCGGGCCGCGCGGCGACGCCTGGGAGGGCGCCGCCGCCGTGGTCCGCGAGAGGTACGGGATCGACGTGGCCGTCCTGCGCGTCGGCCCGGGCTGCCCGTGGACCGACAAGGACGGCGAGTGGGCCGCGCTGTACGGCGTCGGGCTCGCCGGCTGCGTCCTCATCCGTCCCGACGGTCACGTCGGCATGCGGCACGCGGACGAACCCGGCGACGCGACCGGCGTGCTGTGCGCGGCCGTGGCCCGGATCCTCGCGCGGGAGACGTCGCCGCTCGCGGTCGGCTGAACCGTCGGTCCCCCGGCGGCCGGTGGACGGCCGCCAGGGGACCACCCGCAGCCGCTAGGCCACGGTCAGCTGCATGAAGCCGTAGGAGAACCGGCCGCTCTCCGGCACGAAGCACAGCACCTTCTGCCCTGGTTCGAAGCGCCCGCCGTTGAGCAGTTCCTCAAGCATGATGAACACCGACGCCGAGCCGGTGTTGCCCTTGTACTTGAGGTTGGTGAACCACTTCTCCTCCGGGACACCGAGCCCGCACTCGCGGAAGGTGTCCATGACCGGCTGCCGGAAGTACGCCGATGAGTAGTGCGGCACGAACCAGTCGTAGTCCTCGCCGCTGACGTCCCGCCGCTCCTTCAGGACCGTGATGCTCTCGGCGAGCAGCTTCATGATCAGCTCGCCGAGCTGCCGCGCGTCCTGCTTGATGAAGAAGTGCCCGGCCTCCAGCGCGTCGCGGGGCGTCTCCTTCTGCCGCCAGCCGGTGAACGACCCGTCCTTCCCCTTCTCCGCACCCATGTACATGCAGGGGTCGGCGAGGTGCGCCATCGAGATGGTCTCGATCCAGTCGACGCGCAACGACACCGACGCGCCCCGGGGTTCGTCGGTGACCAGGACGGCGGCCGCGCCGTCGGACAGCATCCAGCGCAGGAAGTCCGCCTCCAGGGCGACCACCGGGCTGGCGTCCAGGCGGGCCACCGACGCGTCCTCGTCCGCGTCGGCGGGCCGGTGGTCGGACGCGAAGTACCGCGCCCGCAGGCCCGCCGAGGCCGTCTCCGAAGCGGTCGCAACGGCGTTCCTGCTCGCGCCGGACAGCACGCTGAGGTAGGCGTACTTGAACGCGGTCAGGCCGGACATGCACACCCCGGCCGTGCTCACCGCCTCACACGGCGGCGCGCCCAGGTCCGCGTGCACCATCACCGCGTGGTTCGGCAGCAACTGGTCGGGCATGGTCGTGCCGCAGGACAGGGTCTCCAGGTCGGCCAGCTGGAAACCTGTGCGCCTACACAGCTCGCGGACCGCCTCGATCGTCAACTGGACGTTGGTGTGGGTCGCTTCGCCGGTCGCCGGGTCGATGGCGTAGTGACGGGTCTTGATGCCGTTGTTGCGCAGCACCATCGCCTTGGTGCGCGACCGGGCACCGCCGATCCGGCCGAGCACGTCCTCGATCCGGCTGTTGTCGACGGGCTGGTTGGGCAGGGCGACGCCGACTCCGGAAATGTACGCGGGCATGGGTCTTTGGATCCTCTCGGTTGGTTGTACAGAGCAGGGGCTACGGCCGTAGACCGCGTACGTAACGGTTGAGGCGACGCGCGAAGACGACGCGCAGCACGGGCGTCAGCAGCGCCGACGCGAGCAGCAAGACGGGCAGCCAGGTCACGAGCATCAGGACGAAGAGCCCGATCACCGGCTGACGCGCGAGACTTCCGGGTCTGCCGCATCGCCGGGCCAGCCGGGCGATCGCCTCCATGGGCGCCACGACGGCCGCCTCGGGCAGCAACGAGCCGACGTCGAGGTTGACCGGCGCCACGTCGGACAGCAGGGGGGCGGGCTCGGGGTCGGCCCAGCGGTCCCGGGTTTCGAGCAGCCGCTCGCCGACGCGGCCGAGCGCGTCGATGTCGCCGCGCGCGACCCCGGCGGCGGGCAGCAGGATCCTCTTGTCGCGACGCCCGGTGATCATCAGCAGCGGCGCGGTGATGTATCCGGCCAGCGAACCACCCTGGTGCGTCAGGACGATGCTGTCGGTGTGCCGACCACCGGCGCGCGCGATGAGGGCACGAGCCCTGGCGTAGGCGCGCTGCCACATCTGGCGACAGCACGTCACACTCACCACACGCGCGCCACGCAGGACTTCGGCCTCGGACGCGGTGAGAAACGCCTGGATTGGCAGCGACGGCGACAGGAACCACACCTGCCAGCCGAGGATGACGAGGTCGAAGCGTTCGCCTGGGTCAAGGCCGACGGGGGCGAGCGGCGGGGGCTCGCCGTTGAGGGACTCCGGCATGCAGTCGAAGAACTCACGCGCGCCCCAAGGAAAGGAGTAGGCGGGCGCCGTGTCGATCCGCAGCCAACAGATCTCCACGTCAGGCGCCTGGAGGGGAGCGGTGAGTGCTTCGAGGGCGTTTCGGACGTCACCGGATTGCGAGTAGTAGACGACGAGAACACGCTTCACGCCACCCTCCATGAACGGACGGGCGAGGAGAGCACGGCGGCGGCGCAACAGCGCCGCTCACAGACAAAGATCACGACCAACTACATAGTCGCCAGGTGTCCCCCAACGGCGCAATCACCCGATAGCGGGCGTGTCCCAGCCGCGGCGTTCCGATCCCGCCCGCTGAGCTTCTCGCCGTGGCGTCGGGTAGTGATGCCGGGGTGATCTCACGGCATGCCGCTTACTGACCCTACGGGTGCCCATAAATCATCCGCGCTGGTCACGCGGCATATCGATACTCGTCGAGAACGCCGGTGAGTCGGTCGCGTCTGTGGATGTCGAGGTTGGTCATCTGGTCCGGGTCCGCGATGGGCGTGGGTAGCGCTCGCAGTGGTGCGGCTTGGCTCAGCGTCCGGTGCGGGCGGTGCTCGCTGTAGAACGACTCGAACTCGCGCAGCGCGCGCAGCAGGTGGCGCTCGTTCCAGATCAAGGTGCGGTCCAGCAGCTCGCGTCGGCAGGTCTGTACCACCGCTCCATCACGGAGTTCATTCTCGGCATCCGGATGCCGCTGAGCACGATCTCCAGACCGGCGTCGGCCAGCACGATGTCGAAGGCTGCCGTGAACTTCGCATCCCTGTCCCGTATCAGGAACCTGGCTGTGCTCCCCGCGTCCTGTAGGTCCATGACGAGGTTGCGGCCGAGCTGCACCACCCACTGTGCGGTGAGGTGCGCGGTGGCGCCGAGGATCCGGATGCGCCTGGTGGCGTGCTCGATGACCGCGAAGACGTACAGGCGTGCCCCGGTCAGGGCGCGGGTCTCGAAGAAGTCGCACGCGAGAATTGCATCGGTTTGGCTGCGCAGGAAGCCGGCCCAGGTCGTGCCCGCGGTCGGTGTCGGTGAACCCGGGTCTGCCAACCTGACGTTGCAGGACCAGCAACTGGTGGCGCAGCGTCAGGATCGCAATTTCCTTCTCACGATCGCATATCGGCAGCAGGCGCAGGAGGGCGAAGGTGTTCGTGACCGCGAGGTAGGTCAGACGGAGCAGCACGACGGGTCATGATGCCGCCCATGCCCTGTCCCAGTGAAGGCAGGCGGTCAAGCGGCGGGCACACCGTGAACGGGAAAGCACCACACCCAGGTGCCCCGCGCAGAGACGGAGAAGGACCATGAAAGAGTTCCTGGTCGAGATCACCACCACCATCCCCGAGGGCGCTGAGGAGGCCGAGGTCGACCGCCGCCGCGCCGCCGAAGCCGTCCGGGCCGCGGAACTGGCGGCCGCCGGGCACCTGTTCCGTCTGTGGCGCCCGGTCGGCGAGCTGCGCAGCCTCGGGATCTGGCGCGCCGCGGACGAGGCCGACTTGCACGAGAAGGTCCTGGGTACCCTCCCGTTGCGTCCGTGGATGAACGTGAAGGTCACCCCGCTACAGTCGCACCCCAACGGCCCGGGCAAGAACGATTCCGCCCTGTGACGGCCCCCGGCCGAGGCGCTCCCCGCCGACCCCTTGATGCGGCGGCCGCCGCCGACCCCTTGATGCGGCGGCCGCCGCCGGCACGGGTTTTCGCGCCAGACACCATCCCCGACAAGGACCCGTCGTGAGCAGCACCCGCTCTCGCACCGGCCCGACCGTCCCCACCGGCAGCGGGCCCGCATCCCCTCGGGCGTACGTCTGTCAGGCCGCAGCGGCGCTGGCGGCCGGTATGGGCGTGGGCCGCTTCGCGTTCACCCCGATCCTGCCCCTGATGCACACTCAGGCGGGCCTGACGGCGTCGGCGGGCGCCAGCTTGGCCAGCGCGAACTACATCGGCTACCTCGGCGGCGCGCTCGCGGGCATTCTCGTGCCCGCACTCACGCGCTCGCGCGCCGCGCTGCGCGGCTCGCTGATCGTGCTGACCTTGACACTGGCCGCGATGCCGGCCACCCATGCGGTGCCGGTATGGGTGGTACTACGTCTGTTCGCGGGCGCCGCCAGCGCACTGGTCTTCGTCATCGCCGTCGGCGCCTTGCTGAGCAACCTGCGCGCACACTCACCGCCTCTGCCCGGCTGGGGATTCGGCGGCGTCGGTGCGTGCGGGGTTCCAGAACAGTGCTCCGCGCTGTGACCAGCGGCGATGAGTAGAGCAGCAAGCGCAGGGAACGATCTCGGATTGTGTCGCTGCGCTTGCTCTACCTGATCTTCAGCCGGCTGCTCGGCTGGCTCCTGCTGCTCAGCCGTTCCTCTGTCTCCAGGGACATCGAGTTACTGGTCCTACGTCACGAGGTCGCGGTGCTACGCCGCACGAACCCCAAGCCACGCTTCGACTGGGCGGACCGCGCGTACCTCGCTGCGCTGGTCCGACGGCTGCCGCGCCAACTGCGGCGGCACCCCCTGGTCACTCCAGACACGATTCTGCGGTGGCACCGCCGAATGGTGACGAAGAAGTGGACGTACCCGAACCGAACCGGTCGCCCGCCGATAGACCAGGCAATCGCCGCGATCATCGAACGACTCGCCCTGGAGAACGCCTCCTGGGGACACCAGCGGATCCAGGGCGAGCTGCTCAAGCTCGGCCACCGCGTGGGCGCTTCAACAATCCGCAGGGTCCTCAAGCACTTGAAGATACCCCCAGCACCCGAGCGGCAGACCGACACCACATGGCGGCAGTTCTTTCGCACCCAGGCCTCAACCATGCTGGCTGTCGACCTTTTCCACGTCGACTGCGCGGTCACCCTGTTGCGACTGTACGCGTTCTTCGCGATAGAAGTAGGCACCCGCTACGTACACGTTCTCGGCGTCACCGATCGCCCGGACGGACCATGGACCACGCAACAGGCCCGCAACTTCCTACTCGATCTAGGCAACCGAGCATCCGACTTCACGTTCCTGGTACGGGACCGAGCCGGCCAGTTCAGCGCAACGTTCGACGCGGTCCTGGCCGGCGCAGGCATCAACGTCGTGAAGATCCCCCCACGCTGTCCGCGAGCGAACGCCTACGCGGAGCGGTTCGTACACACCGTCCGCTCGGAGGTCACCGACCGGATACTCATCTTCGGCCGACACCACCTACGCACCGTGTTGCACGAGTACGTCCAGCACTACAACGGACGAAGACCGCACCGTGGATGCCAACTCCACCCGCCCCGGCCCGACCACCCCATCGCCAACCCCTCGCATGAGAGGATCAAGCGCCGCCTGATCCTCGGCGGGCTCATCAACGAGTACCGGCAAGCAGCCTGAACACGCCGAGACAAACGGCCTGATCAACAGACCGAACCGGGGTTTTCACGCGGGACAGGCTCGCGGCCAGCCCCGGCTAGGCGGGGCCTATGGGGCCCTTATTGCTTGATGAGCTTGCCCACGGCGTTGGCCTCTCGTACCTGGTTGGCCAGGTAGTTCCAGGACAGGTTGATATATCCGTGGTCGCCCCAGCTGGTGCCCCAAGAGTTCTCGACCCGCACGCCCTTGCTGTTGTAGCCGACGATGGTGATCTCGTGACCGCCCACGTACTGTTCGCCGGAGGACGGGTAGTACGTGTAGGAGGCGGCCTGCTCCGGGGTGAGCGAGTAGAAACTGTCGTACACCGGGATCGCGATGACGACTGGCTCGCCCTGCGCGAGGGCCGATTCCACATCGCTCTGGATTTGGCTGCCGGTGTGCAGCGGGGTGTAGCCGGACAGCTTCCAGTGCGCGGCGTTGGCTGTCTCGTTCGCGGTCGGTTGGGTGGTGTAGTCGAAGTTCCCTTGCTGGTAGTCGGACTTGGAGTCGACGCCTTGTGTGGTGGCTATCTGGAAGTTGGCCTGCGCCGAGGTGCCCACGTTCTGCCCCTGGACGATCTGGGAGTAGGTATACATGGGCGCCTGGGGTCCCCCGGAGATCCCCTGCTCGTGCTCCAGGATGCTGTAGGCCGAGTAGTCGATGGACCACGCGGTGCAGGAGCTGACCTGCCCCTGGTTGCCCGGCGTGGCGGCGTACTTGGTCAGATCGACACTGGTGGGAAGGGTCTGGCGCTTCTTCTTGCGCTTGGCGGCGTCAGCCGTCGGGCGAGGGGCGGTGGCTTCCAACCTCGGCTCAACGGTTCCGCTGCGCAGCACGGACTGCCGCCACGCCGAATTGGACAAAACAGCGCCGAGACCGAACGGGTGCTTTGTGTTCGCGGCTTGTGGCGCCTGGCTGGGGGCCTGGTCGTGGCCGGGGGCGACGGTGCTCGCCGAGGAGACCCCGACGGTCACAGCCGCGATCGTTCCGGCCGTGGCAAGCGCGATCGTGACGCGTGTCTTGCCGCTGATGGTCTTCCACTTGTGGGCAGCACGACTCATTGATGTTCCTCTCGAATGTCAGGGGCCTGACAGGTTGGCTTGTTTGGAGTCCGTGAGAACCGGCCCAGGCGGTCTCCAGTGCTGGTGGTCGTGTCGTCAAGCCCCGGCTGTTTGCCGCCGCGTTGGGCGCATGGGGATTTTGAGGCCGACGGTCCGCCGGGAAGGCGGCTGCGTCGGCAGGTGCGTGCGGGCCGATGGGCACCGTTGCTGCCCTGGGTATGGGGGATCCCGGGCGGGTGCCGGGGCCGACAGGGCGGCGGCGCCCATCAGGAGTGCCGATGCCGAAGCGGGGCGCGAACGCCGCGCCGCCGTACGCGGCTTCGGGGTAAGTGAGACGAAGTTAACGAAGCACTATTAGGTCAGCGTGGTCCGTCAACTTGCCTGCGGCGCTTGCGCTTGCCGCGCCATGCCGCGATGGCGCCGCCGGCAAGCGCGACCGCCACCGCTGCCGAGCCGGCGAGTCGCAGGGGGGCCGGGGAGGGAGAGGATGGCGTGGACGCAAGACCGTAGCCGCCAGCTAGCCCTTTGCCGTCGTACGCGGATCCGGGGAGTTTGTCCGCGTAGCGGTTGTGGACCAGCTTCTGGTAGGCGGCGAGCGTGACCGCCTGCTTGCCGTGCAACCCTGAGGTCGCTTCCTGGTTGAGGGGTTCGACGGTGTTGTCGTTCAGGCGGTACCAGGCGTGGATCTGTGGCTCGGTGAAGACCATGGAGTGGCCCCTGCTTTGTTGGCCGTAGGTGACATCGCTGTTGCCATCGCGCACGCCCGCCAAATGCCAACTGCCACCGTCGCTTCTAGCCGCAGAGGAGAGCAAGACCGTCGCCGTGTGCCCGTTGGCACCATTCGCCACGGAGGCCAAGTACGACAAGCGCGCCACATTGCCGGGGGTGGGCTTCGCCTTCCCGGTAACGAAGTCGGGCGTGAGCTCGTACAGCGCGACCGGGTCGTTCAAGCTGAACGCCTGCTGGTCGTCCTGTGTGCTCGAAGCCATCGGCGTCGCGGAGCCGGAGCCGCCGTCGGCGCCAACGTTCGCTGCTGCGCTGAGGAATTGGAAGACGGCGTTGTGCACTTGCGCGGTGTGGAGCACTTGCCGTGCGCCCTGGTAGTCGGGGATGGCACTCGGATCATCGACCGCTTGTGCCTGCCCGCAGAAGGCGGTGGACAGCAGGGCCGCCGCCGCACCGAGGGACAGGGACAGGCCCGTGAGACGAGCAGCGCTTCGTTCCTGAGAGATTGGTTTGTCGCGCATTGCCGCCCGCCTCACTTGTGTATCCCTATGCGTGAATGGGTCCATTGGAACGACGAGTTGTTGACGTAGTCGTTGTAGTTCCACCAGGTGTAGGTCTGGGTGGACGGCCAGGGATCACCGACCGCGATCATTTGTGATGATGGGTCGTAGCCGTAGATGACGTTCATGTGGCCGCCGCCGGCATTCCATCCGATACGGACGGCGAAGGGGCGGCCGCCGGCGACCTCTTTGCCGACCTCGGAGAAGGAGGCGTTGCGGTCGAGGTCGTACCCGGTGTTGCTCAATCCCATGTTGGCCAGGCCGTTGGCGATGTCATCGAGCGTGGCGGGCTGGTCGTCGCAGCTGACGTTGCCGTTCTGGGCCGCAAGCCGGCAGAAGTCGTCCTGGTTGTACTGGGTGTAACCCCAGTACTTGGCGATGGTCAGGCCGGTGGCGTCCCAGCACCATTCATCCTGAACCTGCTTCTGCATGTCTATGGTGAGGGCCACCCGCCCGCTGGGGTTGGAGCGCGAGGGCGAGCAGGTCGGCAGGTTACCGAGGTTCCCCTTGATGAACGCCTCGGCTATGTAGAAGGATCCGGACTCGGACCAGACCCAGCGAGGGTCGTTCTCCACCGTGTCACCCTGGACACGGCAGGTCATCGAGACGGTGCTGCCGACTGCGGCTTGGCCGACGATGCGGGCGGAAAGGCTGGACGATGACCTTTCATTGATGGTGCTGTAGTGGCCCTGACCGCCGGTCAGGGTACCGGTTACCGAACCAGCCCGGGCGTTACCAACACTGAACAGGATCGCAATGACGATCGCGGTAACCGCAATAACCGCTAATGGTCTCCATTGAGTTACGACGCGGGGAAGAAGCATAGAGAGACTCTTTCGAGATGTGGGGGGAATCTATTGCCTAGCCCATGGGGCGGTTGAGGCTGAAGTACGCCGAGTCGCCACCCGCGAAGGCCATGCATGGTCGACCTATGGGCGATTGCGCGAAATACGGTTCGAGCCTGCCCGGGCCGGACTCTTTTCGCATGCGCACTCCGTTACCGCTTAATTCCGCCGCGCCCACCAACTGCCACGCAACGACGAATGGCGGCGAATAACCAGCGACAACCTCCCTGACCTGCCATGTTCCGGAAAGCGCAAGCAAATTACTACATCATCTTCATGGGCCACGCAAATGACTCCACGTCAACTCCCTTAATTTACTGACGAGTAGTCAGAGGAGTCGCAGGGGCGTACGGATCCGCTTGAGCCTTTCGCGGACCCATCGGATTGGGTAAGCCTGGGCGGGTTTGCGTAAATCGATCACGTTGCATTAGGTATAGGGGGCCGCTACTGGCAGTCACTCACTCGCCAGTTGCCTTCGGTCCCCGAAGAGGTCCATCAGGCACGCTTAAGGTTCGCTTCAGAATGAGTTGAACTCAGAGCCGCGCCGCGCTGGGTGTTGGCGGCGGCGTAGAAGACCAGGACCAGCTGTTCTGCGCGGATCCAGGTCCCGTGGAAGTGGATGTCCCGTAGTGGGAAGTGGGCGGAGTAGTTGGCCATGGGCGGGTCCTGCCATAGGACTTCTTGATGGCGTCCTGTGGGGGCCGGAAACTGTGTCACCCACGCTGACCTGTAAGTTCGGCGTTACGAGGTAGCCACAGGGCAGGCGCTTGATGGCTGGCCTAGAGCATGATTTGAAGTCGTGGCAATACGTCTGATCTACCAGCTCGGGTGCCAGATCTTCCGGCGGCTTGCGCTGTTGGCTCAATCAGGTGCGGCGAAGGACATCGAGATCCTGATACTTCGCCACCAGCTCGCTGTCATGCAACGCACCCATACGCGACCCCGGTTCGCCTTGAGCGATCAGGCCGTCATGGCGGCGCTGCTGCGACTGCTGGGCAAGAAGAAACGTGCGCAACTGACGTTGCTGGTCAGCCCGCGGACGGTCTTGAGGTGGCACGCGCGACTCATCGCCCGGAAGCGGACGTATCCGCGTCGGCGTCCGGGCCGACCACCGAAGCCGGAGGCATTGCGGAGGCTGGTCATCCGTTTGGCGCGGGAGAATCCCGACTGGGGATACCGCCGGATCCAGGGCGAACTGCTGGGCCTGGGCCGCAAGGTCGCGGCTTCCAACGTGTGCGACATCTTGGAGAAGGCCGGGACCGACCCCGCGCCCCAGCGTACGGACCGCTCCTGGACCACCTTCCTCAAGGCCCAGGACTCCTCCATCGTGGCCACCGATGTCTTTCACGTGGACACGGTCTTCCTGCGGCGCTGGTTCGTGTTGTTCTACATCGAGCACGGCAGCCGCCGCGTGCACATCGCCAGTGTCACCCGGCATCCAACCGGCCCCTGGATCACCCAGCAGGCCCGCAACTACCTCATGGACCTCGGCGACGGCGCCGAGTCGATCAAGTTCCTCATCCGGGACCGCGGACCGTACTTCACCGACAGCTTCGACGCGGTCTTCCGGGCAGTCGGCGTCCGGGTGATTCCTACACTGGCCGCCGTTCCGCGGATGAACGCGGTCGCGGAACGCTGGATCGAATCATGCCGACGCGAAGCCACCGACCGCATCCTGATCACCGGACCGCGGCACCTCCGACTCGTCGTCGACGAGTACGCAGACCATCACAACACCCATCGACCACACCGAACCCTCCAGCAACGTGCTCCGAACCAACTCATCGGCCCCGAGCCACCCTGACCACCGCATGGACTCTCATCATCCTCGGGCCGACGCCGCTCCCGCAGAGGAACGGTCCAGCTCACCGGCCCGAACCCAGGTTTTCACGCGGGACGGGCAATCGACCGACCCGTCGGACACACCTCTAGCTGAAGGAATGCGGTGACAGCGCCGTGAACCACAGCAGGACGACGGTAGCGACCCCCATGATCGGGGTGAGTATCTCCGTCTCCAGCTTGTTGCCGCTGTGCTTGATGATGACGATCTCGTAGCGGTTCTTCAGAGGCCAAAGCCACGGCGCGCCCTGTTTGGTGATGGAGTCGCCGAGCAGATGGGCCAGGCAGCCCAGTCCGACGGCGTACGGCAGCCAGCCGGGGGCAGAGGGGATGAACTTGGCGATCACGGCAGTGCTGATCCCGGCCACGGCGACGATCGTGCCCCAGGCGGAGAAGCCGTGGCCGGGCGGGCAGAGGTTGAGCGCGCGGACCGCGAGGGCCAGGAGGAAGAAAGTCAGGCCGAGCGTGAAGGGCCGGCCCAGGTACGCCACTCCGGCCCAGGTGCCCGCGGTCATCAGGGCCACGAAGAACAGCGAGTGGGTGGCGTGGCGGTGGCCGCCGGAAATCCAGGCCACGAGGCGGCACAGGATCTTGGACACCGGGCCAAGGAAGTTGGCGATGGTGCCGTCGTGGTGGTCCAGGTCCGGCAGCAGCGCGGCCCCGGCGCAGAGCACCGTTCCCATCAGAATCTCCTGCGGCGTCAGGTGGGTGTGCATCAACAACGGCGGCAGAAAAGGTGTGGTGCCTGCGAAGAGCAGGGCACCGCTCACCGCGTGCGAATGGCCCATCATGGTGCGTTCATCCTCCCCGTCCGATGCGTGCACGGTGACACGCCCTCAACAACGGCGGAGACGCTATCAGTGTGGGTGCTCCGGAAGAACGGCGGACGGCTGTGGGGTTCCAAAAGTCCGCGCATAGTCTGAGCCGGTGCTTTGCGCTCCTGGGCGATCGTGACACGGTCAGATCGCATGGCGTTGCGCATGCTGTATCTGGTCTTCCGTCGGCTGCTCGGCTTGCTTATGTTGCTGTCGCGATCCGCGACAGCAAAGGACGTGGAGCTACTGGTGCTGCGGCATGAGGTTGCGGTGCTGCGCCGACAGCTAGGCCGCCGTCCGCGCCTGACCTGGCCCGAGCGGGCGGTCCTCGCCGCTCTCGGCCGGTACCTGCCGCCCAGGCTGCGACGCCATCGCCTGGTCACCCCTGGCACTCTCTTGAGCTGGCATCGGCTACTGCTGCGTTCGCAGTGGAGGCCGAAGCCCCCGCGTACCGGCCGCCCGCCGATATCCGAGGAGCTCACCGCGCTGATCGTGCGCCTGGGCCGGGAGAACCCCAGCTGCGGCTATACCCGGGTCCAAGGCGAACTGCGCCGGCCCGGGCACCGGGTCGGCACCTCGACCGTCCGCCGGATCCCGCGCGGCGTGGGGCTGGATCCCGCGCCGCAACGGGCAAACGCTCCGACGTGGCGTCAGTTGCTACGCGCCCAGGCCTCCGGCCTGCTGGCGGCGGACTTCCTCCACGTCGACACGGTCACGTTGAAACGGCTGTACGTGTTCTTCATGATGGAGGTCGGCACCCGGCGCGTACACATCCTGGGCGTCACCGCCCCTCCTTCCACGGCCTGGACCACGCGGCTCGCCCGGAACCTCCTCGCCGATCTCGGCGATCGCGTCTCGCGCTTCCGCCATTTCCTGCGCGATCGCGACAGCAAGTACACCCACGCGCTCGACGCGGTCTTCGCAGCCGAGGACATCGAGATCCTCAAGAGCGCTCAGCAGGCACCCCGGATGAACGCCCATGCCGAGAGGTTCGTTCGCACCGTGCGTGCCGAATGCACCGACCAGCTTCTCGTCTACAACGAGCAGCACGTGCGCCGAGTCCTCCACGCGTATGCCGAGCACTACAACAGCGGTCGGCCCCACCGCGCCCTGCACCTGCGTGCTCCCGCTGACGACTCGACCATCGCCCCCTTCCCCGCGCAGCGCATCGAGCCCCGCGACGTCCTCGACGGACTGATCCACGAGTACCACGCGACCGGCAGACAGCGAACAACCTGATCCAGAAGATCCCAGGTCAGCGCATGTGTGAACTTTTGGAACCCCACAGGGCACGGGCTGGTCCTGGTAGTTGAGCAACTTCAGGCCGGGTTCGCCGCTGTGGCGATCGATCGTGTCCGCCACCCCCGGGATGGACTGGTCGATAGTCAACGGTGCGTCCGGGCCGCCGAGTTCGGTGCGGACATGGCCGGGACAGATGAGCAGCAGCGTGTGCGCGGCGTCGGCGTACCGGGCGGCGTAGCTGCGCATCAACTGGTTCAGGGCGGACTTGCTGGCGCGGTAGACGTCCTGACCGCCGTTGGTGTTCAGGCTGAGGCTGCCTTGGCGCGAGGACATGACGCCAATGGTCCCGGTCGGCGCGACCAGCGAGCGGAGGGATTCGACCACGCGCATCGGGCTGAGTGCATTGGTGACCATGACCTCGACGAACATCTTCGTCGGGACCTCGCCGACGGGAATGTTGCCCCGCGTGATGGCGGCGTTGACGAACAGCAGGTCGAGGGTGCGCTCCGCCAGGCGTTCGCGTAGCGCGGCGATCTGCTCCGCCTCCGTCATGTCCAGCGACTCGACGGTGACGCGACCATCGGATGCCTCGGCCAGGTCGTGGAGGCCGGTGCGCCGCTCGCCCCGGACAGTCCCGATGACGTCCCAACCCCGGTGCGCGTACTCGGTGGCCAGGCCGAGCCCGAGAGCCCGGGACGCCCCGACGATGAGAGCGGTCCCGACGCTCATGCCTGGACCGCCGGCTTGAGGACCTGCTCACACCACTCGCGGAAGGTCGTTGGGCTCGCAGTCTGCGGGGGGCGCCGCACCCCGTCGTCGAGGCCGTCGTCCTTGGCGCGCATCATGTCGAGGTAGCCCTGCACGAGCGCGTCCCCGATGCCATGTCCGGCGAGTGCGGCGCGGAATTCGTCGAGCGTCTGCCGTTCGTAGCGGATCGGGTGGCCGAGCACGTCGGACATGATGCGCGCCAGGTCGTTCGGCGAAAGGTCTTCGGGGCCCAGCACCGGGACCTCGCCCGTCCCCGTCCACGAGCGGTCGAGCAGTAGGCCAGCGGCGACCGCGGCAATGTCCCGGGTGGCGGCCGTCGGTGCCTTGCGGTCGGCGGCGACGGTGTCGGTGAACACGCCGTCGTCGCGGATCGAAGGCACCTGCCGCAGCAGGTTGTCGATGAACGTCGGGTTGGCGAGCGCCCGGTAGGCCACGCCCGCACTCGCGATAAGGTCGTCCATCGCCAGCGACGCCGTCACGTGCCCGGCGCGGCCGGCAACGGGGGTGCCCCGGCCGAGCGCCGAGACGCCGACGACGTGTCCTACTCCATGGGTCGTGAACGCCTTCGCAGCAGCACGGGTGAACCCGGAGTACATGGCGTCCAGGCTCGGCGCCTGTGGATTTGAGGGAACCAGCCAGAAGACGGCGTCCGCGCCAGCAAAGGCCCGGTCGACGACCTCAGCGTCACCGTGCGAGCCGGTGACGACGTCGACGCGGGCGCGGACCGCGTCGGGGAGTTTCCCAGGGTCACGCACGATGACGCGCAGCTCTTCGCCGCGCGTGCGGGTCTCTTCGAGGAGGATCTCCAAGAGCCGGCTGCCGATCTGGCCGGTGGGAGTGGTAATGACGATCATGCGTCGAGTCTCGGGGCGGCCATCCGCGGCGTCCAATACCCTTCCCGACAATTGATACCTTCAGGGCATGGATCTCGATCTGCGCAAGCTCCGCTACTTCGCCACGGTGGCCGAGCACCGGCACTTCGGCCGGGCGGCAGAACAGCTCTACATCGCACAGCCAGTGCTCAGCCGTCAAATCAGGTCCTTCGAGCAGGAGTTGGGGTGCACACTGCTCGTACGGACCACCCGCAGCGTGGAGCTGACCGCCGCCGGCAAACAGCTCTACGAGGAGGCGCAGCAGATTCTCCCGTCGGTCGCCGCGGCGGTCCGGCGCGTCTACGACGTCGATCAGGGCGTCCAACGGCTCGTGGTCGCCTTCTCCCCCGGGCTGCACGTCTCGGATGCGATCCGGGCGTTCACGTCGCGCCACGCGGACGTCGAGATCGACGTCGTCCCGGCACACTGGTGGAAGCAGGACCGGCCGCTCCGGGACGGCCGCGCCCAAGTCGGTTATCTGCGGCGACCGTTCGACGAGTCGGGCCTGCACATCATTCCCGTCGGCCACGAGCCCAGGGTCGCCTGCATGCCCGCAGCACACCCCCTGGCGTGTCGTCAGGAGCTCACCTCCGCAGACCTCGACGGCGAGCAAATGCTCGACGCACCAAAGCGGCGGACGTCGTCGCTTGAAGAAAAGTTCGAGCTCATCGCCTCCGGGCACGGCATCGCGCTCATCCCGCTGAGCGTCGCGCGGTCCTACTCCCGCCCCGACCTCGCCCACCTCCCCGTCACAGACGCCCCAGGGATCGAGACCTGCCTGGCCGTTGCCGCGGACCGGCGCGAGAAACTACTGCGCGACTTCCTGGAGATCGCCACCGCGACACTGCGGCACACCTGAGCCGTCAGCGCGCGAGGCCACGGCCAGCAGCGGCTGCGGCCAGCCGCTCCCGGGCCACCAGCGCGAACACCACGACCAACGGTGCCACCATTGGAGGCCCAGCCCACCGCCCTGCGTTACTTCGCCCTCGATGGCACCGACCACGCCAGCCACGAGGAGCAGGGCAGCATGATCCGCCGCTACATCAGATCGGCGGTGTCACACCGCGCTCACAAGGCCTGAAAAACGCGTCAAGGCCGCTCCCGCATCACTGCGGAAACGGCCTTCGACCTGCGGTTTCGCAAGTCGGGACGACAGGATTTGAACCTGCGACCCTTTGACCCCAGTCAGATGCGGTCGGCTGCGATCAGGAGGTACTGGAAGGAGCCGTCCTTGTAGGAGTTGATGAACGCTTCCTCAATGCCTGTGACCAGGGAGGATGTGGCCCGCAGCTCCCAGTAGGGCAGGGTCGCGTGAGTGAGGTCGATGACGGCCTGCGGTACGAGACGGTTGTCGGCCATGGCGCGCAGGTAGTCTCGGCGGGAGTGGATGTTGCACTCGAAGTGCGCGTTGATCTGGGAGACCCACTTCGAGGGCTGGCCGTAACGCGGATTCCAGCAGCCGGTGATGGTCACGTAGCGGCCGCCGAACGCGAGAATGCGGGAGTGCTCGGCGAAGAGGTCGTGCAGGTCGACGTACATGCTCGACTCGTTGTTCCACGAAGCCGCGGTCTGCCCGGTCTCGAAAGGCGTGCCGAGCATGTTGCAGACGCGGGCGTGGACGTGGTCCTCGATGCTGAGTTCGCGGGCACGCTGGTTGGCGAAGTCAGCCTGCTTCGCCGACAAGGTGACGCCCTCGACCTTGCACCCGAAGCGCTGGTGGGCCATGACCATCGAGCCGCCGCGGCCGCAGCCGGCGTCCACAAGCGTGTCGCCACGCTCAATGGGGCCGAGGTGGTCCAGGAGGAGTTCGGCCTGCGCCGACTCCAGGCGGTGCAGCTCGGCGACCAACTTCTTCTCGTATGCGCTGTCGTCGGCGTCGCCGAGGGCGGCGTGGTCGACGTCCCCGATGCCGTAGTGATGGTGGTAAAGACCGTCGACATCGCCGAGACGCAGGTTCACGGGCCTGGCCTCGTGGTCCCAGTAGCGGGCGATGTCCTCCTGGTAGGGAGTCACCGGGGCGGGAATGAACGGGGAGTTGCCAGTGGAAGTGGTGACCGGGGTGGTGAGTTCGGTGCTGGTCACAGATAAGTCCATTCCTCTTACCAGAAATCGGGCAGGCTGTAGCGATAGGTGTTGGTCTGGTGCCAGTAGTGGTTGCCGTCGACCCACGCCGCCACGCCCCGCAGAAAGCGCTGCACGCTCGGGAGGGGGCAGGCGGCGGCCAGGGCTGCAGCATCGGCCTCGAAGTCGTGCATGAGGTCGTTGTGGACCTCGATCGCCTTCAGGTAGGCCTCGCGGTCGCAGATGCCCTCACGCTCGGCGATCACCACGGGAAGGTTCAGGTGCCGACCGGGGCTGGCGAGTTCCTTGGTGTACGAGTACAGGTCGTTCACGATGGTGGTGGCGTTCCCGGCGAGCGCGATGACCCGCTGCATCGCGGGCTGAGCGTGCAGGTCCGCCGGCAGTTCGTAGCCGCCGACGGTGTCGGTGATGGTGGGACAGGGGCGGAAGTTGTTGAACTGGCGCATCGCCAGATATGCCCACGCCTCGGGGACATGCTCCGTCTGGGCCCAGGCGGCTTCGGCGAGGTACCCCATGTGCAGACGGGCCATGTCGTGCCGGAACCGGTCGGCTTGGGAAGGGCTGGCCTTTTGGAGGAAGTACTCCATGGCGGAGCGGTAGGCACGTCGAGGAGCATCCGAATGGAGCGACTGCGCCCACTGCGGCTGGTACTCCTTCGTCGTGTGTAGGGGGTCGAGGGCGGTGTGCGCCAGCAGAAGACGTCCGCCGAGGCCGATGGGCGAGCCTCCGTGGTCCTCGCAGTAGCAGTCGTCTACCGCGTTCTCGGCGACCATCAGGCGCGTGGCGAGCATCAGATGGTCGACGGTGGGAGCGTCTGGATGGCAGGCGACCATGTAGCGCCCCACGGAGAAGCCGTCGAACTGCTCCTCCCATTCGTCGGGGTACAGGTCGACCTCGTCCAGCGCCCAGGCTTTGATCCTGTGGCTGACCTCCTCCACCCGCACGGGGTCGGGCTCCAGCACCGGGTGGTAGTAGAGGCCTGGGATCGGGTTGCCTTCCGCTGGAGCCGCCGACGGCTCCGGTCGCGCCGGCGGCTCCTCGCGCCGCGCCAGGTACAGGCTCGTCGTGCCCAGGCCACTGGGGCCACGCAGGATCCGTTCCAGAGCCGCGCTGCTCGGTGTCCGTGCCTCGGCGGCTGGGACATCGGCGGAGGGCGGGACAGGCACGGAAGGCACAGGAGGGCTGCTGGTGGTGGCCTTGATGTCGCAGGCGCGGGCGGCTGCATTGGTGAGGACGTACGACCCGAAATGGGGAGCAGCCGCAGATAGGCTCAACGGTAGAGGGGAAAGCTCAGGGTTGGGCATCCATGGCTCCTTGGTGGCGTGAGTGGCTGCCCCGGATTCTGGGCATGCTTGGCCAGCCCGGAAGGTTCGGGCTGTCGTAGCTGCCGGGTGGGGCAGGTCCTCTAGTCGTGCCTGCGGGCGATCTGTACGTTCTCCAACACACCGAGCGCGTCCGGCACAAGGATGGCGGCGGAGAAGTAGGTGGTGACGAGGTAGGAGATGATCGCTTTTTCGTCGATGCCCATGAAGCGCACCGACAGGCCAGTTTCGTACTCCTCCGGCAGACCGGTCTGGCGCAGACCGATGACGCCCTGGTTGTCCTCTCCGGTGCGCATGACGAGGATGGAGCTGGTGTTTTCCTTGGTGATGGGAATCTTGTTGCAGGGCAGGATCGGGACTCCGCGCCAGGCCGGGACCTGCTGCCCGCCGAGGTCGACGTGGTTCGGGTAGAGCCCGCGGGAGTTGAACTCACGCCCGATGGCCGCGATCGTCCTGGGGTGGGCGAGGAAGAGCTTGGAGCCGCGGCGGCGGCAGAGCAGCTCGTCGAGGTCGTCCGGGGTGGGCGGACCGGAGTGGGTCTGGATGCGCTGCTTGAAGTCGGCGTTGTGGAGCAGGCCGAACTCCCGGTTGTTGATCATCTCGTGCTCCTGGCGCTCGCGCAGCGCCTCGATGGTGAGCCTGAGCTGCTCCTTGGTCTGATTCATCGGCTCGTTGTAGAGGTCGGCGACCCTCGCATGGACCCGCAAAATGGTCTGGGCGACGGAGAGTTCGTACTCGCGTGGTTTCAGTTCGTAGTCGACGAACGTGCTCGGCAGCTCGGGCTCGCCGGTGTGGCCGGCCGACAGCGCGATCTCGGCCTCACCGTGACGGTTCTGTCGCTGGAGGGGAAGCGAGCTGAACTGCTGGATGTGGGCCTGGAGGCTCGGCGCCGCGGACAGCACGGCGGCGAAGTCCGCGCGGGACAGCGTGAGCAGAATGCCAGCGGTTACGGCGGTGGCCGTGTAGTCCCACCGGGCGTCGGCGTCCAGCAGGGCGTTCTCACCAAACCGGTCGCCGTCGGCAAGTACCGCGACGGCGACCTCGTCGCCGTACTTGCCGACAGAGGTCTGGCTGATCCGGCCGTGGGCAATCAGGTAGATCTGCTCGGCGGGCGCACCGCGCTCGACCAGCGTTTCACCGGCACGGAAGTCGCGCTGGACGCACCGGTCGGCGATCGCAGTCAGCACCTCCACGTCCTCGAAGCCGCGCAGCAAGGCCAGCTCGCCGAGCTCGCGGGGGATGACCCGGACGTCGGCGCCGTCCTGAATGAAGTCGATGCGCCCGTCGCCGACGGTGTAGCTCAGCCTGCGGTTCACCCGGTAGGTGCCGCCCTTGGTCTCCACCCAGGGGAGCATCCGCAGCAGCCAGCGAGAGGTGATCTCCTGCATCTGCGGGGCGGACTTGGTCGTAGTGGCGAGGTTGCGGGCAGCCGCCGTGCTCAGGCTGGACTGCTCAGGCGACTCCGGCTGTGCTTGCGGGCTGACATCAACGGTCATCAGGCGAGCTCTCTTCGTGAGGGCGGTGGCTGGCGTGGCGCTTCACCGGGAAAGAGCAAATGGGCGGAGACATCCAGATAATCCGCCTAGATCCCGGACCACATTAACGGCCGGTGCGCCCAGTCAACCCCGGGAAGCCGTTGACATTAACTCCATGCAGCGATAACGACCCGCACAAGGTTTGCCCGGGCGACAGACAGTATTTTCAGAGTATGTCTGATTTGCGCAGTTCATTAGTGATCGCGTCTTATGCGTCTCTGCGGGTGCCGATAAATCAACCGGCTAGGTCAGGGCTTTTTCGCCGCCTTCCGCCCCTGCCCGTGCTCGCCCAGTACCTTCACCGGGCGAAGCTCCGGCGCCATCATGATCTCTCGCGCTGCTGCGCCTGGCCTACCTCGCCGCGACCAACACCCTTGCCGTCCTACGCCTCCTGCCGATGAACGACCGCGAGAAAGACATCGAGATCCTCGCGCTCCGGCACCAACTGCTCGTCCTGCAAGGCCAGGTCGGCAAGCCCGTCTTCACTGACACCGACCGCGCCATCCTCGCCGGCCTGCTCCCGTAGCGCTCCAGAATGCCCTCACCGGGCGTGACCTGCGGCGTAACACCCTTGCCCGCCTGCTCCCTCGCGCGATGCGTAGGCACCGGATCGTTTCGCCGCGCACCCTACTGGCCTGGCACCAGCGCCTGGTACAGCACAAATGGACGCAGCCGCCGCCTATGGGCCGCCCGCCCGTACCAGAGGAGATCCGCGACCTGATCACCCGTCTCGGCGTCGAGAACCCTCGATGGGGCTTCCGACGCGTGCGCGGCGAACTGCACCGCCTCGGACACAACGTCAGCACCGCTACCGTCCGACGGGCGCTGCGCACTGCCGGGCTCGGCCCCGCGCCTCGCCGTCACCCAATGCGCGGCGAGTGGAGCGCCTTCCTCAAAGCACAGGCCAGCGGCTGCTCGCCACCGATCTGTTCCATGTCGACACTGTGGCGCTGCAGCGGCTCTACGCGCTTTTCGTCATGGAGGTACGCACCCGCACCGTCCACATCCTCGATGTCACCGCCCACCCCACCGCTACCTGGGCCACCCAGCAGGCCCAACAGTTCCTGTGGCAACTCGGCGATCGCGCCGCGGAGTTCACCCACCTCATCCGCGACCGGGACGCGAAGTTCACCGCGGCCTTCGACACCGTGTTCGCCAGCGAGGGCATCAACGTGGTCAAGATCCCCCCGCGCAGCCCC
This sequence comes from Streptomyces sp. NPDC020096, assembly GCA_040631425.1. Taxonomy (GTDB): domain Bacteria; phylum Actinomycetota; class Actinomycetes; order Streptomycetales; family Streptomycetaceae; genus Streptantibioticus_A. Next base: position 67,847 of record JBEYJY010000038.1, read on the forward strand.
AACTGCAACCCCCACGCGGAACGATTCATACGCTCAGCACGGGAAGAGTGCACCGACCGCGTCATCCTGTTCGACCGCGGCCACGCCGAGAATATCCTCCACGCCTACGCCCGCCACTTCAACGGCCACCGGCCCCACCAAGGCCGAGGTCAGCTCGCGCCCAACGACGACCCGAACATCATCCCCCTGCCCGCAGCCAGGATCGAACGCCGACAAGCCGTCCGCGGCCTCATCAACGAATACCACAGAGCCAGCTGATCGCTCACACAAAGGCCCAGATCACAGCCAATGAAGCCATTCTGAAGCGCTACGCGGCTGCGCCAGGCCGCCGATCATCCCAAGCTCGCGGTGGCCTGGCGCTTCGCCCTCGCGGGCGGGTTTCGTGATGTGCGACGGCGGACGGGGCCACGGCGCGGCGGCGGAGACGGACTGGGCGAATCTGCCGCCGGAGACCGTCCTGCAACGCTGGCTCGACGCGCTGTCGGCAGCCATCCCCTTCGGCTCCGGAACAGAGCGGCCACGCGACGACGAGCACGCCACCTGCATCGCTGCCCTCCTGACCGCCCATGATAGTCACCATCCGTCACCTCACGCCCGAAGCCGTCACCCTGCGCACGCGAGGTGAATGTTTGAGACGGCGGCTCCATGATTACGATTCTCCGAAAGTCGAGATCCAGTAGAGGAGCCTAAAAAGATCTGTGGTCGAGTGTCACGCGGCCTATTGCGAGCCGCACGAGCGCTCGGATACGCTCGCGTCGCCCAATGGTCGTTGATGTCAAACTATTAGATCGACTCGCGATTGACTTGGGGGGCGGGGCACTTCATGAACGTGTTGGCCATTTTGGCCGTCGGTGTCGGGCATCGTTGATGCCGGGGGCGGAAGGGCAAGAGATCCAACACCCCGGTGAATCGGGCGGATTACTGTCCGGGGAGGCTCCAGCGTGCCGCGGCGAATGCGAAGCACTGGCGACTTCGGTTTGCCGACCCACTGGAAACTGGGATTTCCGACTGTTCTGGGTCGCCGGTGCCATTGACGGCCTGGGAACGTGCGCTTCCTCGCTCTTCCTTCCGCTTATTCTTCTCGGGGCCGGATATTCCGCCACTCAGGTTGGCCTTGTGGCCACGGTGGGCATGGCCACGGGTCTGTCTGTCGCTCCGTTCGCCGGAGTTCTCGCCGACCGTTGGCCGCGTAAGGGGATGATGTGCTGGTCCGCGCTCATGGCGGCCGGTGCCATGGGCTCTGCCTTCATGGTCGTGGCGCTCGGCCGTGTCGTGCTGGTTCACCTCCTGGCCGTGGCCGTGGTGGAGCAGGTGGCGAGCGCTTCCTACGCGGCGGCGGCTCACGGCACCGTTCGCAGGATCGTTTCGCCTGAGTGTTATCCGCTGGCGATGAGCCGACTCGAAGCGCGGGACGAGGCTGTCCAGATCATCGGTCCCAGCGTCGCCGGTCTGCTGTGCCAACTTGCCCGTTGGCTGCCACTGCTCGCGGACGCGGTCTCCTTCTTGCTCGTCGCGATCGTCAGCAAGGCCATCCGCACCGAGCTGAGCTCCGAGCGCGCGGAAGGCCAACACGCGTCCTTTCTCACCGACTTCGCCGAGGGCCTCCGCTTCGTCCGCCGGCAGCCGTTCTTGCGTTTCGTCATGGTGTGGACCGCGGGGATCAACGCCGTACTGAGCACTTTGTACTTCCACGCGGTGTTCACCTCGCACGCACGCGGTGCCGGTGCGTCGTCGATCGGGGTGATCCTCACCCTGGCTGGTGTCGGCGGCCTGCTGGGGGCGCTCACCGCTCCCCTTGCCATCCGGCGGATCGCCCCCGGCCGGATCGTGACCGGCGCCTCCTGGGCCATGGTGCCGATTGCCGTGGCACTGGCCTTCGCGACGCACACCTGGGCGTACGGGCTGCTGCTGAGCCTGGTGTCGTTCACCGCACCCTCCGTGGTGATCATCTTGCAGACGAAGGCCGTACTGGTCACGCCCGACCGGTTCCAGGGCCGTACCGGCACGGCCCTCGCGACCGCGGGCCAGGCTGTCGCCGCTCTCGCTCCCGCCGCTGCGGGCTTCCTCGTCTCCGCCTTCGGCGGCCGTCCGGTAGCCCTGGTTTGCGCCGTCGCGCTCACCGCACTCGCCTGCTACGCCACCGTCCGTGCCGGTCTGTTACGGCTCGGTGAAGGCGATCGGGAACCCGATCCGCGGCCCGGTCCACAGGGGAGGACGTCATGACCTCGGCATCCGGTGCGGCCGCGAAGGCGAACCGTACCTACGGCGTCTACCGGCCCGTGCTTCCCGCGGTGTGCTCACGCGATCCCGACCGGATGGCGTACACCGGAGACGCCGAGGGGCGCTGCGAGATCTTCGTCTGGGACCGGTCTACCGACGTCAGCCGTCAGGTGACGGACCGTCCGCAGGGCACCTTACTGTGTGCCATCGACGCCGACGCCGCGGTGTGGTGGTTCGACGCGGACCGGCACGGCCAAGGAGTCTGGCGGGTACAGGACTTCGCCGGTGGACCGCACACCCCCGCCTTCCCTGACATGCCACCTGGGAAGCCTTGCGGCCTGGCCCTGACGGATCGTGGGTACGCCGCCGTCGCCGTCGCGGACGGGAGCAGTCTTACCGTGCGTCTGGGCAGCCGCGGCGGGTCCAGCGAAGTGGTGTGGCGCAGCGGGCTGCCCGCCGTTCTGGGTGGCCTCGCGCCCGGCGGCGATCTACTGGCGATCTGCGAACCGTCTTACTCGGCCCGCGCGGTCCGCCTCGTGGTGCCCGGCGGCACCGTTGTCGCCACGTTGTCCGGTGCCTCGCGGCGTATCTGGGGTCTGGGCTTCGCGCCCGGGCACTTGGAGCCGGTGTTTCTGGTGATGTGTGAGGACGGCGGCCAGTACTGCCTTGGTACCTGGCGGCGTGCGGCGGGCTTGGAGTTGTTCCCGTGGTGCGCGTGGGACACGGAGACCACGGCGCGCTGGTATCCGGACGGTGAACGGGTCCTGCTCCGCCAGGACCGGCACGGCCGCACCCGACTGTTCACGGCAGACCTCGTCCGCCGCGCGGTGACGCCAGTGCCGGTCGCCGAGGGAAGCGTGCTCGACGCGGCGCCGCGTGCCGACGGTGACGTCCACCTCATCTGGACGGACGCGGTGACCCCGCCACGCACCCTGTCCCTGTCCGGCACACCGTTGCCTGGCCAGCACGGCTGGCGGCTGCCCGCCTTCGGGCGCCGACAGGACCTGTGGACTGCGGGCCCGGACGGCCCCGTCCACACACTGGTCACCACGCCCGCCGACCGCAAGCCGCCGCATCCACTGGTGCTGCTCGTCCACGGTGGCCCCGCCGACCACGCCCGCGACGCCTACGACCCGATGGTCCAGTCGCTGGTCGGCTCGGGGTTCGCGGTGGCCCGGGTGAACTACCGCGGTTCCACCGGCTACGGTCCCCGCTGGCGCTCGGCCTACTCCGAAGGCGTCGGCCATACCCAGGTGGCCGACCTGGTACGGGTCCGCGCCCACCTGCTGAACGAGGGGATCGGCCAGGACGGAGCGGTCGGCCTCAGCGGCACCTCCTGGGGCGGCTATCTGGTGCTGCTCGCCCTGGGCACGCACCCCGGCCTGTGGGACGCGGGCGTCGCGGTCAAACCCCTCGCCGACTACGCCACGGCGTTCCACCACTCCACCCCGGCGCTGCGCCTCCTGGACACCACGTTGTTCGGTGGTACGCCGGAGCAAGTGCCCGAGCGCTACCGGCGCTCCTCGCCCTCGACCTACGCCGGGGCGATCCGCTCGCCGCTGCTCCTGGTCGCCGCCCGGCACGACGCCAAGTGCCCGCCCGAGCAGATCGAGGCGTATCTCGCCGTACTGCGCACGGGCGGCATCCACCATGAACTGCTGTGGCTGGACTCGGGCCATGACGGCTACGACGGCGCCGAGCACATGGCCGTCATGGAGCGCTCCCTGCGCTTTCTCAGCCGGGCGCTCAGGCCCGCTCCCGCCCCGGCCCCAGACGTCTCGGCCGCGCATTGAGCCGAGCCGAACCGCGGCATCCCCAGAAGAAGGAAGGAGGTGCAGGTGATGCAGAAGGACATCTTCCACGATGACCCGTTGGAGGGCGGCGAGGAGAACCGGAGCGTCGGCGTCGGCGTAGTCGTCCGGTTCCGCAACGCCGAAGAGCAGGACGAGGAGTAGCGGCATCCAGGGCCGGCCCGCGCCGCCCGGCCGGGTCGGCTCTGTCCCCCGCCTTCCTCCAACGTCCTGCGCCCGCAGTGACACCACCGCTCCCATGAGAAAGGCCAGTCCGTGCGTGTACTCCTGGTGAACATGCCCTGGGCTCCCATCGATCTGCCCTCCCTGGCGCTGGGCATTCTCAAGCGCAGCGTCGATGAGCGCGTCCCCGGCGGTGCGGCTGAGGTCCTGCACGCCGATATAGATTTCGTGGACTGGATAACACAGCGGACACAGTTCTCCCTTACCGACTACGGGTACTACTCCCTTGCGTCCTACTTCCTCGGCTGCGGCGACTGGGTCTTCTCCTCGGCCCTGTATGACGACCGGCAGTGGCGGGTGGCGGAGTTCACGGCGAGCATGAATGACCGGCTGCCTTCGGCGCGGATGAGGATGACCACCCAACTGCACGAACTGGCCCCGGATTTCATCGAACATATCGCGGAACGCATCGTGGCACATGCCCCCGATGTCGTGGGATTCACCTCCACGTTCCAGCAGAACACCGCCGCGCTTTCCGCCGCCAAGTACGTCAAACGGCTGGCCCCGGGCATGGTGACCGTCATGGGCGGCGCCAACTGCGACGGCAAGCAGGGCGAGGCCGTGCACCGGAACTTCCCGTTCGTGGACTACGTCGTACGCGGCGAAGGCGAGGAGTCACTGCCCGGGCTGCTCGAATCCCTCGGCAGCGGCCGGGACGTCGCCACCCTTCCCGGGCTGTGCTGGCGGGACCCGAACGGCACATCGGTGGCCAACCCCATGAGCACCACCCCGCTTCCCCCCGCAGCGATCCTCTCCCCCGATTACAGCGGCTACTTCGAGCGGCTTGCGACGTCCGCCGCCGGCAGCTGGGTCGAGCCGAAACTCGTCGTCGAGGGCGCCCGCGGCTGCTGGTGGGGCGAGAAGCACCACTGCACCTTCTGCGGGTTGAACGGTTCGTTCATGCAGTTCCGCAGCAAGAATCCGAGCACGTTCTTCGAGGAAATCGTCGAGCTCGCCCGCACGCACCGTGTCCTGGACATGTATGTCGTCGACAACATCCTCGACATGGGATACATAACCTCGCTGCTGCCGCGCATCGTCGACAGCGGACTCGATCTGCGAATGCACTACGAGATCAAGTCGAACATGCGACGCGGCCAGTTGCAGACCCTCGCCGACGCGGGCCTGATCTACGTCCAGCCGGGCATCGAAAGCCTGAGCAGCAGAGTTCTGGGCCTGATGGACAAGGGAGTCACCGGCTGCCAGAACGTGCGGATGATGCGGGACGGCGCGGCCGCCGGCCTGTCGGTGGTCTGGAACTATCTGCACGGCTTTCCGGGCGAGGCCGCCGAGGACTACGACGAAGTGATCGTCCAGCTCCCCGCGTTGGAGCATCTCAACCCTCCGGTGGAGGAGTCGGCCCGGATCGCCATCGAACGATTCAGCCCGTACTTCAACAATCCAGACCTCGGCTTCTGCGAGCTGCGCCCTGCCGAGCCCTACCGGCTCACCTACGACCTGCCCGAAGCCGAGATGTTCGACCTGGCCTATGTCTTCGACGTACCGCCACGTGGTGTGGGCGAGGAGATCGTCGAACGACTCAACTCCGCGATCCGACAATGGAAGCAGTCCCACGCCCGCAGTCGGCTCACCTACTGCGACCTGGCGGACCGGATCCTTCTGGTCAACAGGAGGCGCGCGTTCGACTGGCATGTGCTTGAGTTGACCCAGCCGGTCGAGGTGACCCTGTTCCAACTGCTGGAACAGCCGCATAGCGTGGCCGCCGCGCTGCGCAAGCTGCGGGACGCACACGGCAACGGAGTGGATCACACACAGGTGGCCGAACTCCTGCGTGGCTGGCGGAAACTCGGACTCGTCTTCGAAAACGGCGGCCAGGTCGTCCATGTCGCCGTGCCCTCGGTCAACGAGGAACTGCTGCGGATGCACGCCCTACGCCAGCCCCCCGCCGACGAACTGGCATCAGCGACCGCCTGACAGCCCCCTCCGCCCACCGGCGGCCACCCCGCACCAGGAGCTCGACCGCCTCCCCAGGTCAAGGAGAACACGATGACCGCAGCCGCCCCTACCGCCACCCTCTCCTCGCCCCCTTTCGCCATCAGGGTCTGGCGCGACCACGACACCACCGCGGGCAACCTGCCGGGCATGTGCCTCGGCGACATCGCGGTCGAGGGCGCAGGCGGCCAAGCCGCGCGCATCCTGTTCGAAGCGGGTGCCCGCAAGGTCGCGCTGCCACGGCCGGTTGACCTGACGGACGGCGCGGACACCGGCTGGACCGTGCGCGCCTTGAGCTTCGTGGGTGATCTGACAAGTCTCGCGATCGCCGTGGACTGGCAGGTCCGCCCCGGCCCTGGTCCCGGCTCCTGGGTCCGGCTGAACCATCTGCATCCGCCGACCGCGCTGCTGGACGTAGACGCGGCGGAGGCAGAAGAGGCACTGCGAACCTGGCGCCACGGCTACTACATCTGCAAATGCGTCCATCGGCAGGGGCCGGGTTTCATACAAGTACGGGACCGGCGCTTCGGTGAACTACGCCGGTTCATCATCGACGAACCCGCGTATCAGGACACGATCGCGGCGCTCGCCGACGGCGCCCCAACCGCCGCGCTCCCCCCTGACGTGGTGAACGACTTCATCACCGAGGAACTGGCAGTACGCTTCGGCGACCACATCTGGTGGGCGCCTTACCAGGTACGGCGATGGACACAAGCACCGATGGTGATCTGACGGTTGGGCGTTTCCCCAAGTCCGGCTAGTTAGCCTCGCCGTTTCGGTTGGATACGGCGGCTGGCAAGGCGGAAACGCGAAAGTGCCTTCCTGACCTGGGATGATGAACCTTGCTGAGGGGTTCTGTCGGTCCAGGCGGAGGGCACTGTCTACGTGCAGGCTATCGGGTTGCGTCCCAAGGTCCATGTCAGTACCGATGGTTCGGGTGTGGTCGGGCATTGCGTCTGCCGAGAATGTCATCCATACAGCTCAGGGGCTTGTTCGGCGCTGCGGCAGGATAGGCACTCGTGTTGCTTCGCCTCGCCTACCTGACCGTCACCAACGCGTTCGCAGCGCTGCGGCTGCTACCGGTGAGCGACCGCGACAAGGACGCGGAGATTCTCGCCCTGCGCCACCAGATCATGGTCCTTGAGCGGCAACTCGGCGCGGACCGGGTGAAGTTCTCGCCGGCAGACCGGACCTTCCTCGCCGCTCTGCTGGTGCCGCTGCCGCGGCAGGTTCTGCGCCGACTCCGGCTGCTGATTCAGCCCGACACCGTGCTGCGATGGCACCGCGACCTGATCAAACAGCGCCACGCCCACACCTGCCGACCAAAGAGACCGGGCCGCCCGCCCACCGTTCGCTCGATCCGCATCCTGATCCTGCGCCTGGTCCGGGAGAACCCGTCGTGGGGCTACCGCAGGGTGCACGGCGAACTCGCCACCCTCGGCATCAAGGTCGCCGCCTCCACCGTCTGGGAGATCCTCAAAACCGAAGGCATCGACCCCGCCCCCGACCGCGCCGCCGCGACCTGGGCCGACTTCCTGCGCTCCCAAGCCGACGCCCTCCTGGCCCGCGACTTCATCGAGACCGTCACCCCGACCGGCCAACGCCATTACATCCTCGCGGCCATCGAGCACGTCACCCACCGCATCCGGATCCTCGGCACCACCACGCACCCCACCACGCAATGGGTGAGCCAGGCCGCACGAAACCTCGTCATGGAGCTGGAGGACGCCGCAGCCACCGTCACGTACCTGATCCGGGACAGGGACGCCAAGTTCCCCGCTCTCTTCGACCAGATCCTCGCCGACGCTGGCATCCAGACCGTGCTCACCGGCATCCGGATGCCCCGCATGAACGCCATCATGGAGCGCTGCGTCCAAACCTGCCGTCACAAACTCCTGGACCGCACCCTCATCTGGAACGAACGCCACCTGCGCCACGCCCTCCGCCAGTTCGAGCTACACCACAACACCCACCGGCCCCACCAAGCGATGAACCAGGCAGCGCCACTGCGCGCAGTCCCCGAACCGATCACCGATCGCGGGCAAATCTCCCGACTGGACATACGCCGCCGAGAACGACTCGCCGGAGTGATCCACGAGTACCGGCACGCCGCCTGAACTGGTCGGATGAAATATTCGGCAGCCGCAGCCGCCGGTGCAGACGACCCGTTGATGCGTAGGACCCGTCAATCGGGCCATATGCGAAGATCTTCAGCAACGGGATTGGGCAACACGCCGTCCTCGGCGGCGCGTTCCGACCCGATGAGCCGCACGGTGATGGCAGCTACTCGCATCCCTGACCTGATGACCCTTTTCACAGCGTTGCGAGGACTGATGACCACCTCATGGAGACCGATACCGAATGAGATGCCTGATTCTGCGCGAAGATTGACGGAGGAACTTCGCGCGATCAAGGACAGCAGTGGGCTCTCGCTGTCCCAGATGGCGGCGAAGACCCACTACAGCAAAGCCTCGTGGGAGCGCTGGCTGAACGGTAAGCGCCTCATCACCCCGCACGCCCTCAAGAGCCTTGCCTCGTGCGTGGACTGCGATGAGCCCGCTCTCTTGGCACTCCATGAGGCCGCGTCGTATGAATCCCGTGAGCCAGCCGCGGTTGTGGCGGAGAAACAGGCCGCCGACCCTGTGGGGGAACAGGGCAGCTCGCCGGAGCAGGGGGAGACGCCGCCCGACCACGGTTCCAGACCACCGGGCGATGCCGCTGGCCAGTCACCGGCGCGCCGCCTGGGCCGGTCCGGCCGGATGCTGATCGTCGCAGTGGTCGCTGTTGTTGCGATGCTCGTCGGGTGTGGAGTGTGGCTGATGGTAACCCGTGACCCGGGCGACCGCGGATCTGCCGTGTCGGCCCAGCCCGTCGCCGCAAAGGCGACCGCATCACCGCCGCCGTGTCAGGGAATCGGCTGTGCGGGCAAGGACCCGCAGTCCACGGGATGTGTCCTGGATGCCCAGCCACCCGTGACGGCCAATGACGGCAAGGTCATCCTCTACGTCCACTACAGCCCACGCTGCCGGGCCGCTCGGAGCGGCATCACCAATGGAGCGAAGGGCGATACCGCCACGATCACCAACGGCACCGGTGGGCAGAAGACGGCTCTCATCCACTGGGGCTATGACAACTACTCGATGATGGTCGACGCCAGCGATCCCAAAACGGTCCTGCAGGTATGCGGTGAACAGCCTGCTGGCCGTGCTTGCACGTCCCTCGTGGCGAACCCCGCACATTACCGCTGGCCAAAGACCTGATTGCAGGACATTCGTCCAGCTGCCTGAACGGAGTTTTGACACCCCTCAGGTGTCCTGCACGAGTGCAGACATGCCGCCTGACCAGCACGGATGATTTATCGGCACCCGCACTGCTGGCCGCCCGCGCCCCGCGCCTGGACCGCGCGTTGAAGAAGATCGCCCGATCGGGTGGCGGGGTGGCGCTGCTGGACGGCTCCCTGATACGCACCCGCCGCCGCACCGGAACCGAGAACCGGAGAAACTACTCCGGCAAGCACAAATGCCACGGCCTGCTCGTGATCGCACTCACCGACGACAAGGGCCGCCTGGCGTGGGTCTCCGCGGTCCGGCCCGGACGCACCTCGGAGATCACCGCCTGCCGCCACGACAGACTCACCGCCCATCTCCGCGCGGCCGGCCTCGGCGCGATCGCCGACCTGGGCTTCGTCGGCCTCGACGACAGCGGCGCGGACGCCGACCCGGTGGTGATCACCGGCTACAAGGCCGCCCGCAACCGGCCCCTGACCCGAGGACAGAGGCTGTCCAACAAGGCGCTGGCCGCGGTCCGGGCGCCGGTCGAGCACGGCTTCGCGCACCTGAAGAACTGCGGCGCGCTCGGCACGGTCCGCACCGACCTGAAGTGGGCGACCGCGCTGGTGCGGGCCCTGCTGGTCCTGACGAACCGCGAAGTCGCCCGCTGACCGACGATCTCCGCCGAAGTCATACCCCCACGACCAGCCCGAGCACGCCGACATCGACGCACACCAGACCCGCGACCTGCAACTTCACCATGCACACCGCTCAATCTGGCGATAGCACCATACCTATTACACAGGTAGTGTCGGGCGCTACTGGCGGCTGAGCTGCACGAAGTCGTCCCGACTCGCCTCACGCCGTACCTCTCCCCCAGAGAACCGCCGTCACCCGCCCGGACCTGGTACTGGGTGTGTCCCGGTGCGTCGGTGGGGAGTGCCTGACGCACCGGGGCCCGTGGTTTCAGCCGTGGTTCAGCAGGAGCCGCCGTTGCTGATCATGATTCCGGTGAGGGTGCCCCCGGCGCCCACGTTGCTGTTCGGCGGGAGGCAGATGATGGAGCCGTCGGACTTCCGGAGGTGGGTGTAGTCCTGGTTGCGGGTGTTGACGACCCAGAAGTCGGGTCCGTGGTTGGTGCTCTGGTAGTAGTCGGTGACGTCCTGGAACTCCGCGACGATCGGGTAGGACGCGTCCGGGCCGCCGTAGATGCACACGTACGGATACGGGCATCCGTACTGGGAGTCGGCGTGGGCGCTGGTGGCTCCGACCAGTGACATGGCGAGCGCGGAGGCGCCGACGGCGCCGGTCGCTGCCAGCTTCTTGAGTCCGTTTCGCATGGTCTTCCTCTTCACATTCCGCTGATCAGCTGGTGGTCGGGATGAACTGCTGGCAGTAGCCGTTGGGCCCGCTGTACGCGTCGGTCCAGTCGACGTTCAACAGCTTGCTGCCCGTCTGCGGGCCGACAGTGCCGTCCACCTGCAGGTTGCCGAAGACATGCTGCTGGAAGTTCCGCACGGCGCCATCGGTCTGCGGGCCCCACTGACCGTCCTCGCCGATGGTCGGCTGGCCGCCGAGTCGCAGGTAGTCGTTGACCAAGTGCTGCACGCACCACACCCCGCTGCCCGAGGTGGTGTAGCCGTAACCGAGCCAGGGGGCGGTGGTCGAGGCCTGCGCGGTGCCGGCCAGTGCGGCGGTGGAGAGCGTGAGAGCGGTGGCCGCGACTAGGACGCGGCTGATCGACTTCTTGATCATGGTGGTTCTTTCGGTAAAGGTGCAGGCTGTTCGTGCCACCGGAGGCACACTGGCGAATCCCGAGATCCCCGGCGAGTCGACCTGACGCCTGGCCGGCTCCGGTGGCCGCCGTCCCCCGTCGGGGTGGGCGGCCACCAGTTCTGCGCTGTGCCCCCGTCATCGTGGCGTACCATCAGACGACGAGGCCTCAGCGCCTTGCCGACCAGCCCAAATTCCGGTGATCGGCTTCAGGGTGTCGTTCAGACGCACGCGCTGTTGGTGATCGGCACTTGGCCGACGTACACAATGCCGGTCCCGTATAGGTGAGTTGGGTCTGCTGAACGGCGCCTACGGATCTGGGATGACACATACGGCCTCCGGGGTGCGGCCCCCACCTTGCCGGGCGGTACACGGCGGCAGCAACCCTTGATCCACTGTCTCAGCGTCTCACTTGTTCTCAGGTTTCTGACCTGCGGATTGAGACGTCTCAAAATGCCAAGTGTGCGCCGTGGCATCCCACAGACACAGACGGGCAACCCGGTCCTGACCCTCGCTGGCAGCCCTACCAGCTAACCCCAAACGCCTCCAGCTGCCAGCGCTGAGGTCACGCCCGCCTACCCCGCTCGCACCGGCTGCGGGCGGCGCTGGAGAACGCAGCCCGCGCGGTGTGGTTGCTCGGCCCGGCAGGGCGGCTGGAGTGCGGCCGGAGCGGGTGAGCCGCTGCCTGATCGAGCACTACGCGGACACCGCCAACATCGAGAACAGGGCCAGGCTCCTGAACATCCCGTTGTCTCCCGAACCCTCACCCTCACGCATGTACGGCAAGCAGGGCATGGCTGTCGCGGTCTCTAGGCACGCATGGGCCTGTGGGGAGGGCCGGGGCGGAGGCTCGCTGTAGGGGTCGGAGTCGCTGCCAGTCGGTTACTCAGCGCCGTTCTCTGCGGCCAATGGCGTGTCGTGATCGTTTGAGACGTCTCAATCCGCAGGTCGGAAAGCCTGAGAGAACAGCAGGTCGGAGACGTGGAAGCACGATGAGACGCCGATGAGACGCCGGAAACATGGTTGCCATCGCCGCGTGCCGCCCGACACGGTGAGGCTGCGCTTCTTGAGGAGATCCGTGCCCAGGCCAGGGCCACGGGCACCATCCAACGCACCGAACTACCTTCGAGGGGACACCCATGCGCGCAATGCGTACTGCCAAGATCGCCGGCGTGGCCGCTCTGGCCGCCACCATCTTGCTGCCGTCGGGCACGGCGCACGCGGTCAGCAACCCGCCGGGCGGCGGGGGCCACTACCTCGGCAGCTCCATCAGCCGGGGAGACACCATGTACCCGGGCGACTACATCGATCGGGTCAATGACTACCAGCACGAGGTGATGCTGGTAATGCAGTCGGACGGGAATTTGGTGGAATACGTCTCCACGGACCCCACCTCGGACCCCAACCCCTGGAAGCCGTGCTGGGCGTCCAACACGTACGGCTCGGGGGCGGATCACGCCAGCTACCAGCAGGACGGGAACTTCGTCGTCTACACCCCCAACAACACCCCCAAGTGGGCCAGCAACACCCAGTGGGGAGCCGGATCGACCGTCGACATCAACGGGAACGGTGTGGTGTTCGTCGGCCAAACGCCGATCACAGGCACGTGCATCAGGTGAACGACACCGTGAAGCCCCGCGGCGGAATGTGAACGGGGTGGGGGTAGGCCCCCGATCCGGCGCCCGGACGCACCGCGACGGATCGTAGGCGGACCCCCACGGCAGGCGCAGCAAAATCCGAGAACCCCGCCGGCCGCCCAGTCAGACGATCTTCACCGCGGACAACAGCCGCCGCCCAGCGAGAGCACGTCGATACCCGCGCACACCAGTCCCGCGACCTGCAACTCCACGATGCCGAAGACGCTCCTGGCCTGGCACCGCAAGCTCGTTGCCCGCCGATGGGACTACTCCCAGCGACACCGCGGACCCGGACGACCGCCTACAAAGGCCGCCATCAACAAGCCCGTGCTACGCCTCGCCCACGAGAACAGCCGATGGGGCCATCGCCTCGCCGGATCCAGGGCGAACTGGCCCGGCGCGGACACCCGATCGCAGCCACGACCGTCTGGGACATCCTGCACGCCGCAGGAATCGATCACGCCCCCGCGCCGGGCTGGCCCGACCTGGCGCGAGATCCTCTCCACGCAGGCCACCAGCCTGATCGCCTGCGACTTCGCCCACATCGACACCATCGGCCTGCAACGCCTGTACGCCCTGGTCTTCCTCGCACACCACACACGGCGCCTGCACATCGCCAGTGTCACCGCACATCCGACCGCAGCCTGGGCCACCCAGCAAGCCCGCAACCTCGCAATCGACCTCGGCATGCGGACGGACTCACTGCGCTTCCTCATCCGAGACCGCGACAGCAAATACACCGACGCCTACGACGCCGCGTTCCGGGCCGAGGACATCGAGATCATCAAGACGCCGGCCCGCGCGCCGAAGGCCAACGCCCACTGCGAGCGAGTGATCGGCACCCTCCGCCGAGAAGTCCTCGACCACGTACTCATCCTGAGCGAAGATCACGCGCGCCATGTCCTAACCGAATACCAGAGGCACTACAACACGCACCGTCCCCACCGGGCCCGATCCCAACTCCCTCCCGAAGCCCAGGAACATCCGCCTCCGGTCCATGCATCGGCCAGCCGCAGAGTCCTGCGCACCCGTGTCCTCGGCGGCCTGATCAACGAGTACGGATATGCCGCTTGACCAGCGGCGGTGATTATTCGAGCCCCACAGGGTACTGACTGCCGCCGCGAACTGCTGGACCGCTCGCTGATCTGGGACCAGCGCCACCTCCTGCACGCACTATGCGAGTTCGAGAAGTCCTACAACGACCACAGGCCACACCAGGGCATCGCGAACGCCCGCCCCCTCTGCGTTCTCCCCCAGCCGATCGACAACCCGGAGCACATCGCCCGCCTCGACATACGCCGAACCGACCGACTCGGCGGCCTCCTCCACGAGTACCAGCATGCGGCCTAAACAGGGCGGATGACGTTTTCGGCAAGCGCAGCGTCAGGTCGTCGCTCACAGCCGCTCTCCCGGCGGCAGTGCGAACTCGTGGCCGCAGGGCTGGAAACCGATGAGGAATTCGAAGCGCCGTCCGTCCGCCGCCGAGATGGCTCCCGCGCGCTGCTGGCACCTGGGGCAGTGCGGCGCGCAGTCCGGCACACCGTTCGAGTCGAGGGTTATCTCGTCGGCTTTTGCCTGGCGGTCGTGCTCTTCCATCTCAGCGCGGAGCAGGTAGAACTGCTCGCGGGTGAGCACGATGTGGTTGCTCAACGGTTCCTCCAGAAAGGCTTGTTGCCCCGTCGCGCAACCGACGGGGCTTGCCCCGAGCAGCCAACTGCGGGGACGGGCAACACGGTAAGCCCGAGGTCTGACAACGGGCGTGGCCCCGCCGCGACGGGGGAACGCGACGGAGCCACTAGACCAGTGTGGCAGACCTACCTCCAGCGCCGCGCCCGCTCCGGATGGCACACCTGGCACGGCACCGTGCCGCCCTCGCGGACCGCGTCCTCTGCCTCGGCGTCCGTCGCCGGGATGCCGCCGCGGCCCTGCGCACAGTCTTTGCGATGAAGCGCGGCCCGCGGCCCATCGATGTCCGGCTGCCGGATCACCAGCAGGATCCACGGGCGAGTCGCCGTCTCGTCGAGGGTCGGCATCGACGTGTAGTCCATGCCCGGGATCGGCTCCATCAGGTCCGCCGGGACCGTGAAGGTGATCGGTGCCTGCTCGGGCCGGGAGGTGCCGTCCGGGTTCTGGTGGCGCATCCACAGCTGGGCCTGGACCTCGTACCACCAGCCGTCGTCCGGCGGCGGCCGGTGACGATCACCCGGAGGGCTTGGCCGCGAGGCAGCTGGACGCGGGCCCAGGTCCCGGCGCCAGCGCAGATGCCCTCCTCGTCAGCCATGCCATAATCGTACAAATGATCGAGCGATGTCGCCGCTCGGCCGGGCACACGTGTGACGGTCAGCGATAGTTGGCCCCCACGCTTGTAGCGAACCTCCAGGTCAGCGCATCGGCCTCGGCGCCGGACAGCGCTCGGGAGCGCGCGTGACAGCTATGCGTTCAGATCAGGTGTGTTCTGCCAAGCGAATGTGTGTAAGAGATGCGGGGCGCGCGACTCAGTGTCCATGAGAGGGGCCGTCGAGGCCCGTACCTTCAGGAAGGCCATCCTCATGGATCCGAAGATCACGTTGCTGCTCACGGCGGTCGCCGCGCTCGTCATTACCGCAGTTGCGGCCATCGCGGTGGTGGCCTTGGTTCGCGCGGAAAGGGGAGACATCCCCCGCATCCTGCGGGAACTGCCGGCTGTCATCCGCGCCTTCCTGAACCGCCGGTAGGACATCGGCATCGTCGGGAGGCAACATGCACAGCCGCCATGGACGAAGGTTCGGCCTCGCAACGGAATGCCGTAACCGCTTCCCGGCGAGCCGATGCGGCACACCCCCTCCTGCCGCGTGCCGCAGTCGGTGAATCTCGCCAACTGCGGCACGCAGCCGCGCCTGCGGGTCCGTCGTTGAAATCACGCATTCCACAGCCCGGTTGGCCAACTGTCGCTGCGCAGAGTGGCCAACCGAGCGGAGTGGCCAGTTATCACTGGAGGTCATAACGCGCCCCTAGCTGAAACGGCATGACAGAGCGCCCCCGCCCGGCCCGAGCAGGGCCAGACGGGGGCAAGCAGGGGGGCGCGGTCAGTCGAGGCGGGGGCCCGAACGGCAGTACGCGGCAATCGCGAGCAGACCGGCAACAGCAAGAGTGCTTTTCAACGGTGCGGACACCGGACCAGAACCAGACGACGCAGGCGTGCACGAGTAGTGAGTGGAACCCGGCGAGTCCGGGGTGCAGCTATACGTCGTCGAAAGCCCGACCAAGGGCGTATACGTGAACGTCCAGCCCGACGGTGGCGGTCCGGCGGGACCCTGCTCGCCGCCCTTTCCATCCTTGCCTGGTGGTCCAGCGGGTCCAGTTGGCCCAGCGGGACCGGCCACGGTCGATGCTGGGCCTGGACTACCCGCGGCTCCTGGTGGCCCGGGGCTCCCCGCGGGGCCAGGGATGGTTGATGCAGGCCCGGGAACCCTAGATGCCGGTCCGGGGCGTCCCGGGGGCCTGTCGGCCCGGGACTGGGCGTGATCGTCGGAGCATCCCTCCCGGGCGGACCCCCTGCGGTCCGGGAATGGGTGTCGGAATCCCCGGCACCTGCGTGACGATCACCTGCGGAGGCGGAGCCGACGGCGTCAAATGGTGCTGCTGCAACTGGTGTCGAGTTGCCTCCAAACCGCCGCTCAGTCTGGAGATGACCGTGGCCTGCGCCTGATGCCTCCAACCGTTGTGGCGCGTCCAGGCCGCGCAACTTCGCAATGCGATCCAGTTCGCAATCAGACTGCTCCGGTGCGACACCTGCCACGGGGCGGGTTGGAACGAGTCTCTCGGTAGGCCGTCGACGTGCACGCGGAGTTGGGTTGCGAGCAAGTCCAGATCTGGCTTCACAACCTGACCTTGGACTTGCCCGTTCCCTGTCATGCGCGCAGCGAACTTCTTGGAAACGATCGTTTAGCTGGTGAACAGGTCCCTCAGTGAGCCGGAGGTGCGGGGCGAGCAGGTGTTCGCCAGGCAGCCGAGGTGCCACATCCTCTGGATCGTGGCGAGCACGGTGTAGTGGTCGGAGAGGACGTTGGAGTCCTTGTGTGGGCCGCCGTGGGAGTTGATCACGATCAGCGGCGCATCCCCGCCACCGAGCACGGTGCCGTTCGCCCCCACCGGGCTTCCGGGGCCGCCGGAGTAGCCGGAGTAGTCGTTCTCGTCCCAGTTGATGACGATGCTGGAGTTATTCGACCGCCACGTCGGGGAGTTCATGATCTTGGTGACTGTGTCGCGGAGGAACTGGTCGCCGAGCCGGATCGCCCCGTGGTCGAGGCCGGAGCTGGGGGTACCGCAGTCGGGGAGGCCGACGATCGCCGCAGCGCTCGGGGCGATCCCGTGCATGTCGTGGCACTGGTCGGGGCTGATCCAGGAGAAGTTGGGCACCGTGCCCGCGGCCAGGTCAGCGTCGAAGTTCTTCTCCAGCGGCACAACCTGCTTCATCCGGGGGTTGCCCGGAGAGTTGATGTCCGAGAAGTACATGAACGGGTCGTGCTTCTGCGCGTACAGCTTCACCGTGGTGCCGTTGACGTTCCCCGGCGCGTACTCGCCCTCGAAGCCTGCCTGCGGCATGGACTGCATGTATGCCTTCCAAGTCAGCCCCTTTGCCTCCAGTTGGTCGACGAGGTTGCGATCGGAGAACATGTGCGGCGTCTTGCTCGCGCTGGCCACCTGGGCGGGGGTCAGCGAAGCGGCGTCGGTCGCGTCACCCGAATTCGGGACGAACTCCTCCGGGGGGCAGGTCACCTTCGCTCCCGCCTTGCAGTCGTCCCAGATGCCCTGGAAGGAGCCGGAGAAGGCAGACAGGTAGTTGGGCAGGCTGGGGTGGGTGACCCCGTGGAAGTCGGATGCCGTGTTGTACCGGCTGGCGAGCTGGTTGATGTAGGGAGCGTCGGCGGTGTTGCCGATAATCTGGGACTTTCCGTGGTTTTCCATCATGATGTAGAAGATGTGCTGCGGCACGCCCTCGCTCTTCTGCGGCTTCGCAGGCGCCGCCGTGGCCACCCCCATGAAGGCGCCACCCATCGCCAGCGCCGCCGCCGCGGCGCCCGCCGTAGTCTTCTTCCAGCCGAAGGCCGTTTTACGCATGCTCCACACTCCAGTCGAAGGGCCCCTGTTGGCAGGCAGATTGACAGCAAGCCCCAAACCGTTTGAGGCCTGTCCTGTGAACGGTGGGCGAAGCACACACGAACAGGGTCCAAAACCGGTCGACGTGTCGCCGGGCTGGTCGATCTGGCCAAGGGGCCGCTACCCCGGACGAACGCTCGGCTCGTGGCTGCGATACGACTGCGCCAGGGGGCCAAGTCGTCTGAAGCGGCCAGCGCGAGGGGAACTTCATTTGCCGACCACTCTCCAGATCGCGGCAGCCGCTGCAACCAACCCCAGTTCGAGTTGCGCGTACAGGCTGGGGAGGGCCCGGAGTTGTTCGGTCCCGCGCTGCTCACATACGCGGCAGGCGTAGCGACTCAACTCGCCGGTGTAGAGGAGTCGGGCCGCCTCCCTCAAGTCCCAGGCCAGCGGCCTGCTCGCCACCAATCTGTTCCACATCGACACCGTGGGACTGCAGCGGCTCTACGCGCTATTCGTCATGGCGGTACGCACTCGCACCGTCCACATCCTCAGCGTCACCGCTCACCCTGTGGGTGCCGACAACCCCTGTCACCTACGCTGAGCTGCAGCTTCAGGGTCACGATGTGATCACGTCGAGAGTGTGTGCGAGCCCGGCTCCGCACGCTTGGGATCGTGACGTTCCGTCTGGTCTACCGATTCGGCTGCCTCCTACTCGGCTGGCTGCGCCTGCTGGCGCGGTCCTCCGCGGCCAAGGACGTCGAGATACTGGTGCTCCGCCACCAGCTGGCCGTCCTGCAGCGCAGCAGCCCCAAGCCCGTCTTCACCCGCGGAGAACGCGCCGTGATCGCCGCCCTGCTCCGACTCCTGAGCAAACGTCACCGCAGCGGCTTGAAGCTGCTGGTCAACCCACGTACCGTGCTGCGCTGGCACGCGAAGCTGGTCGCGAAGAAGTGGACCTATCCGCGCCGAGGCCCGGGCCGCCCGACCAAGCCCGAGGCACTGCGCGCCCTGGTGCTGCGCCTGGCCCGCGAGAACGACACCTGGGGGTATCGCAGGATCCACGGCGAACTGCGCACCCAGGGCTGGAAGGTCGCCGCCTCCACGGTCTGGGAGATCTTGAAGAAGGCCGGGGTCAACCCGGCGCCCCAGCGCGCCGACCGCTCCTGGGCGCAGGTCCTCACCGCCCAGGCCCAAGGGATCCTCGCCGTTGACGTCTTCCACGTGGACACCGTGTTTCTGAGACGCCTGTTCGTCCTGTTCTTCATCGAGCACGGCACCCGGCGGGTGCACATCGCCGGCATCACCCGCAACGTCACCGCCGAATGGGCCACCCAGCAGGCCCGCAACCTGCTGATGCCCCTGGACGACACGCGCACAGCCGGCATCCGGCACCTGCGCCTCGTCGTCGACGAGTATGCGGCCCATCACAACGAACACCGGCCGCACCGATCACTCGGACAACGCTGCCCCGACGGCGTAGGCACGCCCAAACCGCCCGCCGCCGACACCCAATCGCGCGCCATCCGTCGCGACCGCCTCGGCGGCCTCGTCCACGAATACGCGCAGGTCGCATAGGGCGACAGGGTTTTCGGCACGCACAGGTTTGTGCATCCCCGTGTCCCGGGCATGGTCGCTGACCGTGGGTCTGCGACTGCTGTACTTGATCTTCTGCCGGGTGTTGGACTGGTTGGCACTGCTGGGGCGCTCGTCAGCTGCGAGGAACGCCGAGATCCTCGTCCTGCGCCACGAGGTCTCAGTGCTCCGCCGCCAGATCGAGCGGCCACGGGTCTCGTGGGCCGACCGCGCGATACTCTCCGCACTCGCCCGGCAGCTGCCGACCCCGCTGCGCCGACACCGACTCGTCACCCCGAGCACATTCCTGGCCTGGCACCGCCGACTGGTCCGCTGGAAATGGCGCCAGCCACCCGCCAAGCCCGGCCGACCACAACTGCCCGACGAACTCGCCGCACTCATCCAACGCCTCGCTACAGGGAATCGGACCTGGGGCTACGTCAGAATCCAAGGCGAACTACGGTGGCTCGGCTACCAGGTAGCCGCCGCCACAATCCGGCGCGTTCTTCGTCGCTCGGGCCTGCCTCCCGCACTACAACGTTCCACCCAACAGACCTGGCGCACCTTCGTTCGCTCCCAGGCGCATACGCTGCTCGCCTGCGACTTCCTGCACGTGGACACCGTCTTCCTCAGGCGCCTCTACGTCTCTTACTGGCCCCGGCCTCGATCAGGTCAACGGCCGCGAGCCGGACTCGCTCACGCCGAGCCCCTTCCTCGGCCGTCAATCCACCGCCGTCGGGATACCTCATCCCTCCGGCATAGCCCGGCCCACGCCAACCGTCACGACCCGACGCCGTTAAAGATCTCTAGGCATCGTTCTCGCTGGCGATGATGGTAGCTGCTTTCTTGAGGCGGCTGTCAAAATTCCTTCTATATTCAGCCAATTCGGCGGCGTGTGAGTCGATGTATTGCTTGTGGTATGCGGAAGCAACTGCCACGTCGATGCCGACGAGGTTTAGCGACAGTTTGCATCCCATGTCGGCAGACGCGACGGCGATTTGCTCGCGCGATGGTCTGTAAGCTCCGATGTTCTTAGGATCTGGCTTCCATTTTGGGTCAGCGATGGCGTCGATCGGCGTAGGGTACTTGAAGCCTTTCGACGCCATACAGTCAGACCACTGTTTGTTGATCGAGGCAATCCTGGGATCGGTCAACGGCACGTCCGGGCCACCGCCGGGCATATCGTGGGTGCTTCCGACGCCGGGCAATGAGCCACCGACCGCCATGAATGCAAACCCCTGGCATCCCTCCTTGGGCACCGGCTTTCCGTTGTAGCTGGCCAAGGGGGCGCCCGAGGCGTTATGTCCTGTGATCAGGCTCTGCTCTGCGACGGTTGGCGGCCGGACCGCTGCTTCACGCGTTGTGGTACTTCCACTAGCGGAAGACACAATGTCATAGCCTCCAGTATGCGCGACACTGGGATCAAAGAACCCATATATCGGGCTCCGGGCCCTCAGGTTGTGCAGTATCGTAGCGGGCTGAGTATCCGACACCAGCTTGTTGGGCTCATGAAATCCGAAGCCCTGCATGCATTGCGCGAATGAAATCGCGGCCGCATGTGCAAGAGTGTCCGCCTCGCTCTGCGTCGGAGTGTATGCATCGATTGGCAGGGAAATGGCATCGGGCGAAGTGATAGTGCGCATTGGGCCAAGTGGCGGCGTAGGCGGAGCGGAAGGATTGGCAGAACGCGTGCTGCCGCATCCTGCAATTGCGACCGAGGCGAGTACTGCTGCTGTGATCTTGACTCCACGCATTCAGTGATCACTTCTACTCTGTAGACGTTGTCTTGGTGCGTGTGAAATGGCGGCTGACCTCACCCCGATGCAGGATCGGTCAGCCGCCTTTAACTCAAAGCTCCGAGCTTAAGCGGTCATCTACTGGTAGAGGTCCACCCGGTCCGTCCAGATGTACGGCATCGACGTGGTGATGTAGCTCCCGTAGTAGTAGCTGCCGCCCGCGTGGAGGTCGATGATGTGTCCCCAAGGGCCAGCCGACTGAACCGACGTGGTGCTGTCGATGTTGGCCCAGCCCTCCCCGGAACCCTTGTAGCAGAACGAGGGGTGGGTGTTGCTGTTGACCTGGATATAGCCGGGCTGAACGGGGCACTGGACCCACGTGACCGTCGCGTTGGCCGGGCCGGCCATGGCAAATCCGCCGGCGACAAGTCCGGCCGTCACGGCAACTGCAGCAAGTTTCCTGCGGATGTTCATCGGCGCAGAACTCCTTTGAACTCGTAACACGATCTTGTGGAGTTCGGCTCGTCAGCCGTGACGTTGGCGGTGTTCCGCCTGTTTATGGGATGTGGGGAACCGGCCGTGGATC
>JBEYJY010000039.1:0-55556 GCA_040631425.1 Streptomyces sp. NPDC020096
GCTGGCGGGTATCAGCCCAATTGGGGGCTCTGTTGCGGGCGGCACGGTCGTGACGATCACTGGCACCAATCTGGCTGGTGCGAGTGTGACGGTGGCCGGTAATCCGGCCACGGGGGTGAGCGTGAACGCTGGTGGTACGCAGATCTCTGCGACCACTCCGGCCGGGGCTCCTGGCCCGGCTACCGTCACGGTCACCACCCCAGCTGGCACGGCTAGCCTGCCCAGCGCCTTCACCTACGTCGCCGTCAGCCACGCCACCTCGCTGATCGCCACCCCGGCGCTGGCCAAGCTGTTCCCGACGCAGGTGTACTTCCCCTTCCTCACCGCCACGCTGACCGACCTCGTTACTGGCCTTCCGCTGCCCGGTCAGACCATCACCTTCAGCACCGGCAGCCACATCCTGGGCACCGCCACCACCAACGCCCAGGGCACCGCCCAGCTGAGCGAGGTGTTCACCCTGACGCTCATCCTCCTCAACGGTGGCTACAACGCCACCTTCGCCGGGACGGCCAGCCTGTCGCCCTCCAGCGCCCAGGCGGGAGTCGTCACCCCCTAGCCTCGCGCGTTCACCCAGGGCGTCGTTCGGTTGATGATCAGCGAGCAGAAGGTGCCTCTGCCTGGCGAATATGAGGATTGCTGAGGTCCTTGTTCCCGCCTCCGGCGGAAGCACTACCAGGTGATGAAGACCATTGGGTCGTACCCGGGTGTTCGCAGAATGGCGGTGGGCGTTGGGCGGCCTCTCTCGGTGCTGCAGATCGATACGGTCCGCAGGTTCGGTCTGGGCAGTGCGATTTCGGCGGCGCTGGCCCCGTGGCGCAAGCTGCGGGAGCGTTCGCAGTCGTTTTTCGCGCCCGTGTGCACTGGATTTTTACGCTGCATGCCCGTACTCGACGGTCTGTCTGCCCCAAGGGCCCAGGCGTGTCGCCTGTCACCAACGTCCCGGAACAGCACAGCTAGCGCCCACAACCGGCCCGGCCCTCATTGCGCAGGTGAGGTCAACGCCCCTGCTTCGCCAGCAGGTTGCCGAGTTCGCGCAGCCCGTCCTCCACCGACTTCCGGCAGACCAGGTCGCCGTCCTGCGGACCCTCCAGGGGGTAGGGCATGAACTGGCCGTCGTGCCAGAAGCCCTCGGGGTCGAGGTAGACGACCGTCATGCCACGTTCGCGGGCGCGTGCCTGGACCTTGCGGCGGTCGGCGTGCAGCCCCACCACAAGCAGGGCTCTCGCACCGTCCACCCACTCCGCATCCGGCACGGCTTGGTCGTAGCGGCGCATGAAGCACTCATCGAGACCCGCGCGGGCGGCCAGGACGTCGAAGTTGTTCGTGATCACGGCCCCACCATGTGGCCTGCGTCGTGGAGTTCCTTGAGCGCGTGGATGGCTGGCGTCGGCTCGGCCAGGAAGCACGCTTTGAACATCTCGACGAACTCGGCTGTCTTCTCCTCCGGTTCTGTCAGTACCTCCCGCAGTAAGGGGTCGGAGGCGGGCGAGAGGATGAAGCGCTGCTCTCGGGGATCGTCGCCCTGGCGGTCGGTGGGTTTGCGCTGTGCGAGGGCGGCCAGGGGTGCTGCGGCGGCTTGGTCGTAGGCGGCCTGGAGGTGCGGCAGTGTCTGGCGGCGGCCACCTGCTGGTCGTGCCAAGTTCCGCCGAACGGTACCCGTTGGCGAGGTCGTTACCGACGCCCTCCTGAAGCACCTGGCGAAGCGCCCCTCGAAGGAGTGGCTGTTCACGATGGAGGAGGGCGCGCCCCTCACGTACCGCCGCTGGAAGAACGAATGGAACCGCGCTCGTAAGGCGTTGCGGTTGGCCGAGAACGAGGTGGCTCAGCGAGAGGAGCGAGACCCTGTCGAGTTGCCGCACCTGGTCACCCATGACCTGCGGCACTTCTTCGCCTCGGCGCTCATCGCCGGTGGAGCCAGCGTCAAGCAGGTGCAGGTGGTCCTCGGGCACGCGACCGCTGTCATCACCCTGCGGATCTACGCGCACCTGTGGCCCGGAGAAGACGACCGCACCCGGTCCGTCATGGACTCCGTGCTGGGAGTCCTGCGGACCGGGTGCGGACTGTTGGCCTGTGAAGGTGGTGTCCTCGCAGGTCAAAGGGGTTGAGGCGAGATCAGGCCTTCTTGGTCTCCCAGAAGATCTTGTCGATCTGGGCGATCAGGTCCAGGGCCTTCTGGCCGGTGGCCGGGTCGTTGGAGGCCTTGGCGGCGCTGAGCGCCTTGAGGGTGTCGTTCACCAGCTGGTGCAGCTCCGGGTACTTCTCGAAGTGCGGGGCCTTGAAGTAGTCGCTCCACAGCACCGAGACGTGGTGCTTGGCCAGCTCCGCGCGCTGCTCCTTGATGATGAGGGCACGGGTGCGGAAGTCGGCGTCCTCGTTGGCCTGGTACTTCTCCTGGACGGCCTTGACGGACTCGGCCTCGATACGGGCCTGGGCCGGGTCGTAGACGCCGCAGGGCAGGTCGCAGTGGGCGCTGACCTTGACCTTCGGCGCGAACAGGCGAGAGAACATGGCTGTCCTTCCTTGTGATCGTCTTTGCAGGTGGGACATTACTCCCTGAGGAGTCCCATTTCCCGGGTGCCCCCTGGTGCTTAGGACAAAAGTCTGGTGTCACCCTGGACCCGGTGGAGGATCTGACAGGAGGCTCGGCATGCGCGAGCAGGGGGCAAGGCTGCCGTTCGGACTAGCGGAGGTGACGGGGCCTTCGATGGTGCCGACGCTGCACCACGGGGACCAGTTGCTCGTCCGGTACGGGGCGCCGGTGCGTGCCGGTGATGTGGTGGTGCTGCGGCATCCGTTGCAGCAGGACCTGTTGATCGTCAAACGGGCGGTGGAGCGGCGGGACACCGGCTGGTGGGTGCTGGGGGACAATCCGTTCGCCGAGTCGGACAGTCGGATGTTCGGGACGGTTCCCGAAGAACTGCTGCTCGCTCGCGTGCTGGGACGGTTCCGGCCGCCGCGCGGACTGCGGCGCTCGCCCGCGGCGGCGGTCTACTGGGCGGCCTGCGCGCTGCGCCCGGTGCGCTCGGACCGCTCCCTGTCCCGCCGGTTGCGGGCTCGTTAGGGGCCGTTGGCCCGACCGGGCGGTCAGGTCTGCGCGCTCTGCTGCTGCTCCTGCCGCTTGCGCGCGCGGTACGCGGCCACGTTGGCCCGGGTCGCGCACCGGTCGGAGCAGTAGCGGCGGGAGCGGTTGGTCGAGGTGTCGATGTACGCGTTGCGGCACGAGGTGGCCTGGCAGATGCCCAGTCGGTCGACGCCGAGTTCGGTGAGCTGGAAGGCCAGGCCCATGCACGCGGGCGCGGTGTAGGCGGCCGTGGCGTTGTTGGCGTGGTCGGCCAGATGCATGTGCCACTGCGGGCGGCCGCGGTCGTCGAGTTGGCCGTGGCCGGAGATCTGCGGGCTGACCGGGTACTCCAGCATCAACGCGTTGAGCAGGTCCACGGCCCGTACCTCGTCACCTTCCGAGGCGGCCTCGAAGACCGCGCGCAGCCTGGTCCGCACCGCGCGCAGCCGGGTCACATCGGCGTCGCCCGCGCGTCGTGCGGCCTGGCGGTTGGCGCCGAAGAGCTCGCGTACCGCCTCGACCGAGGCGAGCGTGTCCTCGCCGCGGTCGGGCCGCTCGGTGTTGACGAGCCGCACGGCATAGTCCGAGTAATAAGCGAGTTCCACTTGCGGTCCTTACTCAGTGCGGTCTAGGGTCGGCTACGACGCTGTAATAGACGCAACCGCTACCAGGGTATTACGAGCAGGGGTGACCGTAATGACGGAGACAAGCATCGTTCCCGCCGACTGGCAAGCATGGCAGCAGAGCTGGGACCGCCAGCAGGAGTGGTACCTGCCCGACCGCGAGGAGCGCTTCCGCGTGATGCTCGACCTCGTCGAGGCGGTGGCGGGCCCGGCGCCCGTCGTCCTGGACCTGGCCTGCGGCACCGGCAGCATCTCCGACCGCCTGCTGAAGCGCTTGCCCGACGCGCGCTCGACCGCGCTCGACCTCGACCCGGCGCTGCTCACGATCGCCCGCGGTCACTTCGCCGACGAGCCGCGCATCCAGTTCGTCACCGCCGACCTGCGCGACCCGGACTGGACGCGGAAGCTTCCGCACCGCGAGTTCGACGCCGTCCTCACCGCGACCGCCCTGCACTGGCTGCAGACCGAGCCGCTGGCTCGGCTGTACGGGGAGATCGCGGGCGTGCTCAGGGACGGCGGGATCTTCATGAACGCCGACCACATGCCGGACCCGGCCACCCCGCGCGTCAACGCCGCGGAGCACGCCCTGCGGCACGCCCGGATGGAGCGCGAGCGGGCCGCCAGTCGGGTGCCCGACTGGCGGGAGTGGTGGCAGCTGGCCGCTGCCGATGAGCAGTTGGCCGATGCGGTGGCTCGGCGCTACGAGATCTTCGGCGACCATGCGGACGGTGAGCCGCACCCTGTCGAGTGGCATGCCCGGACGCTCCGAGATGCGGGTTTCAGTGAGGCCCGCGCCGTCTGGCGCTCGGTACCGGATGCGGTGGTCTTGGGCCTCAAGTAGGGCCGTTCGGCGGCACTTTGGCTGGGTTGCAGTGGGTTTCAGACCGCCGGTCCGCGCCGTGGGGGTTGCTCGCCGTCGCGGCGGAGTCTTTTTGGGGGCAAGCCCCCAAACCCCCATGTGCGGGTCTTCTCGGGGGCAAGCCCCCAAACCCCCATGTGCGGGCCTTCTCGGGGTAAGTCCCCCAAACTTGTATGCCTTCTGGGGGGAATCCCGAACCCCCATGCGCGGGGGGAGAGAGCCCCGAACCCCCCACGCGCAGGGGCAAGCCCCCGAACCCCAGGGGGTTCGGGGGCTTGCCCCGGGAAATTGTCCCGCCGCAGAGGCGAGCAACCCCCACGGCGCGGACCGGCGGTGTCAAGACCCACCGCAAACCCACAACCAAGATCCGTCAGAAGGGCGTTACCGGCGGGCCACGCCCTCCGCGCGGGCTGCGGCGGCCACGGCCTTGGTGACCGCGGGGGCCACCCGGGCGTCGAACGGCGAGGGGATCACGCACTCGGCGCTCAACTCGTCGGCGACGACCGCCGCCAACGCCTCAGCGGCAGCGATCTTCATCCCCTCGGTGATCCGCGAGGCGCGCACCTGGAGGGCGCCCGCGAAGATGCCGGGGAAGGCGAGGACGTTGTTGATCTGGTTCGGGTAGTCGCTGCGGCCGGTGGCGACCACGGCCGCGTACTTGTGCGCGATGTCCGGGTTGATCTCCGGGTTCGGGTTGGCCATCGCGAAGATGAACGCGCCCTTGGCCATGGTGGCGACGGCCGACTCCGGGACCGTACCGCCGGAGACGCCGATGAAGACGTCGGCGCCGGACAGCGCGTCCGCCAACGTGCCCGCAATGCCCGCCTTGTTGGTAAATGCCGCCAACTCCCGCTTGACATCGGTGAGGTCGGTACGGCCGCTGTGCACCACGCCCTTGCGGTCGGTGACCGCGACATCGCCGATGCCCGCCTCGATCAGGATCTTGGCGATCGCGACGCCCGCCGCGCCCGCACCGGAGATCACCGCACGCAGCTCGCCCAGGGAACGCCCGGTCAGCCGCGCCGCGTTGCGCAGCGCGGCGAGCGTGACGACCGCCGTGCCGTGCTGGTCGTCATGGAAGACCGGGATGTTCAGCCGCTCCTGGAGCTTGCGCTCGATCTCGAAGCAGCGTGGCGCGGAGATGTCCTCAAGGTTGACGCCGCCGAACGACGGCGCCAGTCGGACCACCGTCTCCACGATCTCGTCCGCGTCCGTGGTGCCGAGCGCGATCGGCACCGCGTCCACTCCGCCGAACTGCTTGAAGAGGATGGCCTTGCCCTCCATCACCGGCAGCGATGCCTCCGGACCGATGTCACCGAGCCCGAGCACCGCCGTACCGTCCGTGACCACCGCCACCACCTGGGACTTCCAGGTGTAGTCATGGACGAGTTCGGGCTGCTCGGCGATCGCGGTGCACACCTTGGCGACGCCCGGCGTGTAGGCGAGCGACAAGTCGTCGCGGTCGCGCACCGGCACCGTCGCGGTGATCTCCATCTTGCCGCCACGGTGCAGCGCGAATGCCGGATCGATCAAGTCGTCCTGATCGGCGTCGCTACGAGGATTGACGATCTCCGCTGCCACAATTGACCCCTTTGTCGGAATGCTTGTTGAGGGTACTCCCCCCGGTTTCAGGGGGCGGGGTGGCGTCCGCCGTCTCCGCGGTGGGAGGCGAACGGCCGCCGTGCGTGTTGCACTCACGCACTGGGCCCCGGGTGAGGGGTGAAAGATCCGTTCTACCGGATGACTGTTTCTACTGACGAGTCCATAAAATTTCCTTGCCGCATCCCGAACACCGGGTGAATTGCGCCCGTTGCCCGAATGTCGGGAAGTGGAGTGCGGGATGTACGACTCGTACAGCGGGGCCCATCGCGGTCCGGCCTTGGTGTACCGGCCCGATGGGACAACGGGGATCGCCCGTATTCCGATTTTGACATACGCGGCCCGCCAATGGGGGCTGTCCGGATGGCGAGATGCGCAGATCACACCGGACATGACGGCTTTACCGAAACCTTTGGGCGGTACTGGTACGGGTGATGTGCGTCGCTTCGCGGAGCGGGGGGTTGGTGAGCACCCGGCCGCGGGATTAGTTTCGTGACTATGTTCGCTGCCTATGCCACCCGTTTCGACCGTGATCAGCCGCTCAACGGGCTTGAGTTGGGGGAGCGCCCCGAACCGGACGCGCAGCCGGGTTGGACGGTCGTGAACGTCAAGGCCGCCTCCGTCAACCACCACGACCTGTGGTCGCTACAGGGCGTCGGGCTGAGCGAGGAGAGCCTGCCGATGATCCTGGGCTGCGATGCGGCCGGGGTCGACGCGGACGGCAACGAGGTCGTCGTGCACTCGGTGATCGGACAGTCGGGGCACGGGGTCGGCCCGCGTGAGCCGCGCTCCATCCTCACCGAGCGCTACCAGGGCACGTTCGCCGAGCGGGTGGCGGTACCGGCGTGGAACGTGCTGCCGAAGCCGAAGGAGCTCTCCTTCGAGCAGGCGGCCTGCCTGCCCACCGCCTGGCTCACCGCGTACCGGATGCTGTTCACCAACGCGAACGTACGGCCTGGTGATTCGGTCCTGGTGCAGGGGGCGGGCGGCGGCGTGGCGACCGCCGCGATCGTCCTGGGCAAGGCGGCGGGCCTGCGGATCTTCGCCACCAGCCGGGACGCGGCCAAGCGGGCGCGAGCCGTGGAACTGGGCGCGGAGGAGGCCTTCGAGCCCGGTGCGCGGCTGCCGCACCGGGTGGACGCGGTGATCGAGACGGTGGGGGCGGCCACCTGGTCGCACTCGGTCAAGTCCCTCAGGCCTGGCGGCACACTGGTGATCTCCGGTGCGACCAGCGGGTCGAGTCCGAAGTCGGCCGAGCTCAACCGGATCTTCTTCCTGGAGTTGAAGGTGGTCGGCTCCACGATGGGCAGCAAGGAGGAGCTGGCAGGTCTGCTCAGCTTCTGCGCTTCCAGCGGGGTGCGGCCGGTGATCGACTCGGTCTTGCCGTTGGACCAGGCCCGTGAGGGCCTCCAGAAGATGGCGGGCGGCGACCTGTTCGGCAAGGTGGTTCTGACGGTTTGATCCCGTCTGGGGGCGGATCACGGTTTGATCCCGTCCGGGGCCGGATCTTCGTCGGCTTGCGCCGCGTTCGGTACCGCCGGTCCACGCCGCGGTGGTTGCTCGCCGTCGCGGCGGGACGGTCTGCCGGGGGCAAGCCCCGGCACCCCCGGGGGTTTAAGGGCCTGCCCCCAGCAGACCTGTCGCCTTATTGCTGAGGGTGCCGCAGTACCGCGCCGATGTGTGCCGCCGCCGTGGACAGGTGGCGGCGCACATCGCGTAGTTGACCGGCGTCCACACCGTGGTCGCGGGCCGCGTCGCGGATGTCGTCGCGGAAGCGGTCCAGCAGGCGCTCCAGGTCGCGGGCCGGGTTCGTGGACGACAGGTCGTCCTCCGCCGCCCACTCCGGTGCGTGCTCCTGCGCCGGCTCCGGCTTGGTGTACGACGGCCAGGGGGTGTGCGGGACGTCCTCCATCGCGCCTTCCGCCGCGGCGCCGGGTGTCGCGTGCGGCGGCCGGGGGCCGCGCGGGGCGTCTTCCGCGGGCTTGCCGAACCGGCTCATCTCCCGGCTGAACTGGGCCAGCCCCTCCTTCATCGCGCCCTGCCAGTCGCCGCGCCGGGCGTGCTCCTGTACCTCGTCCTGCACACTGCGGACGATCCGCTGGACCTCCTCGCGGGCGAACGCCTGTGCCTCCTTGGCCTGTTGGCGGGCGTTGCGCGCCTCCTCCTTGGCCCGGCGGCTCTCCTCCTTGGCCCGCTGCGCCTGTTCCTGCCACTCCTGCTTCATCCGGCGGAAGTCATGGGCACCGGTGTCCCGTGAGGTGCTGCGGGCCTGCTGGGCGGCTTCACGGATCTCGCGGCGCAGATCGCTCGCGGAGCCGCGGACGTCCTCGCGGATCTCGGCGGCCAGTTCGGAGACCGAGTCCCGGATCTCCTGCTCCAGATCGGCCAACTCGCCCTGGCGGGTGGCCAGTTCCGCTCTTCCGGCGTCGGTCAGGGAGTAGACCTTGCGGCCGCCCTCGGTGGTGTGGGTGACCAGGCCTTCCTTCTCCAGCTTGGCCAGCCGCGGGTAGACGGTTCCGGCGGAGGGCGCGTACAGGCCCTGGAAGCGCTCCTCCAGCAGCCGGATCACCTCGTAGCCGTGCCGTGGCGACTCGTCCAGCAGTTTGAGCAGGTACAACCGGAGGCGGCCGTGGGCGAAGACGGGGGCCATGTCAGAGGTCCTTCCGCAGCGAAGGGGCGTCGGCCGGTTCCAGTGGCGGCCTGCGCAGCAGCGCGATGGCACCGGAGACCGTGGTGGCCTTGAGCTGTGCGGCGCCCTGGCCGATCCGGCCCGCGATCCGCTTCGCGCCCCACTGGTCGGTGACCCGCAGTTCGCCGAAGGCGCAGGAGACCGGTCCGCTCGCGGTGTTGGCGTCGACCTCCGCGTCGCCCGGCTCGGGGATGCGGATGGCGATCTCACCGGAGACGGTGTTCAGTCGTACGGCGGCGCCCGCGGACGGGTCCAGGTCCAGCACCATGTTGCCGCTGACCGAGTCGGCGTTGACCTGGGAGCCGGTGCCCTCGACGACGGTGAGGTCACCGGAGACCGTGCTGACCTTCAGGTCACCGGAGAGGGCCTGCGCCTCGACGTTGCCGGAGACGCTGTCGGCCTTCACCGGACCGGTGAGCCCGACGAGGGTGGTGTCCCCGCTGACGCCGTGCACCACCGTGTGGCCGGAGACCCCGGAGACCACGGCCGCGGCGCTGACCACGGAGAGCTCCACCCGGGTGTCCGCGGGGACCGCGAGGGAGACCACGGCGTGCCGCTTCCAGCTCTTGCGGCCGAGCCAGCCGAGCAGCCCCTTGCCGGGCAGGTCCTCGTAGCCGACGGTGAGCGTGCCCGCTTCGTGGGTGACGATCAGCGGCGGCCCCTCGATCTCGGAGACCTCAAGGCGGGCGGAACTCTCGTCGGTTCCGACCACATTGACCGTTCCTCCGACGATGTGGACGTGCAGAGCGGTGACGGAGCCATCGAAGTTGATCTTCTGTGGTTCCGGCACGGTCCACGCTTGCGCTGACATCCGGGCCTCCCGAGTCCGAGTAGACGCAACATATCGCGTCCTCTGTTCAACACGATATATCGCGTATCGGGAAAGTCAAGGGAGGCCCGGAGACTGTCATTCCTCTTCGTCGTCCAGCCGTGCCAGCCAGGTCGCCAGCCGCTCGACCGGAATTTCGAAGTCGGGGTTGAGGTCGACGAACTCACGCAGCCGCTCGGCCAGCCACTCGAAGGTGACCTCCTCCTGGCCGCGCCGGTCCTCCAGCTCCTCGATGCCGCGGTCCGTGAAGTACAAGGGGTGCTCCAGATCAGAAACAGGGACGTTTCCGGCCAGCTTAAAACCGTGCGGCCGAACCTTGGTGCGCAGGCCCGGCGGCTACCGGAGTCCCGCGCTCCGACCGGTGGCCCGCCCCTGGCGCTCGGCAGCGGAACCCCGCACCCCGAGGGAGGCGCTTCACGCCATTCTCTTATCTCTCAGGCGCCCGGCGACTAACCTGATCTTCCACCACGTCGCATACGACGCGGTCCAGTTGCCTCGCCGGGGAGTGGAGGGGGCCATGGGGGAGCAGGTTCAGCGCATCGAGCTGCCGGACGGGACCGAGGTATGGGCCCGGCTGTCCGTGGACGCGCTCGCGGACGGTGAGGAGTACGGGGACTACGAGGACGTCGGCGCCCTCGACGGCGTCGTCGCCAGGGTCCAGCAACTGCGCGGTCTGATCACCGGCGTCGCCGCCTCGGTACGGGACGCGGCGGCGCAGGCCGCGCCCGACGAGGTCAGCGTGGAGTTCGGGGTGGAGCTCGCGGTCAAGTCCGGCGCGATCGTCAGCGTGCTGGCCGACGGCGAGTCCCGGGCGGCGCTGACCGTGACACTGACCTGGCGGGACCGCTTCGGCCGGGAGGGCGAGCCGCCCCGGCCCGAGGTGGCGCACCCCAGGTCGTCGATGAGCGGGATGCCCGGTATCGCCCCCATGCCGCCGACCCCGCCGTCACCATGAGCCCCGGACTGCGCCCCGCGGAGGCCGAGGCCCGGCTGCGCGAGCTGGCCAGGGAGGTGGCGGTCGCCATCCTGGCCGCGCCCGACGACGCGGCGGAGTTCTGGGGCAGCGGCTTACTCGTCGCCCCCGAGTGGGTACTGACCTGCGCGCACGTCCTGGTGCGCCGGGACGGCCGGATGGGCCGCAGGAGATGGGCGGGGGACGCGGAGCTCGGGGTACGCGTCGGCGAACGCGTGGTGTCCGGCCGGGCGGTGTACGCCCTGCCCGCCCCCGAGGAGATGACCGGCTGGGAACTCGGCGACGAGCGCGAGTACGAACTCGCCCCCGACCTCGCCCTGATCAGGCTGACCGGCCCCGTTGGCCAGGGGGAGCACGGCTGCGCCTGGCTGAGCGACCGCGCCATACCGCCGGTCAGCGGGCGGGTGGCGGCCGTCGGATGGCGCAGGCCCGCGGACACCATCGACCCCTGGGACGGCACCTGCACCGTCCCCGGCAACGACCGGATCGACGTGTTCCGCCTCGGCCCCGACTCGGAGATCCCGGCCGGAGTCTCCGGCAGCCTGGTGGTCGACCTGGCGCACGGCCGGGTCGTCGGTGTGGTCAAGGCGCGCCGCCGCAGCCGCGACGGCGGCAAGGCGGTGCTGCTCACCGCGCTGCGCGCGCTGAGCGAATCCCAGCCGCTGGTCCCCGAGTTGGCGCTGGAACCCGATCCCTACCAGGAACTGGTCCGCGGCCACGACCGCTGGCACTACGGACAGCAGCAGCCCCGGCGGCAGGCGCGCGGCACCTGGATCGACGTACAGGGCCAGCTGTCCGACGTGATAGGCGAGTGGACCCCGTTCGACCGGGCCAGGGCGCTCGGGCTGCTGGCCGAGCTGCCGCCGCCGCGCAGCGGGGGCGTGGTGCAACGGCTGGTGGAGCGGGTGCTGGGGCCCGGCACCGTACACGATCCGCTGCCGGTCGCCTGGCGGGACGGCCACGGGCTGCTGTACGAGCCCGATGACGGCAAGCAGTTGCTCGCCTTCGTCACCTATCTCGTGCTGGTCGCCGAGGAGGTACGGGCGCAGGACCCGGCGGGCGCCGCCGCGCTGCTGGAGTTCGCGATGAGCCGGGCGATCTCGCTGCCCGCGCCGGACCGCAACCGGCTGGTGGAGTTGGGCGAGGCGGTGGCGTCCCCGGATGCCGCCGGGCAGGCCTCGGTGCTGGTCGCGCTCGCGCCCGTGGTCTGGGAGGAGGACCGGCCGGTGCGGTTCCGCTGGGAGATCCAGCTGGTCCGCTCGGCTCACGACCGGCAGATCACCACGGTCTGCGACGAGCGGGAGGGGGTCGCCTTCGAGGAGGCGGTCGCCCAGGTGCAGGAGCCGCTGGCGCTCGCGCTGGACCGGGCGGACGAGTCCGGCCGCCCGGCGACCGTCGAAATCGCCCTGCCCGTCCACCACTTCGACACCGCGGCCCATCTGTGGATCCCGGGCGGCCGACGGCAGACGCACCGCCCCGCCCGGCCCATGGGTTCCCGGCGCCCGGTGGTGGTCCGGGACGTGGAGCGGGTGCCGCCGACCGCCGAGTGGCTCGGCAGATGGAGCGGCATCTCCCACCGCACCGGTCTCACCCCGCTGTCCCTGCAGGTGCTCGACCGCAGCCCCGGCTACGAGAAGCTGCGCAACGCCCCGGTGGAGTCGGTGCCGGTGCTGTGCGGCCCGGTGGGCGGCGGCGAGGGCCTGCAGACCATGTTCGACGTACTGGACGCGGGCCACGGCGTCGCGCTGTGGTGTGCCAACCCGCATCCGCCGGACGCCTGCGGACCACAGTGCGCCGCCTTCCGGCGCGAGGCGGAGCACCTGCTGGCGGGGGTCGCGGGGCCTGCCGAACTCCCCGAGGCCGTCAGGGTGCTTCGGGCCCGCACCCATGACCTGCGGGACATCCCCGGCTCCGGCGCCGAGCCGCTGTGGGCCGAGCATCTGGTGCTGCTGTACGACGATGCGGACACGCCGCTGCCCGGCTTCGGCCAAGTGGACGGGGGCGCACGGTGAGTCAGGCTCCGCGAGCAGCGTGCCACCGTACGCGTCCGGAAACCACTGTTGGGCGTCCGCTTGGTGGGTACTGTCATAAAGGGAGGAGCGCGAAGTGAATGAGTGGCTCATCTACCGAGGAACCGGTCGCCCCCATGAGGGCATCGACCGGTTGCCGGGTCCGCCGCCGTGGCGCAATTTCGACGGCCACCCGCTCGTCAGCCCGCCCGCGCCGATCGACACCGCCTCAACCCGGCGGCTCGGTCTGCAGCAGGACCTCGCCGAGCAGTACCGGCCGGGCCCCACCGAACTCGAACTGATCAACGCTGCCCTGTACTTGCGCAGGCCCCTGCTGGTCACCGGCGAGCCGGGCAGCGGCAAGAGC
Organism: Streptomyces sp. NPDC020096; assembly: GCA_040631425.1. GTDB lineage: Bacteria > Actinomycetota > Actinomycetes > Streptomycetales > Streptomycetaceae > Streptantibioticus_A. The sequence goes on from JBEYJY010000039.1 coordinate 13,010, forward strand.
ACCCTGGCCCACGCCGTCGCCCATGAGCTGGGCCTCGGCCGGGTCCTGCGCTGGCCCATCGTCAGCCGCACCGTGCTGCGCGACGGCCTGTACCAGTACGACGCGCTGGCCCGGCTGCAGGACCTGCAACTCGCCCGTTCCGCACAGCAGCAGGACGCCGACGAGCCGACCGCGGACGGCATCGGCCGCTACATCCGGCTCGGGCCGCTCGGCACCGCCCTGCTGCCCGCCGCCAAACCCCGCGTACTGCTCGTCGACGAACTCGACAAGAGCGATATCGACCTGCCGAACGACCTGCTCAACGCCCTGGAGGAAGGCGAGTTCGCCGTCCCCGAGCTGGAGCGCATCGCCGACCGGCACCACGAGGTCGAGGTACAGGACGACGACGGCGGCCGGGTCACCGTGCACGGCGGCCGGGTACGCTGCCGCGCCTTCCCCTTCGTCGTACTGACCAGCAACGGGGAGCGCGACTTCCCGGCGCCGCTGCTGCGCCGCTGCATCCATCTGCGGCTCGGAACGCCCGACGAGGAGCGGCTCGCGGCGATGGTACGGGCCCACTTCGGACCCGAGGCGGCGGAGCACAACGCGCCCATCATCCGGCAGTTCCTCGACCGCAGGCCGGGGGAGCAGCGCTCGGCCGACCAGTTGCTGAACGCCATCTACCTCACCCAGCAGGCCAAGGACGAGGACCTCGGCACCCGGGAGCGGCTCGCCGACGAGCTGATGCAGCCGCTCAACCGGATGAGGTGATCCGCGATGGCCACCGGGTCGGACCCGTATCCGCAGCTGATCGCCCGGCTGCGGGCCGCGGGGATCGTTCCGGACGCCGAAGGGCTCGCCGACGCCGTGTGGTTGGCGCGCACGATGGGCGGTGCGGTCAGCTATCCGTCCAGCGCGGACGGCGACCACACGGATCCGGCCACACCCGGTGAACCACTCGGCGGGCCACCGCCGCTCCCGCCGGTGGCCGAGCGTGAGGGCGCCCGGACCGCAGGGGACGATGACGACGACCGCAGGGTGCCGGTCCATCCGGTGCGCCCCGCCGAGCCGTTCACGTTGGAGGAGGCCACCCAGATCCGGGTCCCGGTCGCCGCCGCCTTTCCCGGACTGCTGCCGCTGGAGCGTGCGCTGCGGCCGTTGCAGCGCTACCGGCCGCGGGTCCAGCCGGTGCGCGGCGCGCTGGACGAGACGGCCACCGCCGAGACCAGCGCCCGCAGCGGACAGATCATGCCGGTCTTCGAGGAGGTGCGGCGCCGGGAGGCGGCGCTGCTGCTGCTCATGGACGACTCGCCGTCCATGGTGGTCTGGGACCAGATGCTCCAGGAACTGCGGCAGGTCTGTGAACAGGTCGGCGCCTTCCGCGATGTCTCGGTCCAGTACCTGCGCCCGCGCCCCGACGGCCAGGCGGGCGTCTCGGCGGGCCGCATCGGCAGTGAACCGCTGGCCTCCGCCGACCAGTTGCGCGATCCGACCGGGCGTACGGTCACGCTGCTGCTCAGCGACTGCTCCGGTGCGCTGTGGCGGGGCGGCGTCACCCAACGGCTGCTGCACCGCTTCGCGCGCACCGGACCGGTCGCCGTCCTCCAGCCGCTGCCGCAGCGGATGTGGCCGCGCACGCTGCTGCCGGCCGAGCCCGGCCTGCTGCGCGGCAGCGGCGGGGCGGGCGGGCGGCTCGACTTCGCACCGCGCCGCCGCCGTTCGCAACCGCGGGTGCCCGGGGCGCTGGCCGTCCCGGTGCTGGCACCCACCCGCGCGGCCCTCGGCGCCTGGGCCCGCGCGGTGTCCGGAACCGCGCCCTCCGCGCTGGACGCCTCGGCCGCCTGGGTGCACGACCGCCACGAAGGCACCGCCGGACAGCGGCAGTTCACCCAGCGCACGGCGGAACAGCTGGTCCAGGAGTTCCAGGCGGTCGCCTCCCCGGCCGCCCAGCATCTGGCCGTCTACCTGTCGGCGGCCCCGCTCGCCTACCCCGTGATGCAGCTCGTACAGCGGGCGATGATGCCGCAGACCGGCCCGGTCGAGATGGCCGAGGTGCTGCTGAGCGGTCTGCTGCTGCGGCAGGAGGAGCAGACCCGCGAGGCGGCCTTCGAGGACGGTGGGCGCCGCGACGGGGGGCCCTGGTACGAGTTCGCCCCCGGCGTGCAGGACGTGCTGCTGCGCAGGCTCGGCCTCGGTGAGGCGTCGCTGGTCCTCAAGCACTGCTCGCTGTATGTGGAGCGGGTCTTCGGACGGCGGGCCCGCAACTTCCCGGCGATGGTGGTGGGTTACCTCTCCGGCGGGGCCGGGCCCAATGATTCCGGCGAGTTCGGCACCGTACCGGTCCCCACGCCGTTCGCGGAGGTGCCGCGGAAGGTGCTGCGCCGCTTCCAACCGGGCGGGGTCGGTCCCGCCGAGACCGACCTCCCCTCGGACACCGGACCGCAGGCCACCGTGACACCACCCGGCGGGGTCTTCATCGGCCACCAGGGGCGGGTGGTGGACACCGCCCGCGACCGGCTGACCCGCTTCCAGGAGCACGGCACCATCCGCGACCTGTGGGAGGCGATACGCCTGCTGCGCACCGCGCCCGCCGACGACCGCCTGCCGCGCCGGGCCGTGCCGTTGCGGACACTGCTCGCCGAGTGCCTGCTGAGCCTGTGGGAGACCCGGCAGGGCGACGGGGCGCTGGCGGAGGCCGAGCAGAACGCACGGTTGGCGACCGAGTACGACACCGGCGCGGGGGTGCTCGCCGCCGACGCCGCCCGCGCCCATCTCGTGCTCGGCCGGGTGCTGCGGGCGGCGGCCGGACAGCAGGAACGGCCCGACCGCAAGGGCCAGTTGCTGGCCGAGGCCGCCGACAGCCTGGAGCGGTCCCACCGGCTGCTGCGCGGTGAGCCGCACGGCGTGCTGGAGGTGCAGCTGTGCGGAGTCGAGGTCGCCAAGGAGCGGTACGCCCTCAGCGGCGACCGCCATCTGCTGATCGGCGCCGCGCTGCGGCTGGACGAGGTGCTGGGTTCCTGGCCGTACAGTGCACCGCTGCCGGACGAAGCCCAGGTGGCCAGGGGCGGGCTGCTGCTCGCGCTGTCCGGCGACGCCGCGCGGCGGGGCGCCGCGGACGAGGCGCGTTCGCTGGCGCTGCGCGCGGTCGCCGACTTCGAGGCGGTGGCCGGGACCGGCGCCGCGCCGGATCCGTCGCCGTACATCTGCCAGGTGCTGCTGGAGTTGGCCGCCGCACGCGCGGCGGCGGCCGGTGACCCGGGCGCCGCGGACGCGCTGGCCGAGCTGCGCCGGGCGCTCGCGGTGGCCGACGCCCTGCCGGACCATCCGGACCTGACGCTGGAGTGTCTGCGCCGCCTCGGCCGGGCCCATGAAGCGCGCTACGCGCACACCGCCGACACCGCCGAACTGACCGCCGCCGACCGGGCGTTCGCCCGCGCCCAGCGCCTGGTGCCCACCGACGACCCGGACCGTGCGCAACTGCTGGTGGAACGCGGCAGGGTACTGGTGGAGTGGGCGGCGCGGGGCGGCGGCCTTGCGGTCGCCACGGACGCGGTACGGGTGCTGCGCGAGGCGCTCGCGCAAACACCGGAGAGCCATCCACTGCTCGCCGAACGGCGCCTGCTGTTCGGGCGGGCACTGCGTCAACGGCGAGCGGCGGGCGGCGCGCAGACGGATCTGTACGAGGCCGAGTGGATACTGGAACGCGCCGCACGCGGCGCCCAGGAGGCACGGCAGCAGCCGCAGCCCTCCGGCGCCGGGGACGCGGTGGCGGCCCGCGCCTGGCTGGAGCACGGCACCGTACTGCTGGACCTCGCGGAGGGTCCCGGCGCGGCGGAGAAACGGGACCAGGCGGCCCAGTCGTTCCGCCGCGCGGCGGAGAGCGCGCTGCGCGCGGGTGAACTGCTGCTCGCCGCCCAGGCGCACCATCAGCGCGGCACCGTGCTGGAGCGCACGGCGGGGCGGGCAAGGGCCCTGGAGGCCTATCGCAGCGCGTGGGAGCTGTGGCAGCGTTCCGGGGCGGCCGGGGGACCGCAGGCCCGCTCCACCCGGGAGCGGATGCTGGCGTTGGAGGAACCGGAGTGATCAACGGTTGGGGGCCCGGGGGCCGTCCTTCGGAAACACGCAGTCGCGATGCGGGTCAGCAGCCGCTGCCCGACTACGGCGGGGTCGATGTCGACGAGCTCGCCGAACGTACCGCCCATCCGGTGCTGGGCGCGGTGCTCGCCGGGCTGCGCGGCAGGGCGCGGCTGGCCGGGGAGGCTGTCGCATATCACGAGGACTCGCCCAGCGTCTGATCAGTTTCCAGCCCTTGTCGGGGTGGTGTGCAGGGGGAATCGGTCAGTTGCCGGTTGAATGTGTTTGCGGCAACCGCATTGCGGCCATGCACGGTTCATGAGTGAGGTCGACGGATCAGCCTTCGCCCCCTGGCCCCTCACCGCACTCGATGTACCGGCACTGCGTGCGGCGGGCAGGCGGCCGGTCCCCTTGCGGCAGTTCGTGCTCAAGGTGCACAGCCGCTGCAACCTGGCCTGCACCTACTGCTACATCTACCAAGGACGCGACCGCAGTTGGCGGGACCGCCCGGCGCGCACCCCCGCCGCCACCATGCGCCGCACCGCCCAGCGCATCGCCGAGCACGTGGACCGCCACCAGCTGACGGAGATCCGCGTCGACATGCACGGCGGCGAGCCCCTGATGACCGGCCCCGGCACGGTACTCCAGTACGCGGACGCCGTACGATCGGCGCTCCCGGCGGGCTGTACGGCGCACTTCACCGTACAGACCAACGGCACCCTGCTCACCGACCGTACGCTGGAGCGGCTCATCGCCGCGGGGATCCGCGTCGGACTCAGCCTCGACGGCGGCACGGCCGAGCTCAACTCCCGCCGTACCGACCACGCCGGGCGCCCCTCCTGGCCCGCCGCCTCCCGCGCCGCGCGGCTGCTCGCCGACCGTCCGGGCCAGTACGCGGGGCTGCTGTGCACCATCGACCTGGCCGCCGACCCGGCGAAGGTCTACCACTCGCTGGCCGCCCTGCGCCCGCCCAGCCTCGACCTGCTGCTGCCACACGCCAACTGGACCACCCCGCCACCGGGGTTGCCGACCGGTGCGCCGCGGACCGCTCGCGCCGTGCCGTACGGAGACTGGCTGGCCACCGTCTTCGACCTGTGGTGGGACGGCGAGCCGGGGCCGCGGATCCGGCTGTTCACCGAGATCATCGCGCTACTGCTCGGCCTGCCGAGCACCACGGAATCGGTGGGCCTGTCACCGAGCGCCGCGCTCGTCGTGGACACCGACGGCGCCATCGAACAGGTCGACTCGCTCAAGACCGCGTACGAGCACGCCCCCGCGACCGGTCTCGACGTCTTCCGCCACACCTTCGACCAGGCACTCGACCACCCCGGGGTGGCCGCCAGGCAGCTCGGCGCCGACGGTCTCGCCGCCACCTGCCGGACCTGTCCGGTGGTGCGGGTGTGCGGCGGCGGCAACTACACACACCGGTACCGCGAAGGCAGCGGATTCCGCCATCCGTCGGTGTACTGCGCCGATCTGGAGCATCTGATCCGGCACATCGCACGTCGGCTCGATGCGGCACTTCCGTCCCGCGATTCCGTTACGCTGCCTGACACACGGTCACTTTCGCAGGCGGACAAGGGTTTCAGGTCGTCACGGTAAGAGGCAGAGGGAGACGGTCGTATGGCCGAGCACGCACAGGCCCGCGGCCCCCGCGAGCACTTCACCATCAGCTACGCGGGGTTCAACCGCCCCTGGGCGGCCTGGATCGCGCACCGGCTCGAACGGCAGGGCCACGGCACGGCGATGCTGCGCTGGGACCCGCCGGTCGAGATGCCGCTCACCGACGCGCTCGGCAACCTGCTGACGGCTCCGGGACGTGTGCTGCTGGTTCTCGACGACTGGTACTTCTCGCTCGGCCCGCGCAGCGACGCCGAATGGACCGAGGCACTGCACACCGTCGTACCGCCGCACGTCGACCGGTTCGCCGCGGTCAGCGTCGCCACCCGGGCGCTGCCGCCCACCGCCGCCCCGCTCAGCCCGGTCGATCTGCGCGACCTCGACTCGCGCGAGGCACACCGCAGGATCATGCGGCGGCTCGGCATCGACGGCGACTCCGCCCCGGACGGCGAACCCGATCCGGCGGCGCCGCGGTTCCCCAACGACCCGCCCGCGGTGTGGAGCCTGCCGCGCCGCAACGTCCGCTTCACCGGGCGGGACACCGCGCTGGAGACGCTGCACGAGCGCTTCGCCGCGGGCGGCCGCAGCGGCGCCCGGTGCTCGCTGCGCGGGATCTCCGGGGTCGGTAAGTCGCAGATCGCCGCCGAGTACGCGCACCGCTTCGGCAACGACTACGACATCGTGTGGTGGGTGAGCGCCGGGTTCCGGGCCACCGCCCGCGAGCAGTTCGCCGCCCTCGCCCCGCGGCTCGGCCTGGAGACCGGCACCGAGCTGGGCGACCGCATCCGCGCCGTCCACGAGGCGCTGCGCACCGGCAGTCCGTACCGCAAGTGGCTGGTGGTCTTCGACGGCGCCGATGACATGGAGCAGATCGAGGACCTGCTGCCGGACGGCAACGGGCACGTCCTGCTCACCACCCTCACCCAGGACTGGGCGGCGACCGGAACCGTCTCCGAGATCGAGGTCCGCCCCTTCGAGCGGGTCGAGTCCATCGCCTACGCACGCCGCCGCGCCGAACGGCTGACCGCCGAGGAGGCCGACCAACTCGCCGACGCGGTACAGGACCTGCCGCTGCTGCTGGCGCAGACCTCGGCCTGGCTGTCCACCAACTCGATGTCCGTCAAGGACTACGTCGACCTCATCCGGCGCGGCAGCCCCAGCCAGATCGCCATCCGCATCTCCCCCGACTACTCGATGGGCTTCCAGACGAGTTGGTCGATAACGCTCAACACGCTGGCCGAGCGCAGCCCGGAGGCCACCGAGCTGCTCCAGCTCTTCGCGTTCTTCGCACCCGACGCCATCCCGGTACGGCTGATCCAGACCGCCCGCCCCTCCGACCTGCCGGATCATCTCGCGGCGCTGGCCGCCGACCAGATCCGCTGGCACACCGCGCTGCGCCGGCTGTCGGAGTCAACAGCGGTCCGCATGGACTACGTGGAGACCCCCGAGCAGGATCCGGTCGTCGACACCGTGCAGATGCACCGGCTCTACCACGGCTTCCTGCTCAGCAACCTGTCCGAGGCGGAGCACGACGAACTGTCGGCCACCGCCTGCCGGGTCCTCGCGGGCGCCGACCCGCGCAGCCCCGGCGACACGCGTGAGTGGGCGCGCTACGCGGAGCTGATTCCGCACCTGGAGACGTCGGGCGCGCTGGACAGCACCGAGCCGGACGTCCGCCAGCTGATCCTCAACTGCGTGCAGTACCTGAAGCTGCGCGGCGAGAACAGCACCGGTCTGCGGCTGTGCGAACTGACCGTGGCGCGCTGGCGGGCCGCGCTGCCGCCGCACGACCCGGCACTGCTGGAGTTGATCAGCGTGCACGCCAACATGCTGCGCCGCTGCGGTCGTTTCCGGGAGGCCGAAGCGCTGGGCCGGGCGGCGGTCGAGGAACTGGCCGCGGTACGGGAGCCCGACGACCCCGATCTGCTGTGGGCCCAGAACAGCCTGGGCGGCAGCATGATGGCGCTCGGCTCCTACGAGGAGGCCCGCCAGCTCTTCGCGGCCTCGGCGGCGGTCTACACCCGGCTGCTCGGCGAAGAGGCACCGCGTACCCAGCAGGACCGCGGCAACCTGGCCCTGGCACTGGGACTGCTCGGCCGCTACCAGGAGGCGCTGGACCTGCACGGCGTCAACCTGCGCATCCGGGAACGGCTACTGCACCCGCGCCACCACCTCACCCTGCACTCCGGCCTGCTGTACGCATGGACGCTCCGGCTGCTCGGCCGGTACGCGGAGGCGATGTCCCGGCAGGAGCAGAACGTACGGCTGCACCGCCAGGTCATGGACCAGTTCAACCCGCAGACCATGCGCGCCGAACTCAACCTGGCGCTGTGCATGCGGCGTTCCGGGGCGGTGCCGGCGGCCGAGGCGCTGATGCGCAGCGTGGTGGAGCGTTTCCAGCAGACGCAGGGCCCGCGCCACCCCGACACCTTGATGGTGCAGGCCGACTACGCGACCTTCCTGCGCGCGCACGGCGACGTCGACCAGGCCCGCGAGCTGGCCACCGCTGTCGCCGAGCGGTACCGGGCTCTGGTCGGCAAGGAGCACCCGTATGCGATCGGCACCACGGGCAACGTCGGCCTGGTGCTGTGGGAGTACGGCGAACGGGAGGAGGCGTTGGCCAACGCCGAGCGCTGCTGGCACGAGATGGCCCGGGCCGTCGGCCAGGACCATCCCTGGACGCTGGGCTGCGCCCTCAACACCTCCGGCGCCCGCAACTTCGCCGGTGACGAGGAGGGCGCGCTGCGGCTCAGCCGGGAGAACCTGGAGCTGGCCAAGGCGGTGCTCGGCGACACCCATCCGCTGGCCCTGTCCTGCAAGGCGGCGCTCGCGGACGACCTGCGCTCGCTTCGCCGCACCCAGGAGGCCGCCAAGCTGGAGGGCGAGGCCCTCCAGCAACTCACCGAGACGCTGGGACCCCAGCACCCCCACACGATGTCCGTCCGCCGACGGGAACGGCCTTACTGGGACTTCGAGCCCCAGCCCAACTGATGCCTGAAGGCTGACGTTCGTCGGGTTGCGGCCAACGCGAAAACGCCCCGGCCCCCGCTGAACAAACAGCGGGGGCCGGGGCGTTGACAGTTACCCTCAGCGGGAGGCGTCAGATCTCGAAGACCTCGTTCACAAGCTGAGCCTGCTCAGCTTGGTGCCGCTTCGCGGAACCCACCGCCGGGGCCGACGAGGTCGGACGCGAGACGCGGCGCAGCCGGTCCGCGTTGTCCGGAGCCGCGCCCAGGACCAGGTCCAGGTGGTCGATCAGGTTGAGCGCGATGAACGGCCAGGCACCCTGGTTCGCCGGCTCCTCCTGGGCCCACACGAACTTCTGCGCCTTGGTGAACGGCGCCAGTGCGGCCTGGATCTCCGCACCGGGCAGCGGGTACAGCCGCTCGATACGGATCAGCGCCACGTCCTCCGCCTTGCGGGCGGTCCGCTCCGCGAGCAGGTCGTAGTAGACCTTGCCGGAGCAGAAGACGACCTTGCGCACCTTGTCCGGGTCCACCGCGTCGTCGCCGATCACCGGGCGGAAGCCGCCGGTGGTGAACTCCTCCACCTTCGAGGCCGCGGCCTTCAGTCGCAGCATCGACTTCGGGGTGAAGACGATCAGCGGCTTGTGGTGCGGGTTGTGCACCTGCCAGCGCAGCAGGTGGAAGTAGTTCGACGGCACGGTCGGCATGGCGACCGTCATGTTGTTCTGCGCGCACAGCTGCAGGTAGCGCTCGATGCGCGCCGAGGAGTGGTCCGGGCCCTGGCCCTCGTAACCGTGCGGCAGCAGCAGGGTGACGCCGGAGGTCTGACCCCACTTCTGCTCGGAGGCCGAGATGTACTCGTCGACGATGTTCTGTGCGCCGTTGGCGAAGTCGCCGAACTGGGCCTCCCACAGCACCAGCGAGTTCGGCCGGGCCAGCGAGTAGCCGTACTCGAAGCCCATCGCCGCGTACTCGCTGAGCAGCGAGTCGTAGACCATGAACCGGGCCTGGTCCTCGGACAGGTAGAGCAGCGGGGTGTAGTCCTCGCCGGTCTCCCGGTCCACCAGGACCGCGTGCCGCTGGCCGAAGGTGCCCCGCCGGGAGTCCTGGCCCGCCAGGCGGACCGGGGTGCCCTCCATCAGCAGCGAACCGAACGCCAGGGTCTCGCCCATCGCCCAGTCGATCGTGCCGTCCTCGACGCTGGCCGCGCGGCGCTGCAGCTGCGGCAGCAGACGCGGGTGGACGGTGACCCGGTCGGGCAGGTTGACCTGCGACTCGGCGATCTGCTTGACGACCTCCTGGGAGATCGCGGTGTCCAGCGCGACCGGGAACTCCGGCAGCGCGGCCGGGACCTCGGCCTCGACCGGGGCTGCGGCGGCCTCCCGGACCTCGGTGAAGACCTTCTCCAGCTGGCCCTGGTAGTCCTGCAGCGCCTGCTCGGCCTCTTCCAGGGTGATGTCGCCACGGCCGATCAGCGACTCGGTGTAGAGCTTGCGCACCGAGCGCTTCTTGTCGATCAGGTCGTACATCTGCGGCTGGGTGAACGAGGGGTTGTCGGCCTCGTTGTGGCCCCGGCGCCGGTAGCAGACCAGGTCGATGACGACGTCCTTGTTGAACGCCTGGCGGAACTCGAAGGCGAGCCGCGCGACGCGGACCACGGCCTCCGGGTCGTCACCGTTGACGTGGAAGATCGGCGCCTCGATCATGCGGGCCACGTCGGTGCAGTACATCGACGAGCGCGAGGCGGCCGGGGGAGCGGTGAAGCCGACCTGGTTGTTGATCACGATGTGCACGGTGCCGCCGGTGCGGTAGCCGCGCAGCTGCGACATGTTGAGCGTCTCGGCCACCACGCCCTGGCCCGCGAAGGCCGCGTCGCCGTGCAGCTGCACCGGCAGGACGGTGAAGTCGGTGCCCGCCTTGCCGATGAGGTCCTGCTTGGCCCGCGCGATGCCCTCGACCACCGGGTCGACGGTCTCCAGGTGCGAGGGGTTGGCGGCCAGCGAGACCTTGATCTGCTCGCCGTCCAGGCCGGTGAAGGTGCCGTTGGCGCCCAGGTGGTACTTCACGTCGCCGGAGCCGTGCATCGACTTCGGGTCGAGGTTGCCCTCGAACTCGCGGAAGATCTGCGCGTACGACTTGCCGACGATGTTGGCCAGCACGTTGAGGCGGCCGCGGTGTGCCATGCCGATGACGACCTCGTCGAGCCGCGACTCGGCCGCGGAGTCGAGCACCGCGTCAAGCAGCGGGATGACGGACTCGCCGCCCTCCAGCGAGAAGCGCTTCTGGCCGACGTACTTGGTCTGCAGGAAGGTCTCGAACGCCTCGGCGGCGTTCAGCCGGCGCAGGATGCGCAGCTGCTCCTCGCGCTCCGGCTTGGTGTGCGGGCGCTCGACGCGGTCCTGGATCCACTTGCGCTGCTTGGGGTCCTGGATGTGCATGAACTCGATGCCGACGGTGCGGCAGTACGAGTCGCGCAGCACGCCGAGGATGTCGCGCAGCTTCATCATCGACTTGCTCGCGAAACCGCCGACCGCGAACTCGCGCTCCAGGTCCCACAGGGTCAGCCCGTGCTCGATGATGTCGAGGTCGGGGTGCTTGCGCTGCTTGTACTCCAGCGGGTCGGTGTCGGCCATGACGTGGCCGCGCACCCGGTAGGAGTGGATCAGCTCGAAGACCCGGGCGGCCTTGGTGACGTCGTCGTCGTGCGCGGCGTCGATGTCCTGGCGCCAGCGGACCGGCTCGTAGGGGATACGCAGCGACTCGAAGACCTTGTCGTAGAACTCGTCCTCGCCCAGCAGCAGCTGGTGCATGATGCGCAGGAACTCGCCGGACGCGGCGCCCTGAATCACCCGGTGGTCATAGGTGCTGGTCAGCGTCATGACCTTGGCGATGCCCAGGCGGTTCAGGGTCTCCTGGGAGGTGCCCTGGAACTCGGCCGGGTAGTCCATCGAGCCGACGCCCATGATCATGGCCTGGCCGGGCATCAGACGCGGCACGGAGTGCACGGTGCCGATGCCGCCGGGGTTGGTCAGCGAGGCGGTGACGCCGGTGAAGTCGTCCATCGTCAGCTTGCCGACCCGGGCGCGGCGGACGATGTCCTCGTAGGCCTGCCAGAACTCGAAGAAGTTGAGCGTCTCGGCCTTCTTGATCGCCGCGACGACCAGCTGGCGCTCGCCGTTCGGCTTGACCAGGTCGATGGCCAGGCCCAGGTTGACGTGCTCGGGCTTGACCAGCGTCGGCTTGCCGTCCTTCTCGGCGAACGAGTAGTTCATCGAGGGCATCGCCTTCAGCGCCTGCACCATCGCGTAGCCGATGATGTGCGTGAAGGACACCTTGCCGCCGCGGGCGCGCTTGAGGTGGTTGTTGATGACGATGCGGTTGTCGAACAGCAGCTTGACCGGGATCGCCCGGACGCTGGTCGCCGTCGGCAGCTCAAGGCTGGCGTTCATGTTCTTCGCGACCGCCGCGGAGGGGCCACGCAGGGTGACGAACTCCGGGCCGACCGGTGCCTCGGCCTTCGGCTCCGCCTTGGCCTCGGCCTTCGCCGCGGGCTTGGCGGGCGCGGGCTTCGCCGCGGGCGCGACCGGGGCCGGCTGCTGTGCGGGGGCAGCCGGAGCCGGGGCGGCGGGCGCGGCCTGGGCGGCGGGCTTGGCGGGCGCGGGGGCGGCGGCCGGAGGCGGCGGCGTGGGCGGCGCGGCCGGGGCGGGGGCCGCGGGGGCGGCTGCGCCGGCCGGCGGCTGCGCTGCGACCGCCGAGCCGGTGTCAGTACCCGGCTTGTAGTCCGCGAAGAAGTCCCACCAGGCTCGGTCTACCGAGTTCGGATCCTGGAGGTACTGCTGGTAGATCTCATCGACGAGCCATTCGTTCGGCCCGAAACCGGATGCAGGGTTCTTGCCCTGCCCATCAGAGTCGGTCGAGACACTCGATGTGTTGGGGGACTGTGACGACACGGCGGCAACCGCCCTCTTCCGCTTCACAAGGTGGTGGACAGCGGAAATAAAGGCTACGCCTACCGGGCGGGTGCGCGCAGGTTACGAGGGGCAGTCGTCGTGTACGTCACACCGAAAAGTGGGTTTGGCGGCTGGCTTTGGCGGGAAATCGGCATTCTTTTGGGCGCCCGCGCGCTGCCTGGGCACTCGCGTAGGCGTCGATCCGGCCTGCTGCCTGCACTTTCCTGGTCTGCCGTGGATCTCCCGTTCGAGACCGTACGTCAATCCAGCGCTTGACCTTTACCCGGAAGGGTGAGGTGGATGCGGCAGCCACGCGGGGATTCAGCCACCCGGATCCGGCCACCGTGCAACTCCACGGCCCAGCGTGCGATCGCCAGCCCGAGCCCCGTACCGCCGTCACTGCCCGAACCGTGCGGGGCCGGAATGCTGCCGCGGCTGAACCGCTCGAAGACCTTCGACCGCTGGGACTCCGGGATGCCGGGGCCCTCGTCCAGCACCTCCAGCTCCAGGCTCTCCGGGCCCGCGCCGCGCCGGGCGCGTACGGTGACCCGGCCGCTGGGCGGGCTGTGCCGGACGGCGTTGTCGATCAGGTTGGAGACCACCTGGTGCAGCCGCTCGGCGTCGGCGTACGCGGTCAGCTCGGGCGGGGAGACATCGAGGTGCAGATGGACGTCGCCGCGGGAGCGGGAGTGCGAGGGGGACGCCAGCGCCACTCCCGGCTTGATGCTCGCCGCCTTCAGCACGCCGGACAGGTACGGCCACACCTCGAAGCGGCGGGCGTCCAGCGGCACCACACCGCTGTCCAGCCGCGACAGGTCCAGCAGGTCGGCGACCAGGCGGCCGAGCCGCTCGGTCTGCGCGAGCGCGGCCCGCATCGTCTCGGGGTCGGCCTCGCTGACGCCGTCCACCACGTTCTCCAACAGGGCGCGCAGCCCCGATATCGGGGTGCGCAGCTCATGCGAGACGTTGGCCACCAGTTCCTTGCGGTGCCGGTCGGCGGCCTCCAGATCGGCGGCCATGCTGTTGAACGTGATCGCCAGTTCGCCCAGTTCGTCCCGCCGCCCGGTGCGCACCCGGCGGCTGTAGTCGCCCTGCGCCATCGCCCGGGCTACCGCGGTCATCTCCCGTAGCGGCGAGGTCAGCCCGTGCGAGACGAACTGCATCAGCAGCATCGAGGTGATGATCGAGAAGATGGTGATCACCCGCAGCTCGGTCTCCGAGTGGATGGCCACCAGGACGAGCAGCGTGGTCAGGAACACCGAGCTGATAACCAGCAGCCCGAGCGCCGCCTTGATCGACCGGAACGGGTCCACGGGCCGCAGCCCGTCCCAGGCCCGCTGCCACGCGCCGAGACGGCCGCGCCGCTCAGCGCCCTCGGCGGCACCCCGCCGCCTCCAGAACCGGGCTCGGCCCGGCACCCGGCTACGGCTCATACCCACCTGCCTCCGGCATGCCCGGGTTGGGTCGCGGCAGTCGCACTACCGACGGTGTCGAACGCACCGCGACCCGGCGAAGCCCCGCCGGGAAGGCGGAGAGCGAGGGAACCGGAGCGGTGCCCGGGCGCACGGCGCCCGGGAATCGTGCACCCCCCAGCGGGAGCGTCACGGCGCTGGGGTCTCCAGTGCGTAGCCGACGCCGTGCACGGTACGGATGCGCTCGGCGCCGATCTTGCGGCGCAGGGCCTTGATGTGGCTGTCCACGGTCCGGGTTCCCGACGCGTCCGCCCAGTCCCACACCTCGGCGAGCAGCTGCTCGCGGGAGAGCACGGCGCGCGGGGTCTGCGCGAGGCAGGCCAGCAGGTCGAACTCGGTAGGGGTCAGATGAACGTCGTCCCCGCGCACCCGCACCCGGCGCTGCGCGTGGTCGATGGACAGGTCGCCCAGCTGCAACGTTCCGCCGCGCGGGCTGCGCGCGGCGGCCGTTGCCCGTTCCACCCGTCTGAGCAGGACGTGCACCCGCGCCGCCAGCTCCCGCATGGAGAACGGCTTGGTCATGTAGTCGTCGGCGCCGACTCCGAGGCCGACCAGCATGTCGGTCTCGTCGTCCCGCGCGGTGAGCATCAGCACGGGCACCGGCCGCTGCGCCTGAACCCGGCGGCAGACCTCAAGGCCGTCGTAGCCGGGCAGCATCACATCGAGCACCAGCAGGTCGGGCTGCCAGGCGTGTGCGGTGTCCACGGCGGCCGGACCGTCGCCCGCGGTGTGCACCTGGAAGCCCTCGGCGCGCAGCCGGGCGGCGATCGCCTCGGCGATCGTCGGGTCGTCCTCGACGACCAGTACCCGCCGCTGTGTACCAGGTAGAGATGTTCCGGCCCCGCCGTTCGCCGTGCTCGTCTGTGTGTTGTCCATCGGGCCCGCCCCCACTTGGTCGCGCTGCTTGGCAAGCAGCGTAAAGGGCGCGGATGGCCTGCGGCTACGCGGGCCGTATCCCGAGGTGGACCACATCCGGGACACCTCGGGCAACAGGGACAGCGATGGTCTGCACCTGTTCGAATCCAGCGGTGCGCAACGCGTCCTCGAAACCTTCGGAGGGCTGCGCGGACCAGACGGCCAGGACCCCGCCGGGGGCAAGGCGCGCCCGGCAGTCGGCGAGGCCCGCGGGGGAGTACAGCGAGTCGTTGGAGTCGCTGACCGTCCAGTCGGGGCCGTTGTCGATGTCCAGACAGAGCGCGTCGTATGTCACATCCGCCTCGCGCACGTAGGAGACCAGGTCGCTCTCGATGACGGTGACCCGCGGATCGTCCAGGGCGCTCCCGGAGAAGTGCGAGAGCGGCCCGCTGCGGTGCCAGTCGATGACCGCCCGCTCCCGTTCGACCACCGCGATGTCGGCCCACCGCGGTTCGCCAGCCGCCTCGGCGAGCGAGAAGCCGACCCCCAGGCCGCCGATGAGCACCGAGAGCCGTTCGCCGTCCAGCACCCGCAGCGGCGCCCGGACCAGCAGCCGCTCGGAGTGGCCGTCGGAGGTGTCCATCAGGAAGCAGCCGTTCTCGATGATCTCGAAGCGCTCGGTGTCGTCGACCAACCGCCTGCGCAGTACGACCTCTCCGTACGGGCCCTCCCGGCGATCGACCACCGTCACCTCATGGGTCGTGTAGTCCATGCCGACAGGCTCGCACGAGCAGCCGGTCAGCGGCTGATCGCTCAGGGCGAACACGGCGTGGGGAACATTGATGCCATCAAAAGCATTGAGCCGATACTGCTCAACTTGATTGCCTAGGGAGAGATCATGGCTGAAGAGTCCTCCACGTCCGCGAAGCTCACCCTGCCCGTGCTGCCGCTCGACGACGCGGTGGTGCTGCCCGGCATGGTCGTGCCGTTGGACCTGACGGACGGCGAGGTGCGGGCCGCCGTGGAGGCGGCGCAGGTAGTGGAGAGCAACCGGTCCGAGGGGACTCATGTTCCCGGCATCCGGTCCGGATCCCTCGCGCGCAAGCCGCGCGTCCTGCTGGTGCCGCGGGTCGACGGCCGATACGCGGCGGTGGGCACCATCGGCGCCGTCGAGCAGGTCGGCCGGCTCGCCGACGGCGACCCGGGCGCGGTCATCCGCGGCCTGAGCCGGGTCCGCATCGGCGCCGGAAGTACCGGCCCGGGCGCCGCGCTGTGGGTCGAGGGCACCGAGGTCAGCGAACCCGAGCCGACCGAGGCGCCGGGCGCCGTCGCCGAACTCGTCAAGGAGTACAAGGCGCTGGCCACCAGCTGGCTGCGCAAGCGCGGGGCCTGGCAGATCGTGGACCGCGTCCAGCAGATCGAGGACGTCTCGCAACTCGCCGACAACTCCGGCTATTCGCCGTTCCTCACCGGCGAGCAGCGCATCGAACTGCTGGAGACCATCGACCCGGTCCAGCGCCTCAGGCTGGCCACCGGCTGGCTGCGTGACCACCTCGCCGAACAGGATGTCGCCGAGACGATCCGCAAGGACGTCCAGGAGGGCATGGACAAGCAGCAGCGCGAGTTCCTGCTGCGCCGCCAGCTCGACGCCGTACGCAAGGAACTCGCCGAGCTCAACGGCGACCCGGAGAACGAGTCCGATGACTACCGGGCCAGGGTCGAGGCCGCCGACCTTCCGGAGAAGGTGCGCGAGGCCGCGCTGAAGGAGGTCGACAAGCTGGAGCGGTCCTCCGACCAGTCCCCCGAGGGGAGCTGGATCCGCACCTGGCTGGACACCGTCCTGGAACTGCCGTGGAACACCACGACCGAGGACGCCTACGACATTCCGGACGCACGCGCGGTGCTGGACGCCGACCACGCGGGCCTGGACGACGTCAAGGAACGCATCACCGAGTACCTGGCGGTGCGCAAGCGGCGCCTTGACCGGGGTCTCGGCGTGGTCGGCGGTCGCCGCGGCGGCGCGGTGCTGGCGCTGGTCGGGCCGCCCGGCGTGGGCAAGACCTCGCTCGGCGAGTCGGTGGCGCGGGCCATGGGCCGCGAGTTCGTCCGCGTCGCGCTCGGCGGCGTACGGGACGAGGCGGAGATCCGCGGCCACCGGCGCACCTACGTCGGCGCGTTGCCCGGTCGGATCGTACGGGCCATCAAGGAGGCCGGGTCGATGAACCCGGTGGTGCTGCTGGACGAGATCGACAAGGTCGGCTCCGACTACCGCGGCGACCCCGCCGCGGCGTTGCTCGAAGTGCTCGACCCGGCGCAGAACCACACCTTCCGGGACCACTACCTGGAGGTCGAACTCGACCTGTCCGACGTGGTGTTCCTCGCCACGGCGAACGTGCTGGAGGCCATCCCGCAGCCGCTGCTGGACCGTATGGAACTGGTCCAGCTGGACGGCTACACCGAGGACGAGAAGGTCACCATCGGCCGCGACCACCTGCTGCCCCGGCAGTTGGAGCGGGCGGGCCTGGCCGCCGACGAGGTGACGGTCGACGACGCGGCCCTGCGCAGGCTCGCCGGTGAGTACACCCGCGAGGCGGGGGTGCGGAACCTGGAGCGGGCGATCGCCCGCATCCTGCGCAAGATCGCGGCGCAGCACGAGCTGGGCGAGGCCGAACTCCCGCTGGCGGTGGGCCCGGACGACCTGCGGCGGCTGATCGGCCGACCGCACCACGTACCGGAGGCCGCGCAGCAGCCGGACGAGCGGCGCACCGCCGTCCCGGGAGTGGCGACCGGCCTCGCGGTGACCGGCGCGGGCGGCGATGTGCTGTTCGTCGAGGCGTCGCTGGCCGATCCGGAGACCGGCGGCACAGGCCTGACGCTCACCGGCCAACTCGGCGACGTCATGAAGGAGTCGGCGCAGATCGCGCTCTCCTTCCTGCGCTCGCACGGCGCCGAACTGGAGCTTCCGGTGGGCGATCTGAAGGACCGCGGAGTGCACCTGCACGTCCCCGCGGGCGCGGTACCCAAGGACGGGCCGAGCGCCGGTGTGACGATGACGACGGCGCTGGCCTCGCTGCTGTCCGGCCGCCGGGTCCGTGAGGACGTCGCCATGACCGGTGAGGTCTCGCTGACCGGACGGGTGCTGCCGATCGGCGGCGTGAAGCAGAAGCTGCTCGCCGCACACCGTGCCGGGGTCACCACGGTGATCATCCCGAAGCGCAATGAGGCTGATCTGGACGACGTCCCCGCGGAGGTCCTGGAGAAGCTGGATGTGCACGCGGTGGCGGATGTCCGCCAGGTACTGAAGCTGGCGCTGGAGCAGTCGGCCGAACGGTCGGTGCCGGTCGCCGCGTAGGCACCCGCGGCCGTGGAGGCGGCCCCTGCCCTACGAGGGCGGGGGCCGCCTGCCGCTGTTCTCAGCCGTTGGCGAGTGCCTGGAGTCGGCTGTACGCGCCGTTGAAGTAGTCCTGATCCCCTGGGAACGCGCCGGTGTCGGCGTACTGCCAGATGGTCCGGTAGCTCCACCCGGCCGGAAGCGTGCCCGGGGTGGAGGTGTAGCGGGCGGTCCACAGCGGGTTGGTGCCGGCGAACGCCGCGCTCTTGTCGGTGCAGCTCGACCACCAGCCGGTGGTGGTGTAGATCACGGGGTAGCGGCCGGTGCGCGAGCGCACCGTGTTGCTGAAGTCGGCGATCCAGTTGACCATCGCCGACGGGCTCAGTCCGTAGCAGTTCGCGCCGTACGGGTTGTACTCGATGTCGAGTGCGGGCGGCAGCGTCCTGCCGTCGCGGGACCAGCCGCCGCCGTGGCTGACGAAGTAGTCGGCCTGGGCGGCGCCGCTTGAGGTGTCCGGCGTGGCGAAGTGGTAGGCGCCGCGGATCATGCCCACGCCGTAGGAGCCGTTGTACTGCTGCGCGAAGTAGGGGTTGGTGTACGTCGTGCTCTCGGTGGCCTTGACGTAGGCGAACTTGCCGCCGTCGCTCCAGGCGGCGGCCCAGTCGACGTCGCCCTGGTAGCCGCTGACGTCCATCCCGGGCGTCTGGACGGCCAGTGGGAAGACCGGATGGTTGGACGGATCGCCGCCTTCGTGGCGGAGCACGGTCGAGCCCATCCAGTCGAGTTGGGGGTGGGCGATGTGGTCGTGCGCCGTGACCGGCACGGCCGCGGCCGCACCGGCTGACGCCAGCAGCAGCACGAGCAGGACGGTCAGGGCGCCCAGCGCCGTGACCGCGGCGCCGGATCCGTGTCGGAGGGTGCTGTCGGCAGGGGACATATGTCCTCCAGGGTTGTGCCTCCAGGGTGTTCGGCATCGCCATGTCCACACCGAGGCCCGCGCCACGCGTGACGGCGGCGCCTTGGGCCAGTCCGCCAGCCTGCGGGGCGAGTGGGGCGGGCCGGGGTAGCGCGGTTCGGGGCGCCGGGGGATGCCGACGCTCGGGGTGAGTGGATCGGACCGGGGGAGCGCGGTTCGGGGAGCGCTTTTCGGGGCGGGGGATGTCAGCGCTGGGGGTCAGTGGATCGGGTCGGGGCGGCGCGGTCCGGGGTTCCAGGGGCGCGCCCCGGGGAGTCGGCGGACCTCGCCGGAGGCGAGAGGGTGGGGGCCCGGGGGCGTCAGCCCCCGGGATTCCCCGGGAGTACCGAACCGCGCCGGAGGCGACCTGGTATGGCCATGACATGGTGAAGGTACGCGCGTAGAACCGTGGGGTGGAAGAGGAACCGGCCACTGCCGTTGGTCTAATCCTGCGAAATACTGAAGGAGCTGCGGCGATGGCAGGTGCTGAAACGAAAATTCAGCCCTGGGAAGGGCGAGAGGGCACTGACGTGCGGAATGCCGAGGACGAGGGCGCTGCCCAAGAGGCGGGTCGAAGTGGTGTGGACCAGGGGATGGTTCAGTGCCCGGCTGACCGCGGTGTGGAGCATGGCGTGAACCGGACCGCCGCTCCCGGCGCCGAGGAGTACGAGGCGTACCCCGAGGGCGATCGGGACCTGGAGGCGCTGGAGCGGGAGATCACCGTCTTCTACCGGCGCGCCCGCGCCTCGTCCGGCGAGATGGCCCGGGCGGTCCACCCGGAGCTGGAGCCCGCCGCGTACGGGCTGCTGGTCCGGCTTGAGGAGGCCGGTCCCGAGCGGGCCACCGACCTCGCCGCGTACTTCGGCGTCGGCAAGGCCACCATGAGCCGCCAACTGCGCGCGCTGGAGCAGCTGGGCCTGGTCAGCCGGGAGCAGGACCCGGCGGACGGCAGGGCGTTCCTGGTCCGGCTCACGGACGAGGGGCACAGCCGCTTCACCCGGGTACGGGACGCCCGGCGGGCCCGCTACCGGCGACGGCTGTCCGCCTGGGACCGCGGCGACATCACCGAACTCGCCCGGCTGCTGGAGGCGCTCAACGCCATCAACGCCCCGGACGACCGCTGCGGCGACACCTGACGGCTGGCTCCCCGGCCGCGCCACGCCGGTTCGGCACCGCCGTCGGGCAGCTCGCCGTTCAGCGGCTCACAACTCCGCCAGTACCGCCGTCGCGTCGTCGTGTGACTTGCCGCGGGGGAACGCGTTCCCCCGCGGATCCGCCGCCTCGGCCGCCCGGACCCGGGAGATCAGCGCCTGCGGGCCCTCCTTGCGCAGGAGCGCGAACGCGCCCGCCCAGTCGCACTCGTGGAAGACCTCGACCAGCCGCGAGGCCCCGTCGGTCAACGCGGCCACCGCCCGTACCTCGGCGCGCGGCGTGC
The DNA here is from genome assembly GCA_040631425.1 of Streptomyces sp. NPDC020096. Lineage (GTDB taxonomy): Bacteria > Actinomycetota > Actinomycetes > Streptomycetales > Streptomycetaceae > Streptantibioticus_A. The sequence continues at coordinate 33,647 of JBEYJY010000039.1, forward strand.
TGCCGGTCACCGCGCGTGCGGCGACCGACGGATCGCCGGCGGCGGTGAAGAAGCCGCCCTCGGCGTTGCGCAGCGACTCGACGGCCCGCCCGTACTCGGCGCGCGCCGCCTCGCGCTCGGCCGAACCGCGTGGTAGCGCCCGCACCGCCGCCCGCAACGAGCGGACGGGCTCCGGCAGATGGTCAAGGCGGTCGTCGAGGACGGCACGTGTGCCCCCTGTTCCGTACCCCGTTCCTTCCCCGGCGCCCTCGATGAGCAACACCGAGTCGGAAAGCACCAGATGCTCCACCGCGTCCCGATTCCACCGGACTGTCACAACGGTTGTCTGCGGTGTGTGCAAGTGAGAAAGCTCACAGGTTCCGCTGTGCTGCCGCGCGGTGCGGGAGATGGCCTCGGCGAGGCACTCCCGCAGCGTCATATCCCGTCGCGAACCGGACAGTTCGAGCAGTGCGCCACCGAGCCGCGCCACGAACCACGGCACGCCGTGTACACAGCCGGTGCCTTCCGGATGCGGCGTCACGCCATCCAGGAGGACCAGCACTCCGCCCTGCCCGGAGGCGGGCAGGGCAACGGCGACGAAGTCCTCGTTGGGGCGTTCCGGGTCGCCGGGCTCCGTGGCGGTCTCGATGCGCATACCGCAAGTCTGCCTGAGCGCCCGTTCGAATGCCGGTGGCGCGGGCGCCGACCGGGCCGTGATCACGGGAGTACCGGGTGGTGAGCGGGCCTGTGCTGGTGTGGGTGGGCATCCTTCCAGGGCCACGCCGCTTCTCCAAACCGCCACGCGTGAAGAACAGGTGTGGGTCGGCGCCAGGAGTTGAAGGTCAACTTCCGGTTGTTGTTCACTCCTTCGGGCGGCACGGCAGGTGTGCGGGGGATCCGCGCCCATGCGGCGCGTAAGGATCGCGACAGCTCTGCCGTAACACCACACGCATCGGGGGAAAGCGCCAAGGGGCGGCCATACGGTCGTTCCGGGTGTCGGATGCCCAACTGATTTGGCGTCATTTCGGCTGTGTCCACGGCCGTACCGACGTACGAGACAGGAATGCGAGAACCGGTGCGGACAACGAGGAGAGGGCGCTCTCAAGCGCGCAAAGAACCCGTGGCCGCGGCCACGGACGGCACGAAGCCCACGCGGACCCCACCGCCCAAGCGCCGGGTACGCCAGCGGCTGCTCGTCGCCCTGCTGGTGTCGGTCATCGCGGTACTCGCCGCAGGGGCCCCGGGGCTGGCCGCCGCCATCGGCGATCTCTCCGAGTCGCAACGGCTACTGCGGCTCACCGAGTTGAACACCTCGGCGATAGCCCTCTCCCACTCGCTCGCCGACGAACGCGACGACATGACCGCCTATGTCGCCGCTGGTCGCAGCACCGCCTCCGGGCACGGCGTCAGCGAGGACGAACGCGCCCGCGTCGACCGCCAGGTCACCGATGTGACCCAGGCCGCCGCCGCGCTCGACACCGGAGGCTCGGCCGACCTCGCCCGCACCACCCAGACGGTGCGCTCGGCACTGGCCGACCTCGGACACATCCGGCAGCGCGCGCTGTCCGGGCCCGGCTCCGCCAAGGACGCCTTCGCCGCCTACAGCCCGGCCATCGACGCCCTCGACGGCGTCAGCGGCGCGCTCGCCCGCGCACTGCCCGCCCGCGCCTCCGCCGCCGACACCAGCGCCGGACCCGCGCTCGCCCAGGCCGTCACCCAGGCCTCGGCCGAACACGGCCTGCTGGTCGCAGCGCTGACCGCGGGCGGCACCTCCTCCGCCCTGGTCGGCGAGGCCCAGCAGGCGCGGGTGAGGGAGCAGTCCGCGCTGGCCGAATTCGCCGCCACCGCGACCACTCCCGCCCAGACGCAGTACGCGCAGACCGTCACCGGCGCCGATGTGGCCACCGCCGAGGCGTACCTGCGGCGGCTCACCGCGAAGTCGTACCTGAGCGAAGCCGACAACACGCTCAAGACGGCGGACGTCGACACCGCCCTGTCCGCCAGAACCGACAGGATGCGCGCCGTCCAGGCCTCGCTGGCGGGCGCGGACACCACCCGGCTGACCTCGCTGCGCGACGACGACGTGACCGCGCTGGAGCTGCGGATCGCCTTGGTCGGCCTGTGCGCCCTGCTGGCGCTCGGCATCGGGGTCCGCACCACCCGCTCCATCACCCGCCCGCTCGCCAGGCTCCGCCGCTACGCGGGCGACCAGCAGCCGCCGGTGCCGACCGCCAGCGGGGACGAGTTCGCCGCGATCGCGCTGGCCATCGAACGGCTCGGCGAGGACACCGCCCGGCTGCGCACGGAGACCGCCGAGCAGGAGAAGGAACGGGTCCGGCTGGTCGGCGAGCGCCAGAAGGTGGCCGCCGAACGCGACGCGCTGCGCCGCCAGCAGGGCGAACTGCAGGTCCAGCAGGCGGCCCTCATCGCCGAGAAGGACGAACTCGCCGCCCGCGTCGGCGCGTTGCACGGCGCCGTACACAGCACCTTCGTCAACCTCAGCCTGCGCACCCTCGCCCTCATCGAGCGGCAACTCGCGCTGATCGAGGGGCTGGAGGACCGCGAGCACGACCCGGACGAGCTGCAGACGCTGTTCCGCCTGGACCACCTGGCCACCCGGATGCGCCGCAACAGCGAGAGCCTGCTGGTGCTGGCCGGTGCGGAGACCAGCGGTGGCGCGCTGGCCAAGCCGGTGCCGCTGCTCGACGTGGTACGGGCCGGTGTCTCCGAGGTCGAACGGTACGAGCGGGTGCAGATCTCGTTCCTGCCGCGCGCCCATGTCGCCGGGTTCGCCGCCGACGACACCGCCCACCTGGTCGCCGAACTGCTGGAGAACGCCACCGCGTTCTCCCCGCCGCACGCCGAAGTCCAGGTCAACGGCTGGCTGCTGGAGAACGGCGAGGCGATGCTCTCCGTCGAGGACGCCGGGATCGGGATCCCGGACGCCCGGCTGGCCGAGTTGAACCAACTGCTCGCCGACCCGCACCCGGACGAGTCGCAGACGACCGCCGGACTCGGGCTGTACGTGGTGGCACGGCTCGCCGGACGCCATGGGATCCGGGTGCAGCTGCGCGAGCAGAAGCAGGGCGGTGTGACGGCGGTCGTCGTCCTGCCGCGTTCGCTCGTCGTCCGCCCGGCGGAGGGCCTGGCGTCGCCCGAGGGCGGCCATCCCACGCCGACGGTCGTCGCCTCGGAAGGGGCGGACGCCAGCGTCGAGTCCGTCCCGGGCCCGCCCCGCGTCGAGGAAGCCAGCCCAACGGAGGCGGCACGCGCCCGCCAGGCGCTGTACGGCGGGTCCGCGCCGTCCCGCGCGCCACTCGGGCACGGTCCGGCCGCGGCCGGGCGCCGCGCCCCCGAGCCGGACGAGCACACCCGGGCACGGACCCCCGCGGTCGAGGACGAGCTCACCGCCCGGCCGCGGCATGCCCGTACCGAAGACACCGCACAAAGCGCCCAGGACCAGGGCGGGTTGACCGGAAAGGGACTACCCAAGCGGGTACCCAAGGCCAGCGGGCTCACCGGTGAACCCGCCACCCGCGGCCGGAGCGGGCCGGTTGACGCCGACGCCCTGCGGCGGCGGCTCGGCGGCTTCGCACAGGGGCTGCGCGAGGGACGGCGGGACGCCGAGGCCGAGGCGACCGGCACCGTGGAACTGCCCACGCCGTCCCCCGCCCCGGTCCCGCGGCCCGCTACCGGGCAGAACCAGCAGATATCCCAGCACCGGCAGTCACAACACGGGGAACCCTCCGAGGAGGCACGCGGGTGAACCAGTCGAGTACCGGCGCCAGCACCAACCGGCTCAGCCACGAGGCGCGCAACCTCCAGTGGCTGCTGGGCAACCTGGTCGAGGAGGTGCCAGGCGTCCGCTCGGTCGCCGTCATCTCCTCCGACGGACTGCTGCTGTGCTCCTCCGACGCCGACGGCGGGACCGTCCTCGGCGCCGAACCACCGCGGCCGGACCCCGGTTCGGGACCGGCCAAGGCATCCGGCGACCTGGCGACCGTCGTCTCGGGGCTCGCCTCGCTCACCGACGGCGCGGCCCGGCTGATGGACGCGGGCATCGTCAAGCAGTCGGTGGTCGCGATGGACAACGGCTGCCTGTTCGTCATGTCGATCAGCGACGGCTCGCTGCTCGGGGTGCACGCCTCGCCCGAGTGCGACATGAGCGTGGTCGCGTACCACATGGCCCTGTTCGTCGGCCGTGCCGGACACGTCCTCACCCCTGAGCTGCGCAGCGAGCTCAGCAAGGCCCGTACCGCCGATCCGGCGGCTACCCAGACCGAAAGCGAGCAGTGATGCCCGCGTCCCCGCTACCGGTCCGCGGCGCGGACCGCAAACCCTCCCGCGTACGCCCGTACGCCCTGACCGGCGGACGGACCCGCTTCGGGCACGTACTGCTGGTGGAGACGTTCGTCGCGACGATCGACGCTCCCGAGGAGCGTCCCCAGCTGACCTCCGGCGGAGTCGCCGCCGGGGTGATGCCCGAGCTGCGGGCCATCGTCGAACTGTGCCGCAGGATGCGGTCGGTCGCCGAGATCTCGGCACTGCTGCGCATCCCGCTCGGGGTGGTCCGGGTGCTGCTCAGTGACCTCGCGGACCAGGGGAAGATCCGCGTCTACGGCGCCGGCCAGGGACCGGTACAGCCCAACCGCGCGTTGGTGGAAAGGGTGCTCAGTGGACTTCGCAAGCTCTGAGGCGGCGCCTGTGCTGTCCGCGCTTCCGGAATCGGAGGAGGGCATCCAGGACTGGCAGAAGGACACCAGCCGGGCCCCCTCCAGCGCCAAGATCGTCATCGCGGGCGGCTTCGGCGTGGGCAAGACCACCTTCGTCTCGTCCGTCTCCGAGATCACCCCGCTCACCACCGAGGCCCTGATGACCAGGGCCAGTGAGGACGTTGACGATCTGGAGGCGACACCGGAGAAGACCACGACCACGGTCGCCATGGACTTCGGCCGGATCACCCTCGACCAGGACCTGGTGCTCTATCTGTTCGGCACACCGGGCCAGCAGCGCTTCTGGTTCATGTGGGACGACCTGGCCCGCGGCGCCATCGGCGGAATCGTGCTGGCCGACACCCGGCGGCTGGCGGACTGCTTCCCCGCACTCGACTACTTCGAGACGTGCGGACTGCCGTTCGTGGTCGCGGTGAACCACTTCGAGGGCTCGCCGGAGTACGGGGCGGAGGATGTCCGCGAAGCGCTGTCCGTACCGGCGGGCATACCGGTCGTGGTGTGTGACGCCCGGAAGCGGGACACGGTTGTCGAGGCGCTGCTCGCCCTGTGCGGGCACGCTTTGACGGTGCTTCCGGAGTAGCCGTTCTCCGGGGGCGGGCCCTCGGGCCCCACCCAGATCGATCCCCGGGGGCAAGCCCCCGGACCCACCTGGGGCCAGGCCTCCCAGCCCCCCTCCTGGGGGCCCGGCCCCGGAACACCTATTTGCGAGGATTTCGCGATGCGCAAGATACTCATCGTCGGGGCCGGGCAGTCCGGCCTGCAACTGGCCCTTGGCCTGCAGTCCCGCGGTTATGAGGTCACCTTGATGACCAACCGCACCGCGGACGAGATCCGCGACGGCAAGGTGATGTCCACCCAGTGCATGTTCACCACCGCCCTGCAGCACGAGCGTGACCTGGAGCTGAACTTCTGGGAGAGCCAGGCCCCGCGCATCGAGGGGCTCGGCGTCTCCGTCGCCGGACCCGACGGCTCGCGCCCGATCGACTGGGTCGGCCGACTCGACGGCTACGCCCAGTCCGTCGACCAGCGGGTGAAGATGGCCGGTTGGATGGAGGCCTTCGCCCAGCGCGGCGGCCAACTCGTCATCCACGGTGCCGCCGTCTCCGACCTCGACTACTTCTCCCGCCGCTACGACCTGGTGCTGGTCGCCGCGGGCAAGGGCGAGTTGGTGTCGATGTTCGGCCGCGACGCCTCCCGCTCCCCGTACGACACCCCGCAGCGCGCGCTGGCCGTCGCCTACGTACACGGACTCGGCCCGCGCCCCGAGCACCCGGACTACCACGCGGTGCGGTGCAACCTGGTGCCCGGTGTCGGCGAGATGTTCATCATGCCGACCCTGACCACCTCGGGCCCGGCCGACATCCTGTTCTGGGAAGGCATCCCGGGCGGTCCGCTCGACGTCTTCGAGGGCGTCAAGGACCCGCGCGAGCACCTGCGGATCACCCTTGAGCTGATGGAGCGCTTCCTGCCCTGGGAGTACGACCGGGCACGGAACGTCGAACTCACCGACCCCAACGGCACGCTGGCCGGGCGCTACGCCCCGACGGTCCGCAACCCGATCGGCGAACTCCCCTCCGGCGGGCTGGTGCTGGGCGTCGCGGACGTCGTCGTCGCCAACGACCCGATCACCGGCCAGGGTTCGAACAACGCCGCCAAGTGCGCGGCCTCGTACCTCGACAGCATCGTCGCGCACGGCGACAAGCCCTTCGACCGGGACTGGATGCAGTCCACCTTCGACCGCTACTGGGAGTACGCCCAGCACGTCACCAAGTGGACCAACGCGATGCTGGCCCCGCCGCCCGAGCACGTACTGAACCTGATCGGCGCGGCGGGCCAACTACAGCCCGTGGCCGACCGTTTCGCCAACGGCTTCGACAACCCGGCCGACTACGAATCCTGGTTCTTCGACCCCACCCTGGCCGAGACCTACCTCTCCGAGGTCAGCTAACCCACCCCTGGGGGTGGGGGGGGGACAGCTGCCGCGCGGGCTTGGGGGCGCGGACCGAAGCGTCCGCGGCCTAGGGTCGCGGGGCCGTACCCCCGCGCGGCCTTGGGGCGCGGGCCGTACCCCCGCAGAGCCGGGGGGTGTGGGGGCGCAGCCCCCACGCAGGGTCTGGGGGCGCAGCCCCCAGGTCCCCAGACGCCAACCGGCCGGACGCTACGCGTCCGGCCGGACCGCTCCGAGGATCGGATCGGCCGCCACCGCAGTCATCTTGACCGCCTCGCCCGGCCGAGGCGCCTGAATCACCTTGCCCTTGCCCACGTACAACGCCACATGCGTGGCACGCGAGAAGTAGACGATCAGGTCGCCAGGACGCAGCAGGCTCAGCGGTACGTGCCGCAGCTGCGCCCACTGCTCCTGGCTGGTGCGCGGGATCGGCCGCCCGGCGTGCGCCCAGGCCTGCGAGGTGAGCCCTGAGCAGTCGAACGCGTTCGGGCCCTGCGCGCCCCACACATACGGTTTGCCCAGCTGTGCGTACGCGTAGGAGATGGCCCGCTGGGCGCGGGCGGACGGCGGCCTGCTGTCGGAGCCGAGCCTTCCGGAGGAGTCCAGCGCCTGCTGCGCCTGGTCGATGCCCTGCTGCTCCAGCCGCCGCAGCTCGTCGAGTTGGGTGCCGGTCAGCGAGGAGACCAGCTTCTCCACATCCCCCAGCCTGCCCTTGACGTCGTCGCGGTCCTTCCGCTGCTGGTCGGCGAGTTGGTGTACCGAGTCGAGCGAGGCCCGCGCCTTGGCCGTCAGGTCGTCCAGCTTGCGTTCCCCGGCCTGCAGCCTGCCCACCAGCGAGGCCTGGCTGCCCATCGCCTGGCTGAGGACATGGGCCTGGGAGAGGGCCGTCGCCGGATCGTCGGTGAGCAGCAGCCGCAGATACGGGGAGATGCCGCCGTCCCGGTACTGCCTGCGGGCGAGTGCGCCGGCGATGTCGCGGCCCGACTGGACCGCCGAACGCTGGTCGGCGAGCTGCCTGTTCAACGTGTCGACCCGCGCGCGCTCCTTGTCGAGTCGCTCCTGTGTGCCGTTGTATGTCTCCGTGGCCTGCTCCGCCTGCTGGTAGAGCGTCTGGAGCCGGGTCAGCAGGTCGGTGAGCGAGGTGGACTGCGCTGGGTTCTGTGATGGGTCGTCGGGCGGTGGTGCGGCGATCGCGGGCGCGGTGGGCAGCACGAGTGCGGCGGAGCAGGCTATCCCGGCACAGAACAGCGCGGATCGCGCCCACCTACTGGGCCGACGTACCGCTGACATCCCATCACCTCCGGTGCGAATGAAACACCTTTCGTCGGGCGCGTCCGATCCTGTCATGACTCGTCACGACTTCGTTAGAGAAAGCGGAATTCGTACGTGCGAATCGGGCGTGCGTCATCACTCATCGGTTTGATTCCGGGTCGCACGCTCGGGGGAGACGCTGGCGAGGTGTCAGTCCATGGGCAGCGCTTGCAGGGTATCGCCGTTGCGCACGTACAACTGCTCGCCCAGGAAGGCGATCCGGGTGCGCCCTGACCCGGCCCGAGGCGACCGGTAGGTCCAGGCGATCCGACGGCCGGAGAGCTCGAAGACGCTGACCCAGACCCGGCTGTCGCCGGTGGCCGCGTACACCCGGTCGCGGTAGACGACCGGAGCGTCGTCGGTCGGCAGCGGCACCGGCGAGGCACAACTCCACAGTCTGCGGCCGGAGCTGGCGTCCAACGCGACCAACCCGGCCGTCCGCTCGGTTGCGTACACGACACCGCCGAGCACGGCCGGATCGCCGTATGCGGTGCCGCGCGATGTGTCGGCGGTGCGCCACGCGATGCGTCCGCTGCCCAGGTCGACGGCCACGACCGCGCCGCCGGTCGCCGCATACGCCCGGGTACCGTCGGCGGCCGGGCGGCCGTCCCGCTCGCCGCGCAGCCGGGTCCGCGACCGCTGGCGGCCGTCGCGGGTGTCGTACGAGGCGAGGTACCCGCCGTCGACCACGACGAGCCGGGCGCGGTCGACGGTGGCCCGCGGGGTGGCGGTGCGGTCGGCGTGGTCCAGCGGGGTGCGCCAGCGCTCCTCGCGGGTGTCCAGGTCGTAGCGGAGCAGGTAGGTCTGGCCGGGGCCTTGAGGCGCCGTGCCGTGCCGTGCCGGGCCGCTGGCCGTTGCCGCCAGGTAGCAGGCCTCGGTGTCCGAGGCGAAGATCCCGCCGCCGATGAGGGCAAGGCCGCGCGGGACCGGAAGTTCCCAGCGGCGGCGGCCGTTGGCCGGGGCGAGCGCGGCCAGGGTCGGCGGCCCGGCGCCCTGGGACAGCCCGGCCACCAGTCCGTCACCGGTGATCTGCGCGGCCGCCGCCGGGTTGAACCCGCCGGTGTGCCAGCGCCGTTGACCGCTCGCGCGGTCGACGCCGACCAGCGAGCCGTCGGCGCCCGCGAGCACCACCGTGCGCTGGTCCACCGGCAACGGCGGGGCGTCGGCCAGCGGCACGCTGTCGTACGTCCACAGCGGACGTGGCGCGACACCGGGCGGGCGGGTCGCGGTCGGGGTCAGGGGCACCGGACTTGAGGGGTTGACGCCGATCCCGGCAGCGGTCGGAGGCCGTCCGTGGACCAGTGCCGACACGATGCCCGCGATGGCGGCGCCCGCCACCGAGCCCGCCGCCGCCATCACCGTCGCCCGGCGCGACGGACCGCGCCCGGAAGGGTCCGGTGGCTGGTCGGCCGCCGGGCGCGGCTCGTCGTGGTCGTGGGTCCGGCGGGCGATCTCGGCGACCAGCGGTGGCGGCAGCTCGCGGGAGAGCTCCACCGGCGCCTCGATCGCCCCGGCCAGCTCGGCCGGGTCGGGGCGCCGGTGCGGTTCCGCGGCCAGCAGGCGGGCGGCGAGCGGCCGTACCTCGGGCGGTACGGCGGTCAGGCCGGGCAGGTCGGCGGGGCGGGGCGGTCGGCCGGTCGCGGCGAAGACCAGTACCGCGCCGAGCGCGTGGACGTCGTCCGCCGGACCGGTGGCGATGTCCACCGCCGTGATCCTCGGACCGGACGCGGTGAGCGTGACGGTGGCGGGCGTCAGGCGCAGGCGCGCGGTCCCGGCGCGGCGTACATCGCTCAACGCCCGCGCGAGCGGCACCGCCAGCGCCAGCGTGGCGCGGCCGGAGAACGGCCCGTACCCGGCGACCGCGTCGGTCAGCAGAAGGCCGGGAAGGTACTCGGTGGCCACCCACGGCCGGTCGTCGCCGGACAGCTGGGCGGCCAGCACCTCGGCCGCGTACCGGCCGCCGATCGCGTGCACGGCCCGCACCGCAGAGGTGAACCGGTCGTACGGGCAGCGCTCCCGCGCCACCGTGAGCGCGGCCGTGCCGCCGTCCGCGGCGCGGGCCAGGTAGCTGACCGCCATGCCGTCGGGATCGGCATCGCCGAGCCTCCCCAGCAGCTCGAAGCCGCCGACGCGGGCAGGATCGTCGGCGGCCAGCGGCTGGAGGTGCGCCGGGAACATCCGCACCCCCACGGGTCGCGTACAGGCCGTCTTCCCCGACCGGCCACCGCCAGGTGCGCCGGCGCGGGCTAAGGGGCGGGCGGCGTGCCGGTCCCGGCGGACCGCCAGGGCGTGGGAGGCGGACCGGCCGCGCGCGCCCGCTCGCAGAACGCAGCCAATCGGCCCCGGCCACCTCTGTCAACGGTCTGGACGGATACCGGAGCGACCGGCCGGTTTCGGGTGCCGGGCGCGGGGCGCGGCGGATCCGCGCGCCGTTGTCACCGCTTGCTCCAGGGCCACTTCAGCCCCGTCCGCCCGGGCCCCTCGGGGTCGTACTCGTAGCGCCAGCGCGTCCGCCGCGGCCTGCCCGCGGGCGCCAGCCGGTACACCAGAACGGTCTCCGGTGCGCCGTCCTCGCCGGGCACCGGCACCCTGTACACCTTCGGCGGCTTGCCGGTGGGGCCCACCAGTACCGCCATGACCCGTCCGTCCAGCGGCCCGCCGCTGAACTCGGTCTCCTCGCTTCGCACGCCTTCAGCATCGCACCCGCGCTCCCAGGCGCTACCGGAGCAGATGCGCCGCCGCCCCGCCCAGCGGCAGTGCGCGCCGAACGAGGCCGCCCGCCGGGCTGTCCGCGCTCTCGTGGGCCAGGAACTCCGACAGGATCGCCGCGGACCGCGGATCGCCCGCCGCCGTGGCGGCGAGTACCGCGACGAACTGGTCGACCAGCCAGCCGCGCAGCTCGGCGGCGGGCGGTTGCCGCCCCTCGTCCAGCCAGATCAGCGAGACCGTCTCGACCGCGGCGATCCAGGACCGTACGGCCATCCGCAGCATCAAGCCCGGCTCGGCCACGCCGAGGTGGAAGAAGACCTGTTCCGCCGCGCCCCGCCGCACCTCGTCGATGATCGCTGTCGTACGGCTGGTCTCGGTGACGCAGCCGCCGCGCACCAGGGCGGAGAACCCGGCGTCATGCTCGGCGACGAACGCCAGGTAGCGGTCCAGGGCGTTGGACAGCCGCTGGGTGGGCGTGCCCACCGGCGGTTCCGCGAAGCACCCCACCAACTGCTCGGCGGCACTGCGCAGCGCGGCCTCGTAGATCTGCTGCCTGCCGCCGGGGAAGTAGCGGTAGACCAGCGGGCGGGAGGCGCCCGCGGCGGCCGCGATGTCGTCTATGGACACCTGCTCGGGGGCGCGGTGGCTGAACAAGTCCAGTGCCGCGACCAGCAGTTGGCGCCGCCGCTCCGCGACCGGCAGCCGCCGGTAGGTGCCTGTCCCGCGCCCGCTGCCCATGCGGGCAGCTTAGTGGGATCTTGGTCTGGGGGTGCGGTGGGTTCGGATCGGCGGTTCGGCACCGGCGGTCCGAACCCACCGCACCCCCAGACGGCGCCCCACCGGGGTACCCAGCCTCACGCCAACAAGCCCGAGCTGAGCCAGAGCCTGCGCCCCGGGCCGCGCAGTACACCGATTTCCTCAAGGAAATCGGTGAGCCGTACCGCCGACCGGCGCATGACCTCGCGGCGGTGCGGGCTGTTGCGCGCCTGCTCCATCGCGTACCCGGGGTTGAGGCCCACCGATTCGTACACCTTCGGGCGGATCAGCGACATGGCGACCACCCGCGCGGTCTCACCCGACATCAGGCGGGTCAGCCCGGCCTCCCAGCGCGGCGCGGAGACCATCTGGCGGCGCAACTCCTCGCGTGCGTACCGCACATGGCGCGCCTCCTCGACGACATGGATCCGGGTCACACCACGCACCAGCGGCTGGACGCGTTCGTCCGGGAACGTCTGCCGCTGCATCCAGTCCAGGATCTCCTCGACCAGCAGCGTCGCCGTGAACGAACCGGGCGTCGTGGAGACGGACTTCATCAGCCGGGCCAGATTGTGGTGCAGCCTGCTCGGCCGGTAGACCGGTGTGCCGTACTTCTCCACCAGCCGGGCGAACATCATCGAATGGCGGCATTCGTCGGCGGTCTCGGTGAGCGCGTACCGCACATGGCGGCTGGTCGGATCGATGTCGTATATATGCCGCATCAGCAGCTGCATCAAGATGACCTCGAACCAGATCCCCACGCAGGCAAGCGATGCCGACTCGTGCTTGCTCAGCTCAATCCGCTGCTCCTCGGGCATATGCCGCCATAGCGGGGTGTCGTAGAGCGAGCACAGTTCGGGCGGCCAGAACCACTTGCCCTCCTCGAACGGGGCGTCCCAGTCCAACTCCCGGTCCGGGTCGAAGGAGTGCTTGGCGGACGCGTCCAGTAGCCGCTCGGCCACCTGCTCGCGCTCCTTGAGCACCCCGATCCCGTCGTGTCGGCCGTTGGGCATTCCATTGGTCACGGTCATGTGGCTGCCACCTCTGGCGGGTTGGGCTGGCGGTTACCGGCGGTCACACCCTTATGAGACGTGTTGTCAGCAAGGCCGTCAATACCTCTGGTCGAAGTTGTTGACCCTTTGGTAACCCGCATGTGACGCTGCCCCGAGAGCCGTCCTGGTGCAGAGTCATCCCGCAAGGAGAGGAGACGTCGGTGTCGACGCACGAGCTGTACACCCGGCGCCCGGGTCAGTCCGGCGCCGCCGCTCCGACCGACTGGTCCGTCCAGTCCACCGGGCAGGCCCGCTTCACCTGGGAGTACGACGACGGGCGGGACCGCCTGCTGGCCCTCTATCAGAAGGGCAAGGACAAGCAGTGGGACGGCGCCAAGCGCATCGACTGGGACCTTGAGGTCGACCCGTACGACCCGCTGGGCGTCCCGGACCAGAACATGACGCTCTACGGCACCCCGTACTGGGACAAGATGAGCGAGCAGAACAAGCGGGACATGCGCCGTCATTACGCCGCCTGGCAGTTCAGCCAGTTCCTGCACGGCGAACAGGGCGCGATGGTCTGCGCGGCCCGCATCGTGGAATCCGCGCCCGACCTCGACGCGAAGTTCTACTCCGCGACCCAGACCATGGACGAGGCCCGGCACGCCGAGATATACGCCCGCTTCCTCCATGAAAAGGTCGGGATGCTCTACCCGATCAATGACAATCTGCAGTCCCTGCTCGGCGACACACTGCGCGACTCGCGCTGGGACATGCCCTATCTGGGAATGCAGGTCCTCATCGAAGGACTGGCGCTGGCCGCCTTCGGCATGCTGCGCGACACCACCGACAAGCCGCTGCCCAAGCAGATCCTCGCCTATGTCATGCAGGACGAGGCCCGGCATGTGGCCTTCGGCAGAATGGCGCTGCGTGACTACTACAAGCAGCTCACCGACGCCGAACTGCGGGAGCGCGAGGAATTCGTCATCGAGGGCTGCTATCTGATGCGCGACCGCCTGCGCGGCGCCGAAGTCCTGGAGAACTTCGGCGTTCCCGCGAAGGAGGCCGACGAACTGAGCGAGCGGTCCGAATACCTGGGACTGTTCCGCAAGTTGCTGTTCAGCCGTATCGTCCCCTGCGTCAAGGACATCGGCCTGTGGGGCGAGCGCCTGCAGCAGGCGTACGTGGACATGGGCGTCTTCGACCTGGGCGACTCCAACCTGGACCTGCTGATGGCCCAGGACGAGGAGATCGCCGAAAAGCTGGACGCGGAGCGCTTCGCGGCCGAGGAGTCGGCCCGCACGGAAGAGGTGGCCGAGGCGATCCGCCAGGGCACGGAGGCGTCCTGACGGGCCCGCGCCGGACAGGCCTAGAGCTTGACACGTATCTCGCCGCGGATCGTGTTGACCTCGTCGGCGAAGGCGTTCAGGTCGATGGAGACGGCGTTCGCCGTCAGGTTCGCGGCGCTCAGTTTCATCACGGCGGCGAGGGTGCCGTTGTCGGCCCATACGCAGACCGGCGTCGGGAGGGTGCGCACCCCTACCTGTGCGTTCAGGACCTCGCAGGTCAGCGGTTCGCTGGAGCCGCTCGGGGTGATCACCCTCGATGGGACGGCGACGGTGGTGGTGCCCTTGGCGTTCTCCATGCCGTGGAGGAAGTGATCCTTGGCCAGGTCGGGGTCGTCAATCGTGCCGTAGAGCCCGGTCACGGACATCCGGTCCATCGAGCCCCCGGATGCCGCCTGGTACTCGCCGGCGGCGCCCCTCATGTCGTGCGCGCCGTAACCGCTTCGGCTGCCCGCCATGTCGCTGTCCAGCTTCTGCGAGATGTCCTGCTGCAGCGTGTACTTGCCGCTCTCCAGCGACCGCGGGACCGTCAACTTGTACTCGGCCTGCGTACCCCCGCCCCCACCCCCCAGTGTCACCAGCAGTCCCGCGCCCCCGACGGCGAAGAACGCTATCGCGCCCACGACGACGGCGATCACCTTGCCGGTGTTGCGCTGCGGCGGCAGCGGAGGCAGCGGGGGCTGGACGCCCCAACCGGCCTGCGGCGCCTGGGCATACGGGCTGTACGGGCTCTGCGGGCCCTGCGGATATGACTGCGGCTGCGGGTAGGGCTGCCCGTACGGGGTCTGGCCGTACGGCTGCTGCCCGTACGGGCCCGGTGGTGTGCTCACGGTGACAGGTCCCCCCTGCGGTGAATGACGGACGAACGCCAGCCCGAATCCTCTCGTACGGCCGGGGTGGCAAGATCAGGCCCCCCGGCCTGGGCGGGCGCCCGCCTAGCGGGCTGACGTCCGCCGGGTGAGACTGGAAATCGTACGTGCGCACGACGTGCTTCCGTGCGGCTCGCCGCGCCTTCCGCCGCAGGGCCGAAGGAGATGACGCCCATGCTGCCAGGTACCTCTCGCGACCCCCGCCGCGACCGGCTCTCCGATCCGTTCGATCTGCTGGAGCGATTCCTGGGGCTGAGCCAGCAAGCCGCGCCACCCGCCATGGAGCGCGTACCGATCGGCCGACTGCTCAGCGACTCCGCCCGCGAGCTGCTCTCCTCGGCCGCCCGGCGGGCCGCGGACGACGGCAGCACCGACCTTGACACCGACCACCTGCTGTGGGCCGCCACCCAGGTCGAACCGTCCCATACCGTGCTGGCCAAGGCGGGCGTCGACCCCGACCGGCTCGCCGCGGAAATCGCCGAGGCGCCGCCCACCGGCGAGCTCGCCGAAGGCGAGCAGCCGCAGCTCACCCCGGCCGCCAAACGCGCCCTGATCGCCGCCCACGCACTGGCCCAGTCCACCGGCGCCTCGTACATCGGGCCGCAGCACATCCTCAGTGCCCTGGTCGAACAGCCCGGCAGCGCCGCCGCCCAGGCACTGGCCTCGCCCGCCGTCACCCCCGACGCCCTGCGGTCCAGCGCCGAACCCACGGACCACGGCAGCAGGACCCCGACCCTGGACGAGTACGGGCGCGATCTGACCGAGGAGGCACGGGCGGGCCGCCTCGACCCGGTGGTCGGCCGGGCGGACGAGATCGAGCAGACCGTCGAGATCCTCTCCCGCCGCGCCAAGAACGACCCGGTGCTGATCGGCGAGCCCGGCGTCGGCAAGACCGCCATCGTCGAGGGGCTGGCGCAGCGGATCGTGGGCGGCGACGTCCCGGAGTCGCTGGCGGCTGGCGCCCGGGTCCGGCTGCGTTCACTCGGACGGAGTACCGAGCTGGCGGCCGCCGAGGCGCGGCTCGACAAGCCGCGCCGTGAGAAGGACCAGGCCGTCGCCGACGAGGACATCGCCGCGATCGTCTCCTCCCGTACCGGCATCCCCGTCGACAAGCTCACCGCCACCGAGCGCGAGCGCCTGCTCAAACTGGAGGAGGCGCTGCACGCACGGGTCGTCGGGCAGGACGAGTCGGTCACCGCGGTCTCCGAGGCGGTACGGCGCAGCCGCTCCGGCCTGGGCGACCCGGACCGGCCGGTGGGCTCGTTCCTGTTCCTCGGGCCGACCGGCGTCGGCAAGACCGAACTGGCCAAGGCGCTGACCGGGGCGGTGCGCCGCACCCAGGACCTGGCCGACCGGCCGATCGCCGCGATCCGCAACGCGATCCAGCCGGAGCTGCAGTCGCAGTTCCGGCCGGAGCTCCTCAACCGCATCGACGAGATCATCGTCTTCCACGCACTGAGCCGGGACCACATCGCGGTCATCGTCGACATGATGCTGGAGCGCAGCCGCCGACGGCTGCGCGCCCAGGAGTTGGAACTGGAGGTGACCGAGGAGGCCGAACAGTGGCTGGCCGACACCGGCTACCAGCCGGAGTCCGGCGCCCGGCCGCTACGCCGCGTCATCCAGACCGAACTGGACAACCGGGTCGCCTCGTTGCTGCTGTCCGGCGTCGCGGAACCCGGCGACACGGTAATCGTCGACGTCGTCGACGGCACGCTCAGTTGCGCGGTCCGTCGGCCGGAGAAGACGTCATGACCTTCACTGGGCGGTAGTGGCGATGACACATCAAACAGATCGCGCGGAGCGCGAGAGCGGGCCCTGCGCACCCGCTACGGGAGAACCCCTCATGGGCAGGCCGCTGATGGGCGTGGAGGAGGAGTACCTCCTGGTGGACCCCGCGACACGCGATGTCGCCGCGACCTCGGCGATGGTGGTGAAGCGGGCGGCGTTGGATCTGGGGGACGCGGTGACCTCGGAGCTGGGCCTGGTCCAGCTGGAGACCCACACTCCGCCGTGTGCCGAACACGCCGAACTCTTCCGGCATCTGCGCGAGTCGCGGGCTGCGGTGGCCGCCGCGGCGGCCGCCGAAGGGCTTGGCGTGGTCGCCACCGGTGCGTCCGTGCTCGGCGGGGCGGTGCCACAGCAGATCACCCAGAAGCCGCGCTACCGGGCCCAGTTGGAGATCTACCGCGCACTCGTGGACGAGCATGTCATCTGCGCCAGCCAGGTGCACACCTGCGTACCCGACCGGGAGCAGGCGGTACTGGTCAGCAACCACCTGCGGCCCTGGCTTCCGGCGCTGATCGCGATGTCCGCCAACTCGCCGTTCCACGAGGGCCGGGACACCCGGTACGCCAGCTGGCGCTGGCTGCACTGGCAGCGGTGGCCGGTGTCCGGGCCGCCGCCGTACTTCCACTCGCTGCGGGAGCACGACGAGCTGGTCGACGCGCTGGAGGAGGGCGGGGCGCTGGCGGACCGGCGGACGATCTTCTGGGACATCCGGCTCTCCACGCGCTACCCGACCCTGGAGGTCCGGGTCTGCG
Organism: Streptomyces sp. NPDC020096; assembly: GCA_040631425.1. Taxonomy (GTDB): domain Bacteria; phylum Actinomycetota; class Actinomycetes; order Streptomycetales; family Streptomycetaceae; genus Streptantibioticus_A. The sequence goes on from JBEYJY010000039.1 coordinate 50,833, forward strand.
ACATGCCGGTGACCGCCGAGGAGAGCGCGCTGCTCGGCGCCGTGATCAGGGCGCTTGTGGTCACCGCGGTCCGGTCCGTGGAGCGCGGCGACCCCGGCCCCGACCTCCCCACACCGCTGCTGCGCGCCGCCTGCTGGCGGGCGGCGCGCGACGAGTTGAAAGCCGCGGGCATCGATCCGTGTACCGGGCGGGCCACCGCACCGGGCAGTCTCGTCGACGCCCTGCTGCGCCATATCCGTCCGGCGCTGGAGGAGCTCGGCGACGAGCAGGCGGTGATCGACGGGCTGCGGCGGTTGCGCGCGGTGGGGCCGGGGGCGGTCCGGCAGCGTGCCGCGTACGCGCGTCGCGGTCGGCTGACCGACGTCGTGGACTTCCTGCTGGCCCAGACCCCGGCCGGGACGCTGTGAGGGGCGCTGGGGGTTTGGGGGCTCGCCCCCAAGAAAGCCCGCCGCAGCGGTGAGCAACCACGATGGCGTGGACCGGCGGTCATCCGGCTGCGGCACCCCACGACCAAGACCCGTCGGCCAGGCGCTAGCCGCCCAGCACCGCCCGCATCACCGCCTTCGCGACCGGCGCCGCGTTGCCGCCGCCGGAGACGTCGGCGCGGTTGGCCGCCGCGTCCTCGACCACCACCGCCACCGCGACCGGTGCCGTGCCCGACCCCTTGGGCCGCGCCCAGGAGATGAACCACGCGTAGGGCGTACCCGCGTTGCTCACACCGTGTTGCGCGGTGCCCGTCTTGCCGCCCACGTCCACACCGGGGATCTGGGCGTTGGTGCCGGTGCCCTGGGTCACGACGTTCACCATCATCTGCTGGAGCAGCGACGCCGTCCGTGAACTCATCGCGCGGTGCAGGGCTTTGGGGCGGGTCACCGCGACGGCCGAGCCGCTCGCCCTGGTCTCCCTGTCGATCAGATAGGGCCGCATCACCTCGCCCCCGTTGGCCACCGCGGCCGCCACCATCGCCATCTGCAGGGGCGTGGCGCGGGTGTCGTACTGGCCGATGGACGACAGGGCGAGCTGCGCGGCGTTCATGCTGGTGTCGAAGACGCTTTCGCTGACCCTGGACGGGATGCCCAGGTTCGTGTCGTTGAAGCCGAAGGCCTGCGCGGTGCTCACCATGCGTGGCAGCCCGAGGTCGTCGCCGAGTTTGGCGAAGACGGTGTTGCACGAGACCTGGAAGGCGTAGAGCAGTGTGGCGTCGGCGCAGCCGCTCGCCTCGTTGGTCAGCTGGGTCGCGGTGTTCGGCAGGGTGTACGGGGCGGGGGAGGTGGTGGCCGCGTTGATGTCGGTGATCTGGCCGCTGTCCAGGCTCGCGGCGGCCGTGACGACCTTGAAGGCGGAGCCGGGCGGATAGGTCTGCCGGATCGCCCGGTTGAGCAGCGGCTGGTCGGGGGAGGAGGTCAACCGCTGCCAGGCGGCGACGTCGGAGCGGCTCGTTCCGGCGAAGCTCCCAGGGTCGTACGAGGGCGAGGAGACCAGCGCCAGGATCTTGCCGGTGGCCGGTTCGACCGCGGCGACCGCGCCTTTGCTGCCGCCGAGGCCGGTGAACGCGGCCTGCTGCGCGGCCGGGAGGATGGTCGAGCGCACCTGCCCGCCCGGGTTCGGCTCGCGGGCGATCGCGTTCCACAACGGGAACGCGGCGAGCCGCGGATCGATGCCGGACAGGATGCCGTCCGCGGCGTTCTCCAGCAGCGTGGTGCCGTAGGTCTGCGAGGCGTAGCCGGTAACCGGCCCGTACAGCGGGCCGTTTGGGTAGGTGCGCTGGTAACGCAGCTGCCCACCGGTGTCCTTGGAGCCGGTGACGGCCGTGTCACCCGCGTAGATGTTCCCGCGTGGTTGGCTGTAGCGGAGCAGCACCGTGCGCCGGTTGGCCGGGTTGTCGGCGTACGAGGCGGAGTTGACGACCTGCACCCGGCTGGCGTTGACCAGCAGTGCGATGAGCATCAGCAGGCAGAAGACGGCGGCGTGCCGGATGCAGCGGATCACCGTTCGCCGCCCTCCGCGGGCCGTACGGTGGCGATCTCACCGGTTTCCGCGGTCAGCGGGCGGGGCCTGCGGGCCGAGTCGCTGAGCCGGATCAGCAGCGCGATGGTGATCCAGTTGGTGACGACGGACGAACCGCCCTGCGCCAGGAACGGCATCGCCATACCGGTGAGCGGGATCAGATCCATCACCCCGCCCGCGATCACGAACACCTGGAGCGCCAGGATCGATGCCAGCCCGACCGCCAGCAGCCGCCCGAAGGGGTCGCGGATGGCGAGCCCGGCGCGGTAGCCGCGCTCGACCAGCAGCGCGTACAGCAGGAAGAGCACGATCAGGCCGGTGAGCCCCAACTCCTCGCCCGCGGTGGCCAGGATGAAGTCGGACTTCACGGCGAAGCCGATCAGGATCGAGTGGCCCCGGCCGAGTCCGGTGCCCAGCAGCCCGCCCGCGCCGAAGGCGAAGAGCGACTGCGCGAGCTGCCCGGCCCCCTGGCCCGCGGCGATGCTGGCGAACGGATGCAGCCAGTTCTCGATGCGGCTGTGTACGTGCGCCTCCACTGAGCTGACGCCGTAGGCACCCGCGGCGGCGAGCAGCAGGCCGATGACGATCCAGCCGGTGCGGCCTGTGGCCACGTAGAGCATGACGACGAAGACCCCGAAGTACAGCAGTGAGGTGCCCAGATCGGTCTCCAGGACCAGCACGCCGATGCTCAGCGCCCAGATCACCAGGATGGGCCCGAGCACCCGGCCGGTGGGCAGCTGAAGCCGCCCCAGGAGGGTGCGTCCGGTGTACGCGAGCGCATGGCGGTTCGCCGCCAGGTACGCGGCGAAGAACACCGCGAGCAGGATCTTGGCGAACTCGCCCGGTTGGAACGAGAGCGGGCCCAACCGGATCCAGATCCTGGCGCCGTTGATCGCCGGAAAGAAGATCGGAACGGCCATCAGGACGAGCGCGGCGGCCATCGACACATATCCGTAGCGCGCCAGGATCCGGTGGTCGCGGAGCAGCACCACGACGGCGACGAACAGGCCGACGCCGAGCGCCGACCACACCATCTGCGTGGGGGCCGCGGTGTTCCCCGGCGTCTCCAGGTCGAGCCGGTAGATGAGGACCAGACCGAACCCGTTGAGCAGCACCGCGCTCGGCAGCAGCAGCGGGTCGGCGTACGGGGCCCGCCACCGTACGGCGAGGTGGGCGAGTACGGCCAGAACCGCCAGGGCGGCGCCGTAGCCCGCCGCGCCCCGCGGTACCGCGTTGTGCTTGGCGAGTCCGACGGCGACGTAGCCGTACACGCTGATCAGTACGGCCACGGCCAGCAGCGCGAGCTCGACGCCGCGGCGCCTGGGCAGTCGCACGGCGGGCAGGGGAGCGGGCCGGGACCCGCCCGCCCCGGAGGCGGCACCTCCGGGGCCTCCGGGCTGTCCGGGGCGTCCGGTGCCTCCGGCGCCCCCGGGTTGTCCGGTGCCTCTGGCCTCTCCGGCGCCTCCTGCGCCGGAGGCGGCGCCCCGGGCCCCTCCCGCGCCGAAGGCGGCGACAGGAGGGAGGTGGTGGCTCATGGCTGGCAACCTAGCAAGCCGCGGGCGCTATGCGGCTTATATCCCGCAGTGTTCGCCCGGTGGGCGACCGGTGTCCCAGGCCCGGCCGATCTCGACCACCGGGGTCGCCGTATGTCGCCGTAGCCGCGCGACCGCGCGGTCCGCGGCACCGTGGTTGCCCGCCGCGAAGGCGGAATCTCCTTACCGCCGCGACGGCGAGTACCCCTACGGCGCGGACCGGCGGTGCCGAACCATCGGCACCCAGGGAACATCCGCGGATCCGCCGGACAGGCCCCCGGCGTTGTCAGACCCCCTCGCTACCGTGGTCTGTATGAACGCGCCCGGGGAACTGGCCCACCTGCCGTACGCCGATCTGCTCCAGCCGCACACGGGCGGCCTGGCGGCTCGGCAGCGGTATGACACGGTGCACTTCGACGGCCTCACCCTGGAGGAGGAGCGGGCCGATGACGCGCAGTTCCTCGAATGCGCCGTCACGGAGTGCGCGATAACCGGCGGCTCCCTGCGCGGCGCCCGCTTCAACGAGGTCTGGATACAGGGCACCCGCCTCGTCGGCACCGGCTGCGCGGACTCCAACTGGCTGGATTCCACCGCCGATTCGTGTGTGCTGGCGGGGGTCGAGGCGTTCGGCGCGCAGCTGCGGCGGGTGTCCTTCCGGCGGTGCAAGTTCGACTCGGTGAACCTGCGGGCCGCCATGCTGCACGAGGTCGTCTTCGAGGACTGCGTGCTACGCGATGTCGATCTGGGCGGCGCCCGGCTGGCCGATGTGTCGTTCCCCGGCTCGACCCTGGAGCGCATACGGCTTGGGCGGGCCGCGCTGAAGCGGGTTGATCTGCGGGGCGTCAGCCTGCTCGATCTCGCCGACGGCTATGACGCGCTGAACGGCGCGGTGATCAACAGCTCTCAACTCATCCAGCTGGCACCGGCGTTGGCAAGCGCACTGGGCATTCTGGTGGAAGACCGCTGACCCCGGACCGCAGCCGGAAACCCTAGTAGGCCACGCCGGGCCGGAGTGACATCGCCAAGCGAAGCTCGGTACTGCGCTTTCTCGGGGGATGACCCCCGGGCCCCCAGCCCGAAACCCAGGTGGGCCACGCCGGGCCGGAGTGACATCGCCAAGCGAAGCTCGGTACTGCGCTTTCTCGGGGGATGACCCCCGGGCCCCCAGCCCGAAACCCAGGTGGG
>JBEYJY010000039.1:55653-87398 GCA_040631425.1 Streptomyces sp. NPDC020096
GGGCCACGCCGGGCCGGAGCGACATCGCCAGGCGAAGCTCAGTGACTCGGCCCGGGCGCATCCGGGGGGTGCTGCCGCGCCCGGACCGAGTGCGATCAATCTACTACACGGTTGTAGACGTCGAGTGGGAGGCGGCGTGAAGGCCAGGCGAAGTCCTTGTGCCCGCCATCTTGTCGCGAGCATGATTGGAGGCCATGCTCGTGGGCCATGCGCCTGGGTCTGTGGCTGAGTCGGATCGCCGTGGCGTGCGCCGCGGTCCTGAGCGTGCTGGGCGCGGCCGCGGTGCCCGCGGGAGCCGCGCCTTCCGCGCTGCCGCCGGTGGGCACGGTCACCATCGGCGGTCACACCTATCTGGCGGACGCGCGCGGCCGAGCCATACAACTCCACGGTCTCAACCTGGGCAAATCCGACACCGTTACCGAATCCGGCGTCGCCGGCCTGGCCGCCAGCGGCTTCAACCTGATGCGCCTGGACATCCAGTGGAGCCGGGTGGAACCGCAGCGGGGTCACTACGACACCGGGTATCTCCGCTACCTCGACCGCGTCCTGGGCTGGGCCGACCGCTACCGCGTGCTGGTGCTCGTCGATTGGCACCAGGATGTCTACGGGCCGCGGTTCGGCGGCGACGGCCTTCCGCGCTGGGCCACCCGTACCGACGGCCTGCCGTTCCACCACAACCCCGACGACTGGTTCGCCGACTACTTCCAGCCCGCGGTGCAGGCCGCCTTCCGGCATCTGTACGACGACGTGGATCTGCGCGCCGCCCAGTCGGCCGCGTACCGGACTGTGGCGCGGGCGCTGCGCGGCCACCGCTCCCTGCTCGGATACGACCTGTTCAACGAGCCGAGCGGGCCGTTCCCCGGCGACCCCACCGACCCGAAGGTCCAACTCGCCGCGTCCGCGGCACTGGAGCGCGGCCGCCTCGCCGCGATGTACCGCAGGGTGATCGCCGCCATCCGCGCCGTGGACCAGCGCGCCTGGCTGTTCGTCGAACCGACCGTCCTGGTGGGCGAGGGCGTGCCGACCCGGCTGCCCGGCTTCACCGACCCGCGGCGCGGCCCGGCGCGCCTCGGCTACGCGCCGCACTACTACGACACCGCGGTCGAGTCCGGCGCCGACTGGAACCCCAAGGACGGCTTCATCGCCGCGTACGAGTCCGCCATCGGCCGCTACCCCGCCGCCCACCGGCTACCGGTGCTGGTCGGCGAGTGGGGCCCGCCGTCCGCCAGCACACCCGGCAATGCTGAACTGGTGGCCCGTCAGGTCGCCTCCATGCGAGGCTTCGCCACCGGCTGGACCATGTGGTACGACTGCCGCGCCGCCCGCGGCGCGGGCTACTGCGCGTACGGCGCCGACGGCCGCCCGGCACCAGGTAAGGAGCCCGCGTTCTGGCCGTACGCGACGGCGGTGGCGGGAACCCCGCAGGCGGAGTCGTACGACCCGGCGAGGCGCGTCTACCGCCTGACGACGACGCTCCGGCGCACCGGCGGCCCGGCGGAAACGGAGATCACCCTCCCGAACACCGTCTTCCCGAACGGCGTCCGAGTGGCCGTGTCGGCGAAAGCGGTGATACGGATCGAGCAGCCGACCCGCCAACGGCCGGGAACAGCAAGGGTGTTGCTGCTCGGCGGGCGGCCCGGCGAGCGGGAAACCATCACCGTGTACGGCCGATGAGAGGTAGCGTCCGCAACATGTCATGCGATGTGATCGTGATCGGCGGCGGGGTCATCGGACTGACCACGGCCATCCGCCTCGCGGAGTCGGGCGCGCGGGTACGGGTATGGAGCCGCGACCCGGTGGACCGCACCACATCCGCGATCGCCGGGGCGCTGTGGGAGCCGTACCGCATCGAGCCGCAGGACCGTGTCGCCGCCTGGTCGCGCCGCACCTTCGAGGTCCTCGCCGAGCTCGCGGAGCGGCCCGCCGAGACGGGCGTCCGCCTGGTGCCGGGCCTCCAGGCACTGGACGGCGACCTTCCGCTGCCCTACTGGGCGGACACCGTCCCCGGCCTGCGGCCCGCCGAGCCGGACGAACTGCCGCCCGGCTACAAGTCGGGCTTCCGCGCCCGACTCCCACTGGTCGACATGCCCACGCATCTGGACTACCTGTCCCGACGCCTGACCGCGGCGGGCGGCACGCTGGAACACCGCACGGCCACCAGCCTCGCCGAGGCCGCCCGGCACGCCCCCCGCATCGTCAACTGCACGGGCCTGGCGGCTCGCGACCTCGTCCCCGACCCGCGGGTGCGCCCGGTTCGAGGACAGATCGTCATCGTCGAGAACCCGGGACTGACCGAGTGGTTCGTCCGCGCGGGCGACGAGGACACCGAGGCGGTGTACCTCTTCCCCCAGCCCTACGGCCTCCTGCTGGGCGGTACCGCCCACGAGGGCGTGTGGGACACCACCCCTGATCCCGCCGAGGCCGCCGCCATCATCAACCGCTGCGCCCTGATCGACCCCCGGGTCTCCACCGCCCGCGTGCTGCGGCACCGGGCGGGCCTCCGTCCGGTGCGCGACGAAGTCCGGCTGGAGCGCGAGGAGTTGCCGATCCCGAAGGGCGCGGTGTGCGTCCACAACTACGCCCACGGCGGCGCGGGCATCACCGTCTCCTGGGGCTGCGCGGACGAGGCGGCGGGGGAGGTGTGGAGGTGACGGCATCCCTCAACGCCGTGCAGCGGGGCGTCACGGCGATCGTGCTGGCCCTGGGGTTCCTCGCCCTGATGGCCTTCCTCAGCGTGACCGCCTGGAAGACGGCGAACGCCGATCTGTCGACGCTCACCAGGGACCTTTCCATCGTGGCGACGGCGCTGTTCGGGGCGGTGATCAACCCCAACGGGAAGACCCGGCAAGGGCCTTGGCGCGATTTCGAGGGCTGGGTGTGGATCGCCCTGACCGTCGCGGGCCTGGCCGGAGTGATCGCCACCGGCGTCGCGGTCACGGTGCACGGCAACCATCCGAACAGCGTGCCCGCGCTCACGGCGGCGGTCCTCGCGTTCGCGGGCCTGTTCGTCGACACGTCCAAGCTGGCGCATCCGGGGGGCGGTTGGCCGCCATCGCCGCCGGTGGCGTCAGTCGAAGCGGATGTGGCGAACACCGATCGCGTACCGCCGCAGCCGCGCCCGTAGCGGACCGTCGGTGTTCGGAGCGATCGGCAGTCCGGCTGAGCGGGCGATACGGTCGGCCACCTGCGGCACCATCAGCCGGTCGGTTTGGATGTGCTCGGCGAACTCCTTCTCCTTCAGCCGCTCCAGGCAGTCGTCAAGCCGGGCCACGGCGAAACTGTCCCGCTTCAGCCCCCGGCCCAGGCCGCGCTCCTTCAGCCGCCCCAACACGGTGTCCCGCTCAGCGAGAAGCGTGAAGTGCCGCACGTCATGACCGTCGGCGCGCAGCTCACCGACGATCTCCGCGAAATAACCAGGGTCGACAAGCGTCATCGGCGCCACAACCGGCCCATCGTGCCTGCGCAGGACCAGGCCCAACACCTCCCGAACCCCCCGCCGCCAGCTCACGAGATCCTGGAAGTCCCCACGCATCCCGACCGGCAGCATGCGATGCAGCCCGAATCCCACATGCTCCGGATCACACACAACACTTCCCGGCAACCGCCGCCGAAGCTCATAAGCGGTCTGCGTCTTGCCGCCCCCGTACGGCCCGTTGATCCACAGCAGCATGCGGCGACGATACCCGCGAGGCCGCGCCGACCGCGCGGAATCCCGGCCAGCGCAGCCATGGCACCGCTGCTACCGAGCCGGTGCTGAGCGCAACGGCTGCCGCCTCGCAAGATCCAGCGGAATGAAAAAGACCTCCCGTCCAGCGTCTCCGCTGGTCAGAAGGTCTACCCGGAAGTGCCCCCGGCAGGATTCGAACCTGCGCACACGGCTCCGGAGGCCGTTGCTCTATCCCCTGAGCTACGGGGGCGTGTCGGCCGTGGTGGCGGCGACGGGTAGAACCCTACCAGCTTTGGGAGGGTGCACGTGTACAGGGTTTTTGTGGGGGTGGAGGGGGGACTACCCCATCCACCGGAGGTGCGTCCCGTCGTCCGGGAAACCTCCCCCGCACGGGGAAGAAGTGGGTAAAACGCGGACGCAACCGGTGGTGCGCGCCTAGTCTTCAGGGTGTGCATGGCGCGCCCGGGCGGGTTCTTGTTGTCGACGACAACAAGGTCATCCGACAGCTGATCAGGGTCAACCTCGAACTGGAGGGCTTCGAGGTCGTGACCGCGGCTGATGGTGCGGAGTGCCTGGACATCGTGCATCAGGTGCGGCCCGATGTGGTCACGCTGGACGTGGTGATGCCGCGGGTCGACGGGCTGCGGGCAGCGGCGCGGTTGCGGGCGGATCCGCGGACCCGGCATCTGCGGATCGCCATCGTCAGTGCCTGTAGTCGGCCGGAGGTTGAGGACGGGGAGGGGGCGGAGGTGGATGCTTTCCTCGCCAAGCCGTTCGAGCCCGCCGAGCTGGTGCGGCTGGTGCGACGTCTGATGCACGCGGGTCCGGCGGCCACCCCGGAGGAGTCGGAGGAGCTTCCCGCCTCCAGCCCGCGGTGCTCCTAGGCCAAGCGGTGCTCGTTGGGCAAGCGGTGCTCCGGTGGCCCGGGCGTCGGGTGCCCACTACTTGAAACCCATTCGCGGGATCACCCCCCACCTCGCCTACGCTTTCCCTGTGACCCCCGCTGAGCTCTCCCGTACCGTGCTGAGCACGGTTCGTCGTGCCGTCGAGGCTGACGAGCTGCGCGCGCCCGTGCCTGAGCGGGTCATCGTCGAGCGGCCGCGCGGGCCGCGGCAGGGGGACTACGCCACCAACGTCGCGCTGCGGCTCGCCAAGGCGGCGGGGCGGCAGCCACGGCAGGTCGCCGAGATACTGGCCGGGCGCCTCGCGGACTGTCCCGGTATCGCGCGGGTGGAGATCGCGGACCCCGGGTTCCTGAACATCACGCTGGAAGCCGCCGCGCAGTCCGGGCTGGTGCGCGATGTCCTCGCGCGGGGGGCGGCCTACGGTCACAACCGTTCGCTGGCCGGAACCCGTGTCACCCTCACCCACAACGGGGAGCCGCGCGCCGCCGCCGTCGCCGAGGCGGGGAACCGGCTGCTGCGGGCCTGCGGCGCTGAGGAGGGGCCGCCCGAGCCGGTACGGGTACGGGCGGCGCGGTCCGCCCAGGACAAGCGCGGCGCCCCCGGCGACTCCCTCACCCCCGACCTCAGGCCCGGCCTCACCCCCGACGCCGCCCGCTGGGGCCTGCTGCGGCCGCCGCCCGGCGACGCCCCCAGGCTCGACCCCGGCGAGCTGCTCGCGCAGCGCGAGTCGAACCCCCTCTTCCGCGTCCAGTACGCACACGCCCGTGCCCGCGCCCTGCTGCGCAACGCCCATGACCTGGGCATCGAGCCGGACCCCGACGGCCGTTACACACATCCGGCGGAACACCGTCTGCTCGGCGTGATCGCCGACTTCCCGCGCATCGTCGAGGCCGCAGCCCGGCACCGTTCCCCCGACCGGGTCGCCCGGCATCTGGAGCTCACAGCCGACGCCTTCTTCGCCTGTCATGACATGTGTCCGCATCTGCCCCGCGGTGACGAGAAACCCTCGGCCGCCCACCGGGCCCGGCTGTCGCTTGCCGACGCGGCCGGGACGGTGCTCGCGGGCGGCCTGACCCTGCTCGGCATCTCCGCGCCCGAACACCTCTGAGGAGCTTCAGAGCACCATGTCCCGTTCCGCACACCCCGCTGGGCCCCGCTACGCCGACGTGCTGCCCGAAGGCCACTACACGGCGCCGCCCGCCGACCTCAACGCGTTGGACCCGAAGGTCTGGTCCCGTACCGTCACCCGCAACGCCGATGGCGCGGTCGCGGTCGGCGGGATAGATGTCCGGGCGCTGGCCGCGGAGTTCGGCACTCCGGTGTACGTACTCGACGAGGCGGACTTCCGGGCCCGCTGCCGCGCCTGGCGTGAGGCGTTCGGCACGGACGCCGACGTCTTCTACGCGGGCAAGGCCTTCCTCTCCCGCGCCGTGGTGCGCTGGCTGCACGAGGAGGGGCTCAACCTCGACGTGTGCTCGGAGGGCGAGCTGGCGACGGCTCTGTCGGCGGGCATGCCCGCCGAACGTATCGCCCTGCACGGCAACAACAAGAGCGTTCGGGAGATCGAGCGGGCCGTCGAGGCCGGTGTCGGGCGGATCGTCCTCGACTCGTTCCAGGAGATCGTCCGGGTCGCCGGGATCGCCGAGCGGCTCGGCAGGCGGCAGCGGGTGCAGATCCGGGTGACCGTCGGCGTCGAGGCGCACACCCATGAGTTCATCGCGACCGCGCACGAGGACCAGAAGTTCGGTCTCGCGCTCGCCGACGGCCAGGCCGCCGAGGCGGTACGCCGTGCGCTCAAGCTCGACAGCCTTGAACTCATCGGCATCCACTCGCACATCGGGTCGCAGATCTTCGACACCTCGGGATTCGAGGTGGCCGCCCACCGCGTCGTCGGGCTGCTGAAGCAGGTCCGGGACGAGCACGGGGTGGAGCTGCCCGAGATCGACCTCGGCGGCGGTCTCGGCATCGCGTACACCTCGGACGACGATCCGCGTGAGCCGCATGAGATCGCCAAGGCGCTCTCCGAGATCGTCACCCGCGAGTGCGCGGCGGCGGGGCTTTCCGTGCCGCGGCTGTCGGTTGAGCCCGGCCGGGCGATCGTCGGCCCGACGGCGTTCACGCTGTACGAGGTCGGGACGATCAAGCCGCTGGAGGGTCTGCGGACTTACGTCAGCGTTGATGGCGGTATGTCGGACAACATCCGTACCGCTCTCTACGACGCCGAGTACAGCGTGGCGTTGGTCTCGCGGTCCTCCGATGCCAAGCCGATGCTCTCCCGGGTGGTCGGCAAGCACTGCGAGTCCGGTGACATCGTGGTGCGGGACGCGTTCCTGCCCGCGGACCTCGCGCCCGGCGACCTGCTCGCGGTGCCCGCCACCGGTGCGTACTGCCGTTCCATGGCGAGCAACTACAACCATGCGCTACGCCCGCCGGTCGTGGTGGTCAAGGACGGGCAGGCGCGGGTGATCGTCCGGCGCGAGACGGAGGAGGATCTCCTGCGTCTCGATATCGGCTAGCAAGATCTTGGTCTCGGATGCTGGACGGAGGATAGAAACTCTCGTCCGGTGGGTGAGACTGGTTCCACACCAATTGGTAAAGAGTTGTTCAGAAACGAGGTCGGATGATGCGTACGCGTCCGCTGAAGGTGGCGCTGCTGGGCTGCGGAGTAGTCGGCTCCGAGGTGGCGCGCATCATGACGACGCACGCGGACGACCTCGCGGCCCGGATCGGCGCCCCGGTCGAGCTCGTCGGAATCGCGGTGCGCCGACCGGACCGGGTGCGCAAGGGCGTGCCCGCCGAACTGATCACCACTGATGCGACCGCCCTGGTCAAACGCGGGGACATCGACGTCGTCGTGGAGGTCATCGGCGGCATCGAGCCGGTACGCACCCTCATCACCACCGCGTTCGAGCACGGCGCCAGCGTGGTCTCCGCCAACAAGGCGCTGCTCGCCGCCGACGGCGCCACGCTGCACGCCGCCGCCGTCCAGAACGGCGTGGACCTGTACTACGAGGCCGCGGTGGCCGGTGCCATCCCGCTGATCCGGCCGCTGCGCGAATCGCTCGCCGGTGACAAGGTCAACCGGGTGCTGGGCATCGTCAACGGCACCACCAACTTCATCCTCGACCGGATGGACTCCACCGGCGCCGGCTACTCCGAGGCGCTCGACGAGGCCACCGCGCTCGGTTACGCGGAGGCCGACCCCACCGCCGACGTCGAGGGGTTCGACGCCGCCGCCAAGGCCGCGATCCTCGCCGGAATCGCCTTCCACACCCGGGTCACCATCGACGACGTGCACCGCGAGGGCCTCACCGAGGTCACCGCCGCCGACATCGCCTCCGCCAAGCGGATGGGCTGCACGGTCAAGCTGCTGGCGATCTGCGAGCGCAGCCCGGACGGCCAGTCGGTGACCGCACGCGTGCACCCGGCGATGATCCCGCTCAGCCACCCGCTGGCGAGCGTCCGCGAGGCGTACAACGCGGTCTTCGTCGAGGCGGACGCCGCCGGGCAGCTGATGTTCTACGGGCCCGGCGCGGGCGGCGCGCCCACCGCCTCCGCGGTCCTCGGCGACCTGGTCGCGGCCTGCCGCAACAAGCTGGCGAAGACCACCGGAGTGGGCGAGTCCGCGTACACCCGGCTGCCGGTGAGCCCGATGGGCGAGGTGGTCACGCGCTACCACATCAGCCTCGACGTGGCCGACAAACCCGGTGTCCTGGCCCAGGTCGCCACGGTCTTCGCCGAGCACCAGGTGTCCATCGACACCGTTCGCCAGCAGGCCAAGGAGCGTTACAGCGGCGCCGAAGGTGCCTCCTTCGAGGGTGGTGGTGGGCGACGGGAGGGCGGCGAAGCGTCCCTCGTCGTCGTCACCCACCGTGCGCCCGACGCCGCCTTGGCGGCAACCGTCGAGGCCCTGCGGAAACTCGACACCGTACGCGGCGTCGCGAGCATCATGCGTGTGGAAGGGGAGTAACCAGTTATGAATGCCGTAGTCGATCACTCTGCCGGTCCAGGCGGCTCCGCCGCCGGGCGAATGTCCGGCACCCACCAGTGGCGCGGCATCATCGAGGAGTACCGGGACCGTCTCCCGGTCACCGCCGAGACTCCCGTGGTGACGCTGCTGGAGGGTGGCACCCCGCTCGTTCCCGCGCAGTTGCTCTCCGAACGCACCGGCTGCGACGTCTACTTGAAGGTCGAGGGGGCCAACCCCACCGGCTCGTTCAAGGACCGCGGCATGACCATGGCCATCTCCAAGGCCAAGGAGGCGGGCGCACAGGCGGTCATCTGCGCGTCCACCGGCAACACCTCCGCGTCCGCGGCGGCTTACGCGGTACGGGCCGGGATGGTCTGCGCCGTGCTGGTGCCGCAGGGCAAGATCGCGCTCGGCAAGATGGGCCAGGCGCTGGTGCACGGCTCGCGGATCCTGCAGGTCGACGGAAACTTCGACGACTGTCTGGATCTCGCCCGTGGGCTGTCCGAGAAGTACCCGGTGGCGCTGGTCAATTCCGTCAATCCGGTACGTATCGAGGGGCAGAAGACCGCCGCCTTCGAGATCGTGGACGCGCTCGGCGACGCGCCGGACATCCACGTCCTTCCGGTGGGCAACGCGGGAAACATCACGGCCTACTGGAAGGGGTACCAGGAGTATGCGGCTGACGGTATGTCCACCCGCGCTCCGCGGATGTGGGGCTTCCAGGCGGCCGGTTCGGCGCCGATCGTGAACGGCGCGCCGGTACGTCACCCGCAGACCATCGCCACCGCGATCCGGATCGGCAACCCCGCCTCCTGGAAGTTCGCGGAGGCGGCCCGGGACGAGTCCGGCGGCCTCATCGAAGCGGTGACGGACCGTCAAATCCTCTCCGCCTACCGGCTGTTGGCCTCGCGTGAGGGCGTCTTCGTGGAGCCCGCCTCGGCCGCCTCGGTGGCCGGGCTGCTCAAGGCCGCGGAGGAGGGCAGGGTCGATCCGGGCCAGCGGATCGTCTGCACGGTGACCGGCAACGGCCTGAAGGACCCGGACTGGGCCGTCGCGGGCGCCCCGCAGCCGATCACCGTTCCGGTGGACGCCGACGCGGCGGCAGAGCGCTTGGGTCTGGCCTAGCGGCGCCCGTTTTTGGGTTCGCTCGCCTCCGGGCGCTTTACCCGGTGTCGACACTCCTCGTCGAGCGGTCGCTGCGCTCCCTCCTCCTCGTCGCTTTCGACACCGGCGCGCCCTTTGGCTCGCTCACAGGTGGGCCGGGGTGCCGCCCAAGTCGTGGTGCGCACCGTCGATATTGGTTCGCTCGCCTCCCGGAGGCGAGCGAACCCCAAAAAAGGGCAGGCGCACATAGGGCGTGCGACACGCATCACGCGCCGTGCGTGCGCCCTATGTCGCAGCAGAACCTTCCTTCGATAGGCTGGCACCTATCGGCGCCGTCGTGTGCCGCTTCGGCCGATGCCATTGGCATCGGCCCGTGTCGCCACCGTCGTCGCCCTCGGGCGACGGACAAGCCCTCGCGTTGCCACCGGCTGATGACGCCAAGGCCCCGAGGCAGCACTGCACTTGCCACACAAGGAGACTCTTCGACCGATGGCCGGTCCAGCCTTTCGCGCAGCCGCCGTCCGAGTGCGCACCCCCGCCACCAGCGCCAACCTCGGACCCGGCTTCGACGCCCTCGGCCTGGCCCTGGGGCTGTACGACGATGTCGTGGTCCGGGTCGCCGACTCCGGGCTGCACGTCGACATCGCGGGTGAAGGCGCCGACACCCTCGCCCGAGACGAGAAGCACCTGGTCGTACGGTCCCTGCGCACCACGTTCGACCTGCTCGGCGGCCAACCGCGCGGCCTTGAGGTGGTCTGCGCCAACCGCATCCCGCACGGCCGCGGCCTCGGCTCCTCCTCCGCCGCCATCTGCGCGGGCATCATGGCCGCCCGCGCGGTGACCATAGGCGGCCCCGAGAAGCTGGACGACACGGCGATGCTGGAACTGGCCACCGAGATCGAGGGCCATCCCGACAACGTGGCGGCCTGTCTGCTCGGTGGATTCACCCTGGCCTGGACCGAGTCCGGGGCCGCCAGAGCGATTCGGATGGACCCGGCGCGGTCCGTCGTCCCGGTGGTCTTCGTGCCCGGCAAACCGGTGCTGACCGAAACCGCACGGGGCCTTCTGCCGCGCACCGTCCCGCATGTGGACGCGGCGGCCAACGCCGGGCGTGCGGCGCTGCTGGTGGAGGCGCTGACCCGGCGCCCGGAACTGCTGCTCGCCGCCACCGAGGACCGGCTCCACCAGGAGTACCGGGCACCGGCGATGCCGGAAAGCGTGGCGCTGGTCAACCGGTTGCGCTCGGACGGCGTCCCCGCGGTCATCTCCGGCGCGGGGCCGACCGTGCTGGCGCTGACGGAGGACGGTACGGCCGACAAGGTCGCCGCGTTGGCCGGACCGGGCTGGGCGGCCAATCGGCTGACGATGGACGCGTCGGGGGCCACCGTGCTCCCGCTGGCCAGTGTTGGTACGGACACCTCGGGAGCAGCCGTCCGATGACCCGGGGGACAAGGCGGGGGTTTGAGCCAATGGGCGACAAGGGAAGAACTGCGCGCGGCAGCACCGCGCCCCGTACCGGCCGGACCGGCGGTACGACCGGCACAGTCCCGAAGCACGGTTGCCGGGCGCGGAGAGGGGGAATATTTGTTGGATCAGGTAGTGTTAATCTCAAGTCTGCACTCGACGGACCATGCATGTGTATGGTGCCGCGGTGTTGTGTGTCCCGTATCGGGGTGTTCCGTAACGGGACCGCCATTCTTCCGGGAGCCTCCCTCACTGCCTGAGCAGCCTGCCTTTGCAGTGCCGAGCACGCTCCGGAGTCGGTGCGAAGGACCGGCCACCTTCGTGTGACCTCATCGCACCGAACCACCACGCAGTATTTCTCCCGCCATCAGGCGGACCACCGCCCCGGATCCGAGCCCGCAACGAAAGCCCGGAATCCGGACAGCACAACCGGTCGCCGAGCCGATCAGGCCGACGCCCGCTCCAGGGAAGGACCCTTCGTGAGCGACACCACCGATCTGATGGGCGTACGCGCAGACAGCGCTGCCGCCGCATCCGATGCCGCCGCGCCTGCCACCGGTGCTGCCACTGGTAGTGCCCCCAGGCGTCGCCGGTCTGGCACCGGCCTTGAGGGCATGGTTCTGGCTGAGCTCCAGCAGGTGGCCTCGGCACTCGGAATCAAGGGCACCGCGCGGATGCGCAAGGGCCAGTTGATCGAGGTCATCAAGGAGCGGCAGGCGGGCGGCGGCTCGACCGCCGCCGCGCCCGCCGCCGAGAAGCCCAAGCGCCGCGCCACCTCGCGGGCGCGTACCGGCGAGGCCGCCGCCGAGCCCAAGGCCGCCGCGTCCGCCGAGGGCCAGCAGCAGATTGACATTCCGGGCCAGCCCGCCGGTGACAAGCCGGTCGCCGAGCGCCGTGGCCGCCGTACGGCCGCCGCCGAGAAGCCCGTCACCGAGAAGGCCGAGCCCAAGGCCGCCGAGCAGGCCGCCGCAACGGCCACCGCCACCGCCGAGCCCAAGGCCGCCAAGGTCGAGGAGCAGGCCAAGGTCGAGGCCGGTGCCGAGCAGGGCCAGGGCGACCGTGAGGGCCGCCGGGACCGCCAGGGCGAGCGCGGCCAGAAGGGCGACCGCCAGGAGCGCGGCGACCGCGGTGACCGCGACGGCCGCCGGGACCGCCAGCGTGACCGCCGCCGGGGCGAGGAAGGTCCCGCCAGCCAGGGCGGCGGCGACCGCCAGAGCCAGAGCCAGGGGCAGGGCCAAGGCCAAGGCCAGGGCCAGGGCCAGGGCGATGACGACTTCGAGGGCGGCCGCCGTGGCCGTCGCGGCCGCTACCGCGACCGCCGTGGCCGCCGTGGCCGCGACGACTTCGCGACGAGCGAGCCGCAGCTCGCCGAGGACGACGTACTGATCCCGGTCGCCGGCATCCTCGACATCCTGGACAACTACGCGTTCATCCGCACCTCCGGCTACCTGCCGGGCCCGAACGACGTGTACGTCTCGCTCGCCCAGGTCCGCAAGAACGGCCTGCGCAAGGGCGACCACGTCACCGGTGCGGTGCGGCAGCCCAAGGACGGCGAGCGGCGCGAGAAGTTCAACGCCCTTGTCCGGCTTGACTCGGTGAACGGCATGGCGCCCGAAACCGGCCGTGGGCGGCCGGAGTTCGGCAAGCTCACCCCGCTGTACCCGCAGGAGCGGCTGCGCCTGGAGAACGAGCCGAACCAGCTGACCCCGCGGATCATCGACCTGGTCGCACCGATCGGCAAGGGCCAGCGCGGTCTGATCGTGGCCCCGCCGAAGACCGGCAAGACCATGATCATGCAGTCGATCGCCAACGCGATCACCCACAACAGCCCCGAGTGCCACCTGATGGTCGTCCTGGTCGACGAGCGTCCGGAAGAGGTCACCGACATGCAGCGGTCGGTCAAGGGCGAGGTCATCTCCTCGACCTTCGACCGCCCGGCCGAGGACCACACCACGGTCGCGGAGCTGGCCATCGAGCGCGCCAAGCGCCTGGTGGAGCTGGGCCATGACGTGGTCGTGCTGCTGGACTCCATCACCCGTCTGGGCCGTGCGTACAACCTGGCGGCGCCCGCCTCCGGCCGCATCCTGTCCGGTGGTGTGGACTCCACCGCGCTGTACCCGCCGAAGAAGTTCTTCGGCGCCGCGCGCAACATCGAGGACGGCGGTTCGCTGACCATCCTGGCCACCGCGCTGGTCGAGACCGGCTCGCGGATGGACGAGGTGATCTTCGAGGAGTTCAAGGGCACCGGCAACATGGAGCTGCGCCTGGACCGCAAGCTCTCCGACAAGCGGATCTTCCCGGCGGTGGACGTCGACGCGTCCAGCACCCGCAAGGAGGAGATCCTGCTGGCGCCGGAGGAGCTCGGCATCGTCTGGAAGCTGCGCCGGGTGCTGCACGCCCTGGACTCGCAGCAGGCCATCGAGCTGCTGCTGGACAAGATGAAGCAGACCAAGTCCAACGCCGAGTTCCTGATGCAGATCGCCAAGACGACGCCGGGCAACAGCGGCGACTGACAGGCGAGTTGCCGTCAAGGGGCCGCCCCCATCACTTCGGTGACGGGGGCGGCCCCTTCTCTGTGTCGGCTGCGCCTCTCTCTGTGTCGGCTGTGCCTCGGCTTTGCGGCAGCGCAATGGCGGCATACGAGACGTTCACCACTTCCAGGACTGGAACCCGGGTGACGCGAGCAGACGTCTGACACTGCGGAACGGACCGTTCCCACTGGATTTCTTGCGGGCGGCAGGGGGTGGCCGGAGGAAGAAGCGAGGACTGATGGGCGAGAACGACAAGCCGACGACCGGCCGAATACGCGCGCTGCGCGGCCCCGGCCGCCGCCGCAAACCCCGAGGCAGGGCGCTGCGGATCACCGCCTGGACGCTCGCCGGGACGGTCGCACTCGGCGGCGTGGGCCTCGGATACGTCTACTTCAGGCTGAACGGCAACCTCACCGGCGTCGACATCAACGCCCAGCTGGGCAAGGACCGCCCGCAGAACATCGACAACGGCTCGATGGACATCCTCGTACTCGGCTCGGACTCGCGGTCCGGGAAGAACGGCGAGTACGGCCGGGACGAGGGCGGCGCCCGCTCCGACACCGCGATGATCGTGCACCTGTACAAGGGCCATCGGAAGGCCACCGTGGTCAGCATTCCGCGGGACACCCTCGTCCACCGCCCGGCCTGTACGAAGCCGGACGGGACCACCGCCCCCGCGTCGCGCAGCGACATGTTCAACGACGCGTACTCGGTCGGCGGCCCGGCCTGCGCGGTCAAGACCGTCGAGTCGATGACCGGCATTCGCATGGACCACTACATCGAGGTCGACTTCACCGGCTTCAAGAACCTGATCAACGCCATGGGCGGCGTTCCGATCAGGACCACCAAGCCGATCCACGACAACGACAGCCACCTCGATCTGCCCGCCGGCACCCACAAGCTCGACGGCGAACAGGCGCTCGGCCTGGTCCGCACCCGGCACGGCGTCGGCGACGGCAGCGACCTGGGCCGTATCCAGCTCCAGCAGGCCTTCATGAAGGCGTTGCTGGCCCAGGCGCACAGCGTGGGCCTGCTGACCAACCCGGCCAAGCTGTACAACGTCGCGGACACCGCGACCAAGGCGCTCACCACCGACTCCGAACTGGCGTCGGTCAACGCGCTGGTCGGCTTCGCGGAGGGGCTGAAAGACATCAGGTCCGGCGACCTCGACATGGTGACCATGCCGGTCCAGTACGACCAGGCCGACCCGAACCGGGTCGTCCCGATGGAGAGCAAGTCCGCGCTGGTCTGGTCGGCACTCCGCGCCGACCGCCCGGTCCCGGCCGCCGCGAAGCAGGGCTCCGCCGGGGACGAGGCACTGGCGCGCGGCTGGGTGCGGTAAGGCTCCTTCTGGGGGCAAGCCCCAGGACCCCTTCTGGGGGCAAGCCCCAGGACCCCTTGCGGAGACCGGGAAGCCGCAGGTCCGGGCCCCCGGGCCGAGCCCGGGAATAGCCATCCCGTACTCCCGGTTTTGGGAGTACGGGCCAGTCCTGGCAGACTGGTACGTCGGCCCCGGTTCACGTCCCGCAATCCCGCGGTACGACCCGGTGCCCTCCCGAACCTAGGAGAACCCCTTGAAGCGCGAGATTCACCCGGAGTACGTGGACACCGAGGTCACCTGCACCTGCGGCGCCTCGTTCACCACCCGCAGCACCAAGACTGACGGCGCCATCCGTGCGGACGTCTGCTCGGCGTGCCACCCCTTCTACACCGGCAAGCAGAAGATCCTCGACACCGGCGGCCGCGTCGCCCGCTTCGAGGCCCGCTTCGGCAAGAACGCCGGTTCCGCCAAGAAGTAGCGGTCCGCACGCCGGTCCTCGGCCGCCCCTGCCACGGGGGCGGCCGGACCGGCTTTTTGGCGTTCGTCCCCCCAATCCCGTACGTACCAAGGGAACCGAAGATGTTCGAGGCGGTCGAGGAACTGATCGGCGAACACGCCGACCTCGAAAAGCGGCTTGCCGACCCGGCGGTCCACGCCGACCAGGCCGAGGCGCGCAAGCTCAACAAGCGTTACGCCGAGCTCACGCCCATTGTCGGCACGTACCGGGAGTGGAAGCAGACCGGCGACGACATCGAGACCGCACGCGAACTCGGTCAGGACGACGCGGAGTTCGCCGCGGAGGTCAAGCAGCTGGAGCAGCACCGTGAGGAGATCACGGACCGCCTGCGGCTGCTGCTCGTGCCGCGCGACCCCAGCGACGACAAGGACGTGATCCTTGAGGTCAAGGCGGGCGAGGGCGGCGAGGAGTCCGCGCTGTTCGCCGGTGACCTGCTGCGGATGTACCTGCGGTACGCCGAGCGGGTCGGCTGGAAGACCGAGATCCTCGACGCCAACGAGTCCGACCTCGGCGGTTACAAGGACGTCCAGGTGGCGGTCAAGGCCAAGGGCAACGCCGAGCCCGGCCAGGGCGTCTGGGCCCGGCTGAAGTACGAGGGCGGGGTGCACCGCGTACAGCGGGTGCCCGCCACCGAGTCCCAGGGCCGTATCCACACCTCGGCCGCGGGCGTGCTGGTCACGCCGGAGGCCGAGGAGGTCGAGGTGGAGATCAACGCCAACGAGCTGCGCATCGACGTGTACCGCTCATCGGGCCCCGGCGGCCAGTCCGTCAACACCACCGACTCCGCGGTCCGCATCACGCACCTGCCGACCGGCATCGTCGTCTCCTGCCAGAACGAGAAGAGCCAGCTCCAGAACAAGGAGCAGGCGCTGCGCATCCTGCGCTCGCGGCTGCTGGCCGCGGCCCAGGAGGAGGCCGAGCGGGAGGCGTCGGACGCGCGCCGCAGCCAGGTCCGCACGGTGGACCGCTCGGAGCGGATCCGGACGTACAACTTCCCCGAGAACCGGATCTCGGACCACCGGGTGGGCTTCAAGGCGTACAACTTGGACCAGGTACTCGACGGGGACCTCGACGCCGTCATCCAGGCGTGCGTCGACGCCGACTCCGCGGCGAAGCTGGCCGCGGCCCAGTAAGCGAGCCCTTACGGCTCACCGAGAAGGACGGATCGCGCGTGAACCTGCTGCTCGCGGAGGTGGCCCAGGCCACCCAGCGGTTGGCCGATGCCGGTGTGCCCTCGCCCCGCTTCGACGCGGAGGAGTTGGCCGCGTACGTGCACGGGGTCAAGCGCGGTGAGCTGCACAACGTCGCCGACGCCGACTTCGACGCCCGGTACTGGGAAGCGGTGGCCCGCAGGGAGAACCGCGAGCCGCTGCAGCACATCACCGGGCGCGCCTTCTTCCGCTATCTGGAACTCCAGGTGGGCCGCGGGGTGTTCGTGCCGCGTCCGGAGACCGAGTCGGTGGTCGGCTGGGCCATAGACGCGGTGCGGGCCATGGATGTCGCCGAGCCGCTCATCGTGGACCTGTGCACCGGTTCCGGCGCGATCGCGCTGGCGCTGGCCCAGGAGGTGCCGCGCTCCCGGGTGCACGCGGTCGAGCTGGACGAGGGCGCCCTGCACTGGACGCGCAAGAACGTCGAGGGCTCCCGGGTGACGCTGCACCAGGGGGACGCGCTGAGCGCGTTGCCGGAACTGAACGGCCAGGTCGACCTGGTGATCAGCAACCCGCCGTACATCCCGCTGACCGAGTGGGAGTTCGTGGCGCCCGAGGCCAGGGACCACGATCCGCAGCTCGCCCTCTTCTCCGGCGAGGACGGTCTGGAGACCATCCGCGGCCTTGAGCGCACCGCGCACCGGCTGCTGCGGCCCGGCGGTGTCGTGGTGGTGGAACACGCCGACACCCAGGGCGGCCAGGTCCCGTGGATCTTCAACGAGGAGACCGGCTGGGCCGACGCGGCCGACCACCGCGACCTGAACAACCGACCCCGCTTCACTTCGGCCCGAAAGGCCACGCCATGATCGCGCCGGGTTTCCCCCCGGGACTGTGGAGTACCTCGGCCCGCAAGGCGACACCGTGAACCCGGTCTTCCCCCTCGACACCCAGGCCCATCAGATGGAGGACAGCTAATGGCTCGGCGTTACGACTGCTCCGACGCGTCCGACCGCGCCACCGGGCTGCGTGAGGCCGCCTCGGCGGTGCGCCGCGGTGAGCTCGTGGTGCTGCCCACCGACACCGTGTACGGCATCGGTGCGGACGCCTTCAACGGCGAGGCCGTCGGCGATCTGCTGCAGGCCAAGGGCCGGGGCCGCAACATGCCCTCGCCGGTGCTCGTCGGCTCCCCGAACACGCTGCACGGCCTGGTCACCGACTTCTCCGAGCAGGCCTGGGAACTCGTGGACGCCTTCTGGCCCGGTGCGCTGACCCTGGTCGCCCGCCACCAGCCGTCGCTGCAGTGGGACCTGGGCGACACCCGCGGCACGGTCGCGATCCGGATGCCGCTGCACCCGGTCGCCATCGAACTGCTCACCGAGACCGGCCCGATGGCGGTCTCCAGCGCCAACCTGACGGGACAGCCGTCTCCGCAGACCTGCGAGGCCGCCCAGAACATGCTCGGCGACTCGGTCTCCGTCTACCTCGACGGGGGCCCGACCCCGGACGCCGTACCCTCCTCGATCGTGGATGTCACCGGCAAGGTCCCGGTGCTGCTGCGGGCCGGCGCACTCAGCGCCGAGCAGCTCCGCGAGGTCGTACCCGACCTGGAGGAAGTGGCGTGAGCGGCACCATCAGCTGCTACCGCGGCGGGGCGGACCCATGGTGCTGACCAGCCCCGACGAGCGGGGCATAACGGGCGGCGCAGTAGGGGAGGACCGTTTCCGCGTGCTGTACGTGTGCACCGGAAGCGTCTGCCGGTCTCCCATGGCCGAGCGGCTGACCCGCCTGGAACTCGACCGCAGGCTCGGCGACGGCGCCGCGCAGATCGCGGTGCGCAGCGCGGGCACCTGGGGCCATGTGGGCGCGCCCATGGAGGCGCACGCCGCCACCGTACTGGCCGAGTACGGCGCCGACCCCGACGGTTTCCGCGGCCGGGAACTCATTGACGACCACGTCATCGAGGCCGACCTGGTGCTCACCGCCACCCGCGACCACCGCGCCCAGGTGGTGTCGATGGGCCATGCGGCGGGTCTGCGCACCTTCACGCTCAAGGAGTTCACCCGGCTGGTCCGGGCCATAGACCCGACGACGCTGCCCGACGGCTGCGTGATCGACCGCGCCCGCGCGCTGGTCCGCGCCGCGGCGGCGCTGCGCGGCTGGCTGCAGGCGCCCACCGCGGAAGCGGACGAGGTCTACGACCCCTACGGCGCGCCGGTGACGGTGTTCCGGCACATCGGTGCGGAGATCCACTCCGCCCTGGACCCAGTGGTCACGGCCCTCACGGGCGTCCCGTCCCGGGTGAGCTGAGGAGTTGGTCTGGGGGCAAGCCCCCGGACCCCGGCTTTCGTTCGGGGGCGAGCTCCCAGACGGCGGCCGGGCAACGGCGCCGTCAAGGCGCGGCGCAGTGGTACCGCGCCTACAGTGGTTGCAGGTCACCTCAGACAGGCCGGGAGCGGGCGCCATGGCGGTTGCCGGAACCACCCCTGAGACGGACGCGCGGACGGCGCCGTACGCCGCCGCGCACGCTGCCGACTTCGACATGCTGCGCCGCCAGGACCCGGAGCTGGCCGGCGTACTGCTCGCCGAGTACGAGCGCCAGACGGCCGGACTGCAGCTGATCGCGGCCGAGAACTTCGCCTCTCCCGCCGTACTCGCGGCGCTCGGCTCCCCGCTCACCAACAAGTACGCCGAGGGCTACCCGGGCCAGCGCCACCACGGCGGCTGCGAGCTGGTGGACCTCGCGGAGCGGCTCGCCATCGAACGGGCCTGTGCGCTCTTCGGCTGCGCGCACGCCAATGTGCAGCCCTACTCCGGCTCCTCGGCCGTCCTGGCGGCGTACGCGGCCCTTCTGGTACCCGGTGACACCGTTCTGGCGATGTCGCTGCCGCACGGCGGCCACCTCACGCACGGCAGCCCGGCGAACTTCTCCGGCCGGTGGTTCGACTTCGCGGGGTACGGGGTGCGTCCCAGCACCGGACTGATCGACTACGACCAGCTGCGCGACCTCGCGCACACCCGCCGCCCCAAGGCGATCGTGGCGGGCTCCACCTCGTACCCGCGGCACATCGACTACCCGGCGTTCCGCGAGATCGCCGACGAGGTGGACGCGTATCTGATCGTGGACGCCGCCCACACCCTCGGCCTGGTGGCGGGCGGCGCCGCGCCCAGCCCGGTGCCGTACGCCGATGTGGTGTGCGCCACCACGCACAAGACGCTGCGCGGCCCGCGCGGCGGCATCATCCTGTGCGGCTCCGAGCTCGCCGCCCGCATCGACCGCGCGGTCTTCCCGTTCACCCAGGGCGGCCCGCAGATGCACACCGTGGCGGCCACCGCCGTCGCCCTCGGCGAGGCCGCCACGCCCGCCTTCACCGAGTACGCGCACCAGGTCATCACCAACGCCCAGGTGCTGGCGGCGGCGCTGGCCGCCCAGGAGCTGCCCCCGCAGACCGGTGGCACCGACACCCACCTGATCACCGCGGATGTCTCGGCGCTGGGCCTCACCGGCCTGCTGGCACGCGGGCGGTGCGCCGCGGCCCGCATCACGCTGGACAAGTGCGCCCTGCCGTCCGACCCCGTACCGGCCGGTTCGGTCTCCGGGATCCGGCTCGGGACGGCGGCGGTCACCACGCAGGGCATGCGGGAATCGGAGATGGAGCGGATCGCGAAACTGGTGGGACGGGCGTTGCGAGGAGAGGAAGGAGTGGCGACGGAGGTCGCCGAGCTGTCCGCCGCGTTCCCGCCGTACACCCGGCTGTGACGCCGTCCGGCGATCACCACTGTGAACATTGTGAAGACGCGGTGGAACCGTTCGGGGTTCCTGTGTGTCCTCATCTTTGTTCACGCTCCCGGCTCGGAGGCGAATAAGGTGTGACGCTGTGCGCGAATACCTCCTGACACTCTGCGTCGCAGCGGCCGTCACGTATCTGCTGACCGGCCCGGTGCGGAAGTTCGCCATTGCCGCGGGCGCGATGCCGGAGATCCGGGCACGTGACGTGCACCGTGAGCCCACTCCGCGACTCGGTGGGATCGCGCTGTTCGGGGGGCTGTGCGCGGGGCTGCTGGTGGCCTCCGCGCTGCCCAATCTCGGTGATGTGTTCAAACTCTCCAACGAGCCGCGCGCACTGCTGTCGGGAGCCGGGCTGATCTGGCTGCTCGGCGTGTTGGACGACAAGTGGGGCGTGGACGCGCTGATCAAGCTCGGCGGGCAGATGATCGCCGCGGGCGTGATGGTGATGCAGGGGCTGACGATCCTGTACCTGCCGGTGCCGGGCGTCGGCCCGGTGTCGCTCAGCCCTATGCAGTCGACGCTGCTCACGGTGGCGCTGGTCGTCATCACCATCAACGCCGTCAACTTCGTTGACGGGCTTGATGGTTTGGCCGCGGGCATGGTGGGCATCGCCGCGATCGCGTTCTTCATGTACGCGTACCGGCTGTGGTTCGGGTACGGGGTGGAGAACGCCGCGCCCGCGACCTTGTTCAGCGCCATCCTCATCGGCATCTGCATGGGCTTCCTGCCGCACAACATCCACCCGGCGCGGATCTTCATGGGGGACTCGGGATCCATGCTGATCGGCCTGGTGATGGCCGCCTCCGCGATCTCGATCACCGGCCAGGTGGACCCGGATGTGATCACCAGCAACGCGGGTTCGGTACGGGAGGCCGTGCACGCGATGGTGCCGGTCTACATCCCGCTGCTGCTGCCGCTGACGCTGATCGCGATTCCGGCCGCCGACCTGGTGCTGGCGATCGTGCGGCGCACCTGGAACGGCCAGTCGCCGTTCGCCGCCGACCGCGGCCATCTGCACCACCGGCTGCTGGAGATCGGGCACTCGCACAGCCGCGCGGTGCTGATCATGTACTTCTGGTCGGCGCTGATCGCTTTCGGCACGGTCGCGTTCTCGGCGCGTTCGTCCAGCCTGTGGATCGTGCTGGTGGTTGTCGCGCTCAGCGCGGTCGGCCTGGTCGTCCTGCTGCTGCCGCGCTTCAAGCCGCGTGCCCCGCGCTGGGCGGAGTCCTTCGTTCCGCCGCGGTACCGCAGCAGTCGGCGGCAGGCGGCGGCCGCGGCGAAGTCGGCCGCCGAGGCCGAGGCGGCGCTCGCCGCGACCACCGCCGAGGAGCAGCTGTCCGGCGCCGGACTGCACGGATCCACCGCGATCGGGGACCGCTCGCGACTGCCCGATCGACGCCGAGTCAGCAGCGCGCGCTGATTTCCACCCGACAGAACTACTTGATTTGCCGCATACCAGGCGGCTGGGCGGGCTGTCACCCGCATGCGCTCATCTGTCGCCCATAGGTGTGACAGTGAGCACACGATGTAGGTAAAGACCTCATCAAATAGTTTGTGATACGGTTCACGAAACCCGGGACCACAGCCGAAAGACCCCACCGAGACGGTCTTCCGGCCGGAAGAATGCCTTCTGCCCGGTTGTACGATCGCCCCAATCCCCGCCCCCGACTCCAGCTCGGAGCCGCCCCCATGCAGTCCAATGACGCCCGGATCCTGCGGAGCGCCGCGATCCCCACGTTCGCCGTGGGTGTCATCGCGGTCGTCCTCAGCACCGTCCTCGCCGGCGGCAAAGGCGCGATCGGCTCCGTGATCGGAGTCGCGGTCGCCGGGCTGTTCTTCGGTCTTGCCGTGATCGGCCTGAACAAGGCGGCGGAGAAGTTCCCGGAGATGTTCATGGCCGCGGGGCTGGTGATGTACATGACTCAGCTGCTGGCCATGGCCATCCTGATCGCCGTCTTCCAGCGCGTCAGCTTTCTCAGCCCGCGGGCGTTCGCCTTCACCGTGATCGCCGCCACGGTGGTCTGGCTCGTCGGCCAGACCCGCGGCCACATGAAGTCGAAGACCCTCTACGTACAGCCCGTAGCGGAGCGCAAGCCGTGACCATGGCGACCCGCTTCCGGACGGTGATCCCCCGTGCTTATGCGGTACTCACGTCCTGCTATGGTCCGTGCCAGCACGCGGACGTGCGGATCCGGGCGACGTCGCGCCCTCACTCGGTGCGACAGCCCCCGCTGCCGCTGACCGCCGGTCCTCTTGGCCCGCTGCGGTCCCACCCCCTGATCAGTGAGACCAGTCCAGTGCCGCACCGTGGCCACGCGTCACGCCGACACACCGAGGTTGCCGTAACCATGCGTCAAGCCGCCGAAGGAGCCCGTGGTGAGTGCTGACCCCCAGATGCTCGCCTTCGAGACCAACTGCCACATCTTCAGCGGTTGCGGCTTCCCGTCTCCGGGCCTGAACTCCTTCGTCTTCAAGCCTCTCTTCACGGTCGGCGGCTTCCACTTCAACAAGCCGATGCTGCTCGCCGTGCTGTCCACGATCGTCGTGGTCGGGTTCTTCTGGGCGGCGTTCGCCAAGCCCAAGCTGCTGCCCGGCAAGCTGCAGATGATCGGTGAGGCCGGCTACGACTTCGTACGCCGCGGCGTGGTCCACGAGACGATGGGCCGCAAGGAGGGGGAGAAGTTCGTTCCCCTGATGGTCTCGCTGTTCTTCTTCATCTGGATCATGAACCTGTGGGCGATCATCCCGGTCGCCCAGTTCCCGGTGACCTCGATCATCGCCTTCCCGGCCGGTCTCGCGGCGATCGTCTACCTGACGTGGATGACGCTGACCTTCAAGCGCCACGGTTTCGTGGGGGGAATGAAGAGCCTCTGCGGCTACCAGAAGGGCCTCGGTGCCGTCGCCCTCCTGGTGTTCCCCCTGGAGTTCCTCTCCAACACGATCATCCGGCCGTTCACGCACACGGTCCGTCTCTTCGCCAACATGTTCGCCGGCCACCTGCTGCTGCTGATCTTCACGGTCGGCGCCTGGTACACGCTGAACGGCATCGGCATCGCGTACGCGGGTGTCTCGTTCGTGATGGTCGTCCTGCTGACCGTCTTCGAGCTGTTCATCCAGGCTCTGCAGGCCTATGTGTTCGTCGTCCTCGCCTCGGACTACGTCCGCGGCGCGATCGCCGGTCACTGACGGACGCCGCGTCCACCCAAGACCTCTGACCCGCCCTCGGTGGCCCGCCCACCGGCTGGAAAAAGACACTAAGGAAGAAAACGACATGATGGACCAGCTCGTCACCCTCGCCGCTGCGGCCACGCCCAAGACCCACGTCTACGGCTCCGTCGCCTCCATCGGCTATGGCCTCGCTGCCATCGGCCCGGGCGTGGGTATCGGCATCATCTTCGGTAACGGTGTCCAGGCCATGGCCCGCCAGCCTGAGGCGACCGGCCTGATCCGTCAGAACATGATCCTGGGCTTCGCGCTCTGTGAGGCGCTCGCCCTCATCGGCATCGTCATGCCGTTCGTGTTCGGCCAGAACTGACCGAACCGACCGACAGCCCTTAACCGACGAAAGGTCCCGATGTGACTCTCCTGCAGATTGCCGCGGACGAGGCGGAAAACCCGCTCGTTCCGCCGCTTCCGGAGCTGGTCATCGGCCTGGTCGCCTTCCTTATCGTCTTCGGCTTCCTGGCCAAGGTGCTGCTCCCTCGCATCAACAAGGTGCTTGAGCAGCGGCACGAGGCCATCGAAGGCGGAATGGAGAAGGCCGAGGCCGCCCAGGCCGAGGCGCAGGCGACGCTCGAGCAGTACCGCCAGCAGCTCGCCGAGGCTCGCCACGAGGCCAACCGACTGCGCCAGGAGGCGCAGGAGCAGGGTGCCGCGCTCATCGCCGAGATGCGCGGCGAAGGCCAGCGCCAGCGCGAGGAGATCATCGCCGCGGCCCACGCCCAGATCGAGGCCGACCGCAAGCAGGCCGCGCTGGCCCTGCGCCAGGACGTCGGCAAGCTCGCCGTCGAACTGGCCGGCAAGCTGGTCAGCGAGGCGCTTGAGGATCACGCCCGGCAGAGCCGTGTCATCGACCGCTTCCTCGACGAGCTTGAGGAGAAGGCCGAGGCCACGCGATGAACAGGGCAAGCCGCGAGGCACTGGCCGCCGCACGCGAGCGGCTCGACGCGCTGACGGACAACACGGCCGTCGACGCGGCGAAGCTCGCCGAGGAACTGGCTGCCGTAACGGCGCTGCTCGACCGCGAGGTATCGCTGCGCCGGCTCCTCACCGACCCGGCGCAGAGCGGCGAGGCCAAGGCCGAGCTCGTGCAGCGACTGCTGGGCGGGCAGGTCAGCGGCGAGGCCATCGACCTGGTCGCCGGCATGGCCCGGTCGCGCTGGTCGGCGTCGCGCGACCTGGTCGACGCGGTCGAGAACATCTCGGACGTCGCGGAGCTCATCGGCGCCCAGCGCTCCGGTGCGCTCGACGACGTGGAGGACGAGCTGTTCCGCACCGCGCGGATCATCGGCTCGACCCCCGAGCTGCGCGCAGCGCTGACCGGTGGGGTGGGCGGCGGCTCGGCCAAGGCGGAGTTGATCACCAGGCTGCTGGGCGGCCGGGCGCACCCCGTCACCGTCCGTCTCGTCGCGCGTCTTGTGGCACATCCGCGGGGCCGTAGCCTGGAGGGAGGGCTCGAAGCCATCTCCAAGCTGGCCGCGGAGCGTCGCGGTCGGGTGGTCGCGGTGGTCACTTCGGCGGTACCGCTGTCCGACCGGCAAAAGCAGCGTCTCGGTGCGGCGCTGTCCAAGCTGTACGGCCGCCAAGTGCACCTGAACCTGGACGTGGACCCCGAGGTCCTCGGCGGGATCAGCGTGCGGATCGGCGACGAGGTCATCGACGGCACGGTCGCCAGCCGCCTCGAAGAGGCGACCCGGCGGCTGACCGGCTGACCAGCCACCGATGGGGGCTGGGGACAGTCCCCAGAGAACACGCGTAGCACTGAAGCGGCCCGAGTTGGGCCGTAAAGATACTTAGGGCCCAACAAGGAGAGCAGGGAACCCAGATGGCGGAGCTCACGATCCGGCCGGAGGAGATCCGGGACGCGCTGGAGAACTTTGTCCAGTCGTACAAGCCGGACGCGGCCTCGCGCGAGGAGGTCGGAACGGTCAGCGATGCCGGCGACGGCATCGCGCACGTCGAGGGCCTGCCCTCGGCCATGGCGAACGAACTGCTGAAGTTCGAGGACGGCACCCTCGGCCTCGCCCTCAACCTTGAGGAGCGGGAGATCGGCGCCGTCGTCCTCGGTGAGTTCAGCGGCATCGAGCAGGGGCAGACCGTCCGTCGTACCGGCGAGGTGCTGTCCGTGGCCGTGGGCGAGGGCTACCTCGGCCGCGTTGTCGACCCGCTGGGCAACCCGATCGACGGCCTCGGCGAGATCGAGACCGACGGCCGCCGCGCCCTCGAGCTGCAGGCACCCACGGTCATGCACCGCAAGTCGGTGCACGAGCCGATGCAGACCGGTCTGAAGGCCGTCGACGCGATGACCCCGATCGGCCGCGGCCAGCGCCAGCTGATCATCGGCGACCGGCAGACCGGCAAGACCGCGCTCGCCGTCGACACGATCATCAACCAGCGCGACAACTGGCGCTCCGGCGACCCGAAGAAGCAGGTCCGCTGCATCTACGTGGCCATCGGCCAGAAGGGCTCCACCATCGCGTCCGTGCGCGGTGCGCTGGAGGAGGCGGGCTGCCTGGAGTTCACGACGATCGTCGCGGCCCCGGCGTCCGACCCGGCGGGCTTCAAGTACCTCGCCCCGTACACCGGTTCCGCCATCGGCCAGCACTGGATGTACCAGGGCAAGCACGTCCTGATCGTCTTCGACGACCTGTCCAAGCAGGCCGACGCCTACCGTGCGGTCTCGCTGCTGCTGCGCCGCCCGCCGGGCCGTGAGGCCTACCCGGGTGACGTCTTCTACCTGCACTCCCGTCTGCTGGAGCGTTGCGCCAAGCTCTCCGACGACATGGGCGCCGGTTCGATGACCGGTCTGCCGATCGTGGAGACCAAGGCCAACGACGTGTCGGCGTTCATCCCGACCAACGTCATCTCCATCACCGACGGCCAGTGCTTCCTGGAGTCCGACCTGTTCAACGCGGGCCAGCGCCCGGCGCTGAACGTCGGTATCTCGGTCTCCCGTGTCGGTGGCTCCGCGCAGCACAAGGCGATGCGCCAGGTATCCGGCCGTCTGCGCGTGGACCTCGCCCAGTACCGCGAGCTGGAGGCGTTCGCCGCCTTCGGTTCGGACCTGGACGCGGCCTCCAAGGCGCAGCTGGAGCGCGGTAAGCGCATGGTCGAGCTGCTCAAGCAGGGCCAGTACTCGCCGTACCCGGTCGAGGAGCAGGTCGTCTCCATCTGGGCCGGTACCAACGGCAAGCTGGACGACGTGCCGGTGGTGGACATCCGCCGCTTCGAGCGCGAACTCCTGGACTGGCTGGAGCGCGAGAAGAAGGAACTGCTGACCAGCATCCGCGAGGGAGCCAAGATGTCGGACGCGACCATCGAGGCCATCTCCGAGGCGGTCGACACCTTCAAGAAGCAGTTCGAGACCTCGGACGGCAAGCTGCTGGGTGAGGGCTGAGCATGGGCGCTCAACTTCGGGTCTATAAGCGCCGCATCCGCTCCGTCACCGCCACCAAGAAGATCACCAAGGCGATGGAGATGATCGCCGCTGCCCGCATCGTGAAGGCGCAGCGCGCGGTGGCCGCCTCCACTCCGTATGCCAAGGCGCTGACCCGCGCAGTGGCGGCGGTGGCCACGGGCTCCAACGACAAGCACCCGCTGACCACCGAGAAGGAGAACCCGGCGCGCGCCGCGGTGCTGCTCATCACGAGCGACCGCGGTCTGGCCGGCGGGTACTCCGCCAACGCGATCAAGGCGGCCGAACGGCTCACGGAGCGGCTGCGCTCCGAGGGCAAGGAGGTCGTGCCGTACGTCGTGGGCCGCAAGGGTGTGGCGTACTACAAGTTCCGCGGTTTCGACTTCACGGACTCGTGGACCGGCTTCACCGACCGCCCCACCTACGCGGACGCCAAGCGGATCGCCGACCCCCTGATCGAGGCCGTGATCGCGGGCTCGGAAGAGGGCGGCGTCGATGAACTGCACATCGTCTTCACGGAGTTCGTGTCGATGGTGACGCAGACGCCGGTGACCGACCGGCTGCTGCCGCTCAGCCTTGAGCAGACCGCGGAAGCGGTCGAGGAGGCTGTGGAGCACAGCGGCAAGCCCATGCCGCTGTACGAGTTCGAGCCGTCCGCTGAGGGCGTGCTGGACGCGCTGCTGCCGCGGTACGTCGAGTGCCGGGTCTACAACGCCCTGCTGCAGGCCGCCGCGTCCAAGCACGCGGCCACGCGGCGCGCGATGAAGGCGGCGACCGACAACGCCGAGGAGATCATCAAGTCGCTCACGCGGCTTGCCAACGCGGCCCGCCAGGCCGATATCACCCAGGAAATCAGCGAGATCGTCGGTGGCGCCAGTGCCCTGGCCGACGCGACCGCGGGGAGTGACCGCTAATCATGACCACCACTGTTGAGACGACTACGGCGACGGGCCGCGTCGCGCGGGTCATCGGCCCCGTCGTCGACGTGGAGTTCCCCGTCGACGCGATGCCGGAGATCTACAACGCGCTGCACGTCGAGGTCGCCGACCCGGCCAACGCCGGGGAGAAGCGCACGCTGACTCTTGAGGTCGCCCAGCACCTGGGCGACGGCCTGGTCCGCGCGATCTCGATGCAGCCGACCGACGGTCTGGTCCGCCAGACCGAGGTGACCAACACCGGTGCGGGCATCTCCGTGCCGGTCGGCGATGTCACCAAGGGCCGGGTGTTCAACACCCTCGGTGAGATCCTGAACGAGCCGGAGGCGGCCTCCGAGGTCACCGAGCGCTGGCCGATCCACCGCAAGGCCCCGGCCTTCGACCAGCTTGAGTCGAAGACCGAGATGTTCGAGACCGGCCTGAAGGTCGTCGACCTGCTGACCCCGTACGTCAAGGGCGGCAAGATCGGTCTGTTCGGTGGTGCGGGCGTCGGCAAGACGGTCCTCATCCAGGAAATGATCATGCGTGTGGCGAAGCTGCACGAGGGTGTGTCGGTGTTCGCCGGTGTCGGTGAGCGCACCCGTGAGGGCAACGACCTCATCCAGGAGATGGAGGAGTCCGGCGTCCTCGACAAGACCGCGCTGGTCTTCGGCCAGATGGACGAGCCCCCGGGCACCCGTCTGCGGGTCGCGCTGGCCGGTCTGACCATGGCGGAGTACTTCCGCGATGTGCAGAAGCAGGACGTGCTGTTCTTCATCGACAACATCTTCCGCTTCACCCAGGCCGGTTCCGAGGTCTCCACCCTGCTCGGCCGTATGCCGTCCGCGGTGGGCTACCAGCCGAACCTCGCCGACGAGATGGGCATCCTGCAGGAGCGCATCACCTCGACCCGCGGCCACTCGATCACCTCGATGCAGGCGATCTACGTTCCGGCGGACGACCTGACCGACCCGGCCCCGGCGACCACCTTCGCGCACCTCGACGCGACCACGGTGCTCTCCCGGCCGATCTCGGAGAAGGGCATCTACCCGGCCGTGGACCCGCTGGACTCCACGTCCCGCATCCTGGACCCGCGCTACATCGCACAGGACCACTACGACTGCGCCATGCGCGTCAAGAGCATCCTGCAGAAGTACAAGGACCTCCAGGACATCATCGCCCTGCTAGGCATCGACGAGCTGAGCGAGGAGGACAAGCTCACCGTCCAGCGCGCCCGCCGGATCGAGCGGTTCCTGTCCCAGAACACCCACGCGGCGAAGCAGTTCACCGGTGTGGACGGTTCGGACGTCTCGCTGGAGGAGTCGATCGCCGCGTTCAACGCGATCGCCGACGGTGAGTACGACCACTTCCCCGAGCAGGCGTTCTTCATGTGCGGTGGCCTTGAGGACCTGAAGGCCAACGCCAAGGAGCTCGGCGTCTCCTGACGCCCAGAGCCTCGACGCGTGATGGGGGGCGGGCTGGTCCCGCCCCCCGACTCGCACCCCGTTATCCTGTGACCCAACACCTGCCGGCAGCGGTGGGTGGAGACCCGAGGAGCCATCTTGGCCGAGCTGCACGTCGAGCTGGTCGCCGCCGACCGCAAGGTCTGGACCGGTGAAGCCAACATCGTCGTCGCGCGCACGGTGTCGGGCGACGTAGGCATCATGCCGGGCCACCAGCCGCTGCTCAGTGTGTTGGAGTTCGGTCCGGTCACCATCCGTACCGCCGACGGCCCTGTTGTCGCGCTGGTGCACGGCGGGTTCATCTCGTTCGCGGACAACCAGCTCTCGATTCTCGCGGAGATCGCCGAGCTGGCGGACGAGATCGACGTCGAGCGCGCCGAGCGTGAGTTTGAGGTCGCCAAGTCGGAGGCGGACGCGTCGGCGGAGCTCAAGGCCGCCGCGCGACTGCGTGTCGCTACCGGCACGTACTAGGACGCGACCTGAGGCCGCGGATCGCCGAACCGGCGGTCCGCGGCCCGGCCGCAGCAGGAGCAGTCTGTACAGGTGTCCGGCCACCCCGGACGTGAGGCGAGGAGGTCAGTGGGCATGGTCCTCGCTTTGCAGCTGTTCGGACTGGCCGTCGCGGTGGCCGCGATCGGCCTTTTCGTCTTCGGACTGCGCCGCAGGCTGATCCAGCGCCCGGGCGGCACCTTCGACTGCAGTCTGCGGGCCGCCGAGGACTCGGCGGTTCCGTCGACCGGCAAGGGCTGGGTGTACGGCGTGGCCCGCTACAGCGGTGACCGCGTCGAGTGGTTCCGGGTCTTCTCCTACGCCCCGCGCCCGCGCCGGGTTCTCGAACGCTCCGCCATCGAGGTCATCCAGCGCCGCACCCCGCAGGGTGAGGAGGAGCTGGCGCTGCTCTCGGACTCCGTGGTGCTGGTCTGTACGCACCGGGGCACCCGTCTGGAGCTGGCGATGAGCGACGACGCCCTCACGGGCTTCCTCGCCTGGCTGGAGGCAGCGCCCCCGGGCCAGCGGGTCAACGTCGCGTAGCGCCCTTCCGGCGGATCCTGCTCTGGGGTTGCGGCGGTTCAGGTACCGCCGGTGCCCGCCGTGGGGGTTGCTCGCCGCCGCGGTGGTCTCTTTTTTGGGGGCAAGCCCCCAAACCCCCGGCTCTTCTTGGGCACACAGCCCCAGATCGCCGACTCTTCTTAGGGCACAGCCCCGAATCCTCGGCTCTTCTTGAGGCACAGCCCCCGAATCCTTGGGGGCACAGCCCCAGCGTTCCTCGGGGGCACGCTTCCACCTCCCCCCGGGGGGTGTCGCGGGCTTGCCCTCGACAGATTGCCCGCCGCGATGGTGAGCAACTCCCACGGCGGGGATCGGCGGTGTTCGAACCCGCCGCGCCCCGGTCGAAGAGTTGTGCGCTGGGTGTTAGCGGTTTTCTCCCGGTGCCCAGAGGACGTCGCCGTGCTCCTTGTTCGCTGTCCGGGCGAGGATGCTGTGGTTTCGGGGGCAACCCCCGGGCCCCGGCCGGGGGCGGTCGCGGGTTGCCGCGGCGGCGAGCAACCCCCACGGCGG
This sequence comes from Streptomyces sp. NPDC020096, assembly GCA_040631425.1. Taxonomy (GTDB): domain Bacteria; phylum Actinomycetota; class Actinomycetes; order Streptomycetales; family Streptomycetaceae; genus Streptantibioticus_A. Next base: position 86,642 of record JBEYJY010000039.1, read on the forward strand.
GGACCGGCGGTGTTCGAACCCGCCGCGCCCCGGACGAAGAGTGGTCCGCTGGGTGTTAGCGGTTTTCTCCCGGTACCCAGAGGACGTCGCCGCGTTCCTTGTTCGCTGTCCGCGCGAGGATGAACAGCAGGTCGGAGAGGCGGTTCAGGTACTTGGCGGTCAGTGGGTTCATCGTCTCGCCGTGTGACTCCAGTGCCGCCCAGGTGGTGCGCTCGGCGCGGCGGACCACCGTGCAGGCCTGGTGGAGCAGGGCGGCGCCCGGGGTGCCGCCCGGCAGGATGAAGCTGCGCAGCTTCTCCAGGTCGGCGAGGAAGCGGTCGCAGTCCGCTTCCAGTTTGTCGATGTAGCTCTGCTCGACGCGCAGCGGCGGGTACTTGGGGTTCTCCACCACCGGAGTGGCGAGGTCCGCGCCCACGTCGAACAGGTCGTTCTGCACCCGGACCAGGACCTTGGCGACCTCCTCCGGCAGCGCCCCCAGCGCGACCGCCACGCCGATCGCGGCGTTCGCCTCGTTGGTGTCGGCGTACGCCGCGATCCGCGGGTCGGTCTTGGGGGCCCGGCTCATGTCGCCGAGGGCGGTGCTGCCGTCGTCGCCGGTCCTGGTGTAGATGCGCGTCAGATTGACCATGCGACGAGCGTATGCCTGGACGGCGGATCTCGGCGGCCAAGGAGAGCAAGGGCCGTTCGGGTCGATGGTCGGTGACCTCAGTCCGCCGAGGGCTTACTTGTGAGCCCTAGCCTTCACCCGGCATGTGGT
>JBEYJY010000040.1:0-86126 GCA_040631425.1 Streptomyces sp. NPDC020096
ATCGACCCGACGTTCAAGACCTACCACGTGGCCGGTACGTCCTCGAACATCTACGACCCGGTCGCCAACATCACCGCCTCCGCCAACTACGCGGCGCACCGGTACGGCTCGATCGACCACGTCAACTCGGCTTACTGAGCACCCGCGACTCGCGACACCCTCACGCCGACAGGGCGGTGGCACCCACAGGTGCCGCCGCCCTGTCGGCGTCCGCGTTGGATTCAACAGCCCTTCATCGGATGCATCTTGACGTGTGCTCATGACCGGAACACGACAAAAAACCTTGGGAACGAGGCTTGTTGTCTCAAGGGAGGCGTGCATCAATTGGCCGTGGACCGGTTGACCGACTACCCGTCAGGCATGAAGCGTTCGGCGTGAGTTTTGAGCCGCTGTCTCGCACGAATGCCGGTTCATCGCTGACCGATGCCCTGCGCCCGGCATGAGAGCAGTCGGCAACGCCGGTTCCCCCCACTGTTGTGCATCCGGAAGGGAAAACCATCATGCGGCACAGAAGGCTCGGAATCGGCGCGGTGCTTGGCTCCGGTGTGATGGTCGCAGGCGCGTTGGTGATGGCTCCGTACGCGGGGGCGGTCTCGCCCGACACGGCCACGGTGTCGTTCGACTGCGGCTCGTACGGCTCGGGTTCCGCGACGCTCACGGCCACCCAGGATGGGACCACCGCGACGATCACCCTCTCCACCTCGGCGATCACCGCGCCCATCGACATTTCGGCCAACTCGGTGAGCTCGTCCCTCGTGTTGACCGACAGCAACTCCGCGACCGTGACACTGACCGGCAACTCCAACCCGGACATACCCGCCGGTTCAGCGGTGACCACCGGACCGCTCACCGGGACCGTTCCGTCAGGTGACGGCCTGCAGGCCACCTCGCTGCAGGTCTCGGTCTTCGGCGTGACGGCGACCTGCAACGCCACCTCGGCGCAGTCTCCTGGCCCGTTCGTGTTCTGACCGCCAACCGGCGCCAAGCGCCGAGGACATCGCCCAACGGGGCTTGTGGTGCGTCCGTGTGCCCCTGCGCAGGGGGTGTCCACTCTCACGCATGAGCGGGCCGAAGGCACCGCGGTGCCTTCGGCCCGCTCATGCGCGCCTGCGGGGCCGGTACCGCTCGGCATCGTCAGCTATTCGATCGCGGCCATCGACACTTCGAGCCACCAGCTGGTCGCGAGCATCCCGGGCGGGGCGAACCCCTGCGGAATCGCGAAGACTCCAGGCGGAACCAGGCTCTACATCACCAACTCCGGGGCGAGCGAAGTCTCCGTGCTGGACACCAGGCAGGACACCGTGTCGGTGATCGACACCCGCAGCCACCGCGTCATCGCCCGGACCCGCGTCGGCAGGACCCCCTGGCAGGTCGCACTGAGCCCGGACGGTGCACGCGTCTACGTCACAGGGGCCAACGCCGACACGGTGACGGTGATCGACACCGCCGACAACACGGTGCTGCGCACGGTACGGGTGAACCACCCACCGACCGGGATCACCGCGACCGAGAGCACCATCTGGGTGTCCGCCAATGCCTCCAGCACGGTCGACGCGATCGACGCCAGGACGCTGAGCGTCCTGGCCAGCACACCACTGGGCCTGTCGACCGAGCCCAGTGGGGTGGTGGTCGCATAAGGCCGGTCCGGCGGCAGAGAATCCCGGCGCGACGGCGGACCACCACGAGGCCGTGGATCGGCGGCCATACGGCGGCCGTGGTCCGATCTACGCTGCCTGGTCTGTCCCGCGTTCTCGCGGGAAGTGCGTTCCTGCTGGTCGCGCGGCCTGCTCGGCGCGAGAAATCCGGACAGGGCTGGACCGCCTTGCCGAAGCGGCTATGGGTGGGCACGGTGACAGGTAGTCGGCCAGCGGGCAGCGATGCCTGTCGTCCATGACGCCGATGTGCTGGGCGAGCCCGTGACGGCGACCATGCGGTGCGGATGGTCCGTACTCTCGCAGCACCTTGCCAATTCCTTGCCGTCATCGCCGGAACCTTGCTGCCCGGCTTGCCGATGGGTTGCCAGTGGCCGATTGACGATCTTGGAATGGTCCGTTCTGTATGCCAAGATCACTTCTGGCCGGTCCTGGGTAAGCCGAGGCCCGTCCACCAGCACCGCCGCATGCCTCAGAACGATGGGGGCCGAGATGTCCACACAGACGCCGATCCCGCCGCCCGGTCCGGGGCAGGCCGACCCGTCCGGGCTGCTGCTGCGCGTCCTGGGCCCCATGTCGGCACAAGTCGACGGGCACGATCTCCCGCTCGGCCCACCGCGCCGACGGACACTGCTCGCCCTGCTGGTCATACGGCTGGGCCGAGTTGTCCCCACCGAGCGGCTCGTCGAGGAACTGTGGCGGGACGCGCCGCCACGGCATCCCGTCGCCACGCTGCAGAGCCACATCTCCCACCTGCGCCGCGTACTTGACCCGCCGACCGAACCGGACAAGCCCTCAGCCCTGCGCTACCAGGCACCCGGTTACCTGCTCCAACTCGCCCCCGAGCAGGTCGACGTCTGCCGCTTCGAGCAGTTGGTGGCCGAGGGACGGCAGCTCCTGGACCGACGGGACCCACTCGCCGCGCGCGACCGGCTCACCGAGGCGCTGGCGTTATGGCGCGGCTCCCCGTACACCGAATTCGGCGCCCACCCCCCGCTCGCCGACGAAAGCACGCGGCTGGAGCAACTCCGGCTCACCGCACTGGAGTCGTGTGCCGAGGCCCGACTGACCCTCGGGGCGGCCGACGAGGTGGCGGCCGAACTGGACCGGGAGGTACGCCGGCACCCGACGCGCGAACGCCTCGTCGGCCACTTGATGACCGCACTGTCCCGCCTGGGACGGCAGGCCGAGGCACTGGAGGTGTACGAGCGGACACGCAGCCACTTGGTCGAGGAGTTCGGCGTGGACACCGCCGTCGAACTCCAGCGAGTACACACCGCCATCCTCCGCCAGGAACTCGGCGACGGCGGTCCCGCCGACGAGCCGGTTGCCGAGCCCGCGGAGATCAGACCGCCCACGGAAGCCGAGCGGACCGGCTCCGGCGGCGTGGACGCCGCGGCTCCGTGCCCCTTCACCGGCCGGGACCAGGAGTTGCACCGCCTGGTGACCGCGGCGACCGGAGCGCTCACCGGACAGGGACATGTGGCCGCCGTGCTCGGCCCCGCCGGGGTCGGCAAGACCCGCCTGCTGATGGAGCTCGCACCGCGCCTGGAGGCCGGGGACGAGGGCCTGGAAGTGGTCTGGAGCCACTGCTTCCCCGGCGAGGGAGTCCCGCCGTACTGGCTGTGGACCCAGGTCCTGCGTCAGCTCTCGGCCACCCGACCCGACGCCTTCCGCACCGCGGCGGCACCGTTCGGCACCCACCTCGCCCCGCTGATGCCCGAGCGGTCGGCCGGGCCCGCGGGCGGCCAGGGATCCGAAGTCGACTGGGCCCAGGCGCGGTTCCTCACCCATGACGCGGTGTGCGAGGTCCTGCTCACCCTGGCCGCGGAACGCCCCCTGGTGCTCCTGCTGGAGGACCTGCACTGGGCCGACACCGCCTCCCTCGACCTGCTGAGGCTGCTGGGAACCCGCCGCCAGGGTCACCCGCTCAGCGTCGTACTGACCGCCCGGGACCTCGAAATCGAGTCCGACGCCACGATGCGCCGGATGCTGGCCGAGCTTCTCAGAGGCCCCAGGACCGAGACGCTGAGGCTGGGCGGGCTGTCCCCCGGCGCCGTCGCGGCCCTGGTCGAGGCGCAGGCCGGGCCGGGTGTGGGCACCGAGGTCATCGAAGCGCTGCACCAGCGCAGCAAGGGCAACCCGTACTTCGTCATGCAGTTGCTCTCCCTCCTCGGCGACGTCCGGCGCCTGCACGACCCCGGCGCCGCGGACGTGCTCCTCGCCGAGATCCCGACCGGTGTGCGTGAGGCGTTGCGCCAACGGTTCAGCGCGCTGCCGGAACCGGTCCTACGGGTGCTGCGGCTGTGCGCCGTCATCGGCACCGAGGTGGACACCGACCTGCTGCACCGCACCGCCACCGAGGACGAACCGGTCACCGCGGCCCTGGAGTCGGCGATCCGGGCCGACCTGCTCAGCGAGGACCCGCACCACCCTGGACGGCTCCACTTCGCCCATGCCCTGGTCCAGGAGACGCTCATCGGCGAACTCTCCCGCGAGGAGCGCCATCAGCTGCACGCCCGGGTCGCCGAGGCGCTGTGTGCCCGAGGGCACGGGCGGATGGGCGGCGAGGAGATCGAGCGGGTCGCCCACCACACCTGGCACGCCAAGGGCGCGCTACCGGCCCAGCAAGCGCTACCCCGGCTGCTGCGTGCCGCCGAGCACGCCGAGCACCACCTGGCGTACGAGCAGGTGGAGACCTGGCTGCGCCGCGCCGTGCATCTGGTCGGCTATCTGCCCCCTGACGCCGCTTCGGCCCCGGGCCTGGAGCAGCGGCTGCACATCCAGCTCGGGCAGGTGCTGGCCACGGTACGCGGCTACGGCGACGCCGAGGCCGAAGCGGCGCTCGACCGGGGCCGCGCCCTGAGCGCCCGCACGCACGCCCCCGAGGACCCGTCGGTGCTGTGGGCGCTGTGCGCGGCACTTCTGGTCACCGGGCGCTACGACGAGTCCCGGGAGTACTCCGGTCTGCTGCGGGAGCTGGCCGACCGGACGCGGCACCCGGTGGCCCTGCTCGGCGCGGCGTACGGCGGGGGCATCGTGCTGCACATCCGCGGCCGACTGCCTGAGGCGCTGACGGAACTTGAGCGCGGCGTCGAGATGGCGGATCGTTTCGCCCGCCAGGGCCACCTGCTGGCCCGGACGTTCCAGCACGATCCGCGCGTCTCCTGCCGCTCCTACGACGCCTTCACCCACTGGCTGTTGGGTGACCGCGCTACGGCCGCGGTGCGCCGCCGGGAGCTGCTGCACCTGACCGAGTACGAGAGCAGGCCCTCCGACCGGGCCTTCGCCCTGTACGTGGACGCGGTCCTGGCGGCCTGGGAGGGCGACGTCGACACAGCCTGCTCGTCCAGCGCGGAGGGGGCACGGGTGGCGGGCGAGCACGGGCTGCTCTACTGGAAGGCGATGCTGCGCCTGCCCGAGGGGTGGGCCCTGGCGTACTCCGGCCACGAGGACGACGGCATCACACAGATGCACGCCTCGATGGCCGAACTCCGGCTCTCCAGAACGAACCTGCGCCTCCCGCTCCACCTGGGCCTGCTCGGCCAGGCCCAACACCGCGCCGGGCGCCGGAAGGAGGCGCGGGACACCCTCCGCAAGATGCTCGCCGTCATCGAACACCGCCGCGAGCACATCTATCTGCACACCGCCCTGCCCGCCACGCGGCTGCTCGACGAACTGCTGGGCCGCGGCTCCGCGGAAACGGTCCCGATGGGGTGAGCGCGTTGTGCGCCGCCGCCCGCCACGCCCCTGTGAACGGCGGTGTTCAACGGGCGGTCCGCTCCGTCGGCACCCGGGCCGACAGCCGGAACCCACCGTTCGGGAGAGGACCGGCTTCGAACGTCCCGCCCACCATCGCGACCCGCTCCCGCAGACCCGCCAGGCCGTGACCACTGCTCGGCAGCCGCGGAGGCGGCGGTGCCGACGCGGCGTCGTTCTCCACGACCACGTGGAGGGCGTCCGGCAGGTAGCGCAGTTGGACGCGCGTCACCGCATGGCCAGCGTGCTTGTGCACATTGGTCAACGCCTCCTGGACGACTCGGTACAAGGCGCGCTCGATCAGCCCGTCCACGGGTCGGGGATCCCCCGACACCTCGTATGTCACCGGCAGTCCAGCCGAGTTGGACTGCTCGACGAGTCGGGGCAGATCCTCCAAGGTGGGCTGGGGGGAGACCGATGCCTCCTCGGACTCGTTCAGCCGCAACACCCCGAGGACCTGGCGCAGTTCGTCCAGCGCCTGACGCCCGGTCCGGCCGACGAGCTTCGCGGTCTCCAGTGTCTGCTCCGGGTTGTCCGGGCTGACTTCCAGCACTCCGGCGTGCACCACCATGAGGCTCACCTGGTGCGCGACCACATCGTGCATCTCCCGGGCGATACGGGCCCGTTCCTCCAACCTGGCCTGGGCGGCGAGCAGATGGCGCTCACGTTCCATGCGTTCGGCGCGCTCCCGCAAGTTCTCGATGATCTTCCGCCGCGCTCTGGTGTACATGCCCAGCAGTACCGCGCCGAGGATGACGAGTGCCTCGTTGAGGAGCATCGTGGGCAGATCGACGACCCCCAGGTTGGTGTCCAGCTTGTCCCCGAGACCCACGGCCAACGGCAGTGCCACGGCAAGGGACACCACACCGATCACCACACCGACCCGTCGATGCCGCCAGTACCGGGCGGTGGAGTAGGCCGCGATCGGCAGCACCAAAGGCGGCACGTCCAGCGTCGCCACCGCCAGCGCCAGGCCCGCCAGCCCGGCCGGAACGGGATGGCGCCGACGGACCACCAGCGCCATGCACCCGACGATCACAAGCCCCACAACGACGCCCGCGGCAACCCTGTGGTGCTGCCGCAGCAGTTCCGATACATGGGTCCTGAGGAGATAGCTCTCACCGAGCAACGCGCCGAGCGCCACCAAAGCGTCGAACAGCACCGCACGACGCGACGGCCACCACCTCGGACGCGTGGGTGGCCCTGGCGAGTCGGCGGCGGACGGCTCCCCTTCCACCCGCGAGGAAGAGGCTGACACGCCCCCGCCACCAGCGTCGGCCGCGCCGTCCTCCCGCATTCGCCACACCTTTCGTCCTGTGCGCAACGGGCGAGAGAGTAGCTCGGTGGTGCGGTCAACGAGCGCCGCGGCGCGGCTTGCGGGGCATCGCGTCACGCCAGGTCATCGGCGCGAGCCGGTTCGCGGCTCGCCAGGACCAGGCACACCAGGACCGCTGTGGTCACGGCGAGCGCCAGCCAGCCACCGACCCACCGCGCGGCCGGGACGGCGACGCCGACGGCGATGGCGCCCACCAGTCGGGCCACCGGCCAGGTCCCGGCCAAGGTGCGGTGGAAGGACGCGAGGCCCACCAGGAAGAGCGCCGCTCCCAGCGGGAGCAGCCCCAACGGCAGCCCGTGCAGCGGCGTGTCGAAGGAGTTGATCGCCTTCTGCATACCGACCGCCGCGACGGCGATGCCGAGGATCATGACGAGGTACGCGTAGCCGAACGCGTAGACCGCCACCCGCGAGCGCCTCGGCACCGGAATGCGGTGCATCAGCCGTTCGCTCTCCCGTTCCTCCCGGTCGAAGTACAGCCACCACATCGCCGCGCTGAGGGCCAGCGCCAGCAGCGCGCCCGCCACGACCGTCACCAGGTCGTTCTGTTCGGTGGCGGCCGATCCGACCTCCACGATCGACTCCCCGAGCAGAATGATCACCGCGAGGCCGTGCCGCTCCACGAAGTGCCCGACTCCGACCGTGAATCCCCCGGTACCGCCGATGAACGGAGTCAGCACCTGCACCAGGCAGGCCAACGCCAGCACCCACAGCCGCCACCGCTCCGGAGCCACACCCGCGGCGAGCACGATCAACGCGCTGGCCAGATTGAGCGGGCCTATCCGGGTGATGCCCCGGCGACCGGACGTCCCGAGGAATCCGACCGTGTGCACCAGCACCACGACCAGGTAGGCCACCCCGAGCACCACACCCCACGGACCGGCCTCGAACGACCTCGGCACGGCCAACGACATCACGAAGAACGCCGCCGTACCGACCAGCAGCAACAACCGAGCACCGGTGCGCTCCAGGTCCAGGGCGTTGGTGAGCCAGGCGTAACCGCCGTACATCCACCAGGTGATGGCCAGCAGGACGATGACCCGGGCCAGGCCCTCCCCGGTCGGCAGAGCGGTGAGGACCGAGGCGATCTGGGTGATCGCGAAGACGAAGACCAGGTCGAAGAAGAGTTCCAGCGGCCGTACACTCTGCGCCGCCGCGGGCACGTTGTTCGATCGGGTCACCCGGAGATTGTTCCAGACCACCCGCTACCGGCATCGACGTCGGGGGCTGAACGATGCGCCGGGGCCGCGTGGTTGGCTAGCGCGTCGACGTGGGAGACTTTGTCGGGCTGAGTGATGGATGCCGTGGCAGGATGATCTGCTGGCGGCTACGCCAGTGTCGCGGACGAGAGATGGTGACGAAGATTTCGGACAGCCCAATCCCGCAGCGGGTGACGTTCGGGACCTGGCCCACCCCGCTGGAGCCGATGCCGCGACTGGCCCGTGCTCTCGGCCTCGGCGCGGACGACCTGTGGATCAAGCGTGACGACCTCACCGGCCTCGGCGGTGGTGGGAACAAGGTGCGCAAGCTTGAGTGGATCTGCGGAGCAGCGCTGGCCGACGGCGCCACGGTCCTGGTGACCATCGGGGCGCCGCAGAGCAACCACGCACGTCTGACGGCCGCCGCCGGCGCGCGGCTGGGCCTTGACGTCGTACTCGTGCTCGCTGGCGAATCCGGCTCATCGTCGTCGGGCAACATCGCACTCGACGGCCTCTTCGGCGCCACGGTGGTGTGGGCCGGTGACGTGCACGGCGAGGCGCTCGACGCCGCCGCCCGGCAGGTGGCCGAGCGGCTGCGGCGGCAGGGCGCCGTTCCGGCTCTGATCCCCCTCGGCGGTTCCAGTGTGCTCGGGGCGCGCGGTTACGCCGAGTGCGGGGGCGAACTGCTCACCCAGGCCCCGGACCTGACGACCGTTGTCGTCGCGGTCGGCTCCGGCGGCACCATGGCGGGCCTCGTCGACCAGCTCGGTTCCGCGCGTGTGCTCGGGGTCCACTGCGGGGCTGTCGCCGATCCGGCCCGGACGGTGTCCGATCTGGTCTCCGGCCTGTCCGGTACGTACTGCGCGCCGGAGACGTTGAGGCTGCGCCTCGACCAAGTGGGCACCGGCTACGGCGCGTTGACCGAACCGGTCATGGCCGCCCTGACCGTGGCCGCCCGCACTGAGGGGATCGTGCTCGACCCGATCTACACCGGACGCGCTATGGCCGGTCTGATCGCGGCGATCGAGGACGGTGACGTCGCCCCCGGGCAACGCACGGTCTTCCTGCACTCGGGCGGCCTACCGGGCCTCTTCGGCCACACGGCGACGCTCGCCGCAGCGGAAGCCGCGCTCTGAGCTGAGCGCTTGCGCCGTGCTGCGTCGTATCGCCGCTGGCGGTGGGTACCAACGGGCGCTGGGTCAGGCCGACTTGATGGCCGAGATGTCAAAGCTGAGCTTGACCTTCTCGCCGATCAGGACACCACCGGTCTCCAGCGCGGCGTTGTAGGTCAGCCCCCAGTCGGTGCGGTTGATGGTGGTGCTGCCCTCGAAGCCGACGCGCTCGTTGCCGTACAGGTCCTTGGCGCTGCCGTTGAAGGTGAAGTCGACCGAGACGGGCTTGCTGGTGCCCTTGATGGTGAGATCGCCGGTCAGGCGGTACGTCTCCGCGTCGAGCCGCTGCGCGGAAGTGCTGCGGAAGGCGATCTCGGGGTAGGTCTCGGCGTCGAAGAAGTCTCCGGTGCGCAGATGGCCGTCGCGCTGCTCCTGGTTGGTGTCGATGCTGGCGACCTTGATCACGACCTCGGCGGTGGAGCGGGACGGGTCGCTGCCGTCCAGGTACAGCTTGCCCTCGTGCTCGGAGAACTGGCCGCGCACGGTGGTGACCATGGCGTGGCGGACGGCGAAGCCGATCTCGCTGTGCGTCGGGTCGATGGCGTAGGTGCCGGTGAGGTGCGACAGGCCCTCGGTGGCGGGCGCCGGGGCGGCCTCGGCGTTAGTGTCGGGCTTACGGCTGAACAGACCCATGGGGACTCCTCGAAGAGATACTGGTTCAATGTTGAACTTTCTCCATGATAGGGAGCCGTTGTTGAAACTTCAACATGCTGACCGAAAACTTCCCCTCCACTCGACCACGCCGGGGCCCGCGCCCTACTCCCCCTCGACGGCGGTACGCCCGGCCAGCCGTTCATAGCGCTGCCGGGCGGCCTGGGGAGTGCCGAGCCCCAGACCGAAGGCGATCTCCTGCCAGGTCATACCGCGCCCCCGCGCCATCCGCAGAAGTCCGGCTTCCAGCTCGTCCATCTCACCGCGAGCCAGCGGAACCAGGCTCAGCGCGGCGGTGATGTCGGCATGGTCCACATCCGGTTCGCCCTCCTCAGCGAGCACGGCACCACTGAGCAGGAACGAAACCAGTCGGATGGCCTCATGCGGACCAAGCACCGTGGGATGCGCCTGCCGGAGGCGTTGCGCTTCGGAGGCCGCATGCCGCTCGGCGATACGAGCCAGAGAGGCGTACACACGGCGCGCTCGCGCCTGGTCCGGATCAGGGGCGGCGAAGAGGTCGGACGACGGATCGGAATTCGATGGCATGCGACCAGAATGCTCGTGCCCCCATTCCGTTGTCAACGGATCAAAGCAAACAAGTTGTTCAAACGACGGGCCCATGAACGCGGCCCCCGTCGCTACGCCGAAATGAGCGGGCGCTCGCCTTGCACTTCCGGGTCCGCCGCGACCCGCTGTTCGAGCCGGACCCGCACCTGGGGCCACTCCTCGTCCAGGATCGAGTAGAACGCCGTGCCGCGGACCATGCCGTCCAGGCCCCGGGTGTGCGCCCGGTGGACTCCGTCGAGGACCGCGCCGAGGCGTTCGATCGCGGCGCGCGAGCGGGTGTTGCGGGCGTCGGCGCGGATGGACACGCGCCGGACGCCCCAGGTGTCGAAGGCATGGCGCAGCATCAGCAGCTTGGCCTCGGTGTTGATCCCGGTGCCCTGGGCGCGGGCGGAAAGCCAGGTGCCGCCGATCTCCGTGGCGTCGGGGATCGCGGCCAGCGGGTCGCCCAGCGGGCCGCGTGGGGCTGGCGGCCAGATCACCGGGCCCTGCCAGTAGTCCAGCTCGCAGAACCGTGTCGAGCCCACCACCAGGCCGTCCGTCATGCGCACCGTGGCGAAGGGCAGTGCCCGGCCCGCCGCCTGGGCCGCCAGCGCATCGGCGACGTATCGTTCCGTCGCCTCCACCCCGCTGGGCACGGGCGTGAAGACATAGCTGCCGCGATCCTCGCCCGCGGCCACGGCCAGGGCCTCGATGTGGTGCTCGGCGAGCGGCTCCAGCCGCACGACGCGGCCGCAGAGGAATACGGGTGCGGGCACTGGGGGCCTGGGTCCTTCAGCGGTGGGGATGGGAGACGGCGCCCAGCGGCAGCCAGGCAGGGCGATCGAGTTCGCCGTGGGGGCGCGGGGCGCGGGTGAGGGCCTTTCGCGGTCGCGTCAGGCAGGTCGGTCGTGGGGGCAACAGGCTGCGCGGACGGCGCTTCCTGGGGTCGGCGAGGAGTGGTGCGGCGCCGACACGCGTACGGTCGCGCCGCGTGATTGACGAAAGGTTGTCGACAGGTTGATGCCGGGTTGACGGTAGGTTGAAGATCGCTTGGAGCTGGATCGTCAACGTGGCCTGGCGGAAAGCACAATGGCCGCAGGGACGGTGATCCCTGCGGCCACATGCGGACGAGCGTCAGCGCGTCGCGCCGCGGTCCAGCAACTGCTGGTCGTACAGGCTGGTCGGCAGGGTGTGCTTGCCGGACGACTCCACTTGTCCGTCGCTGCCGTGCATCAGCAGCGCGCCAACGCCCAGGCCACGGCTTTCGGCGAGGCCTGCTCGGCGCCTATCTGACGGCGGCACCCTTCTGGCACGAGATCGCCCGTACCACCCACCGCCACGTCGCGCGCGACAGCGCGGCGGCGTGAACATCCCTCAAGAGGGGACGCGAGGATCCACGGCTCATGCGGGCGGCGCCGCCTCGAGCGCCACCGCGGCCTCGCTCGTGTACATCAGGAACGTCAGCGTCTCCTGGAAGTAGAGCCGGATGCTCGTGTCGTCGTGGGACAGATAGCCGATGGACACGTCCTGGCCCATGCGCAGTTCGAAGTCGCCGCCGCGGGTGGACAGCAGGAACGCTCCGTCGATGGCGGGCGCCCAGATGATCTCGCCGTCCAGAACTCGGTCTATGTGCTTGTGAATCGGGTACCCGTGGTCGGACGTCTCGTTCACGGCCGTGTAGGCGTCGGCGCTGAGCGCCAGCGTGTACGCACCGCCAACGCCCGCCAACCGCAAGGTGGTCACGGCCTGGCTGATGACGGTCGGGTAGTCGCGCACCTCGGTCGGCAGGGTCAGCGCGGGGTTGGACGTACTCTGCCGGACGCCCGCGATGCCCGCTGCCGGGTACCCCTCGAACACCGCCCGGTCCTCGGCGAAAGCGATCTTCCGGGCGGCGTCCTTCACCGGCTGCCAGTCCGCGTCCCTGGCCCCGCGCTCGACATCGTCGACCTGCTGGCGGTCGACGGTGAACGGCACCCTCAGCTCGACGACCGGCTGCGACCGGCGGGTATGGGCGACAACACCGTCCGCCGGAGGGTCGATGGCCGTCAGATGCCCGGTGCCGACGCCCGACAGTTCGACACCGCCCGGCTCGGGCAGATCGACGATCCGGCGGCCTGCCACATGGCGCTTGAACGTGCGCCGCGCCTCTTCCTCCATGTCGGCCCATGCGGCATCGGAGACGGGCGCCAGTTCACGATGCAGGTTCTTCATCGGGGGCGCTCCCCTTCAGGTTGCCGATCCCCAGCGAGCCGTCGTCCGCCGACGGAAGCCGGACCTCGGGTGCGGTGTCGGCGGTGCCGGCCTCGGCCGCGGCCGCCGTTCCGGGTGGATCGGGCAGGTCGTCGAGGAAGTCGGCACTGGGTACGAAGAACAGCGTGCCGGTCACGGCCGTGGAGAAGTCGAGGACCCGGTCGTGGGCGGCCGACCCACTTCCCAGGAACATGTTTTCCAGCATCTCCTCGGTGAGGGCAGGGGTACGGGCGTAACCGATGAAGTAGGTGCCGAACTCGCCCTGCCCCGCGCGACCGAAGGGCATGTTGTCACGGAGGATCTGTCGCTCGGTGCCGTCGGGGTCGACGATCGTGTTCAGTGCGACATGCGAATCGGCCGGTTTGACCGCGTCGTCCAGTTCGACGTCGGACAGCTTCGTACGGCCGATCACCTTCTCCTGGGCCTCGACCGGCAATGCCTCCCACGCCTGCAGATCGTGCAGGTACTTCTGGACGATCACATAGCTTCCGCCGGTGAACTCGGCGTCCTCGGCACCGATCAGGACCGCTGCCGTCGCCTGGGGTCCCTCCGGGTTCTCGGTTCCGTCCACGAAGCCGAGGAGGTCGCGTTCGTCGAAGTACTTGAACCCGTGTACCTCGTCGCGAACCGTGACGGCGCCGCGCAGGCGTCCCATGATCAGGGTGGCCAGCCCGAAGCACAGGTCCTGCCGCCCGGCCCGGACGTGGAAGAACAGGTCACCGGGCGTTGACACGGCGCGGTGCTTGGCCCCGACGAGTTCCCGGAACGGATGCAGTTCGGCCGGGCGCGACCCGTTGAACAGACGGTCCCAGGCATCCGAGCCGATGCCCGCGACACAGGTCAGATTGCCGTTGGGCACCCGGAAGCCAACGGATCGCCGCAGCCCCGGCAGGTCCGCCAGCAGCTCCCGCGCGACCGGCTCGCCGCCCGGGTCGACCGTCACCACCAGAAAGATCGCCGCCGTCGTCGGCGGACTCACCACCGGCTGCGGGATCGCGTCCCGGGCGGGACAGGCCATCCCCACACACACCTCCTCCGGCGTGCTGGTCGCCCCCCGTCCTCGTCCATTGTCCTTCGCGCCCGCACACCCCGCATCCGGTGGTCGAGTACGGACCGGCCACCTGCCGCCCGACGTTCCGGGCTTCGCCCCTCCCAGCACCGCGCGGCATCGAGTGAACCGTTTCGCCGAACACGGATCCGCTTGCCGACATGTTGAGGCGACGCTGCGACGCCCGTGCCTGCTTCCCGACTGGACCGCGCCGCGACCCGTTTCCCACCCGACAGGTCGGCCGGTCCATGCCCGTTCGGTCGAACAGGCCCTAACCGAGGCCTGGTTCGTGCGCGGTCAGACAGGCGACATCGGCCGCGCTCAGTGCGCTGTCGTAGACATGCACATCGGCGATGGCCCCCTCGCGGAAGTCCACCGGGCGGCCGCCGAACTTGAGGAGACGGCCGTGCAGAGCCGGTTGAGTGCGTCCAGCCGGACCCAGGCGGCCACCAAGTAGTCGCGGCCGGTGGTGTCCAGGATCGCGGCGCCGGTGTCCGCGTATCCGGTGGAACCGGTCGAGCAGCAGCGCTCCCCCCTGGGGGCCGTTCGTCCAGCTCGCGCCGCCCTTGAGCGCCGCGTTGTGCCCGCCGACCGCGTCCGCGGCCACGATGGACGACCACGAAGGCCAACGCCGCGGCCAGTGCGACGATCACGGCGATCAGCGACCACCCGCGCGTCATATCTCCCCCCAGGAGTTCCGGCGGATGGGGAGCGGTGCCGTGGTTGACGGACGCCGCCCGAACGTGGTTCAGGGGCGGTTGTGCCCGGAACGGAACGGGACGGGTGCGGGCTCGCGGTGTAACTCTCCCTCGGACACATGCGATCGCAGATACATTCGAGACCCGGACATCTGAACGGGCGCAGGAGGTACGCGTGCAGGTGATGCGGGCAGAGGAGCGGCACCAGCGGCTGCTGGCGTCGGCGCGCCGTGACGGCCGCGTCGAAGTCGCCGTCGTGGCCGCCGAGTTCGGCGTCGCGCGGGAGACCATCCGACGCGATCTGAGCGAACTGGAACGCAGGGGTCTGGTCCGCCGTACGCACGGTGGCGCCTATCCGGTGGAGAGCGCGGGCTTCGAGACCAACCTGGCCCAGCGTGTCACGCTGCACGTCGAGAACAAACGCCGGATCGCCGCGGAAGGAGTCAAACTCCTCGGTGGTGCCGAAACCGTCTTCGTGGACGAGGGCTATACGCCTCAGATCCTCGCCGCACTGCTGCCGACCGATCGGCCCCTGACGGTGGTGACGGCATCGCTGTCGACGGCTGCGGCGGTCGTCGACTCCGCCAACACCACCGTCCTGCTGTTGGGCGGCCGGGTGCGCGCCCGAACGCTGGCGACCGTGGGGTCCTGGGCCTGCGCCATGCTCTCCGGCTTCGTCATCGACCTGGCGTACCTGGGGTCGAACGGCATCTCCCGGGAATGCGGCCTCACCACACCCGACCCGGTGGTGGCCGATGTCAAGGCCAAGGCGCTGGAGGTGTCGCGCAGACGGATCTTCATGGGCCACCACGGCAAGTTCGGCGCGAGCAGCTTCTGTCGTTTCGCGGAGGTCTCCGACTTCGAGGCGATCATCACCGACACTGGACTGTCCAGCGCGGAAGCGCACCGCTACGCGCTCCTGGGCCCACAGGTCATCCGGGCCTGAGCTGACGCGGTCCCGCCTTTCCGGCTGAGGGCCCGGGTGTCATCCCCCGGGCATCCGCAGTAACCGAAGCGCCGTGCGTCGCCCGCCATTCCTAGAATGGATCTCATGGCGCGCAAGGCCCTGGCCGGGCTCGTTCCGGCGATCGCAGTGGCGCTGGTCGCCACCGGCTGCGGCAGCACGAACAACGTCAGCAGCGGTCCCGGCGGTGGGTCCAGCTCCGCCTCCAGCGCGGACTTCGGCAGCCAGATCTGCGGCCGGACCGGCGGCGACAAGCTGGGCTTCCCGACGCCGATCCCCGCTCTGCCCGGGGGTGCCAAGACGCTCTCGGGCGCGGGATCGACCTTCGTGGCGCCGATGATGTCGTACTGGACCAAGACGTACAGCCAGTCCGCGGGTGTGCAGGTGGCCTACCAGTCGATCGGTTCCGGCGGCGGTGTGGCGCAGATCCAGGCCGGGACGGTGGACTTCGGTCAGAGCGACACCGGGATGACCCCGGCCGAGCAGGCCAAGGCCAAGGGCCCGGTCCTGCAGATTCCGCTGTTGCTGGGTGCGGTGGTGCCCACGTACCACCTTTCGGGTGTCAAATCGGGGCTGAAGTTCACCGGCGACGTGCTCGGCAAGATCTACGCCGGGAAGATCAAGGCGTGGAACGACCCGGCGCTGACCGCACTGAACCCCGGGATGAAGCTGCCGAAGGAGCCGATCGCGGTGGTCCACCGCTCCGACGGCTCCGGCACCACGAGCATCTGGACCGACTACCTCACCAAGGAGTCCCCGACCTGGGTGAGCACCCTCGGCGGCCCGGGCAGGAGCACGGGCAAGACGGTGGCCTGGCCGGTCGGCATCGGCGGCAAGGGCAACGAGGGCGTCTCCGGTCAGATCAACCAGACGGAAGGCGCGCTGGGCTTCCTGGAGCTGCACTACGTACTGGCGCAGAACAGCACGTACGGGCAGGTGCGCAACAAGGCGGCCCGGTTCGTCCAGCCGTGCGTCGCCACCGTCACCAAGGCGGCGAACGGTGTCTCCTTCCCCGCCGTCCTCGGCACCGCGGTGCTCGACGGCACCGACCCCAACGCCTACCCGATCTCCGGCACCAGCTACGCACTGCTGTACCGGAACCAGACGGACCCGGCGAAGGCCGCGACCCTGGTGGACTTCTTCTCCTGGGTGCTGTCCAAGGGACAGGACCTCAACGCCAACCTCAACTACGCCCCGCTCAGCAAGGACCTGTGGAAACCGGCCGTGGACCAGCTGAAACAGGTCACCGTCAACAGCAGGCCCGCCGTCACCTAGCCAGCGCCCAGCGGCGGGAAAGCCGCTCCCCGGGCCTTCCCGCCACCGGTGCCGCCCGACCCCGGGAAGACAGATGACCCCCCTCCCCGGCTCCCCCGCCCAGCGGCGGCGGGTGCGCGCCCGATGGCGCGGCACCGACACCGTCTTCCGGTACGCCGTCAGGGCCGCCGCCGCCTTGGTGATCGTGGTGCTGGTGGCGACCGCCGCGTTCCTGGTCCAGCAGGCCTGGCCCGCGCTGCGCCACTACGGGATCCTCAGCTTCCTGAGCTCCGACCGCTGGGCACCGTCCGAGGCCACCACCACCGCGCGGCACCCGAACCCCTTTGGCATCGCGCAGTTCGTCTACGGCACCGCGGTCACCTCGCTGATCGCGATGGTGCTGGCGGTGCCGGTCGCGGTCGCCGTCTCGCTGTACCTGACCGAGGTCGCGCCGAGCTGGCTGCGCAGGCCACTGGCCGGCCTGGTCGACCTGCTGGCCGCGATCCCCTCGGTGGTCTACGGCTTCTGGGGTGTCTTCGCCCTGATCCCCGCCGTCCGCCCGGTCGGCGTCTGGCTCTCGGAAACCCTCGGCTCGGCGCCGGTCATCGGGCCGGTCTTCTCCGGTCCGTTCTTCGGCGTCTCCTATCTGGTGGCCGGTCTCGTCCTGGCGATCATGATCCTGCCGATCATCACCGCGATCTGCCGCGAGGTCTTCGCCACCGTCCCCGCCGCGGACAAGGAGTCCGCCCTGGCACTGGGGGCGACGCGATGGGAGATGCTGCGGATGGCCGTACTGCCGCGTTCCCGCTCCGGGATCATCGGCGCCGCCATCCTCGGTCTGGGCCGGGCCGTCGGGGAGACCATCGCGGTCACCATGGTGATCGGCAACAGCGTCCTTTCGATCACCACGAGCATCCTCGGGCCGGGGGCCACCATGTCCTCGGTGATCGCCAACGAGTTCACCGAGTCCACCGAGCCGTTCCATCTGCAGTCCCTGATGGTGGTCGGCGCCTGGCTGCTGGCCATCGCACTGCTCGTCAACACCGTTGGCAAGCTGATCGTACGGCGCGCCGGAGAGGACATCGCGTGATGGCCGCCCGCACGCCCGCCTCCCCCGCCCGCCGCGGTCTCCCGCACCGCCTGGCCGTCAATACCGTGATGACCGGGGTGCTGGCGCTCGCCACCGCCGGGGTGGTGGCCCTGCTGGTGTGGATCCTGGCCTATGTGGCCGGTCAGGGGCTCAAGTACCTCGGCCCGATGTTCCTGACGCAGACGCCGCCGGGCGATCCCTCGCAGGCGGGCGGCGGGTTCGCGAACGGCATCGTCGGCTCGATGATCATCGTCGGCATCGCCACCGGCCTGTCGGTGCCGATCGGCATCGCGGCCGCCGTCCACATGGTCGAGTACCGCGGCCGGCTGGCCAGGACGTGCAGCTTCCTCACCGACGTGCTGATCGGGCTGCCGTCCATCGTCACCGGGGCGTTCGTCTACGCGCTGTGGGTCGCCCACTTCGGGTTCTCCGGACTGGCCGGGGCGGTGGCACTCGCCCTGATCATGCTGCCGCTGATCATCCGCGCCACCGAGGAGGTGCTGCGGCTGGTACCCAACGAGCTGCGCGAGGCCAGCCTGGCGCTCGGGGTGAGCCGCGCCCGCACCGTCTTGTCCATCGTGCTGCCCACCGCCCGCTCCGGGATCATCACCGGTGTCATGCTGGCAGTGGCCCGCGCGATGGGCGAGACCGCGCCGCTGCTGCTGACGGCCCTGGGCAACGATCTGTTCCTGGAGGCCAACCCGACCCGCCGGATGTCCACCCTCTCGCTGCAGATCTTCAACAACGCCATCACCGGATTCGCCACCGCCCAGGCCCGTGCCTGGGCCGGGACACTCACCCTGATCATCATCGTCCTGGTGCTCAGCGTTGGCGCCCGCCTCCTCAGCCGCCGCGGTATCGCCCGGAGCGCCCGATGAACCACTTCCTCCGCACCCCATCACCGTTGCCGACCGCCGCCCGGCGAAGGAGCCCGCGATGCCGACCCCAGCCCCACCCTCCGACACCGCGGCCCCAGCCCGTATCGACGTGGTCAACCTGACCGCGTCCTACCACGGCCGTCCCGCGGTGGCGGACGTCGACCTGGCCATCGAGCCGCGTCAGGTCACCGCCTTGATCGGCCCGTCGGGCAGCGGCAAGTCCACCCTGCTGCGCTGTCTGAACGGCCTGCACCTGACCGTGCCCGGGGCCAGCGTGACCGGCAAGGTGCTGCTGGACGACGCCGACATCTACGCCAAGGAGAGCAACCCGGTCGAGATACGCCAACGGGTCGGCATGGTCTTCCAGCGACCGACTCCCTTCCCCACCATGTCCATCCGCGACAACGTGCTGGCCGGGCTGCACCTGGGCCGACGGCTCGGCCGGGGCCCGCACGACGACCTCGCCGAACAGGCGCTGACCAAGGCGGGGTTGTGGGCGGAGGTCAAGGACCGGCTCAAGGCGTCCGGCGGCAGTCTGTCGGGCGGCCAGCAGCAACGCCTTTGCATCGCCCGCGCGTTGGCGGTGGAACCGGAGATCCTGCTGATGGACGAGCCCTGCTCGCATCTGGACCCGATCTCCACCCTGACGATCGAGGACCTGATCCGGGAGATCAAGGAGACCTACACGGTCGTCATCGTCACCCACAACATGCAGCAGGCGGCCCGCGTCGCGGACACCACGGCGTTCCTGACCATGCCCGCCGTGGGCGAGCCCGGCCGACTGGTCGAAGTCGGACCGACCGAGCGCATCTTCAGCACCCCGCGGCAGCAGACCACCGAGGACTACATCAGCGGGAAGATCGGCTGACGGGCCGGTGCGGATCGCCAGCCGATCTGTGCGGTCGGCATCGACGGCGGCTCGCTGCGCCGCCTAATCCCCTCGCGCCCTGCCCGGCGTGTGCAGGGCCGCCCCTACCTGGTCGGCGAGGGTGACCGCGACCAGGCGGGCCTGCAGTGACGGTTTGGCGCCCGGTGCGGGCCGCAGCATGAAACGCCCGAGGTAGCGGCCGTGGCCGAAGGTACGCAGCTCGATCTCCTCGTCCGGCAGGCCCTGGCCGTCGACGTCCCAGCATTTTCGGCGCACCAGCACGCTGCCGTCCGGTCGCAGCTGCGCCGGATGGCCGAGCAGCGATCCGTACTCGAAGCGGCAGCCACGCAGCTCCAGCAGATCGGTCAGTTGCCCCTTGACCTGGTCGACCACCTCACTCGGTGATGTCGCGGAATGTGCCCGCTCGGCGGTGGCGTGGATCTGGGCGAGGTAGTCGGCATCGGTGATGGCGATCACCTCCAGGCGCCTGGCCCGCGCGGCCAGCTGGGAAACCGCCAGCCCCACCAGGAGCAGCAGTACGGCCGTACGGATGTCCGCGGACTTGGTGATGCTGAACCGCTCGTAAGGCCGGGTGAAGAAGAAGTCGAACCACGCGGCGGCCGACAGTGCCGCGAGCGCACCGGCGAGGCGGTGTCCGTTGGCGGCCACCGCCACGATGACCACGACCAGCACCAGGGCGGCGTCGGTGTTGGAGATATGCGTACGAGCGGGTACGAGCGCCGCCGCCACGGCGAGCGGAGCCAGCAGCCCGGCCGCAACCGCGACAAGGTCCCTGTGCAGGAAGCGACGCATTGCGGTACCTCCCGTCTCCCTCCTTACAGGGTCGCTGACCTGGCGCGTCCGGTCGAGTCGTCGCGGGACGCCGGGCGGGCGCCCACCGGGCGCCGGGGCGCGGCCACCGGCCGGGCTCCAAGAGCGGATCCCGGCGCGACACGGCCGTAACGCTCCGTGGCCGTGGCCTCACGGCGCCAGGCCTCGTCCGAGGGCCGCCGCCTCCGGTAGCCAGTCGCGTTCCGGGTCGTACTCCAGCCACCTGCTGCTTCCCGCCGTTTCGGTGAAACCCCGTAGTAGCGCGTCGAGTTGGGGGTGCCGTTGGTCGTCGCGCCAGATCAGCGACCAGGCGTAGAGCGGTGTCGGACCGACCAGGGGGATGGAGCGGATGCCGGGGTCGTCCGGCAGCGGGCAGTCGGCGGGGAAGAGCGAGAAGCAGCGCGGGTCGGTGCGCAGGCGGGCCAGGAAGTGCGGCAGGCCGAGGTTCGGCCCACCGGCTCGGCCGGTGATGCCGAAGTCCGCGGCGAAGCGCTGGAGGAAGTCGAGGCGGTCCACCTCCGCGGGGCACCACAGCACGCTGTCGCGCAGATCGGCGGGGCGCAGCTCGGTGGCGTCGGCGAGCGGGTGACCGGTGCCGACGATCGCGTCGACCGGCTCCAGCCGGACGAGGCGGTGCGTCAGGCCGGTGTCCAGGCGCTCGGGCAGGGAGTGCACCCGGCCGAAACCCGCGTCGATGTCCGCACGCAGCAGCGCCGCGGCCACCGAGGGCAGGTCGCGGCCCGCGCCCGGCTCCACGTCGAGCGCGGGCATCGTGTCCAGGACCTGCGCGACGGTCCGCATGGGCAGGTACAGATGCCCCCAGACGTCGATGCGCAGGGTCTGCCGCGTCCCGAGGGCCGCCGCCACCGCGTGTCGGCCAGCGGCCAGGGTGCGGCGGGCCGGTTCGAGGAACCGTTCTCCCGCTTCGGTCAGCCGCAGGCCCCGTCCCGCGGTTCCACCGCGGTCGAACAGCCTGACGCCGAGGGTCGTCTCCAGGCGTGCGATGCGCTTGGACACTGCCTGCTGACTGATCGACAGCTGTTCGGCGGCCCGGCCGAAGTGCAGCGACTCGGCGGCCGAGACGAACGCGCGAACCTGCGCGAGGTCGAGATCCACGGCGCTCACCTTATGCGACAACCAACGGTTGTCGGTGGGGCCGACAGGTTGTTGGACCGCTGGGCGCCGTGCGGAGTGTGCTGCGGGCATCAACCGATCCGTATCCACGGAGCGTCCGCACCCACGAAAGGCGAGCGTGCGATGAAGGCCTTCGTACCGACCGGGCAGTCCGACACCCCGGTCGTCCTCGCAGATGTCCCAGAGCCACGACCCGGTGCCAACGAGGCGCTCGTGAAGGTCGAGGCGTTCTCGGTGAACCGCGGTGAGACCTTCCAGTTGGAGCGGCCCCGGCGGGACTGGCGGCCGGGCAAGGACATCGCGGGCATGGTCGTCCAGGCGGCGGCCGACGGATCGGGGCCCGCGAACTGCCGCCGGGTCGTGGGACATCCACCGGCCGGTGGCTGGGCCGAGTACGTCGCCGTACCGACCGACTCGCTGGCGGAGATTCCGGACGCGGTGACCACCGTCCAGGCCGCCGCGCTTCCACTGGCCGGTCTGACCGCGCTGCGGCTGCTGCGGGTTGCCGGGCCGGTCGCCGGGAAGCGGCTGCTGCTCACCGGTGCCTCCGGCGGGGTCGGCCACTACCTGACCGAACTCGCCGCGGGCGGCGGAGCCGAGGTCACCGCGGTCACCGCCGCGCCGGAGCGCGGCCGTCGGCTGTCGGAGCTCGGTGCGACCGCGGCCGTCCACGAAGTCGGCGACGCCGAGGGGACCTTCGACGTGGTGCTGGAATCGACCGGCGGCGGTTGTCTGCCGCTCGCCCTGGCCAAGCTGGCCCGGCGCGGCACCCTCGTCTGGTTCGGCCAGGCCAGCCGTCGACCGGTGACCCTGGACTTCTTCGACTTCTTCACCGGCCCCGAGTCGGCCACGCTGCGGCACTTCCACTACGCGGACTGCGACACCCCGTACGGCACGGACCTGGCCGCGCTGGTCCGCCTGGTCGCCGCGGACAAGCTGCACCCGGAGATCGGCCGGGTCGCCGACTGGGCGGACACCGCCGCCATGCTCACCGATCTGCGCGACCGCCGCGTCCGCGGCAAGGCCGTGCTCACGCTGACCTGAACCTGCGCCCCTCGGCAGGAGTTACCCATTCCGTCAGGAGTTTCCCTTGACCACCACCGACCCCAAGACCGTCGTGATCCGCTACGTCGAGGCGGTCAGCGCGGGCGACCTTCCCGCGATCCGCGACAGCTTCGCCGAGGACGCCACCTGGAACTACCCCGGTGATCTGCCGCTGTCCGGCGTATGGAAGGGCCGCGACGCCATCGTCGACGACTTCCTCGGCAGCGCCGGTGCGCTGCTTCGGCCGGACACCGTGGTCATCACGTTGACCCAGGTCATCGCCGAAGGCGACCGCGTGGTCGCCGAGTGGACCTCGGACGCCGTCACCGTGGGCGGCGCGGAGTACCACAACCGCTGCATCGGGGTGTTCACCGTCCACGAAGGACGGATCACCTCGGTCCGCGAGTACGCCGACACCCGGCACACCGCAACCGCGCTGTTCCCCGGCCACACCGCCGGTCAGAACAGCTGAGTCAATCGAGCGAAAGCGAACCGCAGTGACGTCATTTCTCCAACTGCCGGGAATTCTCCCGGAGCTCATCAAGGAAAACCGGTCACGGGCCACCGGCGCCGGACTCGATCCATACGCCTACGAACGGGTGACCGCGGGCCTGACCTCCCTGCACGACTGGCCCGACGCCTTCCGTGGGGCCGGGCGGGGCCACATCGCCGCGGCCGAGCACAGCGAGGCCCTGGGGCACCGGGTGTCGGCGGGCGAGTCGTACCAGGTCGCCGCCCGGTGGTTCCACTACGCCGTGCTCCTCCCGCACCCCGATCGTGCGACGGCCGCGCTGGCCGCCGCCGAGGCGGACGACGCGATGCGCCGGGCGCTGGCGCTTCTCGACCCGCGGGCCGAACGGGTCGAGGCGCCAGGCCTCTTCGCCGGATGGCTGCGCACTCCGGCCGGAACGGATCGGCCGCCGGTGGTGGTCGTGGTCCCCGGACTCGACTCCAGCAAGGAGGAGTTCCACGGCGTGACCGAGGCGCTGCTGCGCCGTGGCGTCGCGACGTTCACCATGGACGGTCCGGGTCAGGGCGTGCTCGCCGGGTCGACCGCACCGGAGGCCGACTACCACCGGGTGCTGCGCAGGGTGATCGACGCGCTGGAGCGCCGTCCCGGTGTCGACGCCTCCAGGACCGGAGTGATCGGGCTGAGCCTGGGTGGCTTCTACGCCGCCGTCAGCGCCGCCCACGAGCCGCGGATCCGGGCCACCGCGACCGTCAGCGGCCCGTACCGGATCGACTGGGACGAACTGACGCCGTATGTCATCGACACCCTGGCGCTGCGCAGCGGAAGCCCGGACGCGGCAAGGGAGTTCGTCGCGCGGCTCGATCTGAGCGGGATCGCCGAGCGCATCGTCAGCCCGCTGCGAGTCATCGACGGTGGCCAGGACTCCATTCCCGGCGTGACGAACGGCGAGTCGCTGGCCCGCGAGGCACCGGGGGGCGAGTACCTGCTCGTCCCGCACGGCGACCATCTGCTCGGCAACGCCCGTGCGGACTGGCTGCCGTCCACCGCCGACTGGCTGATCCAGCAGCTCACCCAAGCACCGAAGCGGCACATGTGACGGAGCGCGGCGGGCCGCGGGCCGGCCCCGCGCGAGCCGATCTTCCGGGCTACACGCTCAGGTGGTACGGGAGCATGCACACCACCGTGTCGGTCCGGTAGCGCAGGGCGGTGGCCAGCAGGATGCCGCGCTGGTCCTGCAGGATCTCGTAGCGCCGGTAGCGGGGTTCGACCTGCGGGATCAGGACGGCGACCCGCCTGCCGCCCTGTGCGGCCCGGCGTACGTAGTCGATGACCGGCCCGACCAGGGAGCGGTTCGGGCTGTCGACGATGTCGAGCGGCACGCCGGGGTCCCACTCCTCCCAGGTCCGCCGCAGTTTGTCGGCCGAGTCGGCGTCGGGTTGCACCGACATGGCGATGACCTCGTCCCCCAGGGCGAGCGCGGCACTGATCGCGCTTTCGGCGAGCTTGCTGACTCCGCCCAGCGGGACGATGACCAAGCTGGTGCTCCTGGTCGGCCTGGCGGGAATGCCGCCGAGCCCGAGCTCGACGCCAACGGCGGTGTAATAGCGCTCGATTCGGGTGAACAGCAGCATCATCAGCGGCACCGCGATGACGACCGCCCAGGCTCCCTCCACGAACTTGGTGCCGAGCAGCACCAGGCATGCGACGGCGGTGAGCACGGCGCCGGTGCCGTTGATCAGCGCTCGCGGCACCCAACCGTCCGGGCGCTGCCTGGCCCAGTGCCGCACCAGCCCGACCTGGCTGATGGTGAAGCCGATGAACACCCCGATCGCGAACAACGGGATCAGCCGCTGGGTGTCGCCGTCCACGGCGACGAGCAGTGCGGCGGCCAGCAGCGCCAGCGCCACGACCCCGTACCGGTACACGGGGCGTTCCGCGCGCAGGGCGAACAGGTGCGGCAGGCGGTGGTCACGGGCCAGCAGGCTCATCAGGACGGGCAGTCCACCGAAGCTGGTGTTCGCGGCGAGTCCGAGGGCGAGGGTGACGATGAGGTTGGTGGCGTAGTACGCCCACCCGGTTCCGTAGGCCCCGGCGGTCAGTTGCGCCAGCACCGTCACCCCGCCGCGCGGTGCCACATGGTCGCGGCGGATCAGTACCGACAGGCCGACGAGCATCACGCCGAGCAGCGATCCGAGCATCAGCTCCGTGCGTTGAGCGCGCCTGACGCGCGGCTCACGGAACGCCGGTACCCCGTTGGCGATGGCCTCCACACCGGTCAGCGCCGAGCACCCGGAGGAGAACGCCTTCAACAGCAGGAGCAGGCCGAGGGTTTGGGTGGCGTGCACGGGCTGGACGCTGCCCACCGCGGCGGCTGGATGGGAGCGCAGCAGTCCCACGACGATGATGCCGAGGACGCTCGCGATGAACAGCACCGTGGGAAGCATCAGCACCCGCGCGCTCTCCGCGATGCCGCGCAGGTTGACGGCGGTGAGCAGCACGAGGCCCGTCAGGCAGACGGCCAGCAGATGGTGGGCCAGTGCCGGGAAGGCCGAGGCGAGGCTGGCGGCGCCCGCGGCGAGGCTGACCGCCACGGTGAGCACGTAGTCGACGACCAGGCTCGCCGCCGCCAGCAGGCTGACCCGTGGTCCGAGGTCGTGCTTGGCCACCGCGTAGGCCCCGCCGCCGTCCGGGTGGACCGCGATCACCTGGCAGTACGAGATGACGAGCACCGCGAGCAGGCCGGTGATGACAAGGGTGACCGGCAGCGTCGACGTCAGGGCACCGGTCCCGGCGGTGATCAGTACCACCACGATCGCCTCAGGGCCGTAGGCCACCGAGCTCAGCGCGTCGAGGGACAGTGCGGCCAGTCCCTCGATGCTGGTCAGATGCGACCTTTCGCCCTCTCCGTAGCGCAGCGGCACCTTCGGCAGCGCCTTGCGGGGAGCCAGCCCAAACGTCACAGCGACCTCACCTGTTCTCGTCCGTCCACGCCCCGAGCCAGTGTGGCGGCGCGGCCCGGCCGATGGCCTCTGACGCGCCGTGATCGCCGTACGGCGCCAGCTGCCACGGTCCGGGAGCATGCCCAGGTGCGCTCGCACCAGCGGCGTGGTACGGCGGTCCCCAACGAGGCACCGCATGGCTGACAACTCTCAGGCGTACGGCTGGCCCGGGACGGCATCAGGCATGCCGCGGCCGGGGCACGGGGAAACGCGTTCCATGACACAGATCGGTCTCCCGGATGGCATCCGGGCGTGCCTGTTCGACCTCGACGGCGTGCTGACGAAGACCGCGGTGGTGCACGCCGCCGCGTGGAAGGCGACGTTCGACGAGTTCCTGCGGCGGCGCGACGGCCCCGGCTTCCGCCCCTTCGACGCGGTGGCCGACTACGACGAGTACGTCGACGGGCGCCCGCGGGCCGACGGCGTGCGGGCGTTCCTCGCCTCGCGCGGCATCGAGTTGCCCGAGGGCGGCGATGACGATCCCCCCGACCGGGACACCGTGCACGGCCTGGGCAACCGCAAGAACGTTCTACTGCTGGAGAAGATCCACACGCAGGGCGTCGAGGCGTACCCCGGATCCGTCCGCTATGTGGAGGCGGTGCGCGCCGCCGGTCTGGGTACGGCCGTGGTCTCGTCAAGCGCCAACTGCCGCGATGTCCTGGTCTCGGTGGGCATGGAGAAGTGCTTCGACGTGCGGATCGACGGCATCGTCGCCGCGGAGCGCAAGCTGCCGGGCAAGCCGCACCCGGACACCTTCCTCGAAGCCGCGCACGACCTTGGCGTCGAGCCGTCGGCGGCGGCCGTGTTCGAGGACGCCCTGGCGGGCATGGACGCGGGCCGCAGCGGCCACTTCGGGTACGTGGTGGGCGTGGACCGGGTCGGCCAGGCGGACGCCCTGCGCGCGCACGGCGCCGACATCGTGGTGCGGGACCTCGCGGAGCTGCTGGAGGACCGCACATGATCAGTCACGACGCCTTCGCGGTCGAGCCCTGGCGCCTGCGCGAGACCAGCCTGCACCTCGATGTGCTCGCCCAGACCGAGTCGGTCTTCGCTCTGTCCAACGGCCACATCGGCTGGCGCGGCAACCTCGACGAGGGTGAGCCGCACGGCCTGCCGGGCTCGTATCTCAACGGTGTGCACGAGGTGCATCCGCTGCCGTACGCGGAAGCGGGCTACGGCTTTCCGGAGTCCGGTGAGACCGTGATCAACGTGACCAACGGGAAGATCATCCGGCTGCTGGTCGATGACGAGCCGTTCGATCTGCGCTACGGGCAACTGCGCTCGCATGAGCGGGTGCTCGATCTGCGCGGCGGGTTCCTGCACCGCACCTGCGAGTGGACCTCCCCTTCCGGCGTCACCGTCCGAGTGCGCTCCACCCGCCTGGTCTCGCTCACCCAGCGGTCCATCGGCGCCATCTGCTACGAGGTGGAACCGCTGAACGCCAAGGTGCGGCTGGTTGTCCAGTCCGAACTCGTGGCCAACGAGCAGCTGCCGCAGATCACCGGCGATCCCCGGGTCTCCGCCGCCCTGGAGTCCCCGCTGCAGCCCGAGGAGAACTACTCCCGTGGCACGCGGATGCGGCTGGTGCACTGCACCGCCGAGAGCGGCCTGCGGGTCGCGGCGGCCGCCGACCACACCGTGCAGGGGCCGCCGTCCACCGAGTTCTCCAGCGAGAGCGGTGACGACATCGGCCGACTCACCGTCACCTGCGAGCTGGCGCCCGGTGAGACGCTGCGACTGGAGAAGCTGGTCGCCTACGGCTGGTCGGGGGTCCGCTCGCTGCCAGCCGTGCGCGACCAGGTGGAGGCCGCGCTCGTCGCTGCCCGCAGCACCGGCTGGCAGGGTCTGCTCGACGAACAGCGCGGATACCTGGACGACTTCTGGGCGCGCGCCGATGTCGAGATCGAAGGCGATGAGGAGATCCAACAGGCCGTCCGCTTCGCCCTCTTCCATGTACTGCAGGCCGGCGCCCGCGCCGAGCGGCGTGCGATCCCGGCGAAGGGCCTGACCGGCTCCGGTTACGACGGGCATTCGTTCTGGGACACCGAGAGCTTCGTCCTGCCACTGCTCACCCACACCGCTCCGGACTCCGTGGCCGAGGCGCTGCGCTGGCGGCAGGCCACGCTGCCGGCCGCCCGGGACCGGGCCCGCCAGCTGGGCCTGAAGGGAGCCACGTTCCCCTGGCGGACCATCGACGGTAAGGAATGCTCCGCGTACTGGCCGGCCGGGACCGCCGCCTTCCACGTCAACGCGGACATCGCGCACGCCGTCGCGCGCTACGTGTCGAGCACCGGCGACGAGGAGTTCGAGCGTGACACCGGGGTGGAACTGCTGGTGGAGACCGCTCGGCTGTGGCAGTCGCTCGGTCACCACGATCCGCACGGCCGCTTCCACATCGACGGGGTGACCGGCCCGGACGAGTACAGCGCGCTGGCGGACGACAACGTCTACACCAATCTGCTGGCCCAGTCGAACCTGCGGGACGCCGCCAGTGCCGTCGAGCGCCATGAGCGGCAGGGCGCCGCGCTGGGCGTCGACGACGAGGAGACCGCCGCCTGGCGGGACGCCGCCGAAGCCATGACCATGCCGTACAACAGCGCCCTGCAGGTCCACGAACAGTCGGCGGGCTTCACCCGCCACCAGGTGTGGGACTTCACCGGCACCCGGCCCGACCAGTACCCGCTGCTGCTGCACTTCCCGTACTTCGACCTGTACCGCAAGCAGGTGGTCAAGCAGGCGGATCTGGTGTTGGCGATGTTCGCCCGCGGTGACGCCTTCGAGGAGGAGCAGAAGGCGCGCAACTTCGACTACTACGAGCCGCTGACGGTACGGGACTCCTCGCTGTCGGCGTGCATCCAGGGGGTCATGGCCGCCGAGGTCGGCCATCTGCGGCTGGCCTACGACTACCTGTCGGAGGCGGCTTTGATGGACCTCTACGACCTGGAGAACAACACCCGCGACGGCCTGCACATCGCCTCGCTCGCCGGGACCTGGGTGACCCTGGTCGCGGGCTTCGGCGGCATGCGGCACGCCGGCGGGGTCCTCTCCTTCGCTCCCCGGCTGCCGGAGAAACTCGGGCGGCTCGCCTTCACACTGCAGATGCGGCAGCGGCGGCTGCGGGTCGAGATCACCGACTCGACCGCCACCTACACCCTGCTGGACGGGGCACCGCTGGAGATCCGCCACTGCGGCCAGGCGCTCACCGTGTCCGGCAAGAGTCCGCAGTCCAGGCCGCTCACACCGCCGACCACCCGCCCCGAGCCGGAGCAGCCTCCCGGCCGCCGTCCCACCCACCGCGAGTGATGCCACCTGGCCGCCGTACGCGGTCCCGGGCGCGCCCCGCGCTCCGGTTCGCTCTACCGTGGAGACGACGATGCCTGTCAACCGCCTTGGCCTAGTGGTCCACCAGGCCCGCCCCCTCGCTGTCGCGGCGGCCGCCACCGTCCGCGACTGGTGTGCGGACCGGAACATCCCCTGCACCGAAATCGACGTGTGGCGCAGCGACGCGCCGCGGCGCAGCGGCCAGGAGGAGGCGGCAGCCGCCGGCCACCCCGATCTCATCGTCACCTTCGGCGGCGACGGTACGTTCCTGCGGGGCGCGCGGATCGCCGCCAAGAACGGTGCCGCGGTGTTGGGCGTGAATGTGGGCCGGGTCGG
This sequence comes from Streptomyces sp. NPDC020096, assembly GCA_040631425.1. Classification (GTDB taxonomy): domain Bacteria; phylum Actinomycetota; class Actinomycetes; order Streptomycetales; family Streptomycetaceae; genus Streptantibioticus_A. The sequence continues at coordinate 29,500 of JBEYJY010000040.1, forward strand.
TTTCCTCACCGAGACCACTGCCGACGAGGTCGTGCACGCCCTGGACGCGGTCCACCAGCACCGGGCCGCGATCGAGGAACGCATGATGCTCACCCTGCGGGCGTCGCGGCCCCTGGAGATGCCGGTCGGCATGGACGCCCTGCTGCGCTATGGACGCGGCCCGGCCTTGCCCCCGCCCAAGGCACGGCCCGGCACTCCGGATCAGGTCGGCTGGGGCGTCGCGCTGGACGTCATCGCCGTGAACGACGTGGTCTTCGAGAAGCTGGCCCGGGACCGGCAGGCGAGCCTGGCCGTGTACATCACCGGGCAGCTGCTCGCCGCCTACTCGGCCGACGCGGTCATCGTGGCCACCCCCACCGGCTCCACCGCCTACAGCTTCGCCGCCGGGGGACCCGTGGTCTCCCCCTACATGGACGCGCTCATCTTCACCCCGGTCGCCGCGCACATGGCCTTCGACCGCACCGTGGTGGCCTCGGCGGACGAGGCCATCGCGGTGCGGGTCCTGCCGAGTTCGGGACGGGTGGCGGTCAGCGTCGACGGGCAGCTGCGCGGGGTGCTGGACCCCGGCGACTGGGTCGCCGCGTACAAGGCTCCGGAGCGGCTGCGCCTGCTGCGGCTGGGCCCGGACGAGTTCTACCGGCGGCTGCGCGAACGCTTCCGGCTGGCCGACGCCCCCGCCTCGGCGGACCAGGCCCAGCCGTTCATCCGGCCCAACGCCCCGGTGCCCGCGGACCTGGCGCACCTGCGGCTGCCTCCACCGCCCGACAAGTGACCGGTGCGGTCCGGTCGGCGGGCACACTGCTCCTGGACGGTGCCCGGTCTGACCGTCGTCGGCCAGGTCGCGGACGGACTGTCCGCCATCGGGCGTGTCTGCGACTCCGCTCCCGACGTCGTCCCGCATGGAGCTCAACGTGCCCCGCTGCGACGGCATAGAGACCACCACCCGCGCCGACATCGAACGCGCCGTCACAGCGCCGCCGCGGGCCAGACCGTCCTCGACCCCGACGTGCGACGAAGGTTCCTCGCGGCGGCCACCGCCGCCACGGCCGCGGCCCCGGCCCAACCTGCAACCCTGGCAGGCGACTTGACCGTCCACGCGGGGAACGTGCTATGGCCGATCGCGGCCGGGCGCTCCCACCGCGAGATCGCCCGCGCCCTGTTCAGACCGCACGGCGCCGGACGGCGACCACCGCCGCGTCATCGCCCAGGTGGCCATCGACGTGGGCCAGCAGGTCAGCGCGGAGATGGCGGAGCAGTTCTTCGGGATCGTCCATGGTCCACGCGGCCGCCCGCTCGGTGAGCGGGTAGAAGCACCCGTCGGCGTCGCGGGCTTCGCTCACACCGTCCGTGTAGAACAACAGCAGGTCGCCGACCTCGTACGGGAACGTCTCAACGTCGTACGTGACGGAGCCGACGAGTCCGCCCAGCCCGATCGGCATGTGGCTGGTCTTGGTCGGGAGCATGGTCACGCGGTTGTCGTGGAACAGCAGCGGTGGTGGGTGACCGCAGGCGATCAGGTGGACGACCGCCTCGTGGTCGGGGATGTCCAGGAAGGTGGCGGTCGCGAAGGACTCGTCGGTGTCCTGGTCCGCATCGGCGTGCCACTGGTTGGTGTCCCAGCGGGTGGCACCGTCGAGGTGGATGGCCAGCCGCGGCAGGGTGGCCTGCCGGTGGGCGGCCGCGCGGAAGGCCCCGAGCAGCAGGGCCGCGTGGCTGATCGCGGCCAGGCCCTTGCCGCGGACGTCGCCGATGAGCAGCCGGGTGCTGGTGGGAGTGCGGGCGGCCGCGTAGAGGTCTCCGCCCATTTCGGCCTCTTCCTCGGCCGGGAGGTAAAGGCAGCCGAGCTGCAGTGGGCCGCTGCGGCGGGGCAGCGGCCGCAGGAGGACGTGCTGGGCGGCCTCGGCCACCGACCTCACCTGGTGCAACTGGCGCTCACGCCGGTCACGTACCAGGCTGAAAACGACGAGGAGGCCCGACACCACGATCAGCGCGGCGATCTGGGCCTCGATGTTCGCTGTGGTCAGCACCCCTCTCGTCACCCCGATCAGCACCTGCGCCGCGACCGCGAGGAGCCCGATCAGCGCCGTCAGGCGCGCCCCCGCGAACGCCACCGAGACCGCGGGGGCCGCCACGAGCAGCGGACCGAGATGGATGTGCGGCGGCAAGAGTACGTCGACGACGACGATCACGGCGATGAGCGCCAGCGGAAGCGCGACCAGCGCGGGCGCGTGGCCTGGCTGCCAGGAACGGGGGATTCCGCTCAGCGGCCGAAGGAGCATGTCCCCAGCTTGCCTCCAGATCGCCGCCAGGCGCCGCCTGAACCGGTTACCGGCGGTCCCGCGTCACCGGTCTGGTAGTGCCCACCGGGGGGTCAGCGGGCACGTTTCAGTCGGCGGTGGGGCCGGTGGTGGTCCAGCCAGGGGCCTCGACGCGTGGCGTGAGCGTGCCCCGGACCGCCTGATCGCCGCAGGTCCCGCAGACGACGACGGGGGCCAGGTCGGCGCCGCAGGAGTGTCGCAGGACCATCGGCGGCCGGCCGGCGAGGTGCCGGTCGCCCCAGTTCATGAGCATCAGCAGCACGGGCTGGAGTTCCCAGCCCGCCGCGGTGGGGCGGTACTCGAAGCGCTGCGGCCGTTCGCTGTACGGGACCTTCTCCAGCACCCCCGCCTCGACGAGATGGCGCAGGCGCGCGGCCAGAACGTCACGCGGCGCGCCGATGTTACGGACCATCGCGTCGAAGCGCCGGACGCCCAGGAAGGCCTCACGGAGCACCAGCAGGGAGTGCTTCTCCCCGACGACGGCGAGCGCGTCGGCAACCGAACAGGGGCGTGGGTTCTTCATCGTCCCAGCATAGTTCCGTGCATTTGCTTCTCAAACTCACTGGGCTAGAGTGGGTTCAGAATTCAAACTCACCCAAGGCGACGCTGTCTGGCATCCAACGGCCGGCCCCGATCGCCCAGGAGGCAGCCGGACATGAACGACGCCGTCATCGTCGAAGCCGTACGCACTCCGATCGGGAAGGGCAAACCGGGCGGTGCGCTCGCCGGTGTCCATCCGGTCCAGTTGCTCGCCCACACCCTGAGCGCCCTCATCGACCGCAGCGGCGTGGATCCCGCGCTGGTCGACGATGTGATCGGCGGCTGCGTCGACCAGGTCGGCGAGCAGGCGATGAACACCACCCGCAACGCCTGGCTGTCCGCCGGATTCCCCGAGTCCGTCCCGGCGACCACCGTCGACCGGCAGTGCGGCTCATCCCAGCAGGCCGTGCACTTCGCGGCCCAGGGCGTCATCTCCGGCGCCTACGACCTGGTCGTCGCATGCGGCGTCGAGTCCATGAGCAGGGTGCCGATGTGGTCCAACGTGCCGCCGGGCGCCGACCCGTTCGGCCCCGGGATCGCCGCCCGGTACCCCGACGGACTCGTCCCGCAGGGCATCAGCGCCGAGTTGATCGCCGCCAAGTGGTCCATCAGCCGGGAGCAGATGGACGCCTTCGCCACCACCTCGCACCGGCGAGCCGCACAGGCATACGCTGACGGCCTGTTCGACGCCGAACTCACCCCCGTCACCACGGGCGCCGACGTGGTGACCGCCGACGAGTCCGTACGGCCGGGCACCACCCCCGACGTCCTCGCGGGACTGCGCCCGGCCTTCGCCGACCCGGTCTTCGCCGAGCGCTTCCCGCAGATCGACTGGTCGGTCACGGCGGGCAACAGCAGCCCGGTCAACGACGGAGCCTCCGCCGTGCTGATCACCTCCAGCCAGACCGCCGCCCGCCTCGGGCTGCGGCCGATGGCACGGCTGCACAGCTTCGCGGTCACCGGATCAGACCCGCTGCTGATGCTCACCGGTGTCATCCCGGCCACGGAGAAGGTGCTGCGCCGCGCCGGGCTGCGGTTGGCGGACGTCGACCTGTTCGAGGTCAACGAGGCGTTCGCCAGCGTCGTCCTGGCCTGGCTGCAGGAGACCGGCGCGGACCCGGCGAAGGTCAACGTCAACGGCGGCGCCATCGCTCTGGGCCACCCCCTGGGCGCCAGCGGCACCCGGCTGATGACGACCCTCGTCAACGCCATGCACCAGCGTGGTGCGCGATATGCCCTGCAGACCATGTGCGAAGCCGGTGGCCTCGCCAACGCCACGATCCTGGAGGCGCTCTGACGGCTGGCGGCAACCGCGTGGCGGCGCCGGGCGGCCGGTATGTGAGTGCTCAAGATGCGATCACCGCCGGTGTCGGTTGCGATGGAGCTTGGTGCGTCCGGGTGGATCGCGTTCGCGCTGCCTGACGGAGATTGGGGAAGTCGATGCCGTACGCCACTGTGGGCCAGGAGAACTCCGGGAGCATCGATCTCTACTACGAGGACCACGGCGAGGGCAGGCCGGTGGTCCTGATCCACGGGTACCCCCTCAGCGGCCAGTCGTGGGAGAAGCAGTCGCCGGTGCTGCTCAACGCCGGACACCGTGTCATCACGTACGACCGCCGCGGTTTCGGGAAGTCCAGCCAGCCCGCCTTCGGCTACGACTACGACACCTTCACCGCCGACCTCAACTCCCTCATCACCAAGCTGGACCTGCGGGACCTCGTCCTGGTGGGGTTCTCCATGGGCACCGGCGAGGTGACCCGCTACCTCGGCACCCACGGGTCCGGCCGCGTCAGCAAGGCGATCCTGCTGGGTCCGATACCGCCGTTCCTGCTCAAGACCGACGACAATCCCGAGGGCGTCGACCAGAGTGTGTTCGACGGCATCCAGCGGGCGGTCGTCGCGGACCGACCGGCCTATATGAAGGCGTTCCTCGACGACTTCTACAACGTCGACACATTCCGCGGCACCCTCATCAGCGACCAGGCATGGCAGCTGAGCTGGAACGTCGCGGTCGGCGCATCGGCCACGGCCGCGGTCGAGTGCGTCACCGCGTGGCTGACCGACTTCCGGGCCGACCTGCCGAAGATCGACGTTCCCACCCTCATCGTCCAGGGGACGGACGACCGCATCCTGCCCATCGACTCCTCCGGCAGGCGCCTACCGGCACTCATCAGGAACAGCCGACTGGTGGAGATCTCCGGCGGCCCGCACAACATCGGCTGGACCCATGCCGAAGAGGTCAACCGGGCCCTGCTCGACTTCCTCCGCGAGAATGCCGCCTGACGCCAGCCCGGCAGGCAGGCACACCCCGTCACGGCAGCCCTCCCCTGCTCGTTCTGATGCGATTGCCGAAGCGCCCAGCGCGGCTGGCATGGCGCAACGCCCCCTGAACGGCCTTGTGTTGGAGCGCGCTGCGTACCGACTCCGTCGACATCGAGGACCGGCGCTCCACCCACCGCCGCACGACACGCGAGATTCGCCAGTGCCTGTCGGCCTTCTAGCCCCCGGGCTTCGGGCGGATCTCGAAGCCGTTGAGTCCCTGGGGTTCCTCGTCGTAGACGAGAACCCGGTCGACGATCGCCAAAGGCGGGCCTTGGCGCGCCCACGAGACCATCTGCTCAACGGCGTCCGGCGCGCCCTCGAACACGGCCTCAACCGTCCCGTCCGGCAGGTTCCGCACCCAGCCCGCCACGCCATGCTCCACTGCGGTACGGCGGCAGGTGTCGCGGAAGAACACTCCCTGCACCTCTCCGGACACGATCACTCTCTTACGGATCACGCCTGCCTCATCGTCAGCGACCGGGGGGCACCGCCCATGTTCTGCCCAGGCGTTCCGGCCTGGAACGTCGACTGATCGGGTTTCACCCGTTGGATGGCACTGCCACGTCGCGGTCACGCCTGATGCCCCGTCAGGAATCCGACCTCTTGGCGACCCTGCGGCGGTGCAGTCGGCGGATGACGAGGGCGAGGATCAGCACCGCGATCGCGGCCAGTAGGTACAGCTCGTAGCGTTGGATCGCCGGGTAAACGGTGTCGAGGTGCTGCCCAGCGAGGTCGCCGATGGCCACCCAGGTACCGACCCACAGGGCCGCGCCCAGAGCGTTGAAGGCGAGGAACCGCAGCCAGGGCATCTCGGCCAGACCGGCGATGATGCCGTTGGCCTGGCGCAGGCCCTCGATGAACCGGGCGACGGTGACCACCTTCCCGCCATGGCGGTCGAAGAACGCCTCGGCCTTGGCGACGCGCTCGGGGGTCAACAGCACATAGCGCCCGTAGCGGGTGACGAGCCGGTGTCCGCCGAAGCGACCGATGGCGTAGCCGACGTTGTCGCCGCAGACGGCGGCGAGGAAGGCGATCACGGCCACCGCGAAGATGTTCAGGCGCCCTGCTCCCGCGTAGACCGCCGCGGCGATCAGCAACGTCTCGCCGGGAACCGGAATGCCGAAGTCCTCCAGGAACACCAGACCGCCGACCGCCAGATACCCCCAGTGATCCAGCAGTGGGGCCAAGTCGCCCAGTACGCCGGGCAGTTGCGGCGGCGAGGCGCCCATAGTCAGTTCCTGTACTCGTCAGCGGTGGGCTGAAGCCTGTCCGGCGGATCTTCAGCCGGTACCCCGACAAAGTTCCGTCCGCACAGACCCTAGGCCGCTCACGGTCCGAGGGAGAGCGACCACGCGGTGTGGCACGGCGCAACGGCGTGCACGCAGGCGGGCCGGGGCCGTCACCGCGAGCCGTCGCGCCTGACCGTGGGCCGGTTCGACAGGAGTTGGGTGAGCCGCGAGATGTCGTGTGCGGTGACGATGCCGACGAGTTGACCGCCGTCCACGACCAGGATCCGCAGTGAGCCGGTTGGGCCCGCCCGGCCGAGAGCATCGACGAGGTCCTCGTCCGGGGCGGCGAGGGTGCAGCGGGACAGGGGTGTGGCCACATCACGGAGTCGGACCTCGTCCCGGTCCGGCCCGGGCACCATGGCGAGCTGACGCATGGTCACGATGCCGGAGGGGCGACCGTCGATGCCGATCAGCGGTATCGCGGAATGGCGCCGCTGGGATTCCATCTCCTCAAGGAACCGGGTCACCGTCAGCCACTCCGGACTCGTCACGACGGGGGCCGACATGGCGCGCGCCACCGGGACCCCGCGCAGTGCGGCGCTCAGCGTGGCGCGCTGGGCTTCCGCCCCGGCGGTACCGGACAGGAAGAACCCGATGAGCATCAGCCACAGGCCGTTGGCAGCGCCGCGGAAGAAGCTGATGACGCCAAGCCCCAGCAGCAGCGTTCCCACCACCTGCCCGCAGCGCCCGGCGACCCGCTCCGCACGCTCCCGGTCTCCGGTGCGCCCCCACAGCACGGCCTGCACGATCCGCCCTCCGTCCAGCGGAGCGGCGGGCAGCAGGTTGAACCCGGCGAGCAGCACATTGGCCCAGCCCACCCAGAACAGGACGGCCGCCGACACGTTCCAGCCGAGCGCGGCACGTACCGCCGCCGCACCGCCGATCCCGATCCCGCCCAGCAGAAGGCTGGCCAGCGGACCGCAGCCGGAGATCACCAGCATCGCGCGCGGAGTCTCCGCCCGCCCTATCCGCGTGACTCCGCCCAGTGCCCAGAGCGTCATGTCCTCCACCGCCACGCCGCGCCTGCGGGCGACGACGGCATGTGCCGACTCATGCAGCAGCAGACTCGCCAGCAGGGCCAGCGCACCGAGCAGCGCGGCCACCGTGTAGACGCCCGCACCCCGACCGGGAGCCAGTGCGGGGATGGTGCCTCTCCCGAGGCCGTACCCCAGCAGCACCACCAGCACCAGCACGCTCCAGTGGGCCCGTAGGGGTATTCCGAAGATCTTCCCGATCGCTACGGAGCCGTTCATCCCGCTCCTCCATGCACCGGCCCACGCCGCTCACCCGCGAACCCCCCTCACCTCCAGCTTCGCGCTCCGCGGCGGTATCGGGAACAGCGCCCGGTACCGCGTTCCCGGGCGCGAGCCGAACGTCCCGCCCCTGGCGAGCGGAACCCATCCCCGCGTTACGGGTCAGATCGGCCGGACGGGTAGTTGACTGTCGTCGTGAACTGCATCTTCTGTGCGATCGCGACGGGTGAGACGACCGCCCACCGGGTCTTCGAGGACGAGACGACGGTGGCCTTCCTGGACGCCCGACCACTGTTCCCGGGGCATGTGCTGGTGGTGCCCAAGCGGCACGTCGAGACTCTGCTGGATCTGCCCGAGGCGCAGGTGGGCCCGTTCTTCGCCCGCGTCCGGCTGATCACGGGGGCGGTGGAGCGCGGCATGGGAGCCGCTGGTTCGTTTGTCGCCGCCAACAACCGGGTCAGCCAGTCGGTGCCGCACTTCCATGTGCATGTGGTGCCGCGCAACCCCAAGGACGGGCTGCGCGGCTTCTTCTGGCCCCGGTCGCGCTACTCCTCGGACCAGGAGGCGGCGGGGGTGGCGACGCGTGTGCGGACGGCGCTGGAGGCGGACCGGGTGTGACGGTGGCCGCCGTGGTTCAACGCTCCACACGCATAAAACTCCCCATGGCGGCGGGCTGCCGCCGTGGGGAGCTCACGATGCGTCAGTCTCCGGTGTTGGTCGCCCAGACCGGGATGCCGTCGGCGGTGTAGACGACGAGGTTGCCGTCATCCTGCACGGCCAGATAGGCCCCGGCGTACCCCCATGTCCCGGAGGCCCACACCGGGTGGCCGCCCCGGGCGTACACCACGAAGTTGCCGTCGGCCTGCATCACGGCACTGGCGCCGCTGGGCCAGGCGCCGTCGGCCTGCCACACGGCCTGGCCGTCCTTGTACAGGACCAGGTTGCCGTCCTGCTGCAGGCGCAGGACCGCCCGCCCGTTGCCGGACGTCCAGGCCTGGTTGCGGAAGAGCGTTGAGCCGGCCAGGAAGTAGCCGTTGTCCAGCGGTCGCTTGGCGGTGGCGTGGTGGCCGGCTGACGGGGCGGGGGCCGCCTGCGCCGGTGCGGCGAAGACGGGAATCGCGGCGAGCGCGAGACCCGACACGGCGATGGCGAAGAACCGCCCCAAGGGCGCTAACGTGCGCATACGTCTCCTTTGGATCCTTTGGATCGAAGTTGGTGGAAACGAACACGGCAACGGTAACGGTGTGCAAGTCATCAACTACAGAGGGAAATTGAGACTGGCGTGATCACTGCGCAGCGAGCGACTCTTTCCTGCCAGTGCCGGTCTCCCGTGCTCAACCGACCGGAGCGCCCCGCGCCACCCGCGGCCCGGACTGCGGCAGACCCCGGACCAGCAACCGCGCGGGAACCGGCCAGTGGGTCGACGGAGCCCGCCACGCACCCCCGTTCGTCCGATTTCGCCTGTCGCACCCCACTCAGCCGACGGCGGGTTCCGCCGACTTGGACATGGTGGCGGGGTCGGCCATTGGCGGGATTCCGGGACGTACCCCATCTACCACCTCCCCAAAACGCCGTGAACCGGGCGCAGTTCCGACGAGCCGGCCGCACACCGTCGCCGCCCATCAACTGTTCGCCAGGACGTCATCCATGTGTTGTGCGACGGATCACATCACCGATCACAGTCCTCAACATGTCTGAACAACTTTCCTGGCGCCGTAGAGGCTTCCAACTCGCCACGGTGACCACAGTGACGTTGTCCCTGGCAGCCACCGGCGCTTCTCAGGCCGTCTCGGCACCCGCACCGTCCCCCTCGTCCTCGGCCGCCGTGGCCGGTGGCCCGACACTCACCGAGACGACCCCAGCACCGGTGCACCAGGGTGAGGCGGTCACCTTCACCTACTCGGCTCCCGCGGCCGACCTCAGCGCCAAGAACTGGGTCGGGCTCTACCCCTCGGGGGTCAAGCCCGGCACGCAGTCCTCGACGATGTGGCAGTACACCCCGAACGCCAGCGGCACCGTCACCTTCGACACCTACACGCTGTCCCCGGGGACGTATGACGTCTACTACCTCCACGACGACGGCTACACGGCACTGGCCGGCCCGGTTCAACTCACCGTCCAGCCCGCCCCGACACCGCAGCCCCCGACCACCCCGCCGCCCGCACCGAACCCGGGCACGGGGCCGAACCTGATCGTCAACGGCGATGCCGAGCTGGGCGAAGGCACCCAGATCGGCGTGGACACCAACACCGTCCCCGGCTGGAAGGTCACCGGCCCGCTCAACGGCACGGCCTACGGCGCCAAGGGCGGCGAAGGCATCACCAACTACCCGACGCCGACCAGCCCCGGCCCGAAGAACCGCGGCAGGAACTTCTTCTCCGGCGGCGGTGGCGGAGTGAGCACCGGCACCCAGACCGCCAACGTGTCAGCCGCCGCCAAGCGCATCGACCGCGGCGGTGTCACCTACAACCTCACCGGATGGCTCGGCGGCACCGGGGCCGTCAGCGACAACGCCACCGTGACCAGCACCTTCCTGGGCTCCAACGGCAAGGCGCTGGGATCGGCGACGCTGAAGCCGGTCACCCCGCAGATGCGCCGCTACACCACCGAACTGCTCCCCGAGCAGGCACTCGGCAAGATCCCGGTCGGCACCCGTGCGATCCGCACGGTGATGACCATCACCGGCCCGCAGCCCACCAACCGCCAAGGCCACGGACAGGGTTACGTCGACGACCTCTCCCTGAGGATCTCCACCCCGGTACCCGCCCCGCCGAAGCCCACCCCGCCGACGCCCCACGTACCCGGGTACGACCACGTGTTCTACGTGATGATGGAGAACCAGGACTACAACGGCATCATCGGCAACAAGACAGCGGCGCCCTACCTCAACAGCCTGGTCCCCAAGGGTGCCAACCTCACCAACGCCATGGCCGAGGTGCACCCGAGCGACCCCAACTACGTCGCCATGGCCGGTGGCAGCCTGTTCAACGTCAACGACAACACCCCGTTCGCCAGCACGGTCAACGCCCCGCACATCGGCGACCTGGTCACCAAGGCGGGCGGCACCTGGCGCGGCTACATGCAGAACGCCGCGGGCCCCTGCGACACCACCGCCCACGGCGCCTACACCATCGACGACCTGCCCTTCTACTTCTTCAAGGACGTCAAGGACAACCCGGTCAACTGCAAGGCCCACCTTCAGCCGCTCACCCAGATGAGCAGCGACCTGCAGAAGACCTCGACCACCCCGACCTTCTCCTGGCTCAGCGCCGACGACTGCGACGACATGGAGGGGTGCGGCGTCACCGCCGGAGACACCTGGCTCTCCCAGACCCTGCCGACCATCTTCAACTCCCCCGCGTGGAAGACCCAGCGTTCCCTGCTCATCATCACCTGGGACGAGGACGCGGCCGACGGGCAGCAGCCGTCGCAGCGCATTCCCACCCTCGTCCTCGGCTCCCAGGGAGTCCGAGCGGGCAGCACCTCCGCGGACCGTTACACGCACTACAGCATGCTGCGCACCGTGGAGGCCGCACTGCGCCTTCCCAGTCTGACCAAGAACGATCTGTACGCCGAACCCATCAACGGCATCTGGAACGAACCGCGACGCCGCTGAGCGTCCGACTCCCCTGCTCGACGCCCCGCCGCGGCTGGCACAGGAAGCCAGCCGCGGCGGTTGCCGTCAACGGAGCGGGCCCTCGCAGGTGTAGTTGGCGGTGCCGGTGCGGCTGCCCGACTTGATGGCGACCGCGCCGAAGGAGCAGTTCATGTCGGCCAGGTTGTTCGCGGTCTTCGTGGTGCGGTCCAGTATGAGGTGGTCGACCGCGTGGGACACGTCCTCGAAGACCTGGTCGCGGTTGCCGGAGTTGGTGAGTTCGGCCGTGATACGGCCGGTGCAGATGAAGCGCGGCCGGTTCTTCCAGTCGCCGTTGTCCCGGCAGACCGGCGTCAGCCGCGTGGCCTTGGCGAAGGCGGAGCGCACCTGCGCGGCGCTCGCGTACTTCAGCGAGCTGATGGGCGTGAACGCCGTGGTCGGCACCCAGAGTTTGGCCACCTGGGCGATCTGCCGGTCGAGGAAGGCGTTGTACTCCTTCTGCAGGGCGGCGTCGGCGCCCAGTCTGGTCCGCCAGGCGTCGAAGCCGGACGGATTGTCGGCGCGCTCATAGCCGTACATCTCGCGGATCAGGGAAGGGTGCTGCTGCCAGAGGAACTCGAAGAAGGTGCCCGCGTAGTCGTAGAAGCGGAAGCCCGAATCGTAGGTGGCGTGCAGCAGTTCGTTGACGGTCATACGGGGCCCGCCTCCCGCGGTGTCGCTGATGATGCCCTCGACGAGTGACTTGCGCACCCTGATGCCCTCGCTGCGGGTGCTGCCGTCGAAGAACTCCGCGGTGCCTTCGTCCATGGCGGTGACCAGGTCGCCGGTGTACCAGCGGGGGGTGCCGAACATGCCGGGGACGGCCCAACGGCCGTTCAGGTAGTGGGTGTACTCATGGCGGAACAGTTCCTCGAGGGTGAGCGAGGAGTCCTGCGGGACGCGGCGTTGGTAGGTGTAGAAGGTGGCGCCGTCCTCGATGTAGATGCCGCCGTTGCTGGTGCTCAGGCCGGTCAGCAGGGGCTGGTACACCTCGTAGTCCGATCGCGAGGCGTACAGGTGGATGTGCAGGGTGGTGTTGGGGTCGCCGGCCAGCGGGGTGTCGGTGCCGAGCACCCGGAAGACCTGGGTCTTGACCTGCTTGCTGGCGTAGTAGAGCTGGTCGACGGTCTTCTGCGGCAGTGCGGTGTGGACTTCGATGGTGCCGTTGTCGTAGCGGTACGTACGTGGGAAGACCGCCTTCTCGATCTGGTCCTTGCAGACCAGGTACCGGGCGCAGTCCTGGTAGTACTCCAGCCAGCCGACGACCGCGGCCCAAGGCTGTGTGCTCTTGCCGAAGTTGTGCACGGTGGTGCCCAGCAGGGTGCCGAGGTCGGGGACCACGGTGTCCTTCAGGGCGGCGATCTGCCCGAAGCGTCCGTACTCCCCCAGCGCGTCGTGCACCGCCCAGGCGTTCGCGGTGCCGGTGAGGTGGCTGTACGTGGCGAACTGCCGGAAGGCGGCGCGGTAGTCGGAGTCGGCGGCGACCGCGGCACGGAAGGCGGTGTCGATGTTGCCGTCGTAGACACCGAGGTAGTTGACGCTCAGTGCGCCGAGGACGGCGGCGCCCCAGCCGGGGTCGGTGGCGGTCGGGGTGCCGGCGGCGAGCGTGCCCAACACCTTTTTGATCAGGGGTAGTTGGTTCTGGCGCAGGCCGGGGATGTCCACGGCGAAGAACGCCTCGCGCAGGGTGTAGCCGTTGTTGCCGGTCGGGTCGAAGGTGTGCGGGGCTCTGGCGTAGGCGTCCATGGCGTTCTGCAGCGCGGACAGGGTGGCGGGGTCGGACAGGTTGATCTCGGGGTGCGAGAAGGCCTGGTACGAGACGGCGTGCAGATAGGTCCACAGTTCGTAGAGGTGGCTGCTGTCCGTACCGTCGTGGCCCGGGGCGATGGTGGCGATGCGGTTCGCGACGGCCTGGATGTGGCCCGGGGACATCACGGGGGCGAGTCGCGCGTCCCAGGTCCATATCAGGCCGGTGAGGCAGTTGTCGGACGTGACGGCCGGATCGGTGAGGAAGTCGGCGAGTTGCTGCGGGTCGAGATGGGTGATCCCGTCGAGGGTGCAGGGCACGCCGGCCGCGCTGACGGCCGAGGAGGTACGAGGAGCGGGCGCGGCCAGGGCCGGGGTGCGGCTCGATCTGGAGAGCGCGGCGGGAAGCCGACCGGCCGCGATCAGGCTGCCGCCGCCAGGGGACGGCACTGGCTGGGCGATCGGGCTGGGCGCCTTGGCGACGCGGTCGACCTGGTCGAAGCGGTTGGCTCCGCGATCGGCGGGGATCGGCGGCCTGCTTGCGGTGGGGTTGAGGGCCTGGACGGGAACCACGGCGGGTATGGCCAGCGCGGCGGACAGGGCTGCGATCAGGGCGAGTTGAGCGGAGCGCTTGGTCACGGTCACTCCAGAGGTGGCGGTGAGGGGGGAAAAGCTCACGGCGATGCGACCGGTAACATAGTAATGTGAAATTGCACTGACAAGGGGTCAGGAACCAGCAAGCTGCTTGTTGGCGCGCCTCAGCGGCCGACGGACCTCAGCTCCGGACGCCAACCACCGCCCTCTTCCCCGCCCTTCGCCCACAACGAGCGAACGTGCCCGAGATGGCGGGCCATACAGGCCTCGGCCCCCTCGACATCACCGGCGGCCACCAGGTCGAGCAGTTCCAGGTGTTCCTCGGCCGAGGACACCAGTTCACCGCGCTCGTCCAGCCTCGTCAGCCCGTAGAGGCGGGAGCGCTTGCGTAGTTCGTCCACCGACTCGACCAGTCGGGCGTTTCCGGCCAGCGCCAGCAGGCCGAGGTGGAACCGCCGATCGGCGTCCAGGTAGCCGATGAGGTCGTGCGCCCGGGCGGAGGTGACGATCTCCTCCGCGACCGGGCGCAGTTCACGCAGCCGCTCGGGGTCGGCGATGCTGGCGACCCGGCCGACGGTGGGCACTTCGATGAGGGCGCGGATCTCGGTGTACTGGTCGAGATCGCTCTCGGTCATCTCCGTGATGCGGAAGCCCTTGTTGCGCACCGGCTCGACCAGCCCTTCGCGGGCGAGGTCAAGCATGGCCTCACGTACCGGAGTTGCCGAGACGCCGAAGTCGGCGGCGAGCGCGGGGGCCGAGTAGACCACCCCTGGCCGGAGTTCACCGGCGATGAGCGCCGCGTGCAGGGCATCGGCGACCTTGTCGCGCAGCCGTTCCTGAACGGTGGTCAAGCTGCGCTTGAGGTGGCTCATCAGTGGTCCTCGGTCCTCTATGGGCCTACAGGACACCAGCGTACAATGTCACGTTGCTTCGCGAGGAGGCTCAGGGGCCGATGTACTGGGTGCTCAACTCGAAGTCGGCGAAGTAGGCGTGCTCGTCCTGGCCCGGACCCCAACTGTTGTCACTTCCGCCGAAGAACGTCGAGAAGAAGACACCGCCGAACGGGATCTGGTCCAGGCCGGACACACCGGTGCCGGTGAGGACCCGCTGCCCGTCGAGCCAGACCTTCACCGTGCCGGCCGACCGGTCGACCTGCTGCTCGACGGCATGCCACTGACCGTCGCCCTGCCACTGCCAGTTGCCCAGGCCCAGGTCGTCGCCGTAGCCGCTGCCCGTCGGCGAGTAGAAGTAGACCTCTCCGGCACCGGCGTTGGGGTGGTCGCGCCACATGTAGCGGGTGGAGAAGGCGCTGCCGTCGTGGTTGCCGCCGCTCTCCGAACCCGGCGCACCCCCATAGAGGCCTGGCAACTTGCCGCCCCGGCCGAAGTCGAAGCCGTTGTCGAACTTCACGTAGTAGCGAAGGTCCAGGCTGGAGGCGTTGACCAGGTCGGAACGCCCCATGGCCGACAGGTCCATGTAGAACTGGCCGCCACCGGGGTTCGGGCAGTCCCCGCTCTCATAACAGGAGTGGGCGCCGGATCCCTGGCCGTAGAACACCTGGAGGGCGCTGCCCCTGTCCGGATCGGACACGGCCCGCATCTGGTCCCAGCCCCAGTCGTGACCGTCGGAGGTGTCAACTCCCCATGCGGCGGCCCAGGCGGATCCGTTGAATCCGTCGAACGTCCCGGTCCAGGCGGCGGCGTCGCGCGGGGCCGCCTGGCCGACAGCGGATCCCGCGACCACCATCAGCAGCGCGGTGGCCGCCACGAGGAGATGTCGCGTTACGGTGCGGAACACTGTTGCTCCTTTCAGCGGTGCGGGATCTCAGTCGTGCGGATCGGTGATGGTGATGTTGAAGTCGGCACCCACGGTCAGCGGTGCGGTCAGGTCCCAGTTGCCCTGATCTGCCAGCTGCTGCAGCGCCTGTGACCGGTCGACGGCCTGCGGCCAGTCGTTCTGCCGTCCAGGAGTACAGGGGTTGGTCATGTGCTGCTGGCGGATGGCGTTGAACCGGGACAGCCACTGGGCTTCGTCGACCCCGGAGCCGGGGTTGCCGCCGAGTGCGGCGTTGGTCTCACCGGCGATCTTGACCATACCGTCGCAGTCGCCGGGGCCGGGGCCCATCATCAGGGCGGTGTCGAAGAGGTTCTCCAGACCGAGATTCGTCGTGATGCCTTCCTTGGCGGCGAGGTTCTGTGCCGGAGCCAGGTAGGTGTCGTGGCCGACCTGGAGCTGCAGTTGTACGAATGTCGGGTCCTGCGCGGCCTGCTTCCAGCCGTCGGGGAAGGAACTGCCCAGCGCGCTGGTGTCGTCGCTGCCGGAGTCGGCCAACTGCTGCAGGGTGTCGGTGTACTTGGCCAGCACGTTGCCGGGCTCGTCGGCGTTGTACCGCTTCACCAGGTCCAGCATGTCGCCGGTGGCGGTGCAGAATCCGATCCAGCCAGCCGTCCAGCCGCAACCGTCGTTGTCGTTCTCGATGTTGGCGTAGCGCGGAGAGTTCGCGCTCTGCTCGAACGCCGCGGTGATGTCGTCCATCATGTAGATCGTTCGCTGGTCGGCCCTGGGCGTCGCGGTCATGGTGGCCGTCGCCGGGGCGGCCACCGCGGTGCCGAGCGCCGCGGCGAGAGAGACCGGGATCAGGAAACGGACCGCAGTGCGCTTCATGCGCATCTCCCTTGATGGTCGCTTGGTCGAATGAGACTCCCCCATCAGTTAGGAAAGTTTCCTAACTGATTTCAGGACTGTAAATCTTGATCATGTCCCGGTCAATGCTGCGGACGGAGTACCTCCCATGCCTTCCTCGGTGCGATGCGTGGACCGGGGGCAGCAGCGAGGGTTGCTCGCGGCGCGGACAGCCTCGCGGGGCACAATGCTGCGCGTGCCGCCCCCGGCCGCTGCCGCCACGGCCGGACGGGCGGGCGCCGGTGCCTGGCCGTGATGACCAGGCCCTCATCCCCAGGACACGCGGTTTGGATCACGCAGTGACGAACGAACAGACAGCGCCGCTCGACGACCCGCGCGGATCCGCCGACGGGTCGCCCGCTTGCGCCACGGCCCCCTCCCGGCCCCGCTCGCGGCTGGCGCGGTGGTCCCGGCGCATCGCCCTGATCTGTGCCGGGCTACTGATCGCGGTGACGCTGGCGTCGTACGGGTACAACGACGCCACGGCCGGGCGGGCCGCGCCTCCTTCGGGGCTCACGTACGTACAGGCGGCCGACATCCGCACCCGCTACCAGACGTGGGGGGACACCGGCACCCCGATCGTCCTCGTGCACGGCGCCTTCGAATCGGTCGACACCTGGTCGCGCCTTGCTCCGCTGCTCGCCCGGAACCACCGGGTGTACGCCCTCGACCTCACCGGCGACGGCTACAGCCAACGGCGTGGCCCGTACACGGTCGACCACCTCACCCGACAGCTCCTCGGCTTCCTGGACGCGATGCATCTGGGCGGTCCGGGCAATCGTCCACTGCTGGTGGGCCACTCCAGCGGCGCCGCCATGGTCGCGGAGGCCGCGTTGCGCACGCCCGGACGCATCGGGGGGCTGATGCTGCTCGACGGTGACGCCCTCGACACCGGCGCCGGTCCGCCGCCCGCGTTCCGCTACGTGCTGCTCGATCCGTTCCGCACCAGCCTGCTGCGGCTCGGGCTCGGCTCCGACTCGCTGATCCGCGGGCTGTACAACTCGCGGTGCGGGCCCGGCTGCCCGGCGCTGGACAGCGGGGGCGTGGACGTATGGCGGCGGCCCTACCAGGTGTCCGGCGCCGAGGGCGCGCTGTGGAGCATGCTCGGCGACGGCGTACCCGGCCTGCCCGCCGACCAGTTGGCGCGGCTTCGCGGTGTGGACCTGCCCAAGGCGGTGGTCTTCGGCGCGCGGGACGATGTCTTCAGCCGCCAGACGCCGACCCGGACCGCGGCACGCATCGGCGCTCCGGCGCCCACCGTCATCCCCAGGGCCCGGCACCTCACGATGATCTCCGACCCCGCCGCGGTCGCCGCCGCGGTGGAGGCACTCGCGGCCACCCCCGCGGCGCGCTGAGTCCGGTCACGCCAGTACTGGCAATTCGGAACCTTGTGCGCATACCAGCGAGTAGATATCGTTCGCTGACAATTAGCTGCTAGAGATCCTGGTCCCAGGGCGCGAGGAGCCACCGGCCCGCACCGCCCCCACCGCTCCTCGTCCCCGGCGTAATCCGTAAACACTGCCTCGCCAATGAGGTGATCAACCAGGGAGCGCAACATGGCACGTTCCACTCCGCACCCGGATTCGTCCCCCGACCGGCACGAGCGACCGCCTGCGAACTGGCCGGGCTCGGTCCGCCCGCCGGGCTCGCCGGACTTCGAGCAGTCGGCCAAGAACTGGCTGTTCGACCTGGCCCCGGCACGGTGGTGGCACGAGGAGACGCTGCACCGCCAGCCGGTGGAGCTGGCGTCGATGGTGCGACTGTGGCTTGAGGCGGATGTCCACGCCATGCAGGCGGGACTGCGCAGCGTGAGCGAGTCGCTGTCGATCCGCGACGCCGCCTCGGAGCTCTACACACACGAGCGGGACTGGGCCCGAGCGATGTTGGAGCAGGTCAAGCTGGTCGAGGAATGCCTCCGGAGTGCGCTGAGCCAGGCCAGGAAGCGGCCCAGGGCGCATCGAGCGAAGCACGTCCCGCTCCCGCGGCCGCGACCGGCCGCATGGTGACCGTGCCGCTCGGGGTTCGCCCGCGCGGTGGCGATGGCGGCGAAGATCCGCCGCGTCGCCCGGTCTCAGCTGACGTCGGTCTGGTACGGGGCGCAGTTGGCCGCCGGGCGTCCTCCGTGGGTGCTGAGGAACGTCAGCAGATCGCACACGGACTGGCCGAGCACCTGGTCGTGGTCAAAGCCCGGATAGGTGCGTTCGACGACCGCGGGTGAACCGAGCGACCGCAGGTTGTGGACCACAGCCGTGGTCCACTGCGGCGGTACGTCCTGGTCGGCCCCGCCTTGGATGACGAGCACGGGACCGTGGATCGCGGTGCGGTCCGGGTCGCCGTAGGCACCCATTTCGTTGCCCACCCGGCGGAGCTGTTCGCTGCTCAGCGGAAGGGTCTGCTCGGTGGTGACGTCGCTCAGCGTCGTGTACCCCGCCTTGAGGCACTGGCCCAGCACCCGGGCGGCGGTCTTGGCGGCCGAAGCCCCCAGCAGCGAGCGGAGGTTGACCGACGGATCCGTGGCGCTCAGCCCGGCAAGGGAGTACAGGGCGAAGGACAGCTCGGAGGACTGGTGTGAGGCGATGACGCCGGGAAGCATCGCTTCGAGGTGGCTGGCCGGTGCGATGGCGACCGTGCCGCCGAGGTGCAGACCAGCCGCCCGGTGCGCCCCGTTGGCGGCGAAGAGGGCGGCCTGGCCGCCTTGGGAATGGCCGATGGCGAACCATGTCGGTGCCAGAGTCGGCACCAGCTGACGTGCGGCGGTGACGATGTCGACGACGGCGTTGCCTTCGTCGGCACCGACCAGATAGGTGTGCGTACCGGGTGTCCCGAGGCCCGGGTAGTCCGAGGCGGTGACCGCGTAGCCCGCCCGCACCAGGGTGCGCAGTTCCTGGGCGTATTCGTTGAAGCCCAGGTTCGGTGTCTGCGACGGCGCACAGTCGTCCGCGACGCCGGTGGTGCCGTGCCCCCAGGACACCACCGGCCAGCCGCCGGGCGGCGGGGTGCCCTGCGGGACGAGCACGGTGCCGCTCACGGGGATGTCAGCGTGGTGGGCGTTGACCGAGTGGTACAGCACCGTCCAGCGGCGCGCGGAGGCGATGAGGCGGTCCGGCCCGTTGTCGGTGGCGGCGATCAGTGTGCCCGGGGCGCCCGGGGGCATGGGCCGCGGTACCTGGTAGGTGTGGTTGGCCACTCGCACGTCCGGGGGCGCGCCGGTGGAGTGCCCGGACGCGCTCGCGGAGCCCGGGGCGGGCCTGGAGGCGCCGGAGGAGCAGCCGACCGCCGCCACGGCGACGGCCACCGCGGCGGCTACGGCGACCAGGGCCTTCGGGGTACACCGGGGGCGCGGGGGCCTTCTCGCGCTGGCGGTGCGGGCGACGGCTGGGAAGCGGCTCGGGGTCCTCACGGCGCGGGTCCTTTCCTCTGACGATTCGGCCTGCCATCACCGTGCCGTCAGCCCCACCAGGGGGCGGGCGCGCACCGCCGTCCCGGCCTGGAATTCCAGTCCTGGGAGGCACGGCCGGATGCAGCACCTGGAGCACGCCGGTCGTCCCCAGTGGGCCCCACCGTCCCAGATCCAACGCGCCGCGTAGAACGCGTCCTCGCTAGGAACTGTCGCCCTCGTCCTCGGGGCGAGACAGCCTGTGCATCTCGGGCAGATCGAGTTGGGCCATCACCTCGGAGAACTGCGTGTAGAGCCGGATGATCTGCTCGTGCGTCTTGTTGCGCTGGGTGATGGTCGCCGAGATCAGCAGAGCGGTCAGGGCCGTCACGCCGTTGAACGCCTGGAGAGTGACCATGGTGTGGAACAGCTCGTCATGGGCGAACGGGCCCACTCTGCTGGCGGCTGCCGAGATCGCGATCGTCGACATGGCCAACGCGCACGGAGCGGCGCCCGCCCGCTGGAAGCGGAACGCGGCCCACAGCACGATCGGGAAGGTCAGGAAGAGCAGGGACGTGGATCGGGTCGCGACGAACGCGACCAGGAGCGTGGCCACCACGAGCATCACGGCCTCCGCCCATCGGTACGGCGCGACGCCGCGTGGCCACCGGGCCCTGCGGAGCACGAGCAGCATCGGCGCGACCAGCAGAACCCCCATCGCGTCGCCTGTCCACCACACCGACCACGTCGGCCAGAAGCCGCGGGCGGGCAGGACACCCGCGAGCGCCAGCACCCCGGTGCCCACGGTGGCACTGACCATCATCCCGACCAGTGCCCCGAGGAACACCAGCGCGAGGGCGTCCCGCAGCCGGTCCACTTCGTCGCGGAACCCGGCACGCCGCAGGAGCAGGTAGGAGCAGACCGGGGCCAGTGTGTTCCCCGCGACGATTCCCAACACAGCTGGCGCCGTCGGCCCGATCGCGACATTGACCAGAAAGGCGCCCAGCGCGATCCCCGGCCAGATCCGCAGGCCGAACAGGAGGAGACCGGCCAACGCGATACCGGTCGGCGGCCACAGCGGCGTCACCTGACCGCGTACCTGCTCTTCGAGCAGCCCCAGCTCGCCACCGCCGTAGTAGACGGCGCCGAGGGCAAGGATCCGCAGGGCGTCAGCGCGATACTTCCGGAACCCTTCGCCGGGCACCGCGGTGCTCACCGGAGGACCCTTCGTCTGCTGCGCGCGGCGACGCCATGGCGGATGACGGGGGCGGCGCCGCGGCCACGCTGAGCGGCCGCGGTGAACGTCTCGGGAGCCCTGCCGGGCCGGACGAAGGCGAGCCGCAGCCCTCCCTCGCTGTCGGGCGGGATGGTGCGGCGTCGGCTCATGACCGCTCCGAGGAGTTCCGATTCTCCCCCGCTGCCACTTTAGCCCCGCTGTTCAGCCTTGCCGTAGGGAGCGTCCGAACGGACCGCTACGGGCGGTACGTGCCTGAGGAGGGCAGCAGCCGGAGGCTCACCCTCAGCGCCCTGGTCGCGGTTGACCAACCTCCCCCTGGGTTCCAGCTGTTGGGCCCGGTCCAACGACATACCGCCTTGCGCGCCGAGCCGTTCAGCTGTGCGTACCGTTCGACGCGGCGCGCGGCTGCCGGATCAGCAGACTGGCCTGCACCACTTCGCCGGTCGCGGCGGCGTAGGTGTGCGGGACGTCCGCGCGCCAGGAGGTGTGCTCCCCCACGCGCACGAGTACCTCCGCATCCTGCGGCCCCACCCGTGCGACTCCGGCGACGACCGTCAACTGCTCCACCACGCCCGGCGGATGCGCGGGCGAGCGCTGAACCCGTCCGGGCTCGATCGTCAGCCAGTAGAGCTCGGTGGTCGCCGCGGCGTCCTCGAAGACCTCCAGAAGCCTCGCGGTGACCGCCGCCCCGCGCACCTCGCGGATCGCGGCCACGGCGCGTCCGGTTGCGGCCGTCTCGCCCTCCGCCGTCAGCAAGGCGGCCAGCGGGACGCCCAGTTGCCCGGTGATGGCGTAGAGCGTCTCCAGCGTCGGATTGCGCCTGCCCGACTCCAGCCCGGACAGGGTCGCCTTGCCGATGCCCGCACAGCGCGCCAGCTCCGAGAGGCTGAGCCCGCGCTCCTGTCGAAGCTGTTGGATCCGCCGCCCCATCTCGACCGCGGATTCCGGGGTCCATGCCTGCGCCATGGCATTCAGTATCCCGGTCGGGATAGTGTTCCGTATATGGAACAGCAGCTCAACGCGGAAGGCAGTAGGCGCACCGACTCCATACCCGGCGCCGATGCCGGCTCGACCGGCGGCCCTGCCCGCGGCCTCGCGCAACCGCTGACCGCCGGCATCGTCACCGCCGTCGTCGGCTTCTCCGGCTCCTTCGCCGTGGTCATCTCGGGGCTGCGTGCGGTCGGAGCGGACCAGCACCAGGCCGTCTCCGGGCTCCTGGCGCTCTGTACGGCCATGGGACTGCTGGCCGTCGGACTTTCGATTCGCAGTCGGCAGCCGATCAGCATCGCCTGGTCGACTCCGGGAGCCGCGCTTCTGGTCTCCACCGGCCGCCAACCAGGCGGCTACTCCTCTGCGGTCGGCGCGTTCGTCGTCACCGGAATCCTGCTCGCCGCCACCGGCGTCTGGGGGCGGCTCGGCCGCTGGGTCACCGGCATTCCGGCACCGCTCGCCTCCGCCATGCTGGCGGGAGTGCTGCTGCCGGTATGCCTCACGCCGGTGCGGGCCGCCGTGACGCTGCCCTCGCTCTCCCTGCCGGCCATCGTGACCTGGGCGCTGCTCACCCCCTTCGCCCGCCGCTGGGCCACGCCCGCCGCCCTGGTCGTCGCGCTCGGCACGCTCGCCGTGCTGCGCCATCCGCATCTGGGCTCGTTCGCGCAGCTCGTCCCCACCGCGACGCCGACCTCTCCGACCCTGAGCGTCGGCGCCGTGATCGGCATCGCCCTGCCGCTCTACGTCGTCACGATGGCCGCCCAGAACGTCCCGGGGATCGCGGTCCTGAACCAGTTCGGCTTCCGCCCGCCCACCCGGCCCATCCTGGTCAGCACAGGCACCGCCACCGCACTGTGCGCGCCCTTCGGCGGCTACGCGCTCAACCTGGCCGCGATCAGTGCCGCGCTGGCCGCCGGGCCGGACGCGGGCCCCGACCCGAAGCGCCGCTGGATCGCCTCCACCACGGCAGGCATCACCTACCTGGGGCTGGGACTCACCGCGGGCGTGTCCACCGCGCTCCTGACCGCCGCACCTCCGCTGCTCATCGAGGCGGTCGCGGGCCTTGCCCTGCTCGGCACGCTCGGCTCCTCGCTGGCTGCCGCCGTCGCCGATTCCGAGGCCCGCGAGGCGTCCATGATCGCCTTCGCCGTCACCGCGTCGGGCATCACGGTGGCAGGTATCGGCGCCGCGTTCTGGGGCCTCGTCGCAGGTCTCGCCTTCCACTCGCTACCCCGGCTCCGCCGCGCCCCCGCACGACCGCGCGCCTGACGTCCGACACCCTCCCCATCCATTGACATGTGACCAATAGGTCACCTATTTTCGAGGTGTGGACGCGGTATTCAAGGCGCTCGCCGACCCGACGCGACGCAGCCTGCTCGACGAGCTCTTCCGGGAGGACGGGCAGACGCTCAGCGCGCTTGAGGCGCGGTTCGACATCACCCGCTTCGCGGTGATGAAGCACCTCAAGCAGCTTGAGGAGGCAGGCCTGGTGGTAACCAGGCGGCAAGGCCGGGAGAAGCTCCACTTCCTCAACCCCGTCCCCATCCGTCTCGTCCACGACCGGTGGGTGAGCAAGTACGCGGAGCCCTGGGCCGCTGCGCTCAGCGGCCTCAAGAGCCGACTGGAGAGTCCGATGCAGAAGGTGTTCGAGATCTACATCCGCACCACCCCGGAGCGCCTCTGGGAGGCGATCACCGACCCCGAGATCAGGAGCAAGTACAACTTCGGTGCCCGCGTCACCTCGGACTGGACACCGGGCTCACGCTTCGAGATGGGCGCCCCAGGCGCCCCGGGACCGCTCGGCGAAGGCGAGAACCTCGAGGTCGACCCGCCGCGCCGACTCGTGCAGACCATGGTCGCGCTCTGGAGCGACGAGGTGAAGAGCGAGGGGACCTCGCGGATCACCTGGGAGATCGAGCCCATCGGCGACTCCTGCCGCCTGACCGTCACCCACGACCAGCTGCGCGAGGGCGCCAACGAAGAGCTCTACGGCGGCTGGCCGATGATCCTCTCCGGCCTGAAGACCTGGCTTGAGACCGGCGAACTGCTCACCACGCCCGGGTCACTGCTCTACGGCTGAGCGGGACTTCCGGACCCGTCTCGCGAAGGTGTGCCACTCCGGACCGCCCGGAGCACGTTGAGCCGACCATCGCCACCCCCCTGCCAGGGCAGACCACCCGCACCCCTAGGCTCTGGCGCCATGGCTCGAACCCGGCTCTACCGCAATGGCACCCTCACGCTGGAAGACTTCCCAGTCGAGGACATATCCGAATACATCACCGATCCCGACGCGGCGGTGTGGCTCGATCTGTGCGCCCCCGGGCCCGACGACTTCGCGATGATCAGCGAGGAGTTCGGTCTGCACGAGTTGGCGGTGGAGGACGCACGCCACGACCACCAGCGCCCCAAGCTCGACCATTACCGCACCCACGCCTTCGTGAGCGCCTACTCGGTCGGCACCGACCCCGACAGCGGGCTGCTCACCACCAGCGAGATCTCGGTCTTCGTCACCAAGACGGCGCTGATCACCATCCGCAACGACGACAGCTTCGACATCGAACACGTCGTGGCCCGTTGGGACAACAACGCCGACCTGGCAAAGCACGGTGTCGGCTTCCTGCTGTACGGGCTGCTCGACGTCATCGTCGACGGGCACTTCACAGCGGTGCAGACCCTCGACGACCGTATCGAAGAGGTCGAGGACCTCCTCTTCGAGGACAGCCGCGCGCAGATCGACTCCGTCCAACGCCGGTCGTACGAGCTGCGCAAGAGCCTGACCAAACTGCGCCGGGTCGTCATCCCCATGCGGGAAGTGGTCAACAGCCTGCTGCGCCGGGATCTGCACATCGTCAACGAACCGCTGATGCCCTATTACCAGGACGTCTACGACCACGTACTGCGGGCCACCGAATGGACCGAATCCCTGCGCGACATGGTCACCTCCATCATGGAGACGAACCTCACCGTCCAGGGCAACCGCATGAACCTCATCATGAAGAAGGTGACCAGCTGGGCGTCGATCATCGCCGTTCCCACCGCGGTGACCGGTTTCTACGGGCAGAACGTCCCGTACCCGGGATTCAGCACCGAATGGGGTTTCGTGGAATCCACCGCCGCCATCGTGATCCTCTCAGTCATCCTCTACATCAGCTTCAAACGCAAGGACTGGATCTGACCGGAACACGATAGGCGGGCGTCGGCGCCATCGCGTCGGCAAGCTGCTGGAGACCCGCGGCCATGACAGCGAGCCGTACACCGCGACGCTGATGAAGGAGTACGGCAAAACGCTCACCGCGAACTTCGGGCACGGTCGCGCTGGGGGCGATGGGCACGTTGGCGCTGCTCATCACTTCCTGCGGCACACAGGGGCCGGACCGGCGCCGCGTCGATCCGAAGCGACCGCTTCGCCGATCTCGGCATCCGGGACCCGCGCGTCGCCCGGGCGGTCAGCGCCTCGTGGCGGCTCCGTGCCGAACTCCCCTCCCTGTACGGCCGGTTCGGCCTGCGCTACGACGGCGCGGGCCCGGCCAAGTTGCTGGAGTACAACGCCGACACTCCGGCCTCGCTCGTGGAGGCCGCGAACGCGCAGTGGTTCTGGATGGAGGACCGGTTCCCCGGCGCCGACAGGGGAACTCCCGGCATCCGCGAGTCCAACGGCCTGGTCACCGACGGGTACGCGCGCTTCCTGCCGCACATCATCCGCTGAGGGCACGGATGGGGGCATCGATAGGATCGATCACATGATCGAGACTGAACGGCTGATACTCCGCCCCTTGACGACAGACGACGTGCGGACGTTCGTCGAACTCCACACGGACGAGCGGGTCAACCGGTTCGTCGGCGCGTATCCCCATGACCGGGCGTGGGAACGGCTGGTGGAGATCGAGCGTCAGTGGGCCGAGCGGGGACACGGCCTGTGTGCCGTGGAGCTGAAGGACACCGGCGAGTTCATCGGCCGCTGCGGTCTGAACTACTGGGAGCAGTTCGACGAGGTCGAGGCGGGCTGGACGCTGAAGGCCGACGCGTGGGGCCACGGCTATGCGACGGAGGCCGCTCGGGCGTGTATCGACTGGGGCTTCGCGACGTTGGGCCTCGACTACCTCACCGCGATGATCCATCCGGGCAACAACGCGTCGGTGCGCGTCGCGGAACGACTGGGGTTCTCCTTCCTGCGCGAGGACGTCCTGTGGAGCAAGCCGGTCACGGTGTACGCGCTTCGCCGGGCGGCCTAGTCCCGGATCGGGGCGGATCGGCCGCTTGTGTGGCGGACGAGTGAACGTCGGTATCCCCGCACCCGCTCTGGGGATTTCATCCAGACACCCGGCATTCCATGCCGGGTGTCTCCTGATCCCGTCAAGGAAGGTGTCACCGATGCGCCGTACGGCCGCCGTCACTCTGGGAGCCGTTGCGCTCCTGGGTACTCTCACCACTCCCGTCCAGGCCACCGTGGTCGCCGCCCGGGGACCCGGTGCGGCCAAGATGCCGAACGTCACGGGCAAGGGCCTGGTCGCCGCCGAGCAGGCGCTCCCCCATGAGGTGCGCGTCAAGCTGGTCGATGCTCGCGGCGCCGAGCGCCACGTGTTCTGGCCGGCGAACTGGAAGGTCTGCTCGCAGAGTCCCGCGCCGGGCAGGTCGCTCGAATCCGGGCGTGTGGAACTGCGGGTCGTCAAGAAGAGGGAGCAGTGCCCCTGACGCCATCGGCGGCATCATGCTGGCGCTCCTGGTGGTCGGTGGGCTCTTCTGGGCCAAGTACAACGTCACCACGATCAAGCAGTGGCGCGACGGGAACGCCTGGTACCTCGGCTACGAGGCCGCCGCGGTGCGGTACCGGCACAACCCCGACAGGTTCAAGAAGGACGTCAGCGACGAGCGGCTGGGGACGACGAAGCTTCCGTGGCGGAGTCAGGTCAGCGTCAACGCCGGAGCGACAGCCCGCCTGGAGGTGATCCCGGCCCAGCCCCCAGCTGACCAGGCGGCACGAGGGATCCGCCCGCGGCCTCGACCGGCAGTTTGGGCCGGGCGGCTGCACCAGAACGTGCGGGGCCCGCCTCCCGGTACCAGGATGGTTCCGGGGAATCGGGAGTACGCGTGACGAAGACCAACGCAGCCGCGAACGGAAGCCCCACCGGAAACGGCCGCCTCCATCGGGCGGTCGGGTTCTGGGGCCTGATGTTCATCTCGCTGGGGTCGATCATCGGCTCCGGGTGGCTGCTCGGCGCGCTCACCACTGCCGTCATCGCCGGTCCGGCATCGCTGCTGTCCTGGGTACTGGCATCGGTCATGCTCGGCGTGCTGGCGCTGGCCCATGCCGAGCTGGGCGCCGCGTACCCGATCGCGGGAGGCACCGCCCGGTTCCCCTTCTTCGCGTTCGGCCCGTTGGTCGGCTTCACCGCGGGCTGGGTGTCGTGGCTGCGGTCGGCCATGATCTCGCCGATCGAAGTCGAGGCCACCCTCTCCTACTCGGACCGCATCAGCTGGATCCACGACCGGGTCCACATCCTGCACCCGAACGGCACCCTCACCCTCGCGGGCCTGGTGATCGCGAGCTGCTTCATGCTGCTGTTCACGGTCATCAACATCCTCGGCGTGAAGCTGCTGTCCTCGACCAACTCGGTCACCGTCATCGTGAAGACGGCTGTACCAGTGCTGACCGCGGTGGTCCTGATGTCACTGGCCTTCCACGGCTCGAACTTCACCGCGGGCGGCGGCTTCGCCCCGCACGGAGCACACGGTGTCTTCGCAGCGCTGCCCGCCGGTGTGGTGTTCGCCTTCCTCGGCTTCGAGCAGGCGATCCAGCTGGCCGGTGAGGCACGCGACCCGCAGCGGGACGTCTCCCGGGCGGTGATCGTCGCCATGGCGATCGGCACCGCGGTCTACCTCCTGCTGCAGATCGCCTTCATCGCCGCCCTGGAACCCTCCGCGCTGACGCACGGCTGGGCCAGCCCGGTCGGCAAGGGCAACTTCGGGCCGTACGCCACCTTGGCGACCGCCCTCGGGGCCGCCTGGCTGGCGACCGTCCTCTACGTCGACGCGGTCATCTCCCCGGCGGGCACCGGCCTGGTCTACATGGCCGGTGCGACCCGGCTTTCCTACGCCATGGGGCGGCAGCGAGTGCTGCCCAGGCCGGTGGCCGGGGTGAGCCGCCGCGGCGTGCCGGTCGTCTCGGTCCTGCTCGCCTTCGTGGTCGGCGAGATCGCCTTCCTGCCGTTTCCCAGCTGGCAGACGCTGGTGAGTGTGATCACCTCGGCGGCGGCGATCATGTACGCCTTCGCGCCGGTGGCGCTGCACGCCCTCAGGGTGCGGGACAGCGGCCGACCGCGCCCGTACCGGCTGCCCGCCTGGTCGGTGCTGGCTCCGGCGGGGTTCGTCTTCGCCAACCTGATCTTCTACTGGTCCGGGTACGAGGCCGACTGGAAGCTCGCCGTCACCGTGGTGCTCGGTCTGGCCGTCTTCGCGCTCACCCGTCGCGGGGTACCGCTGGGCGAGCGAGGGCTGCTGCGCTGGCGATCAGCGGCCTGGGTGTGGCCCTGGCTGGGCGGCCTGATCGTCATCTGCCACTTCGGCCGCTACGGCGGCACCCGTGCCCTTCCCAGCTGGTGGGACCTGCTGATCGTGATCGCCTTCAGCCTGGCCGTGCACTACGCCGCCGTACGGCTCGCGATGGCGCCCGAGGCGGTGGACACGGCGGTACGGGGTGAGGAGTCGGGTGAGTCGGTGCTGCCCAGCGAACGTCGCGAACAGGGTTGACCGGGCGGCGAGGAGCGACCGCGGGTGGCTGGCGCGTCAGTCGTCCTCCAGAACGACGCGCTGTTTGGTGCCGCAGGTGGCGCACTCCATGAGTGCGGCGCGGATGTAGACCACCTGATGGCCTTCGGAATCGGTCTTCACGGCGAATTCCGGCTCGCTCCAGCGCACCTTCTCCGGGTCCGCCTCGCCACAGTTCCGACACGGCAACGAGTCCATAGATTCAGCCATCGTGCGCCTCCGGGGGTCGCCCTCGGCCCCCCAAGTCCCAGCCCCAGGCTACGCCGCCGTGATCCTTTAGTTAAATGTCCGGCACTCCCTGTAGCCGCGACCAAGGGTGAATCTTGGACATATCCCTTGACTCCCGGCAAATAGAGAGGAAAATAGCAATACACCAGAAAACCAGAGAGAGCCGCACCACCGGCAGAGACGTCTGTCGGCCCGAGTGACCCCCTGCTTGGCTCTGGTTAGGCCCCCGGAAGTACGTGCCGGTGTCGGAGTCGTCGGCGACGACTGAGATTCACGACATCGACGCGGAGCACCGGGGGCTGCTGCATGTCCGGGGACGCGTTCGTCAGCGCTTCGGCCAGTGCCAGGCGGGCTCGTCGAGCGGCCCCTGGCCGACGATGTGCGTCTGGCCGAAGTCCTTGGTCAGCTCGATGGTCCTGACCTCCGGCGCATGGTCGACGGCTAGGCGCTGCACCGCGGCGGTCAGCGGCCGGGAGTGCGAGACCACGATGATCTGGGAGTGGTCCGCGGCCATGGCGATGAGCTGCGCCAGCGGGGCCAGCAGATCGGGGTGCAGGCTGGTCTCGGGCTCGTTGAGCACCAGCAGCTCCGGTGGGCGCGGGGTGAGCAGCGCGGCGACGAGCAGCAGATAGCGCAGCGTGCCGTCGGACAGCTCCGCGGCGCCGAGTGGGCGCAGCAGCCCCGGCTGCCGCAGTTGCAGGTCAAGCCGCCCCGAGTGGTCGGCGACGGTGAGCTGGCTGCCGGGAAAGGCCAGGTCGATCGCGGCGGCCAGCGCGTCGTCGTCACCGATCTCGCGGATGGTCTGCAGCGCGGCCGCCAGGTCCGCGCCATCGTGGCTGAGAACCGGAGTGCGGGTACCGACATGGCTGCCGCGAGCCGGGGCGCCGGCGTCGGTACGGAAGTGGTCGTAGAAGCGCCAGGAGCGGATGCGTTCGCGGAGCCTGAGGACCTCGGGGGCGTTCCTCGGGTCGGCGAACTCGCTGAGCATGCTGTCGTAGGGGCGGATGGAGTGCGCGTGGTGGGACCAGGTGCCGTCGGTGTCGCGGATGCGCACGGCGCCCTTGTGCCGGTCGGCGAGCAGTGCCGCGGGGCGCAGGACCGCGCCGCTCCAGACGGATTCGCGTTTGATGTCCGGATCAGAGCCGAACATCGTCTGCGCCGCGGGCGAGGGAAGGCCCAGGTCAATGGCGTAACCGAAGTCGTCGCTGCCACCGGCGAAGCCGAGCCGCAGATTGACCGGCTCGGACCGGGCCGTGCCCTGGACTGGATGGAGGCCCTCGCGGACGGCCCGGCCGATCTTCTCGGGACCGGCCCAGAGGGTGGACGTCAGCCCTCCCTCGCGGGCGAGCGCCGCGACCGCGCCGTTCCGTGCGGCATCGGCGAGCAGCCGGAGCGCCCGGTAGAGGCTGGATTTGCCGCTGCCGTTGGCGCCGGTCACCACGTTGAGCGGCCCCAGCGGGACGACGAGGTGCCGCAGCGACCGGTAGTTCTCGACCGCCAGCGTCGTCATCATGGACCGACTCTAACCATCGTCCACACCGCCGCACGTACCCGCCCGTCGACCCTGACCTGGGCTGAACGCGCTGTGGGCTAGACCGCGAGCTCGGAGCCGGCCAGCGTCGACTCCGCGCGGCCCGGCTTGCCGACCGTGCTCCACTGACCGCCGTTCTCCTTGCGGATCACCGCCGCGAGGACGAGCAGATAGCCCAGGTCGAGTACGAAGCAGGCCACCGAGCAGTACGTCAGCAGCCCGCCCTGGTAGCGCTGGGCGGGATCGTGCCGGAGGTACCAGGAGACGGAGGCGGCGGCTGTACCGGCGAGCTTGGTGGCCGCGATGCCCAGCGACTGCCCGCGGCTGCTGCCACGGGCGGCCAGCATCGCCAGGAACAGCCCGGACATCGCCACGTTGGAGCCGAAGGCGGTGAACGCGCCCTGTCCCGCGTCCAGTTGGGTGGACACCAGATCCATCCCGGCGTACGCCAGCGCCAGCAGCCCCGCGAAACTCGGGTAGAAGACGCGCGGCTTGAGGTACGGGAACTCCCGGGGCCCGTAGCGCAGCACGGTGTAGACCAGGCCGCAGTCGAAGAGGAACCACGTGATGTTGATGGCGTCCTGGAACCCGCCCGGCGGACGGATGAAGGCGAACTGGAACTCCCAGGAGATGTTCGTGGCCAGCGCCACGACCGGCATCGCGAACGTACGGTCGCGGACGCCCGCCCGGATCGCGAGGACGTATGTCGCGGTCCAGCACAGACCGCACAGCACAGAGAAGGCCATCGCCACAGCTACTCCCGGATGCGCGCCCCGCCCCAACCGACCGGCGTGGTCCGAGTGTAGGGGCGCCCCGCGGCGGCGGGCAGATGGCGCACCGGCCCGCCGCAAGCGCCGCCGCGAGTACCGGCCACACGCCTGCGGGGGATCGCTCCGTCAACTCGCGGACACACGGAAAGTGCCCTCCCGCTCGGACCGCGGAGACCTTCGACAGGTCCCGCGGCCCTCGCACGGAGGGCACTTCGCGCTTCCACTCGCGGCCGCCGCCGCGGGCGGAACGTGCGGATCAGTAAGCCGAGTTCACGTTGTCGATCGAACCGTACCGGTGCGCCGCGTAGTTGGCGGCGGCGGTGATGTTCGCGACCGGATCGTAGATGTTCCAGGACGTGCCCTGGACGTGGTACGCGTTGAACGTCGGGTCGATCACCTGCAGCAGCCCCTTGGAGGGCGTGCCGATCGCCGCGTTGGAGTCCCAGAGGTTGATCGCGGCCGGGTTGCCGGACGACTCACGCATCACGTTGCGGTAGATCCCGTTGTAGCTGCCCGGAATGCCATGGGAGTGCAGGACCGCCAGCGACTGGTTGATCCAACCGTCCAGGTTGTTCTGGTGGGTGGGCGCGGCGGCGGACGCGGCCGGAGCGGCAGCCAGCGCACCGGCGGCTACGGCGACACCGGCGACCGTGGCGCCCATGGAGTACTTCGCGGCCTTGGCCAGCCGACCGAACTTCGACGTCACGGAAAACTGCATGGGAGGACCACCTCGACCATTGGGGGACCCGAGGAAGCCCATCGGGTAAGCGGAAGTGTTAGCGCCGCATAACTCCTGGTCAATAGGGCTTTTCTACTATCAGACCTCGTATGCACCCTAAACAGAGAGATAACCTGTCCGTGACTGTATGGCTGGAAGGCCCGTTTTCACCACTATTGGGACTCGTAGCGGCACACGCCATGTAGCGAAGGTCACACCGCCAACCCGAAATAGTGACCCACGCCATATCGCCCAGGTCACACCCGTGCCACTCCGACGGTAAAAGCGGCCCGCGATGCCCGGGAGAAAAGCGGCAAGCCCAATACCAACGAGTTCACACCGCGCGATAGCCCCCCCGCCCTGGACGGCCGTCATGCTCGATCCGTGCCGCGCTGCCACGATTGCTCCCATGACAGTCCTAGGGGTGGATGCCTGCGCGTCCGGCTGGGTCGGCATCGTCCTGCGCGACGAGCGGTTCCACGGCGCCTATGCGGCACGCGACTTGGACATGCTGTTGGCCGAGGTGCCGGACGCGGCGGTGATCGGGATCGACATGCCGTTGGGGCTGCTGGAAACCGCGGCGTGGCGGCGCGCCGACCTGCTGGCCGCCACCTGGCTCGGGCGGCAGCGCTCCCGGGTCTTCCGGGTGGCACCGCGACCGATCTGGGAGGAGGCCGACTACACCACGGCGAACCTGCGCTGCCGCGAGGTCACTGGGTCCGGACTCAGCCGCCAGGCCTGGGCGCTGAAGGACAAGCTCCGCGAGGCCAACTCCCGCCGGGAGCACGGCGATCACCGGCTGCACGAGGTCCACCCCGAGGTCTCCTTCGCCGCCATGAACGACGGCCAGCCGGTCTCCTGGAGCAAGAAGAGTTGGAACGGCCAGATGGCACGTCGGCGTCTGCTGGACGCCCACGGCATCGCGGTACCCGAGCACTTCGCCGGTGCGGTGGGCATGGTGGCGCCCGACGACGTCCTGGATGCCTGCGCTGCCGCCTGGAGCGCCGCCCGGATCAGGTGCCACACCGCCGAGCCGCTGCCCGACCCGCCCGAGCGGACACTCGGCGGCCTGCCGGTGGCCATCTGGTACTGATCGCACCACCCCGGCCGCACGATCCCGGTCGCGCCCGGCCGGACAGCGGGCCGGCGTCAGGACCGCGGCGCCAGCACGTTCCTGGCCACGGCGACCGCCTGCCGGGCGTAGCCGCGCCCGAACAGCACGGCGTGCACCAGCAACGGGAAGAGCTGGTGCAGGCCGATACGGTCCGCCCAGCCGTCGGGGAGCGGGGACGCCTCCTGGTAGCTGGCGAGGACCCGGTCCAGATGGGGGCAGCCGAAGAGCCGCAGCATGGCGAGGTCGGTCTCCCGGTGACCGCCGTGCGCCGCCGGATCGATCAGCCAGGCGTGCCCGTCCCTCCCCCACAGCACGTTGCCGCTCCACAGGTCGCCGTGCAGCCGTGCCGGAGGAGCGGCTGGACCGGCCAGCTCGGGCAGCCGCTGGCAGACCCGCTCCACGATGGCGGCCTCGTCATGATCGATCGTGCGGTCGTCCACGGCACGGCGCAGGTAGGGCAGCACCCGCTGCTCGGCGTACCACTGCGGCCAGCTCGGGCCGGGGCGGTTGGCCAACGGCGCGAGGCCGATCCAGGCGTCGGCTGGGCCGCCGGGAGGCGGCGCCCCGAACACGGGCGCACCGGCGGCGTGCAGCGCGGCCAGTTCGCGGCCCAGCCGTTCGGCCACCGTCGCGGTCGGTCGCCGCTCCTCGACGCGGTCGATGACCAGCCAGTCATCGTCCTGGCCGCGCACCGCCGGTACCCGGACGGCACCGGCCACGGCCAGCCAGCGCAGTCCGGCCGCCTCGGCGCGCGTCGCGTTCGGTCCGCCGCCGGGCTTCACCACGACGACGTCGCCGTTGTCCAAGGCGACCTCCGTCACCGCCCCGGACAGTCGACGCACATCGACGGCCTGGCGGCCGGTCAGCCTCGCCGCCGCGGCCTCCGGCCGCTCGGCCCGTTCGACGTCACAGCCGGTCATGCGTCGAGTTGGCCGGTCACCCAGGCCAGCAGCCCGGGCACGGCCGCCTCGATCATGGCCAGCACCTCGTCGAACCCATCAGGGCCGCCGTAGTACGGATCGGGCACGTCCAGGTCCGCTCCGGCGGCTGGGTCGAAGGAACGGAACAGCCGTACCCGTTCCGGGTCCTCGACCAGTCGGCGCAGCGCCTTCTCGTGACCGGCGTCCATCGCCAGCAGCAGATCGGCGTCCAGGTGCGCACCGCCGACCTGCGCCGCGACATGGCTGGTGGGGTAACCCTGGCGAGCCAGCGCCGCCCCGGCCCGTTCGTCGATCGGTTCCCCGGCGTGCCAGGGACCGATACCGGCGCTGCTGACCCGGACGGCGTCGGTGAGCCCCGCCCGGCGCAGATGCTCGGCGAAGACCAGGGCGGCGGTCGGTGAGCGGCAGATGTTCCCGCTGCAAACGAAGCAGACGTGCACGACGGCCAGGGTACGGGGCGCTGGTCCCTCGGCGTGCGGCAGCCGGACCGCGCCGAACGTCATAGCATCGAAGGTGCGGTACCGCTGAGAAGGCCGACCGCGCGCGAGGCGAGTGCCCGGGCAGCGCGGTGTATGACGGCGCCTGTGAGATGGCGCGTTCGTCCGGTACGGAGCACCGCGGGTGCACCGCATCCTGAGTAGCGCCTTGCGTGGAACGGTAGTTGACGGACCATCACCTGTCCCCGAACAACGGCTCGAAGCGGTGACGAGCGTGTGGCAGAACTGCGACGTCCATCCCGCAAAGTGACGGATGAGGCCGCCGTTGCCCCCTTGGGGCCCCCTTGGGCGCGGCACGCCCCTTGTGTCCGATCGGCGGCCGGTACCCGAAACACACCGAAGGAGCATCCGATGACGCGAAGCACCGCTCGCAAGACGGCCGCGGCTGCCATGGGGATCGCACTCGCCGCGGGGACCGTCCTCACGACCACCGGGGTCGCCTCCGCGGCACCTGCCGCGCCCACGGCCAGCTGTCCCACGTCCGGCCTGCGCGCCTCGCTGGCCGACAAGGGCGGCAGTCAGGTCGGCATGTCCCACATAGGCAAGGTGCTGGCGCTGAAGAACACCTCCGGGCGTACCTGCGCCCTGCGCGGCTACCCGGGCCTGCGGTTGGACAACGGCCGCCACCAGCCGCAGACCACCCACACCCACTGGGGCGGCACCTACTTCGTGCCCGACCCGGGCACCAGGACCATCGTGCTGCGCCCCGGCCAGTCCGCGGAGGCGGACCTGGTGTGGGCTGACGCCAGCGCACCGCGCATGGTCCACGCCGGCTACCTGGAGATCACCCCGCCCGCCTCGCGCACCCATCTGACCATTCCGTTCAACAACGTCGTGACCAACGGCGACTTGTCCGTGACCGCCTTCGCGCGCTCCATCAACGTCTCGTAGCAGCAGCCTCCGAGGTACACGGCCAGGGCCCCGCCGGATCTCCCGGCGGGGCCCGCGCTGTCGACAGGGAGCGGTGCCGCCGCGTCCGGCAGGTGGGCGGCCGCTCAGGGGCCGTGGGAGTAGGCGACCCCTGGCGACATGCCCGGGTGGGCGAGCAGTTGCGGCACGGTCACCAGGGTGTAGCCGCGGGCGTGCAGCACATCGACGATGTGCGGAACGGCG
The DNA here is from genome assembly GCA_040631425.1 of Streptomyces sp. NPDC020096. Taxonomy (GTDB): domain Bacteria; phylum Actinomycetota; class Actinomycetes; order Streptomycetales; family Streptomycetaceae; genus Streptantibioticus_A. The sequence goes on from JBEYJY010000040.1 coordinate 65,158, forward strand.
GCGATGGTCGTCGGGTAGGTGTCGTGCAGGAGCACGATCGCTCCCGGGTGCACCTTGGTCAGCACCCCGCGCTCGACCGACGGCGTCTTGCGGATCTTCCAGTCCCGCGGACCGACATCCCACATGATCAGCGGCATGCCGACCGCGGCGCGCACGCGCGCGTCCTGCGCGCCGAACGGCGGCCGCATGATGGTGGGGGCATGGCCGGTGACCCGCGCGATCTGCCGGGCGGCGGTCCTGACCTCATACCTGATCCGGGCCGTGGAGATCCGGGTGAGGTGGGGGTGGGTGACCGTGTGGTCTCCGATGGCGAAACCCTCCCGGTAGGCGCGCCTGGCCACCTGCGGAAAGGCGAGCGCATGCGGACCGATCTGGAAGAACGTGGCCTTGGCGTGCCGCGCGTCGAGGATGTTCAGCAGTGACGCGGTGTAGCGGGACGGGCCGTCGTCGAAGGTGAGCGCCACGCACTTCGTCTTTCGGCAGTCCACGGCGGGCGTCCGCCGGGTGCTGAGCGGCGGAGAACCGCTCGGCCCGAGATGACGCGTGAGCGTGATGGCGCGGGGCGGGGCGTGGCCGACGGCTGGCTCCGTACGGCCGCGGCCGTGCATCGCCACCGCCGTGACCATGACCGCGACACAGAGCACGACCAGCGCCAAGGCCGTGGGTACACGCCCCTGCCTCATCGCGCATCACCCTCTTACCTCCATCTTGCCGCACCGGCGAGCGAGCCATGCAGCGCCCCGATCGCCACAAGTGCGCCCGCGAACGCGCTCCGTCACGGCTTGACCGGATCCGCCGAAGCCGCGCTCACGGTACTGGCGGTGGTGGCGCACCAAATCGCCCCGCCCACCGCGAACTTCAGCTGCCCGGAGCCCGGCACCAGCGTCATCGACCTGGTGGTCGGCGCGGCCCGGATGCGGGACATCCGCCATGCGCTGAGCGACTCCTGCGGCTTCGGAGGGCGAAGCACCGTACCGGCGTTCCGACCGGCCGGGTCACGCACCGCCGATTCGTACTGCTGACCGGGCGCACGTGGTCGCCTACTGCTTTCGGGCTGTCTGTCTCCCTGACACGTCCGCAAGCGGAGGAATCGGGTTTCCTGGTGGAGTTTCATACGTCATGTCAGGTATGAAAGGAATCAATACAGTTGCCTTGCCCGCGCAGCCACCGTGCTCCGATCCGCGCCCGCAAGCGCGACGAGGGCCGCCGCTGCCTTGAACCGCACTGCCGCCACGGCCTGTTACCGATACCGGGGGCCCCGCCGCTCACGCTCCCCGTCCCCCATGCCCTCCGCGCCTGTTGACTTCGGAAGGAACCCTTGTGGACCACCTGACCCGACGAGGTTTCGTAAGAGCGGCGGCCCTGACGAGCACGGGAGCGAGCATCGCCGCTCTCGCCGTGCGCTCCCCGGCGGCAGCCGCCGTTCCCCAGCCGGCGGCCGAGAACGCCGCCACCAGAACGGTCACCTTCACCGGCGGCACCAACGCCTGCGTGGCCGTCTCGCCCGCCGGGGACCGGTTGGTCCTGGAGGTCCAGGGCGTGCTGTGGTCGCTGCCGCGCGAGGGCGGCACGGCGAAGGCGCTGACCCCGGTCGACCTGGAACCGACCCGTCCGGCCTGGTCACCGGATGGGTCGCAGATCGCCTTCTGCTCCTACAAGGGCGGCGCCTTCCATCTGTGGACCATGGCACCGGACGGTTCCGCGCTGCGCCGGTTGACGGACGGCCCCTGGGACGACCGGGGTGTGTCCTGGTCGCCGGACGGCGAACAGATCGCCTTCTCGTCCGAACGCGGCGGAAGCGATGTCACCGGCAGCTCGTACAGCATCTGGACGGTCAACGTCCGCACCGGCGAACTGCATCGGCTCACCCATGGGCCGGTCGAGGACTACGACCCGGCCTGGCATCCCGACGGCGGCAAGGTGGTCTTCGTACGCTCCCACCACGAGGGCCGCAGCGCGCGGGAGAGCGGCCGGATCATCGCCTCGGTGCCCGCCCGGGGCGGCGAGGTGACCGTGGAGCACACCGTGCAGGACGGCGCGCTGTCCGGCCCCGCGGTGTCCGCCGACGGCCGGACCGCCTACGTCTACCTCGACCCCGGCCCACTGCCGACCGGCGCGCGCACCTCGACCCTGTTCGTGGACGGCAACGCGGTCACGGAGGGCGAGGACGTCTGCCCGCAGCCCGCCTGCTGGACCCCCAGCGGCGAACTGTTCTACGTCGCCGACGGCCGCATCAAGGTGCGCAGGACCGGAACACGGTCCGACGACGTTGAGAAGATCCCGTTCACCGCACGCCTCGACGTGCCCCGCCCGCGCTACCGCCGAAAGCGCTTCGGCTTCGACTCCACCGCCCCGATGCCGACGCGCGGCATCCATCTTCCGGCGCTGTCGCCCGACGGGAGGTCGGTCGCCTTCGTGGCGCTCAACGCCCTGTGGCTGATGCCGATCGGCGGTCGCCCACGCAAGCTCGCCCAGGCCGACCCGTCCCGCTACCTCCAGATGCCGTCCTGGGCCCGGGACGGCGGCAGCGTCCTGTACGCGTACGACGGCGACGGGCACTTCGCCGTGCACCGCAGACGGCTGGCCGACGGATCCGACACCGTGCTGGCCACCGGCGGCAGGCTCAACCCCGCGCTGTCACCTGACGGCACCAGGCTCGCCTGCCAGGACGTCACCGGAAGACTGATCGTCCGTGACCTCCGGAAGGGCACCGAGCGCACCCTCGCCGCCTCCCTGCACGGGGGCGGCCTTCCGGGGCGGCCGAGTTGGTCCCCCGACGGGCGCTATCTGGCCTTCTGCGACCGCAACCGTCTGAACTACCGCTTCCGCGAGGGTTACAACCACATCCGCGTCGTCGACACCCGCACCGGCAGATGGACCGGGCACCTGCCGCTGCCGCACTCCCCGCTGTCCGACCGCGGCGACTGCGGGCCGGTGTGGTCGCCGGACGGTGCGTGGATGGCGATCATCATGGAGTCCGCCCTGTGGGTACTCCCGGTCCGGCCGGACGGCACCCCCAGCGGGCCGCCGCGGCTGCTGTCTGACGAGGCGGCCGACCACCCGTCGTGGTCCGGCGACTCCAACACCTTGCTGTACCTGTCCAACGGGCAGTTGAGGCTGATCCGCCGGGACGGCACTGGGCGGCGCACGGTCCCCGTCCCGTTGGAGCACGGCCGCCGCCTGCCACCGCGCTCCGCCGTCACCCGGGTGCACGCGGGACGGCTGTGGGACGGCACCGGCGAGACCGTCCGCACCGACGTCGACATCGTCATCAGCGGCCACCGCATCACCGCGATCGAACCGCACCGCCCAGGCGCCGCCCGCCGAGGCGAGCGGCTCATCGACGCCTCCGAGAGCACCGTGATCCCCGGGCTGTGGGACTCCCACATCCATCCCTGGCAGTTCTGCTACGGCGGCCGTCAGAACCACCTGATGCTGGCCTACGGCATCACGACATGCGTGTTCCTGGGCGGTTTCGCCTACGAGTCGGTGCGCATCCGCGAGTCCGTGGCCGCGGGGACGATGAACGGTCCGCGCCAGTTCGCCACCGGTGAGCTGATCGACGGCAGCCGTGTCGCGTCCAACCACGACCGGGCCCACCGCACCGCCGCCGGGGTGCGGCGCAGCCTGCAGCGTGCCGTCGCGCTGGACTACGACTTCGTCAAGACGTACGTCAGGGCGCCGGCCTGGATCATGGCGGAGGCGGCCCGCACCGCGCACCAGAGCCTGGGGGTACGCACCGGCGGCCACCTGTGCGCGCCGGGGCTGGCGCTCGGCCAGGACCTGACCACCCATCTGCACGCCACCCAGCGGCTGGAGTTCGGGCACGCCCTCTCCCCGACCCGCCACTCCTACCAGGACGTGGACGAGATCTACCGCGACGCCGAATTCCAGGTCATCGCCACCCCGTTCACCGCCGCACCCCTGCTCGGCGCCGACCCGTACCTGGCCGACGACCCGCGGGTGACCACCTTGATGCCGCGCTGGGACGCCGCGCTGATCAGGAACACCGCCGACAAGCGCCCCAACGACGACCAACTGCGCGCCCTGAGCAGGGAGATGGACATCTACTGGCGGCTGGTCGGCCAGCACGCGAACCTCGCACTCGGCACCGACGCCGCGCTCGTGCCCTACGGGCTGCATCTGCACCTCGCCCTGCGCGCACTGCACCGGTACGGCGGCCTGACCACGGCGCAGACGCTGCGCACCGTCACCGCGGCGCCCGCGCGGATGTTCGGGGTCAGCGAAGATCTCGGCACCCTGGAGCCGGGCAAACTCGCCGACCTGACCGTGATCGACGGCAACCCCTTCCATGACTTCTCCCACCTGGTGCGCACCACCATGGTGATGCGCGACGGCGTCGTCCACCACCAGCGGGACCTGGTGAACGCGTTCACCGCCAACGCGGAACACACCGACCCGCACCGCGCGGACGAGGCGGCCTGGCTGGCCATCAGCACACAACTGCGGCGTGAAGCCTGCTGCACCCCGCCCGACGCCACTGACCCGACCGTGCTCTGAGCAGCTCATGGGCCCTCCCGTCGACCCGTGGCTCACCGTCATCCGGTGGGCGCCCACCGCGCTGATCGGGGCGGGAGTCGTCTTCGACCTGTTGACGCCGATCCAGTACTCCGGCGGCCCGCTGGTGGCCGTGGCCTGTGTGGCGGCCGGGGCGACGCTTCCGCTGCGGCGCACCGCCGTGGTCGCCGCCGCCATCGTGGTGGCCATCTTGTGGTGGACCTTCCGGCAGGGCACGTTCGGCCCCCTGCACGGCGCCGTTGAGGCGGGGAACGTCATCATCGGGGCCCTGGTCGGCCTTGAGGTGAACCGGGTGATCTCCCGCTACGGGCAGCGGTTGGAGGCCGTGACCACGGTGTCGGAAGTCGCCCAGCTCGCCCTGCTGCCCGATCCGCCGCAACGGCTGGGGCCGCTGACCGTCGCCGCGTTGTACCGGGCCGCACAGAGCGAGGCCCGGATCGGCGGCGACGCCTACGCCGTGGAGGAGACCCCGTACGGGATCCGGCTGCTGATCGCGGACGTTCGCGGCAAGGGATTGGGCGCCGTACGCGCCGTCTCGGTGCTGCTGGGCGCGTTCCGGGAGGCCGCCGAGCAGGCGCCCGACCTGGCGGAACTGGCCGGGCGGCTGGAGCACGCACTGCTCCGGGAGGCGCGGCGCCGCGACGGCGAGGAACGGGTGGAGGGCTTCGTCACCGCGCTGGTCGGCGAACTCGACCTGGACGGGGGCGAGATGCGCCTGCTGAACCGCGGCCACCCCTCGCCGTACCTGCTGTACGGCAGCGGTACGGTGCGCCCCCTGGACCCCGCCGAACCCGATCTGCCGCTGTGCATGGGCACGTTGCACCCTCGGCGGGCGTCGGCGGACACCTTTGCCTTCCCGCCCGATGCGACGCTCCTGCTGGTCACCGACGGCGTGACGGAGGCACGGGACCGGGCCGGGAACCTCTACGATCCGGCCGTGCGCCTCACCGGGCGCGGCCCCTTCGGGGAGCCGGGGGAGACGATCGACACCCTGGTGCGGGACATCGACAGGTGGACGGGGGGACACAACGCCGACGACATGGCCGTGCTGGCGCTCACCCACACCACCTCGGCAGAGCGCGTCCGACGTGCGCATGTGACGTGATCAGCACAAAGATTCGGTCAACGACGGGCAATATCCGGCCTGCCGCCCGGTACGGTTCTGCCGGTCGAGTCCCGGTGCGCGCGTGCCCGGAGCCTCGGCAGGCAACCGCTCGGCCATGTGCAACTCAGCGTCCCAGAGGAATGACCATGCGACTGCGCCCCGGCGGTCCCACGATTCGCACGAGGGTGATCGGGCTGGTCCTGATCCCCGTCATCAGCCTCATGGGACTGTGGTCGTTCGCCGTGCTGTCCATGACCAGTGACCTGCGCGCGCTGATCCGGCTGGAGAGCGTCTACACCTCCTTCGGCACGCCCGTGGACACGGCCACCGGTCAGATCCAGATCGAACGGCGGGACGCCGCCGAGTACCTGGCGTCCCGCGGCGCCGCGGGGACCCTGGCCACGCTCACGACACAGCAGCACGCCACCGACGAGGCGGTGCAGGCCATGCGCGCCGCCGTGACCAACCCCGGCAGGCAGGGGGACCTCACCGCCGAGCAGCGCGGTCGGCTGGCGGACATGCTCAAGGCCGCCGACGGGCTGGACGGACTGCGTCGGCAGGTCGTCACCCGGCAACTCACCTGGGACAAGGCGATCGACGCGTACACCGCGATCGTCGAACCGTCCTTCCAGGTCGAGTCCGCGCTGACCGCTTTGCAGGCCGGGCGGCTGGCCCGGGAGGCGCAGACGGTCGCCGAACTCGTGCGGGACCGCGAGTTCGTCTCCCGCGAGGACGCGATGGGCACCGCGGCTCGCGCCGCGGGCGGCTTCAGCACCGACCAGTACCGTGCCTTCGCGGACACCGTGGAGGACCGCAGGGTGTTCTTCCGGACCTACGTGCCCGCGCTCCCCGCGGACTCCCAGGCGCTGTTCGACGCGTTGTCGCGCAGCCCCGGGTACTCCGCGCTGGTCAGTGCGGAGGACGCGGTCCTGCACACCGGCCCGCACAGCGTGCCCGGAGCCGCCGGTACCGCCAGCTGGCGCTCCACCATGGACACCGCGGTCCACAGCTACATGCTCACCTGCTCCGACGCCGCCCGGAACTCCGCCGCGCACGGCCGGAGCTTCGCCAAGGCCGAGTTGATCCGGGCCGGGATCGCCGGTGGGGCTGGTCTGCTCGCCGTCGGCCTCTCGGTCTGGTTCTCCGTCCGCACCGGCCGTCAGATCTCCCGCCGGCTGGTGGGCCTGCGCAACGCGGCCGACCGGCTGGCATCCCGCCAACTGCCCGACGTGGTCCGCAGGCTGGGCAGCGGAGAGCAGGTCGACGCCACGGCCGAGGCGCCTGAGCTGTCCTTCGGAAGGGACGAGATCGGCCAGGTCGGCCGGGCCTTCAACGAGGCGCGCCGTGCGGCGATCGAGGCGGCGGTCGAGCAGGCCTCGATGCGCCGCGGGGTCTCCGCGGTGTTCCTCAACATCGCGCGGCGCAGCCAAGCCCTCGTACACCGGCAGTTGAAGCTGGTCGACGCCATGGAGCGGCGCACCACCAACCCCGACGAGCTGGCGGACCTCTTCCGTATCGACCACCTGACCACCAGGATGCGGCGCCACGCGGAGGGCCTGATCATCCTCTCGGGTGCGGCGCCCGGCCGGATGTGGCGCAAACCGGTCCCGGTGGTGGAGGTCGTCGGCGCGGCGGTCGGCGAGGTCGAGGAGTACGAGCGCGTCGTGGTGCCCCCGATGGCCAGGGTCGGCATCGTCGCCGAGGCGGTGGCGGACGTCATCCACCTGATCGCCGAACTGGTCGAGAACGCCACCTCCTTCTCGCCCCCGCACACCGAGGTGACCATGCGGGCGAGCCATGCCGCGCACGGCTTCGTTTTGGAGATCGACGACCGCGGTCTCGGCATGGACGCGGACGAACTCGCCGAGGTCAACCGCACGTTGAGCGGAACCCAGGACTTCGACCTGGGGCAGACCGAGCGGCTGGGTCTCTTCGTCGTCAGTCGGCTGGCACGACGGCACGGCATCGATGTGACCCTGTGCCGGTCGCCCTACGGGGGTAGTACCGCCGTGGTCCTGCTGCCCTCCGCGATCCTCGCGGCCCCCGAACCGGGCAGAGCGGGCGGCGGGGCAGCGGAGCTGGCCGCCGTCGCACCCGGCGGACCCGCGGCCGAAGCCGAGCCGCGCCCAGCCGCCCCGGCCGGTGGAGCCCACGCAGCGACGGTAGGCCAGCCGACGGCGCTGCCTGCCCGGGTGCGGCAGCCCGGTGAGGTGTCCCCCGGTGCGGATGCGCCTTCCGGCCTGCCCCGGCGGGTGCGCCAGGCGAGCCTCGCCACGCACCTGGGCGAGGCGGCCGAGCCGCCGTCCACGGACCCCGAAGCCGGGGACGAGGTGACGCCCGAGCAACTGGGCGCGATCTTCGGCTCGTTCCAGCGCGGCCTCGCCAAAGGCAGGGCCGCCACGACCGGCGACCTGCCGCAGCGGGCGGCACGGCACACGACCGGAGCCGAGGAAGGGAAGGGCCGATGACGGCGACAGACCGGAACAGCACGGAGTCGGCCCCCGGCCTGGACTGGCTGATGGAGGATCTGGTCGCCCGCACCAGTGAGGTGCGCCAGGCCGTGCTGCTGTCCTCCGACGGGATGGCCACCGCGTCCTCGCGAGGGCTCGCACCGCAGGACGTCGAGCATCTGGCGGCGCTCTGCTCCGGCTTGCACAGCCTGGCCAAGGCGGTCGGCCTGCACTTCTCGGCGGGCGGGATGCGGCAGACCATGGTCATGCTGGAGGACGCCTACCTGTTCGTCACCCCGGCCGGGCAGGGCAGTTGCCTGGCCGTGCTCTCCGACGCCGGAACCGATGTCGGGCAACTCGCCTACGAGATGTCGCTGCTGGTCAAGCGTGCCGGACGGCACCTGGGCACCCCTGCGAGAGCGTTCCCCGAAGCCGCTACCGAGTGACGGCGCGTATGAACCCCGCCGACGGCACGGAGCCCGGCACCGGATCCGACGCCTACTGGTACGAGGACGAGACGGGATCGCTGGTCCGCCCCTACACCGTGACCCGCGGACGCACCCGGCCGGTCCGCCAGCATGCCTTCGATCTGATGTCGGTCGTCGCCCTGGTGCCGGAGGGGCAGCCGCAGACCGCCCTTGACCATGCCCGCACCTCGCTGCTGGAACTGGTCTCGGATGCCCCGCGCCCGGTCGCCGAACTCGCCGCCGACGCCGATCTGCCGGTCGGTGCGCTGCGCGTACTGCTCGGTGACCTGCTGGACGCCGGTCTGGTCACCATCGCTCCGGCCCGCGCCGCCGCGGGCCAGCCGGACCCCGAACTGCTCCGCGAGGTGATCGACCGGCTACGCGGTCTGTGACCTCAGTGGCCGAACATCTGGCGGCACGACGGCGCGAGGCCTGGCGGGAGTTGACCGGATTCCTCCGCCTGGTCGCACAGATAGCCCGGCCGGGCGTTCGCGGGCGGTCCCGGCGGTTCCGGCGGTCGGCCCTCCCGCCGCCGGTGCGGTGCCGGGCCCTGCGAACCCTGAGGGCTCAACGGCCTCTGGCGCCTGGGGGCTTCGACGCTCGCGGGCGGGCCGCTCGGGCCCGGGGCGTCCGGGTGCTGGACCGCGGGCGCGCCGTGCGGCGTCGTGGTGGCGGGTGCGGTGATCCGCACGAAGGGGACCGCCGCCGGGGGCGTACCCTCCCCCGACACGCGCGCGGACCGGGCCGGTCCCGGAGTGGCCGATGGGCCGAACTGGCCCGCGACCTGTCCGGGTTGCGAGGGCGAGCGTACGGCGACGCAGCCGCACAGCAGCGCGGGCAGAGCGCCGAGGAGCAGCAGGCGGGGCAGCGTACGAGTGGTGGCGGTGTTGTCCCGGTCAAGCACGGTGTGGCACCAACTGTCTTCCGTCGAGCGAGGGTTTGGTCCGGCAGACGTGAGCCCATCGGCCGCGCTGGGCTCGATGGCGATCGTCCGCCGGAAGTGCCCGGCGAGGTGCCGGGTGGTACCGCCGTCCCCGGCACCCGCGTCGACGAACAGGCGCAGCCGCTGCGCCGCGCCGGACACGTACTCCTCGGCGACCCGCTTCTGGTCGGTGCTCGCCAGGAACGCCTGGAAACCGTGGCGGTGGTCCGCCCCCACCGGGTCGAGGACACGGGCCGACTTCGCGGGCGTTGCCGAGGTGTACGGCACAGCGGCAGCCTTTCCAGCGAGGGGTCCTCGCGGCGCCGCCGCCTCGGCCGCGAGGTCATTGCATGAGGCAGCCACTGTGAGAACGCCGATCGTCCGGTCAGGTTACGGAGCTGGTCACAGCGACCGGCTGTCCGTGTGACGCGGCCTTCGGCCCGCCTTCCGAGGCCGGGCCCACCGGGTGCAGGGCGCGCGCTCGCTCAGCAGCCGTCGTCGTCGAGCACGCCGACGCTGATGGCGCCCGCCGCACGCCGACGCCCCTCCTCGGTCCGGGTCAACTCGGTGGCCACATCGGTGCCTTCGGCCATCGCCGCCGACTCGGCGGCCGCCCAGCCGAACACTCCCCGGGCCATCGTCGAGCTCTCGGTGGCCGCCCGCTTCCCGTAGACCGCCGCCCGAACCCGTGCGATGCCGCGGTCCTCGGGCGCGGCCAGCGCGGCGGTCTCCGCCAGATGACAGGCCAGCCGCAGTTCACCGGCGTCCAGCAACTCCATGGCCCGGTCGGCCAGTACCCGGGCGCCACCGGCGGCCGCGGCCAGCTCGGTGGCGACGGCGGCCTGCGGTGCGGGCTTGAGGTGTGCGGGATTCTGGTCGTACCAACCGCCCCACAGCCGCCACAGGTTGCGGACCACGAACTCCGGCTCGTCGTACGCCGGATGGAGATACGGCTTGGCGAGCAGTTCGCCGGGCACCCGCACCGCATGGATCACCTCGTCCAGGCGCAGACCCGCGTTCATCAGATCGCGGGTCTGCGTGCACAGGGTTTCCAGCAACTCGGCTGTGTCGTCCAGTGCCTGACCGATCCGGTCGGCCCCGAGGATCGGCACGCCGTGACCGGGCAGCAGCACCTCGGCCCCCAGCGCCCGCATGGCGCGCAGCGCCCGCGCCCACTCCTCGGGGTAGCGCTGTACCTTCTGCGGGTTGCCGGCGTTGGGTGAGTTCCAGATGAACAGGTCACCCGTGCACACCGTCTTCAGCTCAGGAATCCACACATAGGTGTGATCGTCCGTCTCACCGCGTGCGTGCGTCAGCTCGAAGGTCAGCTCGCCGCGCCGCACGGTCAACCGGTCCCGGTAGACGGTGTCCGGATAGCGGTACGTGGTCGGCCACTCCAGCCCGGGCACCCCGAACTGGCGGCGGTTGATCCAGCCGTTGTAGCCAGCCGTCGCCCGGTAGCGGTCGAAGCGCGCGGCCACCGCCTCGTGCCCGATCACCTCTGGCCGCCCGGTGCCGTCCCGATCCGCCGCCGCGTCGAACGGGAAGACCCCGAAGACATGGTCGATGTGTCCGTGGGTGTAGACGATGGCGCGCACCCCGGCGCCGGAGAACGCCCGTACCGCGGTGTGCAGTGTGTCGGCGGTACGGAAGTCACCGCTGTCGACCAGCACCAGGCCGTCCCCGGTGTCGAAGACCGCCACATTGGCGAACGCCGGGAGGAATCCGCCGCGTTCGCCGATGCGCACCAGCTCGGGGCCGGTGAAGCGGCCGCTGAAATGCGGCAGCAGGCTCTCCGTACCGTTCCAGACTCCGTCGGCGTAGGACAGATAGGAGTCCGCGTTGTGCTCCGTCATAGCACCTCGTCTCGTGACCGGGTCGGCCCCGGATACCTCAACTCCCCGCCCCCGTCGCCGATCCTGGTCTCCTCTCGGAACAGTGGACAGCACCTCTCGTCACAGTGATCCCGGCTGGATACTGTGATACCTCACAGCCAGGGAGGCGCCGTCGAGTGCTCGAAGGAGAGCGATGACCGCACATCCGCCCACGACGCGCCCACCCGGCCGGTACGAGATCTCGCAGAACGCCCGTGCTCTCGCGGCCCGTTGCGCGCCCCGGATCAACGAGCTCGCCCGCCGGATGTCCCGTGACTCCTTCGAGCGGATCCCGGGTTACGCCGAACTGCCGGGCGACATGAAGGACATGGAGATCGCCGCCACCGCCCGCTACGGTCTGCGCCTGTTCGTCCGCAGGATCCATGACCCGCTGCACCGCGCCGACGACCACCGGTTGTTCCGCGAGCGCGCCGCCCAACGCGCCGAGGAGGGCGTACCGCTGCAACTGCTGCTGCGCAGCCACGCACTCGGGGTGTACGTGTTGTGGCAGGCGCTGCACGAAAGTGCCCGGCCGGGCGAGGAGGCCGCCCTGACCGAGCTGGCCGGGCTGCTGCTGCGAGCCCAGGAGGGCATCATGGGCGCGGTCGCCGAGACATACCTCGATGAGCGGGCGGCTCTCGACGCCGAACGGCACGAGCGGCGCCGCTCCCTTGTGCGCGGGCTCCTCGACGGCACGCGGGCGCCGGACGCCGAAGCCGTGCGCGCGCTCGGAGTTGAGCACGGCGGGCTGGTGCTGTGCCTGCGGATCGGGCCGCTGACGTCCGCCCCCGCGACGGCAGGCCATGCCGTCGCCGACCGCCGCAGAAGGCGCCGTCTGCAGACGGCGCTGGACCGTGGTTTCGGTACCGAGGTGCTCACCGTCCTCGCGGACGACGGAGGGCACGCCATCGTGCCGGGGCGGGACGGCCACGGCGAGCCGCCCCACGTACCCGATGTCCCCGAGGGGCTCGCCGAACGGCTGCGCCGCGACTGCGGCGCCGAGGTCCGAATGGCCGCCGCTCCCGCCGCCGTCGCGGCGGACTTCCCGGGCGCCGCCCGTACCGCCGCCGAGGTCATCCGCGTCGCCCGCGCCTGCGGTCGGCCGCCTGGACTGCACCGCCTGGAAGACGTGCTGCTCGAATTCCATCTGTCCCGCGACAACGAGAGCAGCGGCCCGATCGCCGCCCTGCTCGACCCCATCGACGACCGGCCGGAACTGCTCGAAACCCTGCGCACCTACCTGGAGAGCCAGCGGGACCGACGGGGCACCGCACGTCAACTCGGCCTGCACCCCAACACGGTGGACAACCGGCTCGCCCGGATCACCGAACTCACCGACCTCGACCTGTCCGCGCCCCGCGGCACGACCCTCGCACTGGCCGCCCTGCTGCTGCGCGGTGTGATCGCCTGACGGCGGAGCCGGGGAGCGGCGGTCGGCATGCGGGCTTGGGCCACCGTCGCGGTCGGCGTGCTACGGTCGCTCTCCCCGCTCATGGTCTCGTGGGAGCCGATGATGGGAACGCCGCCCCTGCCGCCACAGGTGCCGTATCCCCCTCCACCGTGGCGCCGCCTTCACCGTCGGCGCCCGCCCGGCGTGGCGGCTTCCCGTGCTGCCTGCCCCGCTCCCCGCATTCGGGCAGCTCGACGGCGAACGTGTCCTGCTGCCCGGCAGGGCCGTCGCGCGCTTCGGCGTCACCAGCGTGGTCATCGACGAGTGGTCGGCTGCCCTGCCCGCGTTGAGCGGCAAGCCCCGGCTGCGCGCCAGCACGGCCGACCCCTGCCGGTTCACCTTCCCGGCCGGGCGCGTGCTGGGCCGGGCGGCCGCCACGAAGGCCTGGGACAGCCGGAGTTGACGTGCCGTGGGTTCGGTCAGCCGCCGATCGGCCGCCAGCGGACCGGCAGGTGCTTGACGCCGTTCTGGAAGTTCGACCGCAATCGCCGTGGTTCTCCGGCGAGTTCGACCTCGCCCAGCCTGTCGAGCACGGCGGCGAACATCTCCCGCATCTGCGCCCGCGCCAGTTGGGCGCCGAGGCAGAAGTGCGGACCGTGCCCGAACGACAGATGGTCGCCCGGCACCCGGCCGATGTCGAAGCTGTCCGGCTCGGTGAACACCCGCTCGTCACGGTTGGCCGAGCAGAAGTACACCACCACCTTCTCCCCCGCCCGGATCCGCACCCCGCCGAGTTCGGTGTCGGCCGTGGCGGTCCGGCGGATGTGCAGCACGGGCGTCCACCAGCGGAGCATCTCCTCGACCGCCCCCGGCAGCAGCGACCGGTCCTCGCGCAGCCTGCGGTACTGGTCGGGGTGGCTGATCAGGGCGAGCAGGCCGCCCGGAAGGCCGTTGCGCAGGGTCTCGTTGCCAGCGACCGACAGCAGCCAGAAGAGCTGCTCGAACTCCTCGATCGAGACCCGACCGCCCTCCGTGTCGACCTGCCGCATCAAGATGCCCATGATGTCGCCGGATTCGCCGCCTGACGTCCGCGCCCGCTGCGACTCCCCCAGTTCACGGGCGTACGCGTAGAGATCGGGCATGCCGTGGCGCGATCGCGGATCGGGCATCCGACCGGCGGCATCCGGTTGCGGACGAAGGGCCAGCGCACGGCGGGCGGCCTCGCTCACTCCTCGCGGGTCGACGGTGTGGCAAGAGGCGTACTCCTGGTCCTGGTATCCGATGACACGGTTGGACCAGTCGTACAGCAACCCGCGGTCGGCGGCCGGGACACCCAGGATTTCGGCCAGGGTGGCCACCGGCAGATCGGCGGCGACCTCGGTGGCGAAGTCGCACTCGCCGCGCTCGGCCACGGCGTCGACCAGTGCGCGGGCACGCGACCGGATGCGCTCGCCCAACGCGGCAACCGCACGCGGTGTGAAGGCGCGCGTCAGCAGCGATCGAAGCCGGGAGTGGTCCGGCGGATCCATGTTGAGCATCATCCGGCGCACCGCCGCCAGGTCTTCCCGGGTCCCCGGATCCCTGATCTGCGTGCCTCCCAGATGGGAGGAGAACAGCTGGGGCGAGCGGAGGACCTGACGTACCTCCGCGTGCCGCAGCACGGCGGTGAATCCGGTGCCGAGCTCGGCGGAGCCGTCGAGCCATACCACCGCGGCCCGTTCGCGCAGTCGGCCGAACGCGCTGTGCGGCATGCCGTGCACATAGGTGTCCGGGCTGAGGATCTCCGCGGCGTCTCTGCGTTCCTGCGCGCTCACCGGCATGCCGGTCACGCGCGGAGGAAGGCTTCAACAGAGGCGATCAGGGCGATCGGTGTCTCGTCCATCGGATAGTGGCCGCAGTTTCCCATCACCTCAAGCTCGATGTTCGGGTACGTCGTCAGCCAGGTGGCGCGCATGAAGTCGGCGGAAATCGCCGGGTCGTTCTCGCCCACGACCACCTTCACCGGCAGCGGGCTGCCCTTGACCAGGTGCACCAGGTCGGCTCTGGCCCATTGCGGCAGATAGGCCGCGAAGGCGTCCCGGGCGGAGCGTTCCAGTGAACGGGCTGTCATGGCGTCAAGCCAGCCGTCGGACAGTCTGCCTCCGGTGGTCCGGTCGATGATCGTCCGCCGGTGGTCGGCGCTGTCCGCGGCGCCGGAGAACAGCCTCCAGCCGTCGTCGTCGAACGGGACGCCCGACGCGGGCACCGGGCACAGGCCGATCAGCTTGCGCACCCGTCGCGGCGCTCGGGCCAGCACCTGCTGTATCGCGGCTCCGCCCATCGAATGGCCGATCAGGCTGAATTCGGCCCAGCCGAGCTGGTCGGCGAGGGCGAGGACGTCCGCCGCGATCTCGTCCAGCGTGAACTCCCCGGCGGCGCCGATCTCCTCGCCGTAGCCCCGGTAGTCCATGAACGCGTAGGAGAACGCCTGCCGGTCGAGGTAGGGCCACAGCCCCTGGTAGCCGGTGCGATCACTGAACCAGCCGTGCAGCGCGATGACTTGGTGCTCGCCGGTTCCGATCAGGGTATGCGCGCTCCCCACTACGGACCCCCCTGTGTTCGGCCCTCCCACTCCCTGGGCAACGACGATAGTGCGGCTCCGTCACCCCTGCCAGAGCGCCGTGCCTGCCGTCGACGCTGGATGCGGCTCCGGTGACGATCCGCAGGCGCCCTTGCCAGGATGTGCGTGCGAGCCAGGCGGCGACCCGGGGGTCGGCGGTGTCAACGTCGAGCACGGTCCACAACGGTCCGTCACACCAGGGGCATCGGCCCTCGGCAGGCTCGGCCCCCTCTTCGGGCACCAGTTGGTACGCCGTCGTCCCACAGATCTCGCGGGTTCGCCCGTCGTCGAAGTCCTCTCCAGGATGCGCTGGGTGGGTGGTGCGTGCCGGGAGGGGCGACGGTCGATCTTGAGCCGCGCAGGAGTATCCGCGCTATGTTGACTGCGTGTACTCGACGCAGGTCCGTCAGCACGTGAATGCCCCGCGTCCGGTCGTCTACCGGGCGCTCTTGGATGCGGCCGCGATCGCGAAATGGCGGGTGCCGGCCGGCATGAGCAGCCACGTGCACGCATTCGATGCCCGCGAAGGTGGGGAGTTCCGCGTCTCGCTCACCTACGATGCGCTGCTCGGAACTGGCAAGTCGGCTTCGCATACCGACACGTACCACGGTCACTTCGCGAAGCTCGTGCCAGATGAGCAGGTGATCGAAGTCTTCGAGTTCGAGACCGCAGACCCCGCCCTTCGCGGCACGATGACGATGACGACCACGCTCACCGATGCAGACGGCGGCACTGATGTCCTCGTTGTGCACGAAGGGATCCCCGACGGTGTGCCCGCCGCCGACAACGAGACAGGCACCCGCATGGCACTGGCACATCTCGCCCGACTCATTGAGTCGAACTAGCGTTCCCGGTAGCCAATACGGTGCCCTTCTACGCCACAGGAGACTTTCGACTTAGTCATCTGGGTGTGCCGTCCCGGGACGTTGGTGACAGGGCTGATCGGGATCGGCCTCCGAGGGCGCGGGCGCCCTAGCCGCGTACCAGCAGTACCTCAGCGCCTACCGGGCGGACTCCGGCGGCCTGGAAGGCCCGTACGCTCGTGGCGTTGCCGGGCGCCTGCTGGGCCCAGATCACCTCGCCCTCCGGCAGCAGATGCGGAAAGTAATACCGGGGCGTCGACCGGCCCCGGCCACCGCGCGAACGCGACTGACGGGGGGGAGCGGTCAGTCGGTACCGTCGTCCGGCTGGTGGTCCGCCCATGCGTAGGGCTCGGGGAGCAACTGCGCGATGGGGACGGCTCGCAGGTGGTCGGATGTGCCGATGATGACGTCGAGTGTCGGGAAGTAGTCGAACAGGACCTGGCGGCAGCGCCCGCATGGGGGAATGACACCGCGTTCCCGGTCGCCCACCGCGACCATGGTGGTGAGGTCGTAGCCGCCCTGCGCCGCTGCCGCGCCGATGACGACGAGTTCGGCGCACGGGCCGCCCGTGAAGTGGTAGGCGTTCAGCGCGGTGACGATCCGGCCGTCACGGGTGCGCGCCGCGGCCGCCACGGTGTGGTTGTCGCCCCGGCAGGAGGTCCGCGCGGTCCTGGTGGCCGCTGACACGAGTTCGTGGTCGACGGGAGTGTGCCGCATCATCGTCCTTTCACCCGCCCGACCGGCCGTAGCGCCCTGCGGGCCCTACTTGGGGACGGCCCTCTCGAACCAGACGGATTTGCCGCGCCCGCTGGGGGAGTTCCCCCAGGACGAGGCCAACGATTCCACAATGATGAGCCCGCGGCCGTGCTCCGATTCGGATTCCTCCGCGCCCGAGGCGGTGATGGGCGCTGGCAGCGGCGGCCGGGGGTCCGAGTCACGTACCTCCACGCGTATCCGGTCGGGATACTCACGGAGCCTGATGTCCACTTCGCTGTCGGCGTGCACCAGGGCGTTGGTCACCAGTTCCGTGGCGGCCAGTTCCACATCGTCGGAGATCTGCTCCCAACCCCAGTTCCGCAGTTGCCGGTTCAGGAACCGCCGGACGTCCTTGACGGCCGCCACGTCGTGCCGCTGGACCCGGAACCGGCTGACGCGCTGGTGTGCGCCGGGCAGCGCTCCGGTGAATCGGGCCAGGAGCAGCGCGGCGTCGTCCTCGCGCTGGTCGGCCTCGCCCGTGATGGCGATCAGCCGGGTGGCCAGATGCTCCAGGTGCTGGTCGTGGGCGGATGCCAGCAGGTCGCGCAGGGCCTTGGTGCCGTCGGTGACGTCCACGGTGTGTGAGTGCACCAGCCCGTCGGTGTACAGGGCCACGATGGTGCCGTCCGGAAGTGAGGCTTCCATGGACTGGTAGACGGTGTCCGGAGCGACCCCGAGTGGAATACCCACCGGTACGTCGGGGATATGGACCTGGCCGTCGGGGTGGCGGAGCAGCGGGGCCGGATGGCCCGCGCTGGACATCTCAGCCGTACCGGTCGCCAGGTCGAGCCACACACAGCAGCAGGTGGAGAACAGATCCGTACCGAGTTCCGTCAGCAGCCGGTTGGTCCGCCCCAGCAGATCGGAGGGCCGGTGGCCCTCCGCGGCATAGGCACGCACCGCGCTGCGGATCTGCCCCATGTTCGCGGCGGCGGCCGTGCTGTGCCCCTCGACATCACCTATCACCAGCCCGAGGTTCCCGTCGGGAAGGGTGACGATGTCGTACCAGTCGCCGCCCACCGCGGTCCCGGCGGTCGCCGTCACATAGCGGGCCGCGGTGTCCAGTTCCCCTCGGTGCGGGAGGGTGTGCGGCAGCAGCCCCTGCTGCAGGCCGCGGGCCAGTGTGTGTTCCCGCTCGAACTGCCGGGCCCGTTCCAGGGACTGGGCGAGCAGTCCGGCCATCGTCACCAGAGCCGCCCGCTCCTCCGCGCGGAAGTGCCGGGGATGGTCGAAACTCAGGACGAACGTCCCCGTCCGCTGGCCCGCGCTGATCAACGGCAGTACGCAGCAGGCCCTGATCCCGTCGGCCAGCCCCAACTCCGCGTCGGCCAGGGCACTTTCGGATTCGAGGAACTTCGGTTCGAGAGCGGTCGGAAATCGCGGTACGGATACGGCTTCGCCGGGAGCGGCGGCTGGGGGCGAGCCGCTCGGGCCGGTTGACTGGGAGCGTGCGGCCTCCGGCGAGCATCCGCTGTAGCCCAGCAGATGCTGCTGGCCGTCGTGCGTCACGAAGACCGCCATGCTCTGGGCTCCCAAGGGCCCCACGATCCGTGACACCGCCACATCGAGGACGTCCCTGATCCGCACCGCCTGGGTCAGTGACGACCCGAGCCGGAAGATCTGGTACAGCGGGGAGAAGCTGATCGACTCCTCCGCCGGCGCCTCCCCGGGCGCTCGGCCGGGTTCCGCCAGCAGGAACAGCGGCATCGAGGGCGAGTACAGCGGGTACTGCTCGCCGGAGCTCTCCAGCCGCCGCGCCAGAGTGTCAGCGATCCCGGTACACAGGTCCCGCTCCTCGGACGGCAGCGTCCTCGGCCCCAGCGGTGGAGCCCAGATGACGGTGAGCACACCCAGTCCGCGCCCGGCGGCCCGCACCGGGGTGGAGGCCGCCGTATAGGCGAACGGCATTGTCACATCGAGCCGGGACGGAATACCGATGGTTTCCGGAAACGTCTGAACGGACTGCTTTCCGGTACGGTGCGCGATGGCAGCGGTGTACGGCTGGCTCTCCGCGGCTATGCGTTCCGCGGTCGCGAATATCGACAGCGGTCCGCCCACCACCACTGCCGCGGCCAGGTTCCGGCCGTTGTCGACGGCTACGTAGCCGATGGCGGTGGTGGCCCGCAGTTCCCGCACCGCCTGCCGCAGCGCCTCGGCGAACAGCGCGTTCTGAACGTCGAGAGCCGTCGGTGCGGCGGACGGACACGGGTCGTGGCCGCCTGCCGATGATCGACCGTGATCGCTGTTTCCCATCGACGACGCCTCGGCTCTCGCGAAGGCGGCAACCTCCGCATGGGCAGACATACGTGTCGATTTTATCCCGGACGGGGTGCATGGGCGTAGCGGCCGGAACGCCCGGCCGCTGCACCGGTCATTTATCCGGTCACAGCCACATGTTGTCGCTCATCGACCCGAGACCGACGCCGGACAGGCGATGGTGCAAGGCGATGGCCTGGTCTTCGGTGAGTGAGGCGACATGGTCGGCCGCGGCACGCAGGCGGTCCCCGTGGAGTTCCAGCTCCTCCGCCCGGTCGGGTGGCAGCAGCTCCGGGGTGTCATGGCTCCACCGCAGCAACTCGCTGACGATGCGCCGCTTTCCGTGCTGCTGGGTGGCGAGCGCCGGGCGGTCGATCACGTAGCACCAGACCAGTTCCTTGAGCAAGTCGCAGGCCGCACGGCGTTCTTGGGGGATGACCAGGCGGGCGCCGTAGCGGATCGCGGCCGGGCCGCCGACGTCCAGGTCGAGGTCCCGGGTGTAGTAGGCGATCAGATCGGCAGTGCGCCTGTTCACGGCGACCGCGTCCTCATGACTGCCGCTGTAGGGCGCCGGTACCTGGAGCCGCTTGCCGATGTCCGACATGAGCTGGAGCGCCGCGGCGCGGTCGAACGGCTGCTGGTCGCGGGCCCGTTTCGCTTCCACGTAGTCCAGGAAGCGTCTGGTCTCGCGTTCGGTGTCGCCGCCCGCGCATCCGTCCGGCGGGAACAGGGAAGCCAGCGGAATCAGGCCGGTACGGTAGAAGTCCTCCACGTCGTGGCAGGCGTAGGTGACATCGTCGGCCCAGTCCATCACCTGCTCCTCGACGGGCACCTCGGTTCCGGCACGTCCCGCCCGCACCCAGGCGAACGCCTCCCGGTCCGCCGCGTAGACGCCCCACTTGGCGTTCCGTGCCGGGTCCTCGGCCAACGGGGCGCGCTCCCATGGGTACTTGATCGACGCGTCGAGACATGCCCGGGTCAGATGCAACCCGCGATGGCCGGGGTACTTGTGCGCGGCCAGGAAGGTCAGGACGCGCAGCGTCTGGGCATTGCCCTCGAAGCTGTCGAGCGTGCCCTCCGCGCGGCGCAGTTCGTCCATCGTCGCCCGCAGCGCCATCTCGCCCGCGTGCCCGAAGGGCGGATGGCCGATGTCGTGCGCCATGCAGGCGGCTTCGACGAGTGCCGGATTGGGGCCGCCGTAACGCCGTTCCAGTCGCTCGGCCATACGGCGGCCCAACTGGGCCACCTTCATCGAGTGCGTCAAGCGCGTGTGATACGCGCCCAGTTCGGCACTTGCCACGACCTGGCTCTTGCCAGCCAGCGCCCGCCACTGGGTCGAGTAGAGAATCCGGTCGACGTCGTGCTCGAAACCTGAACGCTGCCCGTCGTCAGACACTCTGCGGTGCAGTGCGTGCTGTTCCAGGTCCTCATCGCGGTATTTGGCCGGTCGCATGCGCCGATGCTACGCGGAAGCGGCTGATCGGTCGGCCAGTTGGGCGCCGCCCCCAGGGCTCCGGCGGGAGGTGGGGGGCGGCGCGGGTGTGACTTACCTCTCTCCGGCAAGCTGGACTATTCGGTCATTTTCGGGACTTTATGCCCCCTGACCTGCGATTTCATGCACTCCGCGATCACCGAGTGCCCGTTTTCTACCGTTCAGGGGGGTCTTGCCCCACTCCAGGGATCCATGTTTCTGTCGACATCGCCCGCTTCCGCGGGCCCCGCCGGTCGGAACGCCGAGTCCTGCCGCC
>JBEYJY010000041.1:0-85807 GCA_040631425.1 Streptomyces sp. NPDC020096
ACACCAGCCGACGCGACCACCGCACGCGGCTCGTCGACCCCGACCAACTCATCCCGCAGGAAACGCGCCAGATCCGCAGGCGTCGGATAATCGAAGACCAACGTCGCCGGAAGCCGCAACCCAGTGACCGTCTTCAGATCATTACGCAGCTCCACCGCCGTCAGCGAATCAAAACCCAACTCCTTGAACGCCCGGCCGGAGTCCACCGACTGGGATCCGGTGTAGCCGAGCACCCCGGCGACGCTGCGGAGGACCAGTTCCAGTAGTTCGCGGTCCTGTTCGACCGACGGCAAGGCAGCCAAGCGCTGCCCGAGCGAGGTGCCGCCATCGGCCCCGCCCGCATTGGCCACTCGCCGTATCGGCGCCCGTACCAGGCCGCGTAGCAGCGCCGGTACGGTGCCAGTCGCCGTCGCCTCCGCCCGCACAGCGGCGAGGTCCAACCGCATCGGCAGCACCACGGCCTGATCCACCGCACCCGCAGCGTCGAAGAGCGCCAGACCCTCCTCCGAAGACAGCGGCGCCATGCCATCGCGGGTGATGCGCCGCAGATCCACCGCATCCAGGTGCCCGGTCATTCCGCTGGACTGTGCCCACAGACCCCATGCCATAGCGGTCGCCGGAAGACCCTGCGCACGACGCCGCTGCGCCAACGCCTCCAAGAACGCGTTCGCCGCCGCGTAACTCCCCTGCCCAGCAGCACCAAACGCCGCAGCCGCACCCGAGAACAACACAAACGCCCGCAGGCCGGCATCCCGCGTCAACTCATCCAGATTCAGCGCCGCATCCACCTTCGGACGCAACACCCCATCCACCCGCTCCGGCGTCAACGACGAAATAACACCGTCATCCAACACACCCGCCGCATGCACCACACCCACCAGCGGATACTCCACCGGAACCGAACCCAGCAGATCCGCCAGTGCCGCACGATCAGCCACGTCACACGCGGCCCACGTAACCGCGGCGCCCAACTCGACCAGCTCGGCCTCGATCTCAGCGGCACCCTGCGCCGCCGCCCCACGACGACTCACAAGAAGCAGATGGCGCACGCCGTGCTCAGCGACCAGGTGCCGCGCCACCAGACCGCCCAACGTGCCCGTAGCACCAGTGACCAGCACCGTGCCCTCGCCACCAAAAGGCGACACGAACTCGTCATCGGTCATCGCCGCGCGGACAAGACGTGGCGCACGCACCACACCCCCGCGCACCGCCAACTCGGACTCGTCCAAGGCCAGCAACGCCGGATCGACACGCGGCGCCGAATCATCGAGGTCCAGCAGCACCAACCGGCCCGGGTTCTCCGACTGTGCCGAACGGAACAACCCCCGCGCCGCCGCGAACGCCAGATCCCGAACACCCTCACCCGGCACCGCCTCAACAGCACCCCGAGTCACCAACACCAACCGCGACTCAGCGAACCGCTCATCCGCCAACCACGCCTGGACCAACCCCAAGACCCGATACGCAGCAGCACGCACCGCAGCAGCGTCAACCGGTGAATCAGTGGCTTCGGACACGCAGTTGACAACAACGGTGCCCGGTACCGGCGAGCCGGAATCTACCGCCTCCACCAGGGCGGCCAGATCTCCGGAGCCGAGTACGGCCCAGTCCTCAGCGAACAGTTCGGGAGCGCCCGGTACCGGCAGCGGGGTCCACTCCAGCTGGAACAACGACTCATGGTGCCCGGCACCAGCGGCAGCCCGAACCTGATCCGCCGAAGCCGCCCGCAACGCCACCGAGTCAACCGACGCCACCAACTGGCCCGAACCATCAGCCACCAGCAACGACACCACACCCGGCCGCAACTCGGAAAGCCGCACCCGAAGCGCCGACGCACCAACCGCGTGTAGAGAGACACCACTCCACGCGAAGGGAATGAGTGGACCGGCGTTCAGTTCGTCAAAACGCTCGGCGCTGTCCACGCCAACCGCATGGAGTGCGGCGTCCAGAAGTGCCGGGTGCAGCCCGTACTGGCCCGCGTCCTCCCGCGCCTCCTCCGGCAACGCCACCTCGGCGAACAACTCCTCGCCACGACGCCACACCCCCCGAAGCCCACGAAACACCGGCCCATACTCGAGACCAGCCTCCGCCAACTCCCCATACAACCCATCAACCGCAACCGCCACCGCACCCCGCGGCGGCCACACACCCAAATCCCCAACCACCGGCACAACATCGGCAGCCAACACACCCGTGGCATGCCGCACCCACGGCTCACCACCCAACGCATCCCGCCGACGCGAATGCACACCAAACACCCGCCGACCCGATACGTCCGCAGCCTCCACCACCAACTGCAACCGCACACCAACACCCGCAGGAAGCACCAACGGCGCCTCCAACGTCAACTCCTCAAGCCGCCCAGCCCCCACCCGAACACCAGCATGAACCGCCAACTCCACAAACGCCGTACCCGGCAACAACACCGAGCCCAACACCACATGATCCGCAACCCAAGAACGCGAACCCGCCGACAACACACCCGTAAACAGAAAACCGCCACTATCAGCCAACGCCACCGCAGCACCCAACAACGGATGACCAGCAGCACCCAGACCGACCGATTCGAGGTCCCCAGCTCCGAGCGCCTCAATACCAGGCCAGTAGCGCTGCCGCTGGAAGGCGTACGTGGGCAGGTCGACCCGGCGCGCACCGGTGCCCGCGAAGAACGCCTCCCAGTCCACGGTCACACCACGGACATGCGCCTGGACCAGCGCGGTGATCAGCGTTTCGCCCTCAGCACGCCCGCTACGCAGCACCGGAACGAATGCGGCGTCCTCGGCCATGACGCAGTCCTGCGCCATCGCGGACAGCACACCGTCGGGGCCGAGCTCGACGAACGTCGTAACACCCTCGGCCTCCAACACCCGCACACCATCCAGGAAACGCACCGCTTCCCGAACATGGCGGACCCAGAACTCCGGCGCGCAGATCTCCTCAGCCGACACCACAGCACCGGTGAGGTTCGAGACGATCGGAATGCGCGGAGCCTCGAACGTCAGCCCCGACGCCACCTCCCGAAACGCCTCCAACATGCCGTCCATGTGCGGCGAGTGGAACGCATGACTAACCGTCAGGCGCTTGGTCTTACGACCCTGCTCCTCAAAGGACGAGGCGATCTCCACAACCTCGGCCTCGTCACCCGCGACAACCACAGACGTCGGGCCGTTGACCGCCGCAATGCTCACGCCCTCGACCAGCAGCGGCAGAACCTCATCCTCCGAGGCCTGCACCGCCACCATCGCACCGCCACCCGGCAACTCCTGCATCAAACGACCACGAGCCGCCACCAACATGCAGGCATCCTCAAGCGACAACACCCCCGCCACATTCGCGGCAGCAAGCTCACCAATCGAATGCCCGGACAGGAAATCAGGCTTAAGCCCCCACGACTCCACCAACCGGAACAGCGCGACCTCAACCGCGAACAAAGCCGGCTGCGTGTAAACGGTCTGGTCCAACAGACCCGCGTCCACCCCGAACAGCACGTCATACAAAGGCCGCTCAAGATGCGCGTCCAACACCGCACACACCGCGTCCAACGCATCCGCAAACACCGGATACGCCCCATACAGCTCACGACCCGCACCAAGCCGCTGACTGCCCTGCCCGGTAAACAGGAACGCCGTCTTGCCCGCGGCAGCCGTCCCCTGCACGACACCTGGGGCGTCCGCCCCCTGTGCCAGCGCGTCCAGCCCGCGCAGCAACTCCTCGCGATCGCTGGCGATCACCGCCGCACGGCGGTCCAATGCCGAACGCGTGGTCGCCAACGAGTAGCCGACATCGGCCAGTTCGAGGCCATCGGTGTCCGCAACATGCGACCGCAGCCGCTCCGCCTGGGCGCGGAGTGCGTCCTCGCCCTTCGCCGAGAGCAGCAGCGGCAGCACGTGGAGCGGCGTCACCTCGCTCGGGCTGTCGTCCGCGATGGTCGGTGCCTGCTCGATGATCGTGTGGGCGTTGGTGCCGCTCAGACCGAATGCCGACACACCCGCACGGCGTGGATGTCCGGTCTCCGGCCAGGGCATCGACTCCGTCAGCAGCGAGACCGCACCCGCCGACCAGTCCACGTGCGGCGTCGGCTCATCCACATGCAACGTCTGCGGCAACACACCATGCCGCATCGCCAGCACCATTTTGATGATTCCAGCGACACCAGCCGCCGCCTGCGTATGCCCGATGTTGGACTTCACCGAGCCCAACCACAGCGGCTGTCCCTCAGGGCGCTCCTGGCCGTACGTCGCCAGCAGCGCCTGCGCCTCGATCGGGTCACCCAGCGTGGTGCCGGTACCGTGCGCCTCCACCGCGTCGACATCCGCCGTCGACAACCCAGCAGTCGCCAGCGCCTGCCGGATGACCCGCTGCTGCGAGGGGCCGTTCGGTGCCGTCAGACCATTACTCGCACCGTCCTGGTTGATGGCACTACCGCGCACCACCGCCAGCACCGGGTGACCGTTGCGCCGAGCGTCCGACAGCCGCTCCACCAGCAGCATGCCAACGCCCTCACCCCACCCCGTACCATCCGCACCCGCAGCGAATGCCCTAATACGACCGTCCACCGCCAAACCACGCTGACGACTGAAGTCGACAAAGGCTTCCGGCGTGGACATGACCGTGATGCCACCGGCCAGTGCCAGCTCGCACTCGCCGTTGTGCAGCGCCTGTACCGCCAGGTGCAGCGCCACCAGCGACGACGAGCACGCCGTGTCGACGGTGACCGCGGGGCCTTCGAGGCCGAAGACGTACGAGATCCGGCCGGAGACCACGCTCGCCGCGTTGCCGGTACCGAGGTGGCCCTCAAGGCCCTTCGGCGGGGACGAGATCAGCGAGGCGTAGTCCTGGCCGTTGGTGCCCGCGAAGACGCCGGTACGACTGCCGCGCAGCGTCGCCGGGTCGATGCCCGCCCGTTCGAAGGCCTCCCAGGATGTCTCCAGCAGCAGCCGCTGCTGCGGATCCATCGCCAGCGCCTCACGCGGCGAAATGCCGAAGAACGTGGCGTCGAACTGGGCGGCGTCGCCGAGGAAACCGCCTTGGCGGACGTACGAGGTGCCCTGCTGGTCCGGGTCGGGGTCGTAGAGGCGCTCCAGGTTCCAGCCGCGGTCGGTGGGGAACTCGGATATCGCGTCCCCACCCGAGACCAGCAGTCGCCACAGCTCCTCGGGCGACCGAACACCACCGGGGAAACGACAACTCATCGACACGATCGCGATCGGATCGTCATCCACAGCCACCGTGGAAACACCCGGAAGCGAACCCCCAACGGCCGCTTCCGTCCCCACCAACTCACCACGCAAGTAACCCGCAAGCGCCGCCGCCGTCGGGTAGTCGTAAATCAGCGTCGCCGGAAGCCGCAACCCCGTCGCCACACCCAAGCGATTACGCAACTCAACCGCGGTCAGCGAGTCAAAGCCCAGCTCCCGGAACGCCCGACCCGCCTCCACCGCATCCACGCCACCGTGCCCCAGCACCGCCGCGACCTGCGTACGGACCAGGTCGAGTAGCTCGCGGTCCTGTTCCGCCTCGGTGAGGCCGGTCAGCCGCTCGCCAAGCGTGGTCGCCGCGTTGGCGTCGGTGACCACGCGGCCGGTTCCGGCGGAGGCCAGGACGTGCTGTACCTCGGGGAGATCTGCGATCAGCGGGTTCGGCCGTACCGCCGTGGTTTCCCGGGCGTAACGGTCCCAGTCGATGTCGGCGACGGTGACCGTTGCGTCGCCCAGGTCGAGGGCCTGCTGCAACGCGCGGATCGCCAGCTCATGGGCCATCGGCGGCATGCCCTCACGCCTCATGCGGCGCTCAAGCGACTCGTCGGCGGCCATGCCGCCGTCGGCCCACGGCCCCCAGGCCACGGACGTCGCCACCAGGCCATCGGCCCGACGCTGCTCGGCAAGCGCGTCCAAGTAGGCGTTCGCGGCGGCGTAGTTGGACTGTCCTGCCGCGCCCAGTGTGGCGCTGATGGACGAGAAGAGGACGAACGCCGACAGATCGAGTTCGCGGGTGAGTTCATGCAGGTTGAGCGCCGAGTCGGCCTTGGCCCGCAGGACGCTCTCGAAGCGCTCGGGGGTGAGCGCGTCCAGTACACCGTCGTCCAGCACACCCGCGGCGTGCACGACAGCTGTCAGCGGGTGCTCGGCCGGAATCGAATCGAGGAGGCGTGCGAGCGCCTCGCGGTCTGCCGCATCGCACGCGGCGATGGTCACCTGTGCGCCGGAGGCGGCCAGTTCGGCTTCGAGCTCGGCGGCACCGGGCGCGTCCGCGCCCCGGCGGCTGGTCAGCACCACGTGCTGGGCGCCGTTGCCCACCAGCCATCGGGCGACGTGCGCACCCAGCGCACCCGTCCCACCGGTGACCAGCACCGTGCCGCGCGGGACCCAGCCCCCGGCCGGGCCCTCGCCGCGTTCCGCGCGGGTCAGCCGACGGCCGAAGACGCCGGAGGCGCGTACCGCCACCTGGTCCTCATCGCCCAGGCCCGCCAGTACGGACGCCAGACGTCCGGCAGCTCGCTCGTCCAGGGCTTCGGGAAGGTCCACCAGGCCGCCCCACCGCTCGGGCAGTTCCATGGCGGCCGCCCGGCCCAGCCCCCACACCGCGGCCTGCGGCACAGCGCGGATCCGGTCGGAGCGAACCACCGACACCGCGCCCCGCGTCGCGCACCACAGCGGTGCGTCAACGCCCGCGTCGCCCAACGCCTGCACCAGCGCTGCGGAA
The DNA here is from genome assembly GCA_040631425.1 of Streptomyces sp. NPDC020096. Lineage (GTDB taxonomy): Bacteria > Actinomycetota > Actinomycetes > Streptomycetales > Streptomycetaceae > Streptantibioticus_A. The sequence goes on from JBEYJY010000041.1 coordinate 6,703, forward strand.
GCCGTCAGGCCGTTGGGCTCGTCCAGGGCCAGCAGCGACAGCACACCATCCACGGCACGGTGCTCGGCGAGTTCCTCGGCCAGCTCGGCGCGGGTCGTCTCCGCGGCGTTGATGTCAACGCGGTGAACGGTGGTGTCCCGCTGGCCGTCCAGCGCGGCCATCACGTCGGTCACCAGCGTGTCATCGGTGTGCTCGGTGGGGACCAGCAGCAGCCAGGTGCCGCCCAGGGCTCGGGCCGCGGATTCCGCGAGCGGCTTCCAGCCGGCCCGGTAGCGCCAACCGTCCACCACCGAGCGGTCCCGCTGCTGCCGACGCCAGGCGGACAGCGCGGGCAGCACCTCGGTCAATGGTTGATCAATGCCGACGGCCAACTCGGCCGAGAGCGAGTCGAGGTCCTGGCGCTCCACCGCCTCCCAGAAGCGCGCGTCACCGGAATCAACGGACCCGTCAACCCCGACCGCAGCGGCCCTCGTTGCCGAACCCTCCAGCCAGAACCGCTCCCGCTGGAACGCGTACGTCGGCAGCTCGATCCGCCGCGCCCCCGTACCGGCGAAGACCGCGGCCCAGTCCACCGCCTTGCCCCGGACATGTGCCCGGGCCAGGGCGGTGGTCAGGGCCTCCGGCTCGAAGCGGTCACGCCGCAGCACGGGGGCGAACACCGCGTCCGTACCGGTGACGCAGTCCTGGGCCATCGCCGACAGCACTCCGTCGGGGCCGAGCTCCAGGTACGTGGTGACGCCCTGGGCCTCCAACGCCCGTACACCGTCCAGGAATCGGACGGCTTCGCGGACGTGCCGTACCCAGTACTCCGGCGAGCCCATCTGCTCGGCGGAGACGACGCCACCGGTCAGGGTGGACACGATGGGGATGCGCGGGGCCTGGTACTCCAGCACCTGTGCCACGCGGCGGAACTCGGCGAGCATGCCGTCCATGCGCGGCGAGTGGAAGGCGTGGCTGACCGTGAGGCGCTTGGTCCTGCGGCCCTGCCGCTCGAAGGTGGCCGCGATCTCCAGGACCGCGTCCTCGTCTCCGGCGATGACCACCGACGTCGGACCATTGATCGCGGCAATGTTGACCCGGTCGGTCAACAGTGGAGCGACCTCGTCCTCCGAGGCCTCGACGGCCACCATCGCGCCGCCGCCGGGCAGTTCCTGCATCAACCGTCCGCGGGCGGCGACCAGTGCGGACGCGTCCTCCAGCGAGAGCACGCCCGCCACATGGGCCGCCGCCAGCTCGCCGATCGAGTGACCGGCCAGTACGTCCGGCCTCAGCCCCCATGATTCGAGCAGGCGGAACAGGGCCACCTCGATCGCGAACAGCGCGGGCTGGGTGTAGGCGGTCTGGTCGAGCAGCTCCGGGTCGTCCCCGAACAGCACGTCCTTCAGCGGCAGTTCGAGATGCTCGTCGAGGTACCAGCAGGCGTCGTCCAGGGCGTCGGCGTAGACCGGGTAGGCGTCGTACAGCTCCCTTCCCATGCCGAGGCGTTGGCTGCCCTGGCCGGTGAAGAGGAACGCCGTGCGGCCGGCGGCGGGGGCGCCCGTCACCACGGATGCCGCCTGCGTACCTTCGGCGATGGCGCGCAGGCCGTCGAGGAAGGCCGGGCGGTCGCCCGCGATGACCACCGCTCGCTGCTCGAACGCGGCGCGGGTGGTGGCCAGGGAGTACCCGATGTCGAGGGGGCTGGGCTCGGGGTCGGCTTCCAGCCGTGCACGCAGCCGCTCGGCCTGGGAGCGCAGCGCGGCCGGAGACTTCGCCGACAGTACCCAGGGCAGTACCGCGGGCGGTGCGGCCGGGGCGGTCTCCTCCGCGGTCTCGGGGGTGTCGTCGGCGGGGGCCTGCTCGATGATGGCGTGGGCGTTGGTGCCGCTCATGCCGAACGAGGACACACCGGCCCTGCGCACCCGGCCGGTTTCCGGCCACTCGCGTGCCTCGGTCAGCAGTGAGACCGTGCCCGCGGTCCAGTCGACGTGCGGGGTCGGCTCGTCGATGTGCAGCGTGCCCGGCAGTACGCCGTGCCGCATCGCCATCACCATTTTGATGACCCCGGCGACACCTGCGGCGGCCTGTGTGTGGCCGATGTTGGACTTCAACGAGCCCAGCCAGAGCGGCTGGTCCTCGGGGCGTTGCTGCCCATAGGTGGCGAGCAGCGCCTGAGCTTCGATGGGGTCGCCGAGCCGGGTGCCGGTGCCGTGTGCCTCGATCGCGTCGACATCGGCGGCGGCCAGCCCGGCGTTGGCCAACGCCTGGCGGATGACGCGCTGTTGGGACGGGCCGCTGGGAGCGGTCAGACCGTTGCTGGCGCCGTCCTGGTTGATGGCGGTACCGCGCACGATCGCCAGTACCTGGTGGCCGTTGCGTCGCGCGTCCGACAGACGCTCGACGAGCAGCATTCCGGCGCCTTCGCCCCAGGCGGTGCCGTCGGCGGCGGCCGCGAAGGGCTTGCAGCGGCCGTCGGGAGCCAGGCCGCGCTGGCGGCTGAAGGCGATGAACGAGCCGGGGTTGGCCATGACCGCCACACCACCGGCGAGGGCGATGGAGCACTCCCCGCTGCGCAGGGCCTGCACGGCGAGGTGCAGCGCGGCCAGCGAGGAGGAGCATGCGGTGTCGACGGTGACCGTGGGGCCTTCGAAGCCGAAGGTGTAGGCGATGCGACCGGAAGCGACGCTGGCCGCGTTGCCGGTGACCAGATAGCCCTCGAAGCCCTCTTCGGCCTCGTGCAGTCGCGGGCCGTAGTCCTGGGTCTCCTGGCCCACGAACACGCCGACCTGGCCGCCACGGAAGAGACCGGGGTCGATTCCGGCGCGTTCGAATGCTTCCCAGGAGGTTTCCAGCAGCAGCCGCTGCTGCGGATCCATGGCGAGGGCCTCGCGCGGCGAAATTCCGAAGAACGCCGGATCGAACTGATCGGCGTCATGCAGGAAACCGCCCTCGCGGGCATAGCTGGTGCCGGGCCGGTCCGGGTCGGGGTCATAGAGTCCGGCGAGGTCCCAGCCGCGTCCGGACGGGAATTCGGTAATGGCGTCGATACCGGAGAGCGCGATGTTCCACAGGTCTTCGGGGGAACGCACATCGCCGGGGTAGCGGCAGCCCATGCCCACGATGGCGATGGGCTCGTCATCGGCGAAGGCGGCGGGGACCGCGGCCGGAAGCGCGGTCTGCTCGGTCAGGCCGAGGATTTCGGTACGCAGTTGGCGGGCGAGTGCGGCCGGGGTGGGGTAGTCGAAGGCGAGGGTGACCGGCAGCCGCAGTCCGGTGCCGGCGGTCAGTCGGCTGTGCAGGTCGACCGCGGCGAGCGAGTCGAAACCCAGCTCCAGGAAAGGGCGGTGGGGGTCGAGGTGGTCCGGTGCCGAGTCACGCAGCGAGGCGCGGACCAGGGTGTCGAGCCAGTCGAGGAGCGCCTGCTCCTGTTCGGCCGGCGGCAGGTCGGCGAGCCGCCGCTCCCAGGACTCCGCGTCGGCCGTCCGGTCCGCCGCCCCGTCAGGACCCAAGCCCTTCACGTCGCTGCTTTCGGGCGTGAAATCCTCGGATCCACTCATCAACGCGCTCCATTACCGTGACAGACAGAATCCAACGACCATTTCGCAGCCTGTCATGGAGCGCAGCCCTTAAGTAACCCCTCCAAACCCCCTATTCACCCCTATCCGTTGAGCCTTGGCAGGCGCCTTGACGGGATTCAGGGGACCCGATGAGAATGCGCTCGACAAGCAGGAAAAGTCAAGAATAGCGACTGCATTTCGCGCAGTCCGAAAGGGGCGCGTCCTGATGCGCGTGTTGTTCGTCTCCTATCCGGCCATCGGCCATGTTTTCCCCACGGTTCCCCTGCAGTGGGCGCTGCGGGCGGCCGGTCATGAGGTGCTGGTGGCCACCGGCAGCTACGGTCTGGAAGTGGCCAACGCCGGGCTGCATGTGGCCGATGTCGCACCGGGTCTCGAACTGGAAAGCTTCTTCCAGGAGACCGTGCCGGATCTGCTGGTGCGGGTGCGCAACCCCGAGGGACCGGACCCGATGGCCGGTATCCAGCTCTTCGCCCACCTCAACGACCATCTGACGGACGGCATCGTGCGCACCGCCGAGGCGTTCCGGCCGGACCTGATCGTCTACGAGCAGATCTTCGTGTCCGGACTGATCGCCGCGCAGAAGCTCGGTGTGCCCGCGGTCCAGCACAACTTCGGCTTCGCCCGCGGCGGCGACATCCGCGCGCTGACCGTCGCCCAACTGACCGAGACCATGCGCCGACACGGTGTGGACAGCGTGCCCGAGCAGGTGCGCACGATCGACATCGCACCGCCGAGCATGGTGGAGCCCGAGCCGTACGGCTGGTCGATGCGCCCGGTGCCGTACAACAGCGGTGCGGTGCTGCCGGATTGGGTGCTGGACAAGCCGGAGCGGCCGCGTGTCGGTGTGACGTTGGGTACGGCATCGGTGCATGTCACCGGACTTGGACCGGTTCAGCGGCTGCTGGCCGCGGCGCCCTCGGTGGACGCGGAGTTCGTGCTGGCCCTCGGCGACGTCGACACCAGCGCCCTGGGTGAACTGCCGTCGAACGTACGGGTCGTGGGCTGGGTGCCGCTGACGGTGCTGCTGCAGACCTGCGTCGGCGCTGTGCACCACGGTGGTGCGGGCACCACGCTGGCGGCGCTGAACGCCGGTATCCCGCAGATCATCCTGCCGGACGGCGCGGACCGCTTCGTCAACGCGACGGCGGTGCACGACCGGGGCGCCGGGATCAGCGGCACGGCCGAGGACCTCGATGTGGCGCTGCTGCAGCAGTTGGTGTCGGACGAGAAGCTGCGCACGGCCGCCGTGGAGGTGCGTGAGGAGATCAAGTCGATGCCGACTCCGGCGTCGCTCGTTGCGCAGTTGGAGGAACTGGCCGCGGGTTGAGCCGCGCACTCCGTTACTCGGCACACATTTAGAAGTGGGGGGCGACTGGTCAGGTCGCCCCCCACTTCTCGGGGGTTGGGACAGTTGGTCTGTGTGGGGATCAGCGGCGCCTGCGGTCCCGCCGGTGGGACGTGCCCCGCTCCAGGAACGGGGTGAGCAGGTTCGGCACGGCTTCTTCGGCGAAGGACAGCCCGTCGGAGACGGTCACGTCCCGGACCTTGTAGCAGTGCTCGCCGGCCGCCGTGGTGGCGCCCAAGGTCAGGAGTCCGGCGCGGCGTTGGAAGACCGACCGGGAGATGTTCCAGCCGATGATGCCTTCCCGCTGGAGCGCCACCGTACGGTGCGCGAAGGTGCCCGAGCGGGTCACCAGGTAGCGGCCGCGCATGCCGTGGCCGAGGGTGCGGTAGGCGTCGTACGCCAGCGCCACCGTGACCGGCACCAGGATCAGGGCGGCTATTCCGGCCGCGTAGAGCAGCGCGGTGGACAGCCACAGGCCGAGGGCGGCCAGCGGGATGACGATCAGGGCCGTGATGGTCAGTCCGCGGTTGATCCGCCGCCGTAGGGCGATGCGCGGGTGCTGCCTGAGGTCGGTCAGGGAGGTCGGGGACTCGTCCTCGGACAGTACGTCGGCGGCGACGCGGAGCGCTTCGGCGCGGGGCACCGGGGGCGTGAGCATACGGCGCTTGCGGTTCTCGTCCCGGTCGCCCAGGCCACTGGCCACCGCGTTGAGGCGGGCGCCACCCGCCCAGCGCAGGAACATCGTCTCGCCCACCTCAACCCCGCGCAGCCGCCGTTGCTCGATGGTGACGGAGCGGGTGACGAACAGTCCGCGCAGTACCCGGAAGGTGCCTGAGTCCTCCCGCTCAAGGCGGTAGCCGTACCAGCCCTCGGTGAAGGTGGCGGTCGAGAAGATGGCGCCGAGCACCACGACTATCAGCAGGGTGACCAGGATGCCGAACCACAGGGGCACGGATCCGTAGTGGCTCTCGATGTCCTTGACGAACCCGAGTTGCAGCGGGTCGACCTTCATCTCGTGCAGTGTGCGGTACACGGTGCCGACGGCGGCCAGTACACCGCCCACGCCCCAAATGGTCAGTGGTGCATAGCGGATCCAGGACCAGTCCATGTCGGCGATCAGGCCGTCGTCCTCGACCGCCGTCTGGCCGAGCACCGCGTCGCGGCGGCTGAGCAGCCGCTGCCGCAGTTCGGCGGCCTGGGCCTTGCTGACGCCGTCCAGGGTGAGCTTGCGGCCCGCGGAGTAGGTCTGTTCGCCGGTGCCGATCCGCAGCGAGGTGAGGCCGAAGACGCGGTGGACCGGGTTGGCGGTCAGGTCGACGCTGCGGATGCGGTCCAGCCGTATCGCGCGCTGGCTGCGGAACAGCAGTCCCGACCGCAGTTCGATCCGGTCCTCGGTGATGCGGTAGCGGGTGGTGAAGTACCGCATCAGGCCGATGCTGGTCACCACCAGGAAGGTGATGAGCAGCGAGCCGAGGGTGATCAGGGCCTGCAGGTTGAGGTTGCCGCCGGTGGCCACCAGCGTGGCCGCCCATGAGGCCAGCGGGGCGGCCAGCAGGCTGGCGTGGACCAGGATCAGGCGGCTGTTGAGCCGTTCCCATGCGGGGGTCGCGGCGTCCGTCCGGTGCCGCACCGCGGCGTCGGAGGTCATGTCGCGTCTCCCGGTGTCGCCTGGGTGTACTTGGTGAGGTGCTCCACCACATCGGCGGCGACGCGGTGGTCCAAGCCCTTGATCTTGACGGCGCCGGAAGCCGACGCGGTGGTCACGGTGATCCCGGAGAGCCTGAACATCTGCTGGATCGGGCCGCGCAGCGTGTCCACGGTCTGGATCCGGGACAGCGGCACCACGCGCCACCGCTGCCACAGCCACCCCGACGAGGCGTACACCGCGTCGTTGGTGGTCTCCCAGCGGTGGACGCGGTAGCGCCAGGCGGGCATGACGGCCATGTAGGCGAGTCCGGGGATCAAGGTGGCCGCAAGGCACCAGCCGAACCAGGTCCTGGCGGGCGGGATGAACAGATACAGCACCGCGAACACGATCGGCAGCGGCAGCGCGAAGATCGACGACTGCGTGGTCCACCAGGCGACGGCACGGCGCTCGACGCGATTCCGAGGCGGACGGAGCCTCACATCATCCATTGCGTTCCACTGCTTCCACTTGAGCGTTCCAACCAACACTTAACGCTGGGCAGTTAGCGGGTGCGAACAGCCTCGGCCTGCGGTACGGCAGCGGTGCCCTGGGCCAGTAGCTTGCGGCGCCGGGTCAGCAGCACCGCGGTACGGGCCAGCACCATCGCCAGCGACATGAAGACGAAGGCGTTCGCGTAGACGTCCTGCCCGCTGAGCTTGTAGTCGATGCTGAACTTGATGATTCCCTGGCTGAACCAGTGCTCGGTCCCGTAGGCGAACAGGACGCGCGAGCTGGACAGTACGAGCCAGAGCAGAGCGTATCCGATGCCGCCCGTGGTGTAGATCTCGCCGCTGGCCGGGTCCCGGTCGGCGGGGAGCAAGGCGCCCGCGATCAGACCGCAGATGGCGCCCACACCGATACCGACGAGTTGCAGCGAGACATCATTGCCGCCGGTCGGCAGGGAGTGTACGAAGAGTGCGATGACGATCGCGACCGCGAGCAGTGACCGCAGCATCCGCATGTTGGTGACACGCCTGCGGCCGAGGTCGGTCGCCAGGATGATGGTGAGGATGGTCGCGCTGGCGATGAGCGCGGTCAAAAACGGACTCATGTGACTCGAGGCCTTCCCTGGTCTGGCGCAATTCCCTGCGCCACTGCACTCAACGTTATGGGCGCGACCTGCTCCGCCGGGACGACTGAACGGTGGGTTCGGCTGTCCACCGTCCGGTGGACAAGCGGACACCGAAGGGTGGTAGGACTTGTGCTGTGCGCACTCACACCCCGGTGAACACCCAGGTGAACGCGGTGGAACAGGACGAGGACCAGGCCCCCGAGGCGGGGAACCGCTGGTTCGCCCTGTGGGACGGGTACTTCGCGATCAGTTACGCCGTCACCACCGTGCTGCTGTTCACCACCAGCGGCGACCAGGTACGCCGCGCCGTCGCCATCGGCGCGTTGACGCTGGCGGTCCCGTGGTACGCGGCGCTCGGCCGGGGCCTGATGCTCCACAACACCGTCCACCGGACCGTCAGCCGACGGAACATCGTGTTCGGGGTGGGCCTGTTCCTGCTGTTCGCCATGGCCACCGCATTCGACATCTCGGGCTCCTTCGCGCTGTTCGCCGTCGTGCCGATGCTGATGATGTCGCTGTCCACCTCGTCGGCGATCGCCGTCGTCTTACTGGCCAACCTGTTGCCGGTGACGGTCGTGGGGCTGACCGGCGGCGACGTGCAGACCGTGCTGCCCACATCGCTGCTCGGCATCGCGCTGTCCGTACTGCTGGGGCTGTGGATCACCCGGGTCGTGCGGCAGAGCAGGGAGCGCGGCGAGCTGATCGAGGAGCTGCGGCGTAGTCGCGAGCAGCTTGCCCGGCTGTCCCATGAGGCCGGGATCTCCGCCGAGCGCGAGCGGCTGGCACGGGAGATCCACGACACCCTGGCGCAGGGCCTGACCAGCATCATCAGCCTTGTGCAGGCCGCGGAGTCGGAGGTGACGGGCGCCCCGGAACTGGCCCGTCAGCACCTGGGCCTGGCGGGGCGGGTGGCGAAGGACAGCCTCGTCGAGGCCCGTGAGTTCGTTGCCGCGCTCACCCCTCCGGCGCTGCGGGAGAGCTCGCTGGTACAGGCGGTACGGCGGCAGGCGGACGGCTTGGTCGCGGAGACCGGGCTGGCGGTGCGGTGCTCGGTGCATGGCGCGGATCGGCCGCTGCCGATGGCGGTGAGCGTGGTGCTGCTGCGGTCGGTCCAGGAGGCCTTCGCAAACGTACGCAAGCACGCCAGGCGGGCCCGGAATGTGGACGTGGTCCTGGTGTACGAGGAGGCCGCCGTCCGGCTACTGGTGCGGGACGACGGCGAGGGCTTCCAGGAACAGTACGTGCCGCAGGACGGCGGGGGCTTCGGGCTGCGTGGTATGCAGGCCAGGGCGCGGGAGATCAACGGGGTGGCGACCGTCAGCAGCCGCCCCGGACAGGGCACCACCATCGAGGTGACGGTGCCCGCGGAGCCAACCAGCGAGGGATGAGAACGTGACGGACGCGACCGCGATCAGGGTCCTGCTGGCCGACGACCACCCGGTGGTACGGGAAGGCCTGTGCGCCATGCTGGAGTCCGCCGAGGGCATCAGCGTTGTCGGGCAGGCCGGTTCCGGTGAGGAGGCGGTGGCCCTCGCGGCCCGCCTCACGCCCGACATCGTGCTGCTCGACCTGCGCATGGGCGGTATGGACGGGGTGGACGCGACGGGGCACATCCTGCGTGAGTCGCCGCGCAGCAAGGTCGTCATCGTCACCACGTACGAGAGCGACTCCGACATTCTGCGCGCCGTGGAGGCGGGCGCGGCCGGGTATCTGCTCAAGGGCAGTTCCCGGATGGACCTCATCAACGCGGTACAGGCGGCGGCCCGCGGCGAGACGGTGCTGACACCGTCCCTGGCGACCAAGTTGTTCCGGGCGAGGTCGGTGGACATGCCGCCGCTGTCCGAGCGGGAGGTCGAGGTGCTGCGCCTGGTCAGCCAGGGGCTGACCAATGCGGAGATCGGCAGGAAGCTGTTCATCGGCGAGGCGACGGTGAAGACGCACCTGCTGCGCGCGTACCGGAAGCTGGACGTGTCGGACCGGACCGCCGCCGTCATCACCGCGTTGGAGCGCGGCCTGCTGTCCTGAGGACGGCCAGGCCGTTGGCGGCACTGCCTGGCCGGAGGTCTCGGTGGGTTGCGGTGCCGAACCCACCGCAACCCACCGCGAGCCCCGCGGGCATCGTCCGCTAGGCGATGCCCGCCAAGCTGCTCTCGGCCAGCTTCGACGGCAGGTCCCGGCGGCGCTTGACCTTCAACTTCCGGTATATCCGGGTGAGATGCTGCTCCACGGTGCTCACCGTCACATACAGCTTGGTGGCGATCTCACGGTTGGTGTGTCCGTGCGCGGCGAGCACCGCCACCCGCGACTCGGCCTCGGTGAGCGCCTCCGCCTCCCGTGACACATCCGCCTGACCGGTGGTGGCGACCTCGCCGTCCGCGTCGCCGGGGATGAGCTGCTGGCACAACGGCTCGGCGCCGCACGCCTTGGCCACATGCCATGCCTTGCGCACCAGCAGGCGCGCCCGGTTGAACTCACCGAGGGCTCGGTAGCCGTTGCCCAACTCTCCCAACGCGACGGCGAGTTGCAGCCGGTCGTCGCCGTTCTCCAGGATCTCGACCGCTTCCTTGAGCATGTTCAGACGCCGCTTGAGGTCCACGGTGCGGGCCAGCACGAGCAGTTGGGCGCCGCGCGTCCGGCTCGTGCCGGAGCCGCCGCGCAGTGGCTGCCGTTCGGCCAGGGCCTTGGCCTGCCCGGCCTCGTCCAGGGCGAGCCAGGCCTCGGCGGCGTCGATCCGCCACGGCACCAGTTCGGGGGCGTCCACGCCCCACTCCTCCATCAGGCGTCCGCAGGCGAGGAAGTCCTCCAGGGCGGCGTGGTAGCGGCCGGTCGCCAGATGGCTGCGGCCTCTGGCCCGTAGGTAGTGCAGTCCCGGCAGGGTCCGGAACAGTGCCGCGGGGACCGGCTGTTCGAGGAGGGCCATCGCCTCGTCGTGCCTGCCCATGGCGGTCTCGGCCTGGATCAGGGTGCTCAGCGGGAGGGCGATGAGCACTCCCCAGCTCTGCAGCGAGATCAGCGACATCGCGGAGCGGGCGTGGTGCGCCGCTCCCGGCAGGTCTCCCTGGCGCAGCGCGATCTCCGCCCGCACCGCGGACAGCAGTGCGTGCCAGGCGGGTGCGCGACGGGCCGAGCACTCGCCGAGCAGCCGCTCGCACCAGGCGAGCGCGAGGTCGGCGCGGTCCGCGTAGAGCAGCGCCAGCAGCGCGAAGACCAGCGGCTGGAGGGTGCTGTCACTGAGCCGGTAGCGCTGCAGTACCCGCTGCGCCTCGGCGACGGCGGTGTCGCCGAGGCCGTCGGCGAGGGAGGCGGAAATGGCGGACGCGGCCTGGGTGTGGGCGTCGCCCACGGTTCCGCAGGCCCCGCCCTGCGTCATCGCGCGGCTGATCCCGGACTCCGGGAACACCGACTGAAGCGGCGGGCTGATCATGGCGAGCCAGCGGCGGGCGGCCTCCAGTGCGGCGTCGTCGTTGCCGGGCTGCTGTCCGGTACGCGACTGGAGTTCGCGGACCACGTCGACAGCGTTGTCCAGCTGTCCTGACCACGCCAGGTACGACATCGACATCGCCAGATAGCGGCGCGGCAGCCGTCCTGGCTCCAGTTCGGCGGTCAGCTGCGGAAGGTGCTTCTCGGCGGCTGCCGGGCAGCTTCGCCATACGACGCTGACGAGCTTGGCCTTGATCGCGGCCCGTGTGGCACCCTCTGCGCAGGCGCCGTGGGCGAGTTCGAGGCAGCTCAGCGCGAACTCGATGTCGTCATCGACCAGTGCGTACTCCGCCGCCTCCTGGAGGACGGGCACCATGGCCGACTCGACGTCCTGGTGGGAGGCGAGCAGGTGCCGGGCCACGTCGAGTGCGCTGGCGCCGTCCTTGTGCAGCAGTTGGGCGGCGCGCAGGTGCAGCGCTGACAGGGTCGCCACCGGTGTCGCTGCCAGTACGGCGTCGCGCGCCGCGGAGTCGCGGAAGGCGTCGCCGTCCAGGACGGCGCACCGGCTGAGGTCCTGGATGCCCTGTTCCGCCGCCTCGGCGTGGATGTCCAGTACTCGGCTGAGCAGGGCGGTTGAGCCCACGTTGCCCAGTACGGCGATGCCTCGGGCCACGGTCAGCATTTCCGGCTCGCCGCGGTGCAGGCAGTCGCGCACCGCTTGCGAGAACGTTTCGGCTGGTGCGATGCGCTGGAACGGCTCGCTACGGTCGGCGGCGCCCTGGCAGTCCTCCAGCAGCGCCCACAGCAGCAGCGGGTTGCCGCCGGTGATGCCATGGCATTCGGCGGCGAGCCGGGACGCTGTCGAGGGCGCGAAGTGGCCGGCCAGGACGCTCGCCGTGCCCTTCGGGGACAGCATGCTCAAGTGCACACGGCTGCAGTGCGGTTGCCGCAGCAGCTCGGCGTGGAACGCCAGCTGCTCCTGGCGCAGCCTGGTGGACTCGGTCAGCACGATGAGGATGCGCGCCTGTCGCACCCGCCGGGCCAGATAGAGCAGGAACTGCAGGGAGTGGTCGTCAGCGCAGTGCACATCGTCGATGGCGATAACGACCGTTCGCTCCCGGGCGAGTTGCAGCAACGCCCAGGAGGCGAAGGGCATGGCCCGCATTCGGGCGTGCGGCGCTGCCTCGGCGGCGGCCTCGTCCAACAACCGTATCGCGTCGGAACGCACCTGCGGCGATATCGACGGGTGGTCGAATATCTTTCTCAGGATCCCGAACGGCAGCGAGCGCTCAGCACGCGAGCCGGTGGCGTCGAGCAGCAGCGCGCCCTCGTCGATCGCCTGCTCGGTAAAGCTATCCAGCAGTTCCGTTTTCCCACTCGCTACCGCACCGCTGACCAGGGCGACACGGCCCCGGCCGTTCATCGCGCTCTGCAGCAGTTCATTCAGCGCGGCCATGTGGCTCTCGCGCTCAACCAGCTTGGCGGATAGTGACACAATTTCCCCCGATTCGCAGTACGCCGGCCCGCAGCTGAGTTAACGTCACGGCAAGGCGCGTAAATCGGAACCTTTACGGGTTCACGGGCCGCAGATAGCGTCGGATCAGTTCGTCAGATCTTGCTTTCGCGCCGGATTCTCGGTGCACCGCAGGTCATGGGTGCACGTCGGATTCGGCGGATCAGGAGACCGGTGGTCAACCCGGTCTCCTTGGGTTCGTTAGGAGAGTGCTGCGCCGCGGGAGGCGAGCGCCGCGGACACGATCTTGACGATCTGCTGCTGATGGTTGGCCAAGAAGAAGTGGCCGCCCGGGAAAACATGGATGTCGAAAGCGCCGCTGGTGTGCTCGCGCCAGGCCTGCACCTCATCCAGACTGGTCCGGGGGTCGCCGTCGCCGGTCAGCACGGTGATCGGGGCGCGGACCGACGCGCCCGGCTCCACCCGGTACTTCTCGATCGCCGTGTAGTCGCTGCGGATAGCCGGGAGCACCATGCGCAGGATCTCCTCATTACCGAGGATCTCCGAGTCGGTACCGCTCAACAGCCGCATCTCCTCGACGATTCCGTCGTCGTCACGGCGGTGCACATTCTCATCGCGGTGCCGGGACGGGGCCCGCCGGCCGGAGGCGAAAACAGCGAGTGGAACGAAGTCGAGATCGCGCTCCAGACGCCGGGTCACCTCGAAGGCGAGAACGGCTCCCATGCTGTGGCCGAACAGCGCGGTCGGACGGTCCAACCACGGCTTCAGTTCAGTGGCGATGACGTCGGCGTATTCACCGATGTTCTCGATGGCCCGGTCCGTGCGGCGGTCCTGGCGTCCTGGGTACTGCAACGACAGGACGTCTACTGCGGGAGAGAGCGCACGGGACATCGGGAAGTAGAAAGGCGCTGACCCGCCGGCGTGCGGCAGGCAGACGAGACGTACTCCGCTTTCCTCGGCAGGGTGGAAACGGCGTATCCAACGGCTGACGTCCTGGAGTTCACCCACTGCACCGAAACTCTTTCCTGTGGTTCCCCGACTGCGGCCGAACGTAGTCGTCCCTGCGGTGCCTCTACGGCATGCCGCTGCGAGGCGCCGTCGCCTGTCTGGCAACACACACGAACTCCTCGGCCCGGTTCCATGTCTAGCAGAACGGGTGATCTAGGGGGTACCCCTACCTTTGGGCCCAACACCCGGACGATGCCCGGGTCGACCGTCCGGGATCGGCCGTTCCGCCTGGTCGTTGGGGCTACTCGACTGTCCGTTCGGATGATGCGGAGAATCTGTTGACGTCGCACGCTTATGCGAGTTGGGCCTCATGGTGGGCCTGGGCGAAGCGGCCCGTGCCATCTGCCGTGTGCCGTGTGCCATGTGCCATGTGACGCAGCGCATCTGTGCGGCAACGGTTACGTCAATCCGCATGCGGTTCGGGCGCGTTGCTGGCTTGCTGGTGTGAAGTCGGCGCGGTGCCGGTGGAGTTACAGGGCGCACGGAAGGGATACGGGATGTACCAGGCAGTGCGGTACCAGGCGAGTCCCACGGGCACCTGGGAAACGGCGTCCGCGTTTCCGCACCCGCGGCTGCGGCCGGGGGTGCTCGCCTATCGCGGCTTCCGGCTGGAACTGGAACGCCCGCGACGGCGATGGGAGGCGCCGGTCGGGGTGGTGACCCTGGTCATCGGCCTCGGCCACCGACTGCGGATCACCGGCCCCACCGCCCCGCCCGCGATGTTCGGTGCGTGCCTTTCGGGCCTGCACACCCGGGCCTCATTGGGTGAGCACGACGGACGACTGCATGGCATCGAGGTGCTGCTGGCACCGTGGACGGCGTTCACGCTCTTCGGCGTACGGATGCACGAGCTGGCCGACCGGACCGTGGACCCCGGCGACTTACTCGGTCACCGCTTCGCCCTACTGACCGAAGCACTGGCCGCAACGCCGAGTTGGCGGCGCCGCTTCGCGCTGCTCGACGCGGTACTGGTCAACTGGTCGTCGTCTGGGCCGACCAGCTCACCGCGGATCGTGACGGCGTGGGCCCAGTTGTGCCGTACCGAGGGAGCGATGCCAGTGCGCCAACTGGCCGCCGATGTCGGCTGGGGCGTACGGCAGTTGGAGAACCGCTTCCGCGAACAGATCGGCCTGGGCCCGAAGGCGGCGGCCCGGGTACTGCGTCTCCAGCACGCCCTACGCCTGCTGGCCGCTGGCCTACCCGCCGCCCGGACCGCCGCCGCCTGCGGCTTCTACGACCAGGCCCATTTCAACGGCGAGTTCAAGACCATGACCGGCCGTACGCCCCGCACGTTCATCGCCGAACGCGCGGGGTTACGGACAACCGCCGGGCCGCCGACGGTCGACCGCTTGGCGGGCGAGGTGACCAGCGTCGTACTGGCGGGATAGGGGGCGCGTCCGTACGCGGTCTCGGGGGTGTAGGGGGGACCTAGGGGGTGCGGGGGGGGCTCGGCGGCCTGGCGGATCTTGGCCGGATCGCGGCGCTCGGATGCTCCGCCGCGGGGGTGGCGGCGGCGCGGGGGTGGCGGCGGCGCGGGGGTGGCGGCGGCGCGGGTGCGGATTCTTCCAATACGCGGTGGCGGCGCGCATGCCATCGTGGCGTCGAAGCAAGCGTCCCGGGGACCGGGGAGGCGAACCGGTGACGCCGTGCTCAGCTGGCAGGCCGCAACCCGCGGGGCACGGGAGAACCCACGGTGATGTGCGATCCGGGACCCTGATCGCCGCGGTGGAGAGCGCCGGGGGCATGTCTGCTTCTCCTCGGGATCGTCGGCGGTTCCGAGGGCCGGGCGGGCCGTGCCGCCCGACACCGCGCGGCGCCGCCCCCCGGGGCATCCCGGGGGCGGCGCCGCGCCACCCTGCGTACGCGGGTTGTTGCATGAGCCGCTAACCTCCGGCCGACAGCTCTACACTGGGCAAGACGTACGCCATGGCCCACGGCTGGTGCGCGCTGGCCGCCCTGCACTCCCGTATCGCGAGCCGTATCGAGCGTGCCCTGCAGTCCGCGCACGGCCTCGGCGTCACCGAGTACTCCGTGCTCCGCGTACTGAGCCGCCAGCAGGGCTGTCACATGCGGATGCAGCAACTGGCGAACGCCGTGGTGCTCAGCCAGAGCGCCACCACGCGGGTGGTGAACAAGCTGGAGGACCAGGGGCGAACTCGCCCTGCTGGTACGCGTCGTAGAGGCCGCCGAACTGGTCGCCGCCACCGTCGTCCCGGCGCCGTAGCCCCGTAGGGGTCGTAGCCCCGAAGGCCGCACGGGCGCCCGTTCGGCTGGAAATTGTAACTACCAGTATGTACAGTCGCGGCATGGACACGGCGGAACGGTTGATCGAGAGCACCCGTGAGCTGCTCTGGGAACGCGGCTACGTGGGCACCAGCCCGAAGGCGATCCTGCAGCGCGCCGGGGTGGGCCAAGGAAGCATGTACCACCACTTCAGCGGCAAGCCCGAGCTCGCGCTGGCCGCCGTGCGGCGGACCGCCGAGCAGATGCGGCTGACGGCGGACGCCGTGCTGTCGGGGCCCGGCACCGCCCTGGAGCGGATCACCGCGTATCTGCGCCGCGAGCGCGATGTGCTGCGCGGCTGCCCGGTCGGGCGGCTGACGATGGACCCGGAGATCATCGCCAGCCCTGAACTGCGCGCGCCGCTGGACGAGCTCTTCGGCTGGCTGCGGCGGCGGCTGTCGGAGGTCGTCGCCGAAGGCCAGTCGCGCGGCGAACTCGATGCGGCGCTGGACCCGGCGGCCACCGCGGCCACCATCGCGGCCACCTTGCAGGGCGGTTACGTGCTGGCCCGCGCCGCCGACTCCGTCGAACCGTTCGAGCACGCCGTGACCGGCGTGCTCGCGCTCCTCCCGTCAGCCAACCGCTAGGCACACCAAGGGAGTTCGGACCGCCATGTACGCCATGCACTACCAGATCACGCTGCCCGCCGACTACGACATGGGGATCATCAGGCACCGCGTCAAAACCCGGGGAGCCGCCCTTGACGCCTTCCCCGGCCTGGGGTTGAAGGCGTATCTGATCCGTGAGCGAGCGGACGGCTCGCCGGTCAACCAGTACGCACCGTTCTACCTGTGGCACTCCATCGCCGCCATGAACCGGTTCCTGTGGGGTGGCGGCGGATTCCACGGCATCGTGAACGACTTCGGGCGGCCGTCGGTGGAGCACTGGACCGGTGTCGGCTACGAGCGCGGACCCGCCTTCGCCGATACCCCGCACGCCGCCACCCGACGCACCGAGCCCGTGCCGCCCGGTATCGACCCCACCTCCTTCGTCGCCCGCGAACTCGACACGCTGCGGGAGCACGCGACCGCTCCCGGAGTGCATTCCTCGGCGCTCGCCATCGACCCCCGACACTGGGAGTTGGTCCGTTTCACGCTCTGGGAGCACTCCGCTCCGCGGACGGACGGTGACATCCGTTACGAAGTACTGCACCTCAGCGCACCGCAGTCGACCGAACTGCCGACCGGCCGCCACTGGTAGCGGTGACCGCATTCGACCCTGACGGCACTTCTCGCTCTCGACACGATTGTCACCATTGCGCCGGTTCTCCGTCACAGATGATCCACAGGGCCTGCCGGGTGACGAGTGGTGTCGTTGTCCGGGCACAGAGTGACTGCCCAACAGCCACTGCCCCTTGTGGCTCTCCTCTGTGGGAGGTACGAGAGATGCCCGACCGAACTCTGTGGTCGTACGCGGACATCGCCGCGCATATCCGTGTGCGTACCGACACCGTGCGCTCGTATCGCAAGCACGGCCTGCTGCCGCCGCCGGACGTCGTGGAGGGCGGCAAACCGTACTGGTACGCGGACACCATCCGGCTGTGGACCTCCAGACGACCGGGCAACCGTTCACGAAGAGACCGAGATTGGTGATCGTGGCGTAAGGACCACGTGGCACGGCGGCGTCAGAACTCTGGCGCCGCCGCCGTGTTGTGTCCCCGAGAACAACTATACAAGCGTCTTACGCATTCGTATAGGACGCACGTCAGAATCAGGGCTACGATCGAGCTATGGGACATCGCGAGGATCTGCTGGAGGGCGCGAAGCGCTGCCTGCGGGAGAAGGGGTACGCGCGCACCACCGCACGCGACATCGTGGCGGCTTCGGGGACCAATCTGGCCTCCATCGGCTACCACTACGGCTCCAAGGAGGCGCTGCTGAACACGGCGCTGATGCAGACGGTCGAGGAGTGGGGCGATGAGCTGCGCACGGCGCTGGCATCCGAAGTCGACCCCGACGCCACGCCGATCGAGCGTTTCGTCGCGATCTGGACCCGGATGATCGACTCCCTCGCCGAGCAACGGCCGATCTGGGCCGCCAGCTACGAGAGCTTCACCCAGATCGACCGGCTGCCCGAGGTGCGGGCGTTCCTCATCGAGGGGCTGCGGCAGGCGCGCTCGGGGATGGCCGCGCTGTTCCTGGGAGTTGAGGAGAGCACGCTCGGCGAGGAGGAGCTGCGTACGGTCGGCTCGTTCTACTACGCGCTGCTGAACGGCGTGATGGTGCAGTGGATGATCGATCCGGACAGCGCGCCTTCCGCACATGACCTGGCCGAAGCGCTGCGGGCGATCTCGGCGCGGATGGGCGGCACCGAGGCTCCGGCCGCTTGACACCCAACGGCCGCGCCCGGCCGACCCGTTGATCAACTACGGGCGACGTCCGGCGCCGGTCCCTCGAAGGCGGGGGTACGGGAGGGCGCCGGGCCTTCGGTGTCATCGGCGCTGATCGGCTCCGCCTGCGACAGCGCCTGACTGTGGCGGCGCCGGGCGGCGAGCTGCACCAGGCCGCCCAGCGTCGCGACGGCAAGCGAGACGCCCAGGCCGAGCCCCATCGCGTAGAGCGAATTCCCGGTGGCCTCGCCGCCGAGGTAGCCGATGCCGACGGAGTACGTGGCCCACAGGGCTTCCGCGACCGAAGCACCGATCAGAAAGCGGCGCGAGGGGAACCGAACGATCCCGGCCGCCAGCCCGCCGATCACCCGGCCGCTCGGCAGGAAGCGGCAGCCGATGACGAACGGGATCCCGTATCGCTGTATCCGCGCCGCCGCCCACTCCAGCAGCTGCCCGCGCTTGCGGCGGCGGTAGAGCCGCACCCGGACCCGGCCGCTGACGGCACGGCCGGTGCGGTGGATGACCAGATCACCGGCGAGCGCGGAACCGGCGACCACGAGCAGGACCAGGGAGATGTTCAGCCGCCCGCTGGCGGCAAGGATGCCGCCGGTCACCAGCAGAGCGGAATTCGGCACCAGGGGTGGGGCGGTGGTCAACGCCAACAGGACATAAGCCCACAGCATGTTGCCCGCCATGTGCTGTGACAACGCGGAGGTGAAGTCCAGCGAGTCCAGTGCCGACACAATCGATGAAACGCTCATCCCGCCGTCCCTCATTCCGGGTATCGGCCCCCGGCGTCGGCCCCGGTTTCTTGAACAGCCCCGCCCCGGGATGTAGCCCAGACCTATGACGACAGTGCCAGGCGGCTTACCGCCCGGGCAATCGCGTTTCGGCGAATCCAGCAGGTCTCCGGGGGAATCCATCCGCCAGTACGACGACACCTGCTCTGTACGGTGTAGGGCAGGCGGCACGTCGTCCACCCGTAGGGGGATCCCATCCGTTGGCGAGCGTCCCACCTGCAGGCGGGCTCAGCGCACCGGTGACACACCGGAGCCCCACCCACCCCAGGGGAATACCCTTGGGGGGTATATGGTTCGAAAGTGTGGGAGTCGGCGTCCGCCTCCCCCGCGACACCGGACACGTATCCCCCGGAGGACATCCATGACCGCCATCAACTCCGACACCGCCACTGTCGTCTACGCCGTTTCCGGTATGAGCTGCGGCCACTGTGAGAAGGCGATCAGCGGTGAACTCTCCGTGCTGCCCGGCGTCACCGCCGTCGAGGCCGACGCGAAGACCGGACGGGTCTCGGTGACCGCCACCGCGCCGCTGGACGACGACGCCGTACGCGCCGCGGTCGACGAGGCGGGATACGAACTCACCGGCCGCGCCTGACGCGTAGGACATAGGGCCCGGGACCACACCGGTCCCGGGCCCTACGCATGCGCCACGCCAGTCAGCGGCGTCAACGCCCCAGCAGCTCACCGCCGTTACACTGGAGGATCTCGCCGGTGATGAACCCCGCGTCCGGCGAGGCCAGGAACACCACCGCGGCGGCGACATCGGTCGGCCGGCCGACCCGGCCGACCAGTGTGCGCCCGGCCCGCCGGGTCAACTCCGCTTCGTTGAGGCGGGCGCCGAAGAACTCGGTGCCCGCGACCGTACCCGGCGCCACGATGTTGCAGGTCACGCCCTGTGGGCCGAGCTGGGCGGCCAGCGAATGGTTCCAGGCGTGCAGCGCGGCCTTCGACGCGCCGTACGAACCGCCGCCGCGCAGCGCCGCGAGCGAGGTCACGGTGATCACCCGTCCGCGCTCCGGGGTGATCCGGTCCCGTACCGACTCGGTGAGCAGCACGGCGGTCAGTACGTTGCGTTCGAAGTCGCCGCGCCAGCGGGCCAGTACCGCATGCGGCCCGGCGCCCGCCGCGACCTCGCGGCTGCCCGCGTTGTTGACCAGGACGTCGATGCGGTCCGGCAGCCGTCCCAGCGCCGCCTCCACATCGTCCGGATCGGCCAGATCGCAGGCGATCGGGGTCACAGTACGGCCGTGCTCGGCGGAGAGTGCGTCCGCGGCGGACCGCAGCACCTCACGGCGCCGCCCGACGATCACCACATCGTCACCGGCCCCGGCGAACCTCGCGGCCACCGCACGCCCGATGCCCGTACCACCGCCGGTAACCACGACGGTCCTGGGCGTCGTGCCCGCCATACCGTCCGTCTCGTTCCGCACCATTTCGTTCCGCCCGCCCCAACACCCGCTGCTGACTGGGCGTTTAACGCTACGCGATGGCCAACCGGGCCTCGGCGCAGGGGGCGGTGTCGACGAACCTCGTGCATCTGGCGTAGCCCGTGCCTATTTGCCCCCGAGTACGGCGACGATCAGGGGAGACCTAGATCACACTCATGGCAACGTAACCATGGAGGGGGGTCGTTGGTCTAACCGATTGATCACCGGGCTCCCGGCGGACTCGGTGACGATGTAGGGCAGGCCGTCTTGGGGGACGGCAGGCCCGCGTGGCCGGGGCGAAGCCCGGAGAGCTTGAGCGGCCCTCCCGGACTGTTTCGTCCCGGCATGGCGCATGACGCTCGGCGCTCATCCGAACGCCCGGTACGGACCCGTGGGGGGATCCGCTTCCGGGATCCAGAGCGCCCCGCGCCGGACCCGTGGGGGGATCCGGCGCGGGGCGCGCTGCTTTTTTGTGTTCGCTCGCCGGAGAAGGGGGCACCCGGTGGCTTCCATCACGGGCGTGCGCGCCGGGGCCGTGGCAGGTGCTTGGAGTGCTTAACGCCATGCGGGAGCGGGGTGGTTAGCGGGCCTCGACCGGGACGTAGTCGCGCAGTTCGATGCCGGTGTAGATCTGGCGGGGGCGACCGATGCGGGAGCCCGGCTCCTTGATCATCTCGTGCCACTGGGCGATCCAGCCGGGGAGGCGGCCGAGCGCGAAGAGCACGGTGAACATCTCGGTCGGGAAGCCCATCGCCCGGTAGATCAGACCGGTGTAGAAGTCCACGTTCGGGTACAGCTTGCGGCTGACGAAGTAGTCATCGCTCAGGGCGTGCTCTTCGAGCTTGAGGGCGATGTCAAGCAGCTCGTCGGACTTGCCGAGGGCGGAGAGGACATCGTGCGCCGCGGCCTTGATGATCCTGGCCCGCGGGTCGAAGTTCTTGTAGACACGGTGTCCGAAGCCCATGAGCTTGACACCGTCCTCCTTGTTCTTCACCTTGCGGATGAAGGAGTCGACATCGCCACCGGTGGCCTGGATGCCCTCCAGCATCTCCAGCACCGACTGGTTGGCACCGCCGTGCAGCGGCCCCCACAGCGCGTTGATGCCGGCGGAGATCGAGGCGAACATGTTGGCCTGCGAGGAGCCGACCAGGCGGACCGTGGAGGTCGAGCAGTTCTGCTCGTGGTCCGCGTGCAGGATCAGCAGCTTGTCCAGGGCGTTCACCACGACCGGGTCGAGATCGTACTCCTGCGCCGGGACGGCGAAGGTCATCCGCAGGAAGTTCTCGACGTAGCCAAGGTCGTTACGCGGGTAGACGAACGGCTGGCCCACCGACTTCTTGTAGGCATAGGCCGCGATCGTCGGCAGCTTGGCCAGCAGCCGGATCGTCGACAGGTTGCGCTGCTTCTCGTCGAACGGGTTGTGGCTGTCCTGGTAGAACGTCGACAGCGCGCTCACCACGGAGGAGAGCATCGCCATCGGGTGCGCGTCACGCGGGAAGCCGTCGTAGAACCGTTTGACGTCCTCGTGCAGCAGGGTGTGCTGGGTGATCTCGCCCTTGAAGGAGCTGAGCTCGTCAACGGTCGGAAGCTCACCGTTGATCAGCAGGTAGGCGGTCTCCAGGAACGTGCCGCGCTCGGCGATCTGCTCGATGGGGTAGCCGCGGTAGCGCAGGATCCCCTGCTCGCCGTCGAGGAACGTAATCGCGGACTTGTAGGCCGCGGTGTTCCCGTAACCGCTGTCCAGGGTGACCAGCCCGGTCTGGGCCCGCAGCTTGCCGATGTCGAAGCCCTTGTCACCAACGGTGCTCTCGACCACCGGGTAGCTGTACTCGCCGTCCCCGTACCGCAGTACTACAGAGTTGTCGCTCACGTCATCCCTCACCGACGTTGTGCCTCTTCTTCGAGGTGCCCTGACTGCTACTACCTTCCCCCATTTGCCATACATACGTGCACCCGGGGTCAGTCAGACGTCAAAAGGTGGCACGCAGTGCCTATCTTCCTCCTGTTGGAACCCCTTCAACACCCAGGATCACTCCGTCGAGCCGGGCTGTCCTGCTGCCCGGTCAGCCCTCGCGGAGGGCTCCCATCAGCCGGTGATCAAGGGCGGTGCAACGGCGGCCTGCGGAAACGGTACGGACCGCCTGCCCTATGGCCTTACGGGACCCCACCAGCACAACAAGACGTTTTGCCCGAGTCACTGCGGTATAGAGCAAATTGCGCTGCAGCATCATCCACGCGCCCGTGGTGACGGGGATCACCACGGCCGGGTACTCACTGCCCTGCGAGCGGTGGATCGTCACGGCGTAGGCATGTGCCAACTCATCCAGCTCGTCGAAGTCGTACCCCACCTCCTCGTCCTCGTCGGTGCGCACCACAAGCCGCTGCTCCTCGGTGCTGAGCGCGGTCACCACGCCCACCGTGCCGTTGAAGACGCCGTTGGCCCCCTTCTCGTAGTTGTTCCGGATCTGGGTGACCTTGTCGCCGACCCGGAAGACCCGGCCGCCGAAACGTCGCTCCGGCAGATCGGGGCGGGCCGGGGTGATCACCTGCTGAAGCAGCCCGTTGAGCGCCCCGGCGCCCGCGGGTCCGCGGTGCATCGGGGCCAGCACCTGCACATCGCGGCGCGGATCGAGCCCGAACTTCGCCGGGATGCGTCGGGCCGCCACATCCACGGTGAGCCGCCCGGCCTCCTCGGTGTCGTCCTCGGCGAACAGGAAGAAGTCGGGGAGCCCCTGGGTGATCGGCGGTACACCGGAGTTGATCCGGTGCGCGTTGGAGACCACACCGGACTGCTGTGCCTGCCGGAAGATCCGGGTCAGCCGCACCGCGGGGATCGGGCTGCCGTCGGCCAGCAGATCCCGCAGCACCTCCCCCGCGCCAACGCTCGGCAACTGGTCCACATCGCCCACGAACAGCAGGTGGGCCCCTGGCGGCACCGCTTTGGCCAGCTTGTTCGCCAAGATCAGATCCAGCATGGAGGCCTCGTCGACCACCACCAGATCCGCGTCCAGCGGCCGGTCCCGGTCATACGCCGCGTCGCCGCCGGGTTTCAGCTCCAGCAGGCGGTGCACGGTGGACGCCTCGGCACCGGTCAGCTCGGCGAGCCGCTTGGCCGCACGGCCGGTGGGCGCGGCGAGCACCACCTTGGCCTGCTTGGCGCGGGCGAGGGTCACCACCGACTTCACCGTGAACGACTTGCCGCAGCCGGGGCCGCCGGTCAGCACCGCCACCTTCTCGGTCAGGGCCAGCCGCACCGCCTGCTCCTGCTCGGGGGCCAGATCCGCGCCCGTTCTGTCCTTGAGCCAGGCCAGTGCCTTGTCCCAGGCCACATCGCGGAAGGCGGGCATTCGGTCCTCCGGGCCCCGTAGCAGCCGCAGCAGCTGACCGGCGAGCGAGATCTCGGCGCGATGGAACGGCACCAGATAGACCGCCGAGACCGGATCCCCTCCCTCCGGATCGGGCACCCGCTCGCGCACCACGCCCTCCTCCGCGACCAGCTCCCCCAGGCAGTCGATGACCAGCCCGGTGTCCACCTGGAGCAGTTTCACGGCGTCGGCGATCAACCGCTCCTCGGGCAGGAAGCAGTTCCCGTTGTCGGTGGCCTGCGACAAGGCGTACTGCAATCCGGCCTTGGCCCGGTCCGGGCTGTCGTGCGGGATGCCCACGGCCTGCGCGATCTTGTCGGCGGTGAGGAAGCCGATGCCCCACACATCGGCTGCCAGCCGGTACGGCTGGTTCCTGACCACGGAGATCGAGGCGTCGCCGTACTCCTTGTAGATGCGCACCGCGATGGATGTGGAGACACCGACGCCCTGGAGGAAGACCATCACCTCCTTGATCGCCTTCTGCTCCTCCCATGCGTCCGCGATCTTCTTGGTGCGCTTCGGTCCCAGCCCCGGAACCTCGATGAGCCGCTTCGGCTCCTGCTCGATCACATCCAGCGTGTCGGTGCCGAAGTGCTCGACGATGCGCTCGGCGATCCTCGGGCCGACGCCCTTGATCAGGCCTGAGCCGAGGTACCGCCGGATGCCCTGGATGGTGGCGGGCAGGACGGTGGTGTAGTTCTCCACGGTGAACTGCTTGCCGTACTGCGGATGGGAGCCCCAGCGCCCTTCCATCCGCAGCGACTCGCCTGGCTGCGCCCCCAGCAGCGCCCCGACGACGGTCAGCAGGTCACCCGCGCCCCGGCCGGTGTCGACCCGGGCGATGGTGTAGCCGTTCTCCTCGTTCGCGTACGTGATCCGCTCCAGCACGCCCTCAAGGACGGTCAACCGGAACCCCCCTGCGGCGGCATTCTGTCCAGCCCCCATCGACCCGCCCTCCCTCCGCGGCTACGAACTGATACGACGTTACCGTCGGCCGCTGACACCCCGGCCGGCCTGTGGACAACCGATCGCGGATGCCTGTGGACAACGTGAGGAGCCCAAGGATGCACGGCTACGATCTGCTGGTCGTCGGGTCGGCCAACGCCGACCTGGTGGTCGCCGTCGACCGCCGACCAGCGGCCGGGGAGACCGTACTCGGCTCCGACCTGGCCACCCACCCGGGCGGCAAGGGCGCCAACCAGGCCGTCGCCGCCGCCCGGCTGGGCGCCACCACGGGTCTGCTCGCGCGGGTCGGCGACGACCCGCACGGCCGCCTGCTGCTGGACACCCAGCGCGCCTCGGGGGTCGATACCTCCGCCGTCCTCGTCGGCGGCGCGCCCACCGGCGTCGCGCTGATCACGGTGGATCCGTCCGGCGACAACAGCATCGTGGTCTCCCCCGGCGCCAACGCACGTCTGACGCCCGACGACGTGCGGGCGGCCGGAGAGCTGCTGGCGGCCGCCCGGGTGGTCTCGCTCCAGTTGGAAATCCCGCTGGACACCGTGGCGGAAGCGGTCGCCACGGCGAAGCGGGCCGGGACCAAGGTCGTGCTCAATCCGTCCCCGCCCGCCCCGCTGCCCGCCGACACGCTCGCCGCCTGCGATCTGTTGGTGGTTAACGAGCACGAGGCACGGTTCCTGCTGCGCGATGACCCGGCGGCCGCGGAGGGCACTCCTGAGGCCTGGGCCAAGGCGCTGCTGGCCCGCGGGCCCGGCTCGGTGGTGGTGACGCTGGGCGCGGCGGGCGCCCTGGCCGCGCACGGCGACGGCACCGGCGTCCGTATCCCGAGCCCTCGGGTGCGAGCCGTGGACACCACGGGCGCGGGCGACGCCTTCACCGGCGCGCTGGCCTGGCGGTTGGGGGCGGGGGACGAGCTGGCGGAGGCGGTGCGGTTCGCCGTCAAGGTCGGCGCGGCCGCCGTCACGCGCCCGGGGGCGCAGGAGTCGTACCCCACGGCAGCGGAGGCGGCGGCGCTGTAGCGGGGACCCCCGGTCCCGAAACCCGGCCCTGCGCGCAAAAGGGGTCCGGCCTCGACCGGACCCCTCCGCGTTCCCCCCCCCTCATCGGCCCCCCGAAGCCCCCCTCGGGAACCTGACGACGTATAGGACACCGCACGTAGCCGGATGGTTGCACGCCGAGACGAAGAAATTTTCCGCGGCGCCCGCGATGCGCCCGGCAATCCTGCGCGGCTATCGCACATGTTCGCGATAACGTCCGGCAACCTCCGCCAGCACCTCCGCACCGGCACGCTGCCACAGCGTCTGGTTGAAGATCTCGATCTCCACAGGACCGCGGTAGCCCGCCGCGTCGACGTGCTCGCGGAAGCCGCGCAGATCGACGCAGCCGTCACCGAGCTGGCCACGGCCGAGCAGCGAGCCCTCGGGCAACGGTGTGACCCAGTCGGCGAGTTGGAAGACCGCGATCCGGTCAGCCGCACCCGCCCGGACGAGTTGTGCGGGCACCTGGTCGTCCCACCACAGGTGGTACGCGTCCACCACGACGCCCACCTGCTCCGCCGGGAAGCGCTCCGCGAGGTCCAGCGCCTGGGTGAGCGTGGACACCACGCAGCGGTCCGAGGCGTACATCGGGTGCAGCGGTTCGACGGCCAGTCGAACGCCCCGCTCGGCCGCGTACGGCGCGAGCTGCTCAAGGGCGTCGGCGACACGTTCACGGGCTCCGGCCAGGTCCTTGCTCCCGGCCGGGAGGCCACCGCAGACCAGGACGAGGGTGCGGGTGCCCAGCGTGGCCGCCTCCTCGATCGCCGCCCGGTTGTCGTCGAGCGCGACGGCCCGCTGTTGCGGATCCGCGGTGGTGAAGAAGCCGCCCCGGCACAGCGAGGTGACCGTCAGGCCCGCGTCCCGTACCGCCTTGGCGGTGCGTTCAACACCGAAGGCCTGCACGGGAGCACGCCACAGCCCGACCCCGGGGATGCCGAGCGCGCGGCAACCGCGCACCAGTTCCGGGATGGACAGCTGCCGGACCGTCTGCTGGTTGACGCTCAACCGGGCGAGGTCCCCCGCGGCGAAGCCCGCCGGGCCGTGCGCACCCACCCGATTGTCAGTGGTCACTGGGAGACTCCATGTACGGCGAGAAGGGAGGCCATGCGGAAGACCGCGAGGTCTGGATCGGGGAACAGGCCCAGCTGGTCGGCGAGTTCGTAGGCGCGGGCGAGATGAGGGAGGGAGCGGGCGGACTGCAGTCCGCCGACCATGGTGAAGTGCGACTGGTGGCCGCAGAGCCAGGCGAGGAAGACCACTCCCGTCTTGTAGAAACAGGTCGGGGTGCCGAAGAGGTGCCGGGACAGCTCGACGGTCGGTTCGAGCAGGGACCGGAACTCCTTGGTGTCACCCGTGTCGAGGATGCGTACGGCCTCGGCGGCGACCGGTGCGAGCGGGTCGAAGATGCCCAACAGGGCGTGGCTGAAGCCCTGTTCATCGCCCTCGATCAGTTCGGGGTAGTGGAAGTCGTCGCCGGTGTAGCAGCGCACGCCGTCCGGCAGGCGGCGGCGCAGATCGATCTCGCGGCGTGCGTCGAGCAGGGACACCTTGATGCCGTCGACCTTGCCGGGGTGTGCCGCGATCACGGCCAGCAGGGTCTCGGTCGCCGTGTCGAGGTCGGTGCTGCCCCAGTAGCCGGTCAGCTCGGGGTCGAACATCGGGCCGAGCCAGTGCAGGATCACGGGTCCGGCGCACTGGCGCAGCAGTTGCCCGTAGGCCTCCAGGTACTCCTCGGGTCCGCCGGCCAGCACGGCGAGGGCCCGGGAGGCCATCAGGACCGGCTGCGCCCCGCAGTCCTCGACGACGGCGAGTTGTTCCGTGTAAGCGGCCGTCACAGCGGTCAACGAACGGACGGAGGTGGTGAGTTGGTCGGTACCGACGCCTGCGGCGATCCGGCCGCCGCAGGATTTCGCTTCGGCGGCGGAGCGGCGGATCAGCTCGGCCGCACCCGGCCAGTCCAGGCCCATGCCGCGCTGCGCCGTGTCCATCGCCTCGGCCACCGCGAGGCCATGGGCCCACAGATGGCGCCGGAAGGCGAGGGTGGCGTCCCAGTCGATGGCGGCGGGCGCGTCCGCGGCGGTGCGGTACGGATCGGCGACGACGTGGGCGGCCGCGAAGACCGTACGGCTGCGCGGGGCGGGGCCGGGCCCGTACCCGGCGGATCGCGCCCGCACCGGTTCGTACCGGCGCAACTCGCCGTGCTCGTCGGGCAGTCGGATCACAGTGACAGCTCCGGCACGTCGAGGCGGCGGCCTTCGGCTGAGGACCTCAGGCCGAGTTCGGCGAGCTGAACACCGCGGGCGCCCGCCAGCAGGTCCCAGCGCCATGGCGCATCGAGCACCACATGACGGAGGAACAGTTCCCACTGCGCCTTGAAACCGTTGTCGAACTCGCCGTTGTCCGGAACGTCCTGCCACTGGTCGCGGAAGGGCTCGGTGGCAGGCAGATCGGGGTTCCACACCGGATTGGGGGTGGCGACGCGGTGCTGGACACGGCAGTTGCGCAAGCCCGCGACAGCGGAGCCGTGTACCCCGTCGACCTGGAACTCGACGAGTTCATCGCGGTTGACGCGCACCGCCCAGGAGGAGTTGATCTGTGCCACGACGCCGCCTTCCAGCTGGAAGATGCCGTACGCCGCGTCGTCGGCGGTCGCCGCGTACGGTTTGCCGTGCTCGTCCCAGCGTTGCGGGAGGTGAGTGGTGGTCAGTGCCTGCACCGTGGTGATCCGGCCGAAGAGTTCATGGAGCACGTACTCCCAGTGCGGAAACATGTCGATGGTGATTCCGCCGCCGTCCTCGGCACGGTAGTTCCAGGACGGGCGTTGGGCGGACTGCCAGTCGCCCTCGAACACCCAGTAGCCGAACTCGCCGCGCACGGAGAGGATCGGGCCGAAGAACCCGCCGTCGATGAGCCGCTTGAGCTTGCGCAGGCCGGGCAGGAAGATCTTGTCCTGGACGACTCCGGTCTTGATCCCGGCATCATCGGCCAACCGGGCGAGTTCCAGGGCGGTTTGCAGGCTCGTCGCGGTCGGCTTCTCGCAGTACAGGTGCTTACCGGCGGCGATGGCCTTGCGCAGGGCGGCGGCGCGGGCGGCGGTCACCTGGGCGTCGAAGTAGATCTCGATCGTCGGGTCGGCGAGGACCGCGTCCAGATCGGTGGTCCAGTGCTCCAGCCCGTGCCGGTCGGCGATGGCCTTCACGGCGTGCTCGCGGCGGCCGATCAGGACCGGTTCCGGCCACAGCGTGGTGCCGTCGCCGAGTTCCAGACCGCCTTGTTCACGGATCGCCAGGATGGAGCGGGCAAGGTGCTGGCGGTAGCCCATGCGTCCGGTGACACCGTTCATGGCGATCCGCACTGTCCTGCGCGTCACGGGAAGTCCTCTCCTTCAGGAGACACCACTTAGCAAGCGCTTACCACCCGCCGAAGCTACCTTCCGCCACAACCCCCTTCAAGGGGCCGGGCCGTGCACGGCCGCCAACGGTGAGACCATGTCGCCGAAGGCGGGCAACCCCTCAGTGGCGCTGGTGGAGACGGAGCATCGATGACCATGACCTTGGCCGATGTGGCGGCGCGGGCGGGGGTGTCGTCGGCCACCGTCTCCCGGGTGCTGAACGGCAACTACCCCGTGGCGGACAGTACCCGCGACCGCGTGCTGCGCGCCGTCGAGGAGTTGGAGTACGTGGTCAACGGACAGGCCAGGGGGCTTGCCGCCGCCACCTCCGATCTGGTCGGAGTGCTCGTCAACGACATCGCCGACCCGTTCTTCGGCATCCTGGCGGGCGCCGCACAGGCCGAGATAGCCCACAGGCCGGGAGAAGGCGTCGCGGCGGGCGGCGGCAAGCTCGCCGTCGTCTGCAACACCGGCGGCTGCCCCGAGGCCGAACTCACCTATCTCACACTGCTCCAACGGCAGCGCGCCGCCGGGGTGATCCTCACCGGAGGCGCCGCCGAGGGGACCGAGCACACCCGGGCCGTCACCGGCAAGCTCGCCCGGCTGGCAGCCGACGGCACCCGTATCGTGCTCTGCGGGCGGCCGCCGCTGGTGGTGGACGACGGCGCCATCACGACCACTCTCGCCTTCGACAACCGGGGCGGCGCGGAACGGCTCACCGGGCATCTGCTGTCCCTGGGCCACCGTCACATCGGTTACATCACCGGCCCCGAGAACCGCACCACCACCCGGCACCGCCTGGAGGGCCACCGCGCCGCGCTGACCGCCCACGGCCTGGCCGCCGACGCCGCGCGGCTGACGGTGGGCGGCGACTACAACCGCCGCGCGGGCTATGACGCGGCACGCGAACTACTCGACCACGCCCCTGAGTTGACGGCCATCGTCGCCGCGAATGACACCGCCGCACTGGGTGTCTGCGCTGCACTACGCGAACGGGGGCTACGTGTCCCACAGGACGTCTCGGTCGCGGGCTTCGACGACCTCCCCTTCAGCGCCGACGCGGCGCCCGCCCTCACCACGGTCCGGCTCCCCCTGCACGAGGCGGGCGCGAGGGCCGGTCGCCTGGTGATGGACCGGGAGAGCGCACCGACCGGCGGGGTCGCCATGGTGGCCGCGGAACTGGTCCCGCGCGCGTCAACGGCCGCACCGCGAGCGTCCTGACCGTCCCTCGGCCCCGCGGGCCGAATGTCTCGACGCACGCGCAGCGCCGACGCCCCCCTGCGGCAAGTGCGGCAGCAGCGAACGGACCGCAACCCGATGAGGATCCGCTGGACAGGCCCTACCCTTGTCGCCGAGAAGGATTACGCAAGCTTTCTCCGCCAGTCCCGCCGAGGGGGCCGTATGAACGACGCCGCGTCACTCGCCCCGACGATCGACGCCGTACGGACTTTCAACCGCTTCTACACCAGCCTGATCGGCGCACTTGACTACGAGGGCCGCCTTGGGGCGCCGTACTCGCTGACCGAGGCGCGGGTGCTGTACGAGCTGAACCACGCGGCCGACCTACCGGTGCCCCGGCTGCGGCACACCGTCCGGGCGGAGGCGGCCCATCTGAGCCGGGTGCTCACGCGGTTGGAGAAGGCCGGACTGATCACGCGTGAGCCGCTCGCCGCGGACCGCAGGGTGCAGTTGGCCCAGCTCACCGACAGCGGGCGTGCGGCGGCCGCGCTGCTGGACGATCGGTCCCAGCAGGCGGTCACCGATCTCGTCGGCCGGTTGGGCGCCAGCCAGCGGCACCGGCTCGGCGAGGCGCTGCGCACGGTGGAGGACGTCCTCACCCGGCCGCGGCTCGGGGTCATCGCGTTGCGCCGCCCCGCGCCGGGCGACCTCGGGTGGGTGATCCAGCGCAACGCCGCGATCTACGCGGAGCAGTTCGGCTGGAACGAGGAGTACGAGGCGCTGGTGGCCCGGATCGTCGCGGACTTCGCGGCGGAGCACCATCCGGCGCGGGAGGCCGCGTGGATCGCGCAGTTCGAAGGCGAGCCGGTCGGTTGTGTCTTCTGCGTCCGCGACACCGCTCCCGGCACCGCCCGGTTGCGGCTGCTGCTGGTCGAGCCGAGCGCGCGCGGCCATGGCATCGGCGACCGCCTGGTGCGGGAGTGCGTGGACTTCGCGCGGAGCGCCGGATACCGGGAACTGGTGCTGTGGACCAATGATGTGCTGGTCGCGGCGCGGAAGATCTACCAGCGGGCGGGGTTCGAACTCGTCGCCGAGAAGCCGCACCGCAGCTTCGGCCGGGATCTGGTCGGCCAGGACTGGCGGCTGGTGCTCTGAGGCCGCCGCGCTTCGCGCGTCCGTGACACGGCCGTGACCGCGCACTAGGGTCCGACCGATGAAGCTCGCGTTCTCGACCCTCGGTGTGCCCGGGCTGCCGGTGGCCCAGGTGGTCCGCCTCGCCGCCGACCATCGCTTCCACGGCGTGGAAC
The DNA here is from genome assembly GCA_040631425.1 of Streptomyces sp. NPDC020096. Classification (GTDB taxonomy): domain Bacteria; phylum Actinomycetota; class Actinomycetes; order Streptomycetales; family Streptomycetaceae; genus Streptantibioticus_A. Next base: position 38,344 of record JBEYJY010000041.1, read on the forward strand.
TGCGCGCGCACGCCGCCGAGGAGCCGGTGCACACCGGTCTGTCCTCCGCCCAACGCGCCGCGGTCGCCCGGGAGTTCCACGATGCCGGGGTGGAGGTCCTCTGCGTCGGCTCGTATGTGAAGGCGGCCGCACCAGGCGCGGACGAGCCGGTGCTGGCCGAGCTACGGGCCCATGTCGAGCTGGCCGCCGACCTCGGCGCACCGTACGTCAGGGTCTTCCCTGGCGCGGACGCCGACAGCGGGGCCAGCGCCGACGCCCTCGCGGCACGGCGGCTCGCGTCCGCCGCCCCGTACGCGCTGGACCGGGACGTACGGATCCTGGTGGAAACGCATGACTCGCATCGCACCGCGGGCGACGTCGAGCGGATCCTGGGGCTGGTCGGACACCGTGCGGTCGGTGCGCTGTGGGATGTGATGCACACCTGGCTGGGCGGCGAGCAGCCGACCGCCTCCTACCCGGCGCTGGCGCCGCACCTGGGGTATGTGCAGGTCAAGGACATCGCCTCGGTTGAGGACCTGACACCGCTGCCCCTCGGCCAGGGCGCGCTGCCGCTGGCGGAGTGTGTCGAGGTGCTCAGCCGGGACGGCTGGGACGGCTGGCTGTGCTGGGAGTACGAGAAGCGGTGGTTCCCGCAGGTACCGGATCTACCGGACCTTCTTGACGATGCGCGAAACCATCTGTGGCAGCTGCTGAACGAGTCGGCCTGATCCGGCCGACCAGCGCGGCGGATGCGATGCGGGCTGGGTGTGGGGCCCTGTCGTCCGGGCTTCTACCATGAAGCATCAGCGATCACCATGTTGAGATCGCGTACAGATTTACTGAACTGACCGGCTGGACGGGGGCGGGAAGAGTGCTGGATCTGGGTCGGCTGCGTGCGCTGCACGCGGTGCATACACATGGTTCGGTGGGCGCGGCGGCGACCGCACTCGGCTATACCCCCTCGGCCGTGTCGCAGCAGATCGCCAAGTTGGAGCGGGAGACGCGGACCACCCTGCTGGAGCGGCAGGGCCGCGGGGTGGCGCTGACCGACGCCGCGCAGTTGCTGGTCACGACCGCCGGGCAGTTGCTGTCCATCGTCGAGGAGGCCGAGGTCGCGCTGGAGGAACGGCGCGGCGCCCCCTCGGGACGGTTGACCGTGGCGGCCTTCCCCACGGCGGCGCGCGGGCTGCTGCCGGGTGCGCTCGCCGAACTCATCTGCAGCTACCCGTCGTTGGACCTGCGCCTCGTCGAGCAGGACCCGCATGTCTCGGTCGATCTGGTGAGCCGCGGTGTGGTGGACCTGGCCGTCGCGCACGACTGGGACATCGCCCCGCTGCCTGCACCGGACGGCCTGGAGCGCGCGGTGATCGGCGAGGACCGCTGCGACGTGCTCCTCCCGGCCGGTGATCCGCTGGCGCGACGCGACACGCTGGTGCGGGCGGACCTGGCGGACGCCCGCTGGATCTGCCAGCCACCGGGGACGGTGTGCCACGACTGGCTGCTGCGGACCCTGCGCGCCTCGGGGACGGAACCGGATGTGGCGTATCACGTCGCCGAATACCACACGCAGTTGGCGCTGGTGGCGGCCGGTCTGGGGATCGCCCTGGTGCCACGGCTGGGGCGCGGACCGGTGCCGGACGAGGTGGTGGTACGGCGGCTGGAACCGGCCCCGGTGCGCGGGGTGTTCGCGGTGTGGCGACTCGGCGCGGCGCGCCGCCCGGCGATCGTGGAGACGGTGCGGATGCTGCGCGAGCACTGGGGCCGCGTTCGGTACTAGGGCCTGGCCGGCGGCGTTTGGTTGGGGGTGCGGTTGGTTCGGACACCGCCGGTCCCCGCCGTGGGGGTTGCTCGCCATGGCGGCGGATCATTTCGGGGGCAAGCCCCCAAACCCCCAGCCGTGTCGGGGACCTGGCGCGGCAGATCCTCCCGCCGGGGGACTTGGGGGCTTGCCCCCAAGGAAAGTGTCCGCCGCGACAGTGAGCAACCCCCACCCGGGGACCGGCGGTGCCCGAACAATCCGGGACCCACCCCAAGATCCACCGGACGTACCCCCGACAGGGGGATGCCAGTCAGCCCAGCGGCAGCGAACCGGTACACGTTCGGGTGTGGATCAGCGCACTGATGAGGCGTCAATCAGCACCTGGGTGGGAGAATAGGGAGGAACTCGGACGAGGGGGGTCGCCATGCGGGGTTCGCGGCACCGGATCAGCCGGTACGGGCCGGTGTTGCCGCTCGCGTTAATGCTGGCCGGTTGCATGCCGAACCAGGGGCCGACCGGGAACAGCGCGTACACCCCGCCGTCCGGCAGCCCGTCGGGCTCGCCGACCGCCGGGCCCTTCCTCGCCGTCGGGGCCTGCGTGGCACACGACCGGGTCGGCACCGGAGGCTCCTTCCACCAGGTGGTCTGCGACGACCCGGCCGCGGTGGCGAAGGTGACGGTACGCCGCACCAAGGGTTCGGCAGACGCCCCGGACTGCCCTGAAACAACCGACTTCGTGCTCAGCATCAGCGGCACCAGCGCCGCCCAGACTCCGGCGCACCCCGACGCACAGGGCTATGCGTGTCTGCGTAACCTACGCGCGCCGCACCCGGGCGACCCCGGCAAGGGCGGCGGCCCCAACACCATCGTCGGGGACTGCGTGTACACCGAGGGCGCCGACGAGGCCGAGGAGACCGCTTGTGACGGCACGGGCAAGCACACCCCGCAGTACAGGGTGACCGCCATCGTGCCCGTCCGTGCGGACTGCCCGCCCGCCACCTCCCTGTACGTGGGCGTGCAGCACCACAGGGTCGGCTGCGCACGGAAGTTGTAGCGGCGCCCTGGTCGCGCGGCCCGGGGCGCTACACCACCACGTGCTCGTCGGTGCCCGCGAAGGTGCGCCACAGCTCCGCGTACCTGCCGCCCTGGGCGAGCAGCGCCGCATGGGTGCCGTCCTCGACGACCCGGCCGTGGTCCAGTACCACCACCCGGTCGGCGCGTGCGGCGGTGGTGAGCCGGTGGGCGACCACCAGCGTGGTCCGCCGTACCGCCAGCCGGTCTGCGGCGGCGTTGACCAGGGCCTCCGTCGCCAGGTCGAGGGCGGCGGTCGCCTCGTCCAGCAACAGCACATCGGGGTCGACCAGTTCGGCCCTGGCGAGCGCCAACAGCTGCCGCTGCCCCGCCGAGAGGTTGCGGCCGCGTTCGCCCACCCGGTGCAGATAGCCGTCCGCGAACCCGGCGATCATGTCGTGCGCCCCCACCGCTCGCGCCGCCGCCTCGACCTCGGCGTCACTCGCCTCGGGCCGCCCGTAGGCGATGGCGTCCCGTACCGTCCCCGCGAACAGATAGGGCTCCTGGGGCACCACGCCCAACCGCCGCCGGTATCCGGTCAGGTCGAGATCGCGTAGATCCGTGCCGTCCACCCGGACCGCGCCGCTGGTCGGGTCGTAGAACCGGGCGACCAGCTTGACCAGTGTCGACTTGCCCGCGCCCGTCTCGCCGACGAAAGCGACGGTCTGCCCGGCCGGAATCCGCAACTCCACGCCGGACAGGGCCGCTTGCCCGTCGCCGTAGGCGAAGTGCACATCGTCGAAGGCGACTTCACCGCGCAGCCCGGTATCGGGCACCGCCTGCGGGCGCTGCGCGAGCGGTGTCGCGGTCGGCTCGCGCAGCAGCTCGCGGATCCGGCCCAGCGACACGGACGCCTGCTGATAGCCGTCGAAGACCTGCGACAGCTGCTGTACGGGCGAGAAGAACAGGTCGATGTAGAGCAGATACGCGACCAGCGCACCCGCGGTCAGCGTGTGGTTGTCGACCCGGGCGGCACCGACGATCAGCACCAGAGCCGCCGCCACGCTGGACAGGAACTGCACGAACGGGAAGTAGACCGATATGTACCACTGGCCGCGCACCCGCGCCTGCCGGTACTCCGCGCTGCGGGCGGCGAACCGCCGCGCCCCCGCCCGCTCGCCGCGGAACGCCTGCACGATCCGCAGACCCGCCACATGCTCCTGCAGGTCGGCGTTGACAGTGGCGACCTTGTCGCGGGCGAGCCCGTACGCCCGCACCGACTTGCGGCGGAAGACGATGGTGGCAGCGATCAGCGGCGGCAGCGTCGCGAAGACCACGAGCGCCAGTTCCACATCGAGGGCGAGTAGCGCCACGAGGATGCCGAAGAAGGTCAGCAGGCTGACGACCGCGGTGACCAGCCCGGTCTGCAGGAAGGTCGACAGGGCGTCGACATCGGTGGTCATCCGGGTCATCAGGCGGCCGGTCAACTCGCGCTCGTAGTAGTCGAGTCCGAGGCGCTGCAGATGCGCGAAGATCTTCACCCGCAGCGAGTACAGCACCCGTTCACCGGTGCGGCCGGTCAGTTGTGTCTCGCCGATCTGCGCCACCCACTGCACCAGGACGATGACGAGGGCGAGTCCGGAGGCGGCCCATACCGCGCCCAGCGCCAGCCGCTCCACGCCCTGGTCGATGCCGTGTCGGATCAGGATGGGCAGCAGCAGTCCGCCCAGCGCGTCAGCGGCCACCAGCACCAGGCTGATCAGCAACGGAACCCGGAATCCGCGCAGCAGGGCGCGCAGCCCGAAGGCCTGGTCGGCCTGGCGGGCCAGCTCTTCGTCGACGTCCGGGGTGTCGGTGGCGGGCGGCAACGCCGCGACCCGCTCCAGCAGTTCGGGCGTGGCGGGCATGCCGGCGAGTGCGCCCGCCAGGCCGGGCCCGGCGCCAGCCGCGGCGGTGGCGGAGTGGTGCCCGTCGACCGGGTTCCGCTCCTCCTTCGGCCTGCGCCACAGTTCCGGAGTAATGCCGTCCACGACATGCCGTACGACACGGCGCGTGCCGTCGGTCAGTGCCGCCGGGGAGACCGCGAGGCCGGTCGCGGCCGATTCCCCGTCGGGGAAGCCCACCGCCACGAGTCGGTCACGGTGTTCGTCGGGGAGCCGTTGGCCGTCCGAGGCCTCGGGTGCGCCGGACGTTCCGGCGGGGTCGGGCGTGCGGACGTCGGCCGCCAGCTCATCGGGGTCGGTCAGCAGCCTGCGGTAGAGCGCGCAGCGCTCCTGCAGCTCCTCATGGGTGCCCACATCGACCAGCCGGCCGCCCTCCAGCACCGCGATGCGGTCGGCCAGTCCCAGCGTGGAGCGGCGGTGGGCGATCAGGAGGGTGGTGCGGCCGCGCATGACCTCGTGGAGTGCGTCATGGATGTCGGCCTCGACCCGGGCGTCCACGGCTGACGTGGCGTCGTCGAGCAGGAGCAGCCGCGGGTCGGTGACGACCGCCCGGGCCAGCGCGACGCGCTGGCGCTGGCCGCCGGACAGGGTGAGGCCCTGTTCGCCCACCACGGTGTCGTAGCCGTCGGGCAGTGCGGAGATGAAGTCATGCGCCTGGGCGGCGCGGGTGGCGGCGAGCAGTTGCTCCTCGGTGGCGTCCGGGTGGCCGTAGAGGATGTTGGCGCGGATGGTGTCGGAGAACAGGAAGCTGTCTTCCGGTACCAGGCCGATGGCCGCCCGCAGCGAGTCGAAGGTCAGCTCGCGGACGTCGATCCCGCCCACCCGTACCGCGCCGCCCGTCACGTCGTAGAAGCGCGGCAGCAGCAGCGAGACGGTGGACTTGCCGGATCCGGACGTGCCGACCACGGCGACGGTCTCGCCGGGTTCGACACGCAGCGAGAAGTCTTCCACGACCGGCCGCTCGGGGTCGTAGCCGAAGGTCACGGAGTCGAACTCGACACTGGCGTCGGCGTCGGCGGGCAGTTCACGCGCGTCCTGCGCCTGCGTGATGCGCGGTTCTGTGTCGATCAGCTGGTAAACCCGCTCGACACCCGCCCGGGCCTGCTGGCCGATGGTCAGCATGGCGGTCAGCATCCGTACCGGGCCGGTGAGTTGGGCTAGGTACGTGGAGAACGCGACGAACGTCCCCAGGCTGATCTGGTGGTTGACCGCCATCCAGCCGCCCAGCGCGAGCATCGCGACCTGACCGAGCGCGGGCACCGCCTGCAGGGCCGGGTTGTACCGGGAGTTGAGCCGTACGGTGCGCAGCCGCGCGGCGAACAGCAGGCGGCTGACCCCGCGCAGCTTCGCCTCCTCCTGCGCCTCCTGGCCGAAGCCCTTGACGACGCGGACACCGGTGACCGCCCCGTCGACGACACCGGCGACGGCCGCGGCCTGTCCTTGCGCGTACCAGGTGGCGGGGAACAGCCGGGTACGGCTGCGATCCGCGATGAACCACAGTGCCGGGGCGACGGCGAGCGCGATGACGGTCAGCAGCGGCGACAGCACCGCCATCACCACCAGCGACATCACGAACAGCAGCGCGTTGCCGATCATCATCGGCAGCATGAACAGCATGCCCTGGATCAGCTGGAGGTCGCTGGTCGCACGGCCGACGACCTGCCCGGTGTCCAGTTCGTCCTGCCGGGCGCCGTCCAGCCGGGTGATCGTCCGGAACATCGCGGTCCGCAGGTCGTGCTGGACGTCCAGGGCGAGCCGTCCGCCGTAGAACCGGCGCATGTAGGTGAGGACGTAGACGGCGACCGCGGCGAGGACCATCAGACCCGCCCAGGGAGCCATGGACCGGGTGTGCTTGACGATCACGTCATCGATGATCAGCCGGGGCAGCAGAGGTACGAGTGCCATGACGGCCATTCCGGCGAGCGACGCCCCCAGCGCCAGCAGCACATTGCGCCGATACCGCCAGCAGTCGGCGGTTATTCGCCGTAGCCAGCCCTGCTGACCTCGCTGCTTCGCCGTCGTCGCCGCCACCCGGTACCTCCGTAGTCCGCTCCACCACCGGTCCCTGCAAACGTCGTGGCGTGCGGATTTCATCCTGCTGCAACGAACGTCGGGCCAAGGTCCGACGTCTGTGGGGCGCAGGACCTAGGCCGGTCCGGCGGGTCTAGGCCACCGGGGTGTCGTGGGTCACGGCAGTCGCATTACCGCCGGTCCCCGCCACGGGGGTTGCTCGCCATCGCGGCGGACATCTTTCGGGCCCGACACCCCCGGGGGCGCTGGCCCCCAAGAAGACCCGCCGCAGCGGCTAGCAACCCCCGCGGCGGGGACCGGCGGTTCCAGCCCACCGCAACCGGCCAAGATCCGCCAGTCAGCCCTCGGCCAAGTGCGTCGGCGCGAACATGCGCAGGACCGCCGGGAGGACCACTACTGACGGGCCAGGAGTGGCGAGCGCCTTCGCCAGGTCGGCAGCCAGGTCCTGCGGCGCCGTGCGTACGGCGGGGACGCCGAAGGACTCGGCGAGGGCCACGAAGTCGGGCCGTGCCAGCTCGGTGGCGGTCGGGGTGCCGAAGGCGTCGGTCATGTACTCGCGCAGGATGCCGTAGCCGCCGTCGTCGACGATCAGCCAGGTCACCGGCAGCTCGTACTGGCGGGCGGTGGCCAGCTCGGCGATCGAGTACATCGCGCCGCCGTCACCGGAGACGGCCAGCACGGGTTTCGTACGGTCCGCGGCGGCGGCGCCGAGGGCGGCCGGGAATCCGTAGCCCAGGCCACCCGCCCCCTGGGCGGAGTGCATCGGTCCAGGCCAGGCGGACCACGCCCAGTAGGCGAGGATGGTCATGTCCCAGAAGCTGGGCGAGCCCTCCGGCAGGGCCTCGCGCACCGCGGCCAGGATCCGCTGTTCGGTCGTCAGGCCCTGGGCGGCGAGGCGGTCCCGTACCCGGGCCAGAAGACCGGCCGCGGCCTTCGGTGCGGCGGGGTCGTCGCGCTCCTCGACGGCCTGCTCCAGTGCGCGCAGCGCGAGCGCCGCGTCGGCGTGGATACCGAGGCCCGGATGGTTGGACTCCAGCTTTCCGAGGTCCGCCTCGATCTGGATCACCCGGCCGCGCGGCCGGAACGTGTGGTAGTTCGAGGAGAGCTCGCCGAGCCCCGAGCCGACCACCAGCAGGACATCGGCGTCCGCCAGGAACTCGGTGGTGTGCCGGTCCTCCAGCCAGGACTGCAGGGACAGCGGGTGCTCCCAGGGGAACGCGCCCTTGCCGCCGAAGGTGGTGGCCACCGGAGCGGCCAACTTCTCGGCGAGCGCCAGGAGTTCACCGTGCGCCCGGGCGCGGACGACCCCGCCGCCCGCGAGGATCACCGGGCGCTCGGCGGCCGACAACCGCGCCGCCGCCTCGGCGATCAGCTCCAGGCGCGGGCGCGGCGCACGCGGCGCCGCCTCCAGCACGGTGACCGGGGGGACGTCCACCGCGCCGAGCAGCACGTCCTGCGGGATCTCCACCCACACCGGACCGTAGGGAGCGGTGAGCGCGGACTCCCAGGCGGCGGCGATGGCCGACGGTATCTGCGAAGCGGTACGGACCGGGTGCACCGACTTGACCACATCGCGGAACGAGGCCTTCTGGTCGGCCAGTTCATGCAGATAGCCATGGCGGCCGCCACCGAGACCGGCCACCGGCACCTGGCTGCCGATGGCCACGACCGGTGCCGACGCCGCTGCCGACTCCTGGAGCGCGGCCAGCGTCATCAGGGCTCCGGGCCCGGTGGAGACCAGCAGCGGGGTCGCGGCGCCGGTGACACGGGCATGGGCGTCGGCCGCGAAGCCCGCGTTGTTCTCCACCCGCAGCCCGACGTACGCCAGTTGGGATCTGCGCAGGGCGTCGAACGCCCCCAGCGCGTGCTGCCCCGGCAGTCCGAAGACGGTCGTGGCGCCGAGCGCGGTGAGCGACTCGACGACCAGATCTCCGCCGTTGCGCACCGTCATCGAGCCGCCGCGATCTGCCGGGACATGATCGTGGTCAGCTCGTACGCGGTGTGCGACGCCGCCACCGAGGTGATCTCGGCGTGGTCGTACGCCGGGGCGACCTCCACGACGTCGGCGGAGACCAGGTGGCAGTCGGCCAGTCCACGCAGGATCTCCAGCAGCTCGCGCGAGGTGAGCCCGCCCGCCTCCGGGGTGCCGGTGCCGGGGGCGTGCGCCGGGTCCAGGACGTCGATGTCGATGGAGATGTACAGCGGGCGGTCGCCTATCCGCTCCCGCAGTTGCTGGGCGACCTCGTCGACTCCGCGCCGCATGACGTCGGCCGAGGTGACGATGCCGAAGCCCATCTTCTCGTCGTCGTCCAGGTCCTTCTTGCCGTACAGCGGACCTCGGGTGCCCACGTGGGAGAGGGCGGAGGTGTCGAGGATGCCCTCCTCGACGGCCCGGCGGAACGGGGTGCCGTGGGTGTACTCGGCGCCGAAGTACGTGTCCCAGGTGTCCAGGTGGGCGTCGAAGTGCAGCAGCGCGACGGGACCGTGCCTGCGGGCGACCGAGCGCAGCAGCGGCAGCGCGATGGTGTGGTCGCCACCCAGCGTCATCAGCCGCGCCCCGGTGCCCAGCAGGTCGTCGGCGGCGGCCTCGATGGTGTCCACGGCCTCGTTGATGTTGAACGGGTTGGCCGCGATGTCACCGGCGTCGGCGACCTGCGCGAGGGCGAACGGCGAGGCGTCCTGCGCCGGGTTGTAGGGGCGCAGCAGCCGCGAGGCCTCGCGGATCGCGTTGCCACCGAAGCGTGCGCCGGGCCGGTAGGAGACCCCGGTGTCGAACGGGACGCCCACGACGGCCACGTCCGCGGTACCGACCTCGTCCAGGCGCGGCAGCCGGGCGAACGTGGCGGGGCCCGCGTACCGGGGGATGCGCGAGGAGTCGACGGGGCCGCGCGGCTCGGTGGTGGTCATGATGGCTGCCTTCCTGGGTGCTGCTGATGTGCGATTTCGAGTGTGCCCCCAGCGGCTGACAACCGCCGGGGGCTGTGGATAAGTGGCCTGTGGACAACTCGGCCGGGGATCAGACCTGCGCGGGCACCGCCTCCGTCGGCGTCCGGCCCGCGAGCCGTTCACGCCAGGCGGCCAGGGTCGCCTCGTCGGTCGGCTTGGTCGCGAGGCTGACCGCCATGTACGCGGCCAGCGACGCCAACAGCCCGTAATACACCGGCTCGTTGGCGAGGATGCCCTTCCAGGCCATCAGGCCGATGACCGTCGCACCGCCGACCGCGACCGAGGTGAGCGCGCCCGCCCCGGTGCCGCGCCTCCACAGCAGGCCGCCGAGGATCGGCACCAGCAACCCGCCGACGAGCAGGTTGTAGGCGACGGTCAGCGCCTCGACCACGTTGTTGAGGGCGGTCGCGATCCCGATCACGGCCAGCCCCATCAGGAGGATGAACAGCCGGTTGCCGCGCACCTCGTCGTGGTCGCCCTCGGTCCGCGTCGACCTGCCGCGCAGCCGCGCCCAGATGTCGTTGTTGGCCACGGTGGCGCAGGCGATCAGCGCGCCGGAGGACGTGGACATGACCGCGGACAGCGCCGCCGCCAGCACCAGTCCCCGTACGCCCACCGGCAAGGTGTTCTTGACGACCGTCGCGAAGGCGTCGTCGCCGCTGGCCAGATGCGGGTACAGGACCTTGGCCGCGGTGCCGATGACGGCCCCCGCGAGGGCGTACAGCAAACAGTATGTACCGGCGGCCGTGCCGCCCGCCCTGGCCACCTTGGCGCTGCGCGCGGTGAACACCCGCTGCCAGATGTCCTGCCCGATCAGCATGCCGAAGGTGTAGATCAGCACATAGGTGAAGATGGTCTGCCCGCCGATGCCGAGCGGAGCGAAGTACTCGTGCGGCAGCTTCGCCCTCATCTGTGCGAAGCCGCCCGCCTTGACCACCGCGATCGGCAGCAGAAGCAGCAGCACACCGATGGTCTTGACCACGAACTGCACCATGTCGGTCAGGGTGATCGACCACATGCCGCCGAGCGTCGAGTAGCCGACCACGATCGCGCCGCCCAGCACGATCGCCACGGTGCGGTCCATGCCGAACAGCACATCGAAGATGGTGGCGTAGGCGATCGTCGAAGTGACGGCGAGCATCAGGGTGTACGCCCACATCACGACGCCGGAGATCAGCCCGGCCGAGCCCCCGTACCGCAGGTCCAGCATCTCGGAGACGGTGTAGACCTTCAGCCGGGCGATGCGCGCGGAGAACAAGACGCTGAGCGCCAGCAGTCCGAGCCCGATGGTGAAGACCATCCACGCACCGGACAGGCCGTACCGGTAGCCGAGGCCGACACCGCCGATGGTGGAGGCGCCGCCGAGCACGATCGCCGCCATGGTGCCGGAGTACATCGCGGGACCGAGCCGTCGGCCCGCCACCAGGAAGTCGCTCTTGGACCGGGCGCGTCGCATGCCCCACCAGCCCATGCCGAGCATGCCCAAGAGATAAGCGGCGATCACCACGTAGTCCAGGGCCATGCGCATGCCTCCAGTTCAGGGGGGAGCGATTCGTGGGTTGACCCTAGGTGGCCGCCGAACGGCCTTGAAGTGTACGTTTCATCCACAGAAGACCTTTGAAATGGATGGAACATCCATGCCGGAGCTGACGCCCCCCACCACGGCGGTCCCTCTGTCATCGCTGCTGCTCCGCGCTGATCTAGGGCTGCGGCAGGTGGCCGGGCCGCCCGCGGACGAGGTCTCCGTGTACTGGGTGCACACCAGTGAGATGGCGGACCCGGTGCCCTATCTGCTCGGCGGCGAGCTGCTGCTGACGGCGGGCGTGCACTTCGCCGGGAGGGCGGCCGGGGAGCCTGCCGGGGGCGCTGGCGGGGACTCCGCCGGGGACGTCGCCGGAACCGGCGATTCCGGCGGGTATCTGGAGCACTATGTGGCCCGGACCGTGGAGGCGGGCGCGGCGGCCCTCGGCTTCGGACTGGCGCCGGTGCACGACACGACGCCGCCCGCCCTGGTGGCGGCCTGCGACCGCTACGGGCTGCCGCTGGTGGAGGTTCCGCCGCGTACGCCGTTCACCGCCATCGCCCGCGCCGTGTGGCAGGCGATGGCCGAGGCCCGGCACCGGGAGCTGCGCCGGATCACCGAGGCGCAGCAGGGGCTGGCCTCCGCCGCCGCCCGCCCCGACCCGGTACCCGCCGTACTGCGCCAGCTCGCCCACCACCTCGACGCGCGGGCGGCGCTGCTGGACCCGCGGGGCGCGGAGCTGTACGCCGCCGGGCACGCGGTGACCGCCGAGGTGCACACCGCACTTAATGCGCTGGCCGCGGTGGTGCGGCCGGACCGGCCGGGGGCACCGGCGTCCGCGACCGACGCGGTGGGCGGCACCCGGCTCGCCGCCTACGCGCTGGCCGGAGGCGGTCCGGGCGAGGGCAGCCCGGTACTGGTGCTGGCCGCCGAGCGGCGGGACTTCCGCGAGCAGGCGATCGCGGCGATGGCGGCGGTACTGCTCTCCCTGCTGACCGGCCCCTACCGGGGCGCGGGCGACGAGCGGCGGACGGCGGCACTGGTCCGACTGCTGCTGGGCGGGTCCCCGGACGAGGTCGCTCCGCTACTCGCCGAGGCGTCGGCGGCGGACGGTACGGAACCGCGCTGGACCGTGGTGCACGCGCGCCGCCGAGGCGCTGAGGCCACCGCCCCCGCGAGCCCGCCGCACGGCGCGGAACGGCGCCGCGAGGCGGATCTGCGGGGCGCGCTGGCCGCCGGGGAGCTCGCGGCGGCGCTCGGCACTCCCCTGGTGGACGCGGGAGGCGGCACCCTGCGGGCGCTGCTGCCCGCCGGACGCGAGGTCACCGCCCGGCCCGGCTGGACGCTGGGGGTGAGCGAACCGGTCCCGGCGGGTGGGCTGCCCACCGCCGACGCGCAGGCCGCGGCGGCGCTGCGCCGGGCCGTCGCCAACCGGGCGGCGCTGGATCGGCACTGTTCGCCGCGGGCCGGTTTCGCCTCACTGGTGGCCGAAGGGGAGGCGCGCGCCTACGCGATCGCGCGGCTGGCCCCGATCGCCGACTCCGCTGCCCTGACCGGCACCCTGCGCACCTGGATCTCGCTGCACGGCAGTTGGGACCGCACCGCGGTGGCGCTCGGCGTGCACCGCAACACCGTGCGGCAGCGCATCGCCCGCGCCTGCGCACTGCTAGACGTCGATCTCGACGACGCGGAGGTGCGCGCCGATCTGTGGTTCGCGCTGCGCTATGTGTGACCCCCCGGTAGGGTCACGCCTTCGTCTCAATCGGCGGCTCGTCGTACGTCCGTTCCCCGGCACGAGACAATGGGTCGTATGCCGACAGTTCGCACCCCGTCCCGCCAGGCCCTGATCGACCACTTCGTACGGACCCGCATCGCCGGGGCCGTCGCCACCAGCCGCGAGAACAACCTTGAGCACTACCGCGAGTTGGCGTCCGGCAACCGCTACTACTGGCTGGGACTGGACTTCGGCGACCGCTGGTCGGACGAGGACTCCGTGCTGAAGCTGATGGCCGAGCGCTGCGGTGTCGTCGCCGACCCCGAGCACCGGTCGGGGCAGGACACCATCGACCCGGAACTGACCGTCGAGGCCCTGGACCGGATGGCCGTGGCGCTGCGCAAGGCCGCGGCCGGCAAGCAGCGGGTGCTGTTCGCCACCGGTCACCCGGGCGGACTGCTCGGCGTCCACCAGGCGACCGCGGCCGCGCTGCGCGACGCCGGGTGCGAGATCACCGAGATTCCCGAGGGCCTGTGCGCGGACGACGGCAGGCTGCTGCAGATGGGCGGCGTCGCCATGGTGCTGCGCACTGCCGCGCTCGTCCACACGCACTCGCCGGACCCCATGGCGGCCATCCTCGACGCGATGGAGCGCGAGGGACGCCCGCTTCCGCAGCTGGTGGTCGCCGACCACGGCTGGGCCGGGTGCGCGGGCCAGCGCGGCATCGACGCGATCGGCTACGCGGACTGCAACGACCCGGCGCTGTTCGTCGGCGAGGCGGAGGGCTCGCTGATGGTCACGGTGCCGCTGGACGACCATGTGGCGCCGCACTACTACGAGCCGATGACCGCCTACCTGCTGTCGGCCGCCGGGCTCGCGGAGTAGCCCGTACGCGGGACGCGGACCAGGCCTTCCTGGATCACCGAGACGGCCAGCCGTCCGTCCCGTGTGTAGATCCGCGCCGTGCCCAGACCGCGACCCCCTGACGCCGACGGGCTCTGCTGGTCGTACAGCAGCCACTCGTCGGCGCGGAACGGCCGGTGGAACCACATCGCGTGGTCCAGGCTCGCGCCCACCACGTCGCCGACCGCCCAGCCGCCGCGGCCGTGCGCGAGCAGGATGGAGTCGAGCAGCGTCATGTCCGACACATAGGTGGCGAGGCAGACGTGCAGCAGCGGGTCGTCGTCGAGTTTGCCGCGGGTACGGAACCAAACCTGTGAGCGCGGCTCACGCTGCTGCCCGGCGGTGAGGAAGGGCGGATCTTCCGCGTACCGCAGGTCGACCGCCGCGCGGGCCTCCAGCAGCCGGTCCACGACGGTGGGGTCGGGGAAGCGGTCGACGTGCTTGGGCAGCAGTTCCTCGGCGGTCGGCAGCGACTCGGGGTCCGGCGCGGGCGGCATCGGCTCCTGGTGCTCCAGCCCGTCCTCGTAGGTCTGGAAGGACGCCGAGAGATGGAAGATCGGCTGGCCGTGCTGGATAGCCACCACCCGCCGGGTGGTGAAGGAACGGCCGTCGCGGATCCGGTCGACGTCGTAGACGATCGGCGCGCCGGGGTCGCCGGGGCGAAGGAAGTACGCGTGCAGGGAGTGCGCCTGCCGATCCGCGGGTACGGTGCGGCCCGCCGCGACCAGTGCCTGGGCGGCGACCTGGCCGCCGAAGACTCTCGGCACCAGGGCGGCGCGGCTGGTCCCGCGGAAGATGTCCCGCTCGATCCGTTCCAGGTCGAGCAGTTCGAGCAGGGACTGCAGTGGTTCGCTCATCGTGTCGTCGTGTTCACAGACCGAGCGACTTGGCGATGATGGACCGCATGACCTCGCTGGTGCCGCCGTAGATGCGGGTGACGCGGGTGTCGGCGTACAGCCGGGCGATCGGGTACTCCATCATGTAACCGTAACCGCCGTGCAGCTGAAGGCACTTGTCGATGACGCGGGCCGCGACCTCGGTGCAGAACAGCTTGGCGGAGGCGGCGTCGGCCACGGTGAGCTCGCCCGCGTCATGCGCCTCCAGCGCCCGGTCGACCACCGCCTGCGCGGCGTCCACCTCGGCCTTGCAGTCGGCGAGCACGAACTTGGTGTTCTGGAACTCGGCCACCGTCTTGCCGAAGACGGTGCGCTCCCTGACGTACTCGGTCGCGAACCGTACGGCGGCGGACGCCTGGGCGTACGCGCTGACGGCGATGCCGAGACGCTCCTGCGGGAGGTTGTGGGTGAGGTAGCTGAACGCCTTGCCCTCTTCGCCCAGCAGGTCCTCGACCGGCACCTTGACGTCGGTGAAGGACAGTTCGGCGGTGTCGGAGGTCTTCAGGCCCAGCTTGTCCAGCTTGCGGCCGACCGCGTATCCCTCACTCCTGGTGTCCACCACGAGGATGGAGATTCCGCCGCGCCGGTCCGCCGGGTCCGGCGGGGAGGTGCGGCAGCAGACCAGGACGCGGTCGGCGAGCACACCGCCGGTGATGAAGGTCTTGGCGCCGTTGAGGACGTAGTGCGTGCCGTCCTCGGACAGCTTCGCGGTGGTCTTCATCCCGGCGAGGTCGGATCCGGTGCCGGGCTCGGTCATGGCGATGGCGGTCATGATCTCACCGGAGACGAACCCCGGCAGCCAGCGCTTCTTCTGCTCCTCGTTGGCGTACTTGAGGAGGTACGGCAGACAGAGCGCGGTGTGCACGCTGCTGCCGCCGAAGCTCACCCCAGCACGGGCCAGCTCCTCGGTGATGACCGCGTTGAACCTGAAGCCCGTCTCGCCCGCGCCGCCGTACTCCTCGGGCACCTCGATGCCGAAGACGCCCAGCTCACCGAGCTTGTGGTAGAAGTCACGCGGTGCGTGCCCGGCCTCTTCCCACTCGTGGTACACCGGGGCGACCTCGGTGGCGATGAAGTCGCGGATCGTGGACCGGAACGCCTCGTGGTCCTCGTTGAAAACCGTGCGACGCACTGTGCGCCTCCCCATGGGCGAGATTCAGCCTAAGCAAGCGCTCAGCAAGTTACTTCCCGGTTAGGAATCTGTCCAGGGCTGGACTATCCCAGGTCGGACGACCCCGAGCCCGGGCCGTCCAGGGCGGCGAAGGCGCCGAGCGCGAGGCGGCGCAGCAGCGCGCTGGTGGCCTCCCGGTCCGGCAGTGCGCCCGGCCGACCGAGGTGGGGCGTCGAGTTGAGCAGGCCGAACACCGCGTGTACGGCGGCCCGCACCTCGATCTCGGTGGCGCCCGGGTGAACCTGCCGCACCACCTCCACCCACAACTCGACGTACTGGCGCTGGAGTTGGCGCACCAGCTTGCGGTCGGACTCGCGCAGCCGGTCGAGCTCGCGATCGTGCAGGGTGATCAGCGGGCGGTCGTCCAGGGCGAAGTCGGTGTGGCCGCCGACCAGGGCGTCGAGGGCCGCCGCGGGGTCCGCGGCCTCGGCGACCCGCCGCTTGCCCTCCGCGAGCAGGCGGCCACTGATGCCCACCAGCAGCTCGGCGAGCATCGCGTCCTTGCCCGCGAAGTGCCGGTAGAGGCCGGGGCCGCTGATGCCGACGGCGGCGCCGATCTCGTCGACGCCGACGCCGTGGAACCCCCGCTCGGCGAAAAGCTGCGCGGCCTCTTTGAGGATCTGCTCGCGCCGGGCCACCCCGGCCTTGGTCGGCTGCATGACAGAGATTCTAGACAACACCGTTAGCGAGCGTTAACCTGGGGGCAATAGGTTAACGACCACTAACATTCGCGGCCAGGGCGCCGCGGCCAAGAGATCCGAGCGTTCAGGTCCGTGAGCAAGGGGGCTCCAGGGCATGCGTGACACGGCACCACCCGCGCTGCGCAGCGCGGCCGATCCGGCATCGGAGGCTTTCGCGGCCAATGCCGCGGCGCACGCCGAACTGTCGGCCGGGCTGCGCGAGAAGCTGGCCGCGGCCCGGCTCGGCGGCGGCGAGAAGGCCCGCGCCCGGCACACCGCGCGCGGCAAGCTGCTGCCGCGCGATCGGGTGGACGGACTGCTGGACCCGGGCTCGCCCTTCCTGGAGCTGGCACCGCTGGCGGCGGACGGAATGTACGACGGGCAGGCACCCGCGGCCGGGGTGATCGCCGGGATCGGACGGGTGGCGGGCCGCGAGGTCGTCGTGGTCGCCAACGACGCCACGGTCAAGGGCGGCACGTACTACCCCATCACGGTCAAGAAGCATCTGCGCGCCCAGGAAGTGGCGCTGGAGAACCGGCTGCCGTGCGTCTACCTGGTGGACTCCGGCGGTGCCTTCCTCCCCCGCCAGGACGAGGTCTTCCCGGACCGGGAGCACTTCGGCCGGATCTTCTACAACCAGGCGACGATGTCGGCCCGCGGCATCCCGCAGATCGCGGCGGTCCTGGGATCCTGCACGGCCGGGGGTGCCTACGTACCGGCGATGAGCGACGAGGCGGTGATCGTCCGCGGCCAGGGCACGATCTTCCTCGGCGGTCCGCCGCTGGTGAAGGCGGCCACCGGTGAGGTCGTCACCGCCGAGGAACTGGGCGGCGGAGAGGTGCACTCCAAGGTCTCCGGAGTGACCGACCACCTGGCGGAGGACGACGCCCACGCACTGCGCATCGTGCGGAACATCGTCGGCACGCTGCCGGAGCGCGGGCCGCTGCCGTGGTCCGTCACCCCCGTCGAGGAACCGGCCGTCGACCCCGCCGGGCTGTACGGAGCGGTGCCGGTCGACTCGCGCACCCCCTATGACGTGCGGGAGGTCATCGCCCGGCTGGTGGACGGCAGCCGGTTCGCCGAGTTCAAGGCGGAGTACGGCACGACGCTGGTCACCGGCTTCGCCCGGCTGCACGGACACCCGGTGGGCATCGTGGCCAACAACGGCATCCTGTTCGCCGAGTCGGCGCTCAAGGGCGCGCATTTCATCGAGCTGTGCGACCAGCGCGGCATCCCGCTGCTCTTCCTGCAGAACATCTCCGGCTTCATGGTCGGCCGGCAGTACGAGGCAGGCGGCATCGCCAAGCACGGCGCCAAGATGGTCACCGCCGTCGCCTGCACCCGGGTGCCGAAGCTGACCGTGGTGATCGGCGGCTCGTACGGCGCCGGCAACTACTCGATGTGCGGCCGGGCCTACTCCCCCCGCTTCCTGTGGATGTGGCCCAACGCCAAGATCTCGGTGATGGGCGGCGAGCAGGCCGCCTCCGTGCTCGCGACCGTCAAGCGGGACCAGATGGAGGCGGCGGGCGAGCAGTGGCCGATCGAGGAGGAGGAGCGGTTCAAGGCCCCGATCCGCGCCCAGTACGAGACCCAGGGCAACGCCTACTACGCGACGGCCCGGCTCTGGGACGACGGGGTGATCGACCCGCTGGAGACCCGCACGGTACTCGGCCTCGCCCTGACGGCCTGCGCCAACGCGCCCGTTCCGCAACGGGCTGGGTTCGCTCAAGACGTGACGGCTCCCGGCTACGGCGTCTTCAGGATGTAGGGGGGATCACCAGATGTTCGAGACAGTCCTTGTGGCGAACCGGGGCGAGATCGCCGTCCGGGTGATCCGTACGCTGCGGCGCCTGGGCATCCGCTCGGTCGCCGTCTTCAGCGACGCCGACGCCGAGGCGCGCCATGTGCGGGAGGCCGATCAGGCGGTACGCATCGGGCCGCCGCCCGCCACCCAGAGCTATCTGTCCATCGAGCGGCTGCTGGAGGCGGCGGCTCGCACCGGCGCCCAGGCGGTGCACCCCGGCTATGGCTTCCTCGCCGAGAACGCGGCCTTCGCCCGGGCCTGCGAGGACGCCGGGCTGGTCTTCATCGGGCCACCGGCCAGCGCGATCGAGCTGATGGGCGACAAGATCCGCGCCAAGGAGACGGTACGGGCGGCAGGCGTCCCGGTCGTCCCCGGCAGCGACGGCAGCGGGCTCACCGACGCCCAACTCATCGACGCCGCCCGGCGGATCGGCAGCCCGGTACTGCTCAAGCCGTCGGCGGGCGGCGGCGGCAAGGGCATGCGCCTGGTCCGCGAAGAGGCGCTGCTGGCCGAGGAGATCGCCGCGGCCCGACGGGAGGCCCGCGGCTCCTTCGGCGATGACACGCTGCTGGTCGAGCGGTGGATCGACCGCCCCCGGCACATCGAGATCCAGGTGCTGGCCGACGCCCATGGGCAGGTCGTCCACCTCGGCGAACGCGAGTGCTCGCTCCAGCGCCGCCACCAGAAGGTGATCGAAGAGGCGCCGTCCGTCCTGCTGGACGAGGCGACGCGGTCGGCCATGGGTGAGGCGGCCGTACAAGCGGCTCGTTCCTGCGGCTATCTGGGCGCGGGCACAGTGGAGTTCATCGTGCCCGGCGCAGACCCGGCGGCTTACTGCTTCATGGAGATGAACACCCGGCTCCAGGTGGAGCACCCGGTAACGGAGTTGGTGACCGGACTCGACCTGGTCGAGTGGCAGCTGCGGGTCGCCGCCGGAGAGCGGCTGTCCTTCGGGCAGAGCGACATCAGCCTCACCGGGCACGCCGTGGAGGCCCGGATCTGCGCCGAGACCGCGCGGGTCAACGTCCGGGTTCCCCCCGCCGAAGGCCAGGGGCGGGTGGACTTCCTGCCCTCGGCCGGGCCGGTGCTGGCGCTCAGCGAGCCGGGCGGTGAGGGCGTCCGGGTCGACTCCGGACTGGCGCTCGGCACCGAGGTCGGCACCGCCTACGACCCCATGGTGGCCAAGGTGATCGCGCACGGCCCGGACCGCCGCACGGCGCTGCGCCGACTGCGCGCCGCGCTCGCCGACACCGTGGTCCTCGGGGTGGACACCAACACCGGTTTTCTGCGGCGGCTGTTGGAACATCCGGCCGTCATCTCCGGTGAGCTGGACACCGGTCTGATCGACCGCGACGCGGCGTCGCTTGTTCCGGTGGGCGTCCCGGACGAGGTGTACGCGGCGGCGGCGCTGCTGCGCCAGGCGGCGTTGGATCCGGCGGGTGCGGCGCAGTCGTCGAACGCCGAGGCGTGGACGGATCCGTTCTCCATGCCCAGCGGCTGGCGGCTGGGCGGCGAGCCCGCCTGGACCGTGCACCATCTGCGGGTGCCGGGACATGAGCCGGTGACCGTGGGCATCCGCCCCGGCAGGGTCCGCATCGGCGGCGCCGAGCCGGTGCCCGCCGAGCTGCACACCGACCAGGACCGGGTGATACTGCACTGGGACGGCGTGACCCATGTCTTCCGCCATGCGGGCAGCTGGCTCGGCCGGGACGGCGACGCATGGCATATCGCCGACCACGACCCCGTCGAGGCGGCGCTGCGCGGCGCCGGGGGCGCCGGAGCCACCGACACGCTGACCGCGCCCATGCCCGGCACGGTCACCGTCGTCAAGGTCACCGCCGGGGACGAGGTCACGGCCGGGCAGAGCCTGCTGGTTGTCGAGGCGATGAAGATGGAGCACGTCATCGCCGCCCCGCACGACGGCACGGTCACCGAGATCGACGTCACCCCGGGCAGCACGGTCGCCATGGACCAGGTACTCGCCGTGGTCACCCCGGCCGCGGCCCCGCAGGAGGAGTCATGACGACCCACCCCTCGCCCGACCGCTCATCGAAGTCCTCCGGGCTACCCGTTCCTACTGGCCTGCCCATGCCTTTTCCGTCCGAGGACATCCCGGACCGGGTGCGGATCCACGAGGTCGGTCCCCGCGACGGGCTGCAGAACGAGAAGGCGGTCGTCCCCACGGAGGTCAAGGCGGAGTTCATCCGCCGTCTGGCCGCTGCGGGACTGAAGACCATCGAGGCGACGAGCTTCGTGCATCCCAAGTGGGTGCCCCAACTCGCCGATGCCGAGCAGCTGATGCCGATGCTCTCCGGTCTGGACGCGCGTCTTCCGGCGCTCGTCCCCAACGAGCGCGGCCTTGAGCGGGCGTTGGCGCTCGGCGTTGACGAGATCGCGGTGTTCGGCAGCGCCACCGAGTCGTTCGCCAAGGCCAATCTCAACCGGACCGTCGATGAGTCGCTGGCCATGTTCGAGCCGGTGGTGGCGCGGGCCAGGGACGCGGGCGCACGAGTACGCGGCTATCTGTCGATGTGCTTCGGCGACCCTTGGGAGGGACCGGTCCCGGTCCACCAGGTGGTCCAGGTGGCACGGCGGCTGTTCGATCTGGGCTGCACCGAGCTCAGCCTCGGGGACACCATCGGGGTGGCCACCCCGGGCCATGTCACCGAGCTGCTCGCCGCCCTGCACGAGGCCGGGCTGACCGCCGACCGGCTCGCCGTGCACTTCCACGACACCTACGGCCAGGCGCTCGCCAACACCCTGGCCGCGCTCCAGTCGGGCGTGTCCACCGTGGACTCCTCGGCCGGAGGCCTCGGTGGCTGCCCCTACGCCAAGAGCGCCACCGGCAACCTCGCCACCGAAGACCTGGTCTGGATGCTGAACGGTCTCGGCATCGACACCGGGGTCGACCTCGGCCGCCTCACCGCCACCAGCGTGTGGATGGCGGCACACCTGGGCCGACCAAGCCCGTCCCGTACCGTTCGCGCCCTCTCCCACAAGGAGTGAACTCCATGACGATCGACCACCGGCTACCCGCCGAATACGAGGAACTCCGGCGCACTGTCGAGGAGTTCGCCCACGATGTGATCGCCCCGAAGATCGGGAAGTTCTACGAACACCATGAGTTCCCGTACGACATCGTGCGCGAGATGGGACGCATGGGACTGTTCGGGCTGCCGTTTCCGGAGGAATACGGAGGCATGGGCGGCGACTACTTCGCACTGTGCCTCGCGTTGGAGGAGCTGGCCCGGGTCGACTCATCGGTGGCGATCACCCTGGAGGCCGGGGTGTCGCTGGGGGCGATGCCGATCTTCCGGTTCGGCACCGAGGAGCAGAAGCGCGAGTGGCTGCCCCGGCTGTGCTCCGGTGAGCTGCTCGGGGCCTTCGGGCTCACCGAGCCGGAGTGCGGCTCCGACGCGGGCGGCACCCGCACCACCGCGCGCTTGGACGAGGCCACCAACGAATGGGTGATCAACGGCACCAAGTGCTTCATCACCAACTCCGGCACGGACATCACCGGACTGGTCACGGTCACCGCCGTCACCGGGCGCGCGGCGGACGGTCGGCCGGAGATCTCCTCGATCATCGTGCCGTCCGGCACTGCGGGCTTCACGGTCGCGGCGCCGTACTCCAAGGTCGGTTGGAACGCCTCGGACACCCGCGAGTTGTCCTTCGCCGACTGCCGGGTTCCGGCGGCCAACCTGCTGGGTGAGATCGGCCGGGGCTACGCCCAGTTCCTGCGGATCCTGGACGAGGGACGGATCGCCATCTCGGCGCTGGCCACCGGCCTCGCCCAGGGCTGCGTCGACGAGTCGGTGTCGTACGCCAAGACCCGGCAGGCGTTCGGCAGGCCCATCGGCGCCAACCAGGCGATCCAGTTCAAGCTGGCCGATATGGAGATGCGCACCCACACCGCTCGCCTGGCCTGGCGGGACGCGGCATCCCGGCTGCTGCACGGCGAGCCGTTCAAGAAGGAGGCGGCGCTCGCCAAGCTCTACTCCTCGGAGATCGCGGTGACCAACGCCCGCGAGGCCACCCAGATCCACGGCGGATACGGCTTCATGAACGAGTACCCGGTGGCGCGGTTCTGGCGGGACTCCAAGATCCTGGAGATCGGCGAGGGGACGAGCGAGGTCCAGCGCATGCTGATCGCCCGCGAGCTGGGAATGACTGCCTGAATCGGGACAAACTCCTACCACGCACACCACACAGCCTCGATATCGGGCACCTCCTGCCCGATATCGGGCAGGAATGTTGCACTGCGGGCCCTCCCTCCCGCAGGATCGTCCGGTGCTCGAACGCCGGACAGCCCACGATGATCTCGTAGACCACCTGGTGCGGACCACGACGCTGCAACGCGGAGAGGCCGCCCGGGTGGTACTCGACGTGCTGGCGTACTTCGACGAGTCGGCGGAGGACTACGTACGCCGGCGCCACCGGGAACTGCAGGCCAAGGGTCTGGCGAACGCCGAAATCTTCGAACGGATCACCGAGGAGCTGCCGCACCGCACGGTGGCCCCGCCGGAGTTCTCGCTGCGCCAGCTGCGCCGCATCGTCTACGGCTGAGCACCACAGGAACCACGGGCACCACGCGCGCACCACGCGCACCAGACAACACCAGGGAGGGACGACATCCATGTGCGGAATCGTCGGGTATATCGGGAAACGTGACGCCGCTCCGCTGCTGCTGGAGGGGCTGCAGCGACTGGAGTACCGCGGTTATGACTCGGCGGGCGTCGCGATCAGCGGCAAGTCGGGGGGACTGAAGACCGTCAAGGCCAAGGGACGGGTCCGCGAACTGGAGTCCCGGGTACCCAAGCGGTTCAGCGGAACTACCGGTATCGCCCACACCCGTTGGGCGACCCACGGTGCGCCCAGCGACGACAACGCGCATCCCCACCTGGACGCAGCGGGCCAGGTCGCCATCGTCCACAACGGCATCATCGACAACGCGGCCGAGCTCCGCGCCAAACTCGTCGCCGACGGCGTGGAGTTCGCCTCCGAGACCGACTCCGAGGTGCTGGCGCACCTCATCGGCCGCTCCGCCGCCGAGACCCTGGAGGCCAGGGTCCAGGAGGCGCTGTCCCGCGTCGAGGGCACCTACGGCATCGCGGTGCTGCACGCCGACTTCCCCGACCGCATAGTGGTCGCCCGCAACGGCTCCCCGGTGGTGCTCGGCATCGGCGAGAACGAGATGTTCGTCGCCTCCGACGTCGCCGCGCTGGTCCGGCACACCCGCCAGGTCGTCACCCTCGACGACGGCGAGATGGCCACCCTCAAGGCCGGTGACTACCGCACGTACACCACCGAGGGCAGCCGTACCGCCGCCTCGCCGACCACCATCGAGTGGGAGGCCGAGAGCTACGACATGGACGGCCACGACACGTACATGCACAAGGAGATCTGCGAGCAGGCGGACGCCGTGGACCGGGTGCTGCGCGGCCGGATCGACGACCGGTTCGCCACCGTGCACCTCGGCGGCCTGGGCATCGACGCCCGCGAGGCGCGCGGAGTGCGCCGGGTGAAGATCCTCGGCTGCGGTTCGGCGTACCACGCGGGCCAGATCGGCGCCCAGTTGATCGAGGAACTGGCCCGGATCCCGGCGGACGCCGAGCCCGCCAGCGAGTTCCGGTACCGCAACGCGGTCGTCGACCCCGACACGCTGTACGTCGCGGTCAGCCAGTCCGGCGAGACCTACGACACGCTGGCCGCCGTACAGGAGCTCAAGCGCAAGGGCGCCCGGGTCCTCGGCGTGGTCAACGTGGTCGGCAGCGCGATCGCCCGCGAGACGGACGGCGGGGTGTACGTACACGCCGGTCCGGAAGTCTGCGTGGTGTCCACCAAGTGCTTCACCAACACAGCGGTCGCCTTCGCGCTGCTGGCGCTGCACCTCGGCCGGGTGCGCGACCTGTCGGTCGCCGACGGTCGGCGGATCATCGCGGGTCTGCGCAAGCTGCCCGAGCAGATCGCGGAGGTCCTGCGCGGCGAGGAGGAGATCAAGAAGCTCGCCGCGGTCTACGCGAACGCCAAGAGCATGATGTTCGTCGGCCGGGTGCGGGGCTACCCGGTGGCCCGTGAGGCCTCCCTGAAGCTCAAGGAGGTCTCCTACGTCCACGCGGAGGCCTACCCCGCCTCGGAGTTGAAGCACGGCCCGCTGGCACTCATCGAGCCCGAGGTGCCGTCGGTGGCGATCGTGCCGGACGACGAACTGCTGGAGAAGAACCGCGCCACGCTGGAGGAGATCAAGGCCCGCAGCGGCCGCATCCTCGCGGTGGGCCACCAGCCGCAGGAAGTCGCGGACCACACCATCGTCGTTCCGCGCAACGAGCCGGAGTTGGACCCGATCCTGCTCGGCATCCCGCTGCAACTCCTGGCGTACCACGCCGCGTTGGCGCTCGGCCGGGACATCGACAAGCCGCGGAACCTGGCGAAGTCGGTGACTGTGGAGTGAGCGCAGCGAACGCAACAGGTCGCCGACCGAACAAGCACAGCCCACCGGACGAGCGCGGTGGGCACCGTCGAGCGGTCGACCGCGCGGTCCGATAAAACGTTTTATCTAGGGGATCACGATGACCGGCCGCTGCGCACGGCGCGCCAGGCGGCCGGCCACCGACCCGAAGATCTTGCCGATCACACCGTGGGTACTGCCCACGACGATGGCGTCGGCCGAGTACTCCCGGCCGACCTCCTCCAGCTCGTGGCAGATGTCGCCGCCGCGCTCGACCAGGATCCAGGACACCTCGGACAGGTAGTCGGCGCAGGCCAGTTCCAGGCCGAGCACCTCGGTGCGGTGGTCCGGGACGTCCACGAAGACCGGCGGCTCGCAACCGGCCCACACGGTGGCGGGCAGCCGGTTGGCCACATGCACGATGATCAATCCGGAGTTCAGCCGCCGGGCCATACCGATGGCATAGGCGAGGGCCCGCTCGCTGGAGACCGAGCCATCGAAACCGACGACCACACCGTGCCGGAAGGCCGGGTCGCAAGAATGGCGCGCCTGCGCCGCCGCGTCGGGTTTCGCCGTCGAGTCGGCGAGCGGTTTGCCGTCGGCGGGGTCGTGGTGCTCGTAACCGGCCATGATGGGTTTTTCGGCGAAGGCGACGCGGTGGGCGCCGCTGGAGCGGACACGGACAGCGGTGACCGCGGGATCGGCCATATTGGCCGGTAAGGGCGTTGCCCTCCCGCTGCCTCCAGAGTACGGCGACGGCGCGTCCCTGCACAGATCCGCCGGACGTCCCGCCGTGGGTCTTAGTACCCGGAGTTTCCAGGAGAATGCCGGAGCCCGGCGGGAAGCGCAACGCCCCATGCCGCTCCGGTTACCGGCGTGGGTCGCCGACGGCCCGAACCGGTGTCCGACGACCCGCCTCGGGCGGCTGAAAACCGGACGGCCGGTTGCACTTCGATGCGGAACCCGTTTGCCGCTCAACCACCCGCCACCCGAGCGCCCCGCCACCGCCACCCGCTGCCGGGAAACCCTGCGACGAGCCGCGCCGAAGACCGTCGTGGCCGGTGCCCGCGCTGCCGGCAACCAGGGCGGCGCCCCGTGTGCAGAGCGGCGCGAGGTGTAAATGAGGGCGCGCGACGGCGCGTTGGCCCGGTGGCGCGGTCATTTCCGCGATTGTTTTCGGCCAACTTTTCTGTGGGGTACGGGCGTCCGGAACGTCTGCTTCCAACACCCCTACCACCAGCGGAAACGCTGCGGCGGGGGGCGCACGGACACTGCGACGCCGGTGTGTTACTGGGGGGCATAGCCAAGGCGCACTTCCCAGCGGAGCCGGTGAGTGGAACGCTTCGTGATCGAATGCTTCGCGCCAAGTTGTCTTGTCGACTTAGTGCCGGATGGTGAACTTGTCACCGCATCCCGAGCGAACACACAGTAGATTCGATCTTGGGTAACACGGCGGGGGAAACGTGCAGTACCGAAAGGACGTTGCGTCGACCGAGGGGGGCTCATCCGCCATGACCCAGGACTCCAGGACCGGTGCGGCGACGGAGGCAACCCCGTCCCTCCGCACCTCGGTACAGAGCTGCTGCGGTACGACCAGTGGTGCGACCACTGGCGCCACCACCACCACTACGGCCACCACCATCGGCACCGGAGGCCGCAAACTCTCCGCGCGGCGCCGCAAGGAAGTCGTCGCCGTGCTCATGTTCAGCGGCGGCCCGATCTTCGAGAGTTCGATTCCGCTCTCGGTCTTCGGCGTCGACCGGCAGGACGCCGGTGTCCCGCGCTACCGGCTGCTGGTCTGCGCGGGCGAGGACGGCCCGCTGCGCACCACCGGCGGCCTTGAGCTGACCGCGCCGTACGGGCTGGACGCGCTGGGCAGGGCCGGGACCGTGGTGGTCCCCGCCTGGCGCTCCATCTCCCAGCCACCGCCCGCCTCGGCGCTGACCGCGCTGCGCCGGGCGCACGAGGAGGGGGCACGGATCATCGGCCTGTGCACCGGCGCCTTCGTGCTGGCCGCCGCCGGACTGCTGGACGGCCGCCCGGCCACCACGCACTGGATGTACGCGCCGACGCTGGCCAAGCGCTATCCGTCGGTCCACGTCGACCCTCGCGAGCTGTTCGTGGACGACGGGGACATACTCACCTCGGCCGGTACGGCGGCCGGGATCGATCTGTGCCTGCACGTGGTCCGGACCGACCACGGCGCCGACGCGGCCAACGCGCTCGCCCGCCGCCTGGTCGTACCACCCCGGCGCAGCGGCGGCCAGGAGCGGTACCTCGACAGGTCCTTACCAGAGGAGATCGGCGGGGACCCGCTGGCCGAGGTCGTGGCGTGGGCGCTGGAGCATCTGCACGAGCAGTTCGACGTGGAGACGCTCGCCGCACGCGCCTACATGAGCCGCCGTACTTTCGACCGCCGGTTCCGCTCGCTCACCGGCAGCGCTCCGCTGCAGTGGTTGATCACCCAGCGGGTGCTGCAGGCGCAGCGGCTGCTGGAGACGTCGGACTACTCGGTGGACGAGGTGGCCGGGCGGTGCGGTTTCCGGTCGCCGGTGGCGCTGCGCGGGCACTTCCGGCGGCAGTTGGGATCGTCCCCGGCCTCCTACCGGATGGCGTTCCGGGCGCGCAGACCACAGGACAGCGCCGAGCGGGCGGACCGCGGCGACCGGCCGGAGCGCGCGGAACGCGGCGATGCCCAGAGCGAGGGCCTGCCGCATCAGCGGCGCGGCCCCCAGCCCCTGGACGGCCCGCAGACCGGCCGACGGCATGAGCCCGGCAAACGGCATGAGCCCGGCAAGCCGGAGTCGGACGTGTACGCGGCGAGAATGCCCGAGCAGCACGGCCGGGCGGACGGTCCGGAGATCTCCGGACTGTCCGGCACCCCTGGGCTGACCCGGCTGCGCGGTGATCGCGGCGGGCGTCCGGGCGGGCGCCCCGGGACCGTCCCCGGCCTGCTCCCCGGATCCGCTCGTAGCACGGCTATGCCAGGTCAACGGGATCGCCCCGTAGGGTGAGACGTATGAACGACCGCATGGTGTGGATCGACTGCGAAATGACCGGGCTCTCGCTGCGGCATGACGCGCTGATCGAGGTGGCCGCCCTAGTCACCGATTCCGAGCTGAACATCCTCGGTGACGGGGTGGACATCGTTATCCGGCCGCCCGCCGAAGCGCTGGAGACCATGCCGGAGGTGGTGCGCCAGATGCACACCGCCTCCGGCCTGCTCAAGGAGCTGCCCGGCGGGACGACGCTCGCCGAGGCGGAGAAACAGGTGCTCGACTATGTACGCACCTACGTACCGGAGCCGCGCAAGGCGCCGCTGTGCGGGAACTCGGTCGGCACCGACCGCGGCTTCCTCGCCCGCGACATGCCCGAGCTCGAACAGCACCTGCACTACCGGATCGTCGACGTCTCCTCCATCAAGGAGCTGTCCCGCCGCTGGTATCCGCGGGCGTACTTCAACAGCCCGCCGAAGAACGGCAACCACCGCGCGCTGGCCGACATCCGCGAGAGCATCGCGGAGCTGCGCTACTACCGCGAGGCGGTCTTCGTACCGGCCCCCGGCCCGGACACGGACACCGCGCGGGCGATCGCGGCCAAGTACGTACTGCCCGCCGTGCCGAGCCAGCCGGAGCAGCCGGGACAGTCCGCCGCGGACGCCCGGTGAGCGCCGCCGGGTGAAGCGGGACGCTTAAGGCCCCGTAAAAGCCTGGCGCAACCATCCGCCAAAACCCTGTATGCTTCTTCTCGGCCGGTGCGGGAAGCAGTCAAGCGCCGGTCATGGTGGGTGTAGCTCAGCTGGTAGAGCACCTGGTTGTGGTCCAGGATGTCGCGGGTTCGAGTCCCGTCACTCACCCTTCCGGAGCAAAGGCCCGGCCTGATCTCACAGGCCGGGCCTTTGTCATTGGCCCAGTGCCGCACCGGGCTGGTCGCAGCCGGGCCGGGGATCTCCATCAGGCGGGAAGGGATCTTCTGGGCGAGGATGACCATGTCCGGATATCGCCACCCGTTCCTCCAGCGAGGGAGGCAGGCGCTATGACGTTCCCCTCCGACAACCCGAGTGCCGGTAAACCGCAGAACGCCGGTGGCCCGCGCGACGCCACGAGCCCGTACGGCGCCGAGAGCCCCTACGGCGGCGGCCCCACCAGCGCCCTGCTGAGCGCCCTGGGCAATGCGACCTGGCAGGTCCTGCTGACCGCCGGTGTGGCCGCGATCATCCTGGGTGTCTTCGTACTGGCGTGGCCGAGCGCCACGCTGGTGGTGATCGGCGTCCTCTTCGGCATCTACCTGCTGGTGAGCGGCATCTTCCAGCTCGCCGGGGCGTTCGGTACCCACGTACCGGGGCATCTGCGCGTGCTGAGCTTCGTCACGGGTGCGCTGAGCGTGCTGCTGGGCCTGATCTGCTTCCGCGGGGCGGCGCAGTCGATCCTGCTGCTGGCCCTCTGGATCGGCTTCGGCTGGGTGCTGCGCGGCATCATGCTGACGGCGGTGGCGATCTCCCACGAGGGGCTGCCAGCCCGCGGCTGGCAGGCGTTCCTCGGCATCATCACGCTCATCGGCGGAATCGTGCTGATCGTCGAGCCGTTCCACTCCATCACGGCGCTGACCCTGGTGGCGGGCATCTGGCTGATCGCCCTGGGCCTGGTCGAAATCGTGCACGGCATCCAGCTACGCACCCGCATCCGGCATCTCACCTCCTGATACGACGCCCGCGCCGTATCGCGGGGCTTGTAGCATTTCGGGGATGAGCGACCACGTGAGCGAGGGCGCGGCCTTCGACGAGCAGGCCCAGCAGGAGCTGCTGAGGCTGCGCTCCAGCATCGACAACCTCGACGCGGCCCTTGTCCACCTGCTCGCTGAGCGCTTCAAGTGCACCCAGGCCGTGGGCCACCTCAAGGCGGCGCACAACCTGCCCCCGGCCGATCCGACACGCGAGGTCGCGCAGATCGCCCGGCTGCGGCGGCTGGCGGAGGAGGCCCATCTCGACCCGGCCTTCGCGGAGAAGTTCCTGGCCTTCATCATCGAAGAGGTCGTCCAGCACCACAAAGCCATCGCCCAGGACTACTGAGGTTCCCGTAGAACGGAGGATGCCCCGGCCGGGTGGGGGTCCGGTCGGGACATCTGGCTCAGAGGCGGTCGGCTGACCGCCGATGATCAACCACCGTACGCCGAGAAGGCCTTGGCGAAGGCGTTCGGGTCCTGGGTGATCGACGAGCAGGTCGGGTCGGCGTTGTTCTTGGCACCGCCGGCGCACTGCTTGTCACGTGTGGCGGACCACATCGACAACCACGCCAGCCCCTTGGACTTGGCGAAGTCCGCGACCTTGCTCGCGTCCGCCACGGTGAAGGTCTCGGAGCTGACGTCGTTCACACCGATCATCGGCGTGACCGCGATCTTCTTCCACGCGGCGGCGTCGGAGATCCCCAGCACGCTCTTGACCTGGGCCTGGGTGGCGGTGGCGCCGTCGATCGCGTACTGGCCCATGTCACCGCTGAAGGACGAACCGTAGTCCATCGCCATGATGTTGACCGCGTTGATGTCAACGCCGTTGCTCTTGGCGTTCGACAGCAGGTTGATGCCGTCCTGGGTGAGCCCGGTGGGCATGGCGGGGAGGGTGTAGGAGACCTCAAGGCCCGAGTGGCTCTTCTGCAGTTGCGCGACGGCCTGGGCGCGCAGGGTGTTGGCGGCGGTGTTGGTCAGCGCGCCGCCCTCCACGTCGAAGTCGGCCTTGGTGAGCTTGTACTGGTCGATGACCTTGCCGTACGCGGACGCCAGAGCGGAGGCCGAGGAGCAGGTGGTGGCGAGCTCGTTGCCGTTCGCGCCGCCGAACGAGACCCGTACGTCGCCGCCCGCCGCGCGCAGGGCGCCGATCTGGTTGGCGGTGGCGTCGCTGCCCAGGTCGGTCACGCCGCCCCACTTGGGGGTGCAGGAACCGCCGTCGGTGACGAAGGCGAGGTTGTACTGCTTGACGCCGCTCGCCTTCTCGGCTGCCGCCAGGTCGAACGCCGGGTAGAGCGAGGTGTCGACGTACGGGGCGAAGCCCGCGTTCGACGAACTGCCGTTGCCGGAGGAGGACGTGGGGCTCGGGGTGGCGGTCGGCGTCGGAGTCGGGCTGGCACTCTGGGTGGGCGACGCGGTCGGGGTGGCCGTCGGAGTCCCGGTGGGACGGCCGGTCGGCGTCGGGGTGGGGCCGTTGCCGGCCGAGCACTTCGCGTCGTTGATGAGGCAGTTGGCCGGGTCCGCCGCGGAGCCCGTGGCGGTGGCGACGAAGCCGACGGTGACCGACTTCCCGGCCGGTATGGAGCTGTCCCAGTCCTCACCGGTGACGGTGACCTGTCCGCCGCTCTCGGTGTGCTTGCCGTTCCACAGCGAGCTGAGCTTGGTGCCGCTCGGCAGGTCGAACTTCAGCGTCCAGCCGGACATCGCCTTGTCCGTGGAGTTGGTGATCACGTACTGAGCGGTGTACCCGCCGCTCCAGGCACTGGTCTTGGTGTAAGCGGCACCCAGCGCTGCCGCCTGCGCCGAGCCCGCGAGGGCGACCGCGGTACCCGCGACCGCTGCGGAGACCACGACACCGCCGATCAGCTGAAGCCTGCGGCTGGGGCGGCGGCGGTGCGAACTGCTCATCGGTGTTGCCTACCTCTGCTTCGGGGGGTGGGGGTGGCAGCACGCTAGCGGCTGAGAAACGGACAAAAGGCCAGTTCAGGGCGGGCGCCCTCGGCCTTATGGCCCGCTTAAGGATGGGATCGGCAACGGTTATGTTTCGGGGTTGGTTCGGTGCGCGGTGGGTCCGGAACCGCCGAGTTGCGGTCCGATCGGCACCGCCGGTCCGCGACGTCGTGGCTGCTCGCCACCGCGGCGGAAGAATCTGTCCGCCCGCCTCACCACCCGGTGCCCCCGCCGCGTCCCGGCACCGGCGCGCGGTTGCAGGGCGAGCCACACCCGCACCTCGGTGCCGCCGAGCACCGAGCGGCCCAACGCCACATCGCCGCCGGTCGATTCGGCGACCCGGCGCACGATGTCCAGCCCGAGGCCGGTGGAGCCGGGCCGCCCATCGCCGTGCCCGCGCCGCAGGGCGGCCGCCGGGTCCTTGATCCCGGGGCCCGCGTCGGAGACCAGGACGATCACCGCGTCCTCGCCGTTGTGCACATCGACCGCGAAGGCGGTGCCCTCGGGTGTGTGCCGGAAGACGTTGCCGAGCAACGCGTCCAGGGCGGCGGCGAGTTCGGCGCGGGCGACCGGCACCCGTACCGGGCGGTCCACCCCGGCCGTGCGCACCCGGCGGCCCTGGTCCTCGGCGAGCGCCGACCAGAACGCCATGCGCTCCCTGATCACCTCGGCCGCGTCGCATCCCGCGGCGGCGGCGCTCGCCGAGGCGGAGTGCTGGGCACGCGCGGTGCGGATGATCTGGTCGACCTCGCGCTCCAGTTGGGCCACCGCCTCCCGGGTCTGGTCGGCGGCCGGGCCGTCGCCCAGTGACGCGGCGTTGAGCCGTAGCACGGTGAGCGGGGTGCGCAGCCGATGCGACAGGTCGGCCGCCAACTCGCGCTCGTTGGCAAGTAGTTGGGTGACCTTGTCGGCCATGGAGTTGAACGCGACGGCGGCGGCGCGCAGTTCCGACGGCCCGTCCTCCCGTACCCGTACCCCCAACCGGCCGTGACCGAGGTCGCGCGCCGCCGCGGCCAGCCGCCGGGCCGGGCGGACCAGCCGGGTGCCCAGCCGGTCGGCGATCGCCACCGAACCCACCACCAGCCCGGCTCCGACCAGCCCCAGCACCGCCCACGCGGCGGTCACGCCGCGGGTGATGTCGCCCTCGGGGACGAAGACCTCGACCAGCGCGATCGAACCGGAGCTGACGGCGGTGGGCTGGAGCAGCGCGTATCCGCCGGGGACCCGCAGAGTTGAGGCCCGGCCGAGTCTGCTCGCGGTGTCGAGATCGGCCTGTGCGACACGTTGCCGGCCTATCCGGACATCGCCGCTCGACCCGGCGGCCGGTACGTGCACGGCGATGCGGCCGTCGGCGCCCGCCTGGGTGGAGGCGACGGCCCGCTCCAACTGGGCGCGGTCGGTGGTGATTGCCAGTGCGGGGCCGATCGCCGCCGCCTGCCGTTCGGCGTTGGTCAGCGCACGGTCACGGGCCATCTCCCGCACAACGAGCCCGAGCGGCACGGCGAACGCCAGCACCACCATGGCGGTCACCGCGACGACCACCTTGACCAGCGCCCATCTCATGTGGGCAACTCCGTGTGCGGAGGCTCCAGTTTCACCCCGACACCGCGCAGGGTGTGCAGATAGCGCGGGTTCGCCGCGGTCTCCCCGAGTTTGCGGCGCAGCCAGGACAGGTGCACATCGATGGTCTGGTCGTCACCGTAGGCCTGCTGCCACACCTCGGCGAGCAGTTCACGGCGGGCCACCACGACTCCGGGCCGGGCGGCGAGGAAGGCCAGCAGGTCGAACTCGCGGCGGGTCAGGTCCAGGGCGGTGCCGTCGAGTACCGCCTCGCGCCGCTGCACATCGATCCGCAGGCCGCCGACGCGGAGCACCTGGGACGCCTCGGCGGTACGCGACCGGCGCAGCACGGCGGCCAGCCGCGCCGAAAGGTGTTCCACCGAGAACGGTTTGACCAGGTAGTCGTCGGCGCCGTCGTTGAGCAGCCGGACGATCTCGGCCTCGTCATCGCGCGCGGTGGCGATGATGACGGGCACATTGGTGATGCCGCGCAGCATCTTGAGCGCCTCGGAGCCGTCCAGGTCGGGCAGACCGAGGTCAAGGATCACCACGTCGAAGCCGACCTGGGCCACCTCGCGCAGCGCCTCCAGAGCGGTGCCCACACTGCGTACGGTGTGCGACGCCTCGCTGAGGTGGCGGATGAGCGCGGAGCGCACGAACTGGTCGTCCTCGACCACGAGCACACTTGCCATGCCCGGCACCGTACGCCATGCGGAGCGGACCGCTCCCGGCCGTTCCGGAGCTGAGACGGGTGGGGCAGTATGTCCGGCACTTCTAGTCGTTCCGGGCCGTCACGCGCGCGGGCTCATACTGCCGCAGTGGCTTGTGTGTGACGGGCGCGGCGATTTCGGGTGCCGGACTCAGAGCTTGAATGTCCAGCCGTCCGGAGCCATCAACGTGCCGCCATCTGGCGTGAGTTGAACGGTCATTCGGTGTAGCGGAAACTTGCCCGCGCTCTCCCAACGCTGACGTACGCGTTCTAGGTCGTCCCAAAGACGGCGAGTTCCGCTCTGGTGGACCGCAGGCGCTGAGCCGTCTTCCCCACGTGCCCATGAGCCGTCAGCGGCGAGAAGCCAGAGCACGCGGCGGCCATCCGGATACGAAGCGGCGCGCGTCTCGATGCCGGGCGTCTGCAGCTCGTACAGCCAACGGAGCGACCATTCTTGCCAGAGGTCCGGGATCGGGCCGTCAGCTGGCCGTACATCGTCCCCCTCGCTTTCGCGTGCTGCCGAGAACACGTCGTTCAACTTCGGCGGATAGTCGGCCTCTTGGCGGGTTTCCATGAACGTAGCGGGGTCTGGCTGAACGCTCCCCCGCGCAACTCCGTCGTCTCCCATGTCGGCGGTGATCATCAGTGCTGTGTGGGCGATGGTTGTCACGAGCCTGCCCCCCGGCTGGAGTGCGCGCAGCCAGGTTTCCGGTACGGGGCGGACTGAGACAGTCGCAACGATTCGGTCGTACGCGGCGTCGGGGAGTTCGCCCGTGGCGTCGATGGCTTCCATGCGCGGGTTCCCGCCGAATTCGGCGAGGCGTTCGCGGGCGACCTCAACTAGATATCGGTCAACGTCCACGCTTGTCACGTGCTCGTCTCCGATGTGGCGGCTCAGAAGGGCAGCTGAGTACCCGGAGCCGGTACCAACGTCTAGGACCTTGTGGCCGGGTTCCGCGCCGAGGCGATGAAGCATGGACACCACCAGTCCCGGCAGCGTTGACGATGATGTTGGGCTACCCGCGGCCTTGTCCCCCGGCTGGGCGTGGTCGGCGTGATCGGGGCCTACCCGGGTAACGAGTGTCTCGTCCCGGTATGCAGCGGCGGTGTGTTCTGCAGAGAGAGGGGAAGGGTTGATGAGTTCCCATTCCTCCGTTGGGCTGTTCGGAATTCGCTGCCACCAGCGGTGGTACGAGGTGATGCCGGGGGGTGCTGCTTACCGCGTCGTGCCACTCGGGGGCGTTCTTAGTCACCGCGTTGGCAAGTGCTGTTGCCGCGCTTTTCCAATTCACTCGTTTTCTCCTTGCAGAGCGTCAGCCATGGCGGACACCAATGACACACCGGCCTTTACGGCAATCCAGTGCCATTGCCCGTTGGGGTTCACCTCAAAGAACTTCCACTGTCCGTCAGGGGTGACGGCGAAGTCCAGTGCGCCGAAGAATAAGCCAAGTTCGCCCATGAGGCGCCGGACCGCTTCCTCAACCGGGGCGGGCATTTCTACCGTCTCGTAGGTGAGTGAACGGTAATCGGTGCGCCAGTCTAGTTTTGCCCGTTCGCTTCCAGCGTGGATGGCTACGGGGAACATGCGATCACCGATAACCGTAAGCCGGACCTCGTACGCCTTCGGCACGTTCTCTTGGAACAGGTGGGTCGTGCCCGAAAGGCCGTCGCCGATCTCTCCAGCGGTTACAAGCGTTGTGGGAAGGAACTTTCTACGGCCGTCCGGTCCGAGGATTCCGCCGCTAAGTCCCTTGTAGATCACCTGCTCAGCGCCGATGAAGTCCCGCGCGTGCTCCGGGTCTGACGTGATCACGGTCCTAGGTACGTCCAGGCCGACGCGGGCAGCTACGGCCAGTT
Organism: Streptomyces sp. NPDC020096; assembly: GCA_040631425.1. Lineage (GTDB taxonomy): Bacteria > Actinomycetota > Actinomycetes > Streptomycetales > Streptomycetaceae > Streptantibioticus_A. The sequence continues at coordinate 73,946 of JBEYJY010000041.1, forward strand.
GGCGGGGTTTGTAGTTGGCGGCCGATTCGTTGGCCGGATGGTTGATCCACCGCACGGGGAGCGAGCCTAGAACACCCAAGACCCCAACGCGCGCTTCGGATAGAGCGAATGCGCGCGCGTGGTCTGGCCATTCCTCAGGCGTAGCCAATTCGTTAGGGCGACGCCACCAAACGGATTTGACCGTTTCGAGGTCCAGCGACCGGGAGCTGGTCAAGGTGCCCGCCCAGCCATCCCCCGTTAGGGAGACGGCCAGGCGGGATGCGGTAGGAAAGTCCGCCGTGTCGTAACGGACGACGCTTTCACCGCGCTTGCCCAACTCCTCAACCACCGCGTCGGCCGTCAGATCGTCCCGGCCGGTAAGGATGAGGATGGTTTTCATGTGGTCAGTACAGGTCGGTTCCGCTGTCGGAGCCGGGCTTAGAACCGTCGCCGTTGCTGGTCTCGGTCTTCGTCTCCGGCTTGTTCGCGGCAAGGGCGTGCCAAGGGTTGCCTTGTGCGGAGACGTTCAGCTGGAGGGCTTCGCTGTAGGTGATAACCGGATCCTCCTCGGTCCCCTCGGGGGGCGAGATCAGGTGGCGAACTCCGAAGGGAACTAAAAGTGTTGTGCTCACTGCTGCGCTCTCCTTTTCGGTTGCGTCGCATCTGCTGACCCGCCTCGGCTGAGTGGCCTCGTGTGCACCCAGCCGGGACGGGCAGTACCCGCCCAGCCTCGAACAGGAGGAACAAGCTGGACGGGCGTTCGTACCCGTCCCTGCCGGGATCCCGAATCAGCGAAGGGGGTAGGCCGGTTCGATCCGTCGGGCAGGGACGGGAGTTCACTAGTTGCTTTGCGGGCGGGGTGCTCAGCGCTTTTGTCCGCGGTCACGACCGCCCCCGCTGCCGTAAGGCGTGCAGCCTGCCAATCGCCTCTAACTGCCGCGCTTCCCGCTCAGTGCCTCGCCGGAGTCTTAGGAAGGGCACCCGCCAGGCAAAGCCCGTGGGGCGCTCCAACTCGACGTACCGGCCGTCCACCTTCCGCACCTTGCCGGGCATGTCGTAGGCGTGATCAAAGACCACTGTGCCAACGCTGATTTCGTCCGGCGTGGTGAACACCGCGGTTCGCGGGATGGCCCGTGAGGGTGGAGCGACAGGATTGCTCGTTCTCACGTTCGCGCCCTTCTGTGCGGGTGGTTAGCGATCTCGGCATTGCAACTCCGGGCCGTAACGGGGCTGCCCGTCTTGCGTGCTGCTTCGCGTTGCCGGGCCAGCGCGGCGCACACGTCGCAACCCTTTACCGGTGCTACGGTCGACGTCGCCGTGGTCTCACTGCTCACCGGTCAACCTCCGCAAACCGATTGCAACGCTGTGGACGATCGCCCGCGTTGGCCTTGCGTACGGCCCGCGCGGCACTCCTGGCGGTAACGGGGTTCGGGGGGAGAACCACACTTTGTCTGGCGTGCGCTCCCAGCGCTTACGCTGCTCCGCTGCTACGTCGTCCGGTAGCAACCGCCGGAAGCGACGCCCGTCTACCGCTGCCTTTGTCAGGTCGTCCCCCCTGCTGGCTACTCCTGGGGCTGGGGTCTGCTCCGCCATGGTCGCCATGCCCTTCGCCTGTTCGGTGATCTCTGCTCGCTCTAGGCAACTCCTCGACTACGCACGGCGGTACCGTTGCAACAGCAGCAGGACTTAAGAGCTTTAAGAGGGCCACCGGCGTGGGGAGTTGAGGGCCAGTGAGCACGCCCGAGCCGAACAAAGATCTAGAGCGGCTGTACCTCGAGACTGGCTGGACGCTGCGCCAGGCTGCCCAAGAGGTCAACCGCATCGGCACCGAGCGCGGAACGCCGCTTCGGTACCGAGAACCTTCCGTTCATCAGTGGCTCAATGGGCACATGCCCAAGGCGGACGTGCAACCCCTGATCTTGGAAGCGCTGTCCCGCAGGCTGCACCGTCCGATCACGCACTCCGAGGCGGGGTTCCCTCCACCTTCCGGTCAACCGAACACCCGTCCAAGTACCGTGGAAGGGCTCGTTGATCTCGGGAGGCAAGACATGGATCCATCCCGACGCAGCGTCCTTGGCGCGGGTCTGTTTTCTGTCGCCCTTACCGTGCCCGGTTGGCCGGACGTAGTCGGCCGGATGGAAGCTGTTCAGGCCGGTCAGGCGCAACGTATAGGGATGCCCGAGGTTCAGATGGTCATGGCAATGACTGAGCGGGTGTCTGAACTTGACGATCAATTCGGCGGGCGGCACGCGCGGCCCATGGCTGCCGCGTTCCTGGTGAACACCGTAAGCCCTTATCTGCGGGCGGACGCCCCTGAAACGGTCCGTAAAGCGATGCTGTCGGCCGCCTCCGACTTGTGTTATCTCACCGGATACATGGCGGTAGACGAAGGTGTTCACGGCCTAGCCCAGCGGTATTACCTGAAAGCCCTGGAACTCGCCGGAGCGTCAGAGGACCACCTGACGTACTGCACCACGCTACGCGGAATGAGCGTTCAAGCGGTTGATCTAGGGCACGGTCGAGAGGCGATGCGGCTAGCCGACGCAGCCGCCGCCGCGTCTCCGCAGGCTGGCCCCAGGATGCGCGCCTTCCTTGCGGGTCAACAGGCCCATGCTGCTGCTCAGATCGGGGAGCGACGTACCGCACTGGCGTACCTTCGGGAAGCTGAAGTGGCCATGGAAAAGGCTGAATCCAAGGAAAGGGCATTCGGGTCTTACGATCCGGCAGCCTTGAATTACCACACCAGTCAAGTGCGGTTCGAATTGGGTGACATGCACGGCGCTGTTGAGGCAATGCATCAGTCGGATAAGTTGCGTCATGACGTTTACCGGCGCACCCGCGTGAAGGAGCGTGCGCTTCTCGCCGAGCGTCAACTTGCAGTTGGTCATCTGGAAGCGGCTTGCGCCACGTGGAATCGCGCTCTGGATGACTACCCATTGGTTCAGTCAGGGCGCGCGGATAGGCGCGTTCAAACGATGTTTAAGCTGATCCGGCCCTACCTCAAGAACCATGACGCCCGGGAACTCCATGAGCGGGCGCGATCGATTACCCCTACTTCGCTGCTGGCCTGAACCCTGCCCTACAACAATTCGCTCACTGAGTACGTGCGTGAACTGGCAGGCAGCCGGAGGCGTGAGCACTCTCCGCAAATGGGGTGCGGGCAGGTCTGGCCATACCGGAAGCTGCCCGCACCGGAGCACTTGCTACGGCCGCTGCCAAGTCACCTTGACGACCTTGTCCTCGGACGGGCCGCCGACCAACGTGCGTCCGGACTCAAGCGGGGTCCAGCGGCCGTTACGTTCGGTGAGCACGGCTGTCCAGGTGGCGCGGTTGTTCCACGACGAGACGTTGTCCGCCATGGTGGGGCCGAAGGCGCAAGCCCTGCACGGCAAGTCGTGGAGGTCCACCTCGTAACCCTCTGCGATGGCGTAGGCCGGTCCCGAAAAGTAGTCCCGGTAGAGGCACAGCGACATTGCGGGGCACGGCTCGCCGTCGTTGAGCCGCACTACGCCCGGAGGCAGCGCCGCCCGCTCGGTCGCGACAGTGCCGGACGCGGGCGCAGCCTGAGCGGAGGAAGCAAGACCGGTTGGTCCGGCCATGACTGCCGCCACCGCAGCCAGCACCCCCACGGCACGGGCGGTACGGAACCCGAGGCTTCGGATGGTCTTCTGCGTGTTTGTGCTTGTGCTCTGCATACGCATCTCCCTGATACTCGTGTGTCGACTGCACTAGCGCGGCGCTTCGACATGAGTCGCCATTCGCGTATTTACTGCATCACATCGACCGGAAAATCAATATCGCGCGGCAGGGTGAACAATATAGCGGAGGGATGAATAGCCGACGGTCATATATTCATGCCGATACAGTCGAACATGAGCCCGCGCGAGTATATCCAATCGTATATTAGTTACTCGGTGTGCTGCGCTTCGAGGTCGGGGTACTTAAAAGGGTGTGGCCAATCGGACCATCGGGGATCAGGGACCGAGTCCCGCGCGCTTGAACGGGTCCGTCGCTCCGGACACCTCCCAGTCGTCGGCCCACGCGATGATGTGTCCCCCAACGGGCTCCGCCGCGCTCAGTACGTGATTCATCTGGCGCTCAGGGCTGCTACTCGCATCCTTCATGCGAGACAGACGGCGTACCCCGACCAGGCACTTTCCGCACCCGTCGTACTCCGTCGCTATCATCCGATCCATGATGGCTGCCCTCCACGTAGCAGGCACGTGTGTTTAGCGGGCGTTCCTGGCGAGGTTTGATTCACACCGGGGCGTGGGCGCTGGCGACGAGCGCGGCGATCGCCCTGTCCTGGTACGGCGTTCACACGGTGCTGACCGGCACGGCGTACGACCCGCCGCGCGCCATGCCGATATCCGGTGGCGATCCGTCGGGCAGCGCGACGCCGAGCCAGAGTCCGGAGGCGTCGTCCACCCACCGCCCCAGGCCGCAGGGCCCCTCGGCGTCGCCGACGCCGTCTCAGCCCGCCGCGCCCCAACAGCCGCCGCAGCGACCGCAGGGCAGTCCGCAGGGCACCGCGGAGACGACCGGCAATGTGAACAGCTATACGGTCAACGGCGGCCGGGTGGCCATCGATCTGGGCCCGGCCTCGGCCGCGTTGGTCTCGGCGACGCCCAACTCCGGCTGGTCCATGCAGGTGTGGAAGCAGAACGGTTGGATCCGGGTGGACTTCACCTCAGGCGGCCACGCGTCATCGGTCTTCTGCACGTGGAACGGCCATGCGCCTACCGTCCAGACTTATGAGTCTTGACGGTATGTGGCGGTACCGGTTCGGGGTGCGGTGCCCGCGGCCGGAGGCCGCTGATAGATGCTGTGGCACCTCCGGTCCGCACCATGGGGGTTGCTCGCCGTCGCAACGGAGGTTTTTTTGTGGGCAAGCCCCCCAATTTGGGGCCTGCCCCCAAGTAAAGACCCGCCGCGACGGCGATCAACCCCCACCGCGGACCTGCGGTGTCCAAGCGCACCGCACCCCGAACCAAACCCCGCCGGAGAAGCGCTAGCGGAAGACGTGGTCCGGCGGGGCCGGAGAAGACCGGGCGGTGGCGTCGGTCACCGGAATCGCGCCTGCCGTGAAATCGGCCAGGGAGCGCCCGTGTTCCACCCGGCCGGGGTGCGGGTCGGAGGCGATGCGGCGGGTCAGGTCGGCCACCGGGAGTTCGCCCGCGGTGCCCAGCAGCAGGGCGTTGCCGAACCGGCGGCCGCGCAGCACGGCGGGATCGGCGGCCAGCAGGCACTCCGTGAAGCAGGCCCGTACGGTGGCGACCTGAGAGCGCAGGAAGCCAAGCCGCCCGCCGTCGGCGAGATTGGCCGCGTACCAGCCGCTCGGCCGTAGCACCCGGGCGGCCTCGGCGAGGAACTCGGTGCTGGTCAGATGTGCGGGGGTGCGGGCCCCGCTGAAGACATCGGCGATGATCAGATGCGCCCAGTGGTCGGGGAGTTTGGCGAGGCCCTCGCGGGCGTCGCCGCCGCGTACCCGGATCCGCCAGGAACGGTCCAACGGCAGTTCACGGCGTACCAGTTGGACCAGGGCGGCGTCGTTCTCGATGACCTGCTGGGTGGACCGGGGGCGGGTCACGGCGACATAGCGCGGCAGGGTCAGCGCTCCGCCGCCGAGGTGCAGAACGTGCAGCGGTTGGCCGGGTGGGCTCACCAGGTCCACGACATGGCCGAGCCTGCGCTGGTAGGCGAAATCAAGCCGGGAGGGGTCGTCGAGGTCGACATGTGACTGCGGTGCGCCGTCGATCAGCAGCGACCAGGCACGCGGCCGGTCGGGGTCGGGCACCAGCTCCGCGGTGCCGCCGTCGACCTCTTCGCGCACCGGCTCCGGGGTGCGCGCCCTGCCCTGCCTCTTGCCTGCCACCTCACCAGTATCGGCGAGGACCGCATATCAGCGGTGTCACCGCCGGGCTACCGACCGTCAGCGGCCTGGATGCCGTCGGCGGCCTCGATGGTACGGGCGGCCTCACCGAGCGCCAGACGCAGCAGGGTCGGGTCATTGACCGGATTGCCCTGCCCCGGAGGGACCAGCCAGCGGGTGCCCGCGACCGGCGGCTCACCCCCGGACCGGCGGCCACGGCCCTGCGTCTGGGTGCAGGCGCTGCCCGGCAGGTCCCAGTCGCCCGTGGTGCCCTCGGGCACCAGGAAGCCGAGGGTGTCACCAGAGGCGTCGTGCAGTACTGGGCCGACGCCGGTACGCAGCCGCAGGATGTCCACCGCCTCCAGGCCCTGCCGGGAGGGGACGGTGACCAGATCCCAGGCGGGGGCGGCAGGCGGACGGTCACCACCGCCGGAAATCGGCGCGAGCCCGTCGCCGCGCGCCGTCGTATACGACCTGTGTGCCCCACCGGTGTCCAACAAGGGGAACCCTCCTCGCCGTCGGGAGCGCAACTGCCTTTGTCCGTACACCATGCACAACGCCACGCCCCGTCAACCGCTACGGGCGCAAGCCGCCGCAAAGGATGGCACTTAATGGCGAATGCCGGGTGAGATATCCGTTTTGTAGCTAAACAATGGGTGGTTGGCCGATCACAGCGGGTACGGTCGTGCCGCCGAATCAGCCACCATCACACGACCGCAGCACCAGGGGAGGCCTCCGCCAATGGCACCCTCACCTTCACCCGACCGTCCGGGGCCCAACGCCGCCTTCCGCCGGATCCGCGGCGACCTGTCGCCAGGTGAGTTCTCGGCGGCGGTACGGCGGGCGGCCCGCGAGATCGGCGAGCGAGTGAGCTGCGACGCCCGCTACATCGGGCGCGTGGAGTCCGGCGAGATCCGCTGCCCCAACTACGCGTACGAGCGGGTGTTCAAGCACATGTTCCCCGGCTACTCGCTCGCGGAGCTCGGGTTCGCGCCACGCGACACGGTACGCGGGCGGCGGGCACGCGAGGCCCGCCGGTCCGGTTCCGCGGGCGGAACCAGTCCCGGTCCGGAGGCGTACGAGTTCGGTGAACGTGATGAACATACCCACAGTGACGAGGAGAGCGACGTGCTACGTCGCGCATTCATGACCAGCGGCCCGGCGGCCGCGCTGGCGGCGACGCTGCCACGCGGCTCCGCCTCGGCCGCGCCCCGCCGAGTCGGCGGCAGCGAGGTGCGAACCGTCGAGGAGGCGGTACGCCAGATCCGGCTGCTTGACGACCAGCACGGCGCCGACGGGCTCTACCAGCGCGCCGGGCACTGGCTGCGCAACGCGTACGCGATGCTCGAAGAGGGCGCGTACAGCCAGCCGGTGGCCGACCGGTTGCATGCCAGCTCCGGTGAACTCGCCATCTCCGTCGGATGGTTGGCGCATGACTCGGGGCGGCACGGCGAGGCCCGCTCGTACTACGCGGAGGCGCTGGCCACCGCGCGGATGGCGAGCGACCCGGCGCTGGAGGCGCACGCCTTCTGCAACACCTCGTTCCTGGCACGCGACGACAACCGGCCGCGGGAGGCCGTACGAGCCGCCCAGGCCGCCCAGCAGGCGGCGGCCCGGCTCGGCTCCGCACGGCTGCTGTCGCTGCTCGCACTGCGCGAGGCGGGCGGCTGGGCCGGGCTCGGCGACCGGGTCGCCTGCGAACGTGCGCTGCTGCGGGCGCAGCGGCTGTACGGGCACGGGGCGGCCGACTGCGATCCGGAGTGGATGACGTTCTACGGCGAGGCCGAGATGGCGGGCCTTGAGGCGCAGTGCTGGTCGCGCCTGGGCGACTACCGGCGCGCTGCGGCGCAGGCACGCCGCGGCGTCGCGCTCCAGGACCCGCACTTCACCCGCAACATCGCGCTCTACAGCGCGGAGCTGGCCGGTGACCTGGCCGCCGACGGGGAACCGGACGAGGCCGCGAAGGCGGGCTGCCGCGCACTGGAGTTGCTGGGCGAGCGGGTCAAGTCATCGCGTATCCAGGGGATGCTGGACGTGGCGGCGCGAGCGCTGCGCCCGTACCGGCGCAGGTCCGCCGTGGGCACGTTCTTCAACGGGTACGTGGCCAAGCACGCGGTGTGAGGGCACGCCCGGTCGCCGACGCTTCGACGGCGGGCGAAGCAAACCGGCCCTAGCGTCGGCGCCATGAACGCTACGGATCCGACCATCGACCGGTTCGCGCGGTTCCGGCGGCTGCACCACGCCGACCGGCCGCTTCTGCTGCCGAACGCCTGGGACCACGCCTCGGCGGCGGCGCTGGCCGATCGCGGGTTCGCCGCGATCGGCACCACCAGCCTGGGGATCGCGGCGGCGGCCGGACTGCCCGACGCGTCCGGCGCCGCCCGCGGCCAAACGATGTCCCTCGCCCGTGCGTTGACCCGGCTTCCGGCACTGATCACCGTCGACATCGAGGGCGGGTTCAGCGAGGACCCCGCGGAAGTGGCCGCGATGGCCGCCGAGTTGGCGCGGGCCGGGGTGGTGGGGGTGAACATCGAGGACAGCCGCGCGGGCGGCAGGCTGGTGCCCGCGAGCCAGCAGTGCGAGGTGATCGCCGCCGTGAAGGAGCGCGTGCCGCGGCTGTTCGTCAACGCCAGGACCGACACGTACTGGCTGCCCGACGCCCCCACCGACCAGACGCTGCCGCGCGCCGAGGCCTACCGGCGGGCGGGCGCGGACGGCCTCTTCGTCCCCGGCCTCACCGACGAGCACACCATCGCCGGTCTGGTACGGGACCTCGATGCTCCGCTGAACGTGCTGTACGCACCCGGCCGACTCACCTTGTCGCGGCTCGCGGAGCTGGGGGTGGGCCGGGTCAGTTGCGGATCACTGCTGTTCCGGGCGGCACTGTGGAGCGCGGTCCGGACGGCGTGTGCCATCGCGGACCCGGACGCCGTGGATCCCGGACTGCCGTCCTACGGCGAGACGCAGGCGCTGTCGGAGCGGTTCGGGGACTGACTCCTGGGGGCAAGCCCCCGACACCCCTGGGGGTTTGGGGGCTTGCCCCAAGACGATCCCGCCGCAACGGCGAGCAACCCCCACAGCGCGGCCCGGCGGAGCCGAACCGACCGCACGCAGGGCACAGCCCAGCCGTCAGTCGAGATGCCCCGTGTCGTTCCAGCGCTCGATCGCGGGCGCGCCGTAGGCCCAGCCGAGCACCGACAAAGACGCCGGGTTCAGCCGGATCGTCGCACCGAAGGCGAGATCGTGGCCGAGCCAGCGCGCGCCGAGTGCGCGCAGGAAGTGCCCGTGCGCGAAGACCAGCACATCGCGGTCGGCGGAACGCGCCCATGCCACGGTCTCGTCGGCACGCGCGGTCATCTGCGCGACCGTCTCGCCCCGCGCTGCGCCGTCCCGCCACACCAGCCAGTCGGGGCGGCCCGCCTTGATCTCGGCCGGGGTCAGGCCCTCGTAGGCGCCGTAGTCCCACTCCATGAGCGTGTCCCACTCCTTGGCGCGGTCGCCGAAACCGGCCAGCTCGCAGGTCTCGCGGGCACGGGAGAGCGGGCTGGTACGCACCTCGACGTCCGGCAGGCCGTCCCAGGGCGCGCGGTGCAACCGGGCGCCGAGCAGCCGTGCGGTGCGCCGGCCCTCCTCGGTGAGCGGGATGTCGGTGCGGCCGGTGTGGCGGCCGGTGACCGACCACTCGGTCTCGCCGTGCCGGACGAGGACTATGCGCGGTGCCATACCGAGGACGGGCCTTCCAGACTGCAATATCCCGGGGGCTGACCCCCGGCCCCCCAGCCGATTACGTACGCGGGCCGACCGCCCTGTCGGGAGCGACCCGCCGTCCATCATCCTCTATCGCGCTCAGTGACCGGCGAGCAGCCCGCCCAGCATTGCGTCGAGACCGTGTTCGTACTGGGGCAGGCCGTCCTGGGCCGCCGCGAGCTCGGGCGCGAGGTCGACCAGGTGCGGATAGCGCTCGGCGGGCAGTGCGGCGAAGCGGGTGCGCAGCGGTGCTCCCGGATCCTCCTGGTCGTCCGCGCGCTGTCGGCCGCGCGCGGTCCACAGGGCGGCGCCGACGGTGTACTGCATCAGCGCGGTCTGCGCGCGTGCCGCCGCCCTCCGGTCGAGCCCGGTCCCCAGCAGCAGCCCGAGGATGCGCTCGACCACGGCGGTTCCCTCGTCGCCGTGCACCGGGCGGACGGTGAGCAGGTGCAGTACGGAGGGGTGGTCGGCGAGCAGCCGGTAGACGGCGCGGCACAGCTCGCGCAGTTCGTCGCGCGGGGTGCTGCCGCTGCCCACGGCGGGCAACTCGACCTCCGCCAGCAGTCGTTCGCGGACCGCGTCGATGATCTCGTCCTTGCCCGTGAAGTGGCTGTAGACGGCCATGGTGCCGACGCCGAGCCGCTGGGCGAGCGCACGCATCGTGAAGGCGTCGGGACCGGCATGGTCCAGCAGGTCGACGGCCGCGCCGAGCACGCGTTCCCGGTTGAGGGTGTTGCGCGGGACGCGGCGGCGGGCGGGCTCTGGGCGATTCGTCATGGAGTGATCTGGGGATGGAGTGATCTGGGGTTTGTGACGGATGTTGTTCGTGTTGTTGTTGAGGCAACCTTGGCGTTGCCGTCCGGCGTCCTACGGCGTACCCGGCCGCGGATCTGTGAACACCCGTCGAACAGCACGGTGCCGGGGCCGGTGTGCACGGTGCATACCGTACGGCGTACGGTAGAGCGCTCGCAACAACCCGCACAACGGCCGCTCGAGTGGCGGCACGGGCCGCAGCGAGGAGCACCCCGCACAGACGCGCAGATCCAGGGACGGAGAACCCCACCGATGTCGAGCACCGCGGCCCGCGCCGGGGCAGCGCCCAGGAGCAGGCCCCGTTGGTGGGCGGAGTTGCCGCTCATCGCTCTCATCTACGCCGCGTACTCGGCCGGACGACTGCTGGTGGCAGGCGGCACCGGCACCGCCGTCACCCATGGCGAATCGATCCTGCGCATCGAGCGGGCACTGCACATCGACCCCGAGCACACGCTCAACGGCCTGTTCACACACGCCTCGTGGCTCGGCATACCGGCGTGCTTCTGCTACGCCACGCTGCACTACCTGGTGACGCCTGGCGTCCTGGTGTGGCTGTGGCGGCGGCACGGCGACCAGTACCTGTTCATGCGGACCTGGCTGATGATCTCCACGTTGATCGGCCTGATCGGCTTCTCCGTGCTGCCGACCGCCCCGCCGCGGCTGCTTCCGCCGGGCTCCGGCTTCCACGACACCCTCGCGCAGTACGCGGCCTTCGGCTGGTGGGGCGCCGACGCCAGCGCGCCTCAGGGCCTGGGCGACCTGACCAACCAGTACGCCGCCATGCCGAGCCTGCACGTCGGCTGGGCCCTGTGGTGCGGGGCGATCCTCTGGCGGTGCGCGCGCACCCGCTGGGTGCGCGCGCTCGGGGTCGCGTACCCCCTCGTCATCGCCCTCGTCGTGCTCGGTACCGCCAACCACTATCTACTCGACGCCCTGGCGGGCGGGGCCGTGATGGGCCTCGGGCTGCTCCTGACGCCCTCGGCACGTTGGCTTACGTCCCTGCGCCGCGGGCACCGCTCCGCGGTGCCTGCGGCGGCCTCCTATGTGGGTCGGATTCCGGCGCCGCGCCGTGAGTCGTCTCCGGTTCGCTCGCGCTGAGGTTTTGGGTCTTCCCCCACCCGCCCACCCGTTTGCCGTGGTCCGCATCTTGCCCTTGCGCTCTGCGGGTTGTGGGTCGGGGGCGCGCCGGGGTGTCTCCTCACTCCAGCTATCACTGCACAGTTGCGGTGCTTCCTAGGGTCGCTGCGGGGACACCCCGGCACACCCCCTTGCGCCGTCGTCTGCGCTTGCGGCTGGGTGGGTGGAGATGCGAACCCCAAGGGGAAACGGACCAAGAACAATTCGCACCCCCGGCGCACCGTATGGGCCACCGGCCCGCAGCGCAGGAAACAACGTGAGGGGCCGGGGGCGGAGGGGTGGGGGTCCTGGACGCTGACGTGTATTTGTGGGCC
>JBEYJY010000042.1:0-8141 GCA_040631425.1 Streptomyces sp. NPDC020096
GGTGTGCCGGGGTGTCCCCGCAGCGACCCCAGGAAGCACCCGCAGCCGACAACGCGGCCGGAGTGAGGAGACACCCCGGCACACCCCCGACCCCAAGTCATCCGTCCGCGACGGCAAGCAAAGGCCGAGGGCAAACGGGTGGGCGGGCGGGGCGTCCCCCACGCAAGCGCCCCTCGGCGCGGAAGCACACCCCCGACCCACCCGCAGCCGTGCGCGACGGCAAGCAAAGGCCGAGGGCAAACGGGTGGGCGGGCGGAGAAAACCCGGGCCGCCGAACGCGTAGTGACCGGGTGCTAACGTCTCCCCATGGCAAGGATTGCCTCCGGCACGATCGTCACCGGCCTCACCGCCGCCGCGCTAGCGGCGATCGGCATGCTGGCCTGGCAGGCGTCGGCCGCCCCCGATCACACCGGCAAGTCGCACACCACGCCCAGCGCATCCGCCGCGGCCCAGCCGAGTACCGCCCCCTCGGTGGCGCCCTCCCCTGAGCCCACCGCGCTGCCCGCCGACTCCGGGCACGGCAAGCGCGTCGTCTACTCCCTGGCGCAGCACCGCGTTTGGCTGGTGTCCGCCGGCGACCAGGTCGAGCGCACCTACACCGTCACCCCGGGATCGGTCTCACCGGACCCGGGCACGTACACGGTGACCTCCCGGTCGGAGCGGGTTACCGGCACCGATGGGGTGCCGATCGAGCACGTGGTGCGCTTCGCCATGGTGCGGGGTACGACGATCGGGTTCTCCGCCGCCGTGGACGCGTCCGCGGCGACTCCGCAGACCGGGAAGAAGACCGGCGGCGTCCGCGAGAAGATGGCGGACGGCGCCGCGATGTGGCAGTTCGCACTGATCGGCGCGAAGGTCATCGTCGTCCAGTGAGCCTCGTCCACACGATTACGCCGGACGAGCGACACCCCTAGGCGGCGTCGCGCTTACGCTTCGCGGCATCGGAGTCCGTGGCAGCGGGCGCCTGGGGCGCCCGGGGCGGTGTGCAGACCGCCTCCGCCGCCGCGCCCGCGGCCAGCAGGACACTCATCGGCGGCATCGGTGTCTCATCCCGGGAATCGCGCGATTCCCGGGAAACCTCGGCACGGCCATCGGCCGACATGTCGCCTCCCGGGCCAGAACTTAGGCAGGCCTAACCAACCTCTGGCCTCCAGCACACCATGCCCGGCGGCTCCGACGCAACATCTTCCCGACGTCCTGTCGGAATACTGCCGCGAAAGATCACACATACGGGAAGGAGCGCCCGGACACATCATCCGTAACCCGGACATATCAGCCGCACCCGGGCGCGTCAGCTACCCGAGCGCCGCGAACGACACATCCGCCCACCGCGCCCCGATCCCGGTGATCGACACGTCCCGCACATCGTGCGCCTCGTCGCCGGTGCCGCGGTGGATGACGACATGCAGCCGTTCGTCCGACAGCCCCTCGACCTTGCCCTCGCCCCACTCCACGACCACCACCGACTCGGTCAGTGACACATCGAGGTCGAGGTCCTCCATCTCGTCGAGCCCGCCGCCCAGCCGGTACGCGTCCACATGGACGAGCGCGGGACCGCCGGTCAGCGAGGGATGGACCCGGGCGATCACGAACGTGGGCGAGGTGACCGCACCCCGTACGCCCAGCCCCTCGCCGAGCCCGCGGGTCAGCGTGGTCTTCCCCGCGCCCAGCTCTCCGCTGAGCAGCACCAGATCACCCGGCCGAAGCAGCGAGGCGAGCCGCTGGCCCAGCTCCCGCATGCGGTCGGCGGTCTCGACGGTGATCCGTGCCCGTACGTCCACGGTCCGTACGTCCAAGTCCTGCCTTGTACCCATGGTGGTCGATGCTACGCAAGGCGGCTACGCCCCCGCGGGCTCCGTCACCTCATCGCCGGAGGCCAGTGCCCGCACCGCGTCCGGCAGCGGCGCCCGAACCGCGTCCGCGGCGCGCGCCAGCAGCGCGGCGAGGTGGGCGTTGACCACCTCCGGATGCTCCAGCATCACCAGGTGGCCCGCGGCGGGGACGATGACGAGCTCGGCGTTCGGCAGCCGCTCGGCGATCGCCGAACTGTGGTCGCTGGGCGTCAGCAGATCCTTGTCGCCCGCCATCACCAGCGCGGGGCAGCCGTCCAGGGACGCGAGCGACTCCGCCTTGTCGTGCTCGGTGAAGGCCGGATAGAACTCGGCGACCACATCGATCGGCGTTGACTCGATCATGCGCTCGGCCAGCCGGGCGACCGCCGGATCGACCTCCGAGCCGAACGAGTAGCGCTTGATGATCCCGGCGAACAGGTCGGCGGTGGCCCGCCTGCCCCGCTCGACCAGCGTCGCCTGGCTGCCCAGCGCCCGCAGGACGCCCGGAGCCAGCGCACGGAAGGCCCGGGCACCCACCGCGGGCAGACCGAGCGGCACGGCGGACAGCTTGCCCGCCGACGTCCCCACGAAGAAGACGCCCGCGACCCGCTCCCGCACCAGCTCGGGGAACTGCGCGGCGAACGCCATCACCGTCATGCCGCCCATCGAGTGTCCGGCCAGCACCAGCGGTCCCTCGGGGGCGGCCGCGTCGATGACCGCCTTGAGGTCGCGGCCCAGCTGGTCGATGGTGGCCGTCTCGCCGTCGAGCTGGGCGCGGCCGCGTTCGGAGCGGCCGTGGCTGCGCTGGTCCCAGTAGACGGCCCGTACGTTCCCGCGCAGCGCCAGGCGCTGGAAGTGCCAGGAATCCTGGCTCAGGCAGTAGCCGTGGCTGAAGACGACGGTGAGCGGCGCGGTCCCGTTGCGGCGGAAGATGCCCGGCCGTCCCCGGCTCTCCGGCACGGCCTCCTCGACCTCGTACCGCAGCTCGGTGCCGTCCTCGGCGTACGCGACACCGGGCGTACCGCGCAGCGTGCCGAACGGGCCCGTGGAGTCCAGCGTGAGGCGCGCCTTGCTGCGGATGGCACGGCCGACCGTCATCCGCTCTATCGCGACGCCCGCGGCGGCGCCCGCCGCGAGCACACCGATCGCCGCGCCGACGACGCCCGCGGACCTGCCCGCGGACTTCAGCGCCCTGCCACTACCACTGCTGTCAGTCATCGTGGATCAGATACCCCCCGTGCCGACCTGTCTCCCACTGTCGTCGGCGTTCGCATCGGCCCTGTCGACGTGCACGCGCGGCACCCGGGCGCCGATCCGGGTGACGATCTCGTACGCGATGGTCCCGCACGCCCGCGCCCAGTCCTCGGCGGTCGGCTCGCCGTGGTCACCGGGTCCGAACAGCACGGCCCGGTCGCCCACGCGCGCGCTGTCCCCGCCGAGATCCACCACGAACTGGTCCATCGCGACCCGCCCGGCCACCGTCCGCCACTTGCCCGCGACCAGCACCGGACCGGTGTTCGAGGCGTGCCGCGGAATGCCGTCCGCGTAACCGGCCGGAACCAGCGCGAGGGTGGTCTCGCCCGGGGTCGTGTAGTGGTGCCCGTAACTGACGCCGTGGCCGCCGGGCACCCGCTTGACCTGTGCCAGGGTCGCCTGAAGCGTCATCACCGGGCGCAGCCCGAAGTCCGCCGGACCGCCGACCTGCGGCACCGGCGAGACACCGTAGATCGCGATACCGGTGCGGACCAGGTCGAAATGCGTCTCGGGAAGCGTCAGCATCGCGGGCGAGTTGGCGATGTGCCGCACCTCGGGCTCAAGACCCGCGGCCTTGGCATCCTCCAACGCCTCGCGGAACAGGGCGAGTTGGGCGGCGATCGACGGATGGCCCGGCTCGTCCGCGCAGGCGAAGTGCGACCAGACTCCGGTGACCTTGGCCAGCCCCTCAACCTCGGCGGCCCGCGCGGCGGCGACCAGTTCCGGCCAGTCGGCGGGCTGGCAGCCGTTGCGGCCCAGACCGGTGTCGGCCTTGAGTTGGATACGGGCCGGCCGGCCGACGGCGCGCGCGGCGGCGGTCGCCTCGCGCAGCGCCCACATGCCGCTCACCGACACGTCGATGTCCGCCTCGATCGCCTCGCGCCACGGCCCGCCGGGCGTCCACAGCCAGCACAGCATCCGGCCGTCCACCCCCGCGGCGCGCAGCGCCAGCGCCTCCTGGGGGGTGGCGGTACCGATCCAGGGCGCACCGGCCGCACGGGCGGCCCGCGCACAGGCGATCGCGCCGTGTCCGTACCCGTCGGCCTTCACCACGGCCATCAGCGCGGCGCCGGCGGCGCGGGCCCGCAGCGCCGCCACGTTGGCCCGCAGCGCGGCGAGGTCGATCTCGGCCCACACCCGCATGGCCGTCCCGGCCGCCTGGCCCTCGTCCTCATCAAGTGCAGCGTTCATCCCCGCCAGTGTCTCAGGCGGGGAGCCGCTCGTGCCTATGGGATTCGCCTCACGCCCGGGCCGGAACCGCACCGGGCTAGTCGTCATTGTTCTCCATTTGTCGTACCCCCCACACGTAGACCCGGTCGCCCTGCTGCAGCACGTCCCACAGCTCCTGCGCGTCCCGCATCCGCAGGTTCACACAGCCGTAGGAGCCGTCTGGACCGTAGACGTTGCCGATGATCCCGTGCAGCGCCTGGCCGCCGGAGAAGAACTGGGCGAACGGCATCGGGGTGTGGTAGATCGTCGACACATGGTCGCGGTTCCGCCAGTAGACGCGGTGCATGCCGTTGCGGGTCGCGTACCCGGGCAGACCGGTGCGAATCGGGACCGGGCCAAAGATGATCTCGTTGCCGTTCTGGACCCACATCTCCTGGTAGTCCTGGTCCACACACGCGATCCGGTAGGGGCCGGCCGGGCAGTTCCATCTGTTGCTCGACTTGATCAGCGCCTTCCGGGCAGCCGCGCGGGTCCGCACCGAGTCACGCATCATCCCCCAGGTGACCGGACCGGCGAAGCCGATGGCCGGACGGATGCCGTGGGCACGCTGGTAGCCGCGGATCGCCGTGCAGGAAGCGTGGCTCTGGCGGTTGCGGACCAGCAGATGCAGGAAGCGTGCGATCTGCCGCTGGTACGGGCCGGAGTGGCGGGAGCAGTAGCGGCGCACACCCTTGGCCCGCACCGCGCGGGCGTCGTCCACCGGGACGTACTCGGTGAGCCGCGCCGCCCGCGCCTGCGCGGGGGTCGGCACCCGCATCCGGCGCATCCGTGCCGGGTTGCGACCGTATGTGATCTTCGGCGCATACGACTCGTCGGGCGTCACCGCCGCGCCCCGGGGCAGCGGCACGCCCGGCACCAGCCGGTACAGCGGTACCCGTGGGTCTCCGGATCTGCCGCCCGCCACGGCGGTCCCGCCGCCCAGCAGCAACGGCAGTACCGTGACCGCCGTGAGCAGCGCCGCCCAGGCTCGCAACCTCACCACACCAGCCATCGCACCGGCCTTTCGTCAGCCGCGCGGCCCCGCCGCGCACCAAGTAAGACGGCATCAGTCGTACGACAATCACACCCGCCCCCCGGGTACCCCCGCCGTACGACCGGACGTGGTCCACCCGGCTAGCCCACCACCACCCGACGAAGGCGCCACGCGCCGCGGCGACGCCCCCGCCTCCCACCACCACCCTCACCAGAGGCACCACGCGCCACTGCGACACCCCCCGGATCCGCTACGCGCCACCGGGACGCGCAGCCCTCCTCCCCGCGCCCCCTAAGCTGACCCCCATGTGCGGAATCGTTGGATACGTGGGCGCCCAGAACGCCCTCGACGTTGTCATCACCGGGCTCAAGCGGCTGGAGTACCGCGGCTACGACTCGGCCGGAGTGGCCGTGCTGGCCGACGGCGGGCTGGCCGCCGCCAAGAAGGCGGGCAAGCTGGCCAACCTGGAGAAGGAACTGGCCGACCGGCCGCTGCCCACCGGCACCACCGGCATCGGCCACACCCGCTGGGCCACCCACGGTGCCCCCAACGACGCCAACGCCCACCCGCACCTGGACAACGCCGGTCGGGTCGCCGTCGTACACAACGGCATCATCGAGAACTTCGCGGAACTGCGCGCCGAACTCGCCGACCGCGGCCATGAGTTGCTCTCCGACACCGACACCGAGGTGGTCTCCCACCTGCTCGCCGAGGCGTACTCCTCGGCCGGGGACCTCGCCGAGGCGATGCGCCACGTGTCCCGCCGTCTGGAGGGCGCGTTCACGCTGGTGGCGGTGAGCGCCGACGCGCCCGACGTGGTGGTCGCCGCGCGCCGCAACTCACCGCTGGTCGTCGGCGTGGGCGACGGCGAGAACTTCCTCGCGTCCGACGTGGCCGCCTTCATCGCGTACACCCGGGACGCCATAGAGCTCGGCCAGGACCAGGTCGTCGAGCTGCGCCGGGAAGCGGTCACCATCACCGACTTCGACGGGAACCCCGGCACCTTCCGCGAGTACCACGTGGACTGGGACGCCTCGGCCGCCGAGAAGGGGGGCTACGACTACTTCATGCTCAAGGAGATCGCCGAGCAGCCCAAGGCGGTCGCCGACACCCTGCTCGGCCGGATCGACGCCAGCGGTCGGCTCACCCTGGACGAGGTCCGGATCGACGCGCACACGCTGCGCGAGATCGACAAGATCGTGATCGTGGCGTGCGGGACGGCGTTCCACGCCGGAATGATCGCCAAGTACGCCATCGAGCACTGGACCCGTATCCCCTGCGAGACGGAACTCGCCAGCGAGTTCCGGTACCGGGACCCGATCCTCGACCCGCGCACCCTGGTCGTCGCGATCAGCCAGTCCGGCGAGACGATGGACACCCTGATGGCCCTGCGGCACGCCCGCGAGCAGGGCTCGAAGGTGCTGGCCATCTGCAACACCAACGGCTCCACGATCCCGCGCGAGTCCGACGCCGTGCTCTACACGCACGCCGGGCCCGAGGTCGCGGTGGCGTCCACCAAGGCGTTCCTGACCCAGCTCGTCGCCTGCTACCTCGTCGCGCTCTACCTGGGCCAGGTGCGCGGCACCAAGTGGGGCGACGAGATCTTCACCGTGATCCGTGAACTGTCCGACATCGCCAAGCAGGTTGACCAGGTCCTGGAGACCATGGAGCCGGTACGGGAGCTGGCGCGCTCCCTGAAGGACAAGGACACGGTGCTCTTCCTGGGCCGCCACGTCGGCTACCCGGTCGCACTGGAAGGCGCGTTGAAGCTCAAGGAGCTCGCCTACATGCACGCGGAGGGCTTCGCGGCGGGCGAGTTGAAGCACGGGCCGATCGCCCTCATCGAGGACGATCTGCCGGTCGTGGTCGTGGTGCCGTCACCGCGCGGCCGGTCCGTCCTGCACGACAAGATCGTCTCCAACATCCAGGAGATCCGGGCGCGGGGCGCGAGGACGATCGTCATCGCCGAAGAGGGCGACGAGGCGGTGGTCCCCTACGCGGACCACCTGATCCGCATCCCGGCCACCCCGACGCTGCTGCAACCGCTCGTCGCCACCGTTCCGTTGCAGGTCTTCGCCTGCGAGTTGGCGACCGCGCGCGGCAACGAGGTGGACCAGCCCAGGAACTTGGCGAAGTCGGTAACGGTGGAGTGATCGCCGAATGATCATCGGGGTCGGCATCGACGTCGCGGAGATCGCCCGCTTCGGCGCTGCGTTGGAACGGACGCCGAGCATGGCGGAGCGGCTGTTCACCGACGGCGAGCTGTACCTGCCCAGCGGCGAGCGACGCGGTATCGCGTCGCTCGCCGCCCGGTTCGCCGCCAAGGAGGCCGTGGCCAAGGCGCTGGGCGCCCCCGGCGGCCTGCAATGGCGTGACGCCGTGGTGGTGACGGAGGACTCAGGACGGCCACGCCTGGAAGTCACCGGCACGGTCGCGGCCCGCGCCGCGGCGTTGGGCGTACGGGGGTGGCACGTCTCGCTCAGCCACGATGCGGGGGTCGCGTCCGCTGTGGTTATCGCCGAGGGGTAATTGCCCTCCCACCCACCCGTTACCGGTCCACGCATCTTGCCCTTGCGCGCGGCTGGTTCGGGGTCGGGGGTGTGCCGGGGTGTCTCCTCACTCCGGCTATCGCTGCACGGTTGCGGTGCTTCCTGGGGTCGCTGCGGGGACACCCCGGCACACCCCCTTGCGCCGTCTTCTGCGCTTGCGGCTGGGTGGGTGGGGATGCGAGCCCCAAGGGGAAGCGGGCCAAAAAGAATCGCACCCCCTGCGAACCGTATGGGCCACCGGCCTGCAGCGCGAGGAAACCACGTGAGGGGCCGGGGGCGGAGGGGTGGGGGTCCTGGACCGTA
>JBEYJY010000042.1:8147-82814 GCA_040631425.1 Streptomyces sp. NPDC020096
GCCTGCGTGAGGGCGCAACTCCAGGACCCCCTCGGCTTGTGGGCGACCGGCCCGTAAATATACGGTCCAGGACCCCCACCCCTCCGCCCCCGGCCCCGCCCCACGAACAGACAGCCCGCAAACGGCACCCAGAACGACCCCAGGACGGAATTGCCCTGAACGCCAAGCCCGAGCGGGGCGGCAGTGTTGACACCACGTCAGCAAAACGTTTGACTTCTCACCCGTACGTCTTGGCAACGTTGTCACCCCGCACCCGCACCCAGACAACGTTGTCGGTGGCGTCGCGCGCGACGCCACCGAACGCACGTCCATCCGTGAAGTTCCAACCGCCCCGTGGAGGCACGTGATGGCAAGACCGCTGCGCGCAAGCGCGCCCGGATTCCGTAGACGCATCGCCGCCGTGGCCGTCCTGGCCCTGGCGGCGCTGCCGCTTCAGACCCTGGGCGCCGAGCCCGCGTCCGCCGCCACCCTGGTCGATGACCCCGCGTCGCTGGTGAACCCGCTCATCGGCACCTCGGGCAGCGTGGACACCTTCCCCGGCCCTGACGCACCGTTCGGCATGCTCCAGTGGGGACCGGACACCGCCCCGCACCGCCCGGACGGGGGTGGCTACGAGTACAAGGACAACAAGATCTCGGGGTTCAGCCTCACCCACCTGTCCGGCCCCGGCTGCGCCGGGGCCGGAGACGTGCCGATCCTGCCGATCACCGGCGAGCTGTCCGGGAACCTCAGTGACACCGCCGCCACCTTCCAGCACGAGGACGAGCAGACCGGCATCGGCTACTACGGGGTCACCGACGCCTCCGGCATCAAGACCGAGCTGACCACCGCCACCCGGGCGGGCCTCGGCAGATTCACCTTCCCCGGCTCCACCGACTCCCATCTGCTGCTCAAACTCAGCGGCGGCGCCACCCAGGTCGACGGCACCCGCGCCGAGGTCGTCAACAACAACGAGGTCATCGGGGCGGTGCAAAGCGGCCACTTCTGCGGCGCCAACAACACCTACACCCTGCACTTCGACATCAAGTTCAACCAGCCGTTCACCACCTCGGGCACCTGGGTCGGCGACACCATCGACGAGAGCGCGACGTCGATCGAGCGGGGCCGCCCGCAGCAGGCCTTCGGCCCGAACCACGCGACGGCCCCGGCCCGCGGCCCTGACTTCACCCTCCGTGGCAAGCCCTCGCCGTCCATGCACGGTCCCACGGTGCCCCGTAAGCGCAGTTCGGTCGGCCCACCGGTGACCGGCGCCAACGGGATGTACCTGACGTTCGACACCACCGGCGCCCAGACGGTGACGGCGGCCGTCGGCATCTCGTACACCAGCGACAGCAACGCGCGGAAGAACCTCGCCGCGCAGATCCACGGCTGGAACTTCGACGCACTGCGCCAGGCGAACCACAAGGAGTGGAACCGCGTGCTCAGCCGGGTACGCGTCGGCGGCGGCAGCCACGACCAGCAGGTGCAGTTCTACACCGCGCTGTACCACGCGCTGCTGCACCCCAACGTCTTCTCCGACGCCAACGGCGAGTACATGGGCATGGACGACCAGGTGCACCACCTCGCCAAGGGGCAACTGGCCCAGTACGCCAACTACTCGGGCTGGGACATCTACCGCTCGCAGGTGCAGCTGATGGCCATGGTCGACCCGAGGGTGGAGAGCGACGTCGTCACGTCGATGCTCAACGGCTATGACCAGACCGGGCTGTTGCCGAAGTGGGCGCAGAACAACGGTGAGACCTATGTGATGGTCGGTGACCCGGCGGCAGCCATCATCGCCGACGCGTACGCCTTCGGGGCCCGCGACTTCGACACCGCGCACGCATTGGACGCGCTGGTCCACGAGGCCACCAAGCCCAACAACGTCCGTCCCGGCGAGGCGGTCAGGGACGACAAGGGGTATCTGCCGATCGACGGCAAGGACTGGGGCTGCTGCAACTTCTACGGTCCGGTCTCCACACAGCAGGAGTACGACGTCGCGGACTACGCCGTCGCGACGCTGGCCAAGTCGCTGGGCCACCACGACATCTACGCCAAGTTCGCGGCCCGCGCCCAGGACTGGCAGAACGTCTTCAACCCGCAGAGCGGATATCTGCAGGCGAAGAAGGCGGACGGCGAGTTCGCCGCCGGTTTCACCCCCGGCACCTCCAGCGGCTTCGTCGAGGGCACGTCGGCGCAGTACACGCCGATGGTCCCGTTCAACCTCAGGGCACTGATCGCGGCGCGTGGAGGTACGGCCGCGTACAGCTCGTACCTCGACAGTCTGCTGAGCAACATCACGGCCCCGTCGGGGACCAACGCCGATCTGAGCAACGAGCCCAGTCTCGAGATCCCTTGGGAGTACGACTACGTCGGTCAGCCCTGGAAGGCGCAGGCCGCGCTGCGGCAGGCGGAGCAGAAGCTCTGGTTCAACGCTCCGGTGGGCTCCTTCGGCAATGACGACCTGGGGCAGATGGCCTCCTGGTATGTCTGGTCGGAGCTGGGCTTCTATCCGGAGACGCCCGGCACGGACATCCTCGCGCTGGGCAGCCCCGTCTTCCCGCAGACCGAGCTGACGTTGGGCAACGGAAAGGTCGTGCGGATCAACGCACCTCAGGCGGCGCCTGACGCGCCGTATGTGCAGGCGCTGCGGGTCAACGGCCGGGCATGGAACAGGGCATGGCTCGGCTTCCGGGCGCTGAGCCGCGGCGGTGCGATGGACTACGCCCTGGGTACCGCGCCGAACACCGGCTGGGCGTCGTCACCCGCCTCGGCGCCGCCGTCCGACGCCACCGGAGAGCGCGAGGTGCTGGCGTCGACGGGCCCGTCGGGCGCGGGGCTGGTGGTCGCGCCCGGTGACAGCGGTACCGGCACCCTCGACCTGGTGAACATCGGTGACAGCGCCATCACCGTGGCGTGGGCCGCCGAGGCGCCGCCCGGGGTGACGCTTGACGTGCCGTGTGGTTCGGTGACCCTCCCTCCGGGTGGCAAAGCCGAACAGCGGGTGAAGGTGACGGCGGGTGACAAGGAGGGCGTGTATCCGGTGACGTTCGCGCTCTCCACCGACTCCGGTACCTCGCTTGGTAGAGCGGTGCTGCGGGCGGTGGTGGCACACCCGGATGATGTGTGGCCGTACTACACGGACGAGGGCGTCTATCCGGACGGCGCCACCTACACCGGCGGGTTCGACGGAGACGGCTCGGCCTACTCCCAGAACGCGCTGGACGACGCGGGTGTGCGCGGCGGCGCGGATGTCGGCGTGGACGGTGTCTCTTACTACTGGCCGGAGGTGGCTCCGGGCATGCTGGACAACATCACCATGGCGGGCCAGACCATCCCGACCGCATCACCCGCCGGGGCGGGGGCGTTGGGATTGCTGGGCGCGGCGACCAATGCCCCGAAGACCGGCGCCAAAGGCGAGCTGACCATCACGTACACCGATGGCAGTACGGCCAAGGCCACGGTCGGCTTCTCGGACTGGACGCTCAACGCCGGTGGCAGCACCCCGATTCCGGGCAACACGACGGTGGCCACCACGCCCTACCGGAACACCAGTGACGGAGGAAGGGACACCGTGAAGACCTATGTCTTCGCCACCAAGGTGCCCATCGACCCGGACAGGCGGGTCGCCTCGATCACGCTGCCGGTGACGGACAGCGGTTCGGCGCATCTCTTCGCCATCGGCTACGGGATGTAACCCGACCGGGAGCGCCAACGGCCGGTGCCGGATGCGGAGTTGCGCATCCGGCACCGGCCGTTTCCGCTGTGTGGGGCCGCTCGGGCGTGGCGTACGTGATGGGCGTGTGCACGACAAGTGAAAACTTGGCGATATCGGTTGAATCATGACGCGCGCCTCTGTACCGGCCGCCTGGTCTGCGTCTTACTGCTGGGTAGGGCTCGCGATTACCCACGAGTACCGCCCCCACTCTTCCGCATCACCCCGTGGAGGAACCCGTGCGCAGACCATCCCTGCTCGCCGCCGCCGTAAGCCTCGCCGCGGCCGCCGCCATGACCCTCGGCGGCGCCCCCTCCGCAAGTGCCAGCGAGGGCAACTTCGTTGCCCTCGGGGACTCGTACTCCTCCGGAGTCGGATCCACCGACAACTACCTCAACAGCTGCGACCAGAGCACGGCCGCCTACCCGTACCTGTACAAGCAGGCCAGCTCGCCGAGCTCGTTCAGCTTCCAGGCGTGCACCGGAGCCACCGCCTCCAGCATCGAGAGCAGCCAGCTCTCCGCCCTCAACTCCGGTACGACACTGGTCAGCCTCACCGACGGCGGCAACGATGTCGGTTTCGCCAGCGTCATGCAGACCTGCGTGCTGGGCGGCGACAGCAGCTGCACCAGCGCGATCTCGTCCGCCGAGAGCAAGGCCAGGAGCCAACTCCCCGCCATCTTGGACACGCTGTACTCCGACATCCGCTCCGACGCCCCCAACGCCCGTGTCATCGTGCTCGGTTACCCCGAGTTCTACGACCTGTCCCAGTCCAGTGGCTGCATCGGGCTCGACAGGACCAAGCGCACCGCCCTCGACAACGCCGCCGACCTCCTCGACAGCGTCATCGCCACCGAGGTCGCGAAGTACGGCAACTTCACCTTCGCCGACGTGCGCGGCTACTTCTCCGGGCATGAGCTGTGCGACGACTCGGAGTGGCTGCACGCCGTGACCTGGCCGATCTCCGACTCGTATCACCCGACGGCGGACGGCCAGTCCGGCGGCTACCTGCCCGCCTTCAACGCCGCGCTCTGATCGCCGGGCCCGGCCGGATGACAGGCCCCGGACGGTTGGCCGGGGCTGAACGGGTGGCGAGGGGAAACCTCCCCTCGCCACCGTCGTTGCCGCGATCATGAAGGCAATCGTGATGAGGGCCTACGGCGGACCGGAGAACCTGGAACTCGCCGAGGTACCGGAACCGAAGGTGGGGCCCGACGCCGTCCTCGTCCGGGTCAAGGCCGCCGGAGTCAACCCGGTGGACTGGAAGATCGGCCGGGGCTACCTCGACCCGATGTTGTACGTGTACTTCCCGTTGACCCCGGGCTGGGACCTGGCGGGAGTGGTGGAACGGGTCGGGCCGGGCGTCACCGAGTTCGCCCCGGGCGACGAGGTGTACGCGTACGCGCGCATGGACTACGTGCAGCACGGCACGTACGCGGAGCAGGCCGCCGTCCCGGTGCGCGCCCTCGCCCACAAGCCCGCCTCGCTGGACTGGCGGCAGTCTGCCGGGGTGCCGCTCACCGGGCTCACCGCCTACCGGTCGCTGCGCGCGGTCGGTAACCCCGGGGCGGGCCAGACCGTCCTGGTGCACGCGGCGGCGGGCGGTGTCGGCAGCTTCGCCGTTCAGCTCGCGGTGGCCGCCGGTGCCCGGGTCATCGGCACCGCCAGCGAGCGCAACCACGACTTCCTGCGCTCGCTGGGCGCGGAGCCGGTCGTCTACGGCGACGGGCTGGCCGAGCGGGTGCGGGCGCTGGCGCCCGACGGTGTGGACGCCGCCTTGGACTACGTGGGCGGTGGTGCGGTCGCCGTGTCGCAGGAGGTGGTCGCGGGCGGCGACGGCAGCCGGATCGCCTCGATCGTCGACGGCGACGTGACCAAGGCGGGCGGACACTTCGTGTGGGCGCGGCCGGACTCCGCCGACCTCGCCGCGCTCGCCGACCTCGCCGACCAGGGCAAGCTGGCCGTGCACATCGACCGGGAGTTCCCGCTCGCCGAGACCGCCGAGGCCTGGCGGGCCAGTGCCGAGGGGCGCACTCGCGGCAAGATCGTGCTGACGATGTCCTGAACGGGTGGCCCGCGGAGGTTTCCCGTAGGGATTTCCTCCCGTCCGGGTTTCTTTACGGCGGGCGACGCATGCCCGGCGCCTCCTCGGGTACGCGGAGCGTCCGACGTCGGGCGCACAAGGCGTCCGGCCGCCGCACCCGAGGAGTGGTCCGATGACCGACAACGTGCCGAACCAACCGAGCTCGCCGGACGCGCAGCACGCCGCACAGGAGGCGCTGCACAAACTGGCCACCGACAGCAACGACGTGGTGGCGCTGGGCACCCTGGCCGCCAGTGAGGTGCTGCTGCCCGTTCCGAACAACCCTGACGCCCCCGAGGGCGACCAGGGCGGCATCCAGCTGCCGGTGTTCGAGCAGGGCGATGGTGTCCGCCTGGTGCCGGTCTTCACCTCTGAGGAACGGCTCGCCCTCGCGCTGCCGCAGATCCGCAGCTACCGCACGGTGCGGCTGTCCCTGCTGGGCCAGGGCTGGCCCGCGGATGATCTCGCGTTGTCCATCGACGCGGGCTCGCCGGACACCGTGACCGTCCAGGGCCAGGGCGTCCGAGCGCTGGCCACCCTGACCGGCGGCGGCTGAACGCCAACTGGTCTGGTACGGGCGCCACTTCGCCGCGGGCGAGGTGCGCGCCCGTTCCGCTGCGTGCGTCTCGCGGTCAGGCCGCCCGGCGGCGGAGTGCGTCGACGACCTCCTGCACGGTGTGGAACGTGGTGTCGGCGGGCAACGTGCGCGCCTGGTCGGCCAGGGCGTCCGGTGCGTGCTGGCTGACCAGCTCACGGACGAGCGCGCTTCGCTTGGCCGGGAACACCTTGCGCCCCAAATGGCGCGCGAGCTCGAAGCGCAGCGCGTCCTCGCTCCGCATACCGGTCGGTACGGGATGTACGGCCACCGCCGGGTCGTCGTCGGCCAGGGGCTCCGGATCGAACCACTCCGCCACCCTCGTGGCGTGCCCGGAGCGGATCAGTCCCTGCAACTCGTGCTTCATCTCGTCGTCGCGGTAGACACTGAGCCGGTCGCTGCCTCGCTGCATGGTGTTCCTCCCGGTTTTGGTCCTGCTATCCGTCTTACCTCCCACGCGCCGGTGATGCGCGGCAGGCGAAGATCGCCGCCGACCAAGCTCTCGCGGAGGCCGAGCTGCGGCACGACGTCCGCACGCTTGCCGTGGAGCTCGCCGGACGCATCGTCGGTGAGGCACTCGACGAGACGGCCCGCGACAGCGCTGTGGTGGACCGGTTCTTCGCGGAGCTGGAACCGGGCGACGCACCGGTCGCCGAGTAGCCCGACGGCGGGCACCACATGCGGGTCCCGGCACCCGCTGGGATACTGGCCCCGACGGGGCTGGCCGCGGTTCTCCGCTGGAGAATCCGCACCACGCGGGCAACCGCCGTGGCGGGACCGGTGCGGACCGGTCCGGGAAGGACGCGCCCATGGCCGAGTACAACAACGGTGTGCCACCCGAGCGGCTGGAAGAGCGTCAGCTGATCAAGGAGCTGGAGGCCATCCACCGCACCCGGCACGAGACGCTGCTGTACGGAACGTCGGACGCGTTGCGTACACACAGCTCGCGGATGGCCGCGCTGGAAGGCGAGTACCTGCGCCGCCACCCGGAGCGCCACCCGGCCGCCGGACGTACGAGGGCAGGCGCCCGGGCCCGCGCCGCCTGCGTCTGAGCAGCGGGTCCCGTGGCCGCGACGGCACGGCCTGCCGCACGGAGGTACGGATGCAGCGCACGGCGGCTGGTTCCCCCCTCGCCCTCACCGATCCCGGGCTGCCCGCGGCGCCCGAGCTCGCCGAGCGGCTCGCCCAGGCCTGGGACGCCGCGCCGCAGCCGACCGGCGGTGACACGGCGGTCCGTACCGCCGCCTGCGGGTACTGGGAGCACCGGGGTCTTGCCACCGAGCCGGATCGGGTGCTGCTGGCGCCCGGGCCCGCACCGCTGCTGCTCGCCCTGCTGGCCGCCGTCGGCGGCGATCTGGTGGTGGCCAGCCCGGCGACCGCCTGGTACTCCGCCCAGGCCCGTGTCCTCGGCCGCCGCGTCCACCGGGTGGCGACACCGGCCGAGTGCGGTGGCGTACCGGACCCCGTGGCCCTGCTGGAGACGGTCCGCCGGGCCCGGGACGGCGGCGCGGCACCGCGGCTGCTGGTGGTGTCCGTCGCCGACGACCCCACCGGCACCGTCGCCCCGCCGGAGCTGCTGCACGAGGTGTGCGAGGCGGCCGCGGGCGCCGGAATGCTGGTGGTCTCCGACGAGACGTACCGCGATGTGCTGCACGATCCGCACACCGTCCTGCTCAGCCCGGCCGAGTCGTTCCCCGGGCACACCGTGGTCCTCACCGACCTGGCGGGCGGGCTGCTGCCGCCCGCCTGGCCCGCGGCCGTCGCGCGGTTCCCGGCCGGGGATCCGGCGGGCGGCCTGCTCGGCCCGGTACGTGATGTGCTCGACGCACAGCGGGTGGTACCGGCCGCCCCCGTCGCCCGGGCCGCTGCGCTCGCCCTCGCCGAGCCCGCCGCGCTACGGGAGCGCGGCACCGCGGCCGTACGGCTGCACGCCGCGGTGGCCGCCGCCGCCCACCATGCCCTCACCCGGCTGGGCGCGCTCTGCCTGCCGCCGCAGGCCGGGTTCCAGCTGTACCCGGACTTCGGTCCGCTGCGCCCGGCGCTCGCCGCGCACGGTGTCGCCGGTCCCGAGGCGTTGGCCGAGCGGCTGCCGGGTGCCGTCGCGGGCCCCCGGTTCGGCGATGATCCGGCCGCGTTGCGGGTACGGATCACGACCTCGGTGCTGTACGGCGGCACGTCCGCCGAGCGGGAAGCCGCGCTGCACGCCGCCGAGCCGCTGCGGGTGCCGCATGTCGCCGAGGCGTTGGCGGCGCTCGGCACCGCCTTCTGCGAACTGACAGCCGCCTGAATTACCGTCTACGGCGCCGCGCTTTCGGTCGCGCCCGCCGCCGCGCTTCCGGGGTACCGCCCGGTTCCCCCCACCGATTGGAGCCTTGATGACCGATCAGACCGAACAGAGCGACCGGCCTGATCAGGCCGAGCGGCCCCTGCTCGGCCCCGGCGCCGAGCAGGCACCGGTCCTGGCGGGTACGCCCGGCACGGTCGGCGGTCTGCGGCCGATCGGTGAGAAGCGGGTCTGGCCCCGGTCCTTCGCCGCCCGGATGACCGAGCCGCTCCCAGGGTTCTGGGACATGCTCAAGGTCAGCCGCCAGGGCGGTTTCCGCCCGCGCCGCGAGGACCTCGCCGACCTGCCCAGACTTCCCGTCCGGCCCGCCCGGCTGCCCGCCGTGGACGCCGGGACCCTCGCCGTCACCTGGGTGGGACACGCGAGCTGGGTGCTGCGGCTGGGCGGGCTGACCGTGCTGACCGACCCGGTCTGGTCCCGCAGGATCCTCGGCACCCCGCCCCGCGTCACGCCGGTCGGCGTGCCCTGGGCGAACCTTCCGCCGGTCGACGCGGTGGTCATCAGCCACAACCACTACGACCATCTGGACGCCCCCACCGTCAAACGGCTGCCGCGCGACACCGCGCTGTTCGTGCCCGCCGGGCTCGCCCGCTGGTTCCGCCGCCGTGGTTTCACCCGGGTCACCGAGCTCGACTGGTGGGAGGCGGCCGAACTCGGCGGTGTGCGCTTCGAGTTCGTCCCCGCGCACCACTGGAGCAAGCGCACGCTGACCGACACCTGCCGCTCGCTGTGGGGCGGATGGGTGATCAGCGACCCGGCCGGGCAGCGGCTGTACTTCGCCGGGGACACCGGATACGGCCGCTGGTTCACCGAGATCGGCCGCCGCCATCCCGGGATCGACCTCGCCCTGCTGCCCATCGGAGCCTACGAACCCCGGCGGCTGCTGCGTTCGGTGCACACCAACCCGGAGGAGGCGGTCCAGGCCTGCCTCGACGTCGGCGCACGGGTGATGGCCCCCATGCACTGGGCGACGTTCCTGCTCTCCGCCGAGCCGCCGCTGGAGCCGTTGACCCGGTGCCGGGCGGCCTGGGTCGCCGCCGGGCGCCTACGCCAGGACCTTTGGGATCTGCCAATCGGCGGTTCGCGGGTGCTGGACGGCCCCTGATCGGGGATGCTGTTGGCAAAATCGCGGTCGGCATGTTGGAAGCCGCCGTAGCACCGGATGAAGGGCCATAACTGATGGCAACAGGCACCGTGAAGTGGTTCAACGCTGAGAAGGGGTTCGGCTTCATCACCCAGGACGAGGGCGGTCCGGACGTGTTCGTCCACTTCTCGGCCATCGAGGGAACCGGCTACAAGTCCCTGGAAGAGAACCAACGTGTTGAGTACGAGGTCACCCAGGGACCGAAGGGACCGCAGGCGGAGCACGTGAATCCCCTGTAGCACCCCGCCGCGCCCCCGTGGGGGCGCGGGCATATGTGCCGGACAGGTGAACTCCCGTCGAATTCCCGGTTCCGAGGCCTCGCGCGGATAGGTGCGAGGCCTTCCGGCTCCCTACGATGAACGGCGACATCACTGCCGCTCGCACTGGTGTCCGTACCGCTCATGTCCTGGACCCGCTGGAGCCGCAGAGTGATCCGCCCCCGAATACCCCGCTGTCGGCGCGGGCTGCTGTCCGCGGGGGGAGCACTGGCGGCCGTCGCGGCGGTGGCGGCGGTGCTGGTCAGCGTGTTGGGCGGCGCCGGCGGACCCGCGCCGCACCGCAGCCCCGGCAACGCTGATGGGCTGCCGCATACACGGGTGCGGATGTCGGCCGGCGCGTGCGGGCAGGACTGGACGCAGGGCCACAGCGGCAGCCAGGTGTTCGATGTGTACAACGCCTCCGGCGGCCCCGCCGAGGTCGACCTGGTCGACCCCGGGTCCGGAGCGGTCTACGGCGAGGTCGAAGGCCTGGCGCCGGGCACGTCCCGCCCGCTGCAGGTCACCCTCGGGGGCGGCTCCTACGCGTTCAAGTGCCTGCCCGACGACGCCGACGCGTTCACCGGCCCGACCGTCCGGATCACCGGTCACGCCGCGGCCGGACCCGCCGCCGTGCCGGTCACCCAGCACGATCTGATCCCGTCCACCCTCGCCTACCAGCAGTGGATCGGCGACCGGATGGGCGAACTCGCCGACAAGGTGGGCGCGTTGCGGGACGCGATCGACGGGGGAGACCTCGACGCCGCGCGTACCGCCTGGCTGCCCGCGCATCTGGTGTACGAGCGGATGGGCGCCGCGTACGGCACCTTCGGCGACGCGGACAAGGCGATCAACGGCACGACCGCCGGGCTGGCGCAGGGCACATCCGACCCGCGGTTCACCGGCTTCCACCGCATCGAGTACGGCCTGTGGCACGGCCAGAGAGCGGACCAACTGCGCGGCCCCGCCGACCAGTTGGCCAAGGACGTGGACCAGCTGCGCGCCGGCTGGCCGCAGGCGCGGATGGACCCGGCGCAGCTGGGGCTGCGGGCGCACGAGATCCTGGAGAACACCGTGCAGTTCGAGCTCACCGGCCGGACCGACTACGGCAGCGGCAGCAACCTGGCCACCGCCCGCGCCAACCTCGACGGCACCCGGACCGTACTGGGCTATCTGCGGCCGCTGCTGACCGGCTCCCGCTTTCCCGGACTTCCGCGGCTGGACAGCGCGTTGGACCGGATGCAGCGCACCCTCGACGGTTTTGACACCGGCGGCCACTGGACCCCGCTGGGCGGCCTCAGCCGCCCGCAGCGCGAGAAGGCCGACGCCGACGTCGGCGCCGCGGTGGAGCAGCTCGCCTCGGTCGCGGCGGTCTGCGATGTACGGAGGACGTCATGACCGGGCTGGACCGACGCTTCTTCCTGCGCGGCGCGGCCGCCGCGGGGATCACCGGCGCCGCGGCCACCGGTCTGGTACGGGCCGACGCCGCACAGGCCGAGGACGCGCCCTCGTCCGTACCCTTCCACGGCACCCACCAGGCGGGCATCATCACCCCGGCCCAACGCCACTGTGTGATGGCCGCGTTGGACGTGACCGCGAGCGGCCGCGCCGAGCTGGCCGATCTGCTGCGGACCATCACCGAGCGGGCGCGCTTCCTGACCTCCGGCGGCACTCCGCCCTCCCTGGGCATCACCGCGCCGCCCGCGGACTCCGGCACCCTCGGCCCGCGACTGCCCGCCGACCGGCTCACCGTGACCCTCGGCGCCGGTGCCTCCCTGTTCGACGACCGGTTCGGCCTGGGCGCCCGCAAGCCCCGCAAGCTGCGCGCCATGGACACCTTCTCCGATGACGACCTCGACCCGGCGTGGTGCCACGGCGACCTGAGCCTGCAACTGTGCGCGGACTCGCCCGACACCGTGCTGCACGCGCTCCGCGACATCGCCCGGCACACCCGTGGCGCGGCGCAGGTGCGCTGGCGCATCGACGGATTCGTCAGCGCACCGCGCCCGTCCGGCACCCCGCGCAACCACATGGGGTTCAAGGACGGCACCGCCAACCCCGACACCTCCGACGCACGGGAGATGGACCGCCTGGTGTGGACGGCGCCCGGCGGCTCCGGCGAACCGGCGTGGACCGCGGGCGGCAGCTACCAGGTCGTACGGCTGATCCGGATGCTGGTGGAGTTCTGGGACCGGGTCTCGATCAGCGAGCAGGAGCGGATGTTCGGCCGCCGCCGGGACACCGGCGCGCCCCTGGACGGCAACGCCGAGAGCGACACACCGCAGTACGCCCAGGACCCGAAGGGCGATGTGATCCCGCTGGACAGCCACATCCGGCTGGCCAACCCGCGCAACGCGGCCACCGCCGACCAGCGGATCCTGCGCCGCGGGTACAACTTCGACAAGGGGATGGACGCGAACGGCAACCTCGACATGGGGTTGGTCTTCCTGTGCTACCAGCAGGATCTGGACCGTCAGTTCGCAGCGGTGCAGAAGCGGTTGGCGGGGGAGCCGCTGGTGGACTACATCACGCCGTTCGGCGGCGGCTACTTCTTCGCGCTGCCTGGTGTGCGGGGCGAGAGCGACTGGCTCGGGCGCGCCCTCTTGACGTGAACTGTTCACTTCGATGTCATCACAGTTCCGCCGTGCTGCCCCGACCAGGCAGCAGCATCACCGGCGGAACGCGGCATCACCGCAGCTTACGGAGGGCATGGCATGACCGTCAGAGTGAGACCACCCGGGACCCCGCGCCGGGCGGCACGGTGGGGAGCACTGGCCGGAGCCGCCCTGCTGGCGGCGGCGAGCGGCACCGCGCCCGCGATCGCCGCGCCCGCCCACGGTGGACCGGTGCGCACCGCCACGCCGGTCAAGCACCTCGTCGTGATCTTCGACGAGAACGTCTCCTTCGACCACTACTTCGCCACCTACCCGAAGGCGGCGAACACCGACGGTTCGAAGTTCACGGCGTCCCCGAAGACCCCGAAGGACACCAACAACCTGGCCAACGCCGGGCTGTTGACGAAGAACCCCAACCAGTACGCGCCGCAGCGGCTCAGCTCGTCCCAGGCGATGACCTGCGACCAGAACCACGACTACAGCGCCGAGCAGTACGCGTACAACGGCGGCAAGGCCGACCAGTTCGTCCAGAACACCGACTCCGGCAAGTGCTCGGGCAACCTGTTCGGCGAGCCCGGTCTGGCGATGGACTACTACGACGGCAACACCGCCACCGCGCTGTGGAACTACGCCCAGCACTACACGCTGAACGACAAGTCGTTCGGCTCCACGTACGGCCCGTCGACCCCCGGCGCGCTGGAGCTCGTCTCCGGCCAGACGCACGGGGTGGTCTCGGTGGACCCGGCCTCCGGCACCGAGCACCCCAAGCAGACCGCGGCGCCCGACCCGTACACGGTCCAGTCGCCGAACGCCAAGGGCGTCGGCACGGTGATAAACGACCCGGACCCCGCCTTCGACGACTGCGCGAACAAGGACCACACCGCCAAGAACGCGCTGGCCGAGATGAACGGTCCCAACATCGGTGACCGGCTCAACGCCAAGGGCGTCAGCTGGGGTTGGTTCCAGGGCGGCTTCCGGCCGAGCACCCCGTGGAACGGCCAGCAGGGCTCGTACGCCCAGTGCAAGGGCACCACGCACACCAATGTCGGCGGCGCGGCGGTGGAGGACTACAGCCCGCACCACAACCCGTTCGAGTACTACCAGTCCACCTCGAACCCGCACCACCTCGCGCCCGCCTCGCTGGGCGAGGTCGGGCACAGCGGCCGGGCCAACCATAACTACGACCTGAGCGACTTCGACGCCGTGGTCAAGGCGGGCAAGCTGCCCTCGGTCAGCTTCCTGAAGGCCGGCGAGTACCAGGACGGCCACGCCGGGTACTCCGACCCGATCGACGAGCAGCACTTCCTCGTCAAGGAGATCAACGAGGTCCAGAAGTCCCCGCAGTGGCGCGACACCGCGGTCGTCGTCGCCTATGACGACTCCGACGGCTGGTACGACCACGTGTTCGCCCCGCCGCTGAGCGGCTCGAAGGACTCCGCCAAGGCCTCCGACGGCAAGGCCACGGACAGCCCCGCCTGCCAGGCCGGCCCCGCGGCCGCCGGTGGCTACGCCGACCGCTGCGGCCCGGGCACCCGGCAGCCGCTGCTGCTGATCTCTCCGTTCAGCAAGGTGAACTCGGTCGACCACACCCAGACCGAGCAGACCTCGATCACCAAGTTCATCGAGGACAACTGGGGCACCCGCCGCATCGGGGACGGGTCCTTCGACCAGCGTGCCACCTCGATCGGGGCGCTGTTCGACTTCAAGCACCCCAACAACCGGCAGGTGCTGCTGAACTCGGACGGTTCCGTCGCCTCGGTGAAGCCGATTCCGCCGTCGCACGGCGGGTCTGACAACTCTGGTGACTCTGGCAACGCAGCCAGCACGGACAACCTCTCCCAGCAGCAGCTCGCCGAGACCGGCGCGTCCTTCCCGGCGCTGCCCGTCGGGCTGGCCTCCGGCCTGGTGGTCGTCGCTGGTGGGGCCATCGCGGTAGCGGTGCGCCGCCGCCGCAGCGCCGCCTGATCCGGTACGTCTGACCAGGGCGCATGGCTCGGAGAATCGAGCCATGCGCCCTTCGGTTTCTCCGGCCGAGCGCCATCTGAGCCGTAACATTTTCCGTCTCCGGACCACTGTCCGGAACAAATGCCATCGATTTGGTG
Organism: Streptomyces sp. NPDC020096; assembly: GCA_040631425.1. Taxonomy (GTDB): domain Bacteria; phylum Actinomycetota; class Actinomycetes; order Streptomycetales; family Streptomycetaceae; genus Streptantibioticus_A. Next base: position 22,978 of record JBEYJY010000042.1, read on the forward strand.
ACGAGTGCGGGCTGAGCGCACCATGGGGGCGCTCCGAACCAGGAGACCCACCTTCCGTCTTGCCATCGCTGGGATGCGGCGCGACCGTGCCGCATCCCAGCGATGTGCTGTGCGGCGGCAGGACCCAGAGAGGCGCGTCACCCATGCACGACACCGCGAGCGAGACCCGAGCCCTGGCGGCCGATCCGGCCGAGACCGGGACCCACTCGCGCACATTCGGGCTGCCCACCGCGGTGGCCCTGGTGATGGGCAACATCATCGGCGGCGGCATCTTCCTGCTGCCCGCCTCCGTCGCCCCCTTCGGCACGCTCAGCCTGCTCGCCTTCGTGGTGCTCACGGTCGGCGCGATCACCCTCGCGCTGGTCTTCGGCCGCCTCGCGGGACGCAATCCGCGCACCGGCGGCCCGTACGTCTACGCCCGTGAGGCCTTCGGCGACTTCGCCGGGTTCCTGTCCGCCTGGTCGTACTGGGTGATGACCTGGGTGAGCAACGCCGCGCTGGCGGTCGCCGCGGTCGGCTACATCGATGTGATCTTCCCCGGCCACTTCTCGAAGTGGACCCACCTCGCGGTGGCCCTGCTGGCCCTCTGGCTGCCCGCGCTGGCGAACCTCGCGGGCACCCGCTGGGTCGGCGCGGTGCAGATCGTCTCGACCGTGCTGAAGTTCCTGCCGCTGCTGTTCGTCGCCGTCGTCGGGCTGTTCTTCTTTAACCCGCACAACCTCGGCCCGTTCGACCCCAGTCACGGCAACGTGCTCGGCGGGATCTCCGCCTCGGCCGCGCTGCTGCTCTACTCCTACGTGGGTGTGGAGTCGGCCGCCATGAGCGCGGGCGAGGTCCGCGACCCCGAGCGCAACGTCGGCCGGGCCAGCGTGCTGGGCACCATCGGCGCCGCACTGGTCTACCTGCTCGGCACGGTGTCGGTGTTCGGCACCGTCCCGCACGGCGACCTGGTGAAGTCCTCCGCTCCGTTCTCCGACGCGGTCAACAACATGTTCGGCGGCCACTGGGGCGGCACGCTGATCGCCACCGCCGCGGTGATCTCCATCATCGGCGCGCTCAACGGCTGGACGCTGATGAGCGCCCAGGCCCCCTACGCGGCCGCCCAGGACGGTCTGTTCCCGGCCGCGTTCACCAAGAAGCAGCGCGGTGTGCCGACCTTCGGCGTGCTCGTCGGTGTCGTGCTCGCCTCGCTGCTGACCATCGTCAACTACACGACCGGCGCCACCGGGGTCTTCGACATCCTGGTGCTGATCACCACGTTCTCCGCCACCGTGCCCTATCTGCTGGCCGCCGCCGCCCAGTTGTACTGGCTGGCGTCCGGCCGCCGCCACCAGGTCCAGCCCGGCCGCTTCGTCCGCGATGTGGTCATGGCACTGGCCGCGTTCGGCTTCTCGATGTGGCTGGTCGCCGGGGCCGGGTACGCGGCCGTGTACCAGGGCACGCTGTTCCTGTTCGCCGGTGTGCTGGTCTACGTGTGGATGAAGGGCCGCCGAGCCGAGCGGTGATCACGCCCGGCAGATGACCTCGCCGTGCAGGACGCTCAGCCAGCCGTCGGGGTCGGCGGACCAGGTGCGCCAGGCGTCCGAGATGCGGCGCAGGTCGTCCTCGGTGGCGTAGCCGTCGCGGCGGGCCTGCTCCGCCATGGCCGACTGGAGGATCCGGTCGGCCCACATACCGCCCCAGTGGTCGCGGTCCGCGTCATCGGCGTGGCACCAGGTGCTGGCGCTCGCCGTGATGTCGGTGAAACCCGCGGCGCGGGCCCAGGCCAGCATGCGGCGCCCGGCGTCCGGCTCACCGCCGTTGGCGCGGGCACACCGCTGGTAGAGGGCCATCCACTCGTCCAGGGCGGGCAGTTGGGGGTACCAGGTGAAGCCGTGGTAGTCGGATTCCCGGGCCGCGACGATACCGCCGGGCTTGCACACCCGGCGCATCTCGCGCAGCGCCCGCACAGGGTCGGCCACGTGCTGGAGCACCTGGTGGGCGTGGACCACGTCGAAGGTGTCGTCGGCGAACTCCAGCGCGTGGACGTCGGCGGTGCTGAACTCGACGTTGCGCAGGTCGCGTTCGGCGGCGGCCGCGGCCGCCGACTCCAGTACGTCCGCCGCCGCGTCGACGGCGGTGACATGGCCGCCGGGGGAGACCAGCTCGGCCAGGTCCGCGGTGATCGTGCCGGGGCCGCAGCCCACGTCCAGCAACCGCATTCCGGGCCGCAGATGGCCGATCAGATACGCCGCCGAGTTCCGCGCGGTGCGCCAGCGGTGCGAGCGCAGCACCGACTCATGGTGTCCGTGGGTGTACGCGGCCATGGTGGGCTCCTTTCGGGGAGATCGTCCTCCTGTGCTTGCGCCTGCCCGGCGGGGGTCGCCGGGGTGCGGCCGGTGCGGCCCTGCTGGTTGGCGGCACTGTGGTTGCGGGAGGTTTGGCACCGCCGGGCTACGTGATCGTGGCTGCTCGCCGTCGTGGCGGAGAGTTCTTGCCGCCACAGTCGCAAGTACCCCCGCACCGCGGGACGTTCCTCCCGCCGTCGGGCGAGCGACGCTCACGGGGGAAGTTCCCGCCGCCCGCGCGCGCCCGAGCCGGAGAGTCCCCGCCGCCGCAGCGCCCGGTAGCGCCCGCGGCGGAAATCTCTTCCCGCCGCGACGGCGAGCGACCACGATCACGCGGCCCGGCAGTGCGAACCCGCCGAACCACGATGACGCCAACCGGCAGTGCCGAACCGGGCGCAACCCCGGAAGCTTTTGCCGGACACGCAGCAGCACTCTAAATCGCATCTCGCGATCCGGGAATCGCGTCCCGCATTATGGACGCGACGGTGTGATGAAGCCGCACTCGTACGCGGCGATCACCGCCTGCGTGCGATCCCGCGCCCCCAGCTTGGCCAGCACCCGAGCCACATGCGTCTTCACCGTCTCCGGCCCGACCGCCAGCTCGGCCGCGATCTCGGTGTTGGCCAGCCCGGTGGCCATCAACCGCAGCACGGCCGCCTCGCGCTCGGTCAACCGCTCCCGCAGGGCGTCCCGCCGCGACGAGCGCTCGGCGGCGGCGTGCCGCGCCGCCAGCTGCCGTACCGCCTCCGGGAACAGCAGGCAGTCGCCGGAGGCCACCAGCCGTACCGCGCAGAGCAGTTGTTCCACCTCCGCGCGCTTGAGCAGAAAGCCGCTGGCTCCCGCGCGCAGCGCCTCGTACACGTAGGAGTCGTTCTCGAAGGTGGTGACGACGACGATCCGGGGCGGGGAGGCCATCGTCCGCATCAGCTGTTCGGTGGCGCGGATACCGTCGATACCCGGCATACGGACGTCCATCAGCACGATGTCCGGCCGTAGTTCCCGCACCAGCGGCACCACCTCCGCACCGGACGCGGCCTCACCGACCACCGTCATACCGGGTTCGCTCTCCAGGATCACCCGCAGTGCGCTGCGCACCATCCGTTCGTCGTCCGCGAGCACGATCCGCAGCGTCATCGCGCCTCCCTGCGCAGCGGAAGGCGTACCGCCAGCCGCCACCCGCCGTCGTACGGACCCGCCGTGACCCGGCCGCGCAGCACGGTGGCGCGCTCCTCGATCCCGCGCAGTCCACGACCGCCACCGGACCGGCGCGGCCGGACCGTGCCCAGCGGATTGGTCAACTCGATCTCCAACTCGTCCTCGTCCGCCGCGATGCGCAGCCGTACCGGTACCGGGCCCGCGTGCCGCTGGGCGTTGGTCAGCCCCTCCTGCACGATGCGGTACGCCTCACGGGAGACCGCGGGCGGCAGCCGGTCGAGTGCACCGGGGATGTCGGTGGTCAGTTCCACGCCCGTCGCGGCGGTGCGTTCCAGCAGTTCGTCGAGCGCGCCGAGCGTCGGACCGCTCGGTGGGCCTTCGCCCTCCTCCCGCAACAGCCCCAGGACGTCGTCGAGTTCGGCCACCGCCCGGCGGGTGGTCTGCTCGATGGCCTCCAGCGCCTGCCGGGCGAACGCGGGGTCGTCCGACAGCACCCGCCGCGCCGCCGCGGCCTGCAGCGTCACCGCGCTCAGCGCGTGTCCCACCGAGTCGTGCAGTTCGCGCGCCAGCCGGTTGCGCGCCGCCAGCCGAACCGCCCGCCGCTCGGCCGCGGCGAGCAGATCGGTCGGCGTCGGCCCGAGCAGTACGGGTGCGCAGCGCGCCAGCAGCCGCCCGGATCCCACGGCCACGGCCAGCAGTAGCGCGAGCAGCAGCACCCCGGAGAGCGGCGCCAGTGCGGGCTGACCAAGGGTCAGCGCCGGCCCCCAGAACCCGATGATGGGGCGCAGTCCACTGAAGAGCGGCGCCAACACCAGCACCACGACGGCGGGCGGAACGGCCAGCGTCATGCCGCTGACGACTCCGCCGAGCCCCACATGCAGCACGAACCACACCGCCGTGCGCCAACGCGCGGCCCATGACCGCGCCGGACCGGTCTCGATCCCGTCGACCGCGCACAGGGCGCGGGCCGCCGCGCCCTCCAGCGACCGTACGACGGGGAACACGGCGGTCGTGGCGACCAGCGGCAGGGCGAGGGCGAAGCCCGCGAGCTGAATCGCCAACGCCACCCCTGCCGACTGGGACCGGTCGACCGTCATGTCCAGCACGGTCGTGGTCAGCAGGAAGTACGGCATCAGCAGTGCGCCACCGAGGATCAGATGGACCCACCGAAGCCGGGCCGCGCGGCCGAACAGCGCGTTCATGTCCGGCTGCGCTCCGCCGCCAACTCGGCCAGCACAAAGGCGCCGACCGCGACGATCAGCAGTCCGGCGGCCATCTGCACAGCGTAGGTCATGTTCATCAGCGGCGCGGCCTGCCGTGTCACCGGGTTGCGGTCCGAGCCGGGCAGCGTGGCGAGCAGTGTCCAACCGCCCCAGGTGGCCGTCGTCCCCGCACCGCACCAGCCCAGGACCAGCGGAACCGCCAGCCTCGTGCCGCGGCGGGCGCGGAACGCCAGCGTCAGCACGCTGACCACCGCGGCCATCGCGAACAGCGCCATGGTCGCCTCGGTGACGTACTCGTCGGCGCCCCGGTTCGCGCTGCGGGCCGCGGTGAGTCCCACCGTCGAGCCGCATGACCAGGTGATGTGCATCGCGATGGGGAAGACCGCGAGGAGGGCGGCGGTCACGGCGATGACGCGCTGCGCGGGGCGGGTGGCGCTGGCTGCCGGGAGATCGGCGACCCGGCCGCGCAGCAGTTGGCCCCAGCGCTCACGTACGTGCAGCGCGAACAGCCCGCCCAGGGTGAGTCCTTGGACCATGAATCCGGTGTAGACGAGTGCGAAAACCCAGCCGTCGAGGAAGGGCACCCGGCTGGATGCCATGGTGGGGCCGCCGTGCAGCAGCGCGATGACCTCCTGCAGCGGGTAGGCGATGAAGAGCGGGCCGATCAGGCCGGTCGCGATCCACATCGGAACGGCGAGCAGCCAGGCGGGCAGCCGCAGGCCCCACGGCCGGGAGAGCGCCAGCGCGGTGGCGATGGCCACCGAATCCATCACGAGGGTAAGGACGTTGACGGCGACCAGACCGCTGTCGTTGCCGCGCAGCACACTCCCCTGCGGCATTCCGACCGTGCTGCCGAACACCCAGGCGGCCTTGAGCATCAGATAGGGCACACAGGCCGCGACGGTGGCGACGAACAGCGCCCGGCGGGCCGCGGCGACCCGTCGGACCCGTGGCGCGGTGGTGAGTTGGAGTACGGCGTCCATACCCCCACACTCGCCGCGCCCGCGAGGCGCCGCGTCCGGCACACCGACGATCCGGGTCCCCCGTGCGGGGGATCACCGGTCAGCCGGTGGTGGGCCGGTACTCGTAGACGCCGGTGGCGACCTTGCAGATGCCCGGTGAGATGACCTCGACGCGCAGCAGCTTGGCGGTCGGGTCGTAGTCGATGCCCTCCGTCTCGAAAGTGCCCGTGCAGATGCTGCGTTGCGGCAGCTGGAAGAGAGTCGTCACATGTCCGGTGGTCCGGTTTCCGTCCAGCGTGTGCGGCAGGTCGACCTGGAACAGGTCCTTGGCCGCGTCGTCGGAGCTGCACAGCAGTCGGGTGCCGGAGACGAAGTCGCACCCCTGGATGTTGTTGACGGTCCGGTCGAGGCTGATCTGACCGGCCTGCGGCAGGCTGCCACCGGTGCGCGGGGTCGAGGAGTTGAGCAGCGGCGCGGGAAAGACCTGGAGGCGGTTCTCGTCGCCCCACTCACCGGAGACCAGCCACTGCGCGTCGGGAGAGACCGCGGCGAACGAGTTGTTCAGCATCTCGCCGGAGTCCAGTGGGTGTGTGTACTCGTAGCGTTGTCCGCCGGGTGTGGTGACGGCGAACATCTTCGAGGTCGCGTTGTCGCCGCCCTGGTAGGCGTCGAAGATGTAGCCGCGGGCGATGTCCGGGTCGCCGACGTGGTTCCAGCCCTGGATTCGCAGGTCCAGCGGTATCGAGCCGAGGCCCCGGTAGAGCACCGAGCCGTCGGCGCGGGTGGCCAGGCCCTCTCCGCCGGTGAGCGAGTTGACGGTGGTGCTGCCGGTCTCCACCCAGCCGCCGGGAGAGGCGGGCGCGGCGGCGGCGCTGGCGGTGCCCGCGGTGGCCATGGCCGCGGCGGCGAGCAGTAGGGCGGCGGCGCGCGCACGAAGCCCGCGGCGGTTACGAGTGGTCAACGTTCCCCCTGGTCATGGATCCCCCCCGGGCCTGGTCAGCGGCGCCCCGGGTTGTCGGGTCATCGTCAAGTCGGCATCTGAGGGTACGTCCACCGCCTCGAATGAGCCATGGCCGGGGGGACAACTCGGGTTGAACTCGGCGCGCTGGATCCGGGTTCCGCGGAAACGGAACCCGGATCGCACCTCATGCGTCACATCCACATGAACGGACGACTTCTTGCACTGGCCGCCACGGCGGCCGTCGCCGCGACCGCCGCCCTGACGGGCTGCGGCCACACCACCGTCTCCCCGGCGAGCGGCTCCGTCTCCTCCAGCCCGGTCGGCTCCCAGAGCCCGACGAGCGCCCCCAGCGGCGGCACGACCGGTCAGCCGAAGGACCAGCCGATCACCAAACAGATCACCGTCGCCTCCGACGGCCGTACGCTGCACACCGAGGCCGTACGCGGTGGCTGCGAGACCGTCGCGTTGCAGTCCAAGGAATCCGCGTCGGACGTCACGCTGACCGTCCAAGTGACAAAGCACCAAAAGCTCGGTCAGATGTGCCCGGACATCGCACAACTCACCCAGGTCAGCACCACGTTGAAGGCCCCGCTGGACAGCCGCAAACTGCTGGACGGAGCTACCGGGAAGCAGCTCCCGGCGGCGAAGCGGCAGTAGCCGCCGCCGACAGGCCCGCGCGGATGGCCATTTCAACGGGGGAGTAGGCGCCGGCCGCGCGCTCCAGCTCATGGTCGACCGAGGGGTACAGCGGCGGCTGGGCCATGAACCGCGGGCGGCTGCCGTGGTGCGGCTGGGCGGCGTGCACCAGGAACGGATGGCACAGGTACACGTCGCCCGGCGCGCCGGTGGCGTAGGCGAGCGGCCGATGCGCCGAAGCCCGCGCCACCTCCTCGGCGATCGCCAGCATCGAGACGCCCGTCTCGCCGTACCGCTGCAGTATCGGCGGTACGTCGAGATGCGACCCGCCCCGGATCCTGGTGGGCGCGTCCTCCTCGCCCACCTCGGAGAACAGGAAGAGCATCAGCAGTGCGCGGCCCTTGGAGCGCACATTGACGTAATGCCACCGGGGGTCGGCGCCCTCGGGCAGATAGCTGCCGTCGATGTGCCACCCGGCGTCATCCGGCTCCGCGGGATGCGGGAAGCGCAGCGGGAACCCGCCGAGTGAACCACGCGGCACCCAGCGGCCGTTGCCGGTCAACCGGTCGAACGCGGCGCGCAGCGCGGGGCTGTTGGCGGCCTCGGCGAACGGCGGCTGCGCCATGTCGCCCGCCCAGTACACCGGTTGCCGCCAGGTCGCCGGATCGTCGCGGTCCACACCTGTGTGCTCCCACAGCAGGTCGGCGCAGGCCCGCGCGGTGTCGTGGGGGAACGCCCCCGCTATCTTGACGAAGCCGTCCCGGATGAAGCGCGCCACCTGTTCGTCGTCCATGGCGTTCATGGGCACATGGTGGCCGCTGGCAGCCGCGCGCCGCATCCGGATATTCGGGTGCCCGCCGTCGTCGCCGAACGGCGGGCACTTCGGGCGACCGGCTCAGATCATGTCGAAGGTGTCCGGGTCGGGACCCAGCCGGGTCCCGTTGTCCAGACCGGCCAGCGCCGCGAGGTCGTCGGCGTCCAGCTCGAAGTCGAACACATTGATGTTCTCGGCGATCCGGGACGGGGTCACCGACTTCGGGATGGCCACGTTGCCGACCTGGATGTGCCAGCGCAGCACGATCTGGGCGGGGGTCCTGCCGTGCTTCCCGGCGATCTTGGCGATGGTCGGATCGTCCAGCAGCCCCTTGCCCTGCCCCAGCGGGGACCAGGCCTCGGTGGCGATGTCGTGCTCGGCGTGGAAGGCGCGCAGCTCGGCCTGCTGGAAGTGGGGGTGCAGTTCGATCTGGTTGACCGCGGGGACGATGTCGGTCTCGTCCAGCAGCCGCCGCAGGTGCGCGGGCTGGAAGTTGCAGACGCCGATCGCCCGGGCCAGGCCGTCGGCGTGGAGCTTCTCCAAGGCGCGCCAGGTGTCCACGTACAGATCGCGGGACGGGACCGGCCAGTGGATGAGGTAGAGATCCACCTGCTCCAGGCCCAGCTTGGCCAGCGAGGTGTCGAAGGCCCGCAGTGTGCTGTCGTAGCCGTGGAAGTTGTTCCACACCTTCGTTGTCACGAAGAGTTCTTCACGCGGGATGCCGGAGGAGGCGAGGGCTCGGCCGGTGCCCGCCTCGTTGCCGTACGCGGCGGCGGTGTCGACGTTGCGGTAGCCGGCTTCCAGCGCGGTGCCCACCGCGGTCTCGGCATGCGCGTCCGGCACCTGCCAGACGCCGTAGCCCAGCTGCGGCATCTTGACGCCGTTGTTCAGGGTGATGGAAGGGACCTTGCTCACGAGCAGTGGTTTCCTTGTCCTGTTGTCGTGCGTTGCCTTAACTCCAACGTTGCCTTAGCTCCAACGAGGACGCACGCGCTGCGCATTCCTGGCCGTCCGCGTGCCGCGGTGGTGGAGATCCGCCGGGAACCGCTGCTCAGCCGTGGTACAGCGCCTCGATCTCCGCCGAGTAGGACTTCTCGATCGCCTTTCTCTTCAGCTTGAGCGAGGGCGTGAGCAACCCCTTCTCCTCGCTGAACTGCGCGGCGAGGATCCGGAACGTACGGATGGACTCGGCCTGGGACACCAGGGTGTTGGCGGCGACCACCGCACGCCGGATCTCGGTCTCCAGATCCGGATCGCGGACCAGCTGCGCTGGCGGTAGCTGCGGCTTGCCGCGCATCGACAGCCAGTGCACGACCGAGTCGGGGTCGAGGGTGACCAGCGCGGCGATGTACGGCCGGTCGTTGCCGATGACCACGCACTGCGCGACCAGCGGATGCGCCCGCACCCGCTCTTCGAGCAGCACCGGCGAGACGCTCTTGCCGCCGCTGGTGACCAGGATCTCCTTCTTGCGGCCGGTGATGGTCAGATAGCCGTCGTCGTCCAGCGCGCCCAGATCACCGGTGGCCAGCCAGCCGTCGTGCAGCACCTCGTCCGTCGCCTTCGGATTGTTCAGATACCCGGCGAACACCTGGCCGCCGCGCAGCCACACCTCGCCGTCGTCCGCGATGTGCACGGTGGTACCGGGTACCGGCTGGCCCACGGTGCCGAACCGGGTCTGCTCCGGCGGGTTGGCGGTCGCGGCGGCCGTCGACTCGGTCAGCCCGTACCCCTCGTAGATCGTCACGCCCGCACCGGCGAAGAACAGTCCGAGCCGCCGCTCCATCCCCGAGCCGCCGGACATCCCGTGCCGCATCCGGCCGCCGAGCGCCGCACGGACCTTGGCGTACACCAGCTTCTCGTACACCTGGTGCTGCATCCGCAGGCCCGGGCCGGGGCCGGGGCCGGTGCCGAACGCCTTGTGCTCCAGCGCCTCCGCGTACCGCACCGCCACCTCGACGGCTTTGTCGAACGGGCCGAGCTTGCCGTCCGCCTCCGCCTTGCGGCGCGCCGCGTGGAAGACCTTCTCGAAGACATACGGGACCGCGAGCGTGAACGTGGGCCGGAAGGCCGCCAGGTCGGGGATCAAGTCTTTTGCCGCCAGGCTCGGTTGGTGGCCGAGCCGCACCCGGGCACGGATCGCCGCGACCTCCACCATCCGGCCGAAGACATGCGCCAGCGGCAGGAACAGCAAGGTGCCCGCCTCGTCGCCGGGCCTGGAGTGGAAGACCGGCTCCCAGCGGGCCACCACGTTGTCGGCCTCCGCCATGAAGTTGGCGTGGGTCAGTACACAGCCCTTGGGGCGGCCGGTGGTGCCGGAGGTGTAGATGATCGTGGCCACCGCGTCCGGCGTCACCGCGAACCGGTGCCTGCTGACCACCTCGTCGTCGATGTGCGTGCCCGAAGCGGTCAGCTCCCCGACCGCCCCGGAGTCCAGCTGCCACAGCCGGGTGAGCTGCGGCAGCCGGTCGACCACCGCGCCGATCGTCATCGCGTGGTCCTCGTGCTCGACCATGCAGGCCACCGCGCCGGAGTCGTGCAGCATCCAGTAGACCTGCTCGGACGACGAGGTGGGGTAGACCGGCACCGACTGGGCACCGATCGACCACAAGGCGAAGTCGAACAGCGTCCATTCGTAGCGGGTGCGCGACATGATCCCGACCCGGTCACCGAAGCGGATGCCGTGTGCGAGCAGCCCCTTGGCCAGTGCCAGCACCTCGTCGCGGAAGGCCGCCGCGGTGACGTCCTGCCATTCGCCGTCCGTCTTGCGTCCGAGGACCACATGGTCCGGCGACTGCGCGGCATTGTTGTATACGGCGTCGGCCAGCCCTCCGACCTGGGGCGCCGTCGCCAGTGGCGGGACACTGAACTCGCGCAAATCTGCTCCTCGGGAGCGCCCCGCGCGGCGCTTCGGCGACGGTGCTGCCGCCCGGGGAGGGACCAGTGGACCGTAAAGCGGAACCGTTGGGCAAAGATGCCGGGCGGGCCCGTAAGCTACCTGATCCTGTCGCGTTAGGGGAGAGGTCCACAGATCCCGAGAAATCGGATCTCTCGGGCAGGCGGTCGCCCGTTCTGTGGCCATACGCCGGAAACAGCGGGAACTTCCGTACGGTTTCCCCGATGTAACAGGCCGTGGATCTGCACCGAATCTCTCCGGCATCTTTCCGGTGCACTCACCCGCGCCTTACAGGGCCCCACGGGATTCACCCCGCGTTGGCCTCCGCGGGGGCCCGCCCGGCCGCCTGCCGCCGGGCGGTGTGGTGCGGGGCGGGTGCGGCCGGGGTGTGTACCAGCAGCAGCACCAGCACCCCCGCGGCCAGGCCCACCGCTCCGGCGGCCAGCGCCGCGGCGTCGAGGCCCGAGGTGAAGGCGGCCCGCAGTGCGTGAGGCGTGGCCACCCGGGCGGCCAGCAGTTCGCGAGCGGCGCCGCCGGCCAGCGCCTGCGCGGTGCCGCGCGGGTCGGCCACCCGGCCGGTGAGGCCGTGGGTCATACGGGATGCGGCGAGGGTGCCGAAGAGGGCCACCCCGAGGGCGTAGCCGAGCTGCCGGAAGGTGTTGACCGCGCCGCCCGCCATCCCCGCCCGGTGCGATGGCACCGAGGCCAGCGCCGCCTGGGACAGCGCGGGCGTCGCCACCCCGACACCGACGCCCGCCACCATCAGGCCGGGAACCAGCGCCACCCAGCCGGAGTCGGCGCCCAGCACGGCCTGCGCCAGCGCTCCCGCGCCGATCAGCAGCATGCCGATGCCCACCGTCAGCCGGGCGGACACCCCGTGCAGCAGCCGACCGCACACCGCCGCCACCACGAACGACGCGGCGGCCAGCGGCACCAGCACCAGACCGCCCTGCAGCGGACTGAAGCCCAGCACCGTCTGCAGCCAGATCGAGGTGTACGGCAGCACGCCGAACGCCGCCGCGTTGAGCGCGAACGCCGCCGCCATCACCCCGACGAACGCCGCACCACGGAACAGCCCCAGATCCAGCAGCGGATCCGCGGCCCGCCGCTCGACCAGCAAGAACGCGACCAGCGCCACCGCGGCGAGAGCCAGCGCGCCCAGCGTGGCCGCGGAGCCCCAGCCCACCGAGTCCGCGCGCACCACCGCGTAGACGGCCGTCCCGGCGAAGACCGTCCAGGCCGCCGTCCCGGCCACGTCGACCCGCTGCCCGGCGCGCCCCCGCGACTCCCCGACCACCCGCAACGTCAGCGCGACCGCCAGCACACTGACCGGCAGGTTGACGTAGAAGATCCACCGCCAGTCCAGGTTCTGCGTCAGCAGACCGCCCAGCACCGGGCCGAGGGCCGCCGCCGCACCGGAGACCGCGCCCCACACCCCGAAGGCCACACCCCGGTCCCGCCCCTGGTACTCCGAGCCGAGCAGGGAGAGCGTCGTGGCGAACATCGCCGCACCGCCGACCCCCTGCACACCGCGCATCGCGACCAGCACACCGGCACTGGAACTCAGCCCGCAGGCCAGCGACGCCCCGGCGAAGACCACCGTCCCGGCCACGTACATCCGGCGGCGGCCGATGGCATCCGCCGTGGAGCCCGCGCCGAGCAGCAGCGCCGCGAGCGCCAGTGCGTAGCTGTCGATCACCCACTGGAGGCTCGTCAGCGAGGCGTGCAGTGCCCCCGCCATGTCGGGCAGCGCCACCGTCACGATCGTCACGTCGAGCAGCAGCATGAACGTGCCCAGGCAGACCGCTGTCAGCGGTGCCCACTTGCGCATGGGATAGCCCCTTGTCTCGTTGTCTCGTTGCCGTACGTACGATGGGTGGCCGCGCCGATACATGCCAGGCAGTACGGGAGTCGCGCCGGAAACCGACATCCGAGGAGGGCTGGACGGTGGAATCCCTCGCCACTGACGAACTGGACCTTCAGCTGCTGCACGCGTTGCAGCTCGACGGCCGTGCCCCGTTCAGCAAGATCGCGGGCGTACTCGGCGTCTCCGATCAGACCGTCGCCCGCCGCTACGCCAAGCTGCGCACCCACGGCGGCCTGCGGGTCATCGGCGTGACCGACGAGACCCGGCTCGGTCGCACCCGCTGGTACCTGCGGCTGAGCTGTACGCCGGACGCCGCGGAGCCGCTGGCCACCGCGCTCGCCCGGCGCCCCGACACCTCCTGGGTCGGGCTGACATCCGGCGGCACCGAGGTGCTCTGCATGATGGCCGCGCGAAACCGCGATGAGCGCGACGCCCTGCTGTTCGACAAGCTCCAGCGCACCCCTCGGGTCACCGCGGTCAGCGCGCACTGCCTGCTGCACACCTTCTACGGCGGTCCGCTCGGCTGGTTCAGCAAGTCGGAGGCCCTCGCCCCCGAGCAGATCGCGGCGCTCACTGCGCCGCCAGCCGAGCCGGGGCCGGACCCGGTGGTCCTCGACGCCACGGACGAACTGCTGCTCGCCGCCCTCGGGCGGGACGGCCGCACTCCTGTCACCGAGTTGCGGAAGGCGGTGAAGCAGTCGGAATCAGCGGTGCGGCGCCGCGTTGAACAACTGCGGCGCAGCGGTGCGCTGTTCATCGACGTCCAGTTCGACTCCGGACTGATCGGCTACGAGACGAGGGCGGCGCTCTGGCTGACCGTGACCCCGTCCGCCCTCGGGACGGTCGGCGCCGCGCTCGCCGCCCATCGGGAGATCGTCTTCGCCGCGGCGACCACCGGACCGTCGAACGTCGTCGCCGTTGCCATCTGCCGCGACACCACGGGCCTGTACCGCTACCTGAGCGAGCGGATCGGCGCCCTGGACGGCGTTCAACAGGTCGAGACCGCCCCGCTGTTGCGTCAGGTCAAGCAGCTCACCTACGAAGGGCCGCGCTGATCGCCCTCACATCGGCCGGTGCAGCCGGTCGCCCGCCGCGAGGATGGTCCGGGACAGCGCCATGGCGGGCTCCTGGCCCGCCGTACGCCGCTGGCCGTGCAGCAGGACGAAGTCGACGCCGCCGAGCTCCGGCAGGCCCGATGAGCGGGACGACAGGATGCGCAGCCCCGGCGGGACCAGGCCCTGGGCGTGCGGGACGACGCCCAGCCCGGCCAGCGCGGCCGCGCGCACCCCGCTGAGGCTGCCGCTGGTGCAGGCGATGTGCCAGGAGCGGCCGGCCCGCTCCAGCACCTCAAGGGCGCGGGCCCGGGTGATGCTCGGCGGCGGGTAGAGGATCAACGGCACCGGCCGTTCCGGGTCGATCCGCAGCCGTTCGCCGCCGATCCACACCAGCCGGTCCCGCCACACCAGCCGCCCGTGCGTCTCCCCGGCGGCCCGCTTGCCCAGCACCAAGTCCAGCCGCCCGTCGGCCAGTTGCTGGTGCAGGGTGCCGGACAGCTCGACGGTCAGCTCCAGGTCGACCTCGGGGTGGTCATGGCGGAACCGCTCCAGGATCTCCGGCAGCCGGGTCAGTACGAAGTCCTCCGATGCGCCGAAGCGCAGCCGCCCGCGCAGCCGGGTGCCCGCGAAGAAGCCCGCCGCCCGCTCGTTGGCCTCCAGGATCGTCCGGGCGAACCCGAGCATCGCCTCGCCGTCCTCGGTCAGCTCCACGCCGTGGGTGTCGCGCAGGAACAGCTGCCGCCCGGCGGTCTCCTCCAGCTTGCGGACGTGCTGGCTCACCGTCGACTGCCGTAGCTCCAGCCGGTGCGCGGCCTGGGTGAAGCTCAGTGTCTGCGCCACCGCGAGGAAGGTCCGCAGCTGTGTGGGGTCGAACACGTCGTCGAGGATAGCGCGGCTATCGCGGATTGTGATGATTATCAGTGCGGTGAACGGGGTTCACAATGAACCTAGGTGAGGAGCACGCTGATCCAATCAGCCCCCGTCCCCGCGAAGGCGTCCCCTGGTCCGCACCGACTGAGAGAAGACATGCGCCGCGTCACGATGCCGTCCTGGCCGTCCTGGATGCCGATCGAACCGTTCATCATGGCGCTCGTCGCCACGGTCGGCCTGGCGGCTCTGCTACCCGCCAAGGGCGCCGCGGCGCCGGTGGCCGACGGAGCCTCCACCTTCGCGATAGCGCTGCTGTTCTTCCTGTACGGCGCCCGGCTCTCCAGCCGCGAGGCGCTGGCGGGCCTCAGCCACTGGCGGCTGCACCTGACCGTCGTGCTCAGCACCTTCGTGCTGTTCCCGCTGCTCGCCCTGGCGGCGCGCGGTCTGGTCCCGTACGCGCTGACCCCGCAGCTGTACACCGGCTTCGTCTACCTGTGCATCCTGCCGTCGACGATCCAGTCCTCGATCGCGTTCACCTCGATCGCGCGCGGCAACGTCTCGGCGGCCATCTGCGCCGGGACGTACTCCGCCCTGCTCGGCATGGTCGCCACTCCGCTGCTCGCCGGGCTGATGCTGAACTCCAGCGGTGCCGGGTTCTCCGCGCACGGCCTGGCCGACATCGCGCTGCAGCTGCTGGCACCCTTCCTCGCCGGGCAGCTGCTGCGCCGCTGGATCGGCGGCTTCGTCACCCGGCACAAGAAGGTGCTCGGCCTGGTCGACCGCAGCTCGATCCTCTTCGTCGTCTACACGGCCTTCAGCGAGGGCGTGGTCCACGGCATCTGGCACCAGGTGACGGTGCCCCGGCTGCTGGCGCTGCTCGGGGTCGAGGCGGCGCTGCTCGGCCTGGTCCTGTGCCTCACGTCGGTGGTCTCCCGCAGGCTCGGCTTCGGACGCGCGGACCGCACCGCGATCGTCTTCTGCGGCTCCAAGAAGAGCCTGGCGAACGGGCTGCCGATGGCCAGCGTGCTGTTCGGCGCGCACGCGGGGCTGATGATCCTGCCGCTGATGCTGTTCCACCAGATGCAACTCATGGTTTGCGCGGTGATCGCCAAGCGGTGGTCTCATGACTCAACTGACGCGGACGGCGGCGGGGAAGGTAGCCTGCCATCGGAACGGTCGTCGCCCGACGCCCAGGCCCGCCCTGTCCACGCTTGAGGAGTACCCGTGATCCGCGACCTGTTCACCCCCACCCATCTGCTGATCGTCGCCGTGGTGGCGATGGTCCTGTTCGGCGCCAAGCGCCTGCCGGACACCGCCCGTCAGCTCGGCAAGTCGATGCGCATCCTGAAGGCGGAGACCAAGGCGCTCAAGGACGAGACCCCGGCGGGCGAGCAGCGCACGGTGGCGGGCGAGGTGCTCGACGGCGCGGCCGCCCCGGCGTCCGAGCGGCAGGCGAAGACCGAGGCGTCGGCGCAGGCCCGCTGACGAAAGTTCAGCCTCCGGCCGCCGTCGCCCCGAGCATGACGCGGTGTTCGCCCGCGTAGACGTTCATCGACGACCCGCGCAGGAAGCCGACCAGCGTCATCCCGGCCTCGGCGGCCAGGTCCACGGCGAGCGAGGACGGCGCCGACACGGCCGCGAGCACCGGGATCCCGGCCATCACCGCCTTCTGCGCGAGTTCGAAGGAAGCGCGCCCGGAGACCAGCAGTACGCTTCCGGACAGGGGAAGCAGGTCCTGCTGGAGGGCGCGTCCCACGAGCTTGTCCACCGCGTTGTGCCGGCCCACGTCCTCCCGTACGTCCAGGAGTTCGCCGTCCGGTGTGAACAGCGCGGCGCCGTGCAGACCGCCGGTGCGGTCGAAGACCCGCTGCGCGGCCCGCAGCCGGTCGGGGAGCACCGCCAGTACCTCGGGGTCGAGACGCACCGAGGCAGTGTCAGCGAGCTGCCAGCGGGCGGTCGTTGTCACGGCGTCGAGGCTCGCCTTGCCGCACAGCCCGCATGAGGACGTCGTGTAGACGTTGCGCTCCAGAGTGATGTCGGGGACCGGGACGCCCGCGGCGAGCGTGACATCGACCACGTTGTAGGTGTTCGTGCCGTCGTCGGTCGCGCCCGCGCAGTAGACGATCGAGGCCAGTTCATCCGCCGAGCCGAGCACCCCCTCGCTGACCAGGAAACCGGCGGCCAGCGCGAAGTCGTCACCGGGGGTGCGCATGGTGATCGCCAACGGCTTGCCGTTCAGCCGGATTTCCAGCGGTTCCTCGGCGACCAGTGTGTCCGAGCGATGGCCGACCGCCCCGTCCCTGATACGTAGTACGCGGCGGCGCTCGGTAACCCGTCCCATGGTGATCAGTCCCGCTTCCCGAAGTTCATGTTGGTCGACTCCATGATCTGATGTTGACACTCTTGACCAGGGTCACACCTCGCGCTGTTCCGCGCGCCCGTTCGTTCCGGTAGACCTTGAGGCCCTCGCAGTACCGTCCGGCCGTTGCCGGTGCGAACCTTCGCTGCTGCGGACCTTTGCTGTTGCAGAACTTTGCTGTTGGCCAAGATCTCCCGACTACCGAGCGGAGACCGACATGGCACCAACCCTCGTACTCAAGCCCGGAACCGCCTGGCAGGACGCCTGGCGGCGGTGTCTGGACACCGCGCCCGAGGCCTTCACCGAAGACCGGGTACGCAACCTGTGGAACGGCCGCTGGCATGCGGACGGGCATCTGCTGCCCTGCCAGTCGCCGGTCGACGGCAGCCCCATCGCGGGCCTGCCGCGCCTTGACCCCGACGGCGCACATCAGGCGGTACGCGCCTCACTCGACCAGCACCGCGCCTGGCGCGGTGTCCCGCTGCCCGAGCGCAAGGCGCGGGTGACCGCGGCCCTCGACGCGCTCACCGAACACCGGGAACTGCTCTCGCTGCTCCTGGTCTGGGAGATCGGCAAGCCCTGGCGCCTCGCCCAGGCCGACGTGGACCGTGCCATCGACGGTGTCCGCTGGTACGTCGAGGAGATCGACCGCATGATCGAGGGCCGCGTCCCGCTCGCCGGGCCGGTCAGCAACATCGCCAGTTGGAACTACCCGATGAGCGTGCTGGTGCACGCCATGCTGGTCCAGGCCTTGGCGGGCAACGCGGTGATCGCCAAGACCCCGACCGACGGCGGGCTGGCCTGCCTCACCCTCGCCAGCGCGCTGGCGGTGCGGGAGGGGCTGCCGATCACCTTGGTCAGCGGTTCCGGCGGGGAGCTGTCCGAGGCACTGGTACGGGCGCCGGAGATCGGCTGCGTCTCCTTCGTGGGCGGCCGCGACGCGGGCGGACGGGTCGCCTCCGACGTGGCCGACCTCGGTAAACGGCACATCCTGGAGCAGGAGGGCCTCAACTGCTGGGGTGTGTGGGAGTACAGCGACTGGGACACGCTGTCCGGCCAGATCCGCAAGACCTTCGACTACGCCAAGCAGCGCTGCACCGCCTATCCCAGGTTCGTCGTCCAACGGCGGCTCTTCGACCGGTTCCTGGGCGCCTACCTTCCAGCGGTCCGGTCGGTGGTGTTCGGCCACCCGCTCGCGGTGGAAGCGCCGGACGACCCGCTGCCCGAGCTGGACTTCGGTCCGGTGATCAACGCCGCGAAGGCCAAGGAGCTGGCCGAGCTGGTGGACGACGCGATCGACCGCGGCGCCGTGCCGCTGCACCGCGGCGCTCTCGCCGAGGGCCGCTTCCTCCCCGGCCAGGACACCTCTGGCTATATGCCTCCGGTCACTTTGCTGGCTCCGCCGCGATCGTCGCCGCTGCACCACGCGGAGCCGTTCGGTCCGGTCGACACCGTCGTCCTGGTGGACACCGAGGCCGAGCTGCTGGCCGCGATGAACGCCAGCAACGGCGCGCTGGTCGCCAGCCTGTCCTGCGATGACGAACGGACGGCGACGCGGCTGGTCCCGCAGATCCGGGCGTTCAAGGTGGGCCTGGGCACACCGCGTTCCCGCGGCGACCGCGACGAGTTGTTCGGCGGCTTCGGCGCGTCGTGGCGCGGCGCCTTCGTCGGCGGCGAGCTGCTGGTGCGGGCCGTCACGGACGGCCCGCGGGGCGAGCGGCTGCCGGGCAACTTCCCGGACTACCACTTGATGCCGTAGCCGCACCGGCGCCGCTGCTCCTGGCGCCGCTCCGGCGGCGCCAGGAGCAGCAGGTCCTCCGGGCCCTGCTGCGAGCGGCTTGCCGACGCCCCGGGTTCTCGCTCAGCAAGGTCAGCCCACTGGACCCGTCCGGAGCGGATGAACCACCCGTAACACCCGTATCGCGTGTACCGTCTGTAAGCCGAGCTCAGGTCCCGCCCCGGGGCGGATACGCAGGTGAAACGCACTCCGAATCCTTGGTATCGTTATCCATGTCGCCGCGGGCAACCACGGGACACACCCTGTCCGGGTGGCGGAATGGCAGACGCGCTAGCTTGAGGTGCTAGTGCCCTTTATCGGGCGTGGGGGTTCAAGTCCCCCCTCGGACACTTTCGCGACAAACACGAGTGGTGCTGGCCGAGGCTCGGTCGGCACCACTCGTGTTTTGGCGCAGCTTTGGCTGGTCAACGCCGTGCTGGCGCGGTTGTGGAAGTGAGCGCGGGCCCGGGAGCATATCCCCGGACCCGCGCCACATCAGAGAACAGTCGTCAGCCGAGCAGCTTCGCTGCCAGGGTGGTCGCGTTGTACGAGCCCCAGCCGCTTGTGAAGTCCCAGCCCTTGGCGGCGTTGTAGGCGCCGTTGCTGCCGCTGGTGATGTCGTGGAAGCCGGTGCCGTGCGCCGCGTAGAGCTTCGGGTTGGCGAAGCCGAGGTTCGGCTTGCCGGAGGCCGCGGCCTGCTGGTTGACCAGGGCGGCGAAGGCGGCCCACTCCGGCGCGGCGGCGCTGGTGCCGCCCACCGAGGTCCAACTGCCCTGCGAGTAGATCGAGACGCCGGGGGACGGGTCGGCGTGCGCCGACACGTCCGGCACCTGGCGATGGCCGTTACCCACGCTGAGCTGCACGGACTTCTGCCAGCTCGGGATGGTGAAGGAGCTGGAGACACCGCCGCCGCCACCGGACCAGGCGACCTCGCTCTTCCAGGCGTTGGAGGAGCTCACGGTGAGCCGGGTGCCGCCGACACCGGTGACGTACGGGTCGCTCGCCGGGAAGTCGACGGACGTGCCGCCGTCGCCCGCGTCGTCGGAGCCGCTGTCGCCCGAGGCCGCGTAGAAGCCGAGGCCCTCGGCCGCGCCCTGCTTGAAGATGTTGTCCACCGCGCTGAGGTTGGTGCTGGTGCGCTGGGTCTCGGCGGCGCCCCAGCTGATGGAGGTGGTCGGAATGCCGCTGTCGACGATGGCCTGGTACGTGTCGACCTCGCCCGCGTCGGAGTTGGGGCCCTCGAAGACGGCGACGTTCGCCTTGGGCGCGATCGCGTTGAGCACCTCGATGTCCAGCTCGACCTCCACCTGGCCGTCGCCCAGCGCGCCGGAGCCGCCGTCCACCTGGTGCACGGACGGGGCGGGCGAGCCCAGACCGTAGTGGCTGTCGTAGGCGCTGATGTTGGACTGCTCGAAGCCGTCGAACTCCAGCAGCGCGATCTTCTGCCCGCTGCCGTTCGGGCCGCCCTTGACGTTGTAGCCGCCCTTGAGCTGGGCCGGGGTGTAGCCCCCGCCGGGGCCGCTGTGCGGTGTGACGGCGGACGGTGCCTGGTGGTGCAGTTGGAGTCGGTTGTTCAGGCCCGCGACGTCGCTCACGAGCGAGGCGATGGAGCCGGGCAGCGTCGGCGCGGCGTCGTTGGCGTAGAAGGTGCGCCCGGACCTGGTGTCCTTCCAGGTCGACAACTTGGTGCCGAAGGCCTTCTCCAACTGGGCGGCGGTGCCGTTGGCGTCGATCAGCAGGTTGCCGGAGTGGACGGCGGCGACGGTGAGGCCCTGTGCGCGCAGGTAGTCCTTGACCTGCTTGACCTCGGCGTCGGTGCGGCCGAACCGGGCGGCGAACTGGGCCTTCGTCAGGTAGTGGCCGTAGGAGCTGGAGCGCGGGTCGCTGACCTTGGCGATGAAGGTGTCAAGGGCCTTGTCGTCTCTGGGAGTCAGGCTCACCGCGACCGTTATGCGGTGATCCGAGGCGACGGCGCCGGTGCGGACGGTATGCGCGCCGAGGTCCTTGACCACGTCACCGGTGAGCGCCGAGCGGGCCGAGTGCGGCTGCGGCGCGGCCGCGTACGCGGCGGGAACGGCGGCGACGAGCAGGGCCGGGACGGCGGCCAGGGCGAGCAGTTTCAGACGTGGCGTCACTGAGATCCTCCATGGGGGGATGCGCTTCGGGTGTGCTCGGCGAAGCGGAACTGACTCCACGCTAGAAACCATGCGGCGCGCGCATAAGCGGGGGAACCCTTGCGCAACGTGTTAACTGCCGGTGTCACGTTGCTGATTCGCGCCTGGCGGCATTGCCCCGGGTGAAGGCGACAGGGCTGCGGTTCCGGCTGGGGGCCCGGGGGTCATCCCCCGGGATTGTGCAGCAACTGGGGGTGTCGATCGCTCTGGAGACCCAAACGCGCTGTGACGTAACGTCAATTAGCTGCGATCGTGGTGACGTTCCCGCCCCGCGGGGCCACCGCCATCGCATGGGCGAGTGCCGTACGGGAGCGGACGCCGAACTTCCGGTAGACCCTCGACAGCGTCCCCTCCACCGTCTTCACGCTGATGAACAGCTCGGCGGCCACCTCGCGGTTGGTCGCGCCGCCGCCCACCAGCTCCGCGATCCGGGCTTCGGTGGCGGTCAGTTCGGGCCCGCCGCCGCGCTCCACGGCGTCCAGCCGGGCCAGTTCATCGGTGGCCCGCGCCTCCAGCGGAGC
The DNA here is from genome assembly GCA_040631425.1 of Streptomyces sp. NPDC020096. Classification (GTDB taxonomy): domain Bacteria; phylum Actinomycetota; class Actinomycetes; order Streptomycetales; family Streptomycetaceae; genus Streptantibioticus_A. Next base: position 44,572 of record JBEYJY010000042.1, read on the forward strand.
CGCCCCGCACAGCCGCGCGATCTCCAGTGCCTCGGCCAGTGCGGTACGCGCCGCGTTCCTGCGGCGCGCACGCCGCTCCACCGCGCCGAGCGCGACGAGCGTACGCACCAGCTCCAGCGGAAGCGGCAGCTTCCGCAGCCGGTCCGCCGAGGAGCGCAGCCGCGTCGCGCCCTCCTTGGCCCGGCCCAGCGCCGCCTCGCGCAACCCCTCCGCGCGTTCCAGGGCGGCGAACACGCTGTCAGGCGTGGCCGCCGTGCCGTCCGGGCCGGTCGCCAACTGGTACGCCTCCCGGATCACCGACCCCGCCGCGTCTGTCTCGCCCAGCATCACCAGTGCCTCGGCCAGGTCCCCGTACCACTGCAGCAGCGGCGGGTCCGCCGCGCACATCGCCGTGCCGATCTCCTTGACCCGGCGCAACGCCTCGACGGCCGCCGCCGCGCCGTGGGTGTCACCGGTGAGCAGTGCGGATTGGCCCAGGACGGCCAGTGCGCGCAGCAGGAACAGCCGGTCGCCGTCCGCCTCGGAGGCTCGTACCGCCTGCTCCGCCAGGCGGCGTGCCTCCTGCGGTGTGCCACCGGCCGTCGCCGCGAGGGCCGCGGCGTACAGCGCGGGAGCCGACTCCACGCCTGCCTCGGTGAGCAGGCGCGTGCACTGGGCCGCGGTGCTCAGCGCCTGACGGCAGTCGCCGGACCGCACCTGGATGCGGGTCAGGGCGACGAGCGCGGCGAGGACGTCCTCCACCCCGGCCAACCCCCGGGTGGTACGCAGGAGTTCGCTGATCTGCCCATGGGCCTCGGACACCCGGTCGGAGTCCAGCGCGAGCACCGCCCGCATGCGTACCAGCCCCCAGCTCTCCGGTCCGCCGTCCGCGCCGACCAGGGCGAGCGCCGCCGCCAGTGCCGCGTCGGCCTCGGCCGGGCGACCGGCGAGCGAGCGGATCCTGGCGAGCGTGGCGAGGGCTCCGGTACGGGCGCCGGTGTCGCCCGACGCGGCCGCCCTGCGCGCGGCGTGCTCGGCGTACCCGGCGGCCTGTGCCAACTCCCCGCGCAGCAGGCCGCGTACCGCCGCCCAGTGGTACAACCGCGCCTCAAGGCCCGGGTCCTCCACCGCGTCCCGCAGCCCGTCCTCGATCAGTGACCCGGTGCCCTCCAGCGCCTGCCCGGCGTTGCGCAGCAGGATCAACCGGGCTCGTACCCGCTGCCGGGCCGAGTCGGAGCCCTCCAGCACGATCCGCGCCGCCCGGTCCGCCTCCGCGCGCTGCCCGGCGTCGCACGCGTAGTCGGCGGCGGCCAGCCAGCGGTCGGCGCGGTCCGCCGCGCGGTCGCCCGGGGTGCGCCGGGCGGCGAGCACGGCCAGTTCCGCCGCCGCGCCGGGAGCGCCGCGTCTTCGCGCGGACGCGGCGGCGCCCGTCAAGGTGGCGGCTGTCGCCTCGTCCTCGTGCGGGTGCGCGAGCGCCAGATGGCGGGCCTGCTCGACCGGTTCCGGTACCGCGGCGGCCAGCGCGGCGTGTGCCTCGCGGCGTGCGTGGGCGGTGGCGTCGGCGTAGACGGCGGCGCGGAGCAGCGGATGGCGGAAGCGCACCGCACCCGAGGTATCCGTCCCGGCCACCCCGAACCGTTCGGCCTCGGCCAGATCGGCCGCCGCTCCGGTCAGGCCCGCGCTGCGCAGGACCGTGAGGGTGGGCCGGTCGGCGGCGCTGCACACCAGCAGGGTGTGGCGGGCCGATTCGGGGAGGGTGCGGACCCGGTCGAGCAGCAGGGTGCGCAGTCCGCGCGGTACCGGTAGGGCGCCGTCCGGGTGGTCCGGCATCCCGTCGCGGAGCACGGCCAGCCCCAACTCCCGTGCGTACAGCGGGTTTCCGGCGGCGGTTCGCTGGATGGCGCGCAGTACCGGGGGCGGAAGGTCGGCCCCGGTCGCGGAGCGCAGCAGCCGCGCCACGGCCCCGGCCGACAGTGGCGGTACGGGGAATTCGGCGGTACCGGGCGGGCAGCAGCGCAACCGCTCGGACTGCTCGCCGTCCGCCACCCGCTCGGTCGCGATCATCCGGACGTCCGCGCCGTCCAGGCGGCGCATCGCGAAGGCCAGGACGTCGGCGCTCGGCCCGTCCAGCCACTGCAGGTCGTCGACGACCAGCAGCACCGGTCCGGTGGCGGCCAGCCGCCGCAGCGCTTCGAGCAGCGCGACCCGCACCGCGAGCCTGCTGTGCGCGGCCGACGGCTCACGACCGCGCAGCAGCGCGGCCCGCAGGGCGGCGCCCGGCTGGGGCGGCAGGCTGTCGAGGACGGCCTGCGGCACCTGGGCGAACAGGTCGATCAGTCCGAGGTAGGGCAGTTGCGCGTCCTCGCTCGCGGGCGCGCAGCGCAACAGGTGTGCGGCGGGCGGCAGTTGCCGGACCACAGCGGCGAGCAGGCTGGACTTGCCGATTCCGGCGGGTCCGTGGAACAGGACCGCGCAGTGCGTCGTCAGTGCGTCGCCAGCGGCTTCGAGCAGCCCCTTGCGACCGGTGAGGGCTGGTTCTCGCACGGTCCCCACCCTTCGCCCGGAATCCGACGACGATGGGCGGGATCGCTCGTATGCCCATGCGTGTGCTCATGACAACGTTTAAGCGAACGCTTGTCAATGGTGTCCCGTGAACACCGGATTGCGCGGTGCGGCCCCCTGCCCGGCATCACCGTGTGTGTCGCCCCGATGGCGGTATGCGCGTGGCGGCCGGTGCGGACCGGACGCAGCGTGGGGAGACGACAGCGCGAGCGACGCACGCGGAGCAGCACTCGGCGGTACGCCAGTGTGGACGCGCACGAGGAGGCACCATGAAGCGGCGGCGTTTCCTGGCGGCGGCGGCCGCCGGTACGGGCCTGGCGGCTGGGACGCCCTTCGCCGGACGGATCCTGGTCCCCGGTCGTCCCGGAGTGCCGCTGCCGCTGCGCAGCGCGGCCGAGCTGCCGCGCCCGTACCAGGTGCCGCTGCCGGTGCCCGCGGTGCTGCGGCCGGTCCGCACCGACGCCACCACGGACACCTACGCGATCACCCAGCGGCTCGCGAGCCTGCGGATACTGCCGGGCCTGGAGACCGAGGCGTGGACGTACGACGGCGGCTACCCCGGGCCGACACTGGTCTCCCGGGCCGGGCGGCGCACGGTCGTCACCCACCGCAACGAGCTGCCGCAGCCGGTCGCCGTCCATCTGCACGGAGGCCACACCCCGCACGACAGTGACGGTCATCCGACGGATCTGATCCTGCCGGTCGGCTGGGGGAAGGGGCACCCGTACGGCATGGCCGACATGGACGGCATGGGCGTGACGACGCTGGGGGAGCGCACGTACACCTACCCGCTGGACCAGCGGGCCGCCACGCTCTGGTACCACGACCACCGCATGGGCTTCACCGGTCCCTCGGCCTACCGCGGGCTCGCCGGGTTCCATCTGGTGCACGACGACGAGGATGACGCGCTGCCGCTGCCCCGTGGTGAGCGCGATGTCCTGTTGATGATCACCGACCGGTCCTTCACGGCCGACGGGTCCTTCCACTATCCGGCGATCGATCCCGCCTGGGGCACTCCGGGGGTGACCCACCACTGGATGGAAGGGGTGCTCGGCGACACGATCCTGGTCAACGGCGCGCCGTGGCCGGTGCTCGACGTACAGCGGCTGCGGTACCGGTTGCGCGTGCTCAACGCCTCCAACTCCCGCATCTACAAGCTGGAGTTGGATCCGCAGCCACCCGGTGGTGACGCACTGGTGCAGATAGGCTCCGACGGCGGTCTGCTGGAAAGGCCGGTGCGGCACGACGCGTTGGCCATGGCACCCGCCGAACGCTTCGACCTCGTGGTCGACTTCGCCCGGTACCGTCCGGGCACACGGGTACGGCTGGTCAACCGGCTGGGCAGCGGGACGACGGCGGAGGTGATGCGGTTCGACGTCTCGGGCGCGTCCCGTACCCCGGCCGACGAGACCGCCGTGCCCGCCCGGCTCTCCACCATCGAACGGCTCGACCCGCGGCGCGCCGCCGTGACGCGGACGTTCCACTTCCAGCGGTCGGAGGGCGTCGGCTGGACGATCAACGGCATGGCGTACCAGCCGGGACGGGCGATCGCGGCGCCGAAGCTGGGAACCACGGAGGTCTGGCGGATCGTCAGCGACTTCCACCATCCGATACACGTCCACCTCAACCCGTTCCAGGTGGTCGCCCGCGACGGGCGGGCACCAGGACCCTACGACGCGGGGTGGAAGGACACCGTGGACGTACTGCCCGGGCAGTCGGCCGAGTTCGCCGTCCGGTTCACCGACTACCCCGGGCGCTTCCTGGTGCACTGCCACAACCTGGAGCACGAGGACATGGCGATGATGGCCGACTTCCTGACGCGCTAGCCCTTCCGACGGATCCTGGTCGGGGGGTGCGGTGCGTTCGGACCGCCGGTCCGCGCCGTCGGGGTTGCGCGCCGTCGCGCGGGAGGATCTGTCGGGGCAAGCACCCGACACCCCGGGCTGCTCGCTACGACCAGAACCGGTGCCACCAGGGCGTACGGCGGTCGTGGCGGTCCGCGGGCCAGTACGGTGGGATGTTGCGGCCCGGCTGGTAGTGCGCGCCCTGGTGGATGTGGTGGATGATCACGGTCAGGTCCACCACCGCCAGCAGCGCCACAGCGCCGAAGAAGCCCGCCCACCCCGGCTGGTGCGCGACGGCGAAGCCCGCCATCGCGCCCAGCGACCAGACCAGCCCGAACACGGCCAGCCCCACCCGCAGCCGCAGCGCGCTGCGCGCCTGTGACGGTTCGCTTCCGGTACGCATCACCGCACATCTCCCACCGGGTTCCGTACCCGTCCCTCGTGGGTCCTACGAGGCGTGCCCACCTCCAGCGTACGCGCGGCCACCCGGATTGTGCCGGTCAGCCGTCCCGGCGCAGGGCGGAGTCCAGGATCCGCGACCACTCCCGCACGATCGCGGTACGGCGCGGGGTGTCGTCGCGCAGCAGGGTGGCCAGGCCGAGGCCACGGGCCATGTCCAAGGTGGCCTGCACGGTCTCCCGCACCCCCGGCACGCTCTCGTCCGCGTCGAGGAACTCCACCGCGAGCCGGTGTGCCTCCCGGCCGATACGGCTCTCCAACGCGGTGACCCGCGGCCGCAGTTGGGCCTCGTCGGCCGCCGCCACCCACAGGTGCAGCGCCGCTCGGAACAGCGCTCCGGTGTAGACGCCCACCAGCATCTCCACCACGGCACGGGTGCGCGGCGCCCCCCTGTCCGGCAGGGTGCGGGCGTGCTCGCGCAGCGTCGCCAGCCACTCCTCCGCGACATGTTCGATGGCGGCGGTGAACAGGTCCTCCCGGGTCCGGAAGTGGTGCTGGGCGGCGCCGCGGGACACGCCCGCGCGCTCGGCCACGACGGCGACCGTGCTGCCGCCCCAGCCGCGCTCGGCGAGGCAGGCCACCGCGGCCTCCAGCAGCCGTCGCCGGGTCGCCCGGCTGCGGTCCTGCTGTGGGCCTGTCCGGCGGATCGTGAGCGCCTGGGGGTCATGGGGTGCGGTCTTCGCGTGACCGCCGGTCCGCGTCATCGTGGTCGCCCGCCGTCGCGGTGGAGAGGTGCTGCCGCCGAAGCGGTGAGGGGCCCGGTCACACCTTCCATGACGGCTCCCGGCGTTCGAGGAAGGCGCGCACGCCCTCGGCCGCCGCCGCCGAGGTGAACAGCCGGGCCGACTGCTCGGCGTACGCGCCGGTGTCCCGGTCGAAACCGCGCAGCAGCTCGGCGGTGGTGAGCCGCTTGGACTCGGCGAGGCCCTGCGGTGAGGCCGCCCGCAACCCGTCGAGTATCCCGTCAAGTGCTTCCTGGCCCGCGCTCACCAGCCCGATCCGCAGGGCCTCCGCCGTGTTGAACACCTCACCGGTCAGGTAGTAGCGGGCGATGGCCCGCGGCTCCACGCGGGGCAGCACGGTCAGCGAGATCACCGCGGGCGCCAGGCCCAGCCGCGCCTCGGTGAAGGCGAAGGTGGCCTCCGGCCCGGCGACCGCGACATCGCAGGCGGCCAGCAGCCCCAGGCCCCCGGCGCGCACATGCCCGGTGACCCGGGCCACCACCGGCTTGGGCAACTCCACGACGCACCGCAGCAGTCGGGCCAGTTCCTCCGGTCCCGTCGGGGCCCTCTCGGTCAGGTCGGCGCCCGCGCAGAAGGTGGTTCCGGTGTGGGTGAGGAGCACGGCGCGGGTCTGCGGATCCTTGGCCGCCGCTGCCAGTTCCTCGTGCAGTTCGGTGACGAGCCGGGTGGACAGGGCGTTGCGGTTGTGCGGCGAGTCCAGGGTCAGCACCCGGACACCGCGATCGTGGTCGCGTTGGACGTAGGCCATGACGGGCCTCCTCAGTAGGACTTGGGCAGGCCCAGGGTGTGGTGGGAGACGAAGTTGAGGATCATCTCCCGGCTGACCGGTGCGATCCGGCCCACCCGGGAGGCGGTCAGCAGTGACGCCAGGCCGTACTCGGTGGTCAGCCCGTTGCCGCCGAGGGTGTGCACGGCCTGGTCGACTGCGTGCGCCCCGGCTTCGGCGGCCGCGTACTTGGCCATGTTCGCCGCCTCACCGGCGCCCATGTCGTCACCGCTGTCGTAGAGGAACGCCGCCTTGCGCATCATCAGCTGCGCCAGCTCCAGCTCGATCCGTACCTGGGCGAGCGGGTGCGCGATCGCCTGGTGCGCACCGATCGGCGTCTGCCAGACCTGACGGGTGCGGGCGTACTCCACTGCGGTGTCCAGGGCGTAGCGCCCCATGCCGAGCGAGAAGGCGGCCGTCATGATCCGCTCGGGGTTGAGCCCGGCGAACAGCTGGAGCAGACCCGCGTCCTCGTCGCCGACGAGCGCGTCGGCGGGCAGCCGCACATCGTCGAGGAACAGCTGGAACTGCTTCTCCGGCGCGGCCAACTCCATGGGTATCGGCCGGAATTCGAAGCCCGCCGTCTCCCGCGGCACGATGAACAGGCAGGGCTTGAGCTTGCCGGTCCTGGCGTCCTCGGTCCTGCCGACGATCAGGGTCGCGTCGGCGATGTCCACACCGGAGATGAACACCTTGCGCCCGGACAGCAGCCAGTCGTCGCCGTCCCGGCGGGCGGTGGTGGCGATCCGGTGCGAGTTGGAGCCCGCGTCCGGCTCGGTGATGCCGAACGCCATCCGCACCGAGCCGTCGGCCAGCCCCGGCAGCCACTGCGCCTTCTGCGCTTCGGTGCCGAACCTGGCGATGACCGTTCCGCAGATCGCGGGGGAGACCACGAGCAGCAGCAGCGGACAGCCGGTCGCCCCCAACTCCTCCAGCACGATGGACAGTTCGGTCATGCCGCCGCCACCGCCGCCGTACTGCTCCGGCAGGTTGACGCCCAGATACCCGAGCTTGGCCGCCTCCCGCCACAGCTCGTCGGTCTGCCGCCCCGCGCGGACGGCGGCGGTGAAGTACTCGCGGCCGTAGCGACGGCCGAGCGCGGCGACGGCGGAGCGCAGCGCGCGGCGCTCCTCGTTCTCCAGCAACGCGTTGTCGAGGGTGACGCTCATGGGGTGGTGCCCTCCTGCGTGACGACGGCCAGTACGGTGCCGACTTCGACCTGACGGCCGACGGCGGCCTGGAGCGTGCTGAGGGTGCCGGAGGCGGGAGCGCTGATCTGGTGCTCCATCTTCATCGCCTCCAGCCAGACCAGCGGTTGCCCGGCCGTCACCCGGTCGCCGACGGCGATCTCGGCGACCCGTACGACCGTGCCGGGCATCGGGGCGAGCAGTGAACCGGGCGCGGTGCTCGCCCGCGGCTCCGGGAAGCGCGGTAGGGCGGTGAACGCGACCGCGCCGAGCGCCGAGTCGACGTACACCTGGTCCCCGTACGCCGCCACCTCGAACTCCCTCCGGACACCGGCGGCTTCGAGCACCGCACGGTCCGCCGCGCACGACAGCGGTCGCACGTCCGGATGGCCCTCGGCCACCAGGCCGCCGCGGGTGAGGCGGTAGCGGACCTCGTACTCGTCGCCGGTGGACGCGGCGCGGTAGCGCTTCGACTGCGGCTGCGACGGCACGTTGCGCCAGCCGCCGAACGGTGAGCGGCCCACCGCGTCGCACAGCGCCGCGGCCAGCGCGGCGAGCCGTACCGCCGCGGGATCGCCGGTGGTCGGCGGCAGCCGTTCGAGGAAGTCGGTGGGCACCCCGCCGCGGACGAACTCCGGATGGCGCAGTACCCGCACCAGCAGGTCGCGATTGGTGACCGGGCCGTGGATCCGGGCCCGCCGCAACGCGTGGGCGAGCAGGCGCAGGGCCTCGTCGCGGGTCGGGGCGTGGGCGATGACCTTGGCGAGCATCGGGTCGTAGTGCACCCCGATCGTGCCGCCGTCCTCGACCCCGGAGTCCACCCGCAGGCCGCTGGTCTCGCGGATCGAGAAGCGGTGCAGCGCGCCGGTCTGCGGCTGCCAGTCCCTGGCCGGGTCCTCCGCGTACAGGCGGGCCTCGATCGCATGGCCGCGCGGCGGCGCGGGTGCGGCGGGCAGCCGGGCACCCTCCGCCACCCGGATCTGCCAGCCCACCAGATCGAGTCCGGTCACGCACTCGGTGACCGGATGCTCCACCTGCAGCCGGGTGTTCATCTCCAGGAAGTACGGGCGGCCGTCCGCGGAGACCAGGAACTCGACGGTGCCCGCGCCGACATAGCCGATCGTCCGGGCGGCCTCGCGGGCCGCCTCGTACAGCGTGTGGCGCAGTTCGTCGCCGATGCCGGGAGCCGGGGTCTCCTCGATGACCTTCTGGTGCCGCCGTTGCACCGAGCAGTCCCGTTCGCCGAGCGTCCACACGGTGCCGTGGGCGTCCGCCAGCACCTGCACCTCGATATGGCGGCCGTCCTCGACGTACGGCTCGACGAAGACCTCACCGTCCCCGAACGCGGCGGCCGCCTCGGTCCGGGCCGCCCCCAACTCGCCTGCCAGTGTGTCGAGTTGGCGGATGATCCGCATGCCCCGGCCGCCACCGCCGGCCGCCGCCTTCACCAGCAGCGGCAGCTGGTCCGGTGTGGCGGTCGCCGGGTCGACCGGGTCGAGCAGCGGCACACCGGCCTTCGCCATCAGGGTCTTGGCGCGGGTCTTGGACCCCATCGCCTCGACCGCCTCGGGTGGCGGACCGATCCACGTCAGGCCGGCATCCAGCACGGCACGCGCGAACGCGGCGTTCTCCGAGAGGAATCCATATCCGGGATGCACCGCGTCGGCGCCCGCCGTCAACGCCGCCGCCACGATCAGGTCGTCGCGCAGATACGTGTCGCCGGGCGCGCTGCCCGGCAGCCGCACGGCGGCGTCGGCCTCCCGCACGTGCGGGGCGTCGGCGTCCGCGTCGGAGTACACCGCGACGGTGGCGATGCCCAGTTCGCGGCAGGTCCGGAAGACCCGGCGGGCGATCTCACCGCGATTCGCCACCAGCAGGGAAGAGATCATGAAACAGCCCCCTACATCCGGAAGACGCCGAAACCGCCACGCGCGCCCTCGACCGGCGCGCTGTGGATTGCCGTCAGGCACAGGCCGAGAACGGTGCGGGTGTCGCGCGGGTCGATCACGCCGTCGTCGTAGAGCCGCCCGGACAGGAACATCGGCAGTGACTCCGACTCGATCTGCTGTTCCACCATCGCGCGCAGTCCCGCGTCCGCCTCCTCGTCGTACGGCCTGCCCTGCGCGGCCGCCGACTGGCGGGCGACGATGGACAGCACCCCGGCCAGCTGCGCGGGGCCCATCACCGCAGACTTGGCGCTCGGCCAGGCGAACAGGAAGCGCGGCTCGAACGCCCGGCCGCACATGCCGTAGTGCCCGGCACCATAACTCGCGCCCATCAGCACGGAGATGTGCGGGACGCGCGAGTTGGCCACCGCATTGATCATCATCGCGCCGTGTTTGATGATGCCGCCCTGCTCGTACTCCCTGCCGACCATGTAGCCGGTGGTGTTGTGCAGGAAGAGCAGGGGGATGTCGCGCTGGTTGGCCAGTTGGATGAACTGCGCCGCCTTCTGCGACTCGGCGCTGAACAGCACGCCCTGCGCGTTGGCGAGGATCCCCACCGGGTGGCCGTGCAGCTCGGCCCAACCGGTCGCCAGGCTCTGTCCGTACAACGGCTTGAACTCGTCGAACACCGAGCCGTCCACCACCCGGGCGATCACCTCGCGCGGGTCGAAGGGGGCGCGCAGATCGCCCGGGACGATGCCCAGCAGCTCGTCTTCGTCGTAGCACGGCGGTACCGGGTCGGGGCGCGGTGCCGGGCCCTGCTTGCGCCAGCCCAGCCGGGCGACGATCCGCCGGGTGGTGCGCAGCGCGTCCGGTTCGTCGACGGCGAAGTAGTCGGCGAGACCGGAGGTACGGGCATGCATCTGCGCGCCGCCGAGCGACTCGTCGTCGCTCTCCTCACCGGTCGCCATCTTCACCAGTGGCGGCCCGCCGAGGAAGACCTTGGAGCGCTCGCGCACCATGACCACGTGGTCGGACATACCGGGTATGTATGCTCCGCCCGCCGTGGAGTTGCCGAACACCACGGCGACGGTGGGGATTCCGGCGGCGGACAACCGGGTCAGGTCCCGGAAGAGCGCACCGCCGGGGATGAAGATCTCCTTCTGGCTCGGCAGGTCGGCGCCACCGGACTCGACGAGGCTCACCACCGGAAGCCGGTTGGCGAACGCGATCTCGTTGGCGCGCAGCGCCTTCTTCAGCGTCCACGGATTGCTCGCGCCGCCGCGCACCGTCGGATCGTTGGCGGTGATCAGGCACTCGGTGCCCTCGATCACCCCGATACCGGTGACCAGCGAGGCACCCACCGGATAGTCGCTGCCCCACGCGGCGAGCGGCGACAGCTCAAGGAACGGTGTGTCGGGGTCGATCAGCAGCTCGACGCGCTCGCGCGCCAGCAGTTTGCCGCGCCCTCGATGGCGGTCCACGTACTTCGGTCCGCCTCCGCCGATCGCCTTGGCGTGTTCGGCGTCGAGCTCGGCGAGCCGGGCGAGCGCGACCTCGCGGTTCGCCAGGTACTCGGGGCTCGCGGTGTCGACCGCGGAGCCCGTTATGTGTTCACTTCCCGCCGGGCGCGTTACTGAGTCCATCAACGGCCTCCGGCCGCAGGGGTGTCGACGTTCCTCGGCACTGCGCTCGCTCCTCCGTCGTTCACTTGGCCTCGTCTCTTTCGCCGTGTTCATCGGCGCCGGGGGCGGCGCGCCCTTCGGTTCACTCACCTCGCGTGTCCGTGGTGGGCGGACGGCCCGCGCCCGGCGGACCGGCGAAGGCCTGGGCGATGTCCAGCCAGCGGTCGGCGTCCGGGCCGTGCGCGGTGACCGCGAGGTCGGCGCGATGGCGGCGCTGGGTGGCCAGCAGGCAGAAGTCCAACGCGGGCCCGGTCACCCGCTGTTCGGCGTCGTCCGGTCCGTACGTCCACAACTGGCCGTCCGGTGCGGTCAGTTCGACCCGGAACGCGGCTTCCGGCGGGACCAGTCCGTGCACCGTGAACGCGTGGTCCCTGGCCCGTACGCCGATCCGGGCCACATGCCGCAACCGGGTGGTCGGTGTCCGGCGCACACCGAGCGCGTCGGCGATGTCCTGGCCGTGCGCCCAGGTCTCCATCAACCGCGCGGTGGCCATGGATGCGGTGCTCATCGGCGGCCCGAACCAGGGGAGACGGGCGTCCGGCGGATGGGCGGCGAGGGTTTCGTGCAGCCGCGTACGCCCTTGGCGCCAGCGGCTCAGTACGACGTCGGGCGGATACGCGGCGCCCTCGGCGGCGCCGTCGTCCACATAGCCGCCGATCGCCCGCGCCGCGCGCTCTGCTTCGCGGGCGAAGGCGACCGGGTCGGTGATGGCGAGCAGGGCGGCGCGGTCGGTCCAGGCCAGGTGGGCGATCTGGTGCGCGATGGTCCAGCCCGGGGCGGGCGTCGGCCCGCGCCAGCGCTCCTCGGGCAGACCGGCGACCAGCGTGTCGAGCTCCCCGCTCTCCGCACCCAAGTCCGCCAGGACTTCCTGTACGAGGCGTGAATCGGCCATACCAGCCCCCTGGTTGACGTTACGTCAGCACCCAATGGACCCCGTCACCGGAGAAGGCTGGCACCCCGGGGGAGAACAATCAAGCGTGCTTGCATGCTTTTTCCCCTCCCGCTGGGGGTGGGGGTGTTCCGGGGGCTGGGCCCCCGGGGCCCCCTCGCTTGCCGAAGGCGCCGCAAGTCGGCCGAAATCCGCCGGACAGGCGCTACTCGTACAGGTCGCGGAGGCGTACCGACAGGCAGGTGACGCAGCCTTCCAGCTTCTCGAACTCGCTGATGTCGACCGGGACGGGGGCGTAGCCGAGGGCGGCGAAGAGTTCGGCGGTCTTCGGGGCGCTCGCGGACATCAGCAGTCTGCCGCCGCCGAGCAGCACCACATGCGCACCGGACTCCTCCGGAACCGGAAGGAAGTGCGGGAAGACGGACGTGTCGTCGACCAGGGGCGGATGGCCGATCACGGTGCCGTCCGGGAGCGCGGTCACGGCGGACTTCAGATGCAGGACCCTGGTCACCGGAACGGCGATCACCCGGGCGCCCAGTGGTTCGAAGGCGGCGCGCAGCTGCCGTACGCCCGCCGCGTTGGTGCGGCCGCCACGGCCTACGTAGATGGTGTCGCCGACCTTGAGAATGTCGCCGCCGTCCAGGGTGCCCGGTTCCCGGACCCGGTTGATGGACAGACCGAGATCGGCCGCGGTCCGCTCCGCCGCCGCGGTCTCGGGCCTGCGGGACCCCGCTCCGGGGCGGGCGATCAGCGCGACGTTGCGGAAGACGACCATGGTGTCCTCGACGAACACACCGTCCGGGCAGTCGTCGGCGGGCGCGACCTCGACGGTCTGCCAGCCGTGCGACCGCAGGGTCTCGACATAGCCTGCCCACTGGCGCAGCGCGAGGGCGGTGTCGACCGGTGAGCGCGCTATGTGGGTGACCAGTCCCTCCGCGAGGCGCGGGCTGGGGCGGCGGACGAGGGCCTTCTTACTGGGCACGGAACTACCTCCGAGCGGTTGACCGGGTGGAAATGTCATCGAACGGGCTGACGCGGGCAGCTAGGATCTACCCCCTTATGAGTGCCACTCTCGTCGCCAAGGGACTCGCCGCGGGACACGGCGACCGCATCCTGTTCTCCGGTCTGGAACTCGTCGTCGCACCCGGTGATGTCATCGGGCTGGTCGGTGCCAACGGCGCCGGGAAGTCCACGCTACTGCGGCTGCTCGCCGGTCTCGACTTCCCCGAGGAAGGGACGCTGCGGCTCAGCCCGCCCTCGGCGGTGGTAGGCCATCTGCCGCAGGAGCCGGAGCGCAGGGCTGGCGAGACGGTACGGGCCTTCCTCGCCCGACGCACCGGTGTGGCCGCCGCCCAGCGGGACCTCGACGCCGCGACCGAGGCGCTGGTCGACGGCTCGCCGGGCGCCGATGACGCGTACGCGATCGCCCTGGAGCGCTGGCTCTCGCTCGGCGCGGCCGATCTTGAGGACCGCGCCGAGACGGTCGCCGCCGACCTCGGCCTGACCGTGGACCTCGACCAGCCCATGACCTCGCTGTCCGGCGGCCAGGCCGCCCGCGCCGGGCTCGCCTCGCTGCTGCTCAGCCGGTACGACGTCTTCCTGCTGGACGAGCCCACCAACGACCTGGACCTGGACGGCCTCGACCGGCTGGAGGCCTTCGTCCAGGGGCTGCGCGCCGGAACCGTTGTGGTCAGCCACGACCGCGAGTTCCTGGCCCGCACCGTGGACCGCGTCGTCGAACTCGACCTGGCCCAGCAGCAGGTGAACGTCTTCGGCGGAGGGTACGAGGCCTACCTGGAGGAGCGCGAGGTCGCCCGCCGGCACGCCCGCGAGGAGTACGAGGAGTACGCGGACAGCAGGTCCGCCCTGTTGGCCCGGGCCCGTATGCAGCGCGCCTGGATGGAGAAGGGCGTGAAGAACGCCCGGCGCAAGGCCACCGACAACGACAAGATCGGCCGCAACGCCCGGGTGGAGACCACCGAGAAGCAGGCGGCCAAGGCCCGCCAGACCGAGCGGCTCATCGAGCGGATGGAGGTGGTCGAGGAACCGCGCAAGGAGTGGGAGCTGCGGATGAGCATCGCCGCCGCACCCCGCGCCGGTGCGGTCGTGGCCACCTTGCGCGGGGCCGAAGTACGGCTTTGCGAGTTCCGGTTGGGGCCGGTGGACCTGCAGATCGACTGGGCCGACCGGGTCGCGATCACCGGGGCCAACGGCTCCGGCAAGTCCACGCTGCTCGGCGCCCTGCTCGGACGGATCCCGCTGGCGGCCGGGGCGGCCTCGCTCGGGCCGGGGGTGGTGGTCGGCGAGGTCGACCAGGCGCGGCGGCTTTTCTACGGAGATGAGGCGCTGCTCGACGCGTTCGCGGCGGTCGTACCCGATATGGCGGCGGCCGAAGTCCGTACGCTCCTGGCCAAGTTCGGCTTGAAGTCCGACCATGTGCTGCGCCCCGCCGCCACGCTGTCGCCGGGGGAGCGGACCCGGGCGGCGCTCGCACTGCTCCAGGGCCGCGGTGTGAATCTGCTGGTACTGGACGAACCCACCAATCACCTTGACCTGCCCGCGATCGAGCAGCTGGAGTCCGCGCTGGCCTCGTACGACGGCACGCTGCTGCTGGTCACCCACGATCGCCGGATGCTCGGTGCGGTCCGCACCAACCGGCGGATCGAGGTGGCGGACGGGAAGGCCGTCGAAGCCTGATCTCGGGCTCTCCGAAAGAGTCGGCCCAGGCGGGAGAGTCGATCGAGCGTGACCGATCGTGGCCGACAATGATCGATCGCCGTAGGGTCTGACCAGGTGTGACGCGGCGTGATCGAACAGGGGGCGGCTCGTCCGCCGACCGCCGCGTCCGGCATGATCGGTGCTCTGAACGAAGGGTGGGGGACCGATGACCGTGCTGGACGCCTTACAGCTGATACCCGTCGCCGTCGCCGCCGGATGGATCGACGCGGTGGTGGGCGGCGGTGGTCTGCTGCAACTCCCCGCGATGCTGGTGGCGTTCCCGACCCTGCCCACCGCCACCGTGCTCGGCACCAACAAGGCGGTGGCGATAACCGGTACCACCTCGGCGGCCATCACCTTTGTCCGCAAGACGGACGTCAACTGGAGATTCGTGGGGCTCGCCGCGGCGGTCGCGCTGCCCGCGGCCTCGGGCGGCGCACTGGTGGCCACCGCGCTGCCCAGCGGGGTGTTCCGCCCGGTGATCATGGCGGCGCTGCTGACCGTCGGCGCGTTCGTCACCCTGCGCCCGGACTTCGGCCGTACGCACGCGCCGGTGCGGCTCAGCCGCTCCCGTGCGGCGACCGCCGCCGCGCTCAGCGGTGCGGGCATCGGCTTCTACGACGGCGTGATCGGCTCCGGCACCGGCACCTTCCTCATCATCACCTTCCTGCTGGTCCTGGGAGCTGACTTCGTACACGGTTCGGCGATGGCCAAGGTGGTGAACGTCGGCACCAACCTCGGTGCGCTCATCGTCTTCGTGGTGCAGGGCCATGTGCTGTGGCTGCTGGCCGCCGCGATGGCCGTGGGCAATGTGACCGGCGGCGCGCTCGGCGCGCGGATGGCGCTCAAGAACGGCGCCTCGTTCGTCCGGTACGCGCTGCTGGTCGTCGTGGTGCTGCTGGTCGCCAAGCTCGGCTACGACCAGTGGGGCTGAAAGCAGACAGCGGCGCTGGGGGTGCGCCCGGACGAAGTCCGGGGGAGCCTTCGTTGAGCGTGGTGGCGGGCGACGGGTGGGAGAAGGACGGTCGCTGACCCCGGCGGGGGGCGCTATCGTCGGCACTGCGGAGACCGCACAGCCGTTATATGGAGGCAGGCGCCGTGACGGCGCCCGAGTTCGGTTCGAGCCGGGTCGAGAGGGTGACGTCGTGGTCGTATTCCTACTCGGGATCAGCGCCGCCTGCTGCCTCGGCTTCGGCTTCGTACTGCAGCAGCGAGCGGCGCAACGCGCTCCGCTCAGCGACTTCCTCTCCTTCAGGCTGCTGCTCGATCTGCTGCGGATGCCCGAGTGGGTGATCGGCATCGCGGCGATGGTCGCCGGGATGGTGCTGGGGGCACTCGCCCTCACGCACGGCGAGATCTCCCTGGTCGAGCCGCTCACCGCCACCAATCTGCTCTTCGCCATGGGCCTGTCACGGTGGCTCACCGGACAGCCGCTCGGCTGGAGCGGCTGGGCCGGGGTGGCGATGCTGGCGCTCGGTGTGACGTCGTTCATCGTCGCGGGCCAGCCGTCCGGTGGCGGCCAACTGGCCGGACCGCTGCGGCACTGGGTGCTGTTCGGCACCTTCGTCGGCCTCGCGATGCTGCTGACGGCGCTCGCCAAACGCCTGCGGCCCACCCTGGAGGCGACCGTCCTCGCGCTGGCCGCGGGACTGCTCTACGGTCTGCAGGACGCCCTCACCCGCATCTCGGGCCAGTTCGTCAGGAGCGGCGGCGTCGCCGTGCTGTTGATCCACTGGCAGCCGTACGTGATCGTGGCGCTCGGGCTGACCGGGCTGCTGCTGGTGCAGAGCGCCTTCGAGACCGCGCCGCTGCGCTCCTCGCTGCCCGCGTTGACCGCCGCGCAGCCGCTCGCCGGTATCGCCTGCGGTGTGGGGTTCCTGGGTGACCAGCTGCGGGTGACGCCCGGCGCGCTCGCCTGGCAGGCCGCCGGACTGCTGGCCATCGTGATCGGCATCGTGCTGCTCGGCAGCCACCCGGCGATGCCCGAGGGACCGTGCGCGCTGCGCGATCCTCACACGGTCGCCCGACACACCCGACAGCACGCCCGCGAGCCGGTCGAACCGTAGGCCGCCCCGGCGGGGTGCGGCGGGTACGACACCGCCGGACCGCGCCAATCGTGCTTGTGCGCCATCGCGGCGCAACGAATTTCCCGCCGCAACGGCGGACGGACGGTTACGACGGGGCGGCCGGGCACCCCGGGCCCCCTGCGGCAGCGACAACTCTCCGCCGCGTCGGCGAGCAACCGTGATGACGCGGATCGGCGGTGTCGAGTCCACCGCGCCCCGATGAAGATCCGCGATTCCCCTCAGCGCGCCAGCGAGCGGTCACGACAGTGCGGACGGGCACCGTAGCGCCACCCGACGCTGCGGCAGCAGCAACTCTCCGCCGCGACGGTGAGCAACCGCGACGGCGCAGACCGGCGGTGTCGAGCCCACCGCACCAGGGCGAAGATCCACAATCGCCTCGCCGCCACGACAGTGCGGACCCGAAGCGCCCCCCGCCGCGCCACCCGCTTCCAAGGCGAGCAACCACAATGGCGCAGACCGGCGGTGTCAAACCCGCCGCACCCCCGAAGAAGGACCCGCCGAAGCGCTGGCTAGCGCTTCGGCGGTACGTATGCCGACCAGCCCGTGATCAGCGGGGATCCGGTCAGCTCGTGGCGCTGCCAGCCCGGTGCGTAGGAGGGGGCGCCGCCGCCGGGGGCGACCAGGATCGCGACCGCCCGGTGTTCCGCGGCGCGGACCACCGCCGGCCCCGAGGCCTGCGAGGCATCGCTGCGCAGGTTCGAGGCGATCGACGAGGCGCATCCCGCGTCGTAGGCGATGGGCTGCGAGTCACCCGCGACCAGGCACGGCGGCCGGATGCCGATCCGGCGCAGCGCGTCGGCCAGCGCCCGGTACTCGCCGACGTTCCGCCGCGCCGAGCCGATCTGCCGGTGCAGGATCTGCGCCTGGACGTACCAGTGCCCGGCGAGCAGCGTCCCGGCGAGCACGGCGGCGGTGATCCGCAGCGGCGTCGGCGAGGTGCGCACCGACCGAGCCCCCGCCGCCAGCAGCGCGGCGACCGGCAGCGCCAGCAGCGCGTACGCGGGAAGCAGGAACCGCGGCGCCGCATACGGGATCAGGAAGAGATACGAAGCCGAGAGCGACACCGCGCACACCACCGGCAGCAGCGCGGTCGCCAACCGTCCCGCCCGCGCCGCGACCACGATCCCCACCACGGCGAGCAGCGGTAGCGCGGGCCACCAGGCGATGTGCGACACGGCCGGATAGCCGACGTCGCACGGGCGGCACAGCAGCGGGCCGTCCGCGCTGCGCAGCGCGTTGCCGACGTTCCACGAGAAGCCCAGGCCCCCCTCTATCGCGTCCGAGTCCGCCAGCCGCTCGGAGATCCCGCCGAACCGCGCGTACGCCTCCGCCATCCACTCCGCCATCCCGGCCGCCAGCCCCGCGGCGATCGCCGCCGCGATCCGCCAGCTGCGCCAGGCCCGGACCAGGACCACCCCCGCGAGCAGCGGCAGCGCCAGCCACACGCCGTCCGGGGCGCGGACCAAAGTGGGCCAGCCGACGGCCACCGCGAGCCCGACCAGATGGCCCCGGCGCGGCCCCTCCCGTACCGCGAGCAGGAAGAACCCGGTGGCCGCCACCGCCCCGAAGGCCACCCACAGGTTCGGCATCATCTGCGACCCGTACTCGACGGTCACCCACAGCCCAGCGAACAGCAGCGCGGCCAGTGCCGAGGTGCCCCGCCCGATGATCCGGTGCCACACGGCGAACGCACCGAACAGCGCGAGCCCGGAGAGCACCGCGAGGAAAGTCCGCAGCACCAGGGGGTCGGAGGTGAACGCCGCCACCGGCGCGCCGAGCAGGGTCACCCCGCGTGAGCGCGGTGCGCTGAAGAAGGCGGCGGGAGAGCGCGGGTCCACCTGCGAGAAGTAGATCGACTCATCCCAGGCGAGCGAGCGGCCAGGGGCCGCGAACATCAGCTGAGCGGCGGTGTAGAGCACGGCGACGATCGCCAGTCGCGGATCGCGGCGGACGCGCGCGGCCGCGGGGGCGGCCGTACCGGTGCGTATCGCGGCTGTCCCGGCGAGGGTCATGGGCATCTCCTGGTCGGTGCGCTCGCTGCATTCTCGCTGACCCACCCCATCACACAAGTGGCCCGGGTGCTGGCGGGTGGTGCGGCGGAGCTCCGACCCTCACTTGCCCATGTGCTTGACCGGTAGCGCGTTGGCCGCCAGTACCGCCTTGGTGAACGGGGCCACGAGCTCGGTGAGCCGCTCCGCGTACTCCGCGCCCAGATGACGGTAAGGGGCGAAGCCGAGGCGGTCGGTGTCGGCCTCGACGGTGCGCCGCAGTTCCACGCCGTGCTCGGTGAGTTCGCCCGCCGCGTCCAGCAGACCGCGCTCCCGCAGCCGGTCCTCGGCCGCCGACCACTCCTGGGCCGACCAGCCGCGGGTGGCCTGTGAGAAGTAGCGGGTGAACCCCTTGCCGGTGGCGGTGTGGGTCACCAGGGCTTCCAGGCCGTCGAGTTCCGCCTCGGCGAGCGCGATCAGATGCCCGTCACCACGGTGCTCGCGCAGCAGCGTGGCGGCGTGCCACAGCGCCAGGTGCGGGGCGTCGGGCACCGGCAGGTCGGCATTGGCCGAGTACAGCGGGCGGCCGGGTCGGCCGCACGCCTCGGTGGCCCGCAGCGCCAGCTCGGCGGCCTCGGTCAACTGCCGTGAACCGATCGCCTCCGGGCCGAGCAGCCGCCGCAGATAGGCGTCGGTGATGCGCAGCCGGGCCTCCAGCACGGCCCGCGGTGACGCGGCGTGCCAGGCGCGCGGGATGTGCCGGGCCACCAGGTCGGGGTGGAAGTTGTAGAACGTCGCGGTGACCGTGCCCGCACCGACGGCGCCGAGCGGCGCGGCTCGCCCGGCGAAGTACGCCATCGACCCGCGTTCGAGTCCGAGCGCGGCAAGCTCGTCGTCGTGCTCTGGCGCGAAGTAGAAAGCCGAGTGCAGCGGGTTGAGGGCGTTGTAGCAACGCCGTGACGCGCGCAGGGTGAGAGTCGTCATGGCGTCACGTTACCCGCCGGTAGAACCGTTGCCGATGTGCCCCCGGCGCGCCGGGCGGGCGGCGTCCGCCGCCTCGACCGTCCAGGTGAACTTCGGGGCCCGGTGCTCCAGGAAGGCGGCCACCCCCTCGGCGCGGTCCGCGCTGCCTCGGGCCTGGTCCGCCCAGTGCGCCAGCCGCCCCGGGTCCGCGACGCCGTCCGCCCGCAGTGCCATCGCCGTGAACTCCTTCGCCGCCGCCTGGGTGAGCTGGGAGCGGCTGGCGAGGATCCGGGCGAACTGCGCCACCCGTTCGTCCAGTGCGTCCTCGGCGAGCAGTTCGTCCACCAGGCCGGTGCGCAGTGCCCGTTCGTCGTCGATCAACTCGGCCGAGAAGAGCAGGTACTTGGCGGTCGAGGGACCGACCAGGCCGACCAGCCTGCGGGTGGACGACGCCGGGTAGACGATGCCGAGCTTGGCCGGGGTCACGCCGAACCGCGCGCCGTGTGCCGCGAAGCGCAGATCGCAGGCCGCCGCCAGCTGGCAGCCGCCGCCCACGCAGAAGCCGCGGATCGCCGCGATCGTCGGCTTGGGGAACGCGGCCAGCGCCTCCTCCGCGAGCACCGCCGCCGCACCGGGGTCCTCCTGTCCGCGCAGTCCGGTGATGTCGGCGCCCGCGCAGAACGTCCCGCCCGCACCGGTGAGCACCAGTACCCGCACCGCGGGGTCGGCGGCGAGCCGGTCGAGCAGCTCCGGCAACTCCCGCCACATGGACAGTGTCATGGCGTTCCGCTTGGCCGGGTTGCTTATCGTGACGGTCGCGGTGGCGGCGCCGTCGGTGTGGTCAAGCAGCAGGCCGGGCTCTGCCATCCGCGTTTCTCCTGTCCGGTCCGGCTGTCAGGTCTGGGCGATCCTAATGTCTGCCTCTCGGACAACCCCCTGAAATTAGCGAACAAAAGCCGCAAGACTGCTCCGTCAGCCCACTGTAGACGGTCTCAATCGGTCAAGAGCCGTCGAGACACGCTGACTTGTGGTCAGCGCAACGGTAAAGGCCCTGTGGCCCCAACACTCTTCACATATGAGGCGGTTCCCGTCGCCCCGGCAAGTGGGGACACGGCGGGACTGCGGGGAACGTCACGCGAGGGCTGGTGCTGTCATGACGGTCTGCGGGAGAACCCCGCCCGAACCCATGCCCCCGGAGGCCGCCAGCGCGGCTCCGGGCGCGGAGCGAGTCCCCTCCTGCCCGTACGAGGGCGCCTGGCGGTTCACCGCACCGGCCGTGGACTCCTCGGTACCGCAGGTACGGCACGCGGTGCGCGATCTGCTAGCCCGGCAGGGCGTCCCGGTCGCCGCCGAGACCGTGGACGGTCTGCTGCTGATCGTCTCGGAACTGGTCACCAACGCCGTACGGCACGCCGCCGTGCTCTCTCCGCAGATCACCGTGGAGGTCACGGTGGGCCCGCAGTGGGTCAGGGTCGGCGTCGCCGACAACCACCCCTACCGCCCCAAGGCGCTGGAGGCCGACTACGCCAAGACCGGCGGTCGCGGCCTGCTGCTGGTGAAGGCGATCACCGACGAGGCGGGAGGCGCCTGTGACGTCGAACACACCCCGGCGGGCGGCAAGGTGGTCTGGGCGGCCCTCCCGTTCTCGGCGCCGCTGCTGTAGCGAGGGCAGCCCTACCGGCTCGTCACCAGCCCGCTGACGGGCCGGTCAGCTCCCGTACCGCGGGCAGCGCGGCCTCAAGCACGGTGCCGAACCACGCGGACAGCGTGGTCTGCTCGCGGAGCCCCGCCAGCCCGTCCGGCGTCACGAACACGGTGTCGCAGACCTCTTTCGGATCGGGGCGCACCTCGGCCCGGACCAGACCCACGAACAGGTGGTTGTACTCCTGCTCCACCAGGCCCGAGGCCGGGTCAGGGTGGTTGTAGCGCACCGTCCCCGCCTCGCGCAGCAGCGCCGGGGCGACGCCCAGCTCCTCCGCGGTACGGCGGGCGGCGGCGACGAACGGCTGCTCGCCCGGGTACGGGTGGCCGCAGCAGGTGTTGGACCACACTCCGGGCGAGTGGTACTTCCCGAGCGCCCGCCGCTGCATCAGCAGCCGTCCCGACTCGTCGAAGAGGAACACCGAGAACGCCCGGTGCAGTCTGCCCGGCGGCAGATGCGCGGACAGCTTCTCGGCCGTGCCGATGGTCACACCGCCCTCGTCGACCAGCTCCAGCAGGATCGGTGCGGAGCTGCCGTCGGACGACGGCCCCTCGGACGACGGACCGGTGCTCGCTGGGTCGCCGGGCCGGCCGGTGGCGGGACTGATCGGCATGGCCATCCTTCGCTCTTGACGCTCATGACGTACGAGATCCCTAAGTCTGCCGCACGCCACCGCACCCCCGCCGGTTTGTCGCCACGCCCGGCTCTCGCCCATGCTGGGGTGTCTGCTGTGCCGCCCTCCCGGGCGACCGGCCCCGGTCGAGGCCGTGGCGCGGCTGCCGCCGGGCGGTAGTGAACGTGCGGTGAACGGTGCCTTCCGGGTATCCGATAGCCTCAGCCGTCGAACCCGCCCCGCGACCTGCCGTGGCGGGACGCGGGCGCGTCCGGAACCCGGGCGCCACGGGGTGCAGCAGCCACGCAGGCCATTGCCGTCGCCTTGACCCATCAGGGAGTGAGTTCGTCTGTCGACCGCCATCCTCACCGGTCCGCCGGTCGCGGACTCATCCCTGGAGGACGACCTGCGCCTCCTCGGCTTTGACGTGGTCGCCGCGGACAGCCCGGCGGAGGTGGCCGGGCACCTCAAGGCCGCGCCCGCCGGGACCAGGGTCGCTGTGGTCGACCGCCGTTTCATCGGGCACCGCCACGCGCTGCGGCTGGCGCTGACCGACCCGCGCTTCGCGGCGGGCGCCATCCCCGGCGCCCTCGGCGTCAGCGCGGCCGCTCGCGCGCAGCTGTGCCTCGCCGCCGACGGCCTCGCCGCCCCCGACGAGCTGGCCGCCGCACTGGACACCGCGGGCGTCCCCGTACACCGTCCGGAACTGGGTGTACTGACCGCCGCCGTGCCCACCGGCGAAGTGGCCCGCGCGCAGGCCCGCAGCGCGGTCGCGGCCGTCGACGAGGAACAGGTGCGGCTGCGTACCGCCGTCAAGTCGCGCGACGGCTTCTTCACGACCTTCTGCGTCAGCCCGTACTCCCGCTACCTGGCCCGCTGGTGCGCCCGGCGCGGTCTCACCCCCAACCAGGTGACCACCGCCTCGCTGCTCGTCGCGCTGATCGCCGCCGGTTGCGCGGCCACCGGGACCAGGACCGGCTTCATCGCGGCGGGCGTCCTGCTGCTGGCCTCGTTCTTCCTGGACTGCACCGACGGGCAGCTGGCGCGGTACTCCCTCCAGTACTCCACGCTCGGCGCCTGGCTGGACGCCACCTTCGACCGGGCCAAGGAGTACGCGTACTACGCGGGCCTCGCGCTCGGCGCGGCCCGGGCGGGCGACGACGTCTGGGCGCTGGCGCTCGGCGCGATGGTGCTGCAGACCTGCCGCCATGTCGTGGACTTCTCCTTCAACGAGGCGAACCACGACGCCACCGCCAACACCAGCCCCACCGCCGCCCTCTCCGACCGGCTGGACAGCGTCGGCTGGACGGTCTGGGTGCGCCGGATGATCGTGCTGCCGATCGGCGAGCGCTGGGCGCTGATCGCGGTACTGACCGCGGCCACCACCCCGCGGGTGGTCTTCTACGCGCTGCTGGTCGGCTGCTCGCTCGCCGCCTGCTACACCACCGCGGGCCGGGTACTGCGTTCGGTCACCCGCAAGGCCCGCCGCACCGACCGCGCCGCCCAGGCGCTCGCCGACCTGGCCGACTCCGGTCCGCTCGCGGAACTCGGGGCCCGGGTGCTGCCGTCCTTCGCGGCACCCGCGATCGCCGTGGTCGGCGGCGCCGCCGCGATCGGCACCGCTGCGTTCGCCCCGTACGGCACCTGGTGGCCGGTGCTCGGGGCGGGCCTGTACTGCCTGACCTCGGCAGTAGCGGTAGCAGGACGGCTGAAGGGGGCGCTCGACTGGCTGGTTCCGCCGGTCTTCCGCGCCACCGAGTACGTGGTCCTGCTGGCGCTCGCCGCACGCTCCGGCGTGTCCGGCGCGCTTCCGGCGGCGTTCGGGCTGGTCGCGGCCGTCGCCTACCATCACTACGACACGGTGTACCGCATCCGCGGCGGCACCGGTGCGCCTCCCAGGGCCCTGGTCCGCGCGACCGGCGGCCATGAGGGCAGGCTGCTGGTGGCCACCGTGGCGGCCGCCCTGCTCGCGCACAGCACAGCTTTGACAACGGCGCTCGCGGCCCTGGCCGGATATCTGGCGCTCGTGGTGCTCACCGAGTCCATTCGTTTCTGGGTCTCGGCCGGAGCACCCGCGGTACACGACGAAACAGGAGAACCCACATGATCGGCCTCGTGCTGGCGGCCGGCGCCGGACGGCGTCTGCGCCCCTACACCGACACCCTGCCGAAGGCCCTGGTCCCGGTGGACCCTGCGGGAGAGGGCACCACCACCGTCCTCGACCTGACCCTGGGCAACTTCGCCGAGGTCGGTCTGACCGACGCGGCCGTCGTCATCGGCTACCGCGGCGAGGCCGTCGTCGAGCGCCAGGCCGCGCTGGAGCGGAAGTACGGCGTCAAGCTGCACCTGGTCCACAACGACAGGGCCGAGGAGTGGAACAACGCCTACTCCCTGTGGTGCGCCCGTGACGTCATCAAGGAAGGCGTGATCCTCGCCAACGGCGACACCGTGCACCCGGTCTCCGTCGAGCGCACCCTGCTCGACGCCCGCGGCAACGGGCAGCAGATCATCCTCGCCCTCGACACGGTGAAGAAGCTCGCCGACGAGGAGATGAAGGTCGTCACCGCCGACGGCAAGGGCGTGCGGCGCATCACCAAGCTGATGGACCCCGCCGACGCCACCGGTGAGTACATCGGCGTGACCCTCATCGAGTCCGAGGCCGCCGAGGCGCTCGCGGACGCCCTGAAGGCCACCTACGAGCGCGACCCGCAGCTGTACTACGAGGACGGCTACCAGGAGCTGGTCAACCGCGGCTTCCAGGTCGACACCGCCGCCATCGGCGAGGTCTCCTGGGTCGAGATCGACAACCACGACGACCTCAACCGCGCCCGGGAGATCGCGTGCCAGTACTGACCCGGCTGATCCCCTCGCCGGTGGTCGTCGACATCAACGGCGGTGCGCTGGACGACCTGGCCGGCCTCCTCGCCGACCAGCGTGTCTCCAGTTCGGGCAAGCTCGCGGTCGCCATCAGCGGCGGCTCCGGCCAGAAGCTGCGTGAGCGGCTCGCTCCCGAGCTGCCGGGCGCCGACTGGTACTCGGTGGCGGGCGGCTCGCTGGACTCCGCCGTCCAGCTGGCCGACGCGATGCGCGGCAAGCGGTACGACGCGGTGGTCGGGCTCGGCGGCGGCAAGGTGATCGACGTGGCCAAGTACGCGGCCGCGCGGGTCGGGCTGCCGATGGTGGCCGTCGCGACCAACCTGTCGCACGACGGCATCTGCTCGCCGGTCTCCACGCTGGACAACGACAACGGCCGCGGTTCCTACGGTGTCCCGCAGCCGATCGCGCTGGTCATCGACCTCGATGTGATCCGCGAGACCCCGGCCCGCTTCGTGCGCTCCGGAATCGGTGACGCGGTCTCCAACCTCTCCGCCCTCGCGGACTGGGAGCTGTCCCACCGCGAGACCGGTGAGCCCATCGACGGCCTGGCCGCCGCGATGGCCCGCAGCGCGGGCGAGTCGGTGCTCCGGCACCCCGGCACCATCGCCGACGACGACTTCCTGACCACGCTCGCCGAGGGCCTGGTGCTCTCCGGCATCGCCATGGCGATCAGCGGGGACACCCGCCCGTCGTCCGGCGCCTGCCACGAGATCAGCCATGCCTTCGACCTGCTGTACCCGCAGCGGGCCGCCTCGCACGGTGAACAGTGTGGCCTCGGGGCGGCGTTCGCGATGTACCTGCGCGGCGCCACGGAGGAGGCCCGCTATATCGCCGACGTCCTGCGGCGGCACAGCCTCCCGGTGCTACCGGGCGAAATCGGCTTCTCCGACGACGAGTTCGTCGCGGCGGTGGAGTACGCGCCGCAGACCCGCCCCGGGCGGTACACGATCCTGGAACACCTGGACCTCGACACCGACGCGATCAGGGATGCGTACGCGGACTATGTCAAAGCCATCGGTAGCTGAACTGCGGCCGGTCGTTCACCCCGCCGGGGTGAAGGACCGGCGCAGCGGTGAGCACTGGGCCGGGCGCATCTATATGCGGGAGATCTCGCTGCGGGTGGACCGGCACCTGGTGAACACGCGGGTCACGCCCAACCAGCTGACCTACCTGATGACCGTCTTCGGCGTCCTCGCCGCCCCGGCGCTGTTGGTGCCGGGGATCCCGGGTGCCGTGCTCGGCGTGCTGATGGTCCAGCTCTACCTGCTGCTCGACTGCGTCGACGGCGAGATCGCCCGCTGGAAGAAGCAGTTCTCGCTCGGCGGCGTGTACCTGGACCGCGTCGGTGCCTACCTGTGCGACGCCGCGGTTCTGGTGGGCTTCGGGCTGCGCGCCGCCGACCTGTGGGGCCCCGGGAGGATCGACTGGCTGTGGGCCTTTCTCGGCACTCTCGCCGCCCTCGGAGCGATCCTGATCAAGGCCGAGACCGACCTCGTCGGCGTCGCCCGTCACCAGGGCGGCCTGCCGCCGGTCAAGGAGGCGGCGTCCGAGCCGCGTTCGTCCGGTCTGGCGCTGGCCCGCAGGGCCGCCGCGGCCCTGAAGTTCCACCGGCTCGTCCTCGGGATCGAGGCGTCCCTGGTCATCCTGGTTCTGGCGATCGCGGACGCGATCAGGGGCGACCTGTTCTTCTCGCGGCTGGGCGTCGCCGTGCTCGCCGCCATCGCGGTGCTCCAGACCCTGCTGCACCTGGTGTCCATCCTCGCGTCGAGCAGGTTGCGATGACGGGCCAGGTGAGGAAGCTCGGCGCGGTGGTGCTCACCATGGGCAACCGCCCCGCCGAGCTGCGCGCGCTGCTGGACTCCGTCGCCAAGCAGCGCGGCGACGCCGTCGAGGTGGTGGTGGTGGGCAACGGCTCACCGCTGCCCGAACTCCCGGACGGCGTACGGACGGTGGAGCTGCCGGAGAACCTGGGCATCCCGGCCGGACGCAACGTGGGCATCGAGGCGTTCGGCCCGGGCGGCCGGGAGGTCGACGCGATCCTCTTCCTGGACGACGACGGCTTCCTGCCGAACGACGACACGGCGGAACTGGTCCGCGAGGCGTTCACCGCCGACCCGGGGCTGGGCATCCTCAGCTTCCGCATCACCGATCCGGAGACCGGCACCACCCAGCGCCGCCACGTACCCCGGCTGCGCGCTTCGGATCCGATGCGCTCCTCCCGGGTCACCACCTTCCTCGGCGGCGCCAGCGCGGCCAGGACCGCCGTCTTCCAGCAGGTCGGCGGGCTGCCCGACGAGTTCTTCTACGCCCATGAGGAGACCGATCTGGCCTGGCGGGCGCTGGATGCAGGGTGGCTGATCGACTATCGGTCCGACATGGTGCTGGAGCACCCCGCGACCGCTCCGAGCAGGCACGCCGTGTACCACCGGATGGTGGCCCGCAACCGGGTGTGGCTGGCCCGACGGAACCTTCCGGCTCCCCTGGTGCCGCTCTATCTGGGAACCTGGATCCTGCTCACCCTCGCCCGCCGCCCGTCCAAGAAGGCGCTGCGGGCCTGGCTGGGTGGATTCAAGGAGGGCTGGGCCAGCCCCTGTGGCCCGCGTCACACAATGAAGTGGCGTACGGTTTGGCGGCTGACCCGACTGGGACGACCACCCATCATCTGACAAGCTCGGATGGAAACGCATCGGGCGCAGACCGGGATCCCGCCCCGGTCGGCGCACCATGAGGACGAAAGTGTCAACTGTGAGCGATACCACGCACGAGGGCGCGGTCGCCGTGAGCACGCCTCCGGCGCCGTCTGCCGGCGACGGCCTTTCCGCGGCCGATCTGGCGGCCAAGTACGGGCTGTCGGTGAGCGGCGCCCGGCCGAGCCTGCCGGAGTACGTCCGCCAGTTGTGGGGACGTCGGCACTTCATCGTGGCGTACTCCATCGCCCGGCTGAGCGCCCAGTACACCAAGGCGCGGCTCGGGCAGATCTGGAACGTGATGACGCCGCTGCTCAACGCGGCCGTCTACTACCTGATCTTCGGTGTACTGCTGCAGACCGACCACGGCATCGACAACTTCATCGCCTACCTGGTCACCGGCGTCTTCGTCTTCAACTTCACGCAGTCCACGGTGCTCGCCGGCACCCGCGCCGTCTCCGACAACCTCGGACTGATCCGCGCGCTGCACTTCCCGCGGGCCGCGCTGCCGATCTCGGTCACCCTCATCCAGCTGCAGCAGCTGCTGTACTCGATGATCGTGCTGGTCGCCATCGTGCTGATGACCGGTGAGGTCCCGCAGTTCTCGTGGTTCCTGCTGATTCCGGCGCTGGTGCTGCAGTCCGTCTTCAACATCGGTGTCGCGCTGTACGTGGCCCGGCTGGGCAGCAAGGTCACCGACCTCGCCCAGCTGATGCCCTTCCTGCTGCGCACCTGGATGTACGTCTCCGGTGTGTTCTACGCGATCGACAAGGTCGTCAAGCATCTGCCGTCCGCGGTCGGTGTGTTGCTCGATCTGAACCCGGCCGCCGTGTACATCGACTTGATCCGCTTCGCGCTGATCGACAGCTTCACCTCCGCGCAACTGCCGCACCACGTGTGGATCGCCGCCGTGGCATGGGCCGTTGTCGCCGGTATCGGGGGCTTCGTGTTCTTCTGGAAGGCTGAGGAGCAGTACGGTCGTGGCTGAGCAGAGTGGAACCAGTGTGGTGCCCGGGTCCGGTGAGCGTATTCCCACCGTGATCGTTGACGATCTGCACATCGTGTACCGGGTGCATGGCGCGGGCAGTGGCAAGGGGAGTGCGACGGCGGCGTTGAGCCGGATCGTGCAGCGTCGTACGTCGCCGAATGTGCGTGAGGTGCATGCGGTGCGCGGGGTGAGTTTTGTCGCGTACCGGGGTGAGGCGGTGGGGCTTATCGGGTCGAATGGTTCGGGTAAGTCGACGATGTTGCGGGCGATCGCGGGGTTGTTGCCGCCGGAGCGGGGTCGGGTCTATACGGATGGTCAGCCGTCGTTGTTGGGGGTGAACGCGGCGCTGATGAATGACCTGACGGGGGAGCGGAACGTGATCCTGGGCGGCTTGGCGATGGGGATGGGTAATACCGAGATCCGGGAGAAGTACCAGGACATTGTGGACTTCTCGGGGATCAATGAGAAGGGTGATTTCATCTCGTTGCCGATGCGGACGTATTCGTCGGGTATGGCGGCGCGGTTGCGGTTTTCGATCGCGGCGGCGAAGCAGCACGATGTGTTGATGATCGATGAGGCGTTGGCGACGGGTGACCGGGCGTTTCAGAGGCGGTCGGAGGAGCGGATCCGGGAGTTGCGGGCGGAGGCCGGGACGGTGTTCCTGGTGAGCCACAACAACAAGTCGATCCGGGATACCTGTGATCGGGTGCTGTGGCTGGAGAAGGGCGAGCTGTGGATGGACGGCCCGACCGAGCAGGTGCTTGAGGCGTACGAGGAACACACCGGCAAATAGCCGCACCCCGGCATACCACACGGACTTTTTCCCGGCCTCCGCCGACAGCATCGGCGGAGGCCGATAGCGTGATGGGCGGCAACTCGTGGGGTGGAAGGGAAGATTCACAACGCACCGTGTTGTTCTGTGGCGGGGTGGTTCTCCCGGGCCACCCCCGCGTACGGCGGATCACTGTACGGCGTACGCTGGAGCGGTGCTCGGCGCCGCATTACCGATGCTCCGTCCCCTCATAGGGCAGGGCGGATCCACAGCGCGGTGGGAGCCGGAATGGAGGGGTGGTATTGGGAGCGGCGTGTCCGAAATGGGAAGATCCTAGGGATCGGTGTAGAACGGGGGATGTGGCGGCCATGACGACGGAAACCATCCAGCTCCGAGGCGCGTCCGCCGCTCGCACCCGAGGTGTCCAGTGGTGACCGCGCGGGTGGGTGACGGGCAGGCCGGCGCGGCCGTCCGGTCCCAGGCCGTGCAGTCGCAGGCCGTGCTGGACAAGGCCGCCCGTGAGAACTTCCCCGTCGCGCCGTTCTTCCTGCCGCGCGCCTGGCGCGCTGACCTGATGGCGATCTACGGCTATGCCCGGCTGGTCGACGACATCGGCGACGGCGACCTGCCGCCCGGCCGGGACGACGCGGTGTGGCTGGGCCTGCCGCGCGAGGCGTCCGGTGACCGGCTCGCCATGCTCGACGCCTTCGAGGCCGATCTGCGCAAGGTCTTCGACTCCACACCCGGCCACCCCATTCTGCGAGCGCTGCAACCGACGGTGCGCCGCCACGGGCTCACCCCCGAGCCGTTCCTCGGCCTGATCGAGGCCAACCGCCAGGACCAGCGGATCAGCCGCTACGCGCGGTACGAGGACCTGCTGGCCTACTGCGAACTGTCCGCCAACCCCGTCGGCCGACTGGTCCTCGCCGTCACCGGAACCGCCACCCCGGAGCGGATCCGCCGCTCCGACGCCGTGTGCACCGCCCTGCAGATCGTCGAGCACCTCCAGGACGTCGCCGAGGACCTCCGCCGCGACCGCGTCTACCTGCCCGCCGAGGACATGGAGCGGTTCGGCGTGTCCGAGACCGATCTCGCCGCCCCCACCGGCGGCGCGAAGGTGCGCGCGCTGGTGAAATTCGAAGCGGAACGCGCCCGCGATCTGTTGAATGAAGGCACCCCGCTGGTGGGTAGCGTCCACGGCAGGCTGAAGCTGCTGCTCGCCGGGTTTGTCGCCGGGGGCCGGTCCGCGCTCGCGGCGGTCGCGGCCGCGCGGTATGACGTCCTTCCGGGGCCGCCGAAGGCCACCAAGCTCGGACTGCTGCGCGAGGTGGGCTCCACATTGCGACGAGAGGGGTGAGCCGGACCGTGGACGGTACCGCGCACACGTCCGCGCCGGTGCTCGCTGCGTACCGGTACTGCGAGACCGTGACGGGGCAGCAGGCCCGTAACTTCGCGTACGGCATCAGACTCCTGCCCGGGGAGAAGCGGCAGGCCATGTCGGCCCTCTACGCGTTCTCGCGCCGGGTCGACGACATCGGCGACGGCGACCTCGACCCGACGGTCAAGCAGGTACGGCTGGAGGAGACCCGCGCGCTGCTGACCCGTGTCCGGGACGGTGAGATCGAGCAGGACGACACCGACCCGGTGGCGGTCGCGCTCGCCGACGCCGCGCGCCGCTTCCCGCTGCCGCTCGGCGGCCTGGACGAGCTCATCGACGGCGTTCTGATGGACGTACGCGGTGAGACCTACGAGACCTGGGACGACCTGAAGGACTACTGCCGGTGCGTCGCCGGGGCCATTGGACGGCTCTCGCTCGGCGTGTTCGGCACGGTGCCCGGCGCGCGTGAGGCGGAGCGCGCCGCGGAGTACGCCAATACGCTCGGTCTCGCCCTGCAACTCACCAACGTCCTGCGGGACGTACGGGAGGACGCGGGCAACGGGCGCAGCTACCTGCCCGCCGAGGACCTCGCCAAGTTCGGTTGTTCCGCCGGGTTCCACACCTCGCGGCCACCGGAGGGCTCCGACTTCACCGGTCTTGTGCACTACGAAGTCCGGCGCGCCCGGGCGCTGTTCGACGAGGGCTTCCGACTGCTGCCCATGCTCGACCGGCGCAGCGGTGCCTGCGTGGCCGCCATGGCCGGGATCTACCGCCGACTGCTGGAGCGGATCGCCGCCGACCCCGAGGCAGTGCTGCGCGGCCGGGTCTCACTGCCGGGCCGCGAGAAGGCCTACGTGGCGCTGCGCGGACTCGCCGGGCTCGACGCCCGGCAGGTCGCCAGGGGGCGCGCCTGATGGACGACGCACCAGCGAACGACACGGACCGGCCTCGGCACGGCGACTCAACCCTGCCCACCGGCTCCGCGTCCCTGACTACGCCGCCGCACAGCGGTGGTGAACGGGGGCAGGTATGAGCGAGCACACGGCACGCCAGGGCGCGCAGCCACCGGCGGCGGTCGTCGTCGGCGGCGGCCTCGCGGGGACGACGGCGGCCCTCACCCTGGCCGACGCCGGAGTGCGGGTCACCCTGGTCGAGGGCCGCCCCCGGCTCGGCGGACTCGCCTTCTCCTTCCAACGGGACACGCCCGCAGGGGAGTTGACGGTCGACAACGGCCAACATGTCTTCCTGCGCTGCTGCACGGCGTACCAGTGGTTCCTCGATCGCATCGCCGCCCAGGACCTGGTCACCCTCCAGGACCGGCTCGACGTTCCGGTGCTGGACGCGCGCCGCGCCCGGCTCGGGCGGCTGCGCCGCGCATCGCTGCCGGTACCGCTGCACCTCGCCGCGTCGCTCGCCGGGTATCCGCATCTGTCGCTCACCGAGCGGGCCAAGGTCGGGCGGGCCGCGATGGCGCTGCGCGGTCTCGACCTGGACGACCCGGCACTGGACGACACCGACTTCGGCACGTGGCTGCGGGACCGCGGTCAGTCGCCGCGCACCGTGCAGGCGCTGTGGGACCTGGTCGGCGTGGCCACCCTCAACGCCACCGCCGAGCAGTCCTCGCTGGCGCTGGCCGCCATGGTGTTCAAGACCGGGCTGCTCTCCCACCCCGGCGCCGCCGACATCGGCTGGGCCAGCGCCCCACTGGGCGACCTGCACCACGGCCGGGCCCGCGCCGCCCTCGACGCGGCGGGGGTGCGCACCGTGCTGCGCGGCCGGGTGACCGCGGTGCGCCCGGGGCCGGACGGCGGCTGGCAGGTCGACGTGGGCACCGGACCCGGGCGCGACGAGCGGCTGACGGCCGCCACCGTGGTGCTCGCCGTACCGCAGCGGGAGACCCACGGTCTGCTGCCGGACGGTGCGTTGACGGACCCCGGCGCGCTGCTGCGCATCGGCACCGCACCGATCCTCAACATCCATGTCGTATACGACCGCACCGTGACGCGGCAGCCCTTCTTCGCCGCTCTCGACAGCCCCGTCCAGTGGGTCTTCGACCGGACCGGCACCTCAGGGATGACGGGCGGCGGCCAGTA
Source organism: Streptomyces sp. NPDC020096 (assembly GCA_040631425.1). GTDB lineage: Bacteria > Actinomycetota > Actinomycetes > Streptomycetales > Streptomycetaceae > Streptantibioticus_A. The sequence goes on from JBEYJY010000042.1 coordinate 77,438, forward strand.
TCTGGCACTGTCGCAGTCGGCCGCCCACGACGACATCGACCGTCCCGTCAGCGAGCTGCGGGACCGGTACCTGCCCGCGCTGGAGCACCTGCTCCCCGCCGCGCGCGGCGCCACCGTACGGGACTTCTTCGTCACCCGGGAGCGCACCGCCACCTTCGCCCCCACCCCCGGCGTCGGCAGGCTGCGCCCCCAGGCCCGCACCCAGGCGCCCGGCCTGTACCTGGCCGGCGCGTGGACGGCCACCGGCTGGCCCGCGACCATGGAGGGCGCCGTGCGCAGCGGGCTGCGGGCCGCCAGGGAAGCGCTCACGGAACTCGGCAGGCCCGCCCCCGACGGGGAGCTGACGGCCGCATGAGCCACCACGACATCCACAGGATCAGAGGAGAACACGTGACCCCCGCCCACGAGCAGGTCGCAGCGCCCGAGGCGCACGACGGCGTCACCGCGCTGCTGGAGCGCGGGCGGACGATGTCCACCCCCGTGCTGCGCGCGGCGGTGGACCGGCTCGCGCCTCCCATGAACACCGTCGCCGCCTACCACTTCGGATGGATCGACGCCTCCGGCCGTCCTACCCACGGTGACAGCGGCAAGGCGGTACGCCCCGCCCTCGCCCTGATGTCCGCGGAGGCCGCGGGCGTCGCCCCCGAGGTCGGCATCCCCGGCGCGGTCGCCGTCGAACTGGTGCACAACTTCTCGCTGCTGCACGACGACCTGATGGACGGCGACGAGCAGCGCCGGCACCGCGACACCGTGTGGAAGGTGCACGGCCCGGCGCAGGCCATCCTGGTCGGCGACGCGCTGTTCGCGCTCGCCAACGAGATCCTGCTGGAGGTCGGCACCAGCGACGCCAGGCGGGCCACCAAGCGGCTCACCACCGCCACCCGGAAGCTGATCGACGGTCAGGCACAGGACATCTCCTTCGAGCACCGCGAGCGGGTCACCGTCGAGGAGTGCCTGGAGATGGAGGGCAACAAGACCGGCGCGCTGCTGGCCTGTGCCTCCTCCATCGGCGCGGTGCTGGGCGGTGCCGACGACGCGACCGCCGACGCCCTGGAGGCCTACGGCTACCACTTGGGCCTGGCCTTCCAGGCGGTGGACGACCTGCTGGGCATCTGGGGCGAGCCCGCCGTCACCGGTAAGCAGACCTGGAGCGACCTGCGGCAGCGCAAGAAGTCCCTGCCGGTCGTCGCCGCACTCGCCGCCGAGGGCGCCGCGGCCGAACAGCTCGCCGAACTCCTGGCCGCCGACGCCAAGAACCCGGAGATCGGCGACTTCAGCGAGGAGGAATTCGCCAACCGCGCCGCGTTGATCGAGGAGGCGGGCGGCCGCGAGTGGACGTCGCAGGAAGCCCGCCGTCAACACGCGACGGCGTTGGACGCCTTGGGGGGAATCGCCATGCCTGAGGAAACCCGGCAAAACCTCTTCGCCCTGGCCGACTTCGTTGTGGTACGAGAAAGATGACCAAGGCAACCGACGACTTATCCAAGTCCGACGACTTATCCCAGTCGCCGACCGCACGCCGAGACCGGCGTGCGGTGGAAGCCCCACCAGCGCACTGTGCAGAAGGGGAAGCCATGACAGCGACGACCGACGGCAGCGCGGGATCCCTACCGCCCCGTGTCACCTCGGCCAACAAAACATCGACCCCGACGTCCGCAGCGGATCCCGCCCAGGAGTTGGAGGAGGCGGCGGCCCGCACCGCGGAGCGAGCCACCTCCTATCTGCTGGCCGCCCAGCATCCCGACGGATGGTGGAAGGGCGCCCTGGAGACCAACGTCACCATGGACGCCGAGGATCTGCTGCTCCGTCAGTTCCTCGGCATCCAGGACGAGAGGACCCTGGAGGCGGGCGCCCGCTGGATCCGCTCCCAGCAGCTCGACGACGGCACCTGGGCCACCTTCTACGGCGGCCCCGGCGAACTGTCCACCACCGTGGAGGCCTACACGGCCCTGCGGCTCGCCGGTGACCAGCCCGACGCACCGCATATGGCGAAGGCCGCCGAGTGGGTGCGCGCGCAGGGCGGAATCGCGAGCGCCCGGGTCTTCACCCGCATCTGGCTGGCTCTGTTCGGCTGGTGGAAGTGGCAGGACCTGCCGGAGATGCCGCCGGAGATCATCTACTTCCCCAAGTGGTTCCCGCTCAACATCTACTCCTTCGGCCAGTGGGCCCGGCAGACCATCGTGCCGCTCACCGTCGTCTGCGCCCACCGCCCGGTGCGGCCCGCGCCCTTCGGGCTGGACGAACTGCACACCGACCCCGCGCTGCCGAACCCGCCGCGCCCCGGCGCCCCGCTCACCAGCTGGGAGGGCCTCTTCCAGCGCCTCGACAAGGCGCTGCACGCCTACCGCAAGGTCAGCAGCCGTACGCTGCGCCGCACCGCACTGGGCACGTGTTCACGCTGGATCATCGAGCGCCAGGAGAACGACGGCTGCTGGGGCGGCATCCAACCGCCCGCCGTCTACTCGCTGATCGCCCTGCATCTGCTGGGCTACGACCTCGACCACCCGGTGATGCGGGCGGGTCTTGAGTCCCTCGACCGCTTCGCCGTATGGCACGAGGACGGCAGCCGCATGATCGAGGCCTGCCAGTCCCCGGTCTGGGACACCTGCCTGGCCACCGTCGCGCTGGCCGACGCCGGGCTGCCCGCCGACCATCCGGCGCTGGTCAAGGCGGCGGGTTGGATGCTGGACGAGCAGATCATTCGGCGCGGCGACTGGTCGGTGCGCCGTCCCCAACTGCCCGCCGGTGGTTGGGCGTTCGAGTTCCACAACGACAACTACCCGGACATCGACGACAGCGCAGAGGTGGTTCTCGCTCTCAAGCGCGTCGCCCACCCCGAGCAGCTCCGGATGAAGTCCGCCATCGACCGAGGGGTGCGCTGGATCGTCGGGATGCAGTCCAAGAACGGCGCATGGGGCGCCTTCGACGTGGACAACACCAGCCGACTGCCCAACCTGCTGCCGTTCTGCGACTTCGGCGAGGTCATCGACCCGCCGTCGGCCGATGTCACGGCGCATGTGGTGGAGATGCTCGCCGCGGTCGGTATGGATAACGACCCGCGCACCCGGCGCGGCGTCGAGTGGCTGCTCGCCGAACAGGAGGCGAACGGCTCCTGGTTCGGCCGTTGGGGCGTCAACTACGTCTACGGCACCGGGTCGGTGGTGCCCGCCCTGGTCACCGCAGGTATTCCCGCTTCGCACACGGCGATCCGGCGGGCCGTCAGCTGGCTGGAGAGCGTGCAGAACGCGGACGGCGGCTGGGGCGAGGACCTGCGCTCGTATGCCGACACCGGGTGGATCGCCCGCGGTGCCTCGACCGCGTCGCAGACCGCGTGGGCGCTGCTGGCGCTGCTCGCCGCGGGTGAGCGGGACGGTCAGGCCGTGCGTCGCGGCATCCGCTGGCTCGCCGACACCCAAGCCCCCGACGGGTCCTGGGACGAGCCGTACTTCACCGGCACCGGCTTCCCGTGGGACTTCTCCATCAACTACCACCTGTACCGGATGGTCTTCCCGGTCACAGCGCTCGGTCGCTACCTGCACGGCGAACCCTCCTTGCAGGCCGCGGCCCCGCTGGGGAAGGCCGCTTGATGTTCCGGTCCCGGGCCGAACCGATGCCACCCGACGTACAGCAACGATCGGCCGGTACGGCCCTTGACCTCGGCCCCCTGCTGATCGTCTGTGCGCTGGGCATCGAGGCGGCCGCACTGCGCCGCGGTGAGCGGGACCGCGCGGCCGGTCCGGTGGCCCTGCTGCGTACCGGCATGGGACCGCAGGCCGCGGAGCGCGTCGTCACCCGGGCGCTGTGCGGCGACCCCGCGCTGCGGGGCGCCGCGGTGATCGCCACCGGGTTCTGCGCCGGGCTGGCCCCCGGCGTCGAACCCGGCGACGTCGTCATCGACGACCGCAACGCGGACGGCGGTTCACTGGCCGCCGCCATCGCCCGCCGCGGGGTCACCGTCCACATCGGGCGGATCGCCGAGTCGGACCATGTCGTACGCGGCGCGGAGCGATCCGCGCTGCGCACGGCGGGGGCGTCGGCGGTCGACATGGAGTCGGCCGCCGTACAGCGCGCGGCCCTTGCCGTGGGTCCGCGCCCGGTGACCGCCGTCCGTGTCGTTGTGGACACCCCTGAGTACGAACTCCTGCGTGTCGCAACGCTTCGCACAGGAATCAACGGGTTCCGCGTGCTGAGGTCTATTCTTCCCGCCTTTCTTGATTGGCACCGCTCTACCGAGCTCCCTTGGAGGTGAGCCAGATGGCCATGCCGCTCCGTCAGACCGTCCGGGTCGGGACGTACCTCTTTGAACAGAAACTGCTCCGCAGGCGCGAGAAGTTCCCCTTGATCGTGGAACTTGAACCGCTCTTTGCGTGCAACCTCAAGTGCGAGGGCTGCGGCAAGATCCAACACCCGGCCGGTGTGCTCAAGCAGCGTATGCCGGTCGCCCAGGCGGTGGGCGCCGTTCTTGAGTCCGGTGCGCCGATGGTGTCGATTGCCGGTGGCGAGCCGCTGATGCATCCGCAGATCGACGAGATCGTGCGGCAGTTGGTGGCCAGAAAGAAATATGTCTTCTTGTGCACCAACGCGATGTTGCTCCGTAAGAAGTTGGAAAAGTTCACGCCTTCCCGGTACTTCGCCTTCGCCGTGCACATCGACGGGTTGCGTGAGCGGCACGATGAGTCGGTGGCCCAGGAGGGGGTGTTCGACGAGGCGGTGGAGGCGATCAAGGAGGCGAAGCGGCGCGGCTTCCGGGTCACCACCAACTCGACGTTCTTCAACACCGACACCCCGCAGACCATCGTCGAGGTCCTCAACTTCCTCAACGACGACCTGAAGGTGGACGAGATGATGATCTCGCCCGCCTACGCCTATGAGAAAGCGCCCGACCAGGACCACTTCCTCGGCGTCGAGCAGACCCGGGAGTTGTTCAGGAAGGCCTTCGCGGGCGGCAACCGCAAGCGGTGGCGGCTCAACCACAGCCCGCTGTTCCTCGACTTCCTGGAGGGCAAGGCGGACTTCCCGTGCACGGCGTGGGCGATTCCCAACTACTCGCTGTTCGGCTGGCAGCGCCCCTGCTACCTGATGAGCGACGGCTACGTTCCCACCTACAAGGAACTGATCGAGGAGACCGACTGGGAAAAGTACGGCCGCGGCAAGGACTCGCGCTGCGACAACTGCATGGCGCACTGCGGCTACGAGCCCACGGCGGTCTTCGCCACCATGGGGTCGCTCAAGGAGTCGCTGCGTGCCGGGCGCGACACCATCGCCGGAAACCGGGGTTGAGCCATGGCCGCGATTTCGCTCGGTATGCCGTCGGTTCCGACCTTGCTCGCCGAACGGCGCAGGAGTCGCCAGATCCAGGTGGGGTCGGTGGCGGTGG
>JBEYJY010000043.1:0-69107 GCA_040631425.1 Streptomyces sp. NPDC020096
GACCCTGTGGGAGAGTAGGACACCGCCGAACAATCTTTGAATAGCCGTTCTCCCGGAACCCTTAACAGGGCCCGGGAGAACGGCTTTTTGCGTTGCGTAGCTACAGTGGTCAGATGCGATACGACCTTGTCATCTTTGACAACGACGGTGTCCTGGTGGACAGCGAGCCGATATCCAATCAGATCCTCGCCGACTACCTCACCGAGCTCGGGCACCCCACCTCCTACGAGGAGTCGATCCGCCGCTACATGGGCTCCGCCATGCACCGCATCCACGAGCTCGTCATGGAGCGGTCAGGCCAGAAGCTGCCAGATGACTTCGACGAGACCTTTCATGGCAGGGTCTTCGATGCCTTTCGGCGCACCCTGCAACCGGTGGCCGAGATCAGTTCCGTACTGGATGACATCGTGTCGCGTTCCATCCCGTACTGCGTCGCCTCGTCGGGAAGTCATGAACGCATCCGGGTCGCCCTTCGGACGACCGGGCTCTACTCGTACTTCGACGAGGAGCGGATCTTCAGCTCGCAGGATGTCGGTCGTGGCAAGCCCGAGCCGGATCTCTTCCTGTACGCGGCGAAGTCGATGGGCGTTCCTCCCGACCGTTGTGCCGTGATCGAGGACAGCCCCGCGGGTGTCCAGGCCGCGGTGGCGGCCGGAATGGATGTGTACGGGTTCGCGGCGATGACGCCGCCCGCCAAACTCGCTGGAGCCACCGCCCTGTTCACCGACATGTCGGAGCTTTTGCCACTGCTGAGCTGAGCGCCGCCGCCCAAGGGATACCAATCAGTAGTCCCGGGCCGTACGCTCCACCCCCATGGACGCACGCTTGCGGCACGGCCGGGCCTCGCTCGCCGTCAGCTTCTTCGTGCAGGGGGTGGTCTTCGCACTTCTGGTGACCAGGATCCCTGCTCTGCAGGATCGTTATGGCATCTCGGATGCCCTGTTGCCGGTCTTCCTCGCGGCGGTGCCGGTGCTGGCCGGGGTCGGCAGCGTGTGCACCGAGCAGTTGGTCAAACGCGTTCGCCCGACGCTTGTTCTGCGCTGCGTCCAGCCGATGGTCTGCCTGGCGCTGGTCGGTGCGGGCTCGGGGAACGCGCTGTGGCAGTGCGCGGTCGCCCTGGCGCTGTTCGGGATCACGGTCGGTGGGCTGGACGCGTCCATGAACATGCTCGGGGTCAGCCTCCAGCATGCGTATGGGCGGAGCATCATGCTCGGCTTCCATGCCGCGTACAGCCTGGGCGGGATCGCCGGGGCGTCGCTTGCCTGGGTGGGTGCTCACTGGCATTTGTCGCTTGCCGTGCTGTACGGGCCGACGGCGGTCGTATTGATTCCGGTCGCCGTCGTCGCCGGGTGGTGGTTCGTCGACCAGGAGGCGGGCGACAGTACTCAGTCCGCTGGGGAGCGCAGCGGCGGCTCGATCGGGTTCCGGTCGCTGTTGCCGTTCTGTCTGGTCATGGCGTTCGCGTATATAGGGGACTCCACGGTCTCCAACTGGAGCGCCAAGTATCTGCAGGACACCCTGCACAGTTCCGAGCAGCTGGCCACCCTTCCATACAACGTATACATGGTGACGACGCTGCTCGGTCGGGCCGTTGGTGACCTGGGGGTACGCAGGTTCGGGGCGGTCGCGGTCGTGCGGTTCGGGTCGGTGGTCGCGGCGAGTGGGTTCGTGGTGGTGGCCGTCGCCCCCGGGGCGTGGGTCGGGATGGTGGGTTTCACGATCCTCGGCCTGGGGCTCTGTGTGATCGTGCCGCAGACCTTCGCCGCCGCCGGGCGGCATGCTTATGACCAGCACGGTGCGAGTGTTTCCGATGCGGCCATCGCGCGCCTTAATGTCTTCAACTACGTGGGCTTCCTTGTCGGTTCGCCCTTGGTGGGGGCGATCGGCGATGCGTGGAACTACCGCGCGGCGATGCTGGTACCGATGGCGCTGGTTCTGGCGACACTGCTGTATGCCCGTTCGTTCGGGGCGAAACCGGACCGATACGGTGTTGGACATGAGCGGCCGCGGGCAGTTGATGTGGGATGAGGCAGTAACCGGCTACAACTTCGGGCCTGGTCATCCCATGGACCCGGTGCGGCTCTCGCTGACCAGATCGCTGGTCGAGGCCTTCGGGCTGACCAAGAGCATGCCGGTGGTCTCGGCCCCCGCGGCCGGTGAGTCGACGCTGCGGCTGGTACACCGACCGGACTACATCGAGGCGGTCCGCCGCGCGTCGGCCGACCCGCGAAGCGCGGACGGCGCCTATGGGCTCGGCACTCCGGACGATCCCGCCTTCGCCGGGATGCACGAGGTGTCCGCGCTGATCGCGGGCCAGTCAGTGGGCGCGGCGGAGGCCGTCTGGCGTGGCGGTGTCGATCACGCGGTGAACTTCGCGGGCGGCCTGCACCACGCGATGCCCGGCTCGGCGTCCGGGTTCTGCATCTACAACGACGCGGCGCTGGCCGTGGCCCGGTTGCTGGAGTTGGGCGCGGAGCGGGTCGCTTACGTGGATGTGGACGTGCACCACGGAGACGGGGTGCAGACGGCGTTCTGGGACGACCCCAGGGTGTTGACGATCTCGATCCACGAACATCCGCGCACCCTCTTCCCGCAGACCGGCTTCCCCGAGGAGACCGGCGGTGAGGGCGCCGAGGGCAGCGTGGTCAATGTCGCGCTGCCCGCCGGTACGGGGGACGAGGGCTGGCTGCGGGCGTTCCACGCCGTGGTGCCGGACCTGATCGCGGCGTTCCGGCCGCAGGTGCTGGTCACCCAGCATGGCGCGGACACGCACTTCGAGGACCCGCTGGCGCACCTGGCGGTGAGCCTGGACGCGCAGCGGGCGGTGGCCGAGGCGTGTCACGGGCTGGCGCACGAGCATGCCGACGGGCGTTGGGTGGCCTTGGGCGGCGGAGGCTACGCGGTGGTCGACGTCGTACCGCGGTCGTGGACGCATCTGGTCGCGCTGGTGGCGGGTGCGCCGATCCCGCCGGAGGCGCAGACGCCCGAGGACTGGCGGCACGAGGTCTATCGCCGGACCCGGCAGGGCGGGCCGATGCGGATGACGGACGGGCGCAGGCCGAGCTGGCGCGGGTTCGACGAGACGGGGTACGACCCGGCCGACCGGCTGGACCAGGCGGTGCTGGCGACCCGGCGGGCGGTGTTCCCGCTGCACGGACTGCTGCCGTAGGGCCCTTCGGGTGGATCTTCGGCCCGGTTGCGGTGTCCGCGTCCGAAGGCCGCTGATGGACCGCGGCATCGCCGGATACCCCCGTGGGGCTACTCGCCGCCGCGGCGGAGTGGGTTCGGAGAAGGACCTCGAACATCCTTCCCCGGTGGTGGGATCCGCACCGTAAAACACCCCGTCCGAGCGGGATTTGGCACATGCCGAAGCGGTGAGCGGCCCCGCGGGCCACCATCGACAGCGTGTTGAGTGCCGACGAGCTGCGCGGGCATCTGGTGGCGGCCGGACTGGCCGGTACGGTGGCGACGCCGCGGGAGAAGAGTCTGCGTAGCTATCTGATGTTCGCGCAGCGCGATCCGCGGTTTCTCATCGGGCTTGATCCGGACGGGTGTTGGACACCGGCCGAGCTGCTGCGGCTGATGGCGGACCGGTGCGGGGTGTCGCCGGATCCTGACTGCACATCAGGCTGGGACATGATCGATCCGGACCGTACGCTGGCGGCGCTGGACGCCTTCGCGGGGCGGCTCGCGGCGGCGGCCAGGGCGCGGGCGCCGGTGTTGCTGGGGACCGGCCATCCGCGTCAACTCCTTGACTTCTACGCCGTGTTGGCGTCGGCTCTCTCGGCGGCGGGGTGTCCTGTGCTCACTCCCGCGTATGGTCGATGTGTCGACATCTCGACCCAGTTTGGACTACGTACCCACACCCTCGACTACGTACACGGGGTCGCGGTGGTGCGTCCGGCGGGTGGGGATCACAGCGGGGGCGCGTCGGCCGCGCACTGCCACTCTCCGCTGCCGGTTCGGACCGCGTTGGCCGCCGCGGCGGGGGACGGTCCGCTGCCGACGCTCGTGGTCGGGGACCATGGATGGGTCTGCGGGGCAGGTCAGCTGGGTATCGAGGCAATAGGTCTGGCAGATGTGAATGATCCGGCGCTGTTCGTCGGGGAGCGCGAAGGGCGGGTGTCGGTGGTGGTTCCGGTTGATGACGCTGCGCGGTCTGACTACTACTGGCCGCTTACTCGCTATGTACTCAATCGGGCCTGTCTGTCACAGTAGGCAACCGAACGGTACTCCTCTTCCCCACTTGCCTCACCCGCACCTAATCTGGTGGTGAGTGCACGTGCGTGTAGGAGTCGTCGGAGGGGAAGCCGGCGGCCGTCATGTGCGGAAGGTCCAGGTGTTGTCATGGCGTCTGACATGAAGCAGCCTTTGAACGAGGTCGTGTTCCTGACCGTGGCCGAAGTGGCGACGGTGATGCGCGTCTCCAAGATGACCGTGTACCGGCTGGTGCACAGTGGTCATCTGCCAGCGATCCGGGTGGGTAGGTCGTTCCGGGTCCCAGAACAGGCCGTCCACGACTACCTCAGGGAGTCTTACGTAGGGGTGGAGTCGGCCTAGCCGACGCCACGGATCAACTTCGGCGCAACCCGGATTACGCCCGCCGCATTTTGGCGGGTAGTCTTGGCCGACGTAGGTCGTGTGGGCTCGGACGCCCCGCACCGAGTGATTCCAATCATGAGCGAGGGTAGTCGTGGGCTCTGTCATCAAGAAGCGCCGCAAGCGCATGGCCAAGAAGAAGCACCGCAAGCTGCTCAAGCGCACGCGAGTGCAGCGCCGTAACAAGAAGTAAGCGGGCCTCGCGTTCGCTCTCCTGCCCTTCGGCCGCCGCCTGTGGCGGTGGCCGAAGGGCAGTGGCATATCCGGGTGGCACCTGTGCGGGTTTCCGGCGGGGCGCCTGGGGGATTCTGGACGGCCTTCACATGATCGCCGAGGATGGCCGGAGTTCGACACCGACTGGTGTGGGCGCCGTCACTTCCCGCATTCCTCGGACATCACAGCGCAATATCGAACCGATACGGTGGCCAGAACAGCCGGGTGAGAAGGAAGGCTTCGATCTTGGGCAAGGTCGTGCTCGTCACGGGAGTGGCTCGTCGGCTCGGCGGTCGGTTCGTCCGGCGCGTTCAGCGTGAACCGGGGATCGACCGGGTGATCGGTGTGGACGCGGTGCCACCCGAACATCCTTTGGGCGACGCGGACTTCGTACGGGCCGACATCCGCCACCCGATGATCGCCAAGGTCCTCGCCGAGCACGATGTGGACACCGTGGTCCATATGGACGTCAACGGCACGCCACTGGCCCGCTCCCGTGGTCGAGGCAGCCGTTCGGCGGTCAAGGAGACCAATGTCATCGGCACGATGCAGCTGCTCGGCGCGTGCCAGAAGGCGCCTTCGGTCCGACGGCTGGTCGTGAAGTCGACGACGAACGTCTACGGTTCCGCGCCGCGGGATCCCGCCGTTTTCACCGAGACGATGCCGCCCAAGTCATTGCCCAGTGGTGGCTTCGCGAAGGACGCGGTCGAGGTCGAGGGATATGTCCGGGGCTTTGCCCGGCGCCGTCCCGATGTGGCGGTCGCGGTGCTGCGGTTCGCCAATATCCTCGGGCCGAGCGCGGACTCGCCGCTCGCCGAGTATTTCTCGCTTCCGGTGCTGCCCACGGTTTTCGGCTACGACCCGCGGCTGCAGTTCGTACACGAGGACGATGTCATCGGGGTGCTGCTGGTCGCCTCCCAGGAGGCCGGTCGCGGCACGCTCAACTCCGGTACGTTCAATATCGCCGGTGATGGTGTGCTGCTGCTGTCGCAGACCGCGCGGCGACTGGGCAAACCGACCGTGCCGGTACTGCTGCCGACCGTGACCTGGGTCGGTTCGGCGCTGCGCAGCCTGGGTGTCAGCGACTTCTCGCCCGAGCAGATCCGGCTGCTCACGCACGGCCGGGTGGTGGACACCACGCAAATGCGCGAGACCCTCGGATTCACGCCGAAATTCACCACCGCGGGCACCTTCCACGATTTCGCGGCCGGCCGCGGACCCGGTCTGCTGCCGCCGCAGCGCCTCGCCCACGCGGTCGACCGGGTCGCCGCGGTGCTGCCCTCGGGTGCTTCGGACGGCATCCAGCGGTGAACCCAGTGAACGACGCAAGCCCGAGCACCGCCCCCAACGCCAACAGCCCTGAGCCCCACGAGCCTACGAGGAGGAGCGGACCCATGGCGGACGCCAAGGTCATCCCGTTCGATGAGGACACGCGTGCGCGTCGGGGGGCGCGGGCTGGTGATGCGGCAGGGGCGCGAAGCGGCTCCGTCGAGGGCGGTGGAGGGCGAAGGACGGGCAGGAGTACCGGTTCACGCAGGAAGGCCAAGGCCGCGGGCCAGCCGGGCCTGGCGGCGGTGACGCCGGAGGAGAGCACGGTGCGGCGCGGCGGGGCGCGACGGGGGAAGCAGCCGGTGGGTGTCGAGGCGGCCGGGGCGGACGAGCGCGAGCCGGACGACGTTTCGGTACCCGATGACATGGATCCCGACGCGCCAGCGGCGGGAGACGGCGCCACCAGTGGACTGCCCGCGCCGCTCGGTGCGCTGACGGACGCACTCGGCGGGGCCGCCGACCGGTTGCTGGGCGGTCGTTGGGACCGCAGGGTCGCGGGCGGTCTGGCGTTCCTACGGCGCAGGATCACCGGGGACTACGAGGTCGATGAGTTCGGCTATGACGAGGAACTCACCGACCAGGTGCTGATGTCGTTGCTGCGGCCGCTGTTCGACTCGTACTTCCGTATCGAGGTCAAGGGCGTCGAGAACATCCCGTCGGAGGGCGGGGCGCTGGTGGTCGCCAATCACTCCGGCACGTTGCCGCTGGACGCGTTGATGGCCCAGGTCGCGGTCCACGACCATCATCCGGCCGGGCGCCATCTGCGGTTGCTCGCCGCGGATCTGGTCTTCATGCTGCCGGTGGTGAACGAGTTGGCGCGCAAGGCCGGACATACGCTGGCCTGCGCCGAGGACGCCCAGCTGCTGCTGGAGCGGGGCGAGGTCGTCGGGGTGATGCCGGAGGGCTTCAAGGGGCTTGGGAAGCCGTTCTCCGACCGGTACAAGCTGCAGCGGTTCGGCCGCGGTGGCTTTGTGTCGACGGCGCTGCGGACCGGGGTGCCGATCGTGCCGTGCTCGATCGTCGGCGCCGAGGAGATCTACCCGATGGTCGGGAACGCGAAGGTGCTCGCACGGCTGCTGGGTTTCCCATACTTCCCGCTGACGCCGACGTTCCCGTGGCTGGGGCCGCTGGGGATGGTGCCGCTGCCGACCAAGTGGACGATTCAGTTCGGGGAGCCGATCGCCACGGACGGGTTCGCGCCGGAAGCGGCCGATGACCCGATGCTGGTCTTCAACTTGACGGATCAGGTGCGGGAGACGATTCAGCACACGCTGTACAAGTTGCTGGTGCAGCGCCGCTCGGTCTTCTTCTGACCTCGCGAAGCTGGGGCTTGGGGGACGTCCCCCAAGCCCCAGCCGGGCGCGGATCGGGGGCGAAGGCCCCGACTCTCTCCCTACCTCGACGTGTCGCCGCCGTTCAGGCCCAGGCCGGGGAGGCCGGGGAGGCCCGGGAGCAGGGGCGGGGCGCTGGTGTCTGGTTGGGGCTTGTCCACGGCGCTGCCGCCGCCGGTGGGGGACGGCTGGCCGCCGCCCGCGGAGGGCGGGTTGAGCAGTCCGGTGCCGCCGAGCAGACCCTGGCCGGGGCTCTCGGGCGCCGACGGAGTGGTGTTGCCCTTGCCGCCGGCGCCGTCGTCGCCCTGGGGGACAGAGCCGGACGAAGGCGTCGATTCCTGCCGGATGGAGTCGTGATGGGCGCCTCCGGCGGGCTTGCCGGTGTGCCGGTCCCTGGCGCCGCTGCCACCGGGTGCGGGCGGCAACAGGTGCTGCAGCGGCGCGACTTCCTGGTCTATGGCGTCGAAGACCGAACTGACCTGGGTGCCGACCTGGTGGAGTTGCGGCGGGAGCTTGCCGCGTAGCTGGCTCCAGGTCGTCCGGTGTGTCTGGGAGAACGCGTTGAGTGCCTCGATGGGGGCGAGTGAACCGTCCCGCTGGTAGGCGCCGCTGAGCAGGTCGTGGCCCTGGGAGGCCTCGTTGTGCATACCGGCCAGTGCGTTGCCGACCTCGCGGACCGACTCGGCGTCGAGCGGGCCGGAACGGCCGCGCTCCAGCAGACGGCGGGCTTCCTGCATACGGGTCGAGGCCATGTCGAGCAGGACCTTGCCGCGTGCGGCGTCATCGCCGGTCATCCCGAGCCGCAGGTCTTCCATGCCGCGTTTGAGCCCGTACAGCGTGTCGCCGGGCAGGGCGTCGGTGCTCGCGGCGGCGATTCCGCTGAAGGCGCCCGCCGCGACCCCCACGGTCAGCCCGCCCGCGGCGAGCCGCCGGGACCAGCGGGACCGGGGCCGTAGCCTGCGCAGATCGACCGGGCCGCCGGTCGCGCGCTGATCGGGTACCCGGCTCGAGGTATCCAGTGAGCCGTCGGCCAGGGCGGCCTCCATGGCCGCGATGAGCTGAGCCCGCTGGACCATCTTGACCTCTGGGTCCAGCTCCGGTCTGGGTACGTCGGCGAGCGCGTCCGCCATGGCAAGCAGCCGACCCTGGTGCGGATCGGCGTGCCGATCCGCGGCGTGGGCCGCGCGTTCCGGGGTGGCTTCACGGGTGTCCGCCGACTCCAGGGCCTGGGCGAAGGCGTTCGCCCGCCGGTGCGCCGTTGCTTGTCCGATCACGGGCGGCACCTCCTCTCGTCATCACCTTCGACTCCCCGAAGTGGCCGAAGGGTTGCGCAGCTTGAGCACATCCACCCGATCGAGTGATCGGGGAACGCTCGTGCGCGACCGTGGGGGGTCTGCATCCCTTGCAACGAGCGCCGCGCCAGCCGGGTTACGCGGCGCGGTCCGAGCACCCGAAGCGGTGACGCTCTGGGTGTATCGCGGTCACCGTGCGTCGTCCGGCAGCAGCCGGGCGAGCGTCCGTACCGCGCGGTACTGCAGGGTTTTGATCGCGCCTTCGTTCTTGCCCATGATGCGGGCGGTCTCGGCGACCGAAAGGCCCTGCAGGAAGCGGAGCGTCACGCACTCCTGCTGCTGCGGGTTGAGCTTGCGCACCGCCTGTAGCAGGGCCTCGTTGGAGAGCGATTCGAGGACGGAGTCCTCGGGGCTGCGCTCCACCTCGTTGGCGTCGAGCATCTCCCCGGTGGTCACTTCCAGTCGGAAACGGCTCGACTTGAAGTGGTCGGCGACCAGGTTGCGTGCGATGGTGACCAACCAGGCGCCGAAGTCGCGGCCCTGCCAGGTGAAGGTGCCGATCCGGCGCAGCGCCCGCAGGAAGGTCTCGCTGGTGAGGTCCTCGGCGGTGGCCTTACCGCCGACCCGGTAGTAGATGTACCGGTAGACGGTGTCCGAGTAGTGGTCGTACAGCCGCCCGAAGGCCTCGGTCTCACCGGCCTGGGCGCGCTCCACCAGCTCCATCATGCGCAGGCTGTCGCTGTCGGCCGGGGGGCGCCGGGACGACGTACCGGTGCCCGTGGTGCGGGTTCCGCTGCGCTGGGCGGGGTTGCCGGTGTGGCGGGGGGTCCGTCTGCCGGCCAGGGGGCTGCCCGTGCCGGAGGCTACGGGGGTTCCGCCGACCGCCGTGGCGTAGACGGGTACGTGCGTGGGTACGGGGACGGCGTACGCGGGGACGGCGTACGCGGGGAGGACCAGGCGCAGGCAGTGGGCCACCTGTGCGCGCAGCGCGGCCAGGCCTGAGGCGTCAACCCCGACGAGTGGGTACACGGGACTCCCAGAGGCAGAACTTCCATCACGTGCAGTACGGGACCGTTCACCCGTCGTAGGGACGCGTGGGTACCGGCGTGCGTCTGAGGAGAATAACGCTTCGTGCAGACGACGCTACACCGAGTTGCTGAATTCGCCGGTTCCGCCCACTCTGTAACTAGTTGACGACCGATCAATTATCGAATGAGCTATGGAAGTTGACCGATTTCTTTCGCCGTTTGCCCGGTTGGAGGGCGTGTTGTGGCGCGGAGTCGGTTCTGCGACTGACGGGAGCCGGGAGGGGGTAAGAAGGTGGGAATGCCCGCCGGTAGTTGGTTTACGGCGGTAGCCGACGCAGATGGCGACGGTCCGTGACGACCGCCGCCGGGAAGCCGGGTGGGAGTTCAGCGACGGCGGCGGTGCAGGGCCACCGCGGCCGCCGCGCCGCCCGCCACCGCGCCGATGCCGGCCGCCGCGGGCAGGCCGATCCGGGCCGCTTTGCGGCCCGTGCGGTAGTCGCGAAGCCGCCACTCGTGCTCGCGGGCGTGCCTGCGCAGCGCGCTGTCCGGGTTGATCGCGTACGGGTGGCCGACCAGCGAGAGCATCGGGATGTCGTTGGACGAGTCGCTGTACGCGGCGCACCGCTGGAGGTCCAGGTCGCGCGCGGTGGCCAGCGCCTTGACGGCTTCGGCCTTCGCCGGGCCGTGCAGCGGTTCACCGACGAGGCGGCCGGTGTAGACGCCGTTCACCGACTCGGCGACCGTGCCCAGGGCGCCGGTCAGCCCGAGCCTGCGGGCGATGATCGTGGCCGTCTCGACCGGGGCGGCGGTCACCAACCAGACGCGCTGGCCCGCGTCGAGGTGCGCCTGGGCCAGGGCGCGGGTGCCCGGCCAGATCTTCCCGGCCATGTACTCGTCGTAGATCTCCTCGCCGATGGCCATGAGTTCTTCGACGCGATGGCCCTTGACGATGGACAGCGCGCTGTCGCGCGCGTCCTCCATGTGCGCGGGGTCCTCGGATCCGGCCAGCCGGAACCAGGTCTGCTGCCAGGCGAAGCGCAGCAGATCGCGCTTGTGGAAGAACTTGCGCTTGTACAGGCCGCGGCCGAAGTGGAACAGCGCGGCGCCCTGCATCACCGTGTTGTCGAGATCGAAGAAGGCCGCGGCCCGCGCGTCGCCCGCGACCGGGAAGGCGGCTTCCAGCGGGGCCTGTTGTTCGGTCGGTGGCAGTGTTCCGTCCTTCTCGGGGGCCGCCAGCGCGGCCTCGGCGGCGGCTTCGCCCGCCAGAACGCTGCGCGGGGTCGCCGAACGCCTACGCGAAGGGAGCCATCCAAGCAGTGCCGCCATAGGGCGAGCATAGCCACTGTGTTCGGAGTGATCTGGACTGACCGGGTCCGGTCATATGAACTCTTCGGGTCGCGGGCGTAACGGAGGGCACAATGTCATGAATGAGCCCGCTTATCGGCCGTAGTGCCAGCAAGAAGCCACCGCATGAGCGCACCGTCACGCTGATCGGCAAGCCCGGCTGCCATCTGTGCGACGAGGCGCGCGCCGTGATCGAGAAGGTCACCTCCGAGCTGGGGGCCTCCGTGGAGGAGCGCGACATCACCCAGGACGAGGAGTTGTACCGCAAGTACTGGGAGCAGATTCCCGTCGTCCTGGTCGACGGGGCGCAGCATGATTTCTGGCGGGTGGACGAGACGCGGCTGCGCAAAGCCCTTGGCGCGTAGCGCCTCGGGCGGGTTTTGGGGATCTTCGTCGGGTTGCGGTGCGTTTGGGACCGCCGGTCCGCGCCGTGGGGGTGCTCGCCGTCGCGGCGGGACAGTCTGTCGGGGGCAAGCCCCCGACGCCCCCAAACAAAGAACCGCCGCGACGGCGAGTAACCCCCACGGTGCCTACCGGCGGTGGCGAACCGGCCGCACCCCCGAGGAGCCGCAACCCACCGGGCAGGCGCTGCGCGCCTGCCCGGTCCGTCTGGTTCCGTCGTGGTCGCGTATTCGATTACCATCTAGTGGTTTTTGGCCGTCGGGGGCATACGTAGGAAGGTGGGCGCGTGCTCCCGAGGCTTCAGGGGGCGACGGTTACCCCTGGTTCTGGACTCGGGGGGTACGCCGTGGTCGACATCGAGGCGACCGGGTCCAGTTCGCGCCGCCACCGGATCGTCGAGCTGGCCGTGGTGCAGTTGGATCGTGAGCTGCGGGTGCAGGGCGAGTTCAGCACCCTGGTGGATCCCGAGGGGCCGGTGGGCCCCACGCACATCCACGGCATCGAGCCGGGCGACCTGATGACCGCGCCGCGCTTCGCCGACATCGCGGCACGGCTGCTCGGACTGCTGCGCGGCCGGGTGCTGGTGGGGCACAACGTCGGCTGCGACCGGGCGTTCCTGGTGGCCGAGTACGCGCGGCTCGGCGTCCAACTGCCGTCGGTGCCAGAGGCGTGCACGATGCGTCTAGCGGAGCGCTACCTTCGGTCACCGCGCGGGCTGTCCCTGCGGGCCTGCGCCGAGGCCGCCGGGCTGCCGGGCTGGCCGCAGCACACGGCGTTGGGCGATGCCCGTACCTGTGGGCGCCTGTTCGCGCGGTGCGCCGCCGAGGATGCGGCGGAACTGGCGGAGGCGGCGGCGGTGGAGTGGCCGCAACTGCCGCATATGACAGAGGCGCAGGCCCCGTGGATCGGGCGCCAGGGGCGTTCCAGGGCCTTGGAAGAGAACGTCCCAGGCCGTCGATTGGTTTCGTTTGCCGGGAACGGGGGCGCGTGATGCCCGTCACTTCCCGCGGACAAAGCGGACACCATCTTTGTGCACGCGTTCACAAAGACATAGCCTGGCGTATACGGGGCGGCCCCACGGACGGCGGTCGTCCGCAGCCCAGCTCTACCCGCAGGAGCATCGTGGCAACTGGCCGAACTCACCGACCGGCGACCCGGAGCCGAGGGATTCCCGAGGCCACCGTCGCCAGGCTTCCGCTGTACCTGCGGGCGCTCACCGCTCTGTCCGAGCGGTCCGTTCCCACGGTCTCCTCGGAGGAACTCGCCACCGCGGCGGGTGTGAACTCCGCGAAGCTGCGCAAGGACTTCAGTTACCTCGGCTCGTACGGCACCCGCGGTGTCGGCTACGACGTCGAGTACCTCGTCTACCAGATCTCCCGCGAACTCGGCCTCACCCAGGACTGGCCGGTCGTCATCGTCGGTATCGGTAACCTCGGCGCCGCGCTCGCCAACTACGGCGGCTTCGCCTCCCGGGGCTTCCGGGTGGCCGCGTTGATAGACGCCGATCCCGCGCAGACCGGGAAGATGGTCGCCGGGCTGCCGGTGCGGCACACCGACGAACTGGAAGACATCGTCGACCACAACCAGGTGTCGATCGGCGTGATCGCCACCCCCGCCGGGGCCGCCCAGGAGGTCTGCGACCGGCTGGTCGCCGCGGGCGTCACCTCGATCCTCAACTTCGCGCCCACCGTCCTGTCGGTGCCGGACGGAGTCGACGTGCGCAAGGTCGACCTGTCCATAGAACTGCAGATCCTCGCCTTCCACGAGCAGCGCAAGGCCGGTGAGGACTTGGGCGAGGCCGTGGCTGCGGCGCGCGGCACCCTGCCGAAGTCGGCGGCCGAGCCCGCCGCCGCGCCGGCCGGCCGACCGGGACCCGACGGGGACGTACCCGCCGTGATGCCGGCATGAGCGAGCGCAGCGAGCGAATCATGGAAAGGTGCGTCCCGGACGAAGGCCGGCCCGAGCGTAGCGAGGGTCGAGCATGAGTCTTCTCGTCGTGGGCCTGAGCCACCGCAGCGCGCCGGTCAGCGTGCTGGAGCGGGCGGCGCTGAGCGCGGACGCCAAGGCCAAGCTGCTGCAGGACACGCTTGCCGCGGAACCGGCCGCCGAGGCCGCGGTGCTGGGCACCTGCAACCGCATCGAGCTGTACGCGGACGTGGACAAGTTCCACGCGGGCGTCGCCGAGCTGTCCACGCTGCTCGCGCTGCACAGCGGGGTCGGGCTGGACGAACTCACCCCGCACCTGTACGTGCACTACGAGGACCGGGCCGTCCACCACCTGTTCTCGGTCGCCTGCGGCCTGGACTCGATGGTGGTCGGCGAGGGCCAGATCCTCGGCCAGATCAAGGACGCGCTCGGCCTCGGCCAGGAGCTGCACACCGCGGGCCGCACCCTCAACGACCTGTTCCAGCAGGCGCTGCGGGTCGGCAAGCGGGCGCACAGCGAGACCGGCATCGACAAGGCGGGCCAGTCCCTGGTCACCTTCGGTCTCGGTCAGCTGACGCGTGGCATCGGTGAACTGTCGGCGAAGCGGGCGCTGGTGGTCGGCGCCGGTTCGATGTCCTCGCTGGCCGCCGCCACGCTGGCGCGCGAGGGCGTGGCGGAACTGGTCGTCGCCAACCGCACGTTGGACCGCGCCGAGCGGCTGGCCGCCTCCCTCGGCGGCCGCGCCGTACCGTTCGCCGATGTCTTCCGTGAGCTGGCCGCCGCCGACGTGGTCGTCTCGTGCACCGGGTCCACCGGCCTGGTGCTGGACCGGGACGCGGTCACCGAGGCGCTGCGGGCGCGCACCGCGAGCGGCCCCCTGGGGCTGCTCGACCTCGCCATGCCGCGCGACATCGACGGCGCGGTGCACGACCTCGACGGTGTCCACCTGGTCGACATCGAGGACCTCGCGGCCGCCGCCGCCGATGCCCCGATGGCCGCCGACGTGGACGCCGTGCGGCGGATCGTCTCCGCGGAGGTGGCCGCGTTCGGCGCGGCGCAGCGTGCCGAGCGGATCACGCCGACCGTGGTGGCGCTGCGCACCATGGCCGCCGACGTGGTCAGCTCCGAGCTCGCCCGGCTGGACGGGCGACTCCCCGACCTGGACGACAAGCAGCGCGCGGAGATCACCCAGACCGTGCGCCGGGTCGTCGACAAGCTCCTGCACGCGCCCACCGTGCGGGTCAAGCAGCTCGCGGGCGAACCCGGCGGTGCCGGGTACGCGGACGCGCTGCGGGAACTGTTCGACCTCGACCCGCAGGCGGTCGCCGCCGTCAGCCGGGCCGACACCGGTGACCCGAATCGAGAGCGGGCATGAACGACAAGCACGTACCCCTGAGGCTGGGAACGCGGCGCAGCAAGCTCGCGATGGCCCAGTCCGGCCAGGTCGCCGAGCGGGTCAGGCAGCTGACCGGCCGCCCCGTGGAGCTGGTGGAGATCACCACCTACGGCGACACCTCGCGAGAGGCGCTGGCACAGATCGGCGGCACCGGTGTGTTCGTCTCCGCGCTGCGGGACGCACTGCTGGCGGGCGAGGTGGACTTCGCCGTGCACTCGCTGAAGGACCTGCCGACCGCCGACCCCGAGGGCCTGGTGCTCGCCGCGGTCCCGGTCCGCGAGGACCCGCGCGATGCGCTGGTGGCCCGCGACGGCCGCACCTTCGAGCAGTTGCCCGACGGGGCGCGGGTCGGCACCGGCTCGCCGCGCCGGATGTGCCAACTGAACGCCTGGGCACGGGAGTCGGGCCGCCGTATCGAGACCGTGCCGATCCGCGGGAACATCGACACCCGGGTCGGATACGTCACCTCCGGTGAGCTCGACGCCGTCGTGCTCGCCGCGGCCGGGCTGAACCGTATCGGTCGGCAGGACGTCGTCACCCAGTTCCTGGACACCGACGTGGTACTTCCCGCTCCCGGACAGGGAGCGCTGGCCATCGAGTGTTCCGCCGTGAACACCGCGCTGGCCGAGGCGCTCGCCGAGCTCGACGACCCGGTCACCCGGGCCGCCGTGACCGCCGAGCGATCCCTGCTCGCCGCCCTTGAGGCCGGTTGTTCCGCCCCCGTGGGCGCGCTGGCCGATCTGGGCGAGCATGAGCATGTAACCGAGCTGCGCCTGCGCGGTGTCGTCGGCACGACCGACGGCGCCGAGTTGGTGCAGATGTCCGCCACCGGCACCCTGCCCGCATCCCGCGAGGAGGCCATGGCCCTCGGCCGTGGCCTCGCCGCCGAGATGCTGGCCAAGGGCGCGGCCGGTCTGATGGGGGAGCGAGCACTTTGAGCCCCACCGCCACGCACAAGCCTGCCGCAGGGCACGTCACCTTCCTCGGTGCCGGGCCCGGAGACCCTGGGCTGCTGACACTGCGCGCCGTAGAGGCGCTGTCCGAAGCGGATGTCCTTGTCGCAGACCCGCAGGTGCTCGACGTGGTGCGCCAGCACGCGCGGGCCGCTACGGAGGCACCCGAAATCACGGCGATCGACGGCGCGTTGGGCGCCGCCTCGCACGCGTCCAAGCTTGTCATGGCGTCCGCGAGCAACGGCAAGCGGGTGGTACGAGCAGTCGCGGGCGACCCCGGACTCGACGGCGAGGCCGCCGAGGAGATGCTCGCCTGCGCCCGGGCGGGCATCCCGTTCGAGGTGGTGCCCGGTGTCGCCACGGCGGTCGGCGTGCCCGCCTACGCCGGTGTGCCCATCGGCCATGACGTGCGGTTCATCGACGCGGCCAGCGCCGACGCCCGGTGCTGGACCGAGGCCGGAGCGAGCGACTCCACGCTGGTGGTCAGCACCACGCTGGAGACCGTCGCGGGCAACGCCGCCGAGCTGATCGCGGGCGGCCGCAAGCCGGACACCACGCTCACCGTCACGGTCGCCGGAACCACCACCCGGCAGCGCACCTGGACCGCCACGCTCAGCACCATCGCCGCCGAGCTGAAGGCCAGCAAGGCGCTGCCGTCGCCGGAGCCGGGCCAGTCGGCGATAGCCGTGGTCGGCGAGCGTACGGCGGGCGAACGCGGCCAGCTGTCGTGGTTCGAGACCAAGCCGCTGTTCGGCTGGCGGGTCCTGGTGCCGCGCACCAAGGAGCAGGCCGCTTCGCTCTCGGAGCAGCTGCGCTCGTACGGCGCCGTGCCGCACGAGGTGCCGACGATCGCCGTCGAACCGCCGCGCACCCCGCAGCAGATGGAACGTGCCGTCAAGGGCCTGGTCACCGGACGCTACGAGTGGATCGCCTTCACCTCGGTGAACGCGGTCAAGGCGGTGCGGGAGAAGTTCGAGGAGTACGGGCTCGACGCGCGGGCCTTCGCGGGGATCAAGGTCGCCGCGGTCGGCGAGCAGACCGCCAAGTCGCTGATCGAGTTCGGCGTCAAGCCCGACCTGGTGCCCTCCGGTGAGCAGTCGGCCGCGGGTCTGCTGGAGGACTGGCCGCCGTACGACCCGGTCTTCGACCCGATCGACCGGGTGTTCCTGCCGCGCGCGGACATCGCCACCGAGACCCTCGTCGCCGGGCTGATCGAGCTGGGCTGGGAGGTCGACGACGTGACCGCGTACCGCACGGTCCGCGCCTCGCCGCCGCCCGCCGAGACCCGCGAGGCCATCAAGGGAGGCGGATTCGACGCGGTGCTGTTCACCTCTTCGAGTACGGTCCGCAACCTCGTCGGCATCGCGGGCAAGCCGCACAACGTCACCGTGATCGCGTGTATCGGCCCGGCCACCGCCAAGACGGCCGAGGAGCACGGGCTGCGGGTTGACGTGATGGCACCGGAGCCTTCGGTGCACGCGCTCGCCGAGGCGCTGGCAGATTTCGGCCGGGCGCGCCGGGCAGCGGCTGTTGAGGCCGGGGATCCGGTCACTCGACCGAGCGAGCGGCGCCCTGGATCGCGGAGGAGGGCTCGCGGATGAGTGCCCAAGGCGGATTCCCGTATGTACGGCCGCGTCGGCTGCGGGTGACGCCTGCCATGCGGCGGATGGTCGCGGAGACCCGGCTGCATCCGGCGGACCTGATCCTTCCGGCGTTCGTACGGGAGGGCATCAGCGAGCCGACGCCGATCAACGCGATGCCGGGTGTTGTCCAGCACACCCGCGACACGCTGCGGAAGGCGGCCACCGAGGCCGTCGCCGCGGGGGTCGGCGGGATCATGCTGTTCGGGCTGCCGCTGGTCAAGGACGCGGTCGGCAGCCAGGGCACCGATCCGGAGGGCATCCTCCAGCGGGCGATCCGCGATGTGAAGGCGGAGGTCGGCGACGACCTGGTGGTCATGTCCGACCTGTGCATCGACGAGTACACCGACCACGGCCACTGCGGGGTGCTGGACGCCCAGGGCCGGGTCGACAACGACGCGACGCTGGAGCGCTACGCCGAGATGGCGCGGGTGCAGGCGGACGCGGGCGTGGACGTGGTCGGCCCGAGCGGGATGATGGACGGCCAGGTCCGGGTGATCCGTGAGGCGCTGGACGCGGCGGGTCACCAGGACGTGTCCGTACTGGCCTACACCGCCAAGTACGCCTCGGCGTTCTACGGGCCGTTCCGCGAGGCGGTCAACTCCTCGCTCAAGGGCGACCGCAAGACGTACCAGCAGGATCCGGCCAATGCGCGTGAGGCCATGCGGGAGTTGGCGCTGGACCTCGCCGAGGGTGCCGACATGGTCATGGTGAAGCCCGCCCTGCCGTATCTGGACATTTTGCGGCAGGTTGCGGACGCGGTGGATGTGCCGGTCGCGGCATACCAGATCTCCGGTGAGTACGCGATGGTCGAGGCGGCCGCGGCCAACGGCTGGATCGACCGGGACGCCGCGATCATGGAAACCCTGCTGGGCGTTCGGCGTGCTGGTGCGGGAATGGTGCTCACGTACTGGGCGACGGAGGTCGCCGTACGGTTGCGGAGCGCTTGACCGTTCGTTTCGCGGGTCCTTGGTGGGCGGGTGCGGGAAGTCTGTGGCGGAGGCCGGATCTTCCCCATCCGCCCGCCCTTGTTTCCCCCGCCCATCCGTCCTTTTGGCCGGACGCCCGGCCTTTTTCCGGGCCCGCCGACCCGATAACTCAACCGGCCGTCCGGCCCGGGGAGGCCTATATCCGGCCACCCCGTTAACGGGTACCGCCAACTCACCCTTACAGTACGGAAGTTGTAAGGACGTTCGACGGGTGAAGCGCGTGACTGACGTCGAGCGGACCCCGGCTGGAGGTGCGCACCCCGATGACGACGACGGCGAAGCCGCCCGCCCTGGCCGCCGAGGCACCACCCGTCGGCCGCCGATGCCCTCGGTGCGGCTGTCGGCTCAGTTCGTACAACACCGATGAACTGTGCGGCGCTTGCGCCCGGGCCGCCCTGCCGCCCGCCGACGATGCCCCGCGGGTGCCGGTGCGGGTCTGGGCCGACCCGGAGGTCCGTGAGGCGCTTGCCGCCTGGAACTTCGGACAGGTCAGCCGACTGGTGCGGCAGCGCGGCTCGATCCGGCAGGAGGACGTGGCCCAACTCACCGGCCTCAGCCAGGGTTTCCTGTCCATGCTGGAGTCCGGTGCCCGTCGGCTGACCAGCATCGACCGCATCGTGGACTTCCTGGACGGCCTCGCCGTTCCGGCCGATCTCGTCCGGGTGCCGAGGCGGCGCCCGGTCCCGCGCAGTGCGCCCAACTCGCCGCAGGGCTCCGCCATCGCGCTGCCCGCGCAGGTGCGCAGGCCGGAGCCGGACGCGCCGTGGACCGCCGAGCACGCGGTCGCCGCGCTCGCCGAGGCGTCGGCCGCGCTCACCGCGGGCGGTACCGGCGGCGGCTCCGCCTCCTCCCGGCTGCCGGACCTGTCGGCGTACGCGCAGGCCTGGGCCACCGCCACGCCGTACGGGCTGGCCCGGCCGCACCGCACCGGCGCGGAGGTGCCCGGCGAGCTGCTCGACCAACTCCAGGCCACCACCGACCTGTTGCGCCGGATGGACGCCGAGCACGGCGGCGGCAGTCTCGCGCAGGCCGGGGCGGCGCATCTCGGGGTGACCGTCGGCCTGTTGCGCGGTGCCCGCTACGACGAGGCGACCGGTCGGCGGCTCGCCGCGATCGCCGCCGACGCGGCCGGGCAGGCGGCCTGGTACCAGCTGGACTCCGGGCGCCCGGCCGCCGTCGCGCAGCGCCTGATGCTCGCCGGTCTGCGCACCGCGCACGCCTCCGGTGACGCGCGGGTCGGCGCGACCCTCCTGGTGCATCTGGCGGTCAGCGCCTACCGGACCGACCGCCCGCAGGTGATGGTCGACGCGGTACGCGCCGGTCAGGAGCGCACCCGGGCTCTTGACGCGCCCGCGCTGCACGCCGTGCTGCTGGGCTGGGAGGCGCGCGGGCACGCCAAACTGGGCCGTCGCCGGGAGGCGTTGCGCGCGCTGGGGCTCGCCGCCGAACTGTGCATCCGCGGCCGTGGTGACGATGAGCCGCACTGGCTGCCCCGGATCGACGAGGGCGACATCCATGCCCAGGCGGGCAGTTGCCACCTCGACCTCGGCGACCACCACCAGGCGGTCACCTCGTTCGACCTGGCCGCCGAGACGCTGCGCCCCGTGCTGGTGCGCACCCGCGGGCTGGTGCTCGCCAGGACCGCCACCGCACGGCTGCGGCTCGGTGACCCCAAGGGCGCGTTCGAGGCCGGTGAACAGGCGCTGGAGGTGGCGACGCGGATCCGTTCCGCGTTCCTCGACGAGCAGATCCGCGGCCTGGCCGATGCCCTCCCGGGCCTTTCCCGGCGTACGTCGGTAAATCGTCCCGGCGCGTAGACTGGGCCGCCGGGCTTGCACGTCGGCGGAGGGGAGGGCGACCGGTGGCCAGAGAGGGCGCGGGTTTCCACGATCCGCCCAGCCGTCTGCCCTCGCCCCCGTCGCAGGAAGCGCCGCGCGCCGCCGATCCTCCGGCCGATGTGCTCCAGGAGGCCGCCGCGGCGTTCGGACTGCTGGCCTCGCCCGCGCGGCTGCACATCGTCTGGGTGCTGGCGCAGGGGGAGTGCGATGTGAGCGGTCTGGCCGAGCGGGTGGGCGGTGCGCTGCCCGCGGTGAGCCAGCATCTGGCCAAGCTGAAACTGGCCGGTCTCGTACGGTCCCGGCGCGAGGGGCGCCGCCAGGTGTATCTGGTGGACGACCCGGATGTGGTGACCATCGTGCGCCTGATGGTGGGGCAGTTGGCCGACCGCGGGTCGGGGCGTCGCTCCGCGCGTTCGGGGGGCCTTCGTGGCCTCGGCGCGTAGCGCTGTCCCGGCGGGGGCCACGGAAGCCCCGGACATCGCGCTGACCGGGGTGGCGGGAGCCGGTCTCACACCGTTGGAAGTACTGCGGCGGCTGGACGCCGGGCCGCGCGGGCTGGTCGAGAGCGAGGCGCAGCGGCGGCTGGAGCGGTACGGGGAGAACGCCGTACTGCCGCAGCGGTCGGCCGCCTGGGCGTGGCGGCTGCTGGGCACGCTGCGCGATCCGTTCACCGCCGTGCTGCTCGGGCTCGGGGTGATCTCCGCCGTCGCCACCTCGTGGAGCACCGCCTGTGTGATAGCGGTGCTCGTCGCGGTGAGCTGTGTGCTGCGGTCGGCGGGGGAGTACCGCGCCGACCGGTCGGTGGCCACCCTGCGGGAACTGATCGCGACCACCGCGACCGTGCAGCGGCGGGCGGCCGAGGAGTCGGCGCCGCGGGTGCGGGAGATCCCGGTCGAGGAACTGGTCCCCGGCGATGTGGTGCGGCTCGGGCCGGGCGACATGGTCCCGGCCGACGTGCGGCTGCTGCGCGCCGACGGTCTCGCCGTCCACCAGGCGGCGCTCACCGGTGAGTCGGCGCCGGTGCCCAAGCGGGTGCCGGACACCCCGGCCGACCTGGCGCGGCCGCTGTTCGACCAGCCGCATCTGTGCTTCGCGGGCAGCAGCGTGACCGCGGGGACGGCCACCGCCGTGGTGACCGCCACCGGATCCGGCACCCACTTCGCCAGCGCCCACCGGGGGTTGGCGCGGCGCCGCACGAGCGCGTTCGACCGGTCGGTGAACGGGATCTCCTGGACGCTGATCCGCTTCATGCTGCTGGCCGCGCCGCTGGTGCTGGTGGCCAACGCGGTACTGCGCGGGCGCGGTCTGGAGACGCTGCCGTTCGCGGTCGCGGTCGCGGTGGGACTCACCCCCGAGATGCTGCCGGTCATAGTGACCACCGCACTGGCGCGCGGCGCGGCCGACCTCGCGCGGCGGGTCGGCGTCATCGTCAAGCGGCTGCCCGCGCTGCACGACATGGGCGCGATCGACGTGCTGTGCGTGGACAAGACCGGCACCCTCACCCAGGACCAGCTCGCCGTCGACTGCTACCTGGACGCCGAAGGCCGCACCGACCCGGCCGTGCTGCACTGGGCGGCCGTCAACAGCCTGTGGACGATCCAGCTGGCCGACCTCCCGGCGCCCGACGCCCTGGACGAGGCGGTCCTGCTGGCCGCCGAAGCGCTGGGCGACACCGCCGCCGACAGCGTCAGCGGGATCGACGTGATCCCGTTCGATCCGGCGCGCCGTCTGGTCACCGCGGTCGTCGCCCGTCCCGGTCGGCACGGTGTGCACACCCTGGTGGTCAAGGGCGCGGTCGAGGACGTGGTGGACCGGTGCGCGATCGACGACGAGACCCGCGCCCGGGTGCTGCGGCTGGCCGAGCGGCGCGCCTCGGACGGCCTGCGGCTGCTGGCGGTCGCGATGACCGACCGCCCGGCCCGCGCCCGCCCGTACACCCCGGCGGATGAGCGCGGTCTGACGCTGCTGGGCATCGTCGGGCTACGGGACGAGCTGGCGGCCACCGCCGACGACGCCCTGGCGGCGCTGGCCCGGCGCGGCGTCGACGTCAAGGTGCTCACCGGCGACCATCCGGGCACCGCCGCCCGGGTCTGCGCCGAACTGGGGCTGGAGCCGGGCGAGATCGTCACCGGCGACCGGATCGAGCGGCTGGACGACGTCCGGCTGGCCCAACTCGCCGCCGACCGTGTGGTGTTCGCGCGCTGCACCCCCGCGCACAAGGCGCGCATCGTGCGCGCGCTGCGGCGCGGCGGCCACACCGTGGGGTTCCTCGGCGACGGGGTCAACGACGTACCGGCGATGCACGCCGCCGATGTCGCGCTCTGCCCGCGCGACGCCGTCGACATCACCCGCGAGGCCGCCGATGTGGTGCTGGCCGACAAGGATCTGACCGCGATCGACTCCGCGGTGGCCACCGGCAGGCACGGCACCGGCAACATCGCCACCTATCTGCGGATCGCCGTCTCCTCCAACGTCGGCAACGTCATCTCCATGCTGGTGGCCGGAGTGCTGCTGCCGTTCCTGCCGATGCTCCCGGCGCAGGTGCTGGTGCAGAACCTCTGCTTCGACGTCTCCCAGCTGGCGTTCGCCTACGACCGGTCCGGCGCGGCTGACAACGGCCGCCCTTCGGTGCTGCGGCCGTACGCCTTCAGCCGCTACATCACCGTCTTCGGGCTGATCAACGCCGCGGCCGACCTGGCGACCTTCGCCGTCCTCGGCCTGGTCAGCAGTGGCCAGACCGCCTTCCACTCGGGCTGGTTCACCGAGAACCTCATCACCCAGGCGCTGGTGATGCTGCTGCTGCGCACCGCCCGCGGCCGGGTGCCCGGCGTGCTGCGCTGGTCCACCGGCGCGCTCGCCGCCACCGGCCTGCTGCTGCCGCTTTCTCCGCTGGCCGCCCCGCTGGGCCTGCACGCCCTGCCGTATGCGTACTACCCGCTGCTCGCGGTGGTGCTGGTGGCGTACGGGGCGGCGCTGGCGGTCGCCCGCAGGACCCCGTTGGCCGCCGCCAACGCGGCCTGATCAGCGGATGGCTCGGCACCGCCGGGCCGGGCCCGCCGTGGCGGCGGCAAGGGATCCGCGCCGCCGCGGCGAGCTACTCGGTCACCCGTAGGAGACGTTGGAGCAGGGGTTGTCGTCGGCCGACCGGGCCTGGCTGGCGTCCTGCGACGGCAGTGCGCTCGGGGCCGCGGAGGAATCCGAGGACGAGGCCGCCGAGGAGCCCGAGGCGTGGGCGGCGTAGTCCTGGCCCACCACCAGGTTGATCCCGGAGGTCGCGGTCTGCTGCAACTGCGCGCCGGGGAACAGCTTGGCGAGCGTCTGGGCGCCCTGCAGATGCGCGGCGCCGTACTCGATGACGGTGGTCGCGTGGTGCTGCGAGGCGGCGGTGGCGGTGCCGGTCACGGTGAAGTTGTCGTCGCGCAGCTTCTGCGCGGCCTTTCCGGCCAGGCCGGAGTCGAGGGTGCCGTTGTAGACGGCGACGACGATGCCGGTACCGGTGACGTCGGAGGCGGCGGCCGCGGAGGCCGAGGCGGCCGGGGCGGGCTTCTTGCCGCCGCTGGCGTCCTGCCCGTCGAGCGTGCGGTCCGCCTTCAACGAGGCCCACAGGCTGTCGACGTCCGGGTGGACCAGCGCGACCCGGCTGCCCGCGTAGCGCCACGGCGCGGTGATGAACTTGATGTTGTGCAGGTCGATGCCCTTGAGCCCCATGGCGAACGACATCAGCTTGCTGGCGGAGCCGAGGCCCGGGTCGACGGTGAGCGACTTGGTCGCCGCGTCCGCCAGCGGCAGCAGCGTCGTCGGGTTGAAGCCCTGCCCCTGGATCTTCTTGATCAGGGCGGACAGGAACGCCTGCTGCCGCTTCATCCGGCCTATGTCCGAGTTGTCACCGATGCCGTGCCGGATGCGTACGTAGTCCAGCGCCTTGTCACCCGAGACGGTCTGCAGGCCCTTGGGCAGCACCAGGCTGCCCTTGTGGCCCAGGTTGGGGTTCATGTCGCCCTGGTAGACGGCGTTGGGCAGGCAGACCGGGACACCGCCCACGGCGGAGGTCATCGCGGCGAAGCCCTTGAAGTCCACGACCATGGTGTGGTCGACGCGCAGGCCGGTGAGCTTCTCGACGGTGTTCTGCGTGCACGCCGGGTTGCCG
This sequence comes from Streptomyces sp. NPDC020096, assembly GCA_040631425.1. Lineage (GTDB taxonomy): Bacteria > Actinomycetota > Actinomycetes > Streptomycetales > Streptomycetaceae > Streptantibioticus_A. The sequence goes on from JBEYJY010000043.1 coordinate 24,428, forward strand.
ACGGTTGAATTGCCCAAGGTGAACGCCGTGTTGAACTGGCCGGTGGGCTGGTCGGCGGTCCACTTGCCGTCGGGCATCAGACAGGGCGGGATGTCGACCATCGAGTCCCGCGGTATGGAGACCCCGACCGCGTGCTTGTTGTCGGAGTAGACGTGCAGCAGGATCGTGGTGTCGGAGTGAGCCACGTCACCCGCGGCCCCGCCGAGGGTGTCATTGCCGTTGGCCCGCGAGTCCGAGCCGATCAGCAGCACGTTCTGGCCTGCCGTGTCCGCCGGGCGGTCCTTGCTCAGACCGTTGGCGTCGAACGTGGTGATGTTGCCGTTGAGCTTGAGGTACAGGGCGCCGATGCCCGCCACCAGCAGCACCGCGACGCCGATGCTGACCACCGCGAACATCCGCTTGGGATTGCGCTTGCCCTTGCGGCCCCGGGCCGCGGCGCGGCCCTGGCCCTTGGCCGATATCTGACCGCGCGCAGCGCGCCGTCCTCCGGTGCCTGCTCCACGGCTGCCTGTCATACTCACACCCTCGTCTGCGCCCCGACGAAAAGAAGACGTTTGATCGGGGGTTCTGGTTGTCCGGTTGCGGAATCTACGCAACTGTGCGGGCTGACCGGGACCCTCGAAGCTACCCGACGATGCCTCGGGGACCTGAGAAATACCTGAGAGCCCCCGGTGCGCGGTACGCAGAACCATAGGGCACGTGCGGGACGTGTGGGAGACGAGGTCGTTGTGCCGTGTTTCCGCCGGGTTCGCCTGCCGTCCCACCGGACATAAGGCGCTGCGCGGGCAGTTGCGTGGGCCACTGAGTGCGAATTCAGCGCGGCTCTTTCACGTTTTTCCAGAAGATCTTCACTCAGCCTGGCGGGCCGACGCTCAGGTCGCGGACCGGCGGTCACTCGTCTAGCCTCATAGCTCGGGGGACAAACCGGTCGTAAGCAGTAAGGAGCTATGTCATGGCTCAGGACCTGCAACTCTTCACCGACCCCGACATGAACGGCAACGAACGCGACCTCAAGGCCCGCCCGGGCGACCAGCAGCTGAAACCGGCCTTCCACGTCGAGAGCGTACGGAACACCAGCGACCTCGCCGCCGAGCTGTATCCGAGCCCCGTCACCGACGGCCCGCCCATCGAGGTGATCCAGCCCCACGACGACATACCGGCGACACAGCCCATGGACATCAAGGCGGTACGGTTCGTCGAGCCGTAACCCCTCGACATCAGGAGCCCGCGCCTTCAGGCGCGGGCTCGCACCTCACCAGGCGCCTGCGCGGCGGCGAAGGCGGCGAACGCCGCCCAGGCGGCGGGGGCGAAGGTGAGGGTGGGACCCTCCGGGTCCTTGGAGTCCCGGACGTGGATGGCGGCGGGGTGGGCGGCGATCTCGACGCAGTTGCCGCCCTCATCGCCGCTGTACCTGGACTTGCGCCAGGCGTAGGCGACTTCTACGCAGTCGCCGCCCTCACTTCCGCTGTAGGTGGACTTGAACCACTCCAGTGCGCCGTTCATCGCTCTCCTAGCAGCCGGTCCAACAGGCCTTTGGATTCTTCGGGGTTGAGGGCCTGCGTCCGCAGCATCGCATACTTCCGCGCGAGGATGCTTACCTCATCCGAGTCGGAAATGAGCAGGCTTCCGCGCTGGGTTTCGGCGTAGACGAGGAGGTCGTGCTCGGGCGTCTCCAACAGCACGAAAGGTCCGTCGAGCCCGGCGTGGGACTGCCTGCCGAACGGCATGATCTGGAGGGAGACGCCGGGTAGGTCCGCGCACTTGCGCAGGTGCCGCAGCTGCTCCTTGTACACCTCGTCGCCTCCGAGGCGGTCCATCAGGACAGCCTCGGAGAAGATGAAGCTGGCGGTCGGCGGGACCTTTCGGTGCAGGATGTCCTGGCGCTCCATGCGCGTGGCCACGCGGTGTTCGATCTCCTCCTCGCTGAGCAGGGGAACCCTGCTGCGGAAGACCGCGCGGGCGTATGCCTCGGTCTGAAGGAGTCCAGGGATGACCTGGTTCTGGTACGAGGAGATGGCGATCGCCTCGCGCTCGTGATCGATGAACTCCGCTGCCCACACAGGGAACTTGGCGCGCTCCGGCAGGTTCTCCACCGCCACCACCAGCGCGCCCTTGGTCTCCAAGAGTTCGTCCAGCTGTTCGGCGTGGTCGAGTTTCAGTGGCCGCCTACCCTGTTCGATGGAGGCGACGGTCTCCTCGTGGACGCCAAGCCGCTCCGCGAGTTCGCGTTGTGTCAGGCGGGCCGCCCTGCGGAACAGCCCCACCTGGGCGCCGACCAGTCGTTCAGCGGAGGCGTTCTTCTTCGGCTTCGGTGATGAGGGTCGCATGCCTGACCAACTCCCCAGCCCCGTCCGTACGTCACCTCGAACAAACCCGTACGGCGAATCCGTACGGGCGGACGCACTGGTTCCGGTCAGTGACGGAACGCGACCATCGGGGCCATGAACGACGATCGGCGACCGCCGTGCCTCCGTGAGCGCTTCTACCCACGTACGCGGCGATCCGTACCGGCCGCACGGGAGTTCGCCCGCCAGGCCCTGCGCGACTGGGGAATCCGCCACCGTGCGGACGAAGTACTGCTCTGCGTCAGCGAGTTGGCCACCAACGCGCTGCTGCACGGGGTTCCGCCGGGGCGGGGGTTTCAGCTCTTCCTGCGGCTGTACGCGCGGGACGGCCTGCTGCGCGTCGAGGTGCACGACAGCGGCGACGGCCATCCTCGTATCTCGGACGCGGGCGCCCAGGACGAAACCGGTCGCGGGTTACGGCTGGTGGACGCGCTCGCCGACAAGTGGGGCGTCGGCGAGCGCGTGCCCGGCAAGATCGTGTGGTGCGAGTTCGCGAGCGTGGGCAGGCTCAGGTGAGGAGGATCGAATCCACGTCCAGCTCGACCTTGGCACCGATGGATTCGGGCAGGGTGAAGGTCTGGCCCTTTCGGTACACCGAGCGGGAGCGGTATTCGCCGTTGAGGGGGTCGGTGAGCACGATCAGCTCGTTGTGCTTGCGGTCGCCGATGACATAGGTGGGGATGCCTGCGACCGCGTACAGCTCCGGCTTCGTGTAGAGGTCGGTGCGCCAGTTGGACGAGGTGATCTCCAGGACGAGGCGGCAGACGGCGGGGTCCACGCAGTTGAACTGGGCCATGTGATCCCGGTGGTCCGCGTCCACGATCGCCAGGTCCGGGATCGCGTAGTCCTCCTCACCCGTCGGCAGCCAGACGCCGATCGCCTGGACGACTCGGGTTTCGCCGCGGTGCAGTTTTGCTGCAATGAGCGGTGCCATCACTTCGGTGAGCGACTCCGCGTGCGGAAGGTCGGCGGGCGGCGTCACGATCAGCTGTCCTCCGAGGATCTCGGGGCGGTGTCCCGGAAGGCTCTTGAACACGGTCTCGGCCATATCGATGAGGCTGGCCGCCGTCTCCGGCGCGGGGTGGCACGGGCGTTCCGGGGCAAGCGTCATGTCGCTCCTCCTGTCTGCCTGGTCCGGGTCCTGGTCGGGCATCGGGGCCTCACCTCGATCGTAGGACGTGCTCAATCAACGATTTTGCCGGGCGAAACGGGACAGAACGACAGAACGGCTGCCCCGGCAGCAGTATGCCGGGGCAGCCGCAAGGGGGCGCGCGGAAGCATTCAGAGGCGCTCCGGCGTCCGGATCCCCAGCAGCGCCATGCCCTGGCGCAGCGTGCGCGCGGTCAGGTCGCACAGGAACAGCCGGTTCTCGATCATCGCCTGGCCGCCCTCGGCCTTGAGGACCGGGCACTGCTCGTAGAAGGTGGTGTACGCCGACGACAGGCCGTACAGGTACGAGGCCAGCTTGTGCGGCTCGTAGGTCTCCCGTACCGAGGCCAGCGTGTCGCCGAACTCGTCGAGCGCCAAGCCGAGTTGGCGCTCCGCCGGGGCCAGCGGCAGCTCGGGGTGGGCCACCGGGCCGACGTCGCCCGCCTTGCGGATGATGGAGCGGATCCGCGCGTACGCGTACTGCAGGTACACGCTGGTGTCGCCGCTGAGCGAGACCATCCGGTCCAGGTCGAAGGTGTAGTCCCGGGTGAGCGAGGTCGACAGGTCCGCGTACTTCACGGCGCCGATGCCGACCTGCTCGGCCCGCTCGTCGATCTCCTCCGGCGTGAGGTCCTTGCTCTTCTCGGCGATCACCGTGCGCGCCCGGTCCACCGCCTCGTCGAGCAGGTCGATCAGCCGGAACGTCTCGCCCTCACGGGTCTTGAACGGCTTGCCGTCCTTGCCCAGCACCGTGCCGAACGGCAGGTGCTTCACGGTGACCTCGTCGGTCAGCCAGCCCGCCCGGCGGGCGGTCTCGAAGACCATCTTGAAGTGCAGCGCCTGGCGCGCGTCGACCACGTACAGCAGCGTGTCCGCGTGCAGATTGCCGGTACGGTCGCGGATCGCGGACAGGTCGGTGGCCGCGTAGCCGTAACCGCCGTCGGCCTTGCGGACGATCAGCGGGACCGGCGTGCCGTCCTTGGCCTTGATGTCGTCGAAGAAGACGCACAGCGCACCGTTGGACTCGACCGCGACGCCGGACTCCTCCAGCAGCTTGCAGGTCTCCGCCAGCATGTCGTTGTACGCGCTCTCGCCGACGATGTCGGCATCGTGCATCTCGACGTCCAGCTTGTCGTAGACCGAGTAGAAGTAGATCTTCGACTCGTCGACGATCTTGTGCCAGAGGGTCAGCGTCTGCTCGTCGCCCGCCTGCAGGTCCACCACCCGGCGGCGGGCCCGGTCCTTGAACTCCGCGTCGGAGTCGAAGAGCGCGCGCGAGGCCTTGTAGAGGCGGTTGAGCCGGGACATCGCGCCCTCGCCGCCGTCGGCGTCCGAGGGATGGTCCAGCTCGTGCGGGTGCTCGATCAGGTACTGGATGAGCATGCCGAACTGGGTGCCCCAGTCGCCGATGTGGTGGCGCCGGATCACCGTCTCGCCCGCGAACTCCAGGATCTTCACGATCGCGTCGCCGATCACCGTGGAGCGCAGATGGCCGACGTGCATCTCCTTGGCCACGTTCGGCTGCGAGTAGTCGATCACGGTGCGGCCCGGGTCGTCCGCGAGCGGGACGCCGAGGCGGTCGTCCTCGGCGCGCGCGGCGAGGGTGCGCACGATGGCGGTGTCCGAGACCGTGATGTTGAGGAAGCCGGGGCCCGAGACCTCGATCTCGGAGATCAGCTCGTCGGCCGGAAGGGACTCCACCACCTGTGCCGCCAGCTCCCGCGGATTGGCCTTGTTCCGCTTGGCGAGCCCCAGCACCCCGTTGGCCTGGAAGTCCGCCCGGTCGCTACGTCGCAGCAGCGGATCGGCGTCGGCGGCCGACGGCACTGCCGCCACGAGGGCGGCCGAGACACGCTGCTGGATCGAGGCGGAGAGGGAAGGGACCGAAGCCATGGGATGGATGCCGTTCCTTAGAAGGATGGAGGATTCGAATCCATCCGAGTATCCCATGGCGAAGGGCGCCTCCCCGGGGATGGGACAATCGGCTGGGGACGTGTAGCCGTCAAGGCCCCGCCCCAGCAGGATGGCAGCCGACCAACTGGAAGGAAGCAGAGACAGTGGCTCAGAGCACCGAAGCCGACTGGGTCGCCCGCGCTGCGGACGACGTCATCGCGGAAGCCGAGCGGCGGGCTCCGGGCAAAAAGATTGTCTGCGCCTCCGGCATCAGCCCGTCCGGGCCGATCCACCTGGGCAACCTGCGCGAGATCATGGTCCCGCACCTGGTCGCCGACGAGATCAAGCGGCGTGGCATCGACTGCGAGCACATCCTGTCCTGGGACGACTACGACCGGCTGCGCAAGGTCCCGGCCGGGCTGCCGGAGTCCTTCGCCGAGCACATCGGCCGCCCGCTGACCGCCGTCCCCGACCCGACCGGCGAGCACGCCAGCTGGTCCGACCACTTCAAGGCGCCGTTCCGGGCCGCGCTGAAGGAACTCGGGGTCGAGGTCCGGGAGATCAGCCAGACCGAGATGTACACCTCCGGTGCCTACCGCGAGCAGATCCTGCACTCCATGCGCGAGCGGCAGCACATCGACGCCGTGCTCGGCCGGTACCGCACCAAGAAGGCCAAGACCGACGAGGGCTCCGAAGGCGCCGCCGAGGACGACGAGGGCGGCGCGGGCACCGCGTACTACCCGTACAAGCCGTACTGCGGCGCCTGCAACCGCGACCTGACCACGGTCACCTCGTACGACGACGAGACCACCGAGATCGCCTACACCTGCACGGCCTGCGGCCACTCCGAGTCGTTCCGGCTGGACAGCCACGACCAGGGCAAGCTGGTGTGGAAGGTCGACTGGCCGATGCGCTGGGCGTACGAGGGCGTCACCTTCGAGTCCGGCGGCGTCGACCACTCCTCGCCCGGCTCCTCCTTCACCGTCGGCGGGCAGCTGGTCCGCGAGATCTTCGACGGGCTGCCGCCGGTCTACCTGCCGTACTCCTTCGTCGGCATCAGCGGCATGGCGAAGATGAGCAGCTCCAAGGGCGGCGTCCCGACCGCGGGCGACGCGCTGCGCATCATGGAGCCGCAGCTGCTGCGCTGGCTGTACGCCCGCCGTCAGCCGAAGCAGGCCTTCAACATCTCCTTCGACCAGGAGATCAGCCGCACCTACGACGAGTGGGACGCGCTGGAGCGCAAGATCGAGGCGGGCTCCGCCGCGCCGGTCGACGTCGCGATCCACTCCCGCGCTGCCCGCACCGCGGGCGGTGAACTGCCCACCACCCCGCGGAAGTTGCCGTTCCGTACGCTGGCCTCGGTGGTCGACATCACCACCGGCCACGAGGAGCAGACCCTGCGGATCCTGCGCGACTTCACCATCGAGGACCCCATCTCCTCGCTGGACGAGACGCGTCCGCGGCTGGACAAGGCCGAGGCCTGGGTCTCCACGCACGTGGACGAGGACCAGCGCACCCGGGTGCGCACCGAACCGGACCGCGAGACCCTCGCCACCCTCGGCGACGCCGACCGCGAGGCGCTCAAGCTGCTGGTCGACGGGCTGGACGAGCACTGGTCGCTGGACGGGTTGACCACGCTGGTCTACGCGGTGCCGAAGCTGCAGGCCGGCTTGGCTCCGGACGCCAAGCCGACCCCGGAGTTGAAGGTCGCCCAGCGGCAGTTCTTCGCGCTGCTCTACCAGTTGCTCGTCGGGCGCGACACGGGTCCGCGGCTCCCCACCCTGCTGCTCGCCGTGGGCGCCGACCGGGCCCGCGAACTCCTCGCCGCCAGCTAACCGCCCGGCCCGGTTCCGGGCCGGACGGGGGTGGGGTGGGTTCGGTTGGGTCGGCTTCGGTTGCGGTCGTTCGGCGGCCAGCCGGGTCGGTTGCTCCGGCTTCGGTTGCGGTCGTTCGGCGGCCAGTCGGTCGGCGGTGGCGAGTTCGGTTGCGGCCGGTTCGGCACCGCCGGGCTGCGCCGTGGGGCTTCTCGGAGTTGCGGCGGATGTTTCTTCCGCCGCAACGGCGGGCGCCGTGGACCGGCGGATACTCCTTTTCCGCCGCAGCGGTGAGCAACCACGGCGTTGTGGACCGGCGGTGTCGAACTCACCGCAACCTGACCCTGACCGCTGAACCAACCGCACACACGCCGCAACCGGCGAAGACCCCTTCAGGCCAGGCGGCAGCCGTCACGCCAGGCGCTAGCCGACCTGTTCCACCTCTAGGTGGTAGCGCTCGCGCAGGTCGCGAAGGTGCGGGCGCAGGTACTGCTCGCTGAGGGGGCCGCCGTGGTCGGCGGTGATGTGGTAGCCGTCCATCAAGTAGAGCCCGAGCTGCCGGGCGTTGGGCGGTTCTCCGTGATTCGTGATGTATGAGCTGAAGGCGGCGAAGAGCGCCTCCTCCACCGCGACGCCATCGGGCAGCACCGGCTCCTCCGGCTCCTGCTGCGGAGGTATCAGCGTCCGGCGCCGCCCGGGCCCGACCGGCACGGTCACCGGTGGAGCGGTGGGCTCCACCGGTGCGGGCTCCACCGGTGCGGGCTCCACCGGTGCGGGCTCGGGCCGCGGTTCCGGAGCCACCGCCACGGGGGCGGGTGCGACGGGGGCGGGCGCCGCCTCGACCAGGGCGGGAGGCGCCTCAGTGGCCGCTTCCGGGATCGTGATCCCCGCCGCGGCGAGCCCCGCGGCGGCCGTCTCCGCGATCGGCACCCCGTATCGCGCCAGCCGCAGCGGCATCAGCGACTCGACGGGTGCCTTGCGCCGCCAGGCGCGCCCGTACTTGGCGCGCAGCCGCGCCCGGTACACCAGCCGGTGCTGCTCCAGCCGGATCACCTCGTCGTAGGAGCGCAGCTCCCACAGCTTCATGCGCCGCCACAACCGGAACGTGGACGGAAAGGCGAGCAGCCAGCGGGCCACCCGCACCGACTCCATATGGCGGTCGGCGGTGATGTCCGCCACCCGTCCGATCGCATGCCGGGCCGCCTCGATGGAGACCACGAACAGCACCGGAATCACCGCGTGCATCCCGACACCCAGCGGATCGGGCCAGGCCGCCGCACCGTTGAACGCGATGGTCGCGGCCGTCAGCAGCCAGGCGGTCTGCCGCAGCAGCGGGAACGGGATCCGGAACCAGGTCAGCAGCAGATCGAGCGCCAGCAGTACGACGATCCCGGCATCGACGCCTATCGGGAAGACGTTGGCGAACCAGCCGAACCCCTTGCGCAGCGCCAAGTCCCGTACCGCCGCGTAGGAACCGGCGAAGCCGATCGCGGCGATGACCACCGCTCCCGCGACGACGACCCCGACCAACAGCCGGTGCGTGCGGCCCATCCGTATCGCGGACATTCCGCGGCCCTCCCGCGCTCGGCAACTGGCGCGGCACAGCCTGCCATACGTGTCAGGCGCCGAGGACGGGAGGATCCGGAGCGGGCCGGGACGTTGGCCCAGTCGTTACTTCAGGGACGCCAGGGCTTCCTTGGCCGCCTGCTGGGTGTCCTTGTCCATCTCGTCGGCCTTGGGCTGGTCGTCGCCCTGCATACCCGCGCCGTTGAAGTCGACCACCACGACGACGTTGGCGGAGCGGGCCACCACGGTCGCGTTGTGGTAGGCGTCGTCGCCCTTCTTGTCGTCCCAGGTGAGGAGCGTGGCGCTGTCACCGAGGCCGCTCAGCTGGGTGGCCTTGGGGCTGGACGCCTTGCCGGTGGCGCTCTGTACGGCCTGCTGGTACGCGGTCTTCGCCTGGTCCTCGGCGGAGGCGGTGGGTATGGAGTCGAACCGTTGGAAGGAGTCGTCCAGGTAGCGGAACTGGTACCCGTCCAGACCGTTCCAGGAGCAGCCGCCGCGGTCCTTGGGATCGGTCGAGCTCGCCGCCGATCCGTTCGGGTTCTTCGCGCTCTGCACAAGGTGGTTGACGGTGTCCTGCGACATGGCCTTGCAGGGGTCCGGAATCGTCTTGTACTTGGCCGCGGCGAGGGCCGAAGAGCCGGAGGACGCCGAGGACGCGGCGGACGGCGATCCGCTCTGCCCCTTCTGGCCGTTCGTCGAGGAACCGGATCCCGAGGAGCAGCCGGTGATCAGCATCACCGGCACGGCGGCACACGCGAGCAGGCGGGCGAGGCGCGGAGCAGCTGGTCTGTGCATGGGTCCTTCTGTCGTTGTGGGGCGGTTGTTGCGTGACGCGCGACCGTCCCGGCCGCAGACGTAAACCGACACAATACGTGCTCTGCGTGGCGCGCTGTCCTTCTGCGCACTGGATGTGCTATTCGTCTCGCCCGTGTCTGGTGGGCGCTCTATTCCTCGATTTTCTTGGCCAGTTCCTGCGCGAGACCGTGCGCGCCCAGCTGTAGATCGAGGCTCTGCGGCATCACCGAAGCGTTGGTGGACCACTGCGAGAACTCGACGGTGACCAGCACGTTGGCGGTGCGGAACACCACCGTCACGTCCCGGTGCACCCCGGAATCGCGGGTCATCAGGGCGTCGTTGAGGAACGCCTCGTCGCCGATGCCGCCGACCCGCCGGGGGGAGGTGTCGGGGGCGGCGCTCGCGGAGGCGCTCCCGGAGGGCGAGGGTGCCGTCGACGGTGTCTGCGAGGGGGGCGCGGTGGCGCTGGTGCTGGGGGTCGGGCTCTGGCTCTGGCCCGGTCCGGGACTCTGGCCCGGGTTCCCGCTCGGGGCGGGTGTCTCGACCGGGATGTGTGCGGCCGCCGCCAGCTGCTGGTACTCCTGCGCCGCCTTGTCCTCGTCGCTGACGGCCGGGTCGTAGCTGACCACCCGCTCGAAGTCGATGTGCAGATAGCGGTTGCCCCCGGCGACCGAGCCGCTCCACTTGCAGCCGACCCGGCGGTCGGTGTCGAAGGTGACCGTGGCCTCGCCGCCGTAGTCCTGGGAGTTGGGCAGCAGCTGGTGCAGCGTCGCGGAGCTCACGGCGCCGCAGGGCTCGGGGAGGGTGCGGTACTTGCCGGGCGGGGCGGCGCTCGCGGAGTCGCTGCGACTGCTGATGCCCGAGTTGTCGGTGGAGCTGCCGGTACTGCCGGGGCCTGAGCAGCCGGTGAGGGCAGCGAGCGCGGTGAGCGAGAGGACGCCCGCGATGGCGCCACCGGTACGGCGCGCCCTGGGCGCGGGCGTGTTGCCGGTCAGTCCTGCGCCGGGCACTCCCCTTGGCGTCACTGGCCTGGCCCCCTTTCGAAAACGCGTTGCCGCTGCGGGGCGGCCCGTGAACACAATGTCTACCGCAGACATCGGCGGTGCCGCCGGTCGCGTGTGTTGATTGGGTTGTTTCGCCCCCGAATCTTGTTTTGACTAAGAAGCGCTAAATTTTGCCCGTTTTGTCGTTAGTTTCAGCCGGTAAGTCCAACACTTAGAGCAGTGAGTCCAACCCAGGGGGAGAGATGACGTACACCGAGGTGCCCGGCGTCCGGGTACCGATCCGCATGTGGACCGATCCGGCCAGCGTCGAGGACGTGGCGATGCAGCAGCTGCGCAACGTCTCGTCGCTGCCGTGGATCAAGGGACTGGCCGTGATGCCGGATGTGCACTACGGCAAGGGCGCGACCGTCGGCTCGGTCATCGCCATGAGGGGTGCCGTCTGCCCGGCGGCCGTCGGCGTCGACATCGGCTGCGGCATGAGCGCGGTACGGACCTCGCTGACCGAGAACGACCTGCCCGGTGACCTCTCCCGCCTCCGCTCCAAGATCGAACAGGCCATTCCGGTCGGCCGCGGCATGCACGACGACCCGGTCGACCCGCGCCGCCTGCACGGGTTCCCGACGGCGGACTGGGACGGGTTCTGGTCCGGGTTCGACGACCTGGCGGAAGCGGTCAAGTTCCGGGAGGAACGGGCGACCAAGCAGATGGGAACGCTCGGGTCCGGCAATCACTTCATCGAAGTGTGCACGGACGCGGACGGCTCCGTCTGGCTGATGTTGCACTCCGGATCCCGGAACATCGGCAAGGAGCTGGCCGAGTACCACATCGGCGAGGCCCAGAAGCTGCCGCACAACCAGGGCCTGATCGATCGCGACCTCGCGGTGTTCATCGCGGACACCCCGCAGATGGCCGCCTACCGGCGTGACCTGTTCTGGGCGCAGGAGTACGCCAGGCGGAACCGTTCGATCATGATGGCGCTGCTCCAGGACGTGGTGCGCAGGGAGTTCAAGAAGGCGAAGGTGACCTTCGACGAGGTGATCTCCTGCCACCACAACTACGTCAGCGAGGAGCGCTACGAGGGCATGGACCTGCTCGTCACGCGCAAGGGCGCGATCAAGGCGGGCGGCGGGGACTACGGGATCATCCCCGGTTCCATGGGCACCGGTTCGTACATCGTGCGCGGCCTCGGCAACGAGGCGGCGTTCAACTCGGCCTCGCACGGCGCCGGTCGGAAGATGAGCCGCAACGCCGCGAAGAAGCGGTTCTCCACCCGTGATCTGGAAGAGCAGACGCGGGGTGTGGAGTGCCGCAAGGACTCCGGCGTGGTCGACGAGATCCCCGGTGCCTACAAGCCGATCGAGCGCGTCATCGACCAGCAGCGCGACCTCGTGGAGGTCGTGGCGAAGCTCAAGCAGGTCGTGTGCGTCAAGGGGTGAGCCGGGCCTGTCCGGCGGCTTCTCGCCGCCGGGCGGCGTGCTCTGGGCCAGAGGCGCGCATGGTTCAAGGGCCCGCGCGCCACATGGGCAGAAAGGCCAACGGTCGGACGATCCGTAAGTAACGGCGGTGTCCGGTGGGGCAGTTAATGTGCGCCGCGCTTGCGCGAGACCAGGAATGCCGCCGCGCAGACGGCGAACAGGGTGGCGGCAGCGGCGGCGCTCCAGAGCCAGACCGTGGGGCCGGACGATGAGCGGGTGGCGATGGCCGCCTTCGGGGCGGTGCCGTCCGCGACGGTCATGGTCGCCTCGCCACGGCCCAGTGCGGGAAAGCCGGACTCCACGCTGATCTTCCACTGTCCGGCGGGCAGCGCCTCGCGGGTGGTGAACGTCGCGGTGCTGCCGGGCACCGCCACCAAGGGCCACGGCCCGGCGGTCCGCTGGCCGTCGGCGGAGACCGCGCTGAGCGTCGCGGAGAGGGTCTCGGTGACCGGATCGCCGTCGTTGTCCCAGCTGGCGACGGTCCGTACATGTCCGGCGTCCTGGCCGCTGATCCGGAAGTCGATGGTGTCGCCATGGGCGGCGGCGGATCCGGCGGTGCCGAGAACGACCGCCCCGCAGAGCGCGATCACGGTGGGCAGGGCGGCGTGGTGCTTTCGCATGGGGGCTCCTCGGAGGGCGGGGGCGGTACGGGCCTGCCGCGCGGGGCAGGCCCGTACCGCGACGGGGTCAGGAGACCGGCTGAACGGTCCAGTTCTGGTAGCCCTGGTCATCGGGCTGCTGGAGCTCCAGCAACTGACCGCCGTAGTACTCGCGGTCGCTGGTGCCGAGCGCGAGGGAGGAACCCTGCGGCGTGAGCGTGTAGCCGCCGCCGCTGGGGGTGAGCTTCCACTGCTGGGCGGCGGAGTCGGTGCACGGCTCCTGCATCACGAACTGGCCCTCGACGAGATCGCCGCCGGGCTGAAGGCACTTGCCGGACAGCGCCGACTTGATCCGCACCAGACCGCTTCCCGCGTCGTCGAAGATCCACTGCTGGTTCGCGTACCCGGTGCGCTGGTAACCGATGAGGACCGTACCGTCGTTGGTGGAGCCGCCCCACATGTCCGCCGACTGCCCGGTGAGGCTGTTGAACATGAGGTACGGCTTCCCGGGCCGCGGCGTGCCGTCGCCCGAACCGCCCTGCTTCAGCGTGTGGAAAGCCGCCTCGCGGCCGGGCTTGGAGACGTTGCCGTTCTGGTCCCGTACGGCGATGGCGAGGGTGTAGTCGGTGTCCGGCCGCAGGTAGACCACGCGCGCCACGGTCGACCGTACGGTGCCGAGCGAGTGGCCGTTCAGCAGGATCTCATAGTCGGCCGCCGAGGAGACGGCCTGCCAGCTGACCGTCGCCGAGTTCTGCGTCACCTGGCTCACCGCCGCGTCCGGTCCGGTCGACGTCGAGGTGGACGTGGGGCTCGGCGTGGGGCTCGGGTTGGGGTTGGGGCCGGTCCCGTTGGCACCGATCAGGAACTGGTTGTTGGCCACGTTCCAGTGCGTGGACAGGTAACTACCCGTCTTGGGGCTGGTGTTGAAGTAGTCGTCGTGTCGGCAGTCGAGCCGCTCGGCATAGACCGGATCCGCGCACACGACGTGCATCTGCGGGTAGTACGGGTAGTCCGAGTAGCACATCAGGTCGTTGGTGTCGGTGCAGTGGCCGCCCTTGCTGGAGTCCGGCGCGCTGTTGTTCACCGCCCCGAGGTTGTGGCCGAGTTCATGGGCCGCGGTGGCACCGCTCCAGCAGCCGTTGTCCGTCCGTCCGTACGACGGGCCGAAGTTGCTGGTGTTGTCCTGCCCGGGGCGCTCGTCCCCGTTGAACGTACCGATGCCGCAGTACACCTGCGCGTCGGCGAAGATCATGTACTTGCGGTCGCGGCGGTTGAAGCCCTGCGCGGCCAACGCGTCGTTGGTGGCGCCGAACTCCTGGAGGGGCGAGGCCGACAGCTCGACGTCCAGCACCGAGACCGTGCAGTCCGACTCGGTGACGAACCGCACGTGGCGGGTGCCGCCGGTCTCCTGCGCGCTCGCGTTGTAGATGACGTCGGTGTCCGCCGCCCACTTCTTGAACGACGGCAGGTACTGGGCGTACCGGTCCTGTCCCGGGGCGTGTACGTACAGCACCTGCACGCGGTTGCCGGTGATTCCGTCGCCGTCGCACACCACCTTGGTGCCGGACGGCGTGTCGGCCCGCGAGGACGGCTTGGTGGAGGCGGCCACGGTGGAGCCGTTACGGGCGTCCAGCACCGGCGGCGCGCCCTTCAGCAGGTCGGCGGTGGAGGGGTTCTGCGCCGTGGTCTGGCCGCCGTGGAGCACCGGAGGCTTGGCGTCCGCCTGCACGGCGGGCGCGGTCAGCTTGTGGATGTCCACGCCCTTGGGGGCCGCGTCCGGCCCGTGCGTACACAGACGGGCCTTGTCCACCTGGTACTCGCCGGTGCACCGGTCGTCCTTGGGGGCGGCGACCAGACCGGCGTAGACCATGCCGCGGCGCGGGTCGCTCTTGGGCACGGCGCGCAGGGGGGTGGGCGGCTCGTCGTGCTGCGGGGAGGCGGCGGGGGCGGCGGGTACGGCCGCGGCGGGCGTGGCGGCCGTCGGCTGGCCGCCGGTTCCGGCGCCGACGGCGATCGCGCCCGCGACGAGTCCGGCGGCGGTCGCCATCGCCGCGGCGAGGAGCACGCCACGGCCCTTGCGGGTACGCCGGTGGCTGGCCTTCGGTATCTCTCTTCTGTGCGCGTTTCCGCGCGTTTCTCTGTGTGACAACGCCGTCACCAATCTGATCAAATATGGATCAACAGGGGGGATATCGGGTGTGCTGGGCAGCGGGCTGGAGACGCCCGCGTGCGGCAACTCCCGTGTGGGGGTAGTGGTATGGGGGTGTGCGGAGCGGTACGCGGATTACCGGACGGTCAGAGCCGCGTTCCGAAGTCCTGGGTCCACCAGGGGCCGCCGGGGCCGTAGTTGACCCCTATGCCGACCTCCTGCAGGGAGCAGTTGAGGATGTTCGCCCGGTGCCCCGGGCTGTTCATCCACTCGTCCATCACCTGGGCCGGGCTCTGCTGCCCGTAGGCGATGTTCTCCGCGTAGGCGCTCCACTGGTATCCGGCGGCGGTGATGCGGTCGCCCGGACCGGCGCCGTCCGGGTTGGTGTGGTCGAAGAAGTGGCGGGCGGACATGTCGTCCGACTGCCGCTGGGCCGCCGTCTGCAGTGCGGTGTTCTTGCGCAGGGGTGCGCAACCGTGCTGCCCGCGTGCGGAGTTGAGCAGGTTCAGCACCTGCTGTTGGACGGTCGGCGGCGGTGCTGCGGTGGGGCGCGGACGGGGGCGGGGCGCGACGGGCCGGTGGGTCGGTGGCGTCGCCGTCCTGGTGGGCCGGGGGGTCGGGGTGGGGCGGACGCTGGGGGAGACGGAGACGGCGGGCCGCGGCGTGGTCCGCGCGGCGGCCACGGGGGCCGCCGGGGCGGGATCGTCTGGCATCACCGTGAAGTACAGGGCTCCCGCGAGGACGGCCGCTGCGACCGCGCCCGCGGCTCTCGGCCGCCTGCCGAACCGCCGCCGCCCGTGGCGACCGGTTTGACGCCGGGGGGCGTCCGCCGAGTGCCCAGCGGCGGGCCTGGTCGGCCCGGCCGCGCTGTGGGTTCCGGCGGGGACCGGGCCACCGCCGTGCCCGAGGTTGGGGGTGGCGGGGGTGTGGCCGGTCGCTGTGTGTCCGGCGCCGTGGGTGCCTGCCGTGTGCCCGGCTATCGAGTGTCCCGTTGCCGGGTGGCTACCCGGCGCGTGGCCCATCGTGTGCCCCGTTACGGGGTGGCCGCCCGTCCCGTGACCGGCTGCTGTGTGCTCGGCTCCGTGAGCGCCCGCGCCGTGGCCGCCCGCCGTATGCCCGGCGCCGTGGCTGCCCGCACCGTGCCCCGGCGTCGTGCCGTGTCCCGTGGCCGTGCCGAGGGTCGGGGCTATCGCGCCGCCGCCCGCGGCCAGGCTGGCCGGTAGTGGGAGCAGTGCGCAGCCGACCAGGAGGCCCTCGGCGGGGACCAGATCGGTCCACTGGCCGCAGCAGGCCGCGCACTCGCGGGTATGGCGGGCTATTCGCTTGCGCCACAGGGCGCTGGGCGCGCCGTCCCAGGCCGCGGTCACCAGCGCCAGCTCCGCGCAGCGCGGTACCGCCCACAGGGCGCGGACCACCACGCGGGCGGTCTCCAACTGGGCCTTCATCCGCTGGATCCGTACCGCGGCGTGCTGCGGGGAGAGCTCCAGCGCGGTGGCCACCTCCGCCCGGGTGAGTTCCCCGGCGGCCTCCAGCCACCACAGCGACAGCAGCGCGCGGTCGTCGGCGTCCAGCCAGCGGGTCGCCTCGGCGACCTGGCGCCGTTGGCCGGACAGCCCCAGCCGCACGATGGTCAGATCCACGAAGTCCGCGCCGGGGTCGGCCACATCGAGGGCGTCGTCCAAACCGCCGCCCGTGGAGCCGAGTTGGCGGAACTGCCAGTTCCGGCGCACCTGGTTCATCGCGATGGCCACCAGCCATGACCTGAAGCACGCCGGATCACGCAGCCCCGCGAGCCCGTCGATCATGTGGAGCATGGTCTCCTGCACCACATCGTCGACGTCCGGGTGCCCGTTCAGCGCCCGGCCGACCACGTTGTACACCAACGGCAGGTACTCGGCGACGAGTTCGTCCTGCGCCCGAGGATCCCCGGCCTGCGCCGCCACCACGGTGGTGGCCCCCCGTGTGTTCTCCACGCCCGTCCACCTTCTTCCCCGGCCTCGCGGCCACATCTCTCCGATACTTGGGAGATCTCGTGGGCGGACCGGGATAACGGAAAACCGCCGAGCGATTTTCGGGCGGGTGCGTCAGCCCTCGCGGTGCACCTTGTAGTTGGACGCCTGGGCGCGCGGACGGACGACCAGCAGGTCGACGTTGACGTGGGAGGGACGGGTGACCGCCCAGTCCACCGTGTCGGCGATGTCCTCGGCGGTGAGCGGCTCGGCGACGCCCGCGTAGACGGCGGCGGCCTGGTCCTCGTCGCCCCCGAAGCGCTTCTTGGCGAACTCTTCCGTCTTGACCATGCCCGGGGCGATCTCGATGACCCGCACCGGCTCACCGCACAGTTCCAGGCGCAGCGTCTCGGCGATGACATGGGCGCCGTGCTTGGCGGCCACGTAGCCGCCGCCCCCTTCGTAGGTGGCCAGGCCCGCGGTGGAGGACAGGACGACGATCGTGCCGTCGCCGCCGGCCCGTAGCGCGGGCAGCAGGGCCTGGGTGACGTGCAGTACGCCGAGCACGTTGACCTCGTACATGGTGCGCCAGTCGGCCGCGTCCGCCTCGTCGACCCGGTCGGCGCCGAGCGCACCGCCCGCGTTGTTGACCAGTACGTCGCAGCGGTCGAGGCTCGCGGCGAAGGCGTCGACGGCCGTGCGGTCGGTCACGTCGAGGGCGTGGGCGACCGCGTCCTGGCCCGCCTCCGCCAGCTCGGCGGCGAGCGCCTCGATGCGGTCCGTGCGGCGGGCGGTGAGCACGACCCGGTACCCGGACGCGGCGAGCCGACGAGCGGTGGCGGCACCGATCCCGCTGCTCGCTCCGGTGACTACTGCGGTGCGGCGGCTCATACTGCGCGTCTCCCTCGGTGCGTCCGGAACTTTGTGCGGTCAGCGTAACGCCGTACCGGAACGACCTGTGGCCGACTGTTTCGATGGCCTGTCCGCGGTACCGGCGTGGGCGTATGAACCGCGGCACAGACAACCGCTCCCGCGGCGCGAGCCGCGCCGCACAACCCGGCGGGGGCGCACGCCAGGATTCCGCCGCCCACCCGTGAAGCGGCCAGGACCGGCCGCCGGGATCCCGCCGAACTCCTCGCCCTGGCCGGGCTCGTGGAGCGGCCGGGGAACATGCTGTGGCAGCTCGCGGACGAGTACGTCACGGGCATGGGAGACCGCCCCGAGGAGTTCCAACGCGCCGGTGACCTCGTGGTCGCCGGGGCCGTGGTGTTCAGCGAACCCGAACCGGCGGAGTGGTCGGCGTGCGGTGGAGTGCCGTACGGCAAGCACCCTAGGCGTCTTCGAACGTCGCCTTCGCGATGGCCTCGGGGGCCGCCAGCGGAATCACCGCCATGCTGACGTACGCCGCCCCCGCACCGCTGGCCTCCTCGCCCAGCCGCGCCACGCCTATGTACACCGAGCGTGTCCATCTCCACGCCGCGGATACTCGCAGACACCTCTGACCATCAGCGTTCCGCCCGGCCAACAGCCCTTCGGCGGGCCAACGGCCCAGCGAACACCCGCCTCACGGCCACACCAGGCAGTACATCTGATGCCCCGTCTCATGGCACCGCTGCGCGAAATCCTGCCATTCGTGGAGCATTTGGTAGATCAGGAAGGCATCGCGGGGCCCGCGGCGGTCGGGGACGGTGGACCAGATGAAGGCCGCGGCGCCCAGTTCTTCCTCGCCGGCCTTGCGGAGGGGTTCGACGACATTGACGGGAAGTTTCACCACGGCGTAATCGGGGTGAAGGACGACGAGTTCCAGCGGTGGAACCTTGGCCAGGGGTATGCCCTCGATCCCGGTGAGCACCATCGCTGACATCGTTTCCGGCTTGACCTTGGTAAACATGCCGTTGCCGAGTTCATCGCCACCGAGTTCCTCGGGGCGCATGGAGATCGGCACCCGAGCCGCTGTGGCGCCGTCGGGCGCGCCGAAATACTTGTAGGTCACCCCCACTCGGCCACCCCTGTTTCCACCCTCCGTGGCTCGCTGGCGCCCCGTTCCGGCGGGCCTGCGCCGTTTGCCGGTGGGGCGGGCGTGCTGGGGTTCACGGTCGCCCGTCCCCTCGCCCAGTTCGCCACCTGGCTGCATTTCACTACCCGACCATTCGCAAGCCCAACCGCGCAACCCGATCATCGTCTCAGATACGAGGTCGAGACCTGATGATGAAACGCCCGCCCCGGCGAAACGGTTCAAGCCTCTGAGACCATGTGTATGTGAGCATTCCCTACGCGTACGAAGCACCAGTCTCGCAGACCCTCTTCGACCGGGCTGCCGCTGTGACGCCTGGTGGCGTGAACTCTCCGGTCCGCGCTTTCCGGGCCGTGGGTGGTACGCCCCGTTTCATGGTGTCCGGTACCGGTCCCTACCTCACCGATGCCGATGGCCGGGAATATGTGGACCTGGTGTGCTCGTGGGGTCCGATGATCCTCGGACACGCGCACCCCGCCGTGCTCGAAGCGGTGCAGGCCGCCGTCGCGCGCGGTACGTCCTTCGGCACGCCCGGTCAGGGCGAGGTCGAGCTGGCGGAGGAGATCGTGGCCCGGGTGGCGCCGGTCGAGCAGGTGCGCCTGGTCTCGTCGGGCACCGAGGCGACGATGTCGGCGATCCGGCTGGCCCGCGGGTTCACCGGCCGGGCGAAGGTGATCAAGTTCGCCGGCTGCTACCACGGGCACGTGGACGCGCTGCTGGCGGCGGCGGGCTCGGGGGTGGCGACGTTCGGCCTGCCGGACACCCCGGGTGTGACCGGTGCCCAGGCGGGCGAGACGATCGTGCTGCCGTACAACGACCTGGACGCGGTACGGGCGGCCTTCGCGGCGCACCCGGGCGAGATCGCCTGTGTGATCACCGAGGCCTCGCCGGGGAACATGGGCGTGGTGCCGCCGTTGCCCGGCTTCAACCAGGGTTTGGCCGATGTGTGCCGCGACAATGGCGCGTTGTACATCTCCGACGAGGTGATGACCGGCTTCCGCGTCTCGAAGGCGGGCTGGTACGGCATCGACGGGGTCACGCCGGACCTGCTGACCTTCGGCAAGGTGATGGGCGGCGGCTTCCCGGCGGCGGCGTTCGGCGGGCGTGCCGACGTGATGGCGCACCTCGCCCCGGCCGGGCCGGTCTACCAGGCGGGCACGCTGTCCGGTAACCCGGTGGCGACGGCGGCGGGCCTGGCGCAGCTCAGGCTGCTGGACGACGCGGTGTACGGGCGGGTGGACGTGGTCGCGGGCCAGGTGGCGTCGTCGGTCGGCGAGGCGCTGACCAAGGCGGGCGTGCCGCATCGGGTGCAGACCGCGGGCAACATGTTCTCGGTCTTCTTCACCGAGGAGCCGGTCACCAACTACGACGAGGCCAGGGCCCAGCAGTCGTACCGTTTCACCCCCTTCTTCCACTCGATGCTGGCGCAGGGCGTCTATCTGCCGCCGTCGGCGTTCGAATCGTGGTTCGTCTCCTCGTCGCACGACGACGCGGCGATCGAGCGGATCGCGGCGGCGCTTCCGGCCGCCGCCACAGCAGCGGCGGAGGCCACACAGTGACCGACAATCAGGACATCACCGTCGTCCATCTGATGCGCCACGGCGAGGTGCACAATCCGGAAGGCGTGCTCTACGGCCGCCTGCCCGGCTACCACCTCTCCGAACTGGGCCGGAAGATGGCCGACCGGGTCGCCGAGCATCTGGCGGACCGCGACATCCGGTATGTCGTCGCCTCCCCGCTGGAGCGGGCGCAGGAGACCGCGGCGCCGATCGCCGCCGCGCACGAGCTGGCCGTGGCCACCGACGAGCGGCTGATCGAGGCGGAAAACGTCTTCCAGGGCAAGACCTTCGGGGTTGGCGACGGCGCCCTGAAGAAACCGGCAAACTGGAAATATCTGACAAACCCCTTCAAGCCAAGCTGGGGTGAGCCGTACATCGAGCAGGTCGTACGGATGATGGCGGCGCTCGGTGCGGCACGGGACGCGGCACGCGGCCACGAAGCGGTGTGTGTCAGCCACCAGTTGCCGATCTGGGTGGTGCGCAGCTTCGCGGAGCGGCGGCGGCTGTGGCACGACCCGCGCAAGCGGCAGTGCACGCTGGCGAGCCTGACCAGCTTCACGTACCGCGGCGACAAGATCGTGTCGGTGGGGTACAGCGAGCCCGCTCGCGATCTGGTGCCCGCGCATCTGCTGCCGGGCGCCAAGGCCAAGGGTGACACGAAGGGCTTCGGGGCCTAGCGGGCACGAAGGGCTTCGGGGCCCAGCGGGCACGAAGGGCTTCGGGGCCCAGCGGTATTGATTCCATGAAGAACATGTAGCGGCCGGATGGCGATTTCCCGCCATCCGGCCGCAGTGTGATTTTCCGCCAAGTGGCCAGGAACCGCGGGCCAAAGCATGCCGTCTTACCCCGTGTGCGTGGCCGTAGCGCACGCACAGCGATGTGACAACCGCAGTAGAAACACGACCGCGGACGGCGGGAACAGCATGCGTTCGATGACCCGGAGGGGCTTGCTCACCTTGACCGCGGGGGCCGCCATGGGAGCGGCCGCCGGATGCTCCAGCAGCAGCGGCTCGTCCAAACCCAACGCGGCCGCGCCAGCGGGCGGCGGCTCCGCGGACCCGACCCAACCCACGGGCACGTCCATCGGCGACGGCTCGACCTCCGACACCGGACCACAGCCCTTCCAGCCAACCGCCGAGCGGCTGGAACCCGGCCAGACGCCCCCGCAGTTCGTGATCTTCTCCTGGGACGGCGCGGGCGAACTCGACAACGGCCTGTTCCAGCGGTTCCGCAAGCTCGCCCAGGACCACAACGCGAAGATGACCTTCTTCCTCTCCGGCCTCTACTGCCTGCCGGAGTCGAAGAAGCACCTGTACCGGCCGCCGAACAATCCGGTGGGCGCCTCGGCGATCGCGTACTTCAGCGACGAGCACATCAAGATGACCCTTGAGCAGGTGCGCAGCGCCTGGCTGGAGGGCCACGAGATAGGCACCCACTTCAACGGCCACTTCTGCGGGGAAGAGCACGGTTCGGTCGCGCACTGGACCCCGGCGCAGTGGGAGAGCGAGACCCAGCAGGCCGTCGACTTCGTCACCAAGTGGAAGACGAACACCGGCTTCACCGATGTGCAGCCGCTGCCGTTCGACTACCGCAAGGAGATGGTCGGCGGCCGCACCCCGTGCCTGCTCGGCCAGGACAACTGGTTGCCGACCGCGAAGAAACTCGGCTTCCGCTACGACGCCAGCTCACCCGGCGGCCTCCAGGTCTGGCCGACGAAGAAGCACGGCATATGGGACCTTCCGCTGCAGGAAGTACCCTTCCCCGGGCGGAAGTTCGAGGTCCTGTCGATGGACTTCAACATGATGTACAACCAGTCCCAGAACGCCACCAAGAGCGACCCGCGCAACTACCCCGGCTGGCGCCAGCAGGCGACCGGGGCCTATGTCGCCGGTTTCCAGCGCGCATACGAAACCAACCGCGCGCCCTTCTACATCGGCAACCACTTCGAGCAGTGGAACGGCGGCATATACATGGACGCCGTCGAGGAAGCCTTCAAGCAGATCGCGGACGAGAAGCGGCAGGATGTCCGGCTGGTCTCGTTCAAGCAGTACGTGAACTGGCTGGACGCCCAGGACCCCCGGCTGCTGGCCAAGCTGCGCACCCTCAACGTCGGCGAGAAGCCCAAGGAGGGCTGGCAGGCCTTCACCCAGAACGTCTGACCCTCTGGCATCGCCCCGCCACCCCGCCGCGCCTCGCGGGGGGCGGGGCGTTTTGCCTGGTCGGCAGGGACTTGAAGGGCAATGTCGGGGGGTGCCAAAGGGCGTCGGAACTCCCATGCGAAACTTTTCACATGAGTCTGACGCGCCTCCCGCAATCGGGCCCCCGCCGCCGCGCCGCCGCCGCGCTGGCCACGGGAGCCGCCCTTGTGCTGGCCCTTGCCGGGTGCGGCTCGATGTCCGGAGGGTCGTCGTCGGGCTCGTCGGACACCAAGTTCATCCAGGGCACCGGTCAGATCACCACCGTGCCCAAGGCCGACCGCCCCACCGTGCCTGACGTTTCCGGCAAAACGGTCGACGGTCAGCAGTTGTCGCTGTCCCAGTACAAGGGCAAGGTCATCGTCCTCAACGTCTGGGGCTCGTGGTGCGACCCGTGCCGCGCCGAGGCGCCCAACCTCGCCCAGGTCGCCAAGGAGACCGCGGCCAAGGGCGTGCAGTTCGTCGGCATCAACATCCGCGACTACGACACCGCGCAGTCCAAGGGCTTCGAGCGCAGCTTCGGGATCACCTACCCGAGCTTCTTCGACCCGGACGGCAAGATGCTGGTGAAGTTCCCGCGCGGCAGCCTGCCCCCGCAGTCCATCCCCACCACCTTGATCATCGACCGCGACCAGAAGATCGCGGTCCGCGCGCTCAAGGCGCTCACCACCGACGACCTGCGCAAGGCGCTCGACCCGATCGTCGCGGAGAAGTGACGTGACCTTCCTGGCCGCCGCCAGCACCGCGCCCAATCAGACGGTGATGTCCGGGGCGCTGCTGCTCGCCATACCCGTCGCGCTCATCGGCGGCCTGGTCTCCTTCTTCTCGCCCTGTGTTCTGCCGCTGGTGCCCGGTTACCTCTCCTACGTGACAGGGGTGTCCGGCGCCGATCTGGGCGACGCCAAGCGGGGCCGGATGGCGGCCGGGGCCGCGCTGTTCGTACTGGGCTTCACCGCTGTCTTCGTCTCCGGCGGCGCGCTGTTCGGTGGCTTCGGCTACACGCTGCAGGAGTACAAGGACCCCCTCACCAAGGTGCTGGGCGTCCTCACCATCCTGCTCGGGGTGGCCTTCATGGGCCTGGTGCCGGGCTTGTTCCAGCGCGAGTTCCGACTGCACAAGCGCCCGGCCGTCGGGCTGGCGGGGGCGCCGGTGCTCGGCGTGCTGTTCGGGCTCGGCTGGACGCCGTGCCTGGGGCCGACGCTCTCCGCGGTCAACGCGTTGTCGATCAACCAGGCGAGCGCGGGCCGCGGTGCGCTGCTCACCGCCGTCTACTGCATCGGCCTCGGGCTGCCGTTCATCGTGGCCGCGATAGCGTTCCGGAGGGCGCTCGGTGCCTTCGCGGTCGTCAAACGGCACTACGCCTGGGTGATGCGGATCGGCGGTGGCATGCTCGTCGCGGTCGGCGTGCTGCTCGTGACGGGGGCCTGGGACCGGATCGTCTACCAGATGCAGATCTGGGCCACCGGCTTCAATGTGGGGATCTGATCAATGAGCACGACGGACACCGGCACCGGCAAGGGCGTGGACGAAGCCGCCGAGGCGCTGAGCACCGCGCCGCGTGAGGACGGCGACACCGCGGGCGGCGGCCCGAACCTGCCCAAGCTCGGCATCCTCGGCTGGCTCCGCTGGTTCTGGCGGCAGCTGACGTCGATGCGGGTCGCGCTGATCCTGCTGTTCCTGCTCTCGCTGGCGGCGATCCCCGGCTCGCTGGTCCCGCAGGAAGGCACCGACCCGGTCAAGGTCTCGGACTTCCTCAAGGCCCACACCACACTCGGCCCGATCTACACCAAGCTCGGACTGTTCCACGTCTACAGCTCGGTGTGGTTCTCGGCGATCTACATCCTGCTGTTCGTCTCGCTGGCGGGCTGCATCATCCCGCGCAGCTGGCAGTTCGTCGGCCAGCTGCGCTCCCAGCCGCCGCGCGCACCGCGCAAGCTGGACCGGATGCCCGCCTACTCAAGCTGGCGCACGCAGGCCGAGCCGGAGGCCGTCCTGGCGTCGGCCCGGGACACCCTGCGCGGACGGCGCTACCGGGTCGCGCCCGGCGAGGACTCGGTCGCCGCCGAGAAGGGCTATCTGCGTGAGGCCGGCAACCTGCTGTTCCACATCGCGCTGTTCGGCCTGCTGATCGCCTTCGCCATCGGCACGCTGTACAAGTCGGACGGCAACAAGCTGGTCGTCACCGGCGGTGGCTTCACCAACAACCAGACGCAGTACGACGACCTCAAGCACGGCGCCCTGTTCGGCCCGGACAACATGGCCCCCTTCGGCTTCACGCTGAACGCGTTCCACGCCACGTACGAGACATCAGGGCCGCAGAAGGGCACCCCGCGCAGCTACGCCGCCGATGTCACGTACTTCGGCGCCGACGGCAAGGACCACCAGCGGACCATCCACGTCAACGAGCCGCTGGAAGTGGCGGGCAACAAGGTCTATCTGACCTCCCACGGCTACTCGATGGTCGTGACGGTCAAGGACGGCCAGGGCAATGTCGCCTACAGCGGCCCGGTTCCGTTCCTGCCGCTGGACGGCAACGTCACCTCGCAGGGCGTCATCAAGGTGCCGGACGCCGTGGGCAAGGACGGCAAGCGCGATCAGCTGGGCTTCGCCGGACTGTTCACCCCGACGATGGCGATCGACCCGGTGAACGGCCCGCACTCGACCTTCCCGGCTCTGAACCGCCCCGCGCTGTTCCTCACCGGGTACCACGGTGACCTCGGCATGGACAGCGGGTTGGCGCAGAACGTCTACCAGCTCGACACCAGCAACAAGAGCCTTCAGCAGTTCAAGGACGCCAAGGGCAGCCCGATAAGGGCCCTGATGGTGCCCGGCGACACCTGGGCGCTGCCGAACGGTGCCGGAACGATCACCCTCAACCGCATCGACCAGTGGGCCAACTTCGAGATCGTCCACCAGCCGGGCAACTCGCTGGCGCTCGGCAGTGCCGTGTGCATGCTGATCGGGCTCGCCGGTTCGCTGTTCATCCAGCGCCGCCGGGTCTGGGTCAGGGCGCGGCGTACGGAGGACGGGCGCACCCTGGTCGAGTTGGCCGGGCTCGGCCGCAGCGAGTCGCGGAAGGTCGCCGAGGAACTTGGCGACTTGGTGGCGGCCGTACACGCCGAGGCGCCCACCGCGGCCGAAGAACCGCAAGAATCCCAGCCGGATTCCCTGCCACATGAGGATCACTCGGACAAGGAGCAGGCGTGACTATCGCTGCCGGGGTCAACGAGCATATGGCCCAAATCAGCAACTACCTGGTCTATTCGGCCATGGCCGTCTACACCCTGGCCTTCTTCGCGCACATCACCGAGTGGACCTTCGGCAGCCGCAGCCGGGTGGGCCGCACCGCGCGAGCGGTGGCCGCACCGGCCGCCACCGCGTCCGCTCCGGCGGTTCGAGTCAAGCAGCGCGGTGGCGGTACGGCCGTACTCGACCGCCCGAAGGTCGTCACCCGTGACGCGTCCGAGGACCGCGGCGCCACCGACGGTCCCGGGGCCGCGGGCGGCAGTGAGAAGGGCGACCTCTACGGGCGGATCGCGATCTCGCTGACCACCCTGGCGTTCCTGCTGCACGTGGGCGGGGTGTTCGCCCGCGCGCTCTCGGTGGGCAGGGCGCCGTGGGGCAACATGTACGAGTTCTCCGTCGCCCTGGGCATGGTCGCGGTGGGCGTGTACCTCGCGCTGCTGGCGCTCGGCAAGAACGTCCGCTGGGTCGGCATGTTCCTGATCACCACCGTCCTGCTCGACCTGGGGATGGCGGTCACGGTGCTCTACACCGATTCCGACCAGCTCGTGCCCGCGCTGCACTCGTACTGGCTGTGGATCCACGTCAGTTGCGCCATCATCTGCGGCGCCGTGCTCCACCTGGGGGCCCTGTCGACGCTGCTCTACCTGTTCCGTGACGGCTACGAGGTGCGGCAGGCGCAGGGGCGTCTCGGCAAGCTGGACTCCATGCTGGAGCGGCTGCCCGCGGCCACGACGCTCGACAAGTTCGCGTACCGGATCAACGCGGCGATCTTCCCGCTGTGGACGTTCACCATCATCGCCGGATCCATCTGGGCCGAGTCGGCGTGGGGCCGCTACTGGGGCTGGGACCCTACCGAGACCTGGTCGTTCATCACCTGGGTCGCCTACGCCTGCTACCTGCACGCCCGCGCGACCGCGGGCTGGAAGGGCCGCAAGGCGGCGTACCTGTGCCTGATCGCCTTCGGCTGCTTCCTCTTCAACTACTACTGCGTCAACATCTTCATCGTCGGCAAGCACAGCTACGCCGGGCTGTAAGCCCGGCTGTAAGGGGACCTTTCCCGCCCGCGGGGCGGTGTGGGGCCTGGGGCTTCGCCCCCCAGACCCCCGGCAAGCCCTTGGGGGTCTGGGGCGCAGCCCAGGAAGGGGCTTGGGGCGAAGCCCCGAAAACAAAACCCCTTTCCCCCTACCGCCGGTGGCGGTGCCCCGGTTCCTGGTGGGGCGGGGTCTGCCGGGAACCCGGCAAGGTGGGTTTGGGGAGGTGTGCCACCTCCCATTCCGCCTCGGCGAGCTGCTCCGCCGTATCCGTAGGAAGGCCCGGCGGCCGAGAGGCCGCCGAGCCCCAGCCGAAGGCGGAGGTCAGATCGCCGAACGTACGGCGCCGCCACTGGCTGATGTTGGGCTCCCGCACCCCCGTGAACCGCTCCAGGAACTGCAGTACGGAGGTGTGGTCGAACGCCTCGCCCGCGGCCCAACCGCCCACCGTCCAGGGCGAGATGATGATGCACGGCACGCGGAAGCCGCCGCCGATCGGCAGGCCGTTGATGAACTCGTCCGGTGTACCGGGCTTCGGCGTGGGCGGCGGAACGTGGTCGAACAGGCCGTCGTTCTCGTCGTAGTTGAGGATGAACGCGGTCTTCGCCCACAACCGCGGGTTGGCGGCGACCGCCTCGATCTTCGAGGCGACGAAGTCGGCGCCCGCGGCGGGCAGGTAGTCAGGGTGCTCCGACTGGTAGCTGGTCGGAATGATCCAGGAGACCGCGGGCAACTGGTCGCCCCGGGCGTCCTCCTCGAAGGCGCCCGCGGCCCGGAACCGCAAACCGCGCTCGTAGAGCGGATCGCCGGGCTTGGCGTTCTGGAAGGTCTGGAAGTTCTCCAGCATGTTGCAGCCGTAGTTGTCCAGCTCCTGGTACACCTGCCAGCTGATCCCGGCGGTCTCCAGCCGCTCGGCGTAGGTGGTCCAGCGGTACGGTGTCGGTGCGTCGTTGGAGATGATCGGGCCGCCGTGGGTGCCGTTCGGGTCGTTCGTGCCCGTCATCCAGAACAGCCGGTTGGGCCAGGTGGGTCCGAAGACCGAGCAGTAGTAGTTGTCGCAGATGGTGAAGGCCTCGGCGAGTGCGAACTGGAACGGGATGTCCTCGCGCGTGTGGTAGCCCATGACGTACGGGCCGTTGACGCCGTCGGCCGCCCGGTGCGCGGGCAGCCATCTGTCCATCCGGCCGTGGTTCCACGCCTGGTGCTGCACCTCCCAGGCGTGACTGGTGGACGGGATGGCCTGGGCGCTGGTCTTGTGGGTGTCCAGGTGGAAGGGCAGCAGATAGCCGTCGGGGTTCTCCGCGTCCGGCTGGTGGAAGACCGAACGGCCGGTGCTCAGTTGCAGCGCGTCGGGGTCCGCGAACCCCCGTACGCCCTTGAGGGTGCCGAAGTAGTGGTCGAAGGACCGGTTTTCCTGCATCAGCAGGACGACGTGTTCGATGTCCGCCAGCGAACCGTGCCGGGCCGGTCCGGCCGCGACCGCCCGCTGGACGTTCGGCGGCAGTAGCGACAGCGCCGCGGCGCCGCCGACCGCGCCCGCCGCCGAGCCGAGGAGTCTGCGTCGGGTGATGTCGGGCATGGGTGTCCCTCTCCCTCGAATCGCGTACGCCCTCTCCGGGCCTTCGCCGACTCTCCTGCGCCGATCGGATCGGAGGGAGGAGTATTTGCGTTAACTATGCAGCAATTGACCGTGTACGGATGAGGCTTTGGGGATGGTTCGGCGTGTCGCGGACGTGCGTCACCGGCGGGCGGCGCGACGCCGGATGTGCCGCGTCAGGACGGAAGGGGGCGTGGAGCCGTCCGTCAGGAGGCGGGTGAGGCGTCGTCAGGGCCGGAACCGCCGCCGTTCTGCTTGCGGCGTAGTTCCTCCTCGCGGCGGCGCAGATCCGCCTCCCACTCCTTGAGCACGGCCTCGTCCCGCTGGTTCGCCACACTCAACGAGCGCAGGAACTCGGGGTTGTCGTCGGGCGCGACCCAGTGCGTGTGCTCCGCGGGCGCGGCCAGCGGGTAGCCCCCGGCGCTGGTCGCCGGGCCGGTGTTCCGGAAGCCCGCGCGCGGGCGCCCCGCGGCGAGCCAGGCGATCGGTCCGACCAGGACCTCGCCGAACAGCAGGATGATGAGGACCCACACCACCTTGGGCAGGTTGCGGACCTGCTCCTCGGGTGTGTTCAGGCAGTCGATGAACGCGTAGATCCACAGCGCGAGCACCAGCAGGAAGGGCAGATACCTGATCATGCCGACGCGGTCCCCCTGAGTACGGCGACGGGCCCCGGACGGCCCAGTGACGGACCAAGCGTAGACCGCGCGGGCCACGGGGCGCGCCGCCGACGGCGCACACACCGGTAGGCGCGCTGAACGGCAAGGCGTGCGCCCGGCGACAAGCGGTGGCAACCGATGTCGGATACTGGAACGCATGGCTTACGACGATCTTCGCTCGTTCCTGAGGGCGCTGGAGCGGGACGGTGACCTCAAGCGCATCAAGGTCGAGGTCGACCCCTGTCTGGAGGTCGGCGAGATCGTCGATCGGGTGAACAAGGCGGGCGGTCCGGCGCTGCTGTTCGAGAACGTGCGCGGCTCGGCCATGCCGCTGGCCATGAACGTCTTCGGCACCGACCGGCGGTTGCTCAAGGCGCTCGGGCTGACGTCCTACGACGACATCAGCGACAAGATCGCGGGCCTGCTCAAGCCCGAGCTGCCGCACGGCTTCACCGGAGTGCGCGAGGCCTTCGGCAAGCTCGCCGGGATGACCCATGTACCGCCGAAGAAGGTCAGGTCGGGCGACGCGCCGGTACAGGAGGTCGTCCTCACCGGCGATGACGTCGACCTGGAGCGGCTGCCCGCGCTGTTCACCTGGCCGCAGGACGGCGGCTCCTTCTTCAACCTCGGCCTGACGCACACCAAGGACCCGGAGACGGGCGTACGGAACCTCGGCCTCTACCGGTTGCAGCGGCACGACGCCCGGACGATCGGCATGCACTGGCAGATCCACAAGGACAGCCGCAACCACTACCAGGTCGCGCAGCGGCGCGGCGAGCGGCTGCCGGTCGCCATCGCGTTCGGCTGTCCGCCCGCTGTGACGTACGCGGCCACCGCGCCGCTTCCCGGTGACATCGACGAGTACCTCTTCGCGGGCTTCGTCCAGGGCAAGCGGGTGGAGATGGTGGACTGCAAGACGGTCCCGCTGCAGGTTCCGGCCGCCGCCGAAGTGGTCCTGGAAGGCTGGCTGGAGCCCGGAAAGACGCTGCCCGAGGGGCCGTTCGGCGACCACACCGGCTTCTACACCCCGCAGGAGCCGTTTCCGGCGCTGACCATCGACTGTGTGACGATGCGTCGGCGGCCGCTGCTCCAGTCGATCGTCGTGGGCCGCCCGCCGACCGAGGACGGCCCGCTGGGCAAGGCCACCGAACGCTTCTTCCTGCCCCTGCTCAAAATCGTCATTCCGGACATCGTCGACTACGACCTGCCCGAGGCGGGCGGCTTCCACAACTGTGCGATCGTCTCGATCGACAAGAAGTACCCCAAGCACGCGCAGAAGGTGATGCACGCCATCTGGGGGGCGCACATGATGTCGCTCACCAAGCTGATCATCGTGGTCGACGCGGACTGCGATGTGCACGACTACCACGAGGTCGCCTGGCGGGCGTTCGGCAACACCGACTACGCCCGCGACCTGACCGTGGTCGAGGGGCCGGTCGACCATCTCGACCACGCCTCCTACCAGCAGTTCTGGGGCGGGAAGGCGGGCATCGACGCGACCCGGAAGCTGCCCGAGGAGGGCTACACCCGCGACGGCGGCTGGCCCGAGATGGTCGTCTCCGACCCGGAGACATCCGATCGGGTGACGAGGCGATGGAAGGAGTACGGGCTGTGAGCCAGAAGTCCACGATGGAACCAAGGGGTGGCGGGTCCTGGTCCCGCACCCGCGGGGATGACTCGGGCCTATGAGCGTTGAGTCGGCAACCTCGGATCTGTTCGCGCCGGAGCCTGCGCCCCCCGGCAAGATCAAGGCCTTCCTACGGCTGGTGATGATCGAGCACTCGGTCTTCGCCCTCCCCTTCGCCTACATCGCCGCGCTCACCGCCATGCAGGCGGAGTCGGCTTCCATCCACTGGTGGCAGCTGTTCCTGGTCACCGTCGCGATGGTGGGCATGCGCACCTTCGCGATGGCCTGCAACCGGATCATCGACCGCGAGATCGACGCCCGTAACCCGCGTACCGCCACCCGCGAACTGGTCACCGGCGCGGTCTCGGTGCGCTCCGCGTGGACCGGCGCGCTGATCGCCCTGGTGGTCTTCCTGGGCGCCGCGGCGTCGCTCAACAAGCTCTGCCTCTACCTCGCACCGTTCGCCGTCGTACCGATGGTCGTCTATCCGTACGGGAAGCGGTTCACCAACTTCCCGCACGCGATCCTCGGGCTGGCGCAGGCGATCGGGCCGGTCGGCGCGTGGCTCGCGGTCACTGGCCGCTGGTCCTGGGACGCGGTGATCCTCGGCCTGGCGGTGGGTGTGTGGATCGGCGGCTTCGACCTGATCTTCGGCTGCCAGGACGTGGCGGCGGACCGCGCCCATGGCGTGAAGTCCGTCCCGGCCCGCTTCGGGATCGCCGGTGCGCTGTACGGCGCCCGCGCCTGCCATGCGGTGACCACCGCGCTGCTCGCCTGGTACGGGATCGCCTCCGGCGCGGGCGCCTTCTGGTGGATCGGCCTGCTGATCGTCGCGGTCGCGTTCCTCTACGAGCACTCGATCGTCAAACCGGGCGACCTGTCCAGGCTGAACCGGGCGTTCTTCACGGTCAACGGCTTCATCGGCATCGCGCTGTTCTTCTGCGCGCTGCTCGATCTGCTGACCCGCGGGCTCGGCGTCTGACGCTACGTCACCGGGGCGGGCGCGGACGGCGCGGCGGGCTCAGGGTATGAGCTCGCCGGCCCGGCGCTCGCGGAACAGGAACGCCGCGAGCACGCCGCCCACCAGCCCGAACAGATGGCCCTGCCAGGACACCCCGGTCGCGTTCGGCAGCACGCCCCACAGGATCGAGCCGTAGAGCACGGCGACCACCACGCCGAGCGCGATGTCCAGCGGACGGCGGTCGACGAAGCCGCGGACCACCAGATAGGCGAACAGCCCGAAGATCAGGCCGGAGGCCCCCGCCGTATTGGTGCCGGACGGCGCCACGAACCACACGCCCAGGCCGCTGACGACGATGATCAGCAGGGAGATGGCGAGGAAGCGGCCTATGCCGCGCAGCGCGGCGAGGAAGCCGAGGACCAGCAGCGGCAGGCTGTTCGCCGCGACATGGCCGAAGCCGAAGTGGATGAAGGCCGCCGGGATGATGTCGAGCAGGCCCCGGGCCTGCCGCGGCACGATCCCGAAGTGGTCCAGCGAGCCGTGCGACACCGCGTCCACGGCCTCCAGCACCCACAGCAGCGCCACCCAGCCCGCCATGAGCGCGCCCGCCGCGACCACGTTCGTCAGGCCACCGCCGCGTCCGCGCAGAGTCTTCGCATACGCCACCATGTGCTGCCCCCTCGATCCCCGCCGGTCCCAGGCCGGTCCTCGTGGTCCCGGGCTGTTCCCGGATCAGTCCCCGGTCGGGAGATGTGCTTCCACGGTAGACAACGGGTCTGACATCCGCCCCGGTTCCGTACCCCCATGGTTCTGCGGGCATCCGGCCCGATCGGGCCGGCCGGGCCGGATAGGCTCCCGGTGTGGAGCCGCGACAGACGCCATCAGCACCCGACGACCGGCGACGTCCCTGGATTGTGGGAGTCTCCGGGGCGTCCGGCACCCCGTTCGCGGCCGCGGTCGTCCGGGCGCTGCTGCACGCAGGGGAGGCCGTCGACCTGGTGGTGAGCCGGGCCGCCCGGCTGACGGTGCTGGACGAGACCGGCCACCCCTTCCGGGACGCCCACTGGCACGACGACCTGGCACGCCTGCTCGCGCGCGGCGCCGACGGCACGCCGGACGCGTATGACGTCGATCTCAGCGGAGTCCGCTGCTGGCCGGCCGGGGACCTGGCGGCCGGGCCGTCCTCCGGTTCGTACCCGGCGAAGGGGATGCTGATCGTCCCGGCGAGCACGGCGTGCGTGGCCGGGGTGGCGCTGGGGCTGTCGAAGGACCTGCT
The DNA here is from genome assembly GCA_040631425.1 of Streptomyces sp. NPDC020096. GTDB lineage: Bacteria > Actinomycetota > Actinomycetes > Streptomycetales > Streptomycetaceae > Streptantibioticus_A. The sequence goes on from JBEYJY010000043.1 coordinate 57,331, forward strand.
GCAGCGCGCTGCGAGCGTGACGCTCAAGGAGCGGCGCCCGTTGGTGGTCGTGGTGCGCGAGACCCCGCTCAGCGGCCCGACGCTCAAGCAGCTCGTCGCCCTCGACGAGGCGGGCGCCGTGGTGCTGCCCGCCTCGCCCGCCTTCTACGCGGGCGCCGTCAGCGCCCAGGACCTGGTCGACTTCGTGGCCGGGCGGACGCTGGACGCGGTCGGCGTGCAGCACAAGCTGTACCGCAGGTGGGCGGGCGACCTCGGCGGCGGTCGGGCGGAAGCCGGGTCCTGACGTCGGGTTCTGGACGCCGCGTGCCTTAGATTCAATCCGTAAGCGCGGGATCAAAGTAGGAATGGAAGGCTCCAGGTACATGGACGCGGTGGACAGGCAGCTCATCCAGGCCCTGCGTGAGAACGGCAGGGCGTCCTATGCCGAGCTGGGCAGGCTCGTCGGCCTCTCCGGCCCCAGCGTCACCGACCGCATCAACCGCCTTGAGCAGGCCGGGGTCATCACCGGCTACCGCGCCACCGTGGCCCCCGCCGCACTGGGGCTCGGCGCCACCGCGCTCGTCGGCATCCAGCTCAGCGACGCCGCCGACCACGAGGACGTGGCGCGCCGGATGCAGGACCTGGACGAGATCGAGGACTGCTGGTTCATCGCGGGCGACGACTCGTTCATGCTCAAGGTCCGGGTGCCCGACGTCGACGGTCTGGAGCACACCATCCGGCGGCTGTCCGGCATCAGGGGCGTCGCCCGTACCCGTACCACGGTCGTGCTGTCCACGAAGTGGGAGAACCGGGTCGGCGAACTGCCCGACGACGTCTGATCCAGGCCCTGTCAGCGCTGTCGGAGGCAGGGCGTAGTCTCGATCGGGTCTAGGTGAGAAGGAGGCGGCATGGACGCTGGGCTCAAGCGTGAGCTGGAGGAGAAGGTCTACGCGGGAGAGCGGCTGACCCGCGAGGACGGGATCGCTCTCTACGAGTCCGACGACCTGGCCTGGCTCGGCGGTCTCGCACACCACGCGCGGACGCAGAAGAACGGCGACGTCGTCCACTTCAACGTCAACCGCCACCTGAACATGACGAACGTGTGCACCGCCTCCTGTGCGTACTGCTCGTTCCAGCGCAAGCCGGGCGAGAAGGACGCGTACACGATGCGCATCGAGGAGGCCGTCCGGCTCGCCAAGGCGATGGAGGGCGACAGCCTCACGGAGCTGCACATCGTCAACGGCCTGCACCCGACGCTCCCTTGGCGCTACTACCCGCGCTCGCTGCGCGCGCTCAAGGAGGCGCTGCCGCAGGTCGGGTTGAAGGCCTTCACCGCCACCGAGATCCACCACTTCGAGACGATCTCCGGGCTCGACGCCTCCGAGATCCTCGACGAGCTGATCGACGCCGGGCTTGAGTCGCTGACCGGCGGTGGCGCCGAGATCTTCGACTGGGAGGTCCGCCAGCACATCGTGGACCACCGCACGCACTGGGAGGACTGGTCCCGGATCCACCGCCTGGCGCACTCCAAGGGCCTGAAGACGCCGAGCACCATGCTCTACGGGCACATCGAGGAGCCGCGCCACCGCGTTGACCATGTGCTGCGGCTGCGTGAACTCCAGGACGAGACCGGCGGCTTCCAGGTCTTCATCCCGCTGCGCTACCAGCACGACTTCGTGGACATGAAGGACGGCAAGGTCCGCAACCGACTTCAGGCGCGTACCACGATGGCCTCCGGTGCCGAGGCGCTGAAGACCTTCGCGGTCTCCCGGCTGCTGTTCGACAACGTGCCGCACGTCAAGGTGTTCTGGGTGATGCACGGTCTGGCCACCGCCCAACTCGCCCTGAACCACGGCGCGGACGACATGGACGGCTCGGTGGTCGAGTACAAGATCACGCATGACGCGGACGACTTCGGCACCCCGAACAAGCTGACCCGCGAGGACCTGCTGGATCTGATCCGCGACGCGGGCTTCCGGCCGGTCGAGCGCAACACACGGTACGAGATCATCCGTGAGTACCCGGGCCCGGACGCCAACCGCCGGGAGTCGCCGCAGCCTATGCGGCTGTGATGCCCGGCACAGCGTTCCGCCGAGCCCCGGCCCCGCAGCCGAAACCGCAGGCCTGTTGCCCTGGCCGGAGCGACATCGCGAGCCCGGGGCCCGGTAACCCGAGCCCCCGGCTTGATCGTCTGGGAAGCATGCTTCACTGGTGAGGTATGTACCGTACGGACGAGGAAAGAGTGGAATCGCCGTGAGCTGGAAGCCGAGCCCCATGCTCCGCTATACCGCGATGCGAGCTGGCCTGTTCGTGGCGAGCTTCGCCGTCATCTGGGCCCTCGTCTATGTGCGTATCCTCCCGGCCGGTCTCGGTAGCTCCAACCTGCTGTGGGTGCTGCTGCTGGCGCTGGTGATCTCCGGCGTGCTCAGCTACGTCCTGCTGCGCAAGGCCCGCGAGGCGGCGTCCGTGCAGATCTCGGAGCGGGTGGACCGGACCCGCCGGGCCTTCGACGCCAAGGCCGGTGACGAGGACGCCGCGGACGACGCCGCCCGCACCGCGCAGAGCTGAGCCCCGCGCACAAGGCTTGGCCCGTCCGTGAGGCCGGGCCCGCACGTCGAGTCGGAGCCGGTCGCGGCTGCCGCGTAGCGACATGACGATGCCCCACCGTGATCTCGGCGGGGCCTTAGCGAGCCAGTCCGTAGGTCCTTGGGCGGGATACCGGCACCGCTTTGTCGTCGTTGCCGTGGGGGATGCGGTTGGTTTCGATGACCGGGGTGTCGTCGGGTACGAGCCGCGGCAGGTGGTCGCTGCCACCTGAACTCGGCCCCGGCCATAGGGTGTTGGGGTGACCGACTTCACCGCGGCGACCCGCGAGACGTATGACGTCATCGCGGCGGAGTACGCCCGCAAATGGAGTACGCCCCCGGCGTGGGTGGCCGCCGAGCTCGACCGTCTGGCGGCGCTGCTTCCGGCGGGTTCCCGGATCGCGGACATCGGCTGCGGGCCCGGACACCACACCCGGGTGCTGCGGGAACGCGGGTTCCGGGTCAGCGGCTTCGACCTGTCCCGGCAGATGCTCGCCGCGGCCCGCGTTCCCGGTCTGGTCCAGGCCGATATGCGGGCGCTGCCGCTGGCGGCGCGGTCACTCGACGCGGTGTGGTGTGTGGCCGCGCTGCTGCACGTTCCGCGGCCCGAAGTGCCCCTGGTGCTCGGTGAGTTCGGGCGGGTGCTGCGTCCGGGCGGTGAACTGCTGCTGAGCGTCGCCGAGGGCGACGGCGAGGGCTGGGACGAGAAGGCCTACGGGGCGGGGCTGCGGCGCTGGTTCGTGCTGCACCGGTTCGAGGCGCTGGCCGTGCTGCTGGCCGAAGCGGGCTTCGGCATCCTCGGTCATGAGCGTCAGGCAACCCACCGGGAGTGGCTGCGGATCCGCGCCCGCCGCCGGTGAAGGCATAAGGATGCCCCTGCCGCGGGTCGCGGCAGGGGCGCCGTGGTTACCGCTGGATGCGTCAGTCGTGGTGGATGCGGGCGCGGTGGGTGACCGTAGAGCTCTGGGTGTCGAGGCTGGCCGTGGCGCTCGGCGACTGCTGCGGGGTGGGGGTGGCCATGTTGCCCGGCATCGGCAGGGTCGGGCGCTGGCTGGGCATCGGCAGGGTCGGGCGCTGGCTGGGCATCGGCAGGGTCGGGCGCTGGCCGGGGCGCAGGTGCTGGCCGTGGCCCGGCAGGCTCGGCGCGGGCTTGAGGTTGCGGCACAGGCGCGGGATCTTGCCCAGGTTCTTGACGTAACTCGCGCTCACCCACTCCCGCGGGCGGGTGTCCAGCTTGTACCAGATCGAGTTACCGCGGACCTGCTGACCGCGGACCTTGCAGATGATGTTGACGATCCGGCCGCTCGCTAGATGGCCGACAACCCGGTACCGGGTGCTTGGTCCGCTTCTGACGACAACGCCGTGGCGGGCGACTACGCGGCCCTTGACGGTGGGTGCGAGCATCGTGGGGTGGCCGGGGTGGCCAGCCGGCATGCCCGAGTCGGCCTGGGCGGGAACGGCGGGGACACACAGGAGTCCGGCGACTCCGATTGCTACGGCGAGGCGGCGCATAAGGACCTCAGTTCTCGTGCGTGAGCGGTGCGCTCGTGTGCGAAGGGGTGCGCCCAGCATGCGCGGACCGGCCGTCGGAAACCCTGATGTGGGTTCGGGAGACACGGCCAATCCCTCGGACGGGCGTACGAGTTCACGCTCTTGCGTCATATGCCGGTTGAGGTCCGGGAACGGCGACCCGTTGGCCTGATCCCTACCGTGCAGTAAGTTTACCGCCGGTAACTCATCTGGCCGTACCGGAGACGCCCATGTCCCATGACGTGTCACCACAACTCAGCCCCCCGGAACCCGAGTTGACCACGCAGGCGGGCCGCGTCGTCCAAGCCGTCGCGGCGCCCGTCGCCCCGGCCGTCACCACCGGCAGCCTCGCCGACATCCCGTTCCACAACGCCGCCGAGGCTCCCGCCGACCCGGTACTCAGCCGCAAGGACGAGACCGGCGGCTGGCTGGACGTGACCGCCACCGCCTTCCGCGACGAGGTGCTGGCCGTCGCCAAGGGGCTGATCGCCTCCGGGCTGCGGCCCGGCGAACGGCTCGCGATCATGGCGCCCACGTCGTACGAGTGGACGCTGCTGGACTTCGCCGGGTGGGCGGCGGGCGCGATCACCGTTCCCGTCTACCCGTCGTCCTCCGCCGCCCAGGTCGGCTGGATCCTGGCCGACTGCGCGGCGGTGGCCTGCGCGGTGCAGAACGTCCAGCAGGCGCGCCTGGTCACCGGCGTACGAGGGCAACTGCCCGCGCTACGTGAGCTGTGGCAGCTGGACACCGGGGCGATCGCCCAGCTGAAGGCCGCCGGACGCGGCGTACCCGATCGGGCGGTGCACGAACGCCGGGCCGCCCTGACCCCGCGCCATATCGCCACCCTGGTCTACACCTCGGGCACCACCGGCAACCCCAAGGGCTGTGTGCTGACCCACGGCAACTTCTTCGCCGAGGTCGACAACGCCATCGAGTTGCTGCACCCGGTCTTCCGCTCGGTCAGCACCCAGCCCGCGTCGACCCTGCTGTTCCTGCCGCTCTCGCATGTCTTCGGCCGGATGGTCGCCGTCGGCTGCCTACGGGCCAGGGTCCGCCTCGGACACGCACCGAGCGTGGCCGCCGACGACCTGCTCGCCGACCTCGCCGGATTCCGGCCCACGTTCCTGCTGGCCGTCCCGTACGTCCTGGAGAAGATCTACAACACCGCACGGGCGACCGCGGAGTCGATGGGCCGGGCCGCCTCCTTCGATCGCGCCGCGAGGATCGCGGAGCGGTACGGGGAGGCGCTGGCGGCGCAGCGGCGCGCGGAAGGCCATGGTCCGTCGGTCGCGCTGCGGGCCGCGCATACGCTTTACGAACCGCTGGTCTACCGGCGCATCAGGGCCGCGCTCGGCGGCGCGGTGCGCTACGTGCTCTGCGGCGGCTCTCCGCTCGGCCGCAGGCTCGCCGCCTTCTACACCGGCGCGGGCGTCGAGGTCTTCGAGGGGTACGGCCTCACGGAGACCACCGCCGCCGCCACCGTCACCTCGCCGCTCGAACCCCGGCTCGGTACGGTCGGGCGCCCCCTGCCGGGCAGTGCGGTACGTATCGCCCCGGACGGAGAGGTGCTGCTCAGCGGCGGCCAGGTGTTCAGCGGGTACTGGGACGGGCGGGCCGGTCAACCCGCCTACCGCCAGGGCTGGTTCGCCACCGGCGACATCGGCGAGCTGGACGGGGCCGGGTATCTGACGATCACCGGCCGGAAGAAGGAGATCATCGTCACCGCGGGCGGCAAGAACGTGGCGCCCGCCCCGCTGGAGGACCGGCTGCGCGCCCATCCGCTGGTCGGCCAGTGCATGGTCGTCGGCGACAACCGCCCGTACATCGCCGCGCTGCTCACCCTGGAGCCGGACGGTCTCGCGCACTGGCGGCGCATGCGGAAGAAGGAGGACGTGCCGCTCACCCGGCTGGTCACCGACGAACGGCTGCGCGCCGAACTGCAACGCGCCGTCGATGACGCCAACACGCTGGTGTCGCGCGCCGAGTCGATCCGCGCCTTCGCCGTGCTGCCGGCCCAGTTCACCGAGGCCAGTGGGCACTTGACGCCCTCGATGAAGCTCAGGCGGGCGGCCGTGGCGGCGGATTTCGCCAAGGAGATCGAGGCGCTGTACGCCGGTCGTCAGGCGGGGTCGGTTCCGCGGGCGTAGCGCACGGCGAACTCGCGGAACCGGCGGCCCGCGGTGGAGGCCGGCCGGCCCTGGTGCCAGGCCAGGCCGATGGTCCGGTACGCGTCCTGGTCGGCGAGCGGAACCATCCGGACCCCGGCGGGCGGCGGCCCGCCGTCGCCCGCCGGGACGACGGCCACGCCGAGACCGGAGGCGACCAGGCCCTTGATGGTGGAGATCTCGGTGCACTCCGACACCACGTCCGGGGTCATTCCGGCCCGGTGGAAGATCTGGCAGGTGATCTGCCGCAGCCCCAACTTCGGGCGCATGATGATGAACCGCTCGTCGTCACCCGGGATTATGCGCGGGTGCATGAACCGGCAGTAGTTCCGGTATTTCCCGTTTGGCGGAAGGGTGTTGATGCTGGATGCATGTTCACTTCTGACGAGAAACTCGCACTGGCCACGGCCTTCCACACCCGCATTTCCGGGCGGGTGGCCGGTGCGGACGCGGTGGTGGAACGTGCCCGCCTGATCGCGGGCTACGGCGTGAATTTCGAGTTCCAGCGGGTGCTGGTGAGCCGCGACAACCTCGCGTTGTCACTGCACAACACCGCCGAACGGGACGGCGTCGTACTGGACGAATACCTGGCTACCGTGTGCTTTCTACGGGACGGGAAGATCGCGGCGATCGAGACGTATCTGTCGGATGTCGAGGGGATGAACGCCTTCTTCGTCCGAACACTGCGGTGATGAGCGTCGGGCGCGCGGGTGCCCAGGTCGTCCTCGCGCAGCCGCCGCTGCCAATCGGGTTGCCTGCAGCGGGTTGTTGACCGTCACGTCGTCGATGCTCTGGAACGCCCCGGCGATGGTGTCCTCGGCCACGCACCGCGTCTTGTCGAGGTTGACGTAGAAACGTCCTTTGACGTTCAGGTACTTGGCGAGGTCGAGTTCGGGGTACGCGGTGTCGTGCCCCACGCCCGCCATGAGGATGAGGCCCGCGCCGATGTCGCCGTTGTTGAAGTCGGCGACCTTCAGCAGGTCGGCGGGGACGCCGCCGGTCGCCGTGCCCTTCACGTTCAGGTCGGGGGGCGTAGCCGCTGTGCGGCTCGGCGGCCCAGCTGGAGGCCTGATGTCGCCGGGGCGGACGCTGGTCGGGGCGGCGATGGCGTCGTCGCCGCTGTGCGCTGGGAAAGGCAGGAGCCCCGCGCGCGGCACGGGGCTCCTTGGGTACTGCGTATCGAGCGCGATTACGCCGGGGTGACGTTCTCGGCCTGCGGGCCCTTCGGGCCCTGCGTGACGTCGAAGGTCACACTCTGGTTCTCCTCGAGGGAGCGGAAACCAGAGGCGTTGATCGCGGAGTAGTGAACGAAGACGTCGGGGCCCCCGCCGTCCTGGGCGATGAAGCCGAAGCCCTTTTCAGCGTTGAACCACTTTACGGTTCCGGTAGCCATAAAGCCCTCCTTGGGCCAAGGGTCGCCCTGCTCCAGAACCTGCAAAGAAGTCTGAAAACTACAAAAGCCTGCGGCGTCACATGCTCCGCAGGCTCTGTACTGCAAGGGAAACCAAACTGCAACTTGCGCTGAGCGTAGCACGCGGCAAGTGGGCCGGGGAAGAGGTCGAAGATCTTTGTCCCGGGTGTGTCCGGCGCCCTTGACGCCCGCCGGAAACCGCCCGAGCGGCCGCTTCCGCACCGCCCCCTGACAAGATCCGGATCAGCCAGGTCTAGCCTCCTGATGTGGACAATTCTGCGTTTACGCCTACGCCGGCCGCATCCGCCACCGAGCCCCAGCACCGCCGCCCCAACCGCCCCCGGGTCGGTCACATCCAGTTTCTGAACTGCCTCCCGTTGTACTGGGGACTCGCTCGAACGGGGACGTTGCTGGACCTGGAGTTGACCAAGGACACGCCGGACGAGCTCAACGACATGCTGGTCCGCGGTGACCTCGACATCGGGCCGATCTCGCTGGTCGAGTTCCTGCGACACGCGGACGACCTGGTCGTGCTCCCCGACATCGCGGTGGGCTGCGACGGTCCGGTGATGTCCTGCGTGATCGTCAGCCAGGTTCCGCTCGACCAGCTGGACGGGGCACGGGTGGCACTCGGCTCCACGTCCCGTACGTCCGTACGCCTAGCGCAGCTGCTGCTCGCGGAGCGGATCGGGGTTGCGCCGGACTACTACACCTGCCCGCCCGACCTCGGGCTGATGATGCAGGAGGCGCAGGCCGCCGTACTGATCGGGGACGCCGCGCTGCGTGCCACGCTGCATGACGCCCCGCGGCTCGGCCTTGAGGTCCACGATCTGGGGCTGATGTGGAAGGAGTGGACCGGGCTGCCGTTCGTCTTCGCGGTCTGGGCGGCTCGCCGCGACTACCTGGCCGCCCGTCCGCGTGCCGTGTTCGAGGTGCACAAGGCGTTCCTCGCCTCCCGCGACGTGTCGCTGGAGGAGGTGCAGAAGGTCGCCGAGCAGGCCGCGCGCTGGGAGGTGTTCGACGAGGAGGTGCTGCGGCGCTACTTCACCACGCTCGACTTCTCGCTGGGCCGGGACCAGCTCACCGGCATCGCCGAATTCGCCCGCCGGGTCGGCGACACCACCGGCTTCCCGCCGGACGTCCGCGTGGAGCTGTACCAGCCGGATTCCTACGTCGGCCCCAGAACGGCGTAGCGGCGGCGTCCCGGCTCATCGCTCACCTCGCCATCAGCGGTGAGCCGGGACGGATCGGCACACCCGTGTCGTCGCCGGACGGCGAGTCGCCAGGCGGCATACGTGGAACATACGGAATGAGTGCCGTGGGGCGAGGCGGGAGCGTGGCCGGTGAGCGAGCAGAAGCGTCCGTCCGCTGACGAACTGCTGGAGGCGCTGAACGTCAAGGCGATCCGGGCACTGCGGCGCGCCGGGTTCGGCCTGCCCCGGCTGCGGGAGATGGCCAGGGGCAAGGACGGCGACGACCGGGTGCACGCCATCGTCTCGGAGTTCACCGCCGACGACGCGGAGCGGATGGTGGAGACCACCTGGCCGCCCGGCCGGGTGCCGCGCCGCGCCGACCGTACGCCGCTGACCCGCAGGGTCGTGCGGCGCTGGAGCCTGGTGGTGGTCTTCGACATCGCGGCCGCGGCGCTGTGCTGGTCACTGACGCTGGCGGGCAGCCGGGCGTCGACACTGGCCGCGCTGGTCGTGCTGCTGATGCTGCACGGCGTGTGGATCATGCGGGGCATGCAGGACTCGCCCGGCCGGAAGGTGGCCGGAGTCCTCGCCTGGATCGGGCTTCCGGTCCTCCTGCTGGGCGTTGTGTACGCAAGCCCCCGCGCCTATCTCGACATCTGGGGCCGGGAGGGGACGGCCAACGCGTACGGCCAGACCTGGACGCACTCCAAGGGCGTTGCGTCGCCCACCTGTTACGTCCGGCTCCCCGACGGCCAGGTCAAGGAGCTGCTGACCGACAGCCGTACGTGCAAGGACCTCGACACCGTTGGCGCGGAGCCGATCCATGTGGTGTACGACCCGTCGGAAGGGGTCCTTCCGGTGTCCGGCACCAAGGCGAACCTGGGCATCGGGCAGGAGGTGAGCTTCGCCCTGGGCGGACTGCTGCTGGTGCTGCTGGCGGCGGGTACCGCCGTGGTGCGTACGGCACTCGCCGCGCGGGCGTGAGCGCATGCGCAATGGGGGGAGGTTGGGCGAAAAGCCCCGGGCGATACCCTGACCGGAGGCCACACCGCATCGCCTCCGGAGGAAAAATGCAATCCGTACTGGACCGCGCCGCCGCCGGGGGACGGATCACCCCGGACGAGGCCCTGGACCTCTACCGGCACGCTCCGCTGCACGCCCTGGGCCAGGCCGCCGATGCCGCACGGCGTCGCCGCTACGCCGACACGTCGCACATCGCCACGTACATCATCGAGCGCAACATCAACTACACGAACGTGTGCGTCACGGCGTGCAAGTTCTGCGCCTTCTACGCCCCGCCCAAGAGCGACAAGGGGTGGACCCGCGACCTCGACGACATCCTGCGCCGGTGCGCGGAGACCGTTGAGCTCGGTGGTACCCAGATCATGTTCCAGGGTGGCCACCACCCGGACTTCGGCGTGGAGTACTACGAGAAGCACTTCTCCGCGATCAAGAAGGAATTCCCGCAGCTGGTCATCCACTCCCTCGGTGCCTCCGAGGTCGAGCACATGGCCCGCATCTCCGGCGTCAGTGTCGAAGAAGCGATTCGCCGGATCCACTCCGCCGGTCTGGACTCCTTCGCGGGCGCGGGCGCCGAGCTGCTCCCGGAGCGGCCGCGGAGGGCGATCGCGCCGCTCAAGGAGTCGGGCGAGCGGTGGCTGGAAATCATGGAGACCGCGCACAACCTCGGCGTGGAGTCGACGTCCACCATGCTGATGGGCACCGGCGAGACCAACGCCGAGCGCATCGAGCACCTGCGCATGATCCGCGACGTACAGGACCGCACGGGCGGTTTCCGCGCGTTCATCCCGTACACCTACCAGCCGGAGAACAACCACCTCAAGGGCCAGACGCAGGCGACGATCTTCGAGTACCTGCGCATGATCGCCATCGCGCGGCTGTTCCTCGACAACGTCGCGCACATCCAGGGCTCCTGGCTCACCACCGGCAAGGAAGCGGGCCAACTCTCCCTGCACTACGGGGCGGATGACCTCGGTTCGGTGATGCTGGAGGAGAACGTGGTCTCCTCGGCCGGTGCCAAGCACCGCTCCAACCTGACCGAGTTGATCCATCTGATCCGCACGGCGGGGCGCGTTCCGGCGCAGCGCGCCACCACGTACGAGCACCTGGTGGTGCACGACGACCCGGCGAACGACCCGGTCAACGACCATGTGGTCTCGCACCTGTCGTCGACCGCCATCGACGGCGGCACGGCGCACCCCGAGCTGAAGCTGATCGACGCCTCGTAGGTCAAGCGGTGTTGACGATTCACGCCGCGACGGCGTTGCGGCGCACGCTTGACGACGAGCCGGTGGTGGGCGACGCGGTCGCGGTGTCCGATGACCGAATCGCCGCGATCGGGCCGCTGGCCGAGTTGCTGGAGCGGTATCCGCAGGCACGGGTGCGGCGCTGGCCGGGCACGCTCGGCCCGGCCCTCCTCCACGAGGGCCGGGTACCGGCCGCCCCCACGCCTCGGGAGCGGATCTACGCCCTGTTGCGGCTGGGGGCGACGACGGTGCGGGCCGACCGTGTCTCGGACCCGGAACTGCGGGCGGCCGCGCGCCGCAGCGGGGTCGCGGTGGTGGAGGCTGCACGGGCTCCCGCCCTGGTTCCGTCCGCCCGGGCGGACCTTGCCGTCTTCGACGACGAGGGCGCATGCGTGGCAACGGTCCTCGCGGGCCGCGTGGTGCATCGGCGGGCTTAGGGGTTTTTGCCCGCCCTCCCACCCGTTGCCCTCCGCCTTTGCGCCACGTCGCGCACGGTTCGGTTCGTGGATCCGTTTCCGCTGAGCTGCGGATGCGTTTCCCCACCCACCCTTTTCGCAGCGACGCACGCAAGGGGGTGTGCCGGGGTGTCCCCGCAGCGACCCCACAACGCACCGCAACCATGAAGTGATAGCTGGAGTGAGGAGACA
>JBEYJY010000044.1:0-68401 GCA_040631425.1 Streptomyces sp. NPDC020096
CCCTCGGGCGCAACCCTTGGGGGGGCCCGGCCGCGGGGGCGAACTTTTCTCCCCGCCGCCCCCCCCCCCCCCCACAACGGTGGTTCGTCGGCCGTGTCCAACCGGCCGCACCCCGGCCCGAAGTCCCGCCGGGCAGGCCCCCGTTCAGACGGCCGCGGGCTCCCGCGCGTCCTCGGTCGATGGCCGCGCCGCGGGCGGCGGGACCTCCTCGCCCAACACGGCCTCGTCAAACGGCAGTTGCCCCCCGAAGACAGCCCGTGCCCGGTCCCGGTCGAACTCCTTGGTCAACGTCCCGACCACCACGGTCGCGATCGCGTTCCCCGCGAAGTTCGTCAACGCCCGCGCCTCGCTCATGAAGCGGTCGATGCCGACGATCAGCCCCACGCCGTCGACCAGGTCCGGGCGGTGCGACTGCAGCCCGCCCGCCAGCGTCGCCAGACCCGCGCCGGTGACACCCGCCGCGCCCTTGGAAGCGATCACCATGAAGACCAGCAGCGAGATCTGCTGCCCGAGGGCCATCGGCTTGCCCAGCGCCTCGGCGACGAACAGCGAGGACATCGTCAGGTAGATCGCGGTGCCGTCGAGGTTGAAGGAGTAGCCGGTGGGCACGGTGATGCCGACCACCGGACGGCTCACGCCGAGGTGCTCCATCTTCGCGATCAGCCTCGGCAGCGCGGACTCCGACGAGGAGGTCGACAAGATGATCAGGAACTCCCTGGCCAGGTACTTGAGCAGGGAGAACACACTCACCCCGCAGACCAGCCGCAGTACGGCGCCGAGCACCACCACCACGAAGAGGAAACAGGTCGCGTAGAAGCCGACCATGATGACCGCCAGCGCCTTGAGCGCCCCCAGACCGGTCGCGCCGACCACCGCCGCCATGGCGCCGAACGCCCCAACCGGCGCCGCCCACATGATCATTGACAGCACCCGGAAGACCAGCTTCTGGATGTGCCCGATACCGCGCAGCACCGGTTCCCCTGCGCCGCCCATGGCCTGCAGCGCGAAGCCCACGAGCAGCGCCACCAGCAGCGTCTGCAGCACCTGCCCGGTGGTGAACGCGGACACCAGCGTCTTGGGGATGATCCCGAGGAGGAAGTCCGTGCCGCCCTCGCTGGCACCCGCGGCCTGGCCGTGCCCGGCGGCCTTCGCGGCGGCGGTCAGATGCAGTCCGCTGCCCGGATGCAGGAAGTTGCCGACGACCAGCCCGATGGCCAGCGCCACCGTGGACATCACCAGGAAGTAGCCGAGCGCCAGCCCGCCCACCGCGCCGACCTTCGCCGCCTTCCGCACCGAGCCGATGCCCAGCACGATCGTGCAGAAGATGACCGGCGAGATCATCATCGTGATCAGGCTGACGAAGCCGGTGCCGATCGGCTTGAGTTCCTTGGCCACGCCCGGGGCGGCCAACCCCAGCACGATTCCGGCCAGCACCGCCACGATGACGGCGAGATACAGAAAGTGGGTTCGGTCCCGGCGCGGGCGCGCGGGCGTCGGCTCTGCCATCGCTTCCTCCTGATGTACCACCGGCGTCCCGACCGGTCGGTTCCGGTGACTATGCGGGGTCGACGTGACGGCGGTCACGTTTACGTTCATAGAGTTCACGGAACCTGTGCACACTGACCCCATGCCGATAGCCCGCCGTGCCGGAAAGCCCCGCACCGGGTGGCCGCACAGCCTCGCGGGACAGCTGTTCGCGATGCAGGTCGTCGTGGTCGCCGTGGTGCTGGTCTGCTGCGCGGTGCTGGCGTACACGTACACCCAGCGGCAGGCCGAGGACGACGCACGGGACAAGGTGACGGCCACCGCCCGGACCATCGCCGACTCACCACTGGTACACACCGCCGTCAGTGCCGCGAACCCCACCGCCGCGCTCCAGCCGTACACCGAGCGGGTGCGCCATGACACCGGCGTCACCTTCATCACGATCATGAACCCGGCCGGTATCCGCTGGACCCACCCCGACCCCCGACAGATCGGCAGGCACTTCCTCGGCAGCACCGCGCCCGCGCTCCAGGGCCGCACCTTCACCGAGACCTACACCGGCACCCTCGGCCGCTCGGTCCGCGTGGTGACCCCGGTCGAGGACGGCGGCAAGGTCACCGCGCTGGTCAGCGTGGGCATCACGGTCGCCACCATCAGCAGCGAGGTGCGCGGCCACCTCGCCGCGCTGGTCGGCGTCGCGCTGGCCGCGCTCGTGGTGGGCGGCGCGGGGACGTACCTCGTCAACCGGCGGCTGCGGCGGCACACCCACGGCCTCGGCGCCGAGGGCCTGAGCCGGATGTACGACTACCACCAGGCGACGCTGCACGCCGTGCGCGAAGGCCTGGTACTGCTGGACTCCGAACGGCGCATCGCCCTGTGCAACGACGCCGCGCGGAACCTGCTGGGCCTGCCGCCGGACGTGGTCGGACGGTACGTGTCCGAACTGAGGCTTCCCCCCTCCCTCACCGGGGCGCTGCTCGCCGCCGAGCCCCGGCTGGACGAGCTGCATCTGACCGCCGACCGGCTCGTGGTGGTCAACACCCAGCCGGTGACCGGCGGAGAGCAACGCGGCACCGTGGTCACCCTGCGCGACCACACCGATCTCCAGGCACTCGCCGGGGAGTTGGACGACCAGCGCGGCTTCACCGAGGCGCTGCGCTCGCAGGCCCACGAGGCGGCGAACCGTCTGCACACCGTCGTCTCGCTGATCGAACTGGGCCGTACGGCCGAAGCGGTGGAGTTCGCCACCGCCGAACTGGAGTTGGCCCAGGCGCTCACCGACCAGGTGGTCGCCGCGGTCGCCGAACCGGTGCTGGCCGCACTGCTGCTCGGCAAGGCCGCCGAGGCGAACGAGCGCGGAGTGGAGTTCCGGATCACCCCCGACAGCCGCATCACGGAGGGCGTCCCGCTGAACCCCCGCGATCTGGTGACCATCCTCGGCAACCTGATCGACAACGCCCTGGACGCGGCCGTCGAGGACGCGGGCACGGCCGCGCAGCGTCCGTACGTCGAGGTCACCGCCCGTGTCGACGGCGGCGAACTGCTGCTGCGCGTCGCCGACTCCGGACGCGGGGTGGAGCCGGAGGCGCTGCGCGAGGTGTTCCAGCGCGGCTGGAGCACTAAGGAGGGCGGCGGTCGCGGAATCGGCCTGGCACTGGTCGAGCAGGCCGCCCGCCGGTGCGGTGGAACGGTCCGCGTCGACCGCGAGGTGGGTGCGGTGTTCACGGTCCGGCTGCCCGTACGAGAGGCTGCCAGGTCATGATCCAGGTACTGGTGGTGGAGGACGATCCGGTCGCGGCGGCCGCGCACCGGATGTACGTCGAGCGGCTACCCGGCTTCGAGGTGGCCGCGGCCGTGCACTCCGGTGCGGAGGCGTTGCGGTTCCTGGACCGCAACGCCGTCGACCTGATCCTGCTGGACCTGCATCTGCCGGACGGCCACGGCCTTCAGGTCGTACGGTCGCTGCGCGCCGCGGGCCATACGGCGGACGTGATCGCGGTGACGTCCGCCCGCGACCTGGACGTGGTGCGGCAGGCGGTCTCGGTGGGCGTGGTCCAGTACCTGCTCAAGCCGTTCACATTCCCGGCGCTACGCGACCGGATGGAGCGGTGGGCCCGTTTCCGCAACGATCTCGCGGGCGGCGAGGCGAGCGGCCAGGACGAGGTGGACCGCGCCCTGGCCGCACTGCGCAGCAGCTCGGAGACGGCCACCCTGCCGAAGGGACTGAGCGCCCCGACGCTGGACGCGGTGACGCGGGCGCTACGCGATGCGGCCACTGACGGCCTGTCAGCGGGTGGCGCCGCGAACGCGGTTGGCGTCTCGCGCATCACCGCCCGCCGCTATCTGGAGCACCTGGTGGACACCGGCTTGGCGGTGCGCAGCCCGCAGTACGGCCAGGTGGGCCGCCCGGAGCTGTGCTACCGCTGGTCCAGCGCCTCGCCATGAGCGGCCCGCACGTGCCGTCGCGCCAGGACCCGGCAGTCCACGGCGCGGCTGTGGTCCCCGTCCCGGCGGGCGGCCGCTTCTTCGGCTTTCAGCCGTTCGCACTCCGGGCAGCCTGATTCCTTCACCGGCCCCACCGCGACCGCGCGTTGATCTCGGCCACCCGCGCCCGCAGCTCGTCCATCGGACCCGCCGGGCACACGTCCACCCGTCGGGCGCTCCACGGCGCTCCGCCACCCGCTGGCCGAAGGCTCACCCTCCCGGCATTCGCACCGAGCACCACACCGACCCGATCCGTCTTCATGTCCCGTACCACGGCCCCTACTTCGAGCACCCGCAACTAGCCTTCCCCGATCGTTCCCGTTCCGAGCATCGGTACGTAGCGCTACGCTCACCAGGGGTAACGGCTTCAACGCCCGTGTGCCGCCCAGCGCTTGAAAGCCCCTGAAGCGAAGGAACGATGGCCGATGGCCGCACCGAAGGAACTCGACCCCACGGTTTCGCTCGCAGCGCTACTGGGCGCGAAGGCCCGCAAGCACCGGGAGCGGCTGGGCTGGACCCAGCGGGACGTTGGCGAACGGTTGCACTTCTCCCACAACCGCATCGCCCAGGTGGAGTTGGGCACGGATCCACCCACGTGGGACATGTGCGTGGCGCTGGATGCGGTGTTGGGGGCGGGGGGTCAACTCACGGAGTTGTGGGACCACATGGTCCGGGAGCGGGTTCGGGACCAGTTTCCGGACGGGGTGCAGAAGTATGTGTTCCTAGAAGCGAAGGCCACCAGGATCTACCGGTACTCTCCACAGATCGTTCCTGGCCTGCTGCAAACGGAGGCATATGCCCGGGCCGCATTGCGCAAAGGTCTCCCTCGTGCGCCCCAGGAGGAGATCGAGGAGAAAGTAGCGGCCCGCATGGGCCGTCAGCACTTGTTGAGGAAGGCGCCTCCGCCGACCCTGTGGGCCGTTCTCGATGAGGCGGTCATCCGACGACCGGTCGGCGGTCCCCACACCATGCACGACCAACTAGCTCACATCGTTGAGGCCGCGCAAGCTCCGGACGTCACGGTTCAGGTGATGCCGTTCAACCGAGGCGAGTACGCGATCATGGGTGGTTCACTCACGTTGCTGTCCTTCGCAGACGGCCCAGACGTGGCCTATCTAGAGGGCATCGGCGCGGGGATCCTGGCAGAACAGCCGGATCAGGTGACGGAACACTCGCTGACCTACGATCTGACCCAGACTCAAGCCTTGCCGCCAGATGATTCACTGGCTCTGATCAAGATCGCCATGGAGGAGTGCTACGCATGCACACGCCACGACCCGAGCTGAGCGACGCTATATGGCGCAAGTCCACGTACAGCAGCAACCAGGGCGGCGAATGCGTCGAGGTGGCCGACGGCCGACTCGACGGCCTCGTCCCCGTCCGGGACAGCAAAGAGCCCAACGGCCCCGCCCTGATCTTCACGGCCGAAGCCTGGACCGCCTTCGTCACGGGTCTCAAAGCGGGAGACTTCCCCGCCTCCGCCTGAACCCCCAACAGGGCCCAAACCCCAAGCGTGCCCGCCCCGCCGGTTGCTGCGATCATGACATCGCAGAGCGACCATCAACCACCCCGCACGCTTGGAGAGCGATAAGTGACGCTGGGCATCTACTTCCTCGCGGCGATCGTGATCGCCGTACTCGCGTGGATCTTCGGCTCGATCGCCCTCCGTATCGCGGGCTTGCTGGGGATGGTCGTGGGCATCGTGTCGATCCCGGGCGCCTTCGAGTTCGGCAACTTGGTATTGCTCCCCATGTCCGTCGTCCTCTTCGGCCTCGGGACGTTGCTCTGGCTCGCCGGACACTGGCTGTTCGCCTACAAGCACCACGTTTACCGCTCCAACGTGGCCCAGCGCATCCTGTGCCGGGTCTTCGGCGGCCGCTTCGACCCCACACGGGACTGGGGCGTCCAGGTGCACGTCATCTCGCGGGATCGGTAGCCCCAACCCCCCACTCCCGCTCCACGGGCCCGGCGCAAGCGCCGGGCCCGTCCACGCTCAGAGCGGAATCGACAGACTGGCTAGCCCGACTTCCTGCTCCACACCGGTGGTGTCACAAGCGGTCAGGCTCAGTGCGGGC
Organism: Streptomyces sp. NPDC020096; assembly: GCA_040631425.1. Lineage (GTDB taxonomy): Bacteria > Actinomycetota > Actinomycetes > Streptomycetales > Streptomycetaceae > Streptantibioticus_A. The sequence continues at coordinate 6,045 of JBEYJY010000044.1, forward strand.
AGCACTACCACGCGAGTTGCCACGCTGCCCTTCCCGAGGCCGTCGGTGACCGCCCCGAGAGAGGTGACGGTGGTGGTGCCGTTGGCGGCCCGCACCACGTTGGTGACCTTGAACGTGATGGTGCTGGACTTGCCGTTGTTCCACCAGTACGTGATCTCGTCGGTACGACCCACGTTCGCGGTCACCAGACAACTGGCCTCCTGGAAGAAGGTTGAGCCGTTGCCGCTGCTGATGCCGTCCAGCAGCGAGCTGCAGTCGTAGTGTTCGTGGATTTTGACGTCGTGGTCCTACTGCTGGTTGGTGATCGGAGGACGGTAGGTGGCGACCTGACTCCCCACCCCGCAGAGGAGGGTGGCGGGCGCGGCATGAGCCGCCGGGACCAGGAACAGGGCCCCGGCCGCCGAGCTGAGCATGGCGGCCATGTAGCGCGCTACCGTGCGCATCAACACATCCTTACAGCGTCCAGCCGGGCGGGCGCCTTGCCCGGAACAAGGCCGAGAACCCCGACACCGTGCCGACCAGCAAGTTGTTAGGCCTCGCGATCACCCCAAGATGCCTCCAAGTCGGCACAGTGAACGGTGATCGTCGCATCGGTCAATGCAATTTCATGACGAAACCCGTCACCATGCGGGAGGATCTCGTCGATCAGCACCGTCTCGGCCTGCATCCACTCGACCGGCTCGTCGTAGTCAATGGAGAAGCGCGTAACGCCGGAGTCCCGGATACGAAGCCCCGAGGCGTGCTTCCATTTATTGGCAGCGAAGTCGAGGATGTACTCCCTACTCACACGCGATGGAACCGAGAACTCGACCAGCTCAAGATCCTTGACACATCGGTCGCTTCCGAAACTGTAATGCGCGGGATCGGATGCGAACGCCGGGGCGCCAGGCGGCAAAGACTCCCGAATGTTCGACAGTTCGGATAGGTAGCCGCCTGATTCCAGGGAGAACCCGTGCAGTTCTGAGCCCCACTCGACTTTCACGAATTCCACTCGAAACCCTCAGGGTCGCACCTGCAAGGTGCTAGGCCTGCGGATCCTCGAACTCACGAAGCCAATCCTTGAAATCTTCCCGAGTGTGTAGATAAACACCAGGGTCAGACATAAGATCTGCCCCCGACAAGCGGTCAAGGGCACGCCACAACCGCTCGTCTACGAGCTGCTCCGAGTCGGACTCCATCACCTCCATGGCCCAGTCTGAGACTTCATCGGGAGCGGCCTCACCAGAGGCCAGCAGCCGCAGGCGACGATGCGCTTCTTCCTTGATATTTTGGGTTTCCATCAGAAGGTGCCCTCGAAATTTCCGTTTTCATCGAACCTGTAATGCACCTTGACTCCGTTGGTGACGTTGACATCGGGACGCACAATCCGCACGTTTCCATTACTGTCCAGCGTCTCATGCCACACCCTCTTGGCCCCGGTATCCGGATCCCATTCGCGGACCAGTCGCCGACCAATCATTACGCCCGGAGTCCTCGCCGGAGACACTTCACCGTAGAATCTAATTCGTCCGCTATCAAGTTCCCTGATGCCACCCTTGCCATATTTCTCCGCCTGCTCATAGAAGTCTCGCAGCTTTGCGGCCTGGGCAGTTCGAGGACACGGGCTTAGCCCCAGAGGATCGGTCCAGGAGAGAGGATCGACCACGTAGGCGTGGTGGTTATCTGCGGGCTCCAGCCCCAATGGGTCCGGAGTCGCATAACGAGCCGTCTCCGGGTCGTAGTACCGGAAGTAGTTGTAGTTCAGGCCCGTTTCGGGGTCGTGGTACTGGCCCGGGAAGCGCAGGGGGCAGTTGACGTCGGAGTCGGGCGCTGGGGCGGGGAGTCGTGTGCCCCACAACGTGGTGCGGGCTTGCCAGGTGATTTCGCCGTCTGGCGTGAGCAGTTCCGTTGGGGTGCCCGTCGCGTCCGTGATTACCGCGTGGAAATGGGCCGGTTCGCCGAGGCGGGCGATCAGGGATCCCGGGGCCGCCGGAGTTGCTCGGTCGGATTGGGCTAGTGGGCGGTGGGTTCCTGGGGCGTAGTCCCACGTCGTCGTGTGGCCGTCGGCGGCCGTCTGCTCGGCGAGGCGGGTGTCGTCCCATGTGAACGTGGTCTCTTCGGTTACCGATCCGTCCTGTGCCAGGCGGCGCTTGGCTATGCGTCGGCCCAGGGGGTCGTAGGCGTACTGCCAGCGTTCACCCTCTGGGGTGACGGCGTCCGTTAGGCGATCTTCCGCGTTCCACGCGAACGACCACGTTCGGGTTTGGCCGTTGAGGAGTTTGCTGGTCTTGCGGGTCAGGCGACCTTGCGCGTCGTGTTCGTAGTGCGTTCGGCCTGCGCGGTGGATCAGGGTGCCGGTGAATTCCCGGTCGCCTGCGGCGGGGTGGGCGGGGGCTTCGGCGCTGGTGAGGTTGCCTGCTTCGTCGTAGGCGTAGGTCTCGGTCCACCCGTGGGCCGTTACGGCGGTTACTCGGCCCGATTTGTTGAGGGTGAAGCGCCTTGTTCCTGCTGTCAGTTCGCGGATTTCCGTGAGCAACCCGTCGGCGCGGTAGGCGTACGTGCGGTGCTGGAGGAGGACTTCCTCGCCGCTCGGCCGGTGCGTGACGGACTGGACTGTGAGGCGGTCCGCGCTGTCCCAGGCCTGGGTGAGCCGCACGGCCTCGCCCAGTCGGCGTTCGATCTCGCGGCCTGCCGCGTCGTACGTGAAGTCCAGGGAGCCGGAGTCGGTACGCAGCTGGGTCGGACGGCCCGCCGCGTCGTACGTCCAGTGGGAGACCGCGCCGCCCGGGGTCGTGCGCTGGGTGCGGCGGCCGATCGCGTCGTACGCGTACGTCACAGTGCGGCCGTTGGTGGTCTCCGTCAGGACGCGGCCCAGTGCGTCGCGCTGCCAGACGACCTCCGCGTCGGCATTCGCGGCGCGGAGCGGATGGCCCGCCACGTCGTACGCGAAGGTCGTCTCCGTGCCCTCGTCCGTGGCCGTCGCCGTGGTGCGGCCCAGCACATCCCGCGTGAACGTCAGCGTTTCGCCCGCACCGTTCGTGCGGGAGAGCAACTGCCCCGCCGCGTCATGCGCGTAGGACAACGTGCGGCCGTTGAAGTCGGTTTCCGCCACCAAGCGGCCCGCCGCGTCGTACTCGTACGACCACGTCAGGCCCTGCGGGTTGGTAACCCCGGTCAGCCGCAGCTCCGTGTCGTAGGCGAAGTCGTAGACCGTGCCGTCGGGATCCGTGCGGGAGGCGGTGAGGTCGAAGTGGGTGCTGGTGTGGCGGGTGGTGTTGCCCGCAGGGTCGGTGTGGGAGAGGAGATTGCCCTCGCCGTCCCATTCCCAGCTCTCCCGCGCGCCGTCGGGCTGCTCGCGCCACTTGGGCTTGCCCTCGGTCGTCCAGCCCATGCGGGTGGTGTGGCCCAGAGGGTCGGTGATCTCCCCAATCCGGCCGAAGCCGTCGCGGCGAAACGTCGTCGTGTTGCCGAGTGAATCCGTGATCGCGATCGGCAAACCCGCAGCGTCGCAGGTGATGTGCTCGGTGTTACCGAGGGCATCGGTCACGGTCGCGAGGTGGCCGGAGTCGTCGTACGCGTAGCGGGTCGCGGCCCCTGCGGGGTCGACGGTGGTAAGGCGGTTGCCCCGGTCGTCGTATGTGTGGCGCCAGACCGCCCCACCCGGCTCGATCACCTCCACGGGCTGGCCCAGGGGGTTGTAGGCGGCGCGAACCTCGTGTCCGTCCGGGAGGTGGATGGCGGTGAGGTTTTCTTCCGCGTCGTACGTGTACCGCATGACGTGGCCGAGCGGATTCGTCTCCGCAAGCAGCAATCGGCCCTCGGCGTCCCACTCCTTGTACGTGGTGTGCCCTAGGGGGTTCGTTTCGGCGGTGAGCTTGTAGGACGCGTTGTAGCGGTAAGTGGTCGTCTGCCCCAGGGAGTTGGTGTAAACGGTCGTCCGCGCCTCGCCGTCGTACTCCATGCGGCCGGACATGAAACCGTCGGAGCCGTCGGTGCGCACGCAACGGCCGTGCTCGTCGTAGGTGTACGTGAACGATGTGCCGTTGCGGTCTGCCCAGGACGTGAGCCTTCCGTCAGCGTCGAAGCCGTACCGCAGCGGACGGGCACTGGAGTTGGTGACCTCGGTCAGGTCACCGGCCGCGTCGTAGCCGTAGCGCATGAGCAGCGTGTCGGTGCCGTCAGTGTGGAGGAGGCGCAGGGCGGTGACGCGGGAGGCCTCGGTATCGACGGCGATGCGGTAGCCGCCGCTGTGCGTGATCTCCTGCGGCGCGCCGTCCTTTCCGTAGGTGAAATCGATGCGGTGGCCGTTGCGGTCCTCGATCGTTCGCACCGGCAGGGAGATCGCGTTCCGCGTGCCTGCCGGAGCTGCGGCGCACGGCGCGAACTCCAGGGTCTGGCCGAGCTCCGGCATGGATATTCGGACGGCGCCACCCGGACTTCCGTCCCAGGTCAGCGGCCAGCGTGGACCGGTGACCGGCAGGACGGGGGTGCCCTGCCGCGGCACGGGATAGGCAAGCAGCATGCCGTCCGACCCGGCGTACACCAGGCCTTCGTCATCGATTTCAAGACGCTGGTCGAGTGTGGAGGCCCATGAGGTGCCGAACCAGCGGCCGGCGCGATAGGACGACAGATGTGTCCGACGGATCGATAGCGGCAGGGCGCCCGGAAGTTGGACGTCGGTCTGGCGCATGGAGACGACACCGGTCGCGATGTCGACCGGGTCACCGCACTCGGTCTTGTCCCCGTCCCCTCGGGACGACTCCGCCGGATCATGGGCGCCGTCGCGAGCCGATTCCGCCGCTCGCTGTTCGGTCTTGGCGACGTCCTGGCTCAGGTTCTCCGCCACGTCGGTGGTAACGGTCTCCGGGGTGCTGGCACCGTCGGTGCCAACGGCCGACAGCACGTTGAACAGGAGCTGACCGCCCGCATCGCCCGGGTCGGAGCTCCAGCCGGTGCCGACCACCGACTTGACCAGGTCCACCGGATGGTTACCCGCGTGGAGCAGACCCGCCGCGACATCGTTGGTATGGGCCAGCCACATGGCCGGGTGGGTCAGGTTGTACGGATCGGTCGGGTTCACGGAACGGACGAACTTCAAGAAGTCAGCCCCAGCCCCCAGGAAGCCCATACCGACGTGCTCGTACGTCAACCCACCGGCGAGCATCACATCCTCGTAGTCCCCGGCCATTCGGTGCGCGAACGTCGGGGTTTTCGGGGCCATTTCGGTGGCGGCCGAAACCTTCGCCGTCGCCGCGTCACCCTCGACGTCGCGCTGCCGCCGCGCTTCGTCCAGGATTTCCTGTGCCGCTTTCATCCCGGCCTCGCCCGGGTCGTGAAACGGCCCTGGCTTCTCCGGGGCGTGGGCGGCATCAGTGCCCGCCCCCGAGCTGGCGTTGTACTTGTCGACTTGCTGGTTGTAGGCGGTGCGCGCGTCCTCGGATTTCTTCTTGGCCGCGGAGTACATTTCGAGGGCCTGGCGGGCCTGCTCCTGGGCCCACTCCACCGTGTGCGCGAAGTTCACCAGCGTCTTGCCCGCCAGGTCACAGGCGTCGGCCGCCGTCAGCCACTCCTTGGGATGCGGAGCGAACTTCCGCCGGAACGCATCGCCGGCCTGACCCTTCCAGTGCTGCGGGTCCAGCCGCCGCAGCCCCTCGCCGGTCTCGCGGAACGCACCAGCGAACTTGGACAACACCTCGGCCGAGTCACGGATGGTCTTCGGGTTGCCGTGGATCAGATCCGAGGCCGCTTTCGCTTCATCGAGTCCCATCTCGGGCACGCTGGCGCCCAGGGAATCGGCGAAGCGATCACCGAGACCGTCCACATCGTGTGCAGCCGAATGCCAGCCGACCCAGTTCAGGCCGTCGGCCACCCCGTGCGCCACGTGGTCGACGGCGCCGCCGACGAACTTCTTGCCCTTGTCTAGGAAATGCTCCGCCGAGTCCCCGAGGTGGTTGACCTCGTCCATGAAGCCGCTCATGAGCGGTCACCGCCTGCCGAGCGCGCGCATAAAAGCCCTCTCATCCACGCCTACTTGCCTTTGGAGCTATCGGAGGTGAGCCCGGCGATCGTGCGCATCGTGACCGATACGGGGTTGGACATCAGCCAGTCCTTGCCTTCAGTCGTCCATACCTTCTTCGTCTCCTCGTTGGCCTGGATGAAGGACTTCATGCTGTAGTCCGCGTGCCGTACCTGGTTGATCGAGTTGTCGCTCCAGACCTGGCCCCAGGACTCCTGCGACACCTGCTTGTCTGTCGCGTCCGGGTTCCCCATTCCGGCGGTCACGAGATTCTTGAACTTGCCCTGGACGTACTTGTCCTCTTCGTGGAAACTCCCCGCCGCCAACCCGAGCCGAGTGGCGAACTCGTTCCCGTCGTGGACGAGGGTGCGCACCCCCCACGCCCAGCGGTCACCGAACTGCTTCAGGGCGGACGTGAGTCCGGCGTGGCCCAGCGTCATACCGGTCAGTTCGACGCCCGAGAAGCCCCGGCCAACCTCAGCGGTCTCCACGATGCCCAGCTTCTTCAGCTCGTCCAGCGTCGCGGTCAGACCCTGCGCGGTCATCTTCAACGCTTCGGGATCTACGCCCAGGTCCTTGTCCCCGCCCTTGGCGCCCATCGCCCCCTGCTCCTCACGACACGAGAATCGGCCCATCTGACCCTACTGGAGGGAAGGTTGGGCTTGTGCAGGTGCCAGCGGTCGGTCCTGGGCCACCGAGCGATACCCCTGCGGATCCCCGCGAAAGTACCCAGACGACCCTAGGCCACGGCCCCGCGCGGCGCACACCGCGTGGCCGCTCCGGTGGTGCCCAACAACGTTGTCATCACGGCCCCGCACGCCCATTGACCCCGCCCTGACCCGCCCTTACCGTCACGGGCAACCCGCAGCATCCCCTTCCGTCCCGCACCGAAGGAGGACTTGCCCATGCGCCCCGTCAGCCACTCCGCGCGTCTTCTTGCCGCCGTCTCCGTCGTCGCCTTCGCGGCCACCGCCCTTACCTCGTGCGGTGGTTCCACCGAGGACAAGAACACGATCAAGATCGCCTACCAGCGTGTGCCCGACGACAACGTCCGGGTGATGGATGACTATCTCGCGCTGGTGAAAGGCCAGTTCGAGAAGGCCAACCCCGGCAAGCACATCGATCTGATCCCCATCACCGCCGCCGAGAACGACTACTACGCCAAGCTCCAGCAGATGATGCGCTCTCCGAAGACCGCTCCCGATCTGGCCTACGAGGACACGTTCCTCATCAACTCCGATATCAAGGCGGGGTATCTGCGCCCGCTCGACGACTATCTGTCGAGCTGGCCCGCGTGGAGCCAGTTCGTGGACACCGCGAAGGCCGCGGCGAGAGCGCAGGACGGGAAGACGTACGGGGTGCCGGACGGCACCGACACCCGCGGGCTGTGGTTCGACAAGGACATCTTCAAGAAGGCGGGCCTGCCCGCCGACTGGCAGCCGAAGAGCTGGAACGACATCCTGATCGCCGCCCGTACGGTCAAGGCCAAGGTCCCCGGGGCCATCCCGCTCAACCTCTACACCGGTAAGGCCCCCGGTGAGGCGGCGGTGATGCAGGGCTTCGAGATGCTCGCGTACGGAACGGGCGCCGATCCGCTGTATGACCCGCGGTCCAAGAAGTGGATCCAGTCCGGCAAGGGCTTCTCGGACGCACTGGACTTCGTACGGACCGTCTACACGGAAAAGCTGGGTCCGGACATCTCCGATGCCCTCGATCCCAACATCCAGCCGGTGGTCGGCACGGAGTGGATCCCGTCCGGCAAGCTGGCCATCGACCTCGACGGCTCCTGGCTCGGCAACAACTGGATCAAGACCGGTGGCAAGCCGTGGCCGCAGTGGTCGCAGGTGATGGGCACCGCGGCCATGCCGACGCAGAACGGTCAGGCACCCGGCGCCGTCAGCATGTCCGGCGGATGGACCTGGGCGATCCCGGCCAAGGCCCAGCATCCCGCGATGGCCTGGGACTTCATCAAGGCGCTGCAGAGCGAGCCGAACGCGGCCGAGTACGACATCCGCAGCGCGAACATCGCCGTGCGCAAGGACGTCGCCGCCGATCACCGCTATCTGAGCTCGATGCCGGGCATCGACTTCTTCACCAAGCTGGTGCAGTACACCCACTACCGCCCGGCTCTCCCGGTCTATCCGCAGGTTTCCACCGCCATCGGTACGGCGATGGAATCCGTGTCCACCGGCCAGTCCTCGACGGCGGCCGCCGCCAAGGCGTACGACCAGCAGTTGTCGTCGATCACGGCCGGGGCCGTGGAGAACGAGCGGTGAGGGGAGCCCGACGCACCCTGTTGCGGGGGCTACCGGTGCTGCCGTCCGTGCTCCTGCTGCTGTTGTTCCTGGCCGGGCCGATCGCGTACTGCGCGTACATCGCGTTCACCGACATGCAGTTGACCGGTGCGTCGGGCACGCACTTCGTGGGCCTGGCCAACTTCCGGCACGCCTTCGCCGACCCCGGATTCCGCAACGCGGTCGTGCTGACCCTGGTCTTCACCGTGCTGTCCTCGATCATCGGGCAGAACACACTGGGGCTCGGCCTCGCCGCCGCGATGCGGCGCGCCTCCCGGCCGGTGCGTACCGTCACCGGAGCCGTCGTCATCGCCGCGTGGGTGCTGCCGGAGATCGTGGCGGGGTTCCTGCTCTACGCGTTCTTCCGCCGCGAGGGGACGCTGAACGCGATCCTCGGCTGGCTTCATCTGCCCAGCCAGAACTGGCTGTTCACGCTGCCCATCCTGGCCGTCTCGCTGGCCAACGTCTGGCGCGGCACCGCGTTCTCGATGCTGGTGTACTCCGCCGCGCTCGCCGAGATCCCGCAGGACGTGGCCGAGCAGGCGGAGGTCGACGGTGCCAGCGCGGTGCAGCGGATGTGGCATGTGACGCTGCCGATGATCCGCCGCTCGATCGGCACCAATCTGATGCTCAACACCCTTCAGACGCTGTCGGTCTTCGGTCTGGTGTGGGCGATGACCCGCGGCGGTCCGGGCGACAGGAGCCAGACGCTGCCGCTGTTCATGTACGAGAAGGCGTTCCAGCAGAGCCTGATCGGCTACGGCACGGCGGTGGCGCTGCTGCTCCTGGTGGTGGGGGCGCTGTTCTCGGTGGTGTATCTGCGGCTGCTGCGGACGGAGGTCTGATGGGTCTGACGCGGGATCCCCGGTGTGCCGGGTGTGCTGCCCGGCGTGCGTCGCAGGTGGCAGGGGGCGACCATGGAGGTGGAGGAGAGTGCGAGGAGGATCGCCATGGCGCAGAAGACTCTCACCATCGAGGTCAACATCAACGAGGTCGAGCGGATGACCCAGGCCCAGGCCCAGCTGACCGGCGCGGGCATGACGCCGATGACCGGCGACGGAACGGCGCACTGCAACCCGAGCGACGAGAACATCGCCGATATCGGGGACGAGCTCGCCACCGCCCGGGCGCTGTCCGACCTGGCTCATCAGCTGCTGCACGCGGCCGTCGAGGACATCGAGGCCCATACGCACCGGAAGGTCGAGCGACTGACGGTCTGATCCGGACACCGCATGCGCGGCACCACACGCGGGCGGGGGCACGCCGATGACGTCCGCCCGGCGCGGGGGAAGGCCGCGATCGTTCCGCTCCGGCCGACGGGTCCGGCACCGGCTGGCGGCGGACCTGGCGCTGCTGCTGGTCGCCGTCGCGTTCGCCGTCCCGCTCGGCTGGCTGGCGCTGGCCTCGTTCAATGAGCACGCGGGGCTGCGTACCTCGCTGCCGCACCCCTTCACGCTCGGCAACTTCCGGGCGGTCCTCACCCCGGACACCACGTACACCCCGATGCTCAACAGCCTGCTGCTGTGCGGCAGCGCCACCGCCCTGACGGTGGCCGCCGCCACGCTGGCCGCCTATCCGCTCTCCCGCTACCGCTCGCGCTTCAACCGCCCGTTCCTGCTGACCATCCTGTTCGCCACCTGCCTGCCGATCACCGCGATCATGGTCCCGGTCTACGGACTGTTCGTACAGGTCAATCTGATCGACACGCTGTGGGGCACCGCGCTGTTCCTGGCCACCGCCCAACTCCCGTTCGCCATCTGGCTGATGCGGAACTTCATGGACGGCGTACCGATGGTGCTGGAGGAGGCGGCCTGGACCGACGGCGCGTCGTCCATGCAGGCACTGTGGCGGGTGGTGCTGCCGCTGATGGGGCCGGGGATCGGGGTGGTGACCGTCTTCACCTTCATCGCCATGTGGGGCAACTTCTTCGTGCCCTTCATGCTCCTGCTCTCCCCCGACCAACTCCCGGCCTCGGTCAGCATCTACACGTTCTTCGGCTCCTACGGGACCGTGGCGTACGGCCAGTTGGCGGCGTTCTCGGTGCTGTACTCGGCGCCGGTGGTGGTGCTCTACGTGGCCATCGCGCGGCGGCTGGGCGGCGGGTTCGCGCTGGGGGGCGCGATGAAGGGGTGAACCGGACGGCTGCGGGTCCGGACCCCGCCCCGGTGCCGAAGCCCGCTTCGAGTCAGCGGACCGCCGCGGTTCAGAAGACCGACTCCGCCTCGCGGATCCGGTCCGCGGGCACCCGCTTCAGCTCGGTGATCGCGTCCTTGAGCGGCACCATCTCGATGCTGGTGCCGCGCAGCGCGGTCATATGGCCGAACGCGCCCTCGTGGGCGGCCTCCACCGCGTGCCAGCCGAAGCGGGTGGCGAGCACCCTGTCGTACGCGGTGGGCACGCCGCCGCGCTGTACGTGTCCCAGGATGACCGGGCGGGCCTCCTTGCCCAGGCGGTTGGCCAGTTCCTCGGCGAGGCGGGTGCCGATGCCCATGAAGCGCTCGTGGCCGTAGGCATCGATCTCGCCGTAGCCGTAGGCCATGGTGCCCTGGATCGGATGGGCGCCCTCGGCGACGCAGATGACGGCGAACTTCTTGCCGCGGGCGAACCGCTCCTCGACCATGGCGACCAGATCGGCGGGGTTGAACGGGCGCTCCGGGATGCAGATGCCGTGCGCACCGCCCGCCATGCCGGATTCCAGGGCGATCCAGCCCGCGTGGCGGCCCATCACCTCGACGACCATGACCCGCTGGTGCGATTCGGCGGTGGTCTTGAGCCGGTCGATGGCCTCGGTGGCGACCATGACGGCGGTGTCGAAGCCGAAGGTGCGGTCGGTCGCCGAGATGTCGTTGTCGATGGTCTTGGGCACACCGACGACCGGCATTCCGGCGTCGGCGAGCATCCGGGCGGCGGTCAGGGTGCCCTCGCCGCCGATCGGGATGAGCACGTCGATGCCGTGGGCCTGGCACAGCGCCTCGGCGTTGTCGGCGGCCTCGTGCAGCCGGGCCCGCTCCAGCCGGGCGGAGCCGAGGATGGTGCCGCCGCGGGCCAGGATGCCGCTGACCGCGTTGAGGTCCAGCGGGCGGTAGCGGCCTTCCAGCAGGCCCTTGAAACCGTCCTCGAAACCGAGGATCTCGTCGCCGTGCCCGGTGAGGCCGCGGTGTACCACCGACCGGATCACGGCGTTCAGCCCCGGGCAGTCACCGCCGGCGGTCAGGACTCCGATGCGCATCGCGGTCAATCTCCTGTGTAGGTGGCGGCCGTTCGGACCCGTTGGTCAGACGGTCACGGTGGGTAATCGTGATCGGATTACCACATCCTTCATACCTTATGAGAACTTTGCGATGGCGGGGACAGGAGCGCATCCGCAGTCCGGCGCGCGCCGCCCAGGGGCCCGGGTTAGCTTCGAAGGGCAGAACAGGCGCGATACAGGGATCGCGAAGAAGGATGGAGAACGCGCGTGACGCGCAGCGTGTACGTGACCGGCATCGGACGCGGCGACGGCCGCCAGGTCGTGGAACTGGGGGTCATGGAGCTGCTGACCCGCAAGGTCGACCGGGTGGGGGTGTTCCGGCCACTGATGCACGAGGGTCCCGACCGTCTGTTCGAGTTGGTGCGCGCCCGCTACCGGCTCACCCAGGACCCGGCGACCGTCTACGGCCTCGGCTACGACGAGGCCGCGCGGCTCCAGGCCGAGCGGGGCATCGACGAGTTGGTCTCCGAGCTGGTCGACCGCTTCCACGCGGTGGCCCGCGAGTACGAGTTCGTGCTCGTGCTCGGCTCCGACTACGCCGACACCCAGCTGCCCGCCGAGCTGAACCTCAACGCGCGGCTGGCCAACGAGTTCGGCGCCTCCGTGCTGCCGGTCGTCGGCGGCCTCGACCAGAGCGCGGACTCCATCGTCGCCGAGGTGCACAACGCCCACCGGGCCTACGCCGACGAGGGCTGCTACATCCTGGCCATGATCGCCAACCGGGTCGCCCCGGACGCCGCCAAGATCGCCGCCGACCAGCTCGGCAGCAGGCTGCCGGTCCCGGTCTACGTGCTGCCCGAGGAGCCGTCGCTGTCCGCGCCGACCGTGGCGCAGGTCGTCCAGAAGCTCCAGGCCGAGGTGCTGCTCGGCGATGACGCGGGGCTGGCCCGCAACGTGATGAACTTCGTCTTCGGCGGTGCGATGCTGCCGACGTTCCTGCCCGCGCTGACCCCCGGCTGCCTGGTGGTCACGCCCGGGGACCGGGCGGACCTGATCATCGGCTCGCTCGCGGCGCACTCGGCGGGCGCGCCGAGCATCGCGGGTGTGCTGCTCACCCTGGACGAGCGCCCCGGTCCCGACATCGTCGCGCTGGCCGAGCGGCTGGCGCCGGGCACGCCGGTGATCGCGGTGCCGGGCGGCTCGTTCCCGACCGCCGCCGAGCTGTTCTCCCTGGAGGGCAAGCTGACCGCGGCCACTCCCCGCAAGGCGGAGACCGCGCTCGGCCTCTTCGAACTGCACGTCGACACCGGCGAGTTGACCAACCGGCTGTCGGTCGCCCGCAGCGGCCGGGTGACACCGATGATGTTCGAGCACGAGCTGATCGAGCGGGCCCGGTCCGGCCGCCGCCATGTCGTACTGCCCGAGGGCACCGAGGAGCGCATCCTGCGCGCCGCCGAGGTGCTGCTGCGCCGCAACGTCTGCGACCTGACCCTGCTCGGCGACCCGGACGCCATCCGCAAGCGCGCCGGTGAGCTGGGCGTCAACCTCGGCCTGGACGTCGAGGACCGCGGCTCGGGCGCGATCGCCCGGGTCGTGGACCCGCAGACCTCGCCGCTGCGCGAGAACTTCGCCGAGCTGTACGCCAAGCTGCGCGCCCACAAGGGCATGACGGTGGAGCTGGCGCACGACGTGGTCGCGGACGTGTCGTACTTCGGCACGCTGATGGTTCAGGAGGGCCTGGCCGACGGCATGGTCTCCGGCGCGGTGCACTCCACCGCGGCCACCATCCGGCCCGCCTTCGAGGTCATCAAGACCTCTCCGGGGGCCTCGATCGTCTCGTCGGTCTTCTTCATGTGCCTGGCCGACAAGGTGCTGGTCTACGGCGACTGCGCGGTCAACCCCGACCCGAACGCCGAGCAGTTGGCGGACATCGCGATCCAGTCGGCCGCCACCGCCGCCCAGTTCGGCGTCGAGCCGCGGGTGGCGATGCTGTCGTACTCCACCGGCACCTCGGGTTCGGGCGCCGATGTGGACAAGGTGCGCCGGGCCACCGAGTTGGTCCGCGAGCGCCGCCCCGACCTGGCGGTCGAGGGCCCGATCCAGTACGACGCGGCGGTCGACCGCGCGGTCGCGGCGACCAAGCTGCCGGGCTCGGCGGTCGCGGGGCAGGCGACCGTGCTGATCTTCCCCGACCTGAACACCGGCAACAACACCTACAAGGCCGTGCAGCGCTCGGCGGGCGCGATCGCGGTCGGCCCGGTGCTGCAGGGCCTGCGCAAGCCCGTCAACGACCTGTCGCGCGGCGCGCTGGTCCAGGACATCGTCAACACCGTCGCCATCACGGCCATCCAGGCCCAGGGCGACGCCGACCACTCGTAAAGCCCGTGACGTTCCAGAAGGAAGACCCCACTGCCGTGACCGCTTCCCGCGTCCTCGTCCTCAACTCCGGCTCCTCGTCGCTGAAGTACCAGCTGCTCGACATGGCCGACGGTTCCCGTCCGGCCTCCGGCATCGTGGAGCGGATCGGCGAGCAGGGCAGTGTGGCCGACCACTCCGAGGCGCTGGGGGTGGTCTCCAAGGAGCTGAGCGCCCGCGGCCTCGGCCTCGACTCCCCCGAACTGGCCGCGGTGGGGCACCGCGTGGTGCACGGCGGCACTCGGTTCACCGAGCCGACGCTGATCACCGACGAGGTGGTCGCCGAGATCGAGAAGCTGGTGCCGCTCGCCCCGCTGCACAACCCCGCCAACGTCATCGGCATCAAGGTCGCCCGCGAGCTGCGTCCCGACCTGCCGCAGGTCGCGGTGTTCGACACCGCCTTCCACTCCACGATGCCGGAGGCCGCCGCCCGGTACGCCATCGACCGGGCCGCGGCCGACCGGTACGGGGTGCGGCGGTACGGCTTCCACGGCACCTCGCACGCGTACGTCTCCCGGGCGACCGCGAAGCTGCTGGGCAAGCAGCCGTCCGAGGTCAACGTCGTGGTGCTGCACCTGGGCAACGGCGCCTCCGCCTCGGCGGTGCGCGGCGGAGTGTGCGTGGACACCTCCATGGGGCTCACCCCGCTGGAGGGCCTGGTCATGGGCACCCGCTCGGGTGACATCGACCCGGCGGTGATCTTCCATCTGTCGCGGGTCGGCGCGATGGAGATCGACGAGATCGACGACCTGCTCAACAAGCGCAGCGGCCTGGTCGGGCTGTGCGGTGACAACGACATGCGCGAGATCGGCCGCCGGATGGCGGAGGGCGACTCCTCCGCCCGACTCGCCTTCGACATCTACGTCCACCGGCTACGCAAGTACGTCGGCGCCTATTCGGCGGTACTCGGACGGGTGGACGCGATCGCTTTCACGGCCGGAGTGGGCGAGAATTCGGCCGCGGTGCGCGAGGCCGCCCTGCGTGGCCTCGAACCCCTCGGCATCGAGATCGACGCGGTACGCAATGCTGTGCGCGGCGCTGTGGCACGGGTGGTCTCCACAGAGACCAGCCGGGTCGCGGTCGCCGTCGTCCCCACCGACGAGGAACTGGAGATCGCGCAGCAGGCCTACTCGCTGGTCCGCCCGTAAACCGGGCCGGAACGGGAGGCCTCCGAAGCGGGGCCACCCGGTAAATTCCGGACCGGAACAAAATATCGATAGGATCGTCCACATGCGCCGAGCGAAAATCGTCTGCACCCTGGGTCCCGCCGTCGACTCCTACGACCAGCTCAAGACACTGGTCGAGGCCGGAATGAACGTGGCCCGGTTCAACTTCAGCCACGGCACCCACGCCGAGCACGAGGAGCGCTACCAGCGGGTGCGCAAGGTCTCCGAGGAGACCGGCCGCGCCGTGGGCACCCTCGCCGACCTCCAGGGTCCCAAGATCCGTCTGGAGACCTTCGCCGACGGACCGGTGGAGTTGGTGGCGGGTGACGAGTTCACCATCACCACCGAGGACGTTCCCGGTGACCGGCACATCTGCGGCACGACGTACAAGGGCCTGCCCGGAGACGTCAGCCAGGGCGACCCGGTGCTGATCAACGACGGCAACGTCGCACTGCGGGTCATCGAGGTCGAGGGCCCGCGGGTGCGCTGCCTGGTGGTCGAGGGCGGCATCATCTCCGACCACAAGGGCATCAACCTGCCCGGTGCCGCCGTCAACGTCCCGGCGCTGTCCGAGAAGGACATCGAGGACCTGCGGTTCGCGCTGCGGATGGGCGTCGACATGGTCGCGCTGTCCTTCGTCCGGGACGCCAAGGACGTACGCGACGTCCACCGCATCATGGACGAGGAGCGCCGCCGGGTCCCGGTCATCGCCAAGGTGGAGAAGCCGCAGGCGGTGGAGAACATGGAGGCCGTCGTCGCCGCCTTCGACGCGGTGATGGTGGCCCGCGGCGACCTGGCGGTCGAGTACCCGCTGGAGAAGGTGCCGATCGTCCAGAAGCGGCTGATCGAGCTGTGCCGCCGCAACGCCAAGCCGGTGATCGTCGCGACCCAGATGATGGAGTCGATGATCACCAACTCCAGGCCCACCCGCGCCGAGGCGTCCGATGTCGCCAACGCCATCCTGGACGGCGCGGACGCGGTCATGCTGTCCGCCGAGTCCTCGGTCGGCAAGTACCCGATCGAGACCGTCAAGACGATGTCCCGGATCGTCGAGGCGGCCGAGGAGGAGCTGCTCAAGCGCGGTCTGCAGCCGCTGGCGCCGGGCAAGAAGCCGCGCACCCAGGGCGGAGCGGTGGCCCGCGCCGCCGCCGAGCTGGCCGACTTCCTGGACGCCAAGACGCTGGTCGCCTTCACGAAGTCCGGCGACACCGCGCGCCGCCTGGCCCGCTACCGGGTGCCGGTGCCGGTGCTGGCGTTCACCACGGACGTGGCCACCCGCAACCAGCTCGCGCTGACCTGGGGTGTGCAGAGCCACCTGGTCAAGCACGTCGACCACACCGACGCGATGGTGGACCTGGTCGACCAGGAGATGCTCAAGTTCAGCGAGTACGACAAGGGCGACACCGTGATCATCACGGCGGGCTCCCCGCCCGGCGTCCCCGGCACCACCAACATGGTCCGGGTGCACCACCTGGGCGGCGGCCACCAGGACTGAGCCTCGGGCCCGGATGGGCTTGGGCCCCGGCCAGGGGTCCCGCCCAGCCGGTTCCGGCGCCTGCGGGCCAGCGGATTTTTGCCGGGCGACACGCCCGACCTAAGGTGAGCGGGCCCGTCCGTCGGCAGACGGACGGGCCATCGCCTTGGTGATGCCGCTTCCCCCTTCGTATGACGCACGGAGTATCCCCATGGTCGACGTAGCCCCGCCGCCCGACAGTCCCGCCGCCGCGAGCGGGCCGGGGACCGCGGGGACGGGCGAGACGGTCGCCAGGTGGCGGGTACGGCTCACCGAGCTGCTGCGCCGCGAACCGGTGACGATACGTTTCGTCCGCCGTGAGGCACTGAACGCGGCGGGCATCTACCTCTCGGTCTCGGCGCTCGCCTTCGCCCTGCTGCTGCTGATCTCGCACCACCTCGGCTACGGCGCCGAGGAGGTGCTGCGCAAATGGGACAGCAAGAACTATCTGAGCGTCGCCGAGCACGGCTACCCCCATCACCTCAGCTATCTGCCCACCGGCATACCGACCTGGTCCACGCTCGCCTTCTTCCCGCTGGTCCCGGCGCTGATAAGGGCCGTCCACCTGGTGACCGGGCTCGGCTTCCCGTACGCGGGCGTGGTGGTCTCCTGGCTGGCGGCGACCGCGGCCGCGGTCGGGGTGCACACCCTGGCCCGCTCGGTGGCCGGACGGCGCGCGGGCTACGCCTGCGTCGGTCTGTGGGCCTGCTCCCCGTACGCCTTCGCGCTGTGGGTGCCGTACTCCGAGGCCTGCTTCAGCGCGGCGCTGATGTGGGCGCTGGTCGCGATCATCGCGCGGCGCTGGGTGGCGGCGGGCGCGCTGACCGCGCTGGCCGGGACGATCCGGCCGACGGCCTCGGTGCTGGTCGGCGTGCTGGTGCTGAGCGCCGGGTGGGCGATCCTGCGGCGCCGGGACGGCTGGCGGCCCTGGCTCGCGCTGCTGCTGGCCCCGCTCGGGCTGGTCTTCAGCTGGCTGTACCTGGGCAGCCGGGTGGGCCGGGTGGACGGCTGGTTCGAGGCGGAGAAGGCCTGGGGGCAGTCCTTCGACTTCGGCCGCGGCACACTGCACTTCCTCAAGCAGGTGGCGACCTATGCGCATATCGACATCCGCTACCCGGTGGTGCTGGCGCTGATCCTGCTCGTCGCGGTGGCCGTGGTGGCGCTGGCGATGGATCGCAGGGTCCCCTGGCCGCTGGTGCTGGCACTGGCCGGAGCGTGGGAGCTGATGTTCGGCACCCCCGGATCCCCGCTGTCCAAGCCGCGCTTCATGCTGCCGTTCCTGCCGATCCTGCTCCTGCTGGTGGCCCGCCCGGTGTCCCGGCTGCCACGGCTGGTGCAGGCGTGTCTGTACGGCTCGGGCGCGGTGTTCGCGGGGTGGTACGCGGTCGGGCTGCTTATGTTGTTCAGGTGGTCACCATGAGGGGATCCGGTGAAGAGTCCCGGCAAACCGGTGAGAAGTCTCTGAGAGCGACCGGCGTGACCCGACCTCCCATAGCGCCGTTCACTACGATGCCCGGCACGTTGTTCCACGCGGTGTCACGGCCGCCCGGCCGCCCCTCGTGGACATCCCGCAACAAAAGCGTAGGTAGTATCCCTACCCGTCCGTCGACCCGTAAGTGATTGAGGTACTTGTCAGTGGAAGCGATCCTCCTGGTCGGCGGGAAGGGTTCCCGTCTCCGCCCCGTCACGGAATACACGCCCAAGCCGATGGTCCCGACCGCCGGTGTCCCGTTCCTCGCGCACCAGCTCGCCAAGGCCCGGGCCGCGGGCGTCACCCACGTGGTGCTCGCCACCTCCTACCTGGCCGAGGTCTTCGAGCCGTACTTCGGTGACGGCACGGACCTGGGCCTGCGGATCACGTACATCCACGAGAACGAGCCGCTGGGCACCGGTGGCGCGATCCGCAACGCGGCCGACGCGCTGACCTGCGGCCCCGCCGAGCCGGTACTGATCTTCAACGGTGACATCCTCACCGGCCTGGACATCGCCGCTCTGGTCGACAGCCACCGCGCGGCCGGAGCCGATGTCTCGCTGCACCTGACCCGGGTCGAGGACCCCAGCGCCTTCGGCCTGGTCCCCACCGACTCCACCGGGCGGGTGCTGGCCTTCACCGAGAAGCCGCAGCGCCCCGAGGAGATCGTCACCGACCAGGTCAACGCCGGGTGCTACGTCTTCCGCCGCTCAGTGATCGACACCATCCCGGCGGGCCGGGTGGTCTCCGTCGAGCGCGAGACGTTCCCCGGGCTGCTGGAGTCCGGTGCGCACCTGCACGGTGTGGTCGACCAGACGTACTGGCTGGACCTCGGCCGTCCGGCCGCGCTGATCCAGGCCTCCGCTGATCTGGTCCGCGGCGTCGTACGGTCCCCCGCGCTGCCCGGGAAGACCGGTGAGTGCCTGGTGCTGCCGGGCGCCACGGTGGAGGACGGCGCGAAGCTGTCCGGTGGAACTGTCGTGGGCGCCGGTTCGTTCATCGCGGCGGACGCGGTGGTCGAGGGCTCCGTCGTGCTGGACGGCGCCCGTATCGAGGCCGGTGCTCAGGTGCGTGCCTCCCTGGTGGGCGCCGGTGCCCGCGTCGGCTCGCGTACCGTACTGGACAGCGCCGTGATCGGAGACCGGGCCGAGGTCGGCGAGGACAACGAACTGCAGGGCGGAGCGCGAGTGTGGTGCCACTCGACGATTCCCGACGCCGCGATCCGCTTCTCTCCGAAGCCCTGAGGTCGCGGCCCGATGGAGAAGACCACTCAATGACGACGACGACCCCCCAGGCAGTCCCGACCGCCGCCTCGCTGCGTCGGCCGGTGCAGCTCCCGCCGGAGTGGAGCGGCATCCCGCTGACCGTGGTGATGCCCACCTACAACGAGGCCGAGAACCTGCCCGGGATGGCCGAGAAGCTGATGGCGTTCGACCTGCCGGGGCTGCGGCTGCTCGTGGTGGACGACAACAGCCCCGACGGCACCGGCCAGGTCGCCGAGCGGCTGGCCGAGCAGTACAACGAACCGGACCGCACCCGGATCTCGGTGCTGCACCGCACCGCCAAGGACGGCCTCGGCCGCGCCTACGCGGCGGGCATGGACCAGGCGGTCGCGGACGGCGCCCAGTACGTGCTGCAGATGGACGCCGACGGCAGCCACCCGGTCGAGTACGTCTCGCAGATGCTGGGCACGGCGCTGGCCACCGGCGCCGGGTTCGTCGTCGGCAGCCGCTACGTCTCCGGCGGTCGGCTGGCCGAGGAGTGGGGCCTGCACCGCAAGCTGCTCTCCCGCTGGGCCAACACCTACGTGAGCACGGTGCTGCGTACCGGGCTGCGGGATGTGACCGCGGGCTTCGCCATGTGGCGGGCCGACACGGTCACCGAGATGCGGCTGTCCGAGGTGCGCAGCAACGGCTACAGCTTCCAGGTGGAGCTCAAGTACCAGGCGGTGCGCGCCGGTTACACGGGTGTCGAGATCCCGATCCACTTCGAGGAGCGGCAGATCGGCGCCTCCAAGATGACCATGGCCGTGCAGATCGAGTCGGCGGTCCTGCCCTGGCGTCTGCGTCTGGACTCTTCGCGTGCCCGCCGCAGCTGAGCACGCCACGGCGGGGCCGGGCAGACCGACCGGGCGCATAGCGCGCCTGGGCGGGTCTGCCCGGACGCGCTGGCAGGACGCGAGCCTGCTGGACAAGGCGGTGGCCGCCGCCGCACTGCTGGTCGTCGTGCTGCTCGCGCTGATGGTGGTGAAGATGCCGTGGGCGGGCGATCTCGGAATCCACGCCGCCACCGTCGAGCGGCTCCGGCACGACCTCGGCAACCCGGGCGATCCGCTGGTCAAGGCGGATGTCAACAGCCCGTACTACTCGCCGTGGATGCTGTTCCTGGCGCTGGTCGCGAAGGCCAGTGGAGCGACCACGTTCCACGTCCTGCACCTGGCCGCCGCGATCAACCTCGTTCTGCTGATCACCGGCATCCGGCAGTTCGTCCGTACGCTCACCACGCGGCGGGCGGCGGTGCCGCTGGCGATCCTTTGCGTCACGCTGCTGTACGGCTGGGAGCTGTTCACCTGGAGCGGCTTCCCCGGGGCCACCTCGCTGGCGCTGTGCATCGCCTACCCCAGTACGTTCGCGCTGGGTGTGGCGTTCCATCTGTGGGCACTGCTGCGTACCGCGCTGGCCAGGGGCTGGGGGCTGCTGCCGTACCTCGGGCTCGGCGCGCTGCTGGCGGTCGTACTGCTCAGCCACCAGTTCACGGGTGTGGTGACCGTGCTCGGGCTGCTGGCGATACTGCTCGGCGCGCGGCCCTGGCCGGGCCGTACGGCGTGGCTGCGTATCGGTGCGGCCGTAGCGCTGTCCCTGGCGATCGTGCTGGCCTGGCCGTACTACTCGTTCTTCTCGCTGCTCGGCGTCGGCGGCCTGGAGGAGATCCACCGGCCGCTCTACGACCACCTGGTCTCGCGGTTCGGTCTGCTGTCGCTGGGCGGCGTGGCGCTGGCGCTGCGGTTCCGGCGGGACCGGCGCGATCCGCTGGTGCTGTTCTTCGTCTTCGGCGCGCTGGTGTACGCACTCGGCGGGCTGACCCAGCACTGGTCGTACGGTCGGGTGCTGCCCGCGGTCTTCGTCTCCGCGCAGGTCGCCCTGGCGGTCGAGCTGGCGGGCGAGTCGGGGCGCCGGGTACGCCGGGTGCTGGTGCCGTTGACCGCCGCGGCGCTGCTGGTCGGCAGCTGGTCGCAGGTGGGGGCGCTCAACTACGTCATGTCCACCCGGTCGATCCCGGTGGTGCGCAGCGCCCCGGCCCAGCATGAGTGGGGCGGCTACCAGTGGATCACGCCGTATGTGAAGTACGGCGACGTGATCATGACCAAGGACTACTTCGCGCTGCGGCAGGGCCCGGCGTACGGCCCGTACACCGTCGAGCCCGGTTACCCGGACTTCTTCCTCAAGGACGAGGCGCAGCGGACGGAGGACACCAAGGCGTTCTTCGCCAAGAAGACCTCGCGCGCCGAGCGGTTGCAGTTGCTGCGCAAGTACGACGTGCGCTGGGTGATCCAGTTCCGCAGTGACGGGGGCTTCGCCCCCGGCGACCCCGCGCTTCGAGTGGTGGCCTCCGGCCCCGATGGCGAGAAGTTGCTGAAGGTGGTCTGAGGGATATTCGGGGGCTCCGCCCCCAGACCCCCTTTGGGGCTTCGCCCCTGGCCCCACTCGTGACTGTGCCCCCGAACTCCCTGACAGGGAGCGGGGGCACAACCATCTGCTGGGGGTCCGGGGCGAAGCCCCGGACCGACGCCCTACTTCGTCAAGCCGCGGACGAGTCCGCTGACCTTGCGCAGACCCGGGCCCGCCACGCGGGCGATCGCGGGGAGGTGGGGCTCGGCCTTCGCCAGAAGGCCCGCACGCTCCCAGCGGATCTGGATGCGGCCCGCACCGTGGCCCTCGGGCTCGACCGTGACGGTGTGCTCGGCCATGCCGCGGTGGTAGGCGATGCGCTTGCTCAGCTTCGGGAAGTCCAGCGGCGCCAGCAGCAGGCTGGTGTTGTGCTGGCGGTGCTGGGTTATGGCGAGCACCGGGTGACGTACCCCGGCGAAGCCGTGCGGCGGCAGCGGGACCGCGGACAGGTCGACGGTGACCGTGCCCTCGAACAGGCCGGGGCGGACCGGGTCAAGCCGGAAGGACGCGCTCAACCGCTTGGCCGCGGGCGCCAGATGCACGGTGGCCACCACCGGCGCCATCGGCAGCTGGTTGCCCGGGTCGTACGTGCGCACGTCCAGCGTGATGCGCGAGCCCGACTCCGGCGCGATGCGCGTGATCTCGTGCCTCAGCAGCGCGTTCTTGAACGGACGGGTCCGCAGGTCCAGGTCGGCGACCTCCAGCTCACGCGCGGACTCCGGGTCGGCCGGGACCACCGAGCCCCAGTACATACGCCCCGCGCCGTCCTCGGTCACCTCGCGCGGCGCCACCTCGCGGCCCATGCCGCGCGATGCCGACTGCGCCTCCTCGTACCGGCCGTCGCGTACCAGCTGGATCACCACGCGCTGGTCGCGCGGCAGACGGCGGAACGCCTCCGGGGCGAGCGTCTCCAGGTACGGGGTGACCTCGTCGGAGAACTGCTTGATCCAGTCATGGCTGCGGTACGGCAGGTCGCCGGTGTACATCCGCAGGTCGTGCTTGAGGAACTTGAAGTCCTTGTCCGCCTTGATGCCCTGGTGGCCGCTCTCCACCAGGAAGTCGTCGATGAGACGGGCGACGTTGATCCGGTCGCGGACGTTCTCGATCCGGTGGCGCTGGTTGGAGATGGACAGCGCGCCCACAGCCTCGTACGGCGAGATGTACCAGCGGTAGACCGGGTCGGGCACGATCGCGAAGGCCCGCGCCAGGCAGTACGCCTGGGCCGAGAACAGCTGGTCCTCGTAGTGGATGCCCTCGGGGAAGCGCAGTGTGTGCCGGTCGATGAACTCCCGGCGGTACATCTTGTTGGTCGACAGGTGCTCGAACAGCACCCCGGGGTGCTCCTCGATACCGCGCACCGTGCGCTTGCCGGTGAACAGGTGCGGGTGCCAGTACGAGACGGCCCCGGTGTCGGTGCGCACCCGCTCCACGCCGCCCATCGCGAAGTCGACGGTGTCGTCGGACCGCAGCTCGTCCAGCAGGATCTCGCAGGCCCGCTCGGGCAGTTCGTCGTCGCTGTCGAGGAACATCAGGTACGGCGCCTTGGCGATGCCGATCGCCGAGTTGCGCGGGGCGCTGCAACCGCCGCTGTTCTGCGGCAGGCGGTTGTAGACGATGCGGTCGTCCTGCGCCGCCAACGCCCGGGCCACCTCGGGGGTGTTGTCCGTCGAGTGGTCGTCGCTGATGATGATCTCGATGTTGCGCAGCGTCTGACGGCGCAACGACTCCACCGCACGCGGCAGTCGGTCAGCGTCGTTGTAGACGATCACCGTGACGGTGACGTCGGGGGCCGTCGGGGCCATGGGTCCTCCGGTGGGAACTTCCTCGGCTGGCGGTCCGGGGGTTGCACCCCGGGAAAATCCTGTGGAAAAGCCGTCCGGCTCAGCGCCGCTCACCGTGCGGACGGTACGCGTTCGGCGGCGAGCTCGGGCGCGGGCGCCGGGGTGCGCTGCTCCAGCGGTATCACCGGCGGTACGTTCGCCTGCCCGAGGAAGACATGGCGCACCACCCGCTCGGCGGCGTGCCCGTCGTCGAAGTCGCAGAACTTCCGGCGGAACTCGGCCCGCTTGGCGGTCGCGTGCTCATCGCGCCAGCCGCCGTCCAGGAACAGCCGCTCCGTCTCCTCCTGGGTACGGCCGACCGCGCCGGGCGAGAGCTCGGTGAGGTCGAAGTAGACGCCGCGGGTGACCGAGTAGGTCTCCCAGTCGTCCGCGAAGACCACTATCGGCCGGTCCAGGTTGGCGTAGTCGAACATCACCGAGGAGTAGTCGGTGATCAACGCGTCGGAGGCCAGGGCGAGTTCCTCCACCGAGTCGTACCGGGAGACGTCGATGATCAGGCCGCGCCGGTGCAACTCCTCCAGCGGGGACAGGCCCCGGTCGTAGAAGTAGTGGCCGCGCACCAGGAGGACGAAGTCCTCGCCGAGGTTCCGGGCCATCCGCTCCAGGTCGAGGCGCGGCGTCCAGGTGGCCTCGTAGTCGCGGTGCGTCGGCGCGTACAGCAGCGCCTTCCTGCCCGGGGCGATGCCGAGCCGCTCGCGGATGCGCATGACGTCCTCGGCGGTGGCGGTGTAGTAGACGTCGTTGCGCGGGTAGCCGTAGTCGAGCGAGGTGAACGGCACCGGATAGGCGCGCTCCCAGGTCTCGGTCGAGTGCGAGTTGGCCGAAACGCTGTAGTCCCAGCGGGCGCAGCGCTCCAGCAGCGCCTCGTAGTCGACACCGCGCGAGGTGGCCGGGAACGGGATCTGGTCGGTGCCCATCCGCTTCAGCGGGGTGCCGTGGTGGGTCTGTACGTGGATCTGGCCGGGCCGCTTGGTCACCGAGTCGGGGAAGTTGACGTTGTTGACCAGGTACTTGGCGCGCGCCATGACGCTCCAGTAGCGGCGGCCGCCCGGCACCACGTAGTCGACACCGGCGGGCACCAGCGGCACGTCCGCCCGCCGGACCACCCACACCTGCCGGATGTTCGGGGCGAGTTCGGCGAGCTTGGCCGAGATCGCCGCCGGGCTGCAGGTGACGCCGCGGTCCCAGTACGCGGAGAAGACCGCGAGGTCCTCCTCGATGGGGTGCCGCAGCTGCTCGCGGTAGGCGCTCTCCTTGGCCAGGTCCACCGCCTTGCGCTTGGCCTTGACCGCGAGCGTACGAACGGTACGGCGCTTGCGGTTGGCGGACTGCAGGGCGCGGTAGCCGGAGTAGGAGTTGCGCTCCAGCATGGCGTGGCGCACACCGTTGAGGTTCGACGGGCGCTGATAGTCGTGCGGCTTGTAGCGCAGGAAGTGCTCGGAGGCGCGGTGGAAGAACGCCGCCTGCTCCCGCTCGTCCAGGCCGGGCACGGTGAGCACCTTCAGATAGCGGCGGATCATGCCGCTGAAGACGATGGCCCGGTGCTCGGCCAGCACCGACCGGCGGCCCAGCAGCTCCCACAGCGCGTCGTACTGCTCGAAGAGGTTGAACTGGCCGCGCTCGCGCACCGGGGTCTCGGGCTCACGGCGGCGCAGGCAGACCTTGTCGAGTATGGCGATCCGGTCGGCGGCCAGCAGGCTGCCGATGGCGGGCAGCACCTCGGCGTACTCGTCCTTGTCGAACAGCTCGCGGTGCGCCTCGTAGAAGTCGGCGCGCAGCACGCGGTTGCTGACCGTGGGCGTCAGATGCAGTGTCTCGGGCTGCTGGTAGACGGAGAAGACCTCGCGCCCCGGCGCGATGAACAGCCGCCCGTCACCGCTGCCGATCGCGTCGTTCCACCAGTGCGAGCGGACGTGGTCGAAGACGACCACGTCCGGCTCACCGGTCTCGACGATCCGCCGGGCCAGCGCGCTGAGCGAGCCCTCGGTGAGGCAGTCACGGCCGTCGATAAAGAGGAGGTAGTCACCCTTTGCCTGCTTTGCCGCGATTTCCCGCGCGGTGCCCGTGGCCAGCGGCTTGGGCAGGTGGATGGCGTGTACGCGGTCGTCGCGCTCGGCGTACTCGTCGACGATGGCTCTCGTGGCGTCGGCCGAACCGTTGTCCACGGCGATGACCTCGACCCCCTCGGGGGGCAGGCCGAGGGCGCTGTCGAGGCACTCCCGGAGGTAGCCCTGGGCGTCGAGGGCGGTGACGATGACGCTGAACGTTGTCATGGAGTGACGGTTCCTGGGTGGGCGCGGCGGGTATGAGGCGACGATGAGATCTGAGTGAATTTTTAGTTCTGAAATCCTACGGTAGGTAGTCCGTGCCCCGCACATGTGTGTGCCTGGGCTTATCACGGACCGGCCACACCCTACGGGAGCCGCCCCTTAGGGTGTCTGCCATGACGTGGATGATTACAGGCGGTGCGGGGTACATCGGCGCGCATGTGGCGCGGGCCATGGCGGAGGCCGGGGAGCCGGTCGTCGTCCTGGACGATCTGTCCACCGGGATCCCCGAGCGGCTGCCGCGGGAGATCCCGCTGGTGACCGGCTCCACACTGGACCGTGACGTACTGGACCGCACCATCGCGGAGCACGGCGTGACCGGCGTGGTCCACCTCGCCGCGAAGAAGCAGGTGGCGGAGTCCGTCGAGCAGCCGCTGATGTACTACCGCGAGAACGTCCACGGCCTGGAGGTGCTGCTGGGCGCCTGTGCGGCGGCCGGGGTCAGGCACTTCGTCTTCTCCTCCTCCGCCGCCGTCTACGGGATGCCGGATGTGGACCTCGTCACGGAGGACACCCCCTGCGTGCCGATCAACCCGTACGGGGAGACCAAGCTGGCCGGCGAATGGCTGGTACGTGCGGCCGGGAAGGCGCACGGCATGGGCACGACCTGCCTGCGGTACTTCAACGTGGCCGGCGCTGCCAGCCCGGAGCTGGCCGACGTGGGCGTGTTCAACCTGGTCCCGATGGTCTTCGAGAAGCTCGACGCGGGTGCGCCGCCGATGATCTTCGGCGCCGACTACCCGACCCCCGACGGCACCTGCATCCGTGACTTCATCCACATCCAGGACATCGCCTCCGCCCACCTCGCCGCCGCGCGCCGCCTGGCGGCCGGGGCGACCGGCGACCTGACGGTGAACATCGGCCGCGGCGAGGGCGTGTCGGTGAGCGAGATGGTGGAGCGCATCTGCGCCGTCACCGGCCACCACGACGTACAGCCGAAGGTCATGGACCGGCGCCCCGGCGACCCGGCCCGCGTGGTGGCGTCGGCGGACCGCATCAGCACGGAACTGGACTGGTCGGCGCGCTACGACGTCGAGGAGATGATCGCCTCCGCGTGGGCAGGCTGGCGCACCAAGCACGCCTGAGCCACCGCGGGGTCGCCTCCCGCTCTGGGACGCCTCCCACTGGGGTGGGCCTGGTCCTCTGAGCCAGGGCTCGATGCGGTCGGTCTACGGCCGGTCGCGGCCGTAGACCGGATCGTCGGCCGTCGCGGTCGTTCGGCGGATCTTCGGCCGGTTCGCGGCCGTGCGGCCGATACCCCGGTCCGGTGCGGCCGGTCGCGGCCGTGCGGCGGGCCCTTGGGCCGCTTGCGGCCGGTTCGTCACCGCCGGTCCACGCCGTCCTCCTCGCCGTCGCGGCGGAAGAATTGGTACCGCGACGGCACCGCCGAGTGCCGAGATCTCCTCCGCCGCGACGGTGAGCAACCCCGTGGTGGAATCCGGTGGTGCCGAAGCCGCCGCAGCCCCCGGCGGCGCTAGCCGCGCCTTAGGCGGCGCTGGAGTACCGACAGTGCGCCGCGTAGGCCGGGTGCGATCCGGAGTGCCAGTGCGCCGTCCACCGTGGCGTAGGGCTGGACGAGGAGGGCGCCGCCGTGCCTGCTGGGCACGACGGTGCGCCGCAGGCCGCCCTTGACCGCCTGGGGGGCGGTCAAGGTCTGCTCGCCGTCCGCGTAGCGCACGACCAGTCGCAGGTCCCGTACCGCAAGATCGCCGTCGGCGAGCGCGGTCAGATCGACCGGCACCTCGGCCGTCCAGGCCGACTCCAGCGCGATGAGTCGGGTGGTGCGGGAGGTGATGGTGCGGCCGGTGTGGCGGTCGGTCCACTCGACGTCGACAGCGACCGGCCGGGCGGCGGCGACCCGCCCGTAGAGGTCGTACAGGCGCAGCCGGAGCGTGCTGCGCAGCGCACCCGTGGCCAGCAACGCCTCGGCGGCGAGCGGTAGTTCACCGACCGGGCGGTCCACCAGGTCGCCGAGGGCGACCTGCGGCAGGTCCGCGCTCCACACCGCCTCCTGCGCGTACGGCGGCAGAAACCGCGCCGGGCGGGCGGCCAGCGCGGCGAGCCTGGGCAGATCACGCGGTTCGGGGGCGGCCAGCACGACCTGGGCGATGATCCGCGCCGGGGCCGGGGCGGCGGCCAGGTCGCGCTCCTCGAACCCGCCGAGGTACTCCCGAGCCAACCGCCACCACTCACGGCGGTACCCGGCGCCACGTCCGCCCAGTTCGCGTACGTACATCCGTACCGAGCGGTCCAGGAAGCTCGCCCGGGCGGCGCTGGCCAGCTTCATCTCCCCCGCTTCGGTGTGGATGGCGACGACCTGGCGGTGGGCTTCGATCCGGGAGCGCCAGTTGTCGATCCCGGCGCGGTCAAGGGAGATCGACAACCGCTTGGCGGCCCGCCGCACATGCCACACGTACACGGTGTCGGGTACCAGGGCGACGCGCGGAGCGGCGGCCAGGACGCGGGCGGTGAAGACGAAGTCCTCGTAGATGAACCGGCCTTCGGGGAAGGCGATGCCGTGCTCGCGCAGGAAGTCCGTGCGGTAGAGCTTGTTGACACACAAGGTGTCGTCCACCAGGCGCGGTTCGGCGTCCGGGCGCTCGACGACGGCGGGCGTCGCGTACAACTCCGGGCGCCAGAGGGTCTCGCGCCCCTCGGGCAGCTCGCGGCGTACACACTGGCCCGCGACGACATCCGCGGAGGAGGTACCTCCCATGCCCTTAAGGCTATGGGGGAAGCTGCGGGCGGCGGCCAGCAGTGCGTCGACCGCGCCCATCGGCAGCACGTCATCGCTGTCCAGGAACATCACGTACGGGGAGGCGGCGGCGCGGACGCCGTCGTTGCGCGGGGTACCGCAGCCACCGCTGTTCTCGGCCCGCCGCAGCACGCGCAGCCGGGGCTCGTCGGCGGCCAGCCGCTCCAGGACGTCACCCGTGCCGTCGGACGAGCAGTCGTCCACGACGATCACCTCGGCGACGGCCGGGCCCTGGGCGAGCGCGGAGCGCACCGCGTCGCTGATGTACGCGGCGTCGTTGTACCCGATCACCACGACGGTCACGGCACCGCCGCCGGGGGTTTCGCTGGTCGTCATGGCCTAGACGGTACAGCGGCGCGCAGCGCCTCGAATGAGGGTGGTGGTGGGCGACGGGCGGGCGTTACAGCGGCGCGTAGCGCCTCGATTGAGGGTGGTGGTGGGCGACGGGCGGGCGTTACAGCCGCGCGCTGCGCCTCCGCATACAGCGGTGGGCGCCGGTCCCCGTGAGGGGATCTCGGCGCCCACCGCTGTTGTGCGGCTCCCGGAATGGTCCTGGATCAGCTCCGGTACACGTGCATACCGGGGATGGTCAGGGTGCCGCCGAACTGCCCGGCCTGGGTCACCGTGCAGTCGCTGAAGATGGCCAGGGGGACGTTGATCGGGGGCGGGGTCTGCGGGCTGAAGGTGACCGGGATGAGCCCGAAGAGGTTGCCCGAGATCTTCTCGGTGTACATGGTGACCGTGCCGTTGCGGATGGTCGACGTACTGCCGTCGCGCGCCTGCACGTTGTAGTGCGCGCCGAGCGATGCCTCCGTGATCTGGTGGAGGTTCTTGATGTCGACGCCGGAGGCGGTGAACTTCAGCACGTCCTTGACGGTGCCGTTCTCCGTCTTGACCTTCACGATGCCCTTGTAGTCGAGCCCCATCAGGGTCAGCAGATCCGTCTTGAGGATCCACGGCTGGTTCGGCAGCAGCGACGGCGTCTGCTCAAGCCCCGCGTCCGCCAGTGCCTTGGCGTTGTACGTCGGACACGGGAACGGCTGAGCACCGGTGGACGAGGGCGAGGGAGCGGTGGACGGGCTGGCCGACGCCGAAGCGGCCGCGGACTTGGCCGCGTTGGCGGCGTTGTCCACGGTGCTCTTGACGGCTCCGGTGGCCCCCTGGACCGCGCCGCTGGCCGAGCCCGCCGGGCCGCCAGCCGTGGGGCTGCTGCTCGGCGTGGGCGTGGCACTGGGGGTGGGCGATGCGGTGGGCGTCGGTGTGGAACCGGACCCGGTGCCGCCGCCCAGCAGGCCCTTGAGGGTGCTTCCGACGCCCAGCGGATCCCACGGGTTCTGCGACGGGGTGGCCGACGGGGACGGA
The DNA here is from genome assembly GCA_040631425.1 of Streptomyces sp. NPDC020096. Lineage (GTDB taxonomy): Bacteria > Actinomycetota > Actinomycetes > Streptomycetales > Streptomycetaceae > Streptantibioticus_A. The sequence goes on from JBEYJY010000044.1 coordinate 36,042, forward strand.
CTGGCGGCGGGCTGCGACGCGCTGTCCGACTTGGCGCCCTGGGTGGTGGCGCTGTGTGTCGGGCTGGCGGCCGGCTGGCTGTTCTTGGACGCGCCGGCCTTCGGCGCGGCGGAAGCGCTGGCCGAAGGCGACGGCGTGGCGGACGGCGACGCGGAGGGCGAGCTGTCCGGCGACGGGCTGTCGGACTGGCTGACGCAGTGGTCACCGCTGAACGGGTTCTTCGGCAGTTCGTCGGCCTGCGCGAGCCGAGGTGTCAGCCCCATGCCCATCAGGACGGCGGTGGGCATCGCGGCCAGGGCGATCGCCTTGCCGACGGGGGCACGGGTGAGCAGCGACCTGCGCGGGGCCGCGTGGCGCGGCCCGGTTCTGGCACGCGGAGCGCTGCTCTCGTTCTCGGGTTGAGCCTCGTCACCCCGCACGGTGCCTCCCGTTCGTTGACTCGTCGTCCAACCCGTTACCGGAGAGCACCGGCCCGGCGATGACCGGCTCGGGTTCCGTGTCGGCCGCGGGCTGGGTCGGCGGAACGCCGGGCGCCCACGCGACAGACAGGCCGCCGCCGATCAGGGCGAGCAGGAAGCCCAGGAGGAAGCCGCCGAAGTTGGAGACCACCAGCGACACCAGGCCCAGCAGGATGGCGGCCACACCGGCGAAGACCCGGGCCGTCGACTGGAACCACATGGTGAAGCCGAGCACCACCAGCAGCACGCCGATGATCAGCGAGCCGGAACCGGCGGTGGTGGCCATCCGAACGGTCAACTGGCCGACGGTGAGGTTGGCATAGGGGAAGTAGATGATCGGCAGTCCGCCCAGCAGCGTCAGCAGGCCCGCCCAAAAGGGGCGTTGGCCACGCCACGTACGGAAGGACCGGCGCCAACTGCCGATTCGGTCACGCAGTCCTCGCGACTCGGCGCTCATTGAAAACAGCTCCCTGCGACCGGCGATCGGTGAATCGATGGTGATGGCCGAGCGAGGGACAGCGGACCGTCCCCCACTCGCCCTTCTCAGTGCGAGTGCGTCAGTAGCACTCTTGGTCGCCCTTGAGGACGTGCATGGACAGGCCACTGAGCTTGAAGGTGCCCGCGCTGGTGGCCCAAGCGGTCTGCTTGACGCCGGTCAGCGTCGCAGAGTCGGCTTCCTGGGCGAAGCCGCCCGGGTCCGCGTGCTCGCCGCCGCCCTTCATGCCGGGGCCCTTGGAGCTGTCCCCGGCGGCGACGCCGATGTTGATGTTGTTGAACTGGGCGTCGGCGTTCAGGTTGTCCAGGTCGATGTAGAGGTTCTTGGCCTCGACAGCGGTCCCGTTGCCCCCCGCCTGCAGCTTCATCGTCACATCGCCGACAAGCGGGATGCCCGGAATGACCACCGACTGGCACATACCGGTGATGCTGGCGCTCTTGAACGCCGAGACAGCGATGGGGATGTTCTTTCCACCGTGCTGGACGTCGTAGGCGCCGTACTGCAGGAAGCCGGTGCCCTCAAGCTTGTCGGCGCTGACCTTGAACTGCTGGCCGGAGACGCTGAACGACGCGGCGAGCGCGCCCTGCGCCAGCGCGACGCCGATCGCGGCCGTAGCCGCGACGCTCGGCACCATGACAACGGCGAACCGCTTCCATCTGGTACCGCCACGAGTCTGCTCTGACTGCATGACTTTCCTCCTTCTCGGACGTACATCTCCGGTCCGGATCGACGGAAGATCCTGACCTGGGATGGGAGAAGTGCTACGTCCTCGGGAAGGAGAGCGCCGTCATCGGCGGCCGTCGCGTGCAGGCGGACGACGCGTCCGAAGAATCGGCGATCACCCCCGAGCGACAACCACTGGCCACGCTCTCGCGCAACCTACGGACAGGCCCTGCCCGGGTGAGGCAGGGACCCCCCTGTCCAAGAGCGGCGGCGGGTAGCCGCGCACTCTGCTCGGTGGGGATTCCTTCACATGACACCGACCGGCTGCCGGGCTGGTGAATGGACCGAGCGTGGGCCCGATCGTGGTCCATTCGCGGCCGGGGCACAAGGCCTTTCATTACCAGCGAGTAACGCCGAGATATCCGCGGTGCGACCGAGCAGCATACTGCGAGCACGGAGAGTGCCCGAGAGGCGGTCGCGAGAGCCCGACATTGAGGGGCATAGCGGGACAGAAAAACTCGCTTGACTTACTAGGGGTAACGGCAGTCGCCTTTCATCAAGATTTGATAAAGGCGACTGCCGGTCGCTATCCCACCCCGGCCCCTAGTGGCGCGGGGTGCCCGGACGTTGACGCCCGGTCATCAACTACCGATGTCCGATCAGAACAGCACCCGGGCCAGTGCGGTGCGTGCCGACACCACCCGCGGTTCGTCCGCGCCGACGACGTCGAACAGTTCGAGCAGATGGAGCCGGGCGCGCTCCCGGTCCTCACCCGCGGTGCGCTTGACGGTGTCCACCAGCCGCCCGAAGGCGTCCTCGACATGGCCGCCCACCAGGTCGAGATCGGCCGCCGCGATCTGGGCGTCCGGGTCGGCGGGGTTGTCGGCCGCCGCCTTCCGTACCGCCTGCGGGTCGGCGTCCTGGACTCGCCGCAGCAACTCGGCCTGCGCCAGCGCCAACTTGGCCTCGGTGTTGCCCGGGTCGCCGGACAGCACGTTCTGGTAGGCCTGGATGGCGCCGCCGAGGTCACCGCGGTCCAGCGCGTCATGGCCAGCGGCCAGCGCCGGGTCGACCGGCGGCTCGTACTCGGCGGCCGGGGCGGCGCCCTCGACCTGGATACCGGTGATACCGAAGCGCTGTTCGGCCACCGCGATCAGCTGGTCGAACACCTCGCGGACCTGCGCCTCCGGCGCCGCGCCCTGGAACAGCGGCATCATCTGGCCGCCGATGACCGCGAAGACCGCGGGGATTCCCTGGACACCGAACTGCTGGAAGAGGAGCTGGTTGGCGTCGACGTCGATCTTGGCGAGCAGGATCCGGCCCGCGTACGACTCGGTGAGCCGCTCCAGCAGCGGACCGAGCTGCTTGCAGGGCTCGCACCACTCCGCCCAGAAGTCGATGACCACCGGGACCTCGGTGGAGCGCTGAAGCACATCGCGCTCGAAGGTCTCCTCGGTGACATCGATCACCAACTGGGAGGGGGCGGCGCCCTGGTCGTTCTGACCGGTTCCGCGGGCGGCCTGCTCCCGGCGGGCATGCTCCGCCTTCTGCTTGGCCTCACCGGCCGCCTTCACCGCGGCGAGGTCGACCACGCCGCTCATGGACATGTTCCGTGGCTGCATGAGGCCAATCCTCCCCCCTCGCCGGGATAAGCGTGAACAGCCCCTGGATACCCCACCGGAATGCGGGATATCCGTAAAGTGCTCACCTTGTTCGTCGCGTCTACGTTATGCACGGATCCCCACCCGCGCGCGTGGTTGTCGCTCTTTCGCTACGGGTCGTAGCGTAACTGGCCGGTACCCCGACGCCGCAAGGGCTGACCGTGACTTTCACGTGATCTCCCTCACTGTCTACTTGGCGGTAGTGTCCGATGGGTGACCAGAACCGGACGCCCGCGCAGCGCGGAGACCGATCTGGCGATCCTGGACGCGACCCGCGCCGCGCTGGTGGAGCTCGGCTGGGGCAAGCTCACGATGGGCGACGTCGCGGCGCGCGCCGGGGTCGCCAAGACCACTCTCTACCGCCGTTGGGCCAACAAGAACGAGCTGGTGCTCGACGCCGTCGCCGCGCTCTTCGACGAACTCCAACTGCCCGACAGGGGAAGCCTGTTGGCGGATGTCGAGGGTGTCGTCATGGAGTTCGCGGAGCTGCTGGAGCGGCCGGAGACCAAGACGGCGCTGATGGCGGTGATCGCCGAGTCCACGCATGACGAGGCGCTGCGGGTACGGATCCGCGAGGCCATCGTCGACCGGCAGAAACGCTTGGTCGTACTGGGGCGCCAGCGGGCCCAGGCCCGCGGCGAGCTGCCGCCGGACGTGCCGCCCAACGGCTGTTCGGACGATCCACTCGCCGAGCAGGCCGCCGCACGCAACGCGGATCTGATCTTCGACGTGATCGCCGGGGCGGTGGTGCACCGCATCCTGGTCAGCGGGGAACGGGTGGATTTCGCCTGGGCACGTATGTTTTCGGCCCTGCTGGTAGGCGGCCTCCCGGCAGCGATGGCCGTCGCCGCACGCTGAGCGTTCCGGTGCCCGGGGCTACCGCCGGGGTGCGGCAGTCACATGACCGCCGATCCGCGCCGCGGCGGTTGCCCGCCATCGCGACGGCGAACAACCTGTCGGGGGCAAGCCCCCGACGCCCCCCGGGGGGTGGTGGCTTACCCCCGGAAGACCCACACCCGGAGGTTGAGTGCCTGCCACCAGACGCCCCACACCGGGGGTTTGGGGGCTTGCCCCCAAGAAAACCCGCCGCAGCGGCGAGCAACCACCGCGACGCGGACCGGCGGTCCCGAACCAACCGCACCACCAGCTACCGCACCGCCAGCCGCCGCGCCGCAACCCGGCAGGCACCCGCACCCGGGGGTTTGGGGGCTTGCCCCCAAGAAAACCCGCCGCGACGGCGAGCAACCACCGCGGCGCGGACCGGCGGTGCCGAACCAACCGCACCCCCCGCACCGCACCACCAGCCACCGCACCGCCGGTCGCCGCGCCGCAACCCGGCGCGGCCCCGTACCGGCCCTAGAACCGGGCCGGTTCCGTGTAGCTCCCCCACAGGTCGCGCAGGGCGCCGCAGATCTCGCCCAGCGTCGCCTCGGCGCGAACCGCGTCCAGCATCGGCGCGATCATGTTGCCGTCGCCGCGCGCGGCGTCCAGCATGGCCGCCAGCGCGGACCGCACCGCCGCGTCGTCGCGCGCGGCCTTGCGCGCCGCGAGAGCGCGGACCTGTTCGCGCTCCACCTCGTGGCTGACCCGGAGGATCTCCAGGTCCCCGGTGACCGATCCGGTGTGGCAGTTGACGCCGACCACCCGCTTGTCGCCCTTCTCCAGGGCCTTTTGGTACTGGAAGGCGGACTCGGCGATCTCGCCGGTGAAGAAGCCGTCCTCGATACCGCGCAGAATGCCGGAGGTGATGGGCCCGATGGGGTGCTCCCCGGTCGGCACGGCGCGGGCACCGAGCTCCCTGATCTTGTCGAAGATCCGTTCCGCATCGGCCTCGATGCGGTCGGTCAGCGCCTCGACGTACCACGAACCGCCCAGCGGATCGGCCACGTTGGCGACGCCGGTCTCCTCCATCAGCACCTGCTGGGTGCGCAGCGCGATCTCCGCGGCCTGTTCGCTGGGCAGCGCGAGTGTCTCGTCCAACGCGTTCGTGTGCAGCGAGTTGGTGCCGCCGAGCACCGCGGCCAGGGCCTCCACGGCGGTCCGTACCACGTTGTTGTACGGCTGCTGCGCAGTGAGCGAGACACCTGCCGTCTGGGTGTGGAACCGCAGCCACTGCGCCTTGTCGGACGTGGCGCCGTACACCTCCCGCATCCAGCGGGCCCAAATGCGGCGCGCCGCGCGGAACTTGGCGATCTCCTCGAAGAAGTCGACATGCGCGTCGAAGAAGAAGGACAGACCGGGCGCGAAGGAGTTCACGTCCATGCCGCGGGACAGGCCCAGTTCCACATAGCCGAAGCCGTCGGCAAGGGTGTACGCGAGTTCCTGCGCGGCCGTCGCCCCGGCCTCGCGGATGTGGTACCCGGAGACCGAGAGCGGCTTGTACGCGGGGATACCGGCCGCGCAGTGCTCCATCAGGTCGCCGATCAGCCGCAGGTGCGGCTCGGGCGCGAACAGCCACTCCTTCTGGGCGATGTACTCCTTGAAGATGTCCGTCTGCAGGGTGCCGTTGAGGATCGAGGGGTCGACGCCCTGGCGCTCGGCGGCGACCAGGTACATGCAGAAGACCGGGACCGCGGGGCCGCTGATGGTCATGGAGGTGGTGACGTCGCCGAGCGGGATGTCCTTGAAGAGGATCTCCATGTCGGCGGCGGAGTCGATGGCGACGCCGCAGTGCCCGACCTCGCCCAGCGAGCGAGGGTCGTCGGAGTCGCGGCCCATCAGGGTCGGCATGTCGAAGGCGACCGACAGGCCGCCGCCACCGGCGGCCAGGATCATCTTGTAGCGCTCGTTGGTCTGCTCGGCGTTGCCGAAGCCCGCGAACTGTCGGATGGTCCAGGTGCGGCCCCGGTAGCCGGTGGGATGCAGGCCCCGGGTGAACGGGTACTCACCGGGCCAGCCGATCCGTTCGAACCCGGGCACCACGGCACCCGTCGGCGGCCCGTACACCGGGTCCACCGGGTCCCCGGACAGCGTGCTGAAGTCGGCCTCGCGCTTCTTGGCCTGGTCGTAGCGGGCCTGCCAGCGACGGCGGCCTTCCTCAATGGCTTCGGCGTCCATGAGACAAATTTACTTGGACGTCCTACTAATTGTCGATGGTTCAACGCTCCCTGGCTGGCAGGGAGCGTGTCGTCAGGCCTGGACCGGCTCCGCTACGGCCTCGAACTGGGGCTCCAGCTCACGCGTGATCCGGCGCTCGACGAAGAACGCGGCGGTCGGGATGGTCCCGGCGAGCAGCATCCAGAGCATCTTGCCGAACGGCATCTTGGCCTTGCTGCCCAGGTCGAAGGCGAGGACCAGGTAGACCACATAGAGCCAGCCGTGCGCGATACCGACGATGCTGACGAATCCGGTCGCTCCGCTGACGTTCAGCAGGTACTTCGCGATGCAGCCGATCGTCAGCAGGATCAAAAGGACACCCGTCACATACGCCATCACGCGGTACCGGGTCAGGACACTCCGCTTCATGACAGACGAGCGTACGCGGCCGCCGAAGCGATCTTTCCGCCAGCCCCGCCCGGAGAAGCCGACCCCGCTCCGCAGGCCCCCGTCCGGGAGTCACTCCTCGGTGAAGTCGCCCGCCGCTATCCGCAGCGGCCGCAGCAGCTCGAAGATCTCCGCGCACTCCTGCGCACCGTACGTACCCAGCCCGAAGTCCATCGCCATCAGATCGCGGGTGGCGGCCTCGACGACCTCGCGGCCCTTGTCGGTGATGGAGGCGAGCGTGCCGCGCCCGTCGTTGGGGTTGGGGCGCTTGTCCACCAGTCCCGAACGGACCAGACGGTCCACGGTGTTGGTGACCGAGGTCGGGTGGACCATCAGCCGTTCACCGATCTTGGACATGGGGAGCTCCCCGGCCTTGCTGAAGGTGAGCAGCACCAGCGCCTCGTAGCGGGCGAAGGTCAGCCCGTACGGCTTGACGACCGCGTCGACCTGGCCGAGCAGGATCTGCTGGGCGCGCATGATCGAGGTGATGGCGGCCATGGACGGCACGGCGCCCCACCTCTGCTGCCACAGTTCGTCGGCGCGTGCGATGGGGTCGAAGGGCAGGCTCAACGGCTTTGGCACGCCCAGAGCCTACCCGGCGGTCATATGGTGGTCAGGTCCGTTCCGCGATCCGGGACGGGCGACTATCGCGCGAGGTGGCGCTCGACCGTTTCGACCTTGCCGGTGAGGGCGTCGGTCACCCCCGGCCGTATATCGGCCTTGAGCACCAGGGAGACACGCGGGGCGCGGGCCTCCACGGCGGCGACGGCGCGCTTGACGACGTCCATCACCTGGTCCCACTCACCCTCGATCGAGGTGAACATGGCGTCGGTACGGTTCGGCAGCCCGGACTCGCGGACCACCCGTACCGCGTCCGCGACGTACTCACCGACGTCCTCGCCGACGCCGAGCGGGGTGACGGAGAAGGCGACGATCACGCGTTGACCACGCCTTCCTTACGGGCCCTGGAGGCGATCACACCGGCCGCCTCCTCCTTCTTGATCATGCGGTCACCGAAGAAGCCGCCGGTCGGGAGGATGGAGAGCAGGAAGAACAGGCCGACCCGGCCGCGCGTCCACTTGGCCTTGCTCCACACATCGGCGAGGAAGACCAGGTAGAGGATGAACAGCACGCCGTGGATCATGCCCAGCGGCATCACCAGGTTGATGCTGGAGACCCGGCTGAGCACCGAGCCGAGGAGCAGCAGCGCGAGGAAGGAGATGGCCTCGGCGATCGAGATGATGCGCAGTCGGCGCATGGCGGCGGCGGTCTTCACGTCCACGAGGTACCTCGTCTGGAAGCTGGGGCGGTGGTCCGGTCGATCTTGTGAACAGTTGCACAAGCTCAGCCATTGTCGCAGTCCGGTACCAGAACCCCCGAAGGGGGTCAGCTGTTCGGTGGCCGCCGGCGCTGGTCGCCGGGGGGTTCGGGGGCTTGCCCCCGGGAAGAGGCCCACCGCACCCCAGACCAAGCCCGCCGGGCAGGCCCTAGCATCGTGGCGGAAAGTGATCTACGGCCCACGGGGGACGACTCAATGAAGCTCGACTGGAACCGCCGCACCTGCGCCCGGCGCGGGCACATCACGTACGCACCGCAGGAGCAGACGCTTCGCGAGCGGCTGCAGGCGACGACCACCATCGGCGAGGCGTGGCGCTGCCTGCGCTGCGGCGACTTCGCCCTCGGCGCGCCGCACGGCTCCGGTCCGGCTGATCAGGCGCCGCAGGTGCTGCGCGGGCGGGCGCTGCGGGACCTGTTCATCCTGCGGCTGCTGGCTTTCGAGCGGGCGGTGCGCGGGGTCTTCATCGTGCTGGCCGCGGCGGCGGTCTGGAAGTTCAGCAACTCCCAGACGGCCGTGCACCAGCTCTTCGAGCAGAACCTGACCGTCTTCCGGCCGGTCGCCCAGCACTTCGGTTACGACATCGACCACTCCCCGGTCGTCGACACCATCCGCAAGACCTTCGACTACAAGCACTCCACGCTGGTCGTCGTGGCGGCGGCGCTTCTCGCCTACGCGCTGATCGAGCTGGTCGAGGGCGTGGGACTGTGGTTCGCCAAGCGCTGGGCGGAGTACCTGACGGTGGTCGCCACCGCCGCGTTCCTGCCGCTGGAGATCTACGAGCTGACCGAGAAGGTCAGCGGCCTCAAGATCGCCACCCTGGTCATCAACGTCATCGCGGTGCTCTACATCGCCTTCGCCAAGCGGCTGTTCGGGCTGCGCGGCGGCGCCAAGGCCTTCGAGGCGGAGCGGCGCGGCGCCTCGCTGCTTGAGGTCGAACAGGCCGCTGGGGCGGTCGGAGAGCCCGGAGCGGCCGGTGCGCAGGGCGCGGCGATGGCTTGATCAGCATGCTCCGGGTCCGGCGGCACGGCTTCGGATTGTGAGGAGTGGCCTGCGGAGTGTAATGTCGAACAATTGTCGGCATGATCACTCACCGGTACGATATTTATTCAAAATTCAACTTAATTAGGTAGACTGGACGCTATGGAGACCGAGAACGGCGCCCGCTGGCTCAGCGACGAGGAACAGCTCACCTGGCGCACCCACCTTGAGGTGTCCCGGCTGCTCACGTACCAGCTCGAACGGGATCTGCAGCCATTCGGCCTGACCTACAACGACTACGAGATCCTGGTCAACCTCTCCGAGGCCGAGGACCACCAGATGCGGATGAGCGATCTGGCTCGCGCCACGCTCCAGTCCAAGAGCCGCCTCTCGCACCAGATCACCCGGATGGAGAACGCCGGTCTGGTCCGGCGGCAGAACTGCGAGTCCGACCGCCGTGGGCTGTTCGCGGTGCTCACCGATTTCGGCTGGGAGACCATGAAGCGGGTCGCACCGCATCATGTCGCTGCGGTGCGGGAGCATTTCATCGACCTGCTGTGCGGTGATGATCTGGCTGCGTTGCAGCAGGCTCTGGCACCGGTGGCCAAGCACCTTCGCGATGCGCGCGGGCGGGGTTGATCGTTCCGGTCCGGTCCGCTGCGGCGGGCGCTGGGGAAATGTTCCGCCCGCCCGTCGCCCGCCACCACCCTCAATCGTGGCGCTTCGCGCCGCTGTTCCGCCCGCCCGTCGCCCGCCACCACCCTCAATCGTGGCGCTTCGCGCCGCTGTACCGCCCGCCCGTCGCCCGCCACCACCCTCAATCGTGGCGCTTCGCGCCGCTGTACCGCCCGCCCGTCGCCCGCCACCACCCTCAATCGTGGCGCTTCGCGCCGCTGTACCGCCCGCCCGTGGCCGTCTCCCGGTGCGTAGCGGCCGGGTGTGACGGTGGCGGGCGGGCGGGTGGGAAAGAGGGCTACGAACCGTTTGTCAGGCCGTCGATCAGTTCGTCGGCCGCCGTGTACGGATCCGTGTCGCCCGCGACGATCCGCTCGGCCAGCACGTCCAGTCGGCGATCGCCGTGCAGATCGCCGATCCGCTGACGCAACGCCGTGACCGCGATGTGCTCCACCTCAAGCGCGGCCCGCCGCCGCCGCCGGTCCGCCAGGACCCCCCGCTCCTCCATCCAGGCCCGGTGCTTCTCCAGCGCCTCGACCACCTCGTCGATGCCCTCGCCGCGCGCGGCGACCGTCTTGACGATGGGCGGCCGCCAGTCGCCGGGCCCACGGGACTCGCCCAGGCCCAGCATGTGGTTCAGCTCGCGCGCCGTCGCGTCCGCGCCGTCCCGGTCGGCCTTGTTGACCACGTAGACATCGCCGATCTCCAGGATTCCGGCCTTGGCCGCCTGGATGCCGTCGCCCATTCCGGGCGCGAGCAGCACCACCGAGGTGTCCGCCTGCGCGGCGATCTCGACCTCGGACTGGCCGACGCCGACCGTCTCCACAAGGATCACCTCGCAGCCCGCCGCGTCCAGCACCCGGATGGCCTGCGGCGCGGCCCAGGCCAGGCCGCCGAGATGGCCGCGGGTCGCCATGGAGCGGATGTAGACGCCGGGGTCGGAGGCGTGATCCGACATCCGGACCCGGTCGCCGAGCAGCGCACCGCCGGAGAACGGCGAGGACGGGTCCACCGCCAGCACCCCGACCCGCTTGCCGCGCTTGCGGTACGCGGTCACCAGCGCCGACGTCGAGGTGGACTTGCCGACGCCCGGCGACCCGGTGAGCCCGACCACGTACGCGCCGCCGGTCAGCGGCGCGAGCGCGGCCATCACCTCGCGCAGTTGCGGGGACGCCCCCTCCACCAGTGAGATCAGCCGGGCCACAGCGCGCGGCCTACCGTCGCGCGCCTGCTCGACCAGCGTGGGGACGTCCGCCATCGGTGCTCCGTTCCTGGAAGGGACTGGCCGCTTACTTGGCCGGTACGTGGATGATCAGCGCGTCGCCCTGACCACCGCCGCCGCACAGTGCCGCGGCGCCGGTGCCGCCGCCGCAGCGCTTGAGCTCCAGCGCGAGGTGCAGCACCAGCCGCGCACCGGACATCCCGATGGGGTGGCCGAGCGCGATGGCGCCGCCGTTGACGTTCACCTTTTCGACGGAAACGCCCAGATCCTTCATTGACTGCACGGCGACGGCCGCGAACGCCTCGTTGATCTCGATCAGGTCGAGGTCGTCAACCGTCAGCCCGGCCTTGGTCAGCGCGTGGTTGATCGCGTTGGACGGCTGCGACTGCAGCGAGTTGTCGGGACCCGCCACGTTGCCGTGCGCGCCGATCTCGGCGATCCACTCCAGGCCCAGCTCCTGCGCCTTGGCCTTGCTCATCACGACCACGGCCGCGGCGCCGTCGGAGATCTGCGAGGCCGTGCCCGCGGTGATGGTGCCGTCCTTGCTGAACGCCGGGCGCAGCTTGCCGAGCGTCTCGGCGGTGGTCTCGGCGCGGATGCCCTCGTCCTTGCTGAAGACCACGGGCTCGCCCTTGCGCTGCGGGATCTCCACCGGAGTGATCTCGGCCTCGAACAGGCCGTTCTTCTGGGCGGCCGCGGCCCGCTGGTGGGAGAGGGCGGCGATCTCGTCCTGCTCGGCACGGCCGATGCCGAGCCGGGAGTTGTGCTTCTCGGTCGACTCGCCCATCGCGATGTTCTCGAAGGGGTCGGTCAGACCGTCGTACGCCATCGCGTCGAGCATCTCGACGGCGCCGTACTTGAAGCCCTCACGGGACTTCGGCAGCAGGTGCGGGGCGTTGGTCATCGACTCCTGGCCGCCGGCGACCACGATGTCGAACTCACCGGCGCGGATGAGCTGGTCGGCCAGCGCGATCGCGTCGAGGCCGGAGAGGCAGACCTTGTTGATGGTGAGCGCGGGAACGCTCATCGGGATCCCGGCCTTCACCGCGGCCTGCCGGGCCGGGATCTGGCCCGCGCCCGCCTGCAGCACCTGGCCCATGATCACGTACTCGACCTGGTCGCCGCCGATGCCCGCCCGGTCCAGCGCCGCCTTGATGGCGAGACCGCCGAGATCCGATCCGGAGAAGCTGCGCAGGGATCCGAGGAGACGGCCCATGGGCGTCCGTGCACCGGCGACGATCACAGACGTACCTGACTGGCTGGTCATGGCGCTGACCCCTTTGCGGATGGGGAGTTAACGAGGGTTAAGGCCAATGTACTTACGGGTAGGACGCCGGTCACCGGCGATTCGATGTGATCGCGCGCACGTTGCGTGATCAGGCGTGTGAGCGGTGCACTGGTCCCATGCTGACGCGCATCGACCACATCGGGATCGCCTGCTTCGACCTCGACAAGACCGTCGAGTTCTACCGTGCCACGTACGGCTTCGAGGTGTTCCACACCGAGATCAACGAGGAGCAGGGCGTCCGCGAGGCCATGTTGAAGATCAACGAGACCTCCGACGGCGGCGCCTCCTACCTCCAGCTGCTGGAGCCGACCCGCGAGGACTCCGCGGTCGGCAAATGGCTGGCCAAGAACGGGGAGGGCGTCCACCACATCGCCTTCGGCACCGCGGACGTCGACGCGGACGCCGCGGACATCCGGGGCAAGGGCGTACGCGTCCTCTATGATCAGCCCCGCACCGGATCCATGGGATCCCGGATCACCTTCCTGCACCCCAAGGACTGCCACGGGGTCCTCACCGAGCTGGTGACATCGGCCCAGGACCCCGTCGAAGATCACTGACCGGTCGGGGCCACCGACCAGGTTCACTGACCGGGAGGGTCCCGCCCCGGTACTGTGTCCCCCGGGGCTGGGCGCCGGGGGACGGGCCCGGACTGCGGTGAAGATCTGACACCATTCTCCTGAATGGCTATGTTCACCGGAGAGCTCACCCGGTTGGCGGGTGGGCAGTCCAGGAGACGGATGGGACCGCGGAGTGCGGGGCTACGACCGCTACGAGGCTGACGACCACCTCTCGCAGTTCGAGGCCGAGATGGAGCGGCTGAGGACCGAGCGGGACAAGGCCGTCGACCACGCAGACGATCTCGGCTATCAGGTCGAGGTGCTGCGCGCCAAGCTGCACGAGGCGCGGCGTCAGCTTGCCCAGCCGCGGGCGTACGAGAACGTCAGCCACCAGGCCGAGCAGCTGCTGCGCAACGCGCAGATCCAGGCCGACCAGCTGCGCGCGGACGCCGAGCGCGAGTTGCGCGAGGCCCGCGCCAACACGCAGCGGATGCTTCAGGAGCAGGCCGAGCGCCAGTCCCAGCTGGAGGCGGAGTGGCACGCCGAGGCGGTCGCCCGGCGCCGCCGCCTCGACGAGGAACTGGCCGAGCGCCGCAGCACCGTCGAGACGCACGTCAACGAAAACGTTGCGTGGGCCGAGCAGTTGCGCGCCCGGACCGAGTCGCAGGCGCGCCGTCTCATGGACGAGTCGCGCGCCGAGTCCGAGGCAGCGCTGTCCGCCGCCCGCACGGAGGCGGCCAGACTGGCCGAACAGGCCCGCGAGCGGCTGGAGTCGGCGGCCACCGAGGCCCGTACCGAGGCCGAGACGATCCTGCGCCGGGCCCGTACCGACGCCGAGCGGCTGCTGACCGCCGCCGGGACGCAGGCCCAGGAAGCCACCGACCACGCCGAGCAGTTGCGTACCGGGGCCCGCGCCGAGTCCGAGGAGGCGCGCCGCGAGGCCACCGAGCTGAACCGTCGGGCCGAGCAGGCGCTGGCCGAGGCGGAGCGCGCCCTGCGGGAGGCTGGCGCGGAGGCCGAGCGGGTGCGGTCCGAGGCCGAGGAGACCGCCACCAAGCGGCTGGCCACCGCCGAGGCGGACAACGAGCAGCGCACCCGTACCGCACGTGCCCAGATCGCCCGGCTGGTGGGCGAGGCCACCAAGGAGGCGGAGGCACTCAAGACCGAAGCCGAGCAGCTCCGCGACGACGCCCGCGCACAGGCCGAGCGGGCGGTCGCCGAGGCCCAGGAGGCGGCCCGGTCCGCGGCGGCCGAGGAGGCCACCGAGCGGCTGGCCAAGGCTGCCCGGAGCGCGGAGGAGATCCTGGCCAAGGCCTCGCACGACGCCGAGGCGACCACCAAGTCGGCGGCCGAGGAGGCCGAACGGATCCGGCGCGAGGCGGACGCCGAGGCCGAACGGCTGCGCGCCGAGGCCGCGGAGACCGCCGAGCAGCTCAAGGGCGCGGCCAAGGACGACACCAAGGAGTACCGCGCCAAGACCGTCGAGTTGCAGGAGGAGGCGCGCCGACTGCGCGGCGAGGCCGAGCAGTTGCGCGCCGAGGCCGTCGCCGAGGGCGAGCGGATCCGCGGTGAGGCGCGGCGGGAGGCGCTGCAGCAGATCGAGGAAGCGGCGGGCACCGCCGAGGAGTTGCTCGCCAAGGCCCGTGCCGACGCCGACGAGCTGCGCCAGGGCGTCGCCACCGAGGCCGACCGGGTACGCGCCGAGGCCATTGAGCGCGCCGCGACGCTGCGCCGCCAGGCCGAGGAGGCGCTGGAGCGGGCCCGCGGCGAGGCCGAGGAACTGCGCGGCGAGGCCGAGGACGTGGCCGGGCAGCTCAAGGACGACGCCGAGCGGGCGGCCCAGCAGGTACGCGAGGACGCCGAGGAGGCGGCGCGTCGGCTGCACGAGGAGGCCCGCGCGGACCTCGACCGGCAACGTGACGAGCTCCAGCAGCGGTTGACGTCCGCTGAGGAGGCGCTGCGCGCCGCGGTGGACGAGGCGGACCGGCTGCGTCGCGAGGCGGCCGAGGAGTCCGAGCGGCTGCGCACCGAGGCGGCCGAGCGGGTCCGGGCGCTCAGCGCCGAGGCCGAGGAGGAGGCCGACCGGCTGCGCAACGAGGCGGCGGCCGACGCCTCCCAGGCGCGCGCCGAGGGCGAGGCGATCGCGGTACGGCTGCGCGGTGAAGCCACCGCGGAGGCCGAGGAGTTGCGTACCCAGGTGCGCGAGGCGGCCGACCGGCTGCGCGCCGAGGCGGCGGCCGCCGCGGAGCGGACCGAGGCCGAGGCGGCCGAGGCGCTGGCGGCGGCCCGCGAGGAGGCGGCCAGGCGCCGTCGGGAGGCCGAGGAACTGCTCGCCGACGCGCGCGCCGAGGCGGAGCAGGAGCGCGGCCAGGCCCGCGAGCAGAGCGAGGAGTTGCTGGCCGCCGCCCGCAGGCGGGTGGAGGACGCGGACGCGGAGGCCGAGCGGCTGGTCGCCGAGGCGGAGCAGCGTGCCGCGGAGCTGGTGGCGGCGGCCGAGCAGACCGCCCAGCAGGTACGGGACGCGGTCGCCGGGCTGCACGAGCAGGCCGAGGAGGAGATCGCGGGGCTGCGGTCGGCGGCCGAGCACGCCGCGGAGCGGCTGCGTATCGAGGCCCGGGAGGACGCCGACCAGCTGCACGCCGAGGCCAACGCCGAGCGGGAGCGAGCCGGTTCCGACGCGGTACGCATCCGGCGCGAGGCCCACGAGGAGTCCGAGCACGCCAAGGCACTGGCCGAGCGGGCCGTCTCCGAGGCCCTCGCCGAGGCCGAGCGGATCCGCGACGAGGCCCGGGAGGACGCCAACCGCAAGCGCGCCGAAGCCGCCCAGCAGGCCGATGAGTTGGTCTCCGGCGCCGCCACCGAGGCCGAGCGGCTGCACGCCGAGGCCGAGGAGCGGGTGGCGCGCGCGGAGCGGGACGCCGAGCGCATCACCATCGAGGCGGAGAAGCTGCGTCAGGCGGCCGAGGAGCACTCCGAGCAGACCCGCGCCGAGACCGAGCGGGCGGCGGCCGCGGCGACCGCCGAAGCCGAGCGCACCGTCGACGAGGCCCGCGAGGCGGCCAACCGCAAGCGCAGCGAAGCCGCCCAGCAGGCCGATGAGTTGATCGGCAAGGCGACCACCGAGGCCGAGCGCATCAGCAACGAGGCGCAGGATGCGGCGGTCAGGGCCGCCGCCACCGCGGAGGAGCAGGCGGACGCGATGGTCGGTGCCGCCCGCGCCGAGGCCGAACGCATCATCGCCGAGGCGCGCGGCGAGGCCAACGCCATGGTGGAGCGGTCCCGCACCGACGCCGACACGCTGCTGGCCGAGGCCCGCAGGGACGCCACCTCCACCAGGGAGCGGGCCGACGAGCTACGCACCCGGGTGGAGTCCGAGGTCGAGGAGTTGCACGAGCGGGCCCGCAAGGAGTCCGCGGAGGCGATGAAGTCGGCGGGCGAGCGGGTCGACAAGCTGGTGGCCGCGGCCACCGAGCAGCTGGCGGAGGCCGAGGAGAAGGCCCGCAAGTTGGTCGCGGACGCCGAGAAGGCGGCCGAGGAACTGTCGACCGAGGCGAACAGCGAGGCGAGCAAGGTCCGCATCGCGGCGGTGAAGAAGGCCGAGGGGCTGATCAAGGAAGCCGGTCAGAAGAAGACCGAGGCCGACCGGACCGCGGAGCGCACGGTCGCCGAAGCCCGCGCCGAGGCGGAGCGTATTGTCGACGAGGGCCGTCGTGAACTCGATGTCCTCAAGCGCCGCCGCGAGGACATCAACGCGGAGATCTCCCGAGTTCAGGATGTGTTGGAGGCTTTGGAGTCGTTCGAGGGGACGGGGTCCGGCGGAGGCAAGAAGTCGGGTGACCGCAGGGACGGGCAGGGCGTGGTAAAGGCAGGTGCTGGTGCTGGTGTCACTCGTTCGGGTGGTAAGCGCTCCGATGACACGCCACTCGATTGAGCGCACATTCTCCAGATCCCTAGCGCAATGACTCGATGACACGCCGTTCTCACCCCTAGGATTCCCTCTATCACCTCACCGGCCTGAATTGACAGGAACCCCATGAGCGACACTTCCTCCCCCTTCGGCTTCGAGCTCGTGCGGCGTGGTTACGACCGCGGACAGGTGGACGACCGCATCACGAAGCTCGTCGCCGACCGAGACAGTGCACTGGCCCGGATCAGCGCGCTGGAGAAGCGCATCGAGGAACTGCACCTCGAAACCCAGAACGCGCAGGCCCAGATCAATGACGCCGAACCGTCGTACGCCGGTCTCGGCGCCCGCGTAGAGAAGATCCTCCGGCTCGCCGAGGAGGAGGCCAAGGACCTGCGCGAGGAGGCCCGTCGCGCCGCCGAGCAGCACCGCGAGTTGGCGGAGGGGGCCGCCAACCAGGTGCGTGCGGATGCCGAGGCGTACGCGGCCGAGCGCAAGCAGAAGTCCGAGGACGAGGGCTCGCGCATCGTCGAGAAGGCCAAGACCGACGCGAACCAGCTGCGGGTCGAGGCGAACAAGGACGCGCAGGCCAAGCGTGAGGAGGCGGACGCCCTCTTCGAGGAGACCCGCGCCAAGGCCGCCCAGGCCGCCGCCGACTTCGAGACGAATCTGGCCAAGCGCCGCGAGCAGTCCGAGCGCGACCTGGCCTCGCGTCAGGCCAAGGCGGAGAAGCGCCTCGCCGAGATCGAGCACCGCGCCGAGCAGCTGCGCCTGGAGGCCGAGAAGCTGCGTACCGACGCCGAGCGCCGGGCCCGCCAGACGGTGGAGACCGCACAGCGCCAGGCGGAGGACATCGTGGCCGACGCCAACGCCAAGGCGGACCGTATCCGCAGCGAATCCGAGCGCGAGCTGGCGGCGCTCACCAACCGCCGCGACAGCATCAACGCCCAGCTGACGAACGTCCGCGAGATGCTGGCCACGCTGACCGGCGCGGCGGTGGCGGCAGCCGCCGCCCCCGACGACGAGCCGATTTCCCGCGGGGTGCCCGCGCAGCAGAGCCGCTGACGCGCGGTCCGGCCCGGAAGCCCCCGCCTTGCGGCGGGGGCTTCTTGTGTGGGTGGGGACTTTTTCCTTCCGGGGGCAAGCCCCCGGACCCCCTTCCCGGGGCGGGGCCCGAAAGGGTGGGTGGGTGGGAAAACCCGCCGCAGGCGAAAAGCTCGCGGCCAGGGCCGCGTCCCCTTAGCGTGTGGACATGATCGAGCTGCAAGCTCTGACCAAGCACTTCGGCGACAAGGTGGCCGTAGACCACCTGACGTTCACCGTGCGGCCGGGTATCGTCACCGGCTTCCTCGGCCCCAACGGCGCCGGCAAGTCGACCACCATGCGGATGATGCTGGGCCTGGACAGGCCCACCGCGGGTGATGTGCGGATCGACGGCAAGCACTACGCGGATCTGCGGGAGCCGCTGGCGTACATCGGCGCACTGCTGGAGGCCAAGACCTGGCACCCGGGGCGCAGCGCGTACAACCATCTGCTCTGCCTGGCGCAGTCCAACCGCATTCCGGCCCCGCGGGTACGCGAGGTGCTGGACACCGTGGGCCTGACCTCGGTGGCGAAGAAGCGGACCAAGGGGTTCTCGCTCGGTATGAGCCAGCGCCTCGGCATCGCCGCGGCGCTGCTCGGCGACCCGCGGGTGCTGCTCTTCGACGAACCGGTCAACGGCCTTGACCCCGAGGGCATCCACTGGATCCGCAACATGATGAAGGGTCTCGCGGCTCAGGGCCGTACGGTCTTCGTCTCCAGCCACCTGATGAGCGAAATGGCGCTCACCGCCGAGCATCTGGTGGTGATCGGCCGGGGCAGGCTGCTGGCGGACACCTCGATGGCGGAGTTCATCGCGCAGAACTCCCACTCGTTCGTACGGGTCCGCACCCCGCAGCCCGAAGCGTTGCACGACGCCCTGCATTCGGCCGGGATCACCGCGGTGGCCTCGGCTGACGGCGCGTTCGAGGTCTCCGACGCACAGGCGGCGCGGCTGGGCGAGCTGGCCGCCGAGCACCGGATCGTGCTGCATGAGCTGTCACCGCAGCAGGCCTCGCTGGAGGAGGCGTTCATGCGGCTCACCGCGGAGACGGTGGAGTACCACGCACACGACGGCGAGGAGCCGCCGGCCGAGGCGCGGACCGCCTGGGGCGAGGGCTGGAATCAGGGCAAGGGAGCTTGACGATGGCGGCGACAGCGGCGGTCCTGAAGTCGGAGTGGACCAAGATCCGGTCGGTACGGTCCACGGTGTGGACACTCTCGCTCGCGGCGGTGATCACCATCGGGCTCGGTCTGCTGATCTCGCTGCTCGTGAACAACGAGTTCCACAAGATGCCGCTGCCGGAGAGGCTGACCTTCGACCCCACCTACACCAGCTTCGCGGGGATGGGAATCGGCCAGTTGCTGATGATCGTCTTCGGCGTGCTGGTGGTCTCCAACGAGTACTCCACCGGCATGATCCGCAGCTCGCTGGCGGCGGTACCGCAGCGCGGCAGCTTCCTCTTCGGCAAGATCACGATCGCCACCCTGCTGGCCCTCGCGGTCGGTGAGATCACCTCCTTCATCGCCTTCTTCGTCGGCCAGGCGATGCTGGGCGGTCACGGCACCCAGATCAGCAACCCCGGCGTGCTGCGCGCGGTGGTCGGCGGCGGACTGTACATGGCGCTGATCGCGATGTTCGCGATGGGCTGTGCGGCGATGCTGCGCAGCCCGCTGCTGTCGCTGTCGATCCTGATGCCGTTCTTCTTCCTGATCTCCAACATCCTCGGCAACGTCAGCGCCACCAAGAAGGTCGCCCGCTATCTGCCGGACCAGGCGGGCCAGAAGATCATGATGGTGGTCACCCGCAACGACGGTCGGCCGTACGGGCCTTGGGCGGGCCTGCTGATCATGGCCGCCTGGGTGGCCGCCGCGCTGCTTGGCGGATACGCGCTCTTGAAGAAGCGCGACGCCTGAGCGATACGCTCCCGGTGTGGTGACACAACCGCGGCCGCGCAGCCTGGAGGCGCTCGGGCTGGACACCATCGCCGCGCAACAGCCGCTCAACTACCCCGGCACGCCGGTCCCCGAGCCCGGCCTGCTGCACCGCGGCGAACTGCTGCCGCTGCGCCCGCTGCCCGGCCCGGTGGGCCACTGGCGCGTCGACCCGCCGGGCCGCCGACTCGACGATCTGCTGGCGGAGTTGGAGCTGCCCCCGGTCGCCGAGCGCGTCCCGGTCATGGCGGTCGGCTCCAACGGCTCCCCCGGTCAGCTGCGGCACAAGCTCACCTCGGTCGGGCTCGTCGCGACCGTCCCCATGATGCCGGTGCGGATCACCGGTATCGCGGTGGGCGTCTCCGCGCACATCAGCGTGCTGGGGTACGTCAGCGCCTCCCCGTACCTGGACAGCGGACGGGGGTCGACGCTGGTCGCCTCCTGGCTGGACGCCGATCAACTCAGCGCGATCGACGCCTCGGAAGCGCTCAACTTCCGCCGGATCGAGGTACCCGGCGAGCGTTTCCCGATGCGGCTGCCGTCCGGGGATCCGCTGGCGGTGGCGTATCTGTACGCCAACATCCACGGCGTCCTCGCGCTGGACGGCCGCACCCCGCACCCCACCGGGGAGCAGCGGGCCCTGCTGACCGAACTGCTCGGTGCCTCCGACCGGTTGCGCGAGCTGTTCGGGCCCGACCCGCGGAGCTGGGTGGAGCGGGCCGCCGAGGATCCTCGGGCGCGCGCCGAGGGCAAGCGGGTCTTCGTCGAGGAGGGCTGGACGCTGCCGCAGCCCGAACTGCTCGCCTTACCGGGAACCACGACACCCCCGGTAGCCTCCTAGACACGGGGGGCATGGCCCCATCTGTCGGTAGAGGGGCGGAACATGATCGAGGCGCGCGGCCTCACCAAGCAGTACGGCGCGAAGACGGCCGTCTACAACCTGTCGTTCCAGGTGCGTCCAGGCACCGTCACCGGCTTCCTGGGGCCCAACGGCTCCGGCAAGTCCACGACGATGCGGATGATCCTGGGGCTTGACACACCCACCGCGGGGCAGGTGACCATCGGCGGTCGCAAGTACCGCGAACTGGCCAACGCGCCGCGCCATGTCGGCGCGCTGCTCGACGCCAAGGCGGTCCACGGCGGCCGCAGCGCGCGCCAGCATCTGCTCTGCCTGGCACAGCTGTCCGGCATCCCGGCGCGACGGGTGGACGAGGTGCTGGGCATCGTCGGCCTGCAGGGGGTGGCCGGCAAGCGCTCCAAGGGGTTCTCGCTCGGTATGGGCCAGCGGCTCGGCATCGCCGCGGCGCTGCTCGGCGACCCGCAGGTGCTGCTCTTCGACGAACCGGTCAACGGCCTTGACCCGGAGGGCATCCACTGGGTCCGCAACCTGATGAAGGGGCTGGCCGCCGAGGGGCGTACGGTCTTCGTCTCCAGCCACCTGATGAGCGAAATGGCGCTCACCGCCGAGCACTTGATCGTGATCGGCCGCGGACAGCTGCTGGCCGACATGAGCGTCAGGGACTTCATAGCCCACAACTCGACCGGGTTCGCCCGGGTCCGCACGCCCAACGAGCCTGGTCTGCTGGAGAAGTTGACCGCGGCGCTGGGTGAGGCGGGCGCCGCCGTACAGCCGGAGCAGGACGGCGCGCTGCGGGTGGCCGGTCTCGATCTGCCGCGGATCAGCGATATCGCGCACCAGGCGGACATCCGGTTGTGGGAACTGTCGCCGCACCAGGCCTCGCTGGAAGAGGCGTACATGCGGATGACGCAGGGCGCGGTGGAGTACCGCTCGGGACAGGACCCGCGGATGGCGCCGCCACAACAGGGGTACGGGCAGCAGCCGCCGCCGCAGGCCTACCAGCAGATGCCTCAGGGGTACCAGCAGCAACCGCAGGGCTACCAGCAGCCGCCGCAGGCGCAACAGCAACAGGCCTACCAACAGCAGCCGCCCCACGCGTACCAGCAGCCACACGCGCCACAGCAGTCCGCTGCGGGCTACGGCACGCCGCCACCGCCTGCCGCGCCGCCCGTACCCGCCGCCCCCGTGAACCAGCCCACCACCGAGGACCGCTGAGATGAACACTCCGTACCAAGCGCCGACGCAGCCGTGGCAGGGCGCCCCCGGCCCCGCGTACGCCTCCCCGATCCCGGTGCGGAACGCGACGCTCGGCGACGCGCTGCGCTCGGAGTGGACGAAGATCCGTACCGTCCGCTCCACCCTGTGGACGCTCGGCATCATGCTGGTGCTGGTGATCGGCATCGGCCTGCTGGTGGCCAGCGCCGCGAGCGGGCACTCGCTGAACGGCGCTCCGATCCTCTTCTTCGGCTTCTTCGGAGTGCTGCTGGGCAGCCTGTGCGTGATCACCCTCGGCGTGCTGGTGATCACCGCCGAGTACGGCACCGGCATGATCCGCACCACGCTGACCGCGTGTCCGAGTCGTTCGCGGGTGCTGGCCGCGAAGGCGATCGTCTTCTTCGCGCTGGCACTGGTGCTGACCACCGCCGCCTGCTTCCTGGTCGCCGCCATCGACTCATCGATGCTGTCCGGCTCCGGCGCGCCGACGCCGTCCGGCGGGGCGTGGGTGCGAGCGACCCTCGGCGCCGGGCTGTACGTCGCGCTGCTCGGCCTGCTGTCGCTGGCGGTGGGGTCACTGCTGCGGCACTCGGCGGGCGCGATCACGACGATGCTCGGGGTGGTGCTGCTTCCGCTGATCCTCGCGCTGTTCATGCAGACGCAGAGCCTGGAGACGGTCCGCGAGAAGCTGATGGACTACTCCGTGCCCAACTCCCTCGCGGTGATCTACGGAAGCGAGGGCGGCAACGGCCCACACGGCTGGACCCCCCTGTGGATCCTCGCAGCAGTGACGACGGCAGCCCTGGCCGCCGCCTTCACCACCGTCAACAAGCGCGACGTCTAGGCGAGTCGGAGGCGCAGCCCCAGAACAGGGAACTCGCGGGCGCAGCCCCAGAGCAGGGGCCTGGGGGCGCAGCCCCCGGAGCAGGGGCCTGGGGGCGCAGCCCCCGGAGCGGGGGGCTTGGGGGCGCAGCCCCCAGAACGGGGTCCGGGGGCGTAGCCCCCGGTTAATAGCGCGGTGCGTTACGGGACCGCTGGAGCTTCGCACTCCGGCGGTCCCTCGCGTTCCAGCACGCCCGGTGCCAGTGCCGCCGGTCGTCCACTCCCCCGTACTCCGGCCAGGCCACGACATGGCCGACGCCCGGCGGGATCTCCTGGTCGCAACCGGGGCAGCGGTAGGTCTTGCCGACGCTGCCCGCGACCGGGCGCATCACCCACTCCTCGCCTTGCCAACTCTCGGTGCGCTCAAGGCCGTGCCGGTCGCTCTCCGGCCGCGGTTCGAGCTTGTCGGCCCGGTACGGGCGGTTTCGGCGCGGCGACACGGGACACCTCACGGACAGGCGGCTTTCTACGGGTCCCCACCAGCGTACGCGGCACCGTCCCGCTCGGGTAACCAGCGGAATCGCGGTCGACACCGGTCGGACAATCACGCAGTCACGAAATAACGGCGCTCGCCCGTGCCTTCGGCACGTGTCGCGCGTTAATGCCAATGGGGAGCCTCGTCGGGCAGGGAAGAGGTGAATCACAATGCGCGTAGGGGTATTCGCGCTCTCGGCCCAGTTCCCGGGCCAGGGCCACATGGAAGCGCTGCACCGCACACTGCGGACCGCGGATGCCGCCGAAGCCGCCGGGCTCGACGCCGTATGGCTGGCCGAGCACCACTTCATGCCGTACGGGGTGTGCCCACAAGCCGCCACGCTGGCCGCGATGCTGCTGGGGCGCACCCGGCGGATCGGCGTGGGCACCGCGGTCAGCGTGCTGCCGACCACGCACCCGGTCACCCTCGGCGAGCAGGCGGCGCTGCTGCATCTGACCTCCGGCGGGCGGTTCACGCTGGGGATCGGCCGCGGCGGCCCATGGCAGGACCTGGAGGTCTTCGGCACCGGCGTCGGCGCATACGAGGAGGGCTTCCCCGAAGCGCTTGACCTGCTGCTGCGCTGGCTGCGTGAGCCGCGCGTCGGCGCGGACGGGCCGCGCTACCGGTTCCGTGAGGTCCCGGTGGTGCCCCGCGCCGATGAGTTGGAGGAGTCATCGGGCCCGCCCGTGGTGATGGCCTGCACCTCGCCCGCGAGCGTGCGGCTCGCGGCGCAGCGGGGTCTGCCGATGCTGCTCGGCATGCACTGCGGGGACGAGGAGAAGGCGGAGATGACGGCGCTGTGGCGCAACACCGCGCTGGCGCTGGGACGTTCACCCGAAGAGGTGGCGCGGGCGGCGCATGTCTCCGCCGGAGTCGTCCAGTTGGCGGACACCGGACGGGACGCCGTCGAGACGCTGGGCAAGGCGATGCCGGAGTGGTTGCGGCAGGGGCTGGCCGCTCATGTGACGGTGGACGGGCGGGTACGGCCGATGCGTGACGCGAACGCGTACACGGAGTTGCTCTGCCGACTGCACCCGGTGGGCACCCCGCGGCTGTGCGCCGACCGGCTCGCTGCCACCGCGGAGCGCACCGGGATCAGCCGCTTCGCGCTGCTCGCCGAGGGCTCCGGCGATCTGGCCGGTACTGAGTTGAACGTCGCGCGGCTGGGCGGTGAAGTGCTCCCGCTGCTGGCGTAGCAGCGGGAGCGTCAAGAGTGCACAGGACGCTCAGCAGTCCCTCAACTCCGGGGACTGGTTGAGCAGTTGAGCCCGCACCGAGGTGAAGCGGGCGTACGTCGGGTCGACGGAGGAGTCGAGCGGGAAGACGGCGACCCGATGGCAGTTCTGGAATGCGAGCCGGACCCCGAAGTGCCGCTGCAGAGCGCCTCGAATGGCGTCGCTGGCAAGCGCGCGCAGCAGCTGGCCACGCGCCTGCTCATCCGGCGGCGGAACCTGGTTGTCGGCGAACTCGCCGCCGTCCACCTTCAGTTGGGCCACCAGTGAGCTGATCATCTCCCACGCGAACGGCAGGGAGGTCCGGACGCAGTCGACGAATTGGGCTTCGTCGACCTCGCCTCGCTCGGCCTGTTCGAGGAGGGCCGGTGAGACGTCGAGCGACATGGGGTTCTCCTCTCGCGACCCCGCGCGGCGCACGGGGCCTAACGGATGTCGGAGGGAAGCCACCGAAAAATCTCCCGCACGGCGGACTCCCGCTACCCACCGTAGGGGGATAGGTACTGCCGCACCAGAAGCTTGCGCGCACAACCGGCCAACCTTGCCTGCCCGCCCTGTCCTGAATGCGCATCCTGTCGCCGGATCCGGGGCACCGGCCGTCGATGCCGCACAGCTGGGAAGATCAGAATGCGCGGTGGGGGGAGGTTCGAGTAGCGTTGCGGATCGTGCGTCTCGTCATTGCTCGTTGCTCCGTGGACTACGCAGGTCGGCTTACCGCCCACCTGCCGTCGGCGCCGCGACTTCTGCTGATAAAAGCCGATGGCAGTGTGTCGATCCATGCGGATGACCGTGCCTACAAACCCCTCAACTGGATGTCGCCGCCGTGCACCCTCAAGGAGGGCGACGGCGTCTGGACCGTGGTCAACAAGGCGGGGGAACAGCTCGTCATCACCTTGGAGGAGGTGCTGCACGACTCGTCCCATGAGTTGGGCGTAGACCCCGGGCTCATCAAGGACGGTGTGGAGGCACACCTGCAGGAACTCCTCGCCGACCGCATCGAGACCCTCGGGGAGGGCTGGACGCTTATTCGGCGTGAATACCCCACGGCCATCGGCCCGGTCGACATCCTGTGCCGGGACGCCGACGGTGGAACGGTCGCGGTGGAGATCAAGCGCCGCGGCGAGATCGACGGTGTGGAGCAGCTCACCCGCTATCTGGAACTGCTCAACCGCGATCCGCACCTGGCCCCGGTGAAGGGTGTCTTCGCCGCCCAGGAGATCAAGCCGCAGGCGCGGGTGCTCGCCACCGACCGCGGTATCTCCTGCGCGGTGCTCGACTACGACGGACTGCGCGGCATCGAGGACGACAAGCTGCGGTTGTTCTAGGCCCGCGGATACGACGGAGCCCCGGCGCACACAGTGGCGCCGGGGCTCTGCCGTTGCTAGGCGGCGCTGCCGCTGGGGGCGGCGCTGGGAGCCGTGGCGCCCGCACCGGAGCTGGAGCTGGACCTGGAACTCCCGGTGCCGACCGACTCGCTGGGAGCCGCGCCACTGGCCGTGGTCGACGTCCCCGAGCTCGGGGTGATCGGGGGCTTGGACGGCGGCGTCGAGGACGGCGAACTCGGTGGCGTCGAGGGCGACTTGGAGGTGGGCGGCGGCGAGGGCGTCTTGGACGTCGGAGGCTGCGAGGTCGGCGGCTGGGTCGGCCCGGTGCCGCCCGGAGTGGTCGCGCCGCTGCCCGGCGAACCGGTGGACGGTGTCCCGGGCGCCGGGCTCGTGGAGGCATGGTGGCCCGGGGAGCCGGGCGGTGCGGAGTGCCGCGGCGCGTTGCCCGCGGGCGTGGGCTGGCCGGCGGGGAGGTCGCCGTCGCCGTTGGTGTCCTGCGTGGCCGATTCCGAGGGGTTGACGTTCATCGGCGTGTTCTGCCCGGCCTTGTGGTCGGACGTGGCGCCGAGCGTGACGACGGTGCCAAGCACGGCGGCGAGCACCGCTCCCGCGCCCGCCGCGAGCAGGTTCCGGCGCGATCCGGCGAGCAGCGCGTGGCGCCGAGAGGGCGGGGCGGCCACGGGCTGCCGGGTGACGACGGTCGGGGCGGTCTGCTGTACGGCATGCGGCAGCCGCACGGTCAGCGGGGACTGCGATGCCTCGCTACGGGAGATCGGGATCTCCTCGGCGGCCTGGGTGCGCACCGGCGAGGGCCCGGCCGCCCGGTCGGTGACCAGTGCGAGGGTGCGGCGGCCGACGATGGTGCCCTGCCGGTCGGCGAGCACGCCGCGCATGCCGATGGACGCCTCCAGCTCGGTGCGCGCCCGGTCCAGATTGCCGGTGCACAGCGCGAGGACGCCCAACTCGTGGTGGAAGTAGGCCTCTTCACCGACCTCACCGGACAGTCTCGCGGCCTCCTGCCCGATCCGCAGCGCACGCTCCCACGCGCTCCAGTTCAGCGCGGCGGCGAACGCCGGGGCGGCGGTGTGCGCCAGCAGCACCGCGGCGCTCGGGTGGCCGCCGTCGCGGCTTGCCGACATCGCGGCCAGGATCGCGTCCGCCTCGGCGGAGACCCGCTCCGCGTCGACCGACGGGTGGCCCGCCCACCAGGAGTAGTGCTGGGCCGGGGCCTGTGCCCGTTCCTGCTGCCCGGCGTCGCCCGCCGCGGTGAGCTGCTGGAGCACCCCGGCGGCAAGCCGGAAGTGCGAGGCGACCGGGGTGGCCAGACCGCAGCCGACGAGTTCGGCGAGCGCCGAGTCGGCGTGCGTGTCACCGACCAGCGCGGGCAGATGCGACTGATGGGGGCACTCACCGCCGAGCGCGATGGCGAAGGCCAGTGCATCGCTGGCGTCCGAGCTCAGCCGGGAGGCGAGCAGTTGGGCCGGTGCGGCGCTCTCCGCCAGTGACGGCAGCGGCGCTCGGCCGGGTATCGCCTCGGGATCGAACGGGTTGTCATCCACCCGATCGTCGGACTGGTCCGCGGACTGCCGCAGGGCCTCGCGCTGCCGCAGCAGCGCTCCGGCCTGGACGAAGCGCAGCGGCAGGCCCTCGGATTCGAACCACAGGTCCGCCGCCCAGGCGGTCTCGTCCTCGGTGAGCGGACGCTCGACGGCCCGCTCCAGCAGTTCCACACAGGCGGCCTTGGACAGGCCGGGGAGGAAGACCTCCTCGATGTGCGAGTCGGCGGAGGGCGCCGCGGTCTCAGGGGTGGCGGATATCAGGAAGGCGCATTCGGGGGCCGAGCCGAGGAGTTCCTCAAGGGCCGCGCCACCGAACTCGATGTCGTCCAGGACGACGACGGCGCCGATGTCGGCCGCGAGTTCCCGCAGCCGCGCCCGGTCGGGGCGGTGGTGTTCCGCGCGGTAGACGGCCGCGCAGAGGTCGTGCAGCAGATCGCCGGGGGGCCGGCGGTAACCGGAAAGGCGTATGACGCCGTCGGGCGCCAGGCCGACACAGCGGTCGGCTATGGCGGCGAGCAGTGCGGTGCGGCCGGATCCCGAGGGCCCGGTGACCCGTACCGAGCGGCCTCGGCCGAGCAGCCGTACCAGCCGCTCGCTCTCCTCCGACCGCTCCAGCAGCGGCGGTTCCGGCACCGGCGGCCCGGCGGACGCCACCGGCCGGGCGGCGCGGTCGCGGGCCGCGCGCTCCTCGGGGGTGCGGCGGACGGCCGCGGGTATCCGGTCGGGCGGGCAGAGGACGACCTCGCTGCCGTCTATGGGGTTGACGGTGAGCAGGTACTCACCCGCCACGACCTGGGCGACGCGGGCGGTGCCAGGACCCTTCCCGGCGCTGCTCTGCGATCCGACCGGCTCACTCGGCGGAAGCGGCGGTCGCCGGGTCGACAGGGTGTCCTCACCGCCCGCCGCCGGGTGGTCTCCGGGCACCGGCGATCCGAAGGCGTCGTGGTCCTCGGGTCCACGGCTTAGTGGGTCCATCGTCTCCGCCCCCCATAGCGATTCGCGTACGGGATGTCGTACCGGAAGCCCGTACGTCCGAACTTGGGACCGGCCCGGTTGCCTTGCGACGGCGTGCCGGGCGGCACGCCGGGAACCGAACCCTACTGTGTTCTCCCGGGGACTGTTACACCAGCGGCCAGCACCGCGGGCCCCGGCCCCCCGGCCCGCACAGTATGGCCGCACACCCGGGCGGGCACGCCCCCCACGGCAGGCCCGCCCGTGGCACTAGGGGCGCGCTGACGGGTCCGCCGTGAGCCCCCGCTCGATGGTGAGGATGCGGTGCAGTCGCGTCGCGACCAGCAGCCGTTCCATCTGCGGGGGCACACCGCGCAGCACCAGCCGCCGGTTCGCCCGCCCGGCGCGCCGGTGTGCCCCCATGATCACGCCGAGGCCCGTGGCATCCCACGAGTCCAGCTCGGTCAGATCCAGCACCAGGTCCCCGTGGCCGGAGTCGACAGCGGAATGCAGGACGGTACGGGCGTCCGCCGCGCTCCGGACATCGAGGCGGCCCCCGACGCTGAGCTGGGCGTGGTCGCCCCTGATATGCATGCTCGCTCCCAAGGTGTGTGGATCCCCGTTGTCCGTACCGATCGTCTCTCCAGTCTCACCGCAACTGACGATTCGTCGCATCCAAGGGTTGCCGTCCGTGAGCGAACCGATACCGAATTCACTCCTGGGGGTGAAGTCGTAGGCCTCAACGCGGTTGCCCGCGCTGGTACTGGCGCGCCGACCGCCGCTTCAGTAGCGGTAGAAGCCCTGGCCGCTCTTACGGCCGATGTCGCCCGCGTCAACCATGCGCCGCATCAGCTCCGGCGGGGCGAACTTCTCGTCCTGCGACTCGGTGTAGATGTTGCCGGTGGCGTGCAGCAGGATGTCGACGCCGGTGAGGTCGGTGGTGGCCAGCGGGCCCATGGCGTGGCCGAAGCCGAGCTTGCAGGCGGTGTCGATGTCCTCGGCGGAGGCGACGCCGGACTCGTAGAGCTTGACGGCCTCCACCACGAGGGCGGAGATCAGCCGGGTGGTGACGAAGCCCGCCACGTCGCGGTTGACGACGATGCAGGTCTTGCCGACCTCCTCGGCGAAGGCGCGGGCGGCGGCCAGCGTCTCGTCACTGGTCTTGTAGCCGCGGACCAGCTCGCACAGCTGCATCATCGGCACCGGCGAGAAGAAGTGCGTACCGACCACCCGCTCCGGCCGCTCGGTCACCGCGGCGATCTTGGTGATCGGAATGGCCGAGGTGTTGGAGGCGAGGATCGCCTCCTCGCGGACGATCTTGTCGAGGGCGCGGAAGATGTCCTGCTTGACCTCGATCTTCTCGAAGACCGCCTCGACGACGATGTCGGCGTCGGCGACCGCGTCGAGGTCGGTGGTCGTGGTGATGCGGCCGAGCGCGGCCTCGGCGGTCTCGGCGTCCAGCTTGCCCTTGGCGACGAACTTCTCGTACGACGCCTGGATCCCGCCCTTGCCCCGGGCCAGTGCCTCGTCGGTGACATCACGCAGCACGACCTCGTAGCCCGCCTGGGCCGATACCTGCGCGATGCCGGAGCCCATCAGACCGGCTCCGATGACGGCGAGCTTCTTCGCCACGACACACCCCTCTATTGGACGTCTTTGGGCGGACCTTAACGTCCGTTCACCACTGCGCGCAGTATGAAGAGGCTCGCGTCACTATGTGTTCTTCGCCGCATAGTTGAGAACCCGCTCGCCCAACAGGTCCTCCATCTCGTCAAGGAGGGCGAGGGCTTCACGGGAGACCTCCGCCGGGTTGCGGCCCGCCATCATCTGGCCGCCGATGTATCCCATGAGCGTGCTCTGCAGCCAGGCGAGTTGGGAGCCGACGAGGAGCGGCAGCGGATCGCCGGGGTCGGCCTGCGTCTCCTCGCGCAGTGTCCGCTCGACGGACTCGACGACCTCCTGCTGCAGGTACCAAAGGCGCGCCTTGAGGGCGTGCGAGTCCTGGACAACCCGCATGAAGCGGTCATAACCATCGAACAGCCCGACGGACGGCGACACTTCCTCCACCTGGCCGCGTAGCTCACGCAGTACGGCCGCGGCGGCCGACTCCCCCTTGTCGCGGCCGCGCACATACCGGGGAAGGCGGTCGATCACACCCTTGCTCCGGTCGAAGAAGAGGTCCTCCTTCGCGGGGAAGTAGTTGTACACGGTGTTGACGGAGACATTGGCGGCGTCGGCGATCTCCGCGATGGTCACCGCGTCGAACCCGCGCCCCAGGAACAGTCCGGTCGCGATGTCCGAGATGTTCTGCCGGGTCTGCCGCTTCTTCCGCTCCCTGAGCCCCTCTGCCGCCATGCCCCCATCCTAGCTTTGCTGGGCATCCACAAATTTTGGGGACGTTGCAAAATTTAAGCGACCCTGCTTTTCTTGCACCATGGCAGTCATCAGCACGTCCGGGCTCGCCCGGACCTTCCAGACCAAGAACGGCCCGGTCCAGGCCGTACGCGGCATCGACCTCACCGTGGAGGCGGGCGAGATCCTGGGCTTCCTCGGCCCCAACGGCGCTGGAAAGACCACCACCTTGCGGATGCTCACCACGCTCCTGGCGCCGACCAGCGGAGCCGCCACCGTGGCGGGCTGCGACCTCGTTCGCGACCCGGGCGGTGTGCGGAAGAAGACCGGATATGTCGCGCAGTCAGGCGGCGTCGACCCGAGCGTCTCCGTACGGGAAGAACTGGTCACCCAGGGACGGCTCTACCGGCTGTCCAAGGCCGAAGCCGAGGCGCGCGCCGAGGAGTTGGCCCGCGAGCTCGACCTGACCGAGCTGCTGGAGCGCAAGTGCGCGGCGCTGTCCGGCGGGCAGCGGCGGCGGCTGGACATCGCCATGGGCCTCACCCACCGGCCCGCGGTCCTCTTCCTGGACGAGCCGACCACCGGACTGGACCCGGGCAGCCGCTCCGACCTGTGGGACCTGGTCCGCCGTATCCGCGCGCAGTGGGGCACCACCGTCTTCCTCACCACGCACTACCTGGACGAGGCCGACGCGCTCTCCGACCGCCTGGTCGTCGTCGACCACGGCCGGGTCGTCGCGGAAGGCACCCCGACCGCCCTGAAGACCCGGTACGCGGGCTCGCCCGACGCCACCTTGCAGGACACCTTCCTCGCCATCACCGGGCGCGGGGCCGCGCCCCAGGACGCCACCCCCGTCGCCGTCTAGGAGCCCTCGTTGAGCACTTTCGTCTCCGACACCGCGCTGGTCTTCGGGCGTTACGCCCGGCAGACGCTGCGCTCCAAGATGCAGATATTCTTCGGCACTCTGATGCCGTTGCTCTACCTGCTGTTCTACGGGCCCCTGCTGACCGGTATGCCGCTGGCCTCCCGCGGCAGTTCCTGGCAGGTGCTGGTGCCCGGTCTGCTGCTGCAACTCGGTTTGTTCGGTGCCGCGTTCTGCGGTTTCGCCATCATCATCGAGAAGCAGCACGGCGTCGTGGAGCGGATGCGGGTCACCCCGGTCAGCCGGCTCGCACTGCTGCTCGGCAGGGTGCTGCGGGACGCGGCGCTGTTCGTCTTCCAGGCCGTGCTGGTGATCCTGGTCGCGTTGGCCATGGGCCTGCGCGCACCGCTGTTCGGCATCGTCCTCGGCTTCGCCTTCGTCGCCGCGATGACGGTCTCGCTCGCCTCGCTGTCGTACGCGCTCGCGATGCGGGTCTCCACCCCGCAGTCGTTCGGTCCGCTCGTCAACGCGGTCAACATGCCCGCGATGCTGCTGTCCGGTCTGATGCTGCCGATGTCCCTCGCGCCCGGCTGGCTGAACGTGCTCTCGCACTTCATGCCGTTCCGCTACCTGGTCGACGCGGTACGGGCCGCCTTCGTCGGTGACTACGGCGGCAGCACGATGCTCTACGGGGTGCTGGTGGCGGTGGCCTTGGTACTGGCCTCCGTGACGACCGGCACACGCCTCTTCCGTAAGGCGGGGGCATAACGGGGGCTTGGCGTTGGGGGGGGGGCCGGGCGGGGGGCCCCCCCCCCCCCCCCCCCCCCCCGGGACCCCCCCCCCCAAAACCAACCGCCCGAGGGGAAAACAAACGGGGCGAAAAAACCAACCCCCCGGCCCCCCCCCCCC